>NC_009483.1:2560000-3815000 GCF_000016745.1 Geotalea uraniireducens Rf4 | reverse complement strand
GTACCACCTGTTGTTGCGATGGGGGGACGGAGAAGGGTAGGCGAGCCGGGTGCTGGACGTCCCGGTTTAAGCGTGTAGGCGGGGAAGAGAGGTAAATCCCTTTTCCCATTAACGCTGAGGCGTGATGACGAGAGCGTATGCTCACAAAGTCGTTGATCCCATGCTTCCAAGAAAAGCCTCTAAGCTTCAGACAGCAGGTGACCGTACCGTAAACCGACTCAGGTGGGTGAGGAGAAAATCCTAAGGTGCTTGAGAGAACACTGGTTAAGGAACTCGGCAAAATGATACCGTAACTTCGGGAGAAGGTATGCCCTCATCAGGTGTAGCGATTCGCACGTGAAGCCGAAGAGGGTCGCAGAGAAATGGCGGTAGCGACTGTTTACTAAAAACACAGGACTCTGCAAAGACGAAAGTCGACGTATAGGGTCTGACGCCTGCCCGGTGCCGGAAGGTTAAGGGGATTTGTCAGCCGCAAGGCGAAGCTTTGAACCGAAGCCCCGGTAAACGGCGGCCGTAACTATAACGGTCCTAAGGTAGCGAAATTCCTTGTCGGGTAAGTTCCGACCTGCACGAATGGCGTAACGATTTCCGCGCTGTCTCAACCAGTGGCTCAGCGAAATTGAATTCTCGGTGAAGATGCCGAGTACCCGCGGTAAGACGGAAAGACCCCGTGCACCTTTACTACAGCTTGACAGTGACATTCGAAACAGCTTGTGTAGGATAGGTGGGAGACTTTGAAGCTGGTACGCCAGTATCGGTGGAGTCAACCTTGAAATACCACCCTGGTTGTTTTGGGTGTCTAACCCAGGCCCGTTATCCGGGTCGGGGACACTGTCTGGTGGGTAGTTTGACTGGGGCGGTCGCCTCCCAAAGAGTAACGGAGGCGCGCGATGGTTCCCTCAGGCTGATTGGAAACCAGCCGTAGAGTGTAAAGGCATAAGGGAGCTTGACTGCGAGACCAACAAGTCGAGCAGGTACGAAAGTAGGTCTTAGTGATCCGGCGGTTCTGTATGGAAGGGCCGTCGCTCAACGGATAAAAGGTACGCCGGGGATAACAGGCTGATCTCCCCCAAGAGTTCACATCGACGGGGAGGTTTGGCACCTCGATGTCGGCTCATCGCATCCTGGGGCTGAAGTAGGTCCCAAGGGTTTGGCTGTTCGCCAATTAAAGCGGTACGCGAGCTGGGTTTAAAACGTCGTGAGACAGTTTGGTCCCTATCTACCGTGGGCGTAGGATACTTGAGAAGAGCTGTCCTTAGTACGAGAGGACCGGGATGGACGTACCTCTAGTGTTCCAGTTGTTCCGCCAGGAGCAGTCGCTGGGTAGCTACGTACGGAAAGGATAACCGCTGAAAGCATCTAAGCGGGAAGCCTCCTTCAAGATTAGGTATCCCTGGGAGCAATCCCCTAAAGGCCCGTTGTAGACCACAACGTTGATAGGCTGGGTGTGTAAGCACAGCAATGTGTTTAGCTGACCAGTACTAATCGGCCGTGAGGCTTGACCATAAAAAATAACTTAAAGGGGGGTGGTAACCCACCCCCCAATATAAATCAATCAAAAAACCGTACTGCAAATCAAACAAATATGCGATTGCCGAGATAAAGTCGGTTCAACGTTCTACGTTCTAGGTTTAAACCTTGAACATAGAACCTTGAACCTAGAACACGCGCAAAGCGCGACAAGTTTCTCGGTGGCTATGCCGAGAGGGTCACACCCGTTCCCATCCCGAACACGGAAGTTAAGCCTCTCAGGGCCGATGGTACTGCACGGGTAGCTGTGTGGGAGAGTAGGTCGCCGCCGGGATTTAATTTAAAAGCCCCACTTCTTTTTTGAGAGGTGGGGCTTTTTGCGTCCTCAATCTCTCTTCGGCTGCCAATATCGAGAA
This sequence comes from Geotalea uraniireducens Rf4, assembly GCF_000016745.1. Lineage (GTDB taxonomy): Bacteria > Desulfobacterota > Desulfuromonadia > Geobacterales > Geobacteraceae > Geotalea > Geotalea uraniireducens. Next base: position 3,813,114 of record NC_009483.1, on the reverse strand, counting down.
TATCGAGAATTACTCTGCTCCAGTGCATGCAAGACAATAATAGTAGGCTTTTCAAAATAGTCTGTTACAGTGTATTGCAGAATCTAAGCCAGGACGTCAATTATCGGATCAAGTGTTTAATGAGTTTATTCTTTCTGACATTTTTTATTGTTTACGGCAGCGTTCACGTTTACACGTTCTTTAAAGCCAGGCAAGCCGTTGGGTTTGGAACTGTGACAGCTGCAATACTTACGTTCTTTTTTTCTGTTCTGGCTTTGGCGCCGCTGCTTGTTCGACTGGCTGAAAGGGACAAATATGAGTCTCTGGCCAGATTCTTGGCATACACAGGCTATTGCTGGATGGGTATTCTCTTTCTCTTCTTTTCATCAGCGCTGGTCCTCGATTTTTACAACATACTTCTACAAGTCATAGGATACATACTGCGTAAGGATTTTACCTATCTTGCCTCGGCAAATACGCCTGCGTTTTTTGTCCCTCTTGGCTGTGGAATTCTGTTCGCTTTCTACGGCTATTTTGAGGCAAGGAACATCAGGACAGAACGTGTAGTTATTTCCAGTCCGAAAATTCCAAAAACAATCAAGAAGCTGACCATCGTTCAGATCTCAGACGTTCACCTGGGGTTGATTGTCCGTGAGGAACGATTGATACGGATTCTTGACACGGTTCGGGCGGCCGACCCGGATATTCTGGTTTCCACCGGTGATCTGGTCGACGGGCAGATAAATGAACTGAAAGGACTTGCTGAGCTATTTAAGGGGGTTACGCCACGATACGGCAAATTCGCCGTAACAGGTAATCATGAGTTCTATGCCGGTTTGAAGCAGGCTCTTGAGTTTACAGAACGGTCCGGATTCAAGATTCTCCGTGGTGAACAGGCAACTGTCGCAGGTTTAGTTAATATTGCCGGGATTGATGACCCTGCAGGGGGCTCGGGCAACGTTGCCGGCCATGTAGATGAAAAAGCGCTTCTATCAAAGCTTTCTCGGGATAAATTTAATGTATTCCTAAAGCATCGGCCTGCAGTGGAGGATGGAAACGTCGGCCTTTTTGACCTCCAGCTTTCAGGCCATGTTCATAAAGGGCAGATTTTCCCGTTCAATCTTGTTACCCATCTCTTCTACCCGGTCAAAAGCGGTTATTCTCAAATGACGCAATATTCTTCCCTCTATGTAAGCCGGGGTACCGGCACTTGGGGCCCCCCCATCCGTTTTCTCTCCCCGCCGGAAGTCACCGTGATCGAACTTATTCCGTCATAACCATCGATTGTTAACCTATGCAGCCTGGCTGGTTGACGAAGCGGGTGTGTCTGTGCTACAAGGTTTAAGCAGGGATATCATATCCTGGTAAAGGAGCTTTTGTGCAGACATTTGCCGAAGAACTCGCTGCTTTGCGCATGGAAGGGCTTTTCCGCTCGATGCGGTTGGTGGAAGGGAATCAGTCAAAACGGGCTGTACTTGATGGCCGAGAGGTACTGCTGCTCTGTTCCAACAACTACCTCGGGCTTGCGGACCATCCTCTGCTTAAGGAAGCTGCAATAAGGGCGGTTGAGCGTTATGGGGTCGGCAGCGGCGCATCGCGTCTTGTTTCCGGCACGATGGAACTCCATGAAGCGCTGGAGGCGCGTATTGCTGCATTCAAAGGGACGAACTCCGCGCTTGTCTTCAATTCCGGCTATGCTGCCAATACCGGCATCATTTCTGCCATCGCCGGCAGGGGAGACGTGATCTTTTCAGACAGGCTCAACCATGCCAGCATCGTTGACGGTGCTCTCCTTTCCCGGGCGCGGTTTGTCCGCTATCCCCATAACAATATTTCAGTGCTGCGCCGATTGCTGGAGGATACGGAGGTTGCTTCCGGCAGGCGTCTCATCGTTACCGATGGGGTGTTCAGCATGGACGGAGACCTGGCGAAGCTTTCGGAACTGGTTGCCCTGAAAAAGGAATTCGATGCCCTGCTTATGGTTGATGATGCGCACGGCACAGGCGTTCTTGGCGACGGTGGGCGGGGGAGTGCCGAGCAGTGCGGGGTGATGGCGGAGGTGGATATTCATATGGGGACCCTTGGCAAGGCTTTAGGCTCTTTCGGCGCCTATGCCGCCGCCTCAAGGGAAATCATTGATTACCTGGTCAACCGGGCGCGCAGTTTCATATTTTCCACCTCGCTGCCGCCGGCGGTTCTGGCTGCATCCCAGGCCGCTTTCGAACTGGTGGATTCACCGTCAGGTGCAGCACTCAGGCTGGCGTTAGCGGCAAACACAATACGGTTCAAGGCTGGACTCCAGGCTGTCGGTTTTGACACCATGGGGAGCGAAACCCAGATCGTTCCTGTCTATGTCGGAGGTGCGCAGCAAACCATGGAGTTTTCCCGGCTTCTTTTGGAAGAGGGGGTCTTTGTCCAGGGGATCAGGCCGCCGACAGTTCCTGCCGGGAGTTGCCGGCTGCGCTGCACACTTATGGCGACCCACAGCGAGAACGATCTGGATCAGGCGATCACAGCAATCACGGCAATAGGAGAGAAGCTGGGGGTAATTTAACGGTTGTGGCTGTGTATTCGAATTTCAGGATGTGAATAATGCCGAATTTTGCATCAAGAGATGGTGTAACCATCCACTATGAAGATGTCGGTGAAGGCCGTCCGCTGGTCTTTATCCACGGCTGGGCCATGTCGGGTCGGGTGTGGCGTTTCCAGCAGGAACTGGCAGCTTCCCGCCGGTTTATTGCCATGGACCTGCGCGGCCATGGACAGTCGACTGCGCCGATGGACGGATATGCTATCGATGATTTTGCCGATGACGTTGTTGCGCTGTTCACCTCTCTTGACTTGACTGATGCCGTTCTGGTCGGCTGGTCCATGGGGGTGCAGGTGGTATTGCAGGCGTTCCCCGCTCTCCGTCCCCGACTTGCCGGGCTGGTGCTCGTGTCAGGAACACCAAAATTCAGTGCTGCCGAGGATTACCCCTTCGGGCTGCCGCCGGTGGAGGTGAAGGGAATGGGGCTTCGCCTCAAGCGTGACTACCAGAAAACCATGGGTGATTTTTTCCGTGGAATGTTCGCCGAGGAAGAGCTGGACCGGGAGCAGTACCAGCGGATCGTCCACGAGATCTTAATGGGGGGGCGCTCGCCTGGGCCGGAGCCGGCGAGACAATCGCTTAAAACCCTGGCCGATGCAGACTTGCGACCTCAACTTGGCCTGGTTGACCGGCCGGTGCTCCTTATCCATGGCGCCAGAGACAACATTTGTCTGCCGGCCGCCTCACGCTTCATGGCGGAACGGCTTCCTCTGTCCACATTGCGGATCATCGAAGGGAGCGGCCATGCGCCGTTCATGACCAAGCCTGCTGAGTTTAACCGCATTCTGCGGGAGTTCCAGGAAAACATTTGTCGATGATGCACAGAAATGGAGAAAAGCAAAGAGCAAACGGACGCAGATTAACGCAGAAAAAGCGGATTAAAATCATAGGTTTTTTGTCGTTAAACCTTAAAACGGCAGTTAGGCCACAGAGCCACGGAGACACAGAGAAAATCACAGAGTATTTTCAAATAAGACCGTTCACCAAAATGCATTCCATGCATACAATATAAGAAATATATGACTGAAACTATCGACAGAAAAAGGGTAAAGGCTGCCTTTCATCGGCAGGCGGAAGATTACGACAGCCATGCCCTGGTACAGAAACGGGTGGTTGGACACGTGCTCAAAGAGGTGCAGCGGGAAGCGGGCGAACCGCAACTTGTGCTCGATGTCGGTGCCGGCACGGGCCGGTTGCTGGCTGGTTTACACAGGATATATCCGAAGTTGCGGGCCGTCGGAGCAGACCTTGCTTTCGGTATGTGTCTGACGGCGCGGGCCAATTTCAAGGACTGCGGACGTGTGCAACTCGTCACAGCCGATGCCGAGTCACTTCCCTTTGCTGACGGTGTATTCGACTTGGTTACTTCCACATCGACCTACCAATGGCTGACCAGCCTGGAACTGGCTTTCAAGGAGGCGTGGCGGGTGTTGGCGCCGGGAGGGCTTTTTTGCTTTGCACTCTTCGGCCAACGCACCCTCTTTGAATTAAAGGACTCCTACCGCCTGGCGTTAAACAATGCGTCACAGCAGGGCGAGGACCGGACCCACCGCTTCTTTGCAGCGACTGATGTCGCAGCCGCGCTGGAATGCGCCGGGTTCAGCCATTGTCGGGCAGATGCCGAGCTTGAACTGGAATATCATGCCGATGTGTCTGCGTTACTGCGCTCCCTGAAGCGGATCGGTGCGGGAAATGCCGCGCCTGTTGCCCCGCGTGGCCTTGCCGGGCGGAGAGTCATGCTGGAAATGATGGATGTTTATCGAAGTAAATACGCAAATGCAGATGGTATACCCGCCACTTACGAGGTGGTGTATGGGGCTGGGAGAAAACAGCACAAAGAGGTTTCCGCGTTAATCTGTTGACATCGGCCATGCCGCCGGTGTATTAGAAGATATTTTTAAGCAATACGCCAAGGAAGGATTGAAAAAGACATGATCAAGCTTGATTTTGAAAAGATGGGAGGATTGATTCCAGCGGTCATTCAGGACCATGAATCCGGCGAGGTACTGATGGTGGCCTTCATGGATGAGAAGACCCTGAACCTGACCCTGGAAACCGGGAAAACCTGGTTCTTCAGCCGTACCCGCAACAAGTACTGGATGAAGGGCGAGGAGTCTGGGAACACCCAGGAGGTGAAGGAGGTCCTCACCGACTGCGATGCGGACACGGTGGTTATCAAGGTGAAGCAGAACGGCCCTGCCGCCTGCCACACCGGCAACAGGAGCTGTTTTTACGTGAAATGGGAAAACGGTGAATGGGTCGAGCATTCGAACCCGCTCTTTGATCCGAACGAAGTCTACAAAAAATGACGTGCGACGTAGAAGCACCCTGAACGCAGCACGCAGCATGAAAGGAACGTTATGTCCAATATCCTGAAATTCGGTATTCCTAAAGGTAGTCTGGAAGATGCAACCGTTGACCTGTTCAAGCAGGCGGGCTGGCAGGTGGGGATATCATCCCGCAGCTACTTTCCCACCATCGACGACGAGGAGATGAACTGCAAGCTGATCCGTCCCCAGGAGATGGGCAAATACGTGGAGCGCGGCACCATCGACGTGGGGATTGCCGGCCGCGACTGGGTGCGGGAAAACGATTCCGATGTGATTGAAGTCTGCGAGATGGTCTACTCCAAGGTGTCACGCCGACCGGTCCGTTGGGTGCTGGTAGTGAGTCAGGACTCACCGGTGCAAAAGCCGGAAGACCTCCACGGCGCCACTATCTCCACCGAACTGGTAGGTTTCACCAAGCGCTACTTCGCCGAGCGGAACATCCCGGTGACGGTGGAGTTCTCCTGGGGGGCGACCGAAGCTAAGGTAGTGGACGGTCTCTGCGATGCCATTGTCGAGGTCACGGAAACCGGTTCCACCATCCGGGCCAACAATCTGCGCATCGTCTGCGATCTGATGGAGTCGGTGCCGGTGCTGATCGTCAACAAGGCGGCCTGGGCAGACCCCTGGAAACAAGCCAAAATCCAGCAGATAGCCACCTTGCTCAAGTCGGCTCTGGCCGCCGAGGGGATGGTGGGGCTCAAGATGAATGCGCCGAACAGTGCGGTAGACGCCATCACCGAAATCCTCCCCAGCCTGAACAACCCGACGGTTTCCCACCTGTATAACTCCGACTGGGTCTCCATCGAGAGCATCCTCCCCGAGAAGGAGGTTCGTTCCATTGTACCGAAGCTCTTGAAGATGGGGGCGGAGGGGATTGTGGAGTATCCGCTGAACAAGATCATTTAGCTTGTGCTATTCACGATGCATCACAAACAAAAGGCCACCTCTAAGTGAGATGGCCTTTTTTCATTCGTTGAGCATTACCGGTAAGGAGCTGGCGGAGACTCGTCCATTTCGGTTGAGCCCGAGCTGCGGACCTTCATCGGTTTCCTACTATTCGTGATGGTCTTGGCGCTATTCGTCGTTGACTATGGAAGCGGCGGTCGGGTGTCCGCTCGCCGCTCGGTCCCTTCCCTCCACTCCCGAGCCTCCGCCAGCTTCTCGGCTTTTCTGGAAGAACCAGATTTTATACCCGGGTCAACTGCCGGTACTTGATCCGGTGCGGCTGGTCGGCGGCGGTGCCGAGCCGGGCGTGGCGGTCTTCTTCGTATTCGGAATAGTTCCCCTCGAACCAGACCACCTTGCTGTCCCCTTCGAAGGCGAGGATGTGGGTGGCGATCCGGTCAAGAAACCAGCGGTCGTGGCTGATGACCACGGCGCAGCCGGCAAAGTTTTCCAAGGCTTCTTCCAGCGCACGCATGGTGTTCACGTCCAGATCGTTGGTCGGTTCGTCGAGGAGGATGACGTTTCCCCCCTCCTTGAGCATCTTGGCCAGGTGCACCCGGTTTCTCTCTCCCCCGGAGAGCATACCCACCTTCTTCTGCTGGTCGGCGCCGGAAAAGTTGAAGCGGCCGACATAGGCGCGGGAGTTGACCGTCTGCTTGCCGAGCTGGATGATGTCCTGGCCGTCGGAGATCGCTTCCCAGATGGTCTGCTCCGGGTTGAGGTTGTCGCGGCTCTGGTCGACGTAGGCGAGTTTCACGGTTTCACCGACTCGGATGTTTCCGCTGTCAGGCTCTTCCTGGTCGGTAATCATCCTGAACAGCGTGGTCTTGCCGGCGCCGTTGGGGCCGATAACGCCGACGATCCCCCCCGGCGGCAGGCGGAAACTCATTCCTTCAACGAGGAGCCGGTCGCCATAGGCTTTGCTGACGCTGTCCGCTTCGACAACGATATCGCCGAGACGCGGCCCGGGCGGGATGTATATCTCCAGGTCTTTGGCGCGCTTTTCGCTATCCTGGGTAAGGAGCTGTTCATAGGAGCTGATGCGCGCCTTTCCCTTGGCATGGCGTCCCTTGGGAGACATCTTGATCCATTCCAGCTCGCGCTGGAGGGTCTTTTGCCGCTCGGTCTCGGCCTTCTCCTCCTGGGAGAGGCGCTGCTGTTTCTGCTCCAGCCACGACGAGTAGTTCCCCTGCCAGGGGATGCCCTGGCCCCGGTCCAGCTCCAGGATCCAGCCGGCCACGTTGTCGAGGAAGTAGCGGTCATGGGTGACGGCGATGATCGTGCCTGCATAGCGCTGCAGGTGATGCTCCAGCCAGGCTACGGACTCGGCGTCCAGATGGTTGGTCGGTTCGTCGAGCAGCAGGATATCCGGTTTCTGCAGGAGCAGCCGGCAAAGGGCCACGCGCCGTTTTTCACCGCCGGAGAGCACCGCAACCTTTGTCTCGCCCGGGGGGCAGCGCAGCGCATCCATGGCCATTTCCAGGCGGGCGTCCAGGTCCCAGGCGTCAAGGTGGTCCAGTTTTTCCTGCACTTCGGCCTGGCGGTCGCAGAGTTTGGTCATCTCGTCGTCGGACATGGGTTCGGCGAACCTGGCGTTGATCTCATTAAATTCGTTAACGAGGTCGACGGTTTCCTGTACCCCCTGCTCAACGATCTCGCGGACGGTTTTCGTCTCGTCCAGCTTTGGTTCCTGTTCGAGGAAGCCCACCGTGTAACCGGCGGAGAGGACCGCCTTGCCGTTGAACTCCTTGTCCACGCCGGCAAGGATCCGGAGGAGGGAGCTTTTCCCCGAGCCGTTCAAGCCGAGTACGCCGATCTTGGCGCCGTAGAAGTAGGAGAGGTAGATGTCTTTCAGTATCGGTTTTTTGTCGTAAAACTTGCTTACCCCTATCATGGAGTAGATGACTTTATTCGGTTCGATTGCCATATTCTTGTTCTGTGACCTCCTGATAAATTATGGCTTTATTTTTACACGTGCATCCAGTTATGTGTCAACATCTCTTTGCCTGTACATCGCATATTTATGCCGGTTCGGTTACCCCGTTTTTCCTTGACTTAACGCGATGAAATACGCTAATTTGTCGGTTTGTGAAACCGACTGGACGGGCGTTTTGAGAAAGGTGTTAATGTGGCGATAGAAGAGTTGAGTGAATTGTTGTTGCAGAGAAGACGTAAGGTTGACACCATGTGGGAGGCGGGGGTAAACCCTTATCCCAATGACTTTAAGCCGCAGCATACTTCGGCTGATCTGTTTGCCGCCTATGGCGGTTCGGAGACCATTGATGAAGATCCGCCCAATTTTGTAGTAGCCGGCAGGATCATTGCCCGCCGCTCTTTCGGCAAGGCGGCTTTTGTCCAGTTGCAGGATCGCAAGGGGCGCTTCCAGCTCTATGTGAAGAAAGACGCAATCGGCGATGAGGTTTTCGGCCAGTTTGAGTCCTTTGATATAGGCGATATTGTCGGCGCTGTCGGCTACCCGTTTCGCACCAAAACCGGCGAGCTTTCTCTCCATGTACTGGAGATAAGGTTGTTGACAAAATCCCTTCTTCCTTTGCCCGAGAAGTTTCATGGTCTTACCGATGTGGAGACCCGTTACCGCCAGCGTTATGTGGATCTCATCGTCAATCCCGAAGTGCGCGAGGTTTTTGCCAAGCGTTCCAGGATTGTTAATCTGATCCGTGCCTTCATGGTAAAAAACGACTTCCTCGAAGTCGAAACGCCGATGATGCAGCAGATTCCCGGGGGAGCCACGGCACGCCCTTTCGTTACCCACCACAATGCGCTCGATATGGAACTCTTTCTTCGCATCGCGCCGGAACTCTACCTGAAGAGGCTGGTGGTGGGAGGGCTCGACCGGGTTTTTGAAATCAACCGCAACTTCCGCAACGAGGGGATTTCCGTCCGCCACAACCCCGAGTTCACCATGATGGAGTTTTACCAGGCTTACGCTACCTTCGAAGACCTGATGAACTTTACGGAAGAGCTCCTCTGCCATGTGGCGCATGACGTGCTCGGCACACTCGATTTTAGTTACCAGGGAATGCCTATCAGCTTTCAGCGCCCCTGGAAACGATTTACCGTCAAGGAAGCGATCCTGGAGTACGGGGATATCGATGCCAAATCACTCGAAGACCGCGACATGGCCTTTGCCTATGCAAAACGGATCGGGCTCGACCTCCCAGAGGATATCGGCTACGGCAAGCTGGTTACCGAAATATTCGAGGAGGTCGCAGAAACCAAACTGATCCAGCCGACGTTCATCACCGCTTATCCAACCGAGGTGTCCCCACTGTCCCGCAAAAACGACCATGACCCGGAGATTGTCGACCGTTTCGAGTTTTTCTGCGCCGGACGGGAAATGGCCAACGCATTTTCCGAGCTCAACGATCCGGTGGATCAGAAGGAACGTTTCCTTGCCCAGGTCGCGGCCAAGGCGAAAGGCGACGAAGAGGCCCACTACATGGATGAGGACTACATCCGGGCTCTTGAATACGGCCTGCCGCCCACTGCGGGCGAGGGGATCGGCATAGACCGCCTTGTGATGCTCCTTACCGATGCGCCTTCAATCCGTGACGTCATTCTCTTCCCGCAATTGCGGAAAGAAGTGAAATAAATGCCATTTGAACTCTTCATCGGTCTCCGCTATCTCAAGGCGAAGCGCAAATCTACCTTCATTTCGCTGATAACCCTTATTTCCGTTGCCGGTGTGGCGCTGGGGGTGATGGCCCTGATCATCGTCCTGGCGGTTATGACCGGCTTTGAAGAGGACCTGAAGGATAAGATCCTCGGCACCAACGCCCATATCGTGGTGCTGAAGAGCAGTGACGGCATCGAAGATTACCCGCGTCTTACGGAACGGCTGATGGGGCTGAAGGGTGTTGTTGCGGCAACGCCGTTCATTTATAGCCAGGTGATGCTCACCACCGGCAAGAATGTGTCGGGCGTAGTCCTCCGCGGCATAGATACAAAGTCCGATGCCCAGGTGACCAATCTGCACAAGGCCGTTGTCGAGGGAAAACTGGCAGACCTGGATCGCCCGGCGCCGTTGCCGCTCAACAGCAGCGAAGCTCCGTCCCCCGGCGTGGTGATAGGCAAGGAACTGGCGAAAAACCTCAACCTGTTCCTCGGCGATACGGTTAACGTGGTGTCCCCCATGGGAAACATCACGCCGCTGGGGATGATGCCGAAGATGAAACGGTTCCGGGTTGTGGGCATATTCAATACCGGTATGTACGAATACGATTCAACGCTTGCCTACGTGGGGCTTGATGAGGCCCAGGCGTTCCTCGGGATGGGGAAGGCCGTTACCGGAATCCAGCTTAAGGTCGAGGATGTTTATAAAACCGGTATGCTTGTTCGCAGGATCAACAGCGAAATCGGCTATCCATATTTTGCCAGGGACTGGATGCAGATGAACAAGAACATCCTCTTTGCGCTGAAGACCGAAAAAATGGTGATGTTTATCATCTTGACCCTTATCGTTCTGGTAGCGGCTTTCGGCATCGCTTCCACCCTGTTCATGGTGGTGATGGAAAAAACACGAGATATCGCCATCCTTAAATCCATGGGTGCCACCAGCAGAAGCGTCATGCGTATCTTTGTTTTCGAGGGTATTATTATCGGCGTGCTCGGCACGGTGATCGGCGTGTTGAGCGGCCTGCTCGTGGCGCTGAACCTGGAGCCGATTGTTAATGCCGTTCAGCGGCTGACCGGTTTCCAATTGTTCAGCAAGGACATTTACTATCTGGACCATTTCCCTTCGCTGGTGATTCCGTCGGATGTGATCCTCATTTCCGTCACCGCAGTGCTGATCTCCTTTGTCGCGACCCTTTACCCGTCATGGCAGGCATCACGGATGGCCCCCGCGGAGGCGCTTCGCTATGAGTAACCTGCTGGAGGTCCGCGATCTCTACAAGTCATACGGAACCGGTGCGGCAAAGGTGGAGGTGTTGCGTGGCATCAGCCTTAACGTCACTGCCGGCGAGACCATAGCTCTTGTTGGGGCTTCCGGCGCCGGCAAAAGCACCCTGCTCCACGTGCTTGGAACCATTGACACTCCCACGTCAGGTACGGTGCTGTTCAACGGAGAGGAAATCTTCAGGCTGGGCGGGATGGCGCTGGCGGCATTCAGAAACCGTTCCATCGGCTTCGTCTTCCAGTTTCATCATCTTCTCCCCGAATTTTCCGCATTGGAAAATGCCATGATGCCCCTTTTGATCGGCGGGATGAAGCGGGGCGAAGCTGAAGCGATTGCGGAAGAACTGTTGCGGGATGTGGGTTTGTCACATCGCCTGACTCACAAGCCCGGCGAGCTTTCCGGCGGAGAGCAGCAGCGGGTCGCCATTGCCCGTTCCCTGGTGCGTTCGCCGAAACTGCTGTTGGCCGACGAGCCGACCGGTAACCTGGATATGAAAACCAGCGACGAGGTTCATGACCTTTTGAACGAGATCCACCGGAAAAAAGGGCTGACACTCATAATAGTAACCCATAACGAGAAGCTTGCTGACAGAATGGGCAAGACCATACGCCTGGTAGATGGGAAAATCAGTTAGAATCGGTCGGCGGTCGGCAGTCGGCGGTCGGCGGTAAAATCAGTTAAAATCGGTCGTTGGACGGTAAAGGGATGGGCGGTGTAAACCATCGACCGCCGACTGCCGACCGCTTTTCGGGGGACCTTTGTTCGAGGTTATCAAGAGAATAGTTTTCATAGTGACGGTTGTCGCCCTTTTTTGCTGCACAGCCTTTGCCGAAGAGGAGAAGATTGACCAGGTTCTGATTAAGGGGAACCGGAGGATCGAAACCGCGGCTATCTTGAACAGTATAAAACTGAAGAATGGTGATAGCTTCTTTTCCGAGAAGGTGGACGATGATGTTCGCGCCATCTTCAAACTTGGTTATTTCCAGGATGTAAAAGCAACCCGGGAAAAAGGCGATAAGGGGTTGGTTCTAACCTATATCGTGGTGGAAAAACCGGTTGTTCGGGAGATCAAGATCGACGGCAACAAGGAGCTTTCCCTGGACAAGATCAAGGAAGCCGTTGAAATCAAGTCGAACACCATTTTTTCACCCAAGGAATTGACCAAGAGCATCAAAAAGATCAAGAAGCTTTATGCTGATGACGGGTATTACCTGGCAGAGGTGGACGGAACCGTAGAGAAACGTTCCGAAACCGAAGTCAAGGTTCTCTTCAAGATAACGGAAGGGAAAAAGGTCCTTATCAAGACCATTCAGTTTGAAGGTAACAAGGCTTTTCCCGCCAAGAAACTCAAAAAAGTGATGGAGACATCGGAACAGTGGATGTTCTCCTGGCTTACCAGTGCAGGCACCTACAAGGAAGAGGTCCTGAAAAATGATGTGAATCTCATTGCCGATCTCTATTTCAACAGCGGTTATATTAATGTCAAGATTGGCGAGCCGACGGTCGGGGTCCTTGAGGACAAGAGCGGGCTGATCGTGATCATCGGCATAACCGAGGGTGAACAGTTTAGGACCGGTGCTCTGGGCTTTAAAGGGGATTTGCTGGAAAACGCCGAAGACCTGAACAAAAAGATAAAGATGAAGACAGGCGAGGTATTCAGCCGTGGCACATTGCGTGGCGACGTCTTTACCCTGACCGACCTCTATGCCGACAAGGGGTATGCTTTTGCCAATATCACTCCGCTCTCGAAGGTAAATCCGGAACAGAAGACCATCGACATAACCTTTGATATGGAAAAAGGTGAAAAGGTCTATATCGACCGGATAAACATAGGCGGCAACACCAAGACCCGTGACAAGGTGGTGCGCCGCGAACTGAAGCTTGCGGAAGGCGACCTGTACAGTTCCACCGCCTTGAAGCGGAGCAAGCAGAACCTGATGAACCTCGGTTTCTTCGAGGAGGCTAATCTCGCCACCGTCAAGGGGAGCGCCGACAACAAACTGGATTTGAATGTCGACGTCAAGGAGAAGCCGACCGGGACTTTCAGTATCGGTGCCGGTTACAGTTCCCTCGACGGTATAATCGGCCAGGGATCGGTACAGCAGGCAAATTTTCTCGGCCTCGGTCTCAAGGCAACCGCTGCTGCTTCCATCGGTGGAAAAACGCAGACCTATAACGTGGGGCTTACCGATCCATATTTTCTCGACAGCAGATGGACCCTTGGCACCGACGTTTATCGCTCGGAGCGTGAATATCTGGATTTTACCCGCCGCGTTACCGGCGCTGACATCAAAGCAGGCTATCCCCTGAGCGACAACCTCAGCACCTTCTGGATCTATAAATTCGAGAAGAAAGAAATTTTCAACGAATCCCAGGCGTTGCTCGACAGTATAAGAAACGGCACGGTGACGACCGAAACGTCGGGAACCACCAGCGCAATCAGCGCCAGCATAACGAGAAACACCACCGACTATCGCCTCGACCCTTCCAGCGGCATGATGAACACCTTGTCCGCTGAATTTGCCGGCATTGGCGGCAGCAACAGGTATGCGCGTTATATCAGTGAAAATGCACTATTTTATCCCGTTGGCTTGGGCACGGTATTTTCCTTGCGCGGCACGTTCGGTTATATCCAGAATGTGGGAAAAGACGTGCCGATCGATGAGAAATTCTATCTGGGCGGGATCAACACATTGCGCGGCTACAGCGGCAGGACCGTCAGCCCGTCCATTGTCCCTCCCCCCGTTCCCGCTGGTGTAACAGGTATTGCCACCGCCGCCAACAGGGTTTTCATCGGTGGGGACTCGGAAGTTGTGTTCAACGCCGAGTACCAATTCCCGCTGTTGAAGGATGTTGGGGTGAAGGGTGTGGTGTTCTTCGACGCCGGCAATGCCTATAGCGGCACCCGGGACATTTTCACCAAGTTTCAAGCCAGCTATGGCGGCGGCATTCGCTGGTTTTCGCCGATCGGCCCGTTGCGCCTGGAATACGGCATTCCCGTCAACCCACGCGATGGTATCGACAAAGCCAGCGGCAGGTTTGAATTTTCAATCGGAAGCTTTTTCTAACTCATATAAAGGAGAAACACATGAAAAAGATCATCGTTGCATTGGCCATATCTCTTTCCTCCATCGCTCTTACATCTGCTGCTTTTGCTGCAGATGCAGTGAAAATAGGATCTGTGGATATCCAGAAGGTGCTGCTTCTTTCCAATGCCGGGAAAGATGCCAAAGAGCAGCTTGCCCAGAAGGCCAACAAGTATGAAACCGAGAAGAATGCCAAAGAAGATGAATTGAAAAAACTGAAGGCAGAGCTTGAAAAACAGAGCGTTCTTCTTTCTGAGACGGCCCGCAATGCAAAAGAGAAGGATTACCAGCAGCGGCTTAAGGAATATCAGCGCTTTCTCAAGGATGCCCAGGATGATCTTCAGGCAAAAAACGACGAGCTGACGAACCGGATAGTCGACGAGATCGTCAAGGTGACCCAGGAATACGGCCGCAAAAATGCCTACACAGCTGTATTTGTCAGAAACGAAACCATGATTTATCTTGACGATAAAGCGGATCTGACTGAAGAAATACTGAAACTGTTCAACGCAACCAAGAAAAAATAGAAAAACAGTTAGAAGTGAGAAGTAAGAAGTGAGAAGTGGAAATATCGCCCAATTTCTTTATTTACTACTTACGACTTACTACTCACTATTTACTGCTTTCAGGTGACATTATGGAAAAATCCTTAAAAGAACTGGCAGAGTACCTGGGTGGGCGGGTAATCGGTGACGAGAGCGCCCTTGTTCGCGGTCTTGGCACCCTGGACGATGCGGGGGATGGGCAGATCACCTTCCTGGCAAATCCCAAGTACGCGCAAAAAGTCGCCACTACCAACGCGGCTGCGGTCATTCTCCCGCCGGGCGCCGATGGTCACGGACGGAATGTCGTCGAGGTTGCCAACCCCTACCTTGCATTCGCCAAGCTTCTTACCCTGTTTTATGTTGCGCCGGCCAAGGCCTATGGGGTCATGGACGGGGCTTTTGTCGGCAAGGCCGTGGCCATGGGGGACGATGTGACGGTTTACCCGGGGGCTTTTGTCGCCGATGGGGTCAGGCTCGGGAACCGGGTGACCCTCTACCCCGGCGTAGTGCTCTATCCCGGGGTGATACTTGGCGACGACGTTACGCTCCACGCCAATGTGAGCGTGCGCGAGCGGTGCCGGATCGGCAACCGGGTGACGATCCATAACGGGACGGTCGTAGGATGCGACGGGTTCGGCTATGCCCCCGACGGCAAAGAGTGGTACAAAATACCCCAGATCGGCATCGTCATGATTGAGGATGATGTTGAAATCGGCTCCAACACGGTCATCGACCGGGCCGCACTGGAAGTCACGCTGATCAGGCGTGGCACCAAGATCGACAACCTGGTGCAGATCGCCCATAACTGCGTTATCGGTGAAAATGGCATGATATGTTCACAGGTGGGGATCTCCGGCAGCACCAAGGTGGGGAGCCATGTGACCATGGGGGGGCAGGTCGGGGTGGCAGGCCACATCCAGATCGGTGATAACGTCATGGTCGGGGCAAAATCCGGCGTCCCCGGCAACATCCCGGCCAACCAGATCATCAGCGGCATCCCCGCTATTCCCCATCGCGAATGGCTCAAGGCATCCGGTATCTTTCCCCGCCTGCCGGAATATCGCAAGACCCTGGGCGCCCTGGAAAAAAGGGTGGCGGAGCTTGAAAAAATGTTGGCCTCTAATACCAACGAAAAGTGATTTGGGCACATGCCCCTTCTTGTAATTTTATAATATGTTCAAGGAGTTATTGTTATGATGGATATCAATGAAATAATGAAAATATTGCCTCACCGTTTCCCGTTTCTCATGGTGGACAGAATTGTGGAAATGGAACCGGGCAAGCGGTGCGTCGGCCTCAAAAACGTCACCATCAACGAACCCTTTTTCCAGGGGCATTTTCCCGGTCACCCGGTGATGCCGGGGGTTCTCATTGTCGAAGCGATGGCCCAGGTGGCAGGGATCATGGCCTACCTGGCTTCCGACGATGAAACCCGCAAGAAGGTGAGCTATTTCATGGCCATCGACAATGCCAAATTCAGGAAGCCGGTATTCCCCGGAGATCAGCTGCGCATCGAGGTGGAAACCATCTTCAGTCGCCGCGGTATCTGGAGCGTAGCGGGCAAGGCGTATGTGGACGGCGTTCTCGCCACGGAAGCTGAGCTGAAGGCAACCTTCGCCGAAAAAGCGAAATAAGGGTCGGAGAAGACAATGATACATGCAACTGCAGTAGTACACCCGAAAGCGGAACTCGACAGCGACGTTGAAATCGGTCCTTATGCGATCATCGGCGAGCACGTCAAGATCGGACGTGGCACCAAGGTCGGTGCCCATACGGTCATAGACGGCTGGACAACCATCGGTGAAAACAATCAGATCTTTCACCTGGCTTCAGTCGGCGCCGTCCCCCAGGACCTGAAGTACAAGGGGGAAGAAACTTATCTGAAAATAGGGGACAGGAATATCATTCGTGAATTTGCTACCCTCCACCTGGGGACGGTGACCGGGAACGGCGAGACCACCGTCGGCAGCGGCAACTTGTTCATGGCCTATTCCCACGTGGCCCATGACTGTAGCATCGGCAACGGAGTCGTCATGGCCAATGCCGCAACCCTGGCCGGACATGTGAAAGTCGAAGACTACGCCATCCTCGGCGGCCTGTCGGCGATCCACCAGTTTACCAGGATCGGCGCCCACGCCATGATCGGCGGTGGCACCCTCGTCGGCATGGACATACCGCCGTATACCATCACAACAGGAGATCGGCGCGATGCCCGCCTGCGGGGACTTAATCTCGTCGGCCTTAAGCGGCACAAGTTCAGTGACGAGGTCATAGCCTCCCTGAAGAAGGCCTATAAGATCCTTGTCCTCTCCGATCTGAAACTGAAGGATGCCCTTGAGCGGATCAAGAACGAAGTTCCCTCATCGCCGGAGGTCGATCATTTTACAACCTTCGTCGAGACGGCGCAGAGGGGAATCTGCCGCTGATCCTGTCTGAATAATCAGAGGGTTACAGTATTCATTAATGCGAAGGCGGCGATCGGGATCGTCGCCTTCGCGGATTTTTACCTATACAATAACCCGTGGGTATGGTGCATTAATTGGCTGACGGTGGTAAGAAAATAATGATTGTAGCCGGGGAAGCTTCCGGCGATATGTACGGCGCCATGCTCGCCCGAGAGATCCGCAGGCTCGACCGGGATATCGCCTTTATCGGCATGGGTGGAGCCGGAATGCGCGCCGCCGGCGTGGAGACGCTCATCGACGCCAATGACATGGCGGTGGTCGGTCTCGTTGAGGTTGTCGCCAATTTCCGGGTGATTGCCAACGCTTTCACCTCCCTGAAGCGGGTCATAAAGACGACACCGCCGAGCCTTCTCATCCTCATCGACTATCCGGACTTCAATCTGCGGCTGGCGGCCGTTGCCAAGGCTTGCGGCGTCAAGGTCCTCTATTATATCAGCCCGCAGGTCTGGGCCTGGCGTGCCGGCAGGGTAAAAAAGATCGCCCGTATCGTCGACCATATGGCGGTGTTGTTCCCTTTCGAAGTTCCATACTATGAAAAGGAGCGCGTACCCGTCACCTTTGTCGGCCATCCTCTGCTGGACATGGTTCGGCCCACCATGGGGCGTGCGGAAGCCGTGTCGTTCTTCGGCCTCGACCCCCACAAAAAGACAATTGGCCTTTTTCCGGGGAGTCGCCGAAGCGAGATCAAAAGCCTTTTCCCTGTCATCCTGGAGTCGGCAAAACTGCTGCAGAGCCGATTTACGGATGTCCAGTTCATCCTCCCTCTCGCTTCGAGCCTGAAGCACGCGGACATTGCCCCGGAACTGGAAAAATCCGGATTGCAGGTGTTCGTGGTGCAGGACAGGAATTACGACGTCATGCAGGTCTGTGATGCTGTTGTCACCGTTTCCGGGACCGTTACCATGGAGATAGCACTGATCGGGGTGCCGATGGTGATTATCTACCGTGTTTCCCCTTTGACCTATGCCGTGGGCAAGCGCCTGATAAAGGTGGATCACATCGGGATCTGCAACATCGTCGCCGGCGAGCGGGTGGTGAAGGAACTGATCCAGCATGACGCCGAACCGGCGAAGATCGCGGCCGAGATTGGCGCCATTCTTACCGACAGCGAGTATGCCGCAGCTATAACCCGGAAGCTCGGCACGATCGAGCAAAAACTCGGCAGTGGTGGCTGTTCCAGGCGGCTGGCCGAGCTGGCGCTTAAGATGATGGATTAATAGAGAAATTATCATGAACACATTCAAGAGACTGATCAAATACAGTTTGCCTTACTGGCGACGCATCCTGGTGGCTGCCCTGGCATCCATCGCGGTAGGGGCGCTGGACGGCGCTATCGCCTTTCTGGTGGAACCGGTATTGAAAAAGGTTTTTGCCGGCAAGGATATGACGATTTTTGCAGTATTGCCGATCGGCATTGTCCTTTTATTCGTGATCCGCGGCATCTGCCGCTTTGCCAACGATTATTTCATGCGCACTGCGGGACAGCTGGCGGTACAGGATGTGCGAAACGAAATCTACCAGAAGAACATGCATCTGGGCCTCGGTTTTTTCAACAGGCATCCGACTGGCGTGCTCATGTCGCGGGTCTTGAATGATGTGAACATGATGCAGGATGGTGTCGGCGGCATCGTCACCGGTGTTTTCCGCGAAGGGATTTCGGCCGTGTCCCTGCTTGGGGTGATCTTCTACCGCAACTGGCAGCTGGCGCTTATCTCCTTTGTGGTCATCCCACTGACCATCTATCCTGCCCAGAAGATCGGCAAGCGGATAAAGAACATCTCCAAGGAGAGCCAGGGACGGATGGGGGATATTACCAGCATCCTCCAGGAAACATTTTCCGGCATCAAGGTGATCAAGGCGTTCGGCATGGAGAACTGGGAAATCGGAAAGTTCCTCTCCCGCAACCGGGATTACTATGATTTCACCCGCAGATCCATAAAGTATGAGGCGCTTTCTACGCCTGTAATGGAGTTCATCATCTCCTTCGGTATCGCGGCCGTTATCTGGGTCGGCGGCAACAGCGTGATCCAGGGGAAAATGAGCGCTTCGGAGTTTTTCTCATTCATCACTGCAATGGTACTGGTTTTCAATCCGGTCAAGAGAATCACCAGCCTGTATAATATTTTTCAGCGTTCCATCGGTGCCGGTGAGCGGGTCTTCGAGATCATCGACGAGAAGCCGGAGATCGTGGATCTGCCGGATGCCGAGGAGATTGTGCGGGCCAGCGGCGACGTGGAATTCAGGGGGGTCTCCTTCAGGTACAACGATGACTACGTACTGAAGAACATAAATCTCTCTGCCCGAAGGGGCGAAGTGGTAGCCTTTGTCGGCCCGTCCGGCGGCGGCAAAACCACTCTCGTATCGCTCCTTTCCCGCTTTTACGACCCGACAGAAGGAGCGGTCCTTGTCGACGGCAGGGACATCCGCACCCTGACCCTCAGGAGTCTGCTCCGGCAGATTGCCCTGGTTGACCAGGAGACGATCCTCTTCAATGACACACTTGCCAACAATATACGCTACGGCAAGACCGATGCCACCGATGCCGAGGTGATGGCTGCGGCGCAGGCCGCCTTTGCCCACGACTTTATCGCAGAGCTGCCGGAAGGATATGAAACCAACATAGGTGACCGTGGCGTCAGGCTGTCCGGCGGCCAGCGCCAGCGGATCTGCATTGCCCGGGCGATCCTGAAGGATGCGCCGATTCTCATCCTCGATGAAGCCACGAGCGCACTCGATACCGAGAGTGAGCAGATGGTGCAGAATGCCCTGAATAACCTGATGGCTAACCGTACCACGTTTGTCATAGCCCACCGCCTTTCCACCGTTCTCCATGCCGACAGGATCGTCGTGCTCGACAAGGGAGAGGTCGTGGAAGTCGGTAACCACGAAAGCCTGCTGGCCCATGGCGGCCTCTACTGCAAGCTTTACGACATGCAGTTTCAGGAATGAGCAAACCCGATAAGGTAAAAGTGAAGAGTGACGTTGCCATGATGAAAAAGCTGCGTTGGTTACTGGAAGTGGCGCTGTTTCTCATCGTTTCTTTCTCGATCGCGCTGATTCCCAAAAGAATCGCCCTGGGTGCGGGGAAAAGGCTTGGGCGATTCCTCTTTCGTATCCTGAAGAGGAGACGGTCTATTGCCATTGCCAACATTACCGCTGCACTGCCGTTTATGACGCGCCAGGAAGGCTGGATTCCGACCAGCGACACTCCGGAGGAGATTGCGAGGAAAACCTTTGAAAACCTGGGCATGTCCCTTGTGGAGATATTCAAGGTCTACCACGGTTTTGGTCGAAGCATAGTCGAATCGGTAGAATTCCGCGGTATTGAGCACTTTGAAAAAGCTAAGGCCAGGCAGAGAGGTATTGCTTTTATCGGTGGTCATTGCGGCAACTGGGAATTAATGGCGCTTGCCTCAGGAGCTCGTTTCCGTAATGTCTCAGTGGTTGCCAGGCGGCAAAATAACATCTATCTGCACAATGTGATGGAAAAGATCCGTATAAAGTTCGGTAATCGGGTCATCTACAAGAGTGGCGCCCTCAAGGCGATGATCAGTGAATTTCGCCAAAACCGCATTGTTGGTGTGCTGATCGACCAGGCGGTCTCGCCGGATGATGGATACCGGGTCGGATTTCTCGGGCGGGATGTCTGGACCATAAGGATGCCCTCGCTTATCGCCCGGAAGACCGGCGTGGCACTCCTTCCGGTATTTATCCACCGTGAGGGTACTGGTCACGTCATAACCATATTTCCTGAAATTCTCCCCAACCTGGAAAAGGATGGGGACGAAGGTGGGCGTGAGGACGTGGCACGCTTGACCGCAGCCATCGAACAATATATCGTGCGTCATCCGACCGAATGGTACTGGATACACAGACGGTGGAAAAACAGCCCCCAGCCTTGACTTGCAATGTCAGCGCTCAGTCCCGGAAAAGGGCCAGCGGTAAAACTAGTGGCCGAAACCCGAGATATATCGATGATAAATTTATTCTATAATCTACTGGCACTGATTTCCATCATCTTTGTCGTTCCTTACCACCTTTACCGTTCCATAACCCGGGGACGGCCGACTGCTTTTGCCCAACGTTTCGGTTTCATTGCTGCATCCGATCTGGCAAAACTCGCGGGAAGCGATGTGATCTGGGTGCATGCGGTATCCGTCGGCGAGACCGTCGCCGCCATCCCCCTCATCAAGGCGTTGCGCAAGCGCTATCCCCACAGCAAGCTGGTGATTTCCAATGTCACCGAAACCGGCCGGCAGGTTGCCGGCAAAATCGCCGGGATCGACCTCTGCCTCTACTTCCCCTTCGACTACCCCTTCGCCGTCAACAGGGTGTTGCGCAAGGTGAGACCGTCCTTGATCCTCGTCATGGAAACAGAGCTATGGCCCAATTTTATCCGGGCTGCCAGGCGGTTAGCGATTCCGATGCTGCTGGTGAACGGCCGCATTTCCGATAAATCCTTCCACCGCTATCTGCGCTTGCGCTGGTTCTTCCAGCCGATCTTGCGCAATCTTGCTGCCCTCTGCATGCAGAGTGCCGAGGACGCCCGACGGATAACCGCGATCGGCGCGCCTGCCGAGAGTGTGCATATTACCCGCAACTTGAAATATGACATTGCCGTCCCGGCGCAAACAGGGCAGGATAGGGCGGAACTGAGAAATCGTTACCGGATTCCTGCCGACATCCTCCTCTTTACCGCAGGCAGCACCCACAACGGTGAAGAAGAGATGGTAATCAAGGCGTACACGGCTGTTCTCGCCGGGGGGCGAAACGCGATCATGGTCCTGGCCCCCCGTCATCCCGAGAGGGCAGCTCAGGTCGCCGAGCTGCTCGGCCGAGCCGGTTTTCCCTACACCCGGCGTTCCGCCCTCGATGCGCGACAGGAGCCGTTTTCTTCCGGTGAAGTCCTTTTGCTCGACACCGTCGGAGAGTTATTGAATGTCTATGCCGTTTCCGACCTGGTCTTTGTCGGCGGCAGCCTCGTGCCGAACGGCGGCCACAACGTCCTGGAGCCCGCTTCACTGCGCGTGCCGGTCCTGTTCGGTCCGCACATGAACAACTTCAAGGAGATTGCCGCACTGCTCATCGAGTTCGGAGCAGGTGTCCGGGTTGCCGATGGCGGGGAGCTTACGGCAATGCTCGGTTCCCTGCTCGATGACGAGGCAAAGCGCCAGGAAATGGGAAACAACGGGGCTCGGCTCCTGGCAGAGAACAGCGGCTCGACAGAGCGGCACATGGCGGTTATCGAGCAATTCCTGGGATCAGGGATCATGGGTCAGGGATCAAGCGCCGCACAGTTAAATCAGAAATAATTGCGGCAACATAACCAAAGAAAGGAATGTATGAAGAGTGCAATGCAAGACCGACAAAAACTTGTCTTAACGCAGAGACGCAAAGGCGCAGAGATTTTTTTGAAGTGCCTTTCTTTGCGTCTCTGCGTCTCTGCGTTACATTCAGCATTTGTTTGGGTTATAGTTCCGAATAATTATAGGGATTATTTAAGTTTTTGTCGTTCCCCGTTCCCCGATCCCAGTTCACAGGTTTCCCATGGCTGATCTGGAGACATATTTCAAGGAGCTTGTGGACGGCAGGCGAAAAGCTGTAGCGGATCGGCTCCTGCTGGCTTTTTTGACTCCCTTTTCCCTGGTTTACGCGCTGCTCATGCGCCTGCGCCGGGCAACCTATGCATCGGGGCTTTTTCCCGTCCGTCGCCTGGGGAAGCCGGTTATTTCGGTGGGGAATATCGTTGCCGGCGGGACCGGCAAGACGCCGACGGTGGCAACGCTGGCGCGCCTTCTCATGGCGCGGGGGAAAAGGGTGGCGGTTCTCTCACGTGGCTATGGCGGGTCGCTTGCCGGTGAGATACGCATCGTTTCGGACGGGAAGACCCTTCAGGCAACAGCCGAAGAAGCGGGTGACGAACCGTATTTGCTGGCTGCGTCCATTCCCCGTCTCATGGTGGTCGTCGGCGCCGACCGTTACCGTGCCGGGAGGCTGGCGGAAGATCGCCTCAACCCCGACATATTCATCCTCGATGACGGTTTTCAGCACCTTCGCCTGCACCGCGACCTGAACATACTGCTCCTCGACAGCAGATCGCCTTTCGGCAACGGCCGGACCTTCCCCGCCGGCCTGTTGCGGGAACCGAAGTCAGCGTTGCAACGGGCAGACATCGTCATCTTTACCCGCTGTGTTGAGGGTGATCCCCCGAAGGCGGGAGTCGCGATCGACAAGCCCATCTGTCGCGCCTCCCATGTCTTGACCGGGGTTGTTCCTTTGCCGGGCGGTCAAGCGCAACCCTTTGCACATCTTGCGGGCAAGAAGGGCTTGGCCTTTGCCGGCATTGCCGACCCAGCGGCTTTTTTTGACGCGATGGAGAAAGAAGGGCTGTCCATTATCGCCACCCTTGCCTTTGCCGACCATGCCGGGTATGGCGAGGACGAGATTGCTGCTATTTGCCGCCTCAAAGAGGCTTCCCGCGCTTCATATATCGTTACCACGGAAAAAGATGCGGTAAAACTCGCGTCCTACCTGGACAGGCTGGGTCCTATTTATGCCGCGGTGCTTGAGGTGAGGTTTCTCGATGAGGGTGTGGTTGTGGCGCAGCTCGAAAAACTGCTTTATAAGTAAGGGGGAACTATGGCATTATCACAGGAATTACTTGATATTCTTGCCTGTCCCAAATGCAAAGGCGAACTGAGACTTCTGGCAGACGATGCGGGGCTTTTGTGCGAAACCTGCCGGTTAAGATTTCCGATCAGGGACGGGATACCGGTAATGCTGGTGGATGAGGCGGAACAGATCGGTTGATGGTGGATTGTTGATGGTCGTTGGTAAAAAGCAAAACAGAATCCTGGTACTCCGCTACCGTTTCATCGGCGATACCATTCTGACGGTGCCGTTTCTCAGAAACCTGCGGCGGGCCGAGCCCGATGCCCACATTGCCTGGGTTGTGGCTCCCGGTTCCGCTGAGGTGGTCAAGGGTATTCCCTATGTTGATGAGCTGATCTATTGGGATCCGGTCACCATCCATGCCGACAGCCAGGGGAAACACCGGACGTTCTCCGATAAACTCGCTTTTATCAGGGCGTTGCGGGCCAGGCACTTTTCAAAAGTTTATGTTTTGAAGCGCTCCTTTTCCAGCGCCATCATGGCCTTACTCAGCGGTGCGCGGGAAAGGATCGGCTTTAATACCGAGGGGAGGGGTTTCCTCCTGACTAAACGGGTACCGTACTGCTCTGACCGCCATGAGGTGGAGAACTTTCTCGATGTTCTGAAGTCGGATGGTGTGGCAGTGGAGGATGATTTTCTGGAGTTTTGGAGCACCCCCGAGGAAGAGGCGGCTGCCGTACAACTGCTGTCCGGTGCGGGTGCGAACGCGGGAAACGGGCTGGTGGCGCTACATCCATTTGCGTCAATAGCACAGCGTGGCTGGCACCTGGAAAACTTTGCAACACTCGCCGCGCGCTTTCAAGAACAAGGTTTAACTCCGCTGGTACTGGGCGCTCCCTGTGACAGGAAAACCTTTGACGATGCACGGCGCCTGTTCGGTGCCGGAACTGTTGATCTTGTGGGGAAGTGTTCTCTCAGGGTCACCATGGCTTTGTTGAAAGATTGTTCGCTTTTCGTCGGCAATGATAGCGGCATCATGCACCTGGCTGCCGCGGCAGGCATTCCATTGGTGGCACTGTTTGGTCCCCAGTCGCCGGTAAAATTCGGTCCATGGAGCGGCAAAGCCGTTGTCGCCTATAAAAAATTCGCCTGCTCCCCGTGCCGGCAGAAATTTTTTACCGAGTGCGAGCCGTCTCCGCGCATGAGACCCGCTTGCGTCGAGGCGATTACGGTGGACGAGGTTTTCAGTGAAGGTATGCGACTGTTGAATTTGAGCAAAGAAGGTAAGTATGGTAACGAGCAATAAACCCAAAATAACCGTTACGGTCAGAACTTTCAACGAGGAGAATAACATTCGCGACTGCCTCGAGAGTGTCGCGTGGGCCGATGAAATCATCGTTGTCGATGCGCAGAGCACAGACGATACCGTTGCCATCGCCCGGGAGTACACCGACAAGGTAATCGTCCGGCCGTGGGCAGGCCACATAGCCACCAGCCAGTTTGTCACCGACCAGGCCGCCAACCTGTGGGTATTCAGCATCGACGCTGACGAGCGTGTTTCTCCTCCCCTGCGTGACGAGATCCTGGCCCTCGATCTGGATTCGACTACCCACGATGCCTTCGACATGCCCCGTTTCCATTATTTTATGCGGCGCTGGATTAAACACTCCGGCTGGTATCCCGACCGCAACATCCGCCTGTTCCGCAAGGATCGCTGTCACTGGGGAGGGTATGCGCCACATGACAAGATCCAGGTGCCGGGGTCGCTGGGGACGCTGAAGGGGGACCTTTTCCATTATATCTATCGTGATCTGGCGCATTTCGCTGCCACCAAGAATTCCTATTCAACCCTGACGTCAATTGACCACAATCGAAACGGCAGAAAGGCGACCCTCCTTCATGTTACGCTCCGGCCGCTTCACGCCTTCATGTCGCGCTACTTTATCCGTCTAGGCTTTCTTGACGGCCTGGCCGGCTTTACCATCTGTGTCATGGAAGCCCACTGTGTCTTCATGAAATACATGAAATTGTACGAGATCCAGCACCGTCTGATGCGTTTCCCGGATAAATCATGATGGGAGGCGTTCAATGAAAGTATCAGTCATCGTACCTACCTTTAACCGGCCGCAAGCCCTCCGCCTCTGCCTTATGAGTCTGGCGGGGCAGAGCCGGCTGCCTGACGAAGTCCTCATTGCCGACGATGGGAGTGGCGAAGAAACGCGTCGGACTATCGAAGCTTTTGGCCATTCCCCGGACTGTCATTTCACGCTCAAGCATATCTGGCAGGAGAACGTCGGCTTTCGCAAACCGAAAATCATTAACGAAACGGTGAGAAATGCAACCGGCGATTACCTGGTCTTTATCGATGGCGATTGCATGGCCCATCCGGATTTTGTCAGATCACACCTCCTTTCCGCAGAACCCAAAGTAATGCTGGGTGGAAAAAGGGTGGAAGTCGGCCAGCTTCTTTCTGAGTATGCACTCCGTGAACAACAGCTTGTAAGCAGACTTTCAATCAGGTTGTTGCTGGATTCCTTTGCCCACAACAGCAGAAAGGTCGAAGAGGCGGTTCGGATTAAGAATCCTCTGCTGCGCAAGCTGTTGCGTAAGGATCAGATCAGCGACGATGGTATCTGGGGGTGTAACTTCAGTGTCCGTAAAGATCAATTTTATGCAATTAACGGCTGTGATGAGGATTTTCGTGACGGTTCCGTGGAGGATAACGATCTCGGCATCAGGGTCCTGAATTCCGGGGGGAAGCTGAAGTCGGTCAGGTTTCTGGCGATTGTTTTTCACCTCTGGCATAAGGCTTCATGGAGCACCGGCAATGAAATCTATCAGCATAACATGCAGATCCTGGAGAAACGGAAAGCTTTTCGACAGCCATGCTGTGTCAATGGTATCCAATAGATTTATCTGCTGCTGATGGGTGTAGCTCTTCTGTGGGACTATCTCGTTTCAGCTGCAATTTCGAACCGGTAGAGACTTCTTCTGATTGGTTTTTCGTTAAAAACGGTTTACGGAGGAGCAGGGTGTCTAAAGAGCGTATAGCGATCATACTGCCAAATCGTATCGGTGATGCCCTGTTGTCTCTGCCGGCCATTTTGTGCCTGAAGCAGCTTATTAACGCACATGCTCCGGACCATTATGCGGTCACGCTCTATACCCATGTCCCGGTGGTCGATATTGTTACGGCGGCAAACCTTTTTGACATCAAGTCGGTTAACCTTTCCGCCAAAATTAATTCATGGCTGCACCCTGCGGATAAAGCGTTTTTTTTGACCACCACCAGTAAGCATTTCGGTTTTCACGCCAAGAAAACCTATGGGTTGATGCTTCAGAACAAGAAGTTCATCCGCTATTCTGTAGATATGTCTTGCCTGAATTTTTCGCCGGAAAGTTCCGGATTGCCGGCAGATCTTGTCACATTCCTTCAGGAGAGGCATGGTTTGCCGTTCTATGCTGTCCGGCTGTTCGGCATCTGTCTGGAGCTGGGCTTCACGGTCGATCAGATCTGCTCATCGTTTAATTATTCCGGCAAAAGCCTGTTGCTGGCCGATGAATTTTTTGATTGGCGTCCACCTGTCGATGCCTCCTATCTCGTTGTCTGCATGGAAGCTGCGTACGGCGGGGTCAGGCATAATTCAGACAGGCGCTGGCAGGAAGGGTGTTATTTTGACATAGCTGAAAGGGTGTATCGCCAGCACGGCTGCAGATCGATATTCATTGGCATTAATACTCAGCCCTCCCTCCCGGTAAGAGATTATTTCATTGACCTGCGAGGGAAATTGAATCTGAAGCAGCTTGCCCAGACCCTTCATGCATCCCGCGGCTATGTGGGCAACGATACCGGGCCCTTGCATGTTGCGAATCTGGTGAGAAAGCCTTCGCTTGGCATCTATTTCAGGGACGACTATCATGCCCCCCTGTTTGGCGACTATAATACGGTCGTCATGCGCCCACAAAGTCCGCAAGAGGTATATCCCTTGATAGATAGACTTTTGGGGAGTTGATTGACGTCATCTCCTGAAATAGGAACCGGACCAATGATTTTATACTGAATAATCCTATGAAGATATTGCTTGTCAACAATGATAAGGGATGGGGTGGTGGCCAGGAGCAGCTTAAGTCTCTGTCGATCCAACTGGCCGCACGTGGGTTTTCCCCTCACTTCCTCTGCAGCGCGAACTCGCCTTCCGCTCATAACTTTTCATCCATGGGATTTCCGGTTTGGGATTTGTGGGCGCGCAGCAAGTTTATCCTGGAGCCGATCCTTGACACTGCCGCACTGTTACGGCGGGAGAGGTTCGACATTGTCATGGTGACCAGGGAGCATGACCTGCTCCGTACCGTGCTTGCCTGGAAGCTGGCTTTTCCGTTCGGGAGTCGGGGCAAGCTGATAATGTGTTACCATACCGCGACTGCACGGAAGCAGTTCTTTCTCGGCGCTGCGGACGCGGTGGTCTGCGTTTCCTCGTTCATCCGCGACAGGCTCCTTGCGGGCAACCCCCGCATTGCTTCACCGATCACCATACTGCCGAACGGCATACCCGTGTCGGGAGAACCTTCGGCTGAAAAATTCGCCGTCGGGCGGCAGCGCCGGTTTTTCCATGGAACAGGTTTTCCCCTGATCGGCATGGTGGGGGCGTTCTTCAAGAACCAGCGAGAGCTGATCGAGATCATACCGCTCTTGAGACGGGAGTTTCCGTCTATAAAGGTGGCTTTGGTTGGGGATGACGCTGATCCCGGCCTGACCGGGCCCATCAAGGAGAAGGCAAAGCAGCTCGGGGTGGCGGACAGCGTTATCTTCACTGGTAAAGTCCCCCATGAACGGTTGGCTGATGTCTATTTCGACCTTGACCTTTCGGCCAGCACCTTCCGCAACGAGGGGTTCGGGCTGGTCCACTTGGAAAGCATGGCAGCTGGAACGCCTGTAGTCGCCTATAATGAGGGGGGGCAGGTTGATATTTTTAAAGGCAATGACGCTGGAGTGCTTGTCGAGGGGGGAGTGGTAGAGTTTGCTGCTGCAGTGGCTGGCCTGCTGCGTGACAATGAGAGGCGCTTTGCCATGGGGCATGAGGGATTTAATCTGGTGCGTTCCTCTTTTTCTTTGGCAACGATGGGGCGCGGCTATCTGGATTTTTTTGCTGAAGTTATGAGCTCCTGAACAGTAAATGGTGGTGGCATGCAAATTCAGGAAATGTTCTGAGGAGTGAAATATTAATGGCTTATACGCGAGGCGTCAGCATCGTCATTCCCACATATAACGGCATACGCCTCCTTGAAGAAAACCTTCCCCCTTTATTTGCCGCTCTGGACGAATGGAGTGGCTCTCATGAAGTAATCGTTGTCGATGACTGCAGCATTGACGAGACTGTCGGCATGTTAAGAGAGCTATTTCCGCGTGTAAAGCTGCTGCAAAATGTACGGAATGAGGGGTTCTCGCGCACCTGCAACAAAGGGATGCGAGAGGCGAGCTATCCTGTGACAATTTGTCTTAACAATGACGTGCGGGTTACTTCTGGTTTTGTAGCGCCGCTTTTGGCGCACTTCGACGATCCGTCGATCTTTGCCGTTACCCCCAACATCCTGGCGGAGCGAGAGGGGCGGAATCAAGGTATTGTCTATGGCCTGTACGGGAAAGGGTTTATCAAGGGCGGCTTTGCCGCTTTGGATGAACGGTGCGGAGTGCGGGAAAACCTGTACGCCATCGGTGCCTGTGTCGCCTACGACATGATCAAGTTCCGGGCGCTCGGAGGGTATGCGGAAATCTACACACCCTATCTGTTTGAAGACGTTGATATTTCTTATCGTGCCTGGAAACGCGGTTGGCGAAGCATCTACGAACCGGGGGCGACGGTTTATCATTATTCAAGCGCCACTATCGGCAAGACGAAAAAAAGGCAGAAACGCACGATATATTTTCGTAACCGTTTCCTTTTTCATTGGATCAATCTGACCGATCCCTCCTTTATTTTCTTGAATGCTGTGCATACGTTCCTGCGGCTGGCGTTCTGTTTCCTCTGGTTTGATTTTACCTACTATGCCGCTTTGAGGAGTGCCATGGCTCGGGTCAGAGATGTTGCAAGGATGCGCAGGAGCGTGCTTGATAATTTACTGTTGAGTGATCAGGCTATTTTGCGCAGAACGGAAAAGGTTGTTCCTGTGGAGGGGGCGAGAGGAGAGTTTTCAAAAGGGATAACATCATGAGGATAACTTTTCTCCTCCCACGCTCAGGAAATAGGCCCATTGGGGGCTTCAAGGTCGTGTACGAGTACGCAAACGGTCTTGTGCGGCGAGGGAACGATGTGACGGTGGTCCATGCTCCTCCAACCCTCTTCGGCAATTTGTCACTTGCTTGTCAGATCAAAATGATGGCGAAGTTTACTAGCAGGGCTATGGGATTTGAGGGCGGTTTCCATCCGAAGCGTTGGTTCTCTGTAGACCCCCGTGTACGAATGATTTGGGTGCCCAGCCTCCATTCTCGCTGGATTCCCGAAGGAGATGCAGTTGTGGCAACCGCATGGCAAACTGCGGAATGGGCCCGGTCTTATCCTGTTCAAAAGGGCGATAGGTTTTATTTAATTCATGATTATGAATACTACATGGTTGCTGACCCAGCTGTAAAGCGACGCATGGAGGAGACTTATCTGGCAGGAATGCGCAACATTGTTACCTCGCCTGCTGGTGATGAAATGCTGAAAGGCTGTAGCGCCGGTTTTGACGCCTATATTCCAAACGGGATAGACTTCAGTATCTACAAGCTGGCGCGGGGTGTCGATAGTGCCGAGCGGCTACTGATCGGATTTCCCACTCGGCCGGAGCACTTCAAGGGGACCGAAGATGCTCTCAGAGCTTTGGAAATCGTTCGTTCCAACATCGGCTCTGACCTTGAGGTGTGGTCGTTTGGCGGGAAATGTCCCGATTACATGCCTGATTGGGTCGCGTACCATGAGCGTCCTTCCGACACGGAGCTATGCGACCTTTACAACCGATCACGGATCTTTATCGTGCCTTCACACTATGAGGGATGGGGATTGCCTGGTGCTGAAGCCATGGCATGCGGCTCGGCGCTGTTATCAACCGATAATGTGGGGGTTCGGGCATATGCCGAACATGGGAAAACGGCATTGCTGTCTCAACCCATGGATCCGACCAGCCTTGCAGATAACGTCCTGCGTCTGCTGCGGGATGAGGCATTGCGGCTGCAACTGGCCTGGGAAGGGCATCGCCACATCCAGCAGTTTACTTGGGAGCGGGCGGTAACTGCACTGGATAGTTTTCTCCGGGGATGCCGATAGTTCTTCACTTTGCTTATTTGTCCTATTGAACAGGGAAAGCTTTTTAATGATGGAGTCTAACTTTGCCAGATACTGAAAAAAGCTTTATTTCACTTGACGATGGTTTTTCTACCACAAGATTGCTTATTGAAGAAAAAGGTGATGTTGATTGCAGAACAAGCGCAGAGTCTGTATCTTTGACGACGGGCGGCTTGCGGTGCAGGGGCTATTTAAAAAAATCATGGCCTGGCAAACCGCTTATTAGCGTGATCATTCCGGTTTTGAACCGGGTTGGTTCTCTTGAGGAAACTGTCAGAAGCGTTTTGCATCAGCAGTACGACAACGTGGAAATTGTTGTTATTGATGGCGGTTCAATCGACGGGACAGTGGAAATTATTAAAAAATACGAGGATTACATTGATTATTGGTGCAGTAACCCTGACAATGGAATCTATGATGCCATGAACAAAGGGGCTCGAGCGGCCAGTGGTGACTGGCTCTATTTCCTGGGCAGCGACGACATCCTCTTGAATGTATTGCACAAGGTTGCAGCCTACTTGCAAAAGGAAAACGAAGTGTATTACGGTGATGTCTACCTTCCTAAATGGCACAAGATTTACGATGGTCCGTTTACGCCCTACAAGCTGATGAAGATCAACA
Source organism: Geotalea uraniireducens Rf4 (assembly GCF_000016745.1). Lineage (GTDB taxonomy): Bacteria > Desulfobacterota > Desulfuromonadia > Geobacterales > Geobacteraceae > Geotalea > Geotalea uraniireducens. The sequence goes on along the minus strand of NC_009483.1, from coordinate 3,781,704 downwards.
TTCCCCACCAGGCTACCTTTTATCCCCAGGCGTTGTTCCGAAAGCACTCATACGATCTGAAATACAAGTCTGCCGGTGATTATTTTTTCAATCTTGTCTGTTATAACGATCAGGACTTTACCTACGTATATCTCCCTATCTTGGTTGCCATCTTTGATGATGCCGGGGGAGTAAGCGCAACTGCCGGTGATCCCGATTTCGAAAGAGATCGATGCCATATCCTGAAGGAGTATTTTGGCAGATTCATATACTACCAGTATGTGTTGAGAAAAGCCTTGAAGTACATTGAACGCAACTTAATTAGAAAGGTTGTCCACCGTATGAAGAGAAAGGGTGGGCGATGAATATCGACATTAACCTGATTGGCTTTATTCCTGGAAAGATTAATCAACACACTTGCTTTTAGGCTAAACAATGAAGCTACCTATTGTCAGTATACTTATCCCAGTGTACAACAGGGAAAAATTTATAGGGCCATGTATTCAGTCAGCCCTCGATCAGACTTATACTGATCTTGAGATCGTTGTTGTGGACAATGCTAGCTCTGATCAGACCTTGGCGATATGCCGAGAGCATGCTGCCAAAGACTCCCGTGTGCGTGTATTTTGCAACAGCATTAATATTGGACCTGTCGAGAACTGGCGGAGGTGCATAGCGGAAGCCAAGGGCGAGTATGGAAAGCTGCTATTTTCAGACGACTTGATGGAACCAGATTTTCTGGAAAAAACCTTGCCGTTCATGCAAAACGACGAGATTGGTTTTGTTTTTTCTTCTGTGCTCATAGGTAATGAACCTGGGAGCGGTAAGATTTATTATAATTTTAGGCCGGAGACCGGTATTTTCCCTAGCAAACATTATATTGACGAAGCGTATTTCGGTTTTGATGTTCCTTTTTCCCCAGGGGGCGCAATTTTTCGCCTGACTGATCTGCGGAGCAACCTTGTCTCGAAAATTACATCGCCGACAATAAAAAATTTTGCCGACCATGGTGCTGGCCCCGACTTGCTCATCTATCTGTTAACTGACAAGTGTCAGGACATCGGTTACCCGGATGTGTCAAGACATCGGTTACCCTTAACGCCCTTTTTTGTGTCAAGACATCGGTTACCTTCATTAGAAATATCAGCTACAATGTTCTCTGTGATTTCAACTTGAGGGGAGAACATCCGCATGGAAGAAGAACTCAGGAAACAAGCAGTCCAGCGCCATCTTGCAGGCGAATCACCCAAGGCAGTCTATACAAGCCTTGATCGCTCCAAGAAGTGGTTTTTTAAGTGGTTGAACCGGTATCAATCTGGCGCGACTGACTGGTACAAGGAACACTCAAGAGCGCCACTTAAAAGACCGTCTGAACTCAGCATCGTAGATAAGGAGATTATTGTCTCCACCAGAAACCGCCTGGACTCGTCACCATTTGCACAGATTGGCGTTTCCGCTATCAAGTGGGAGCTGCATAAGCTGGGGTTACCGTTTCGCTCTGACAGCACCATTAACCGGACCCTGAAGCGGGAAGGACTCGTTAAAAAAAACGAGATATTCCCCCAAAGGGGTCGAGTACCCGTACTTTACCGAAGCCCTGTGCTGCAACAACATCCATCAGATGGATCTTGTTGGCCCCCGCTACATCAAGAGTGACGGCAGATTTTACTCGATGAATGTGATTGATCTGTACAGCCATCGGGTCTTCATCGAATCAAATCGCACCAAGGAGGATGACAACATTGCACAGGGTTTGCTGCGCTGCTGGAAGTCAATGGGGCTTCCCGACTTCCTGCAAATGGACAATGAACTCAGTTTCCGTGGCAGTAACCGCTATCCGAGGTCACTTGGTCTGGTGCTGCGACTATGTCTCTACTTCGGCGTTCATCCTGTTTTTATCCCTGTTGCGGAACCGTGGCGCGATGGCGTAATAGAGAGCTTCAACGATACCTATGACAAAAAGTTTTTTCGCCGCCAGTGGTTCACAAGCTATTCCATGCTCAAGCGGCAAAGCAAGAATTTCCAGCAGTTTCACAACAAGAATCACCGTTACAGCTATCTCAAGGGGAAAACGCCACTGGAGGTTATTGAAGCTGACAAATTCAAGCCCTTGACGCTGGGGCCAAATACCAGGATGCCAAAACTTGATTTTCTCCCGGACGGCACCATTTCGCTCATTAGATTTATCAGGAGCGATAGAACACTTAACATCTTTGGCGAAAAATTTGAGGTTTCAAAAGACCTCGTCTATTCATATGTGCGAGCCATGATCGTAACGGAAATTCACACGCTGCAAGTGTACCTGGGTGAAGACTTTGTTCAAAGCTTTGAGTACAGAATGCCTACAGAGTTCAGCTCATGAAATAGTATGCATAATCAGGGGGTCGGGTAACCGATGTCCTGACACTTTTTAGAGTTAGGCTTGGGTAACCGATGTCCTGACATTTGACAGTTAACAGCCAAGCATTACACAAATATTGCTTATATCGTCGAGCCGCTTTCGTTTTTCAGGCATCATGCGGGATCGATCAGTATCAGTGAAGCAAGCGTGGACATCCAGCGTTATTATCGCCAAGCCAAAATATGGTTTGCCCAGAATTACCTTGATCAAAGGATTTTTAGTCGGCTTTGCGCCCATGAGTGGAAACGGGAGTGCAGACAAAGAAAAAAATGGCGTTTGCCACTTTCTTTTTTATTCGATTATGCTGCCAACTCTGCATCTATTAGTTTTTTTGATGTAATCAAGGTGTTGATTTTCAAAAGTCGAAAGCCTGCCGTCAGGAAAATCAACTAAGCTAAAAAATGTCTGGGTCAATTACATATTTAATCGATGAATGATAGAATCCTTCGTTCAACATCCTGATTTAAGTTGGTGTTATAATTAGGTGTAACTTCATGAAAGAAACCAGTAATATTCTGATAATAAAACCGGGCGCAATGGGTGACCTCTTGCAAATGACGCCGGTTATCAGGGCGCTCAAGAAGAAGTTGCCGGAGGCGCGGATCTCCATACTGGTCGGCAATGCAGCTTCTGTCGATCTGTTCAGGCACCATCCCCATGTGCATGAAACCATTGTCTTTGACAGAAGGGTCGCGCACCGCTCGTTGTCCTCCCTTTTGGGCCTTTGGCAACGCCTGCGCGGCGGTCATTACGATCTGGTGCTCAATTTCCAGCGGAGCAATCTAAAGTCCTGGTTTCTCGCCTCGGCTGCTTTTCCCTGCCGGGTCCTCGTCTATAACAAGGCCAGGGGCAGAACCGTGCACGCGGTGATCAACCACCTGGAAACCTTGGGCAGGCTCGGTATCAGCCCTTCGGATGTCGAAGAGCGCCTGGAGCTTTTTCTCGGGGACGAGGACGTGCAGCATGCGCAAGAGCTGTTCCGTTTAAATGGATTTGCCGGCAAGAGCGTCGTCGCCCTCAACCCCGGTGCCAGCAACCTGATAAAATGCTGGAGTACCGGGCAGTTTGCCGCCCTCGGCGATCGCCTGATGGATGAGCTGGGGGCGGAAGTGGTTGTCGTCGGCGGCAGCGAGCGGGAGCTGGCGCAGGATATATGCGCCCGGATGCGGCGCAAGCCGTTGAACCTGGTGGAGAAGACCTCCATGCTGCAATTGGGGGCGGTCCTCGCGCAATGCGCGCTGCTTGTCAGCGGCGATACCGGCCCGATGCACATGGCAACGGCGGTGGGGACGCCGGTGGTCGCCTTGTTCGGGGCGATCGAGCCGCGCCGGACCGGACCGGTGGGGGAGGGTCACCGGGTGATTCGCCATGCCGAGATTGAATGCGTCCCTTGCAATGCCAGGAAGTGCAGCAACCCCCATTACCTGGAATGCATGGAGCGGATTTCCGTGGACGAGGTCTTTGCCGCCGTGGCGCAGATGCTAGGTAAGTCCGACAGGCTCCTAGCGGAAAGAAAAACCGGAGGTCCTAAACAGTGAAGTGTGAGTCGGAGCGTTGATGCGGGTCCTGATCGTTAAAATGAGCGCCATGGGTGATATAATCCATGCCTTGCCGGTATTGGATTACCTGCACAAGGTTTCACCGGGGATCGAGATCGACTGGCTGGTCGAGGAGCCTTTCCTGGACGTTGTGGCCGGAAATCCGCTGATCAGCACGATCCATACGGCACGCACCAAGGTCTGGCGCAAGCGGCCTTTCGCCGTCAGTACATTTCGTGAGATCGGCGCATTGAAGCAGGCGTTGCAGGAGAGGGCATTCGATGTCGTTTTCGATATCCAGGGGAACATCAAGAGCGGCGTCTTCGGCTGGCTGAGCGGTGTCGACAACCGGATCGGCTTCAATGCCGACGTCCTCCAGGAACGGCTGAACATGATGTTCACGACGCGCCAGATACCGTTGCGGCCCCATGATTACCATATCACCGACCAGTACCTGCGGCTTGTCAGCGTCCCCTTCGGTCGCGATTTCAGGAAAATGCAGCTTTCATCCGACATTTACACGACGCCGGAGGACGACGCTGTCGCCGAGACACTTCTCTCCACCCTGGCCGACGGGCTGGTATTCCTGTTCCATTACGGGACCACCTGGCAGACCAAGTTCTGGAGCGAGAAGAGTTGGATCGAGCTGGGGAAGGCTTTGCTGGATAGGTTTTCGGAATCGTCAATCCTCCTTTCCTGGGGTAATGATACGGAGCGCCGTGTAGTAATGGGTATTGCCGCGGGTATCGGGCCCGGCGCCAGGGTGATTGAACGGTATTCGTTGAAAGGCTTGACCGCCCTGCTGAAGAAGGTCGATCTGGTGGTGGGAGGTGACACGGGCCCTGTGCATCTGGCCGCAGCGGTCGGCACGTCGACCGTTTCCTTTTACCGCTCTTCCGACGGCAAAAGGAGCGGTCCGCGAGGCGATGGTCATGTGATTGTCCAGTCCCCACTGCTGTGCGCCAGGTGTTTCAGGACACGATGTGACAAGGATGAGGAATGCCGGCAAAGCATAACGGTGGAAGCCGTTGTATGTGGTGTTGAAAAACTTTTAACCTAGATAAAAGGCTCATCTCGACCACGAATAGCACTAATGTTCACGAATAAAGGCAAGATAAAGTCCTGAGTCCTTTGGGATAAAAACAAAAAGCTTCAGGTCTTGTGTTTCAAGGATTTTTCATTTGTGTCATTCGTGGCTAAAAAAGGTTTCAAAAGCTCAAAAACGACTTTGAAAAGGGTATCCCATGAAATACAGACCAATTGATCTTTCCGGCGTCAAAACCTATCCTCTGGCCGAGCGGCAGAACAAGGTGAGCATTGCCCGGGATTTTGGCCGGCCGGTTTCTGCCGGCATGTCCGTTGCGGAGCTGCTGTCGGCCCTCCCGCCGCAGCTCGGCTCACAGGCGCTTCTCGGCGTGATCGATGCCATAGTCGATGCGCGCGCCAAGGGGAAACCGGTGGTGATGGCCATGGGAGCCCATGTGCTCAAATGCGGCCTGCAACCGGTGCTGAAAAGCCTCATCGAGGCGGATGCGATCACCGCATTCGCCCTGAACGGCGCCGGCTCAATTCACGATTACGAGATTTCACTGATCGGCGAGACCAGCGAGGACGTGGGCGCGGTGCTCCACTGCGGAACCTTCGGCATGGCAGAGGAGACGGGGCGCGACATAAACCTGGCGCTCAAGGATGGCGTTGCACTGGGACTCGGCTACGGCGAAGCGGTGGGTCGCTTCATCATCGACAACGACAACCCCTACCGGGAATACAGCCTTCTCGCCATTTGCGCGGAGCGGGAGATCCCGGTCACGGTCCATGTGGCGCTGGGGACCGACATCATCCACCAGCACCCCACTGCCGACGGGGCGGTGATCGGCGAGGCCTCCTACACGGATTTCAAGATCCTCACCTCGGTGGTCGCGGAACTGGGTGACGGCGGGGTGTACCTGAACGTGGGGAGCGCGGTGCTGCTCCCTGAGGTTTTCCTCAAGGCCCTTTCCATTGCCCAGAACCTGGGGCATCACGTGGACCACTTCACCACCGCCAACTTCGACATGCAGCAGCATTACCGCCCTTTGCAGAACGTTGTGAAGCGCCCCACCTCGGGCAAGAGCCGCGGCTACACCCTCACCGGGCATCATGAGATCATGTTGCCGCTCTTGGCGGCAGGCGTGCTGGATAGACTCAAGCGTTAAAACCGTTCGAAGTTCGACGTTCGAAGTTGGGGGAATGGGTGAAAATAAATAGATTCGAAGATATTGAGTCATGGAAAGAGGCCCGTCTCCTCGTTGCGGATGTATATAAGTTGTCGTGCTGCAATGACCGTGGCTTCAATGGCCAGATTCAGCGCGCAGCAATCTCGGTTATGTCCAATATTGCCGAGGGGTTTGAGAGGGGCAGCAATCGTGAATTTACCCAATATTTGATAATTGCCAGGGGATCAGCTGCAGAGGTTAAAAGCTTGGCTTATGCGGGTATGGATATTGGATATATAAGCACCGATGCCTTCAGAACGGTTTTCGGCCGTTGTACAAAAATTATTGGTCTGTTGAACGGTTTTATCAGCTTCTTAAAGAAATCTGACAGAAAAAAATAACGTAGTTCACTTCGAACCTCGAACCTCGAACATCGAACTTTTTCCGGAGGAAAACAGTGGAAAGAAAAGAGATTGAATCCCTCTTTACCCGCGCCAGGGAGATCCGTGCCCTGGTCATCGGTGATCTGATGCTCGATGAGTATTTGTGGGGGAAGGCGGAACGGATTTCCCCCGAGGCGCCGGTGCAGGTGGTAGATGTCACCCGCGAGGACCTGCGTCTTGGCGGCGCCGGGAACGTGGTCAACAATCTGGTGGCGCTCGGCTGCCAGGTGGCCGTCTGCAGCGTGATCGGCGGAGATGAAAACGGCAGCCACCTGCGTCATGCCTTTACAGGCAAGGGTGTTGACCTGACAGGGGTTTTCGAGGACCCGCTCCGGCTGACGAGCAAGAAAACCCGGGTAATTGCCGCCAACCAGCAGATCGTCCGCATCGACAGGGAATCCAGGGATGAAATATCCCTTGAGTTTGAGGAGAAGGTCCTTGATTTTATCGCTGCCGAGGCCGCCCGCTTCAACGTCATTCTTGTTTCGGATTACCTCAAGGGAGTGTTGACCCCGCGGGTTCTGGAGGCGGTCTGCGCTGCCGGCAGGCGTCTGGGCATTCCCGTGGTCGTCGATCCGAAGGGGAGTGATTACGGCAAATACCGCGGGGCGACCATCCTTACGCCGAACCGCAAGGAGGCTGAAACCGCTTCACGTATGTCGATCAGGACCGAGGAGGGTCTGACCAGGGCGGCAGAGACGTTGTTGGCCGGGCTGGAGCTGGACGCGCTCCTCATCACACGGAGCGAGGAGGGGATGTCTCTCTTCATGCAGGATGGCAGAACGGTCCATATCCCCACCGTGGCCCGCGAGGTGTACGATGTGACCGGCGCAGGCGATACGGTACTGTCGGTCCTGAGTGTAGGACTTGCCTGCGGCCTCGAGTTCGGAGAGGCGGCCCGTGTAGCCAACGTGGCGGCCGGTATTGCGGTGGGCAAGCTGGGGACCTCGACGGTTTCTCCCGGCGAGATTATAGCCGAGATCGGTCACGCCCACCCGGACAGCGATGCGAAGATCAAGAACCTGGATGCGCTTGCTGCTATCGTCAAAGCCGAAAAAACAAGGGGTAAACGGCTGGTATTCACCAACGGCTGTTTTGATCTCCTTCACGTGGGGCATGTGAAATACCTGCAGAAGGCGCGGACCTTCGGCGACCTGCTGGTAGTCGGGCTGAACAGCGACGCCTCGGTGCGCCGCCTGAAGGGGGCGGAGCGGCCCCTCATCGGCGAGGCTGAGCGGGCCCATATCCTGGCCGCCCTGGATTGCGTCGATTTCGTCGTTATTTTCGACGAGGACACGCCGCTCAGGCTGATTGAGACCCTCCAGCCGCAAGTCTTGGTCAAGGGTGGCGACTATACCCCTGAGCGTGTGGTGGGTAAGGAGGTGGTGGAGTCCTACGGCGGCAGGGTCGAGCTCGTCACCTTCGTCGACGGGAAATCCACCACGAACATCATCGAAAAGATTCGCACCGGGAGCATTAAAGAGTGACAGCATTGAATTGCCTTTATGGCCAAACTGTGGTAGATATCTATTCTTCATTTGGGTACGTTGATTTCTGTAAACCGGGAAAGTCAATCATTCAATAAACAAATAGACGGAGGCACCATGAAGAAGGCGTTAATTACCGGCATTACCGGTCAGGACGGTTCATATCTTGCCGAGTTGCTGCTGAAAAAGGGTTACGAGGTGCACGGACTCATCCGTCGTTCCTCATCTTTTAATACAGGCAGGATCAATCACATCTATCAGGACCCCCACGAATCCTCCGCCCGACTCTTCCTTCACTACGGCGATCTGAACGACGCCAGCTCCCTGAACAAGGTGCTGCGCGATGTAAAGCCCGAGGAGATTTACAATCTCGGCGCCCAGAGCCACGTCCGGGTCTCTTTCGATGTCCCGGAATACACCGGCGAGGTGGATGCCCTGGGGGCGGTGCGTATCCTCGAGGCGATCCGCGAGACCGAACTGAACACCCGGTTCTACCAGGCCTCCTCCTCCGAGCTCTACGGCAAGGTGGTGGAGACGCCGCAGAAGGAAACCACCCCCTTCTACCCCCGTTCCCCTTACGCCTGCGCCAAGGCCTATGCCTACTACATCACCGTCAACTACCGGGAAAGCTACAACCTCTTCGCCTGCAACGGCATCCTCTTCAACCACGAATCGCCCCGCCGCGGCGAAACCTTTGTCACGAGAAAGATCACCCGTGCCGCCGCCCGGATCAAGCTGGGGGTGCAGCCCTGTCTCTATCTCGGCAACCTTGACGCCAAGCGCGACTGGGGGTTTGCCGGCGATTATGTGGAGGCGATGTGGCTCATGCTTCAGCAGTCGGAGCCGGACGACTACGTGGTCGCAACCGGGGAAACCCATTCGGTGCGGGAATTTGCGGAAAAGGTCTTTGCCCGTCTGGACATGCCTTTGCAGTGGCAGGGTGAAGGTGTCCATGAAAAGGGGATTGACTCGAAGACGGGCAAGATCGTCATCGAGATCGACCCCAAGTATTTCCGGCCGGCAGAGGTGGATCTCCTCCTCGGCGACCCGACCAAGGCGAAAGAGCAGCTCAACTGGACACCGCGGACCGATTTTGAAGGGCTGGTCAACATGATGGTGGATGCGGACCTGCTGGAAGCTGAGCGGGAGAAGCGGGTCAATGGCTGAGTCATTTAACCACAGCAGAGTTGATTATAAAAGATTTGTTCTTTAAATTCGTGATCATTGGTGCAATTCGTGTTTGAGGTTTATGGTGGATAAGGATTCAAAAATATATGTGGCCGGACATAGGGGCTTGGTTGGTTCTGCCATTGTCAGGAAAATTGAAGCGGAAGGCTACAAAAATATAGTAGTAAGGACCAGTAGTGAGCTCGACCTGCGCAATCAGGCGGCAGTAGCTGACTTCTTTCATAAGGAAAAGCCTGAATACGTCTTCCTTGCCGCAGCCAAGGTCGGTGGCATTGTCGCCAATAACAGCTTCCCAGCCGAATTCATCTATGACAACCTGATGATCCAGACCAACGTCATCCACCATGCCTGGCTGAATGGCGTGACAAAGCTCCTCTTCCTCGGCAGCACCTGCATCTATCCGAAGTTGGCGCCGCAGCCGATCAAGGAGGAGTACCTGCTCACCGGCCCCCTTGAGCCCACCAACGAAGCTTACGCCATTGCCAAGATTGCCGGCATCAAGATGTGCCAGTCCTACAACCGTCAGTACGGCACCAGATTTGTCTCCGCCATGCCGACCAACCTCTACGGCCCCAATGATAACTTTGACCTGGAAACGTCCCATGTCCTTCCTGCGCTGATCCGCAAGTTTCACGAGGCAAAAATGGGGAACGGGGAACGGGGAACGGGGAACGGAGAAAAACACCAGGCGCACGTCACCATTTGGGGGTCGGGAACTCCAAAGCGGGAGTTCATCCACGTGGATGACCTGGCCGACGCCTGCCTGTTTCTAATGACATTGCCGGAAGAACAGTACCGTTCATTGCTAATTCCTGGTCCCCAGTCCCCAGTCCCTGCCTTGATCAACATCGGCAGCGGCGAGGAGGTCACCATCAGTGAACTGGCGCTGCGGATCAAGGAAATAGTCGGCTTTGCCGGCGAACTGGTCTTCGATTCAACCAAGCCCGACGGCACGCCGCGCAAGCTTTCCGACGTCTCGCGGATTCATGCCATTGGCTGGAAACATAAGATTAATCTGGAAGAGGGACTGCGTAACGTGTACCGATGGTATCTGAAAAGCGTGGCCGGGGCGGATACCGAGACGCATGATGGGTTTTCGGTTTACTGAACATTATGAAACCCCGCGTGACCCCAGATTTCGTTGGAGGTTTTTGTTATGGATGAGAATGATCTAGTACGTATTGAGCAGATGTTGATTAAGGTCGTTGATGCTAAGCTGGGAGATGTTTCCGCTAAGTTCGATGCCAAGCTGGAAAGTGTTTCCACTATGTTCGATGCCAAGCTGGAACAATTCAAACACGAAATCATTGCCGAGTTTGACCACCAAATAACGCTGCAAACTGAAGGGTTTCAGCATGGGCTGACTGTTGTGGCTGAAGGGCACCAGATGCTTTCGGAGAAGCTTGAGCGGGTCGAGACGAGTCTCTGCGAGAAAATTGATAGAATTGCCGCTGATGTAGCTGCCCACCGGGCGGATACCGAGGCGCATCGCGGGGTGTATCGGGTGAAGGAAGGGGATTAAGGATTTGTTGAGTGGGGGTGATTTGTGCGTGGCTAATGTCCGAAAGTCTAGCCTGACCACGCAAGTCGCATAAGAATGGAGGCTGGTTATGGGAGTGGCAATCAAGTTGGAGAATCTGACAACGGCGGAAAAGATCAGTGTCATGGAACGCTTGTGGGAAGATTTGTGCCGGAACGCCAGCGAAACACTTTCACCCCCATGGCATGGAGATGTCCTCGCCCAGCGCGAAGAAGCCGTAACGGTTGGTGAAGCTTGCTTCATTGACTGGGACGATGCCAAAAAGAAGATCCGTGAATCGCTATGAAGAAGATTCGCCTTTTTGAAGCAGCATCACAGGATCTGACGGATGGCTTTCATTTCTATGAAAAACAGGAAAGCGGTCTTGGAGGGTATTTCCTCGATTCGCTTTTCTCTGATATAGATTCATTGCTCATCCACGCAGGCATTCATCCTGCATTTTTTCTCGTATATTACCGGATGCTTTCAAAGCGGTTTCCGTTTGCTGTCTACTATCGAATCGATGGCAACGATATTCTCGTATATGCGATTCTTGATTGCAGAAAAAATCCGGCATGGGCGAGAAGTCGTTTGAGAAATGCCTAAGCGCTGAGTACCGGGGGAAGTAAGAGTTCCCGCTGGCAGCCTGTCCCTTTCTGAAGAAATGGAGGATAAAATGTCTGCAAATCTTCTATTCGTCTACGGTCCTTCAGGGGCTGGGAAAACCAGGCTTCTCAAGATGATAACCGAGACCTTGCACGGGGTCCAAAGCGTCATGAGGGTCGGCAGTGAGCAGGTCGTCGATGAGATGGCACAATCTGTCGTACAGGGCAAATTTGCTGATTATTTCAACAGATATACCATGATTACGAATCTTCTTGTTGACAACCTCTGGATTTTGCGGTCTCGTCCCGCTGCTGCTAGAGAGATGGGGAGGCTGATAGAGGCACGGATGGCCCACGGAAATCTTACGGTACTTGCATCCGATCTCGTATATCAGGATGTGATACGTTCTTTGCCAGCCATAGGGGGTTGTCTTAAACAAAAGAGCGCAATTCACCTGAATATGATTTAAGCCGATAAGGAAGGCGCATCATGGGATGTATCAGGTGAAGGAAGATGATTTGAGGCAATTTTGAGTTTTGAATTTTGTGTTGTAAACCTTTGTTTGCCACGGATGTTCATGGACATTCACGGCTAACGGAGGAACGTATGAAAAAAGAGAATATGGAAGTTTTACTCGAAGATATCAGCAGCAAGTTTGACCTGGTCCTCGAAGGGCATGAAGTGCTTCGCAGTGAGATTCGTGAGCTTGGCCGCAAGACCGATGAACGCTTTGATCTGGTTGATTTCAAGATCGACACCCTGAACAAGAAAATCGATGCCGTCGCCGATGATGTAGCTGCCCATCGGGCCGATACCGAGGCGCATGATGGGGTTTATCGGGTGAAGGAAGGGTAAGTATTGAGGAGGAGCTATGGAGCGCACGACCGGTCAAATAATTGATTTTTTGCGTAGCCACAAAGACTTTTTTGCAACAGAGTTTAAGGTAAAAAGGATTGGAATATTCGGGTCTTACGCGAGGGGCGATGTTACTGAAGAGAGTGATATTGATATTGTGGTAGAACTGGAAAAGCCTGATTTATATTATCTGATAGGAGTGAAGCAGGCAGTTGAAGAAGCCTTGGGTGGTAAAGTTGACGTGGTAAGGCTTAGAGACAAAATGAATGAAACCCTGAAACGCAGAATAGAGCAGGATGCTATATATGTATGACAGGGAGCTGCTTCTTGAGGATTTCAAGAATATTATCTGGGCATTGGATCAAATATTCAAAAGATTTCAAGCAATTCAATCAAGTGATGATTTCCTGAAAGACGATATTGGTCTTGAGAAGCTGGACAGTATTTGCATGCAGCTGATTAATATCGGAGAGGTATTAAAGCAGGTAGATAAATTGACAGATTCAAAACTACTTGTCAATTATCCTGAAATAGACTGGAAAAAGGCAAAGGGAATGAGGGATATTATTACTCACCACTATTTCGATATTGATGCGGAAACAATATATGTGGTTTGTTCAGAGCATGTTCCCGAAATGAAAAAAGTCATAGCAAGAATCCTGATTGATCAAGGGGCATGATATTCTTTCCTTGTGTCCCTGTTGAGATTGGTCTAGATTGTCTGCTCTGCCTCGTATCGGGCGGATACTGAGGCGCATCACGGGGTGTATCGGGTGAAGGAAAGCATTTGAACGTAGACTGTAGACCGTAGAACGTAGAACCCTGATATATCTGGTGATTGAGCGTTTTGAGCTGGTAATAGGAAAGGCTCTATTCCAGCTAAGCGGAGACAAGGAGGTTTTGATGCAAAAAGATCATCTGGAAATACTGCTTGAAGATATACGGAGCAAATTTGATTTGGTGCTTGAGGGGCATGAATCTCTTAGGGCAGAGATCCGTGATACCCGTAGTGAATTAAATGAAAAAATTGAGCACAATTCATTTCTAATTAATGTACTTAACGAAAAAATCGACAGTGTCGCTGCAGACTTGGCTGCGCACCGGACTGATACCGAGGCCCACCATGGAGTTTATCGGGTGAAGGAAAGCATTTGAACGTAGAACGTAGATGTATCGGGTGATTGAACATTATGATGTGGGAATAGGAAATGGGGACTGTCAAAAGTTGAGATCTGACCCTTGTGCTTCTCCCTTATGCTTCTCCAAGTGAGCGAAGCAAACGGGCGAGAGAGAAAGGGACCGGTTTTTAAGGAGCATGGCGTGAATACTGCTAAGGATGATGTAAAGAACTTGCTGAACAAGCTTCCCGACAATTGTTCCCTGGAGGATATCCAGTACCATCTCTATGTCATCGAAAAGATTCAGCATGGCCTTCAGGTGGCAGAAGAACAGGGTACTTACTCTCAGGAGGAGGCTGAAGCTCGCCTTAAGAAATGGCACACAGCGTAAGATGGTCGCCTCAGGCGCTGGCAGATGTTGAAGCGATAGCAGAGTACATCGAAAGGGATTCCCCCTTTTATGCAAAGGCGGTCGTTACGAAAATCATCGGCGTCACGAGGCAACTCTCGGAATTCCCCCTTTCGGGGCGTGTTGTGCCGGAGATGAAGGACGATGCGTTCAGAGAGCATTTCGTGTTCAGCTACAGGGTTATTTATCGTATTGAAGGGGAACTCATAACTGTTGCTGCTGTCGTCCACGGAAAGCGCTTATTAAGATCGGAATAGGACGGCAGATAAGGCCTTTGGAACTTGTATTCTTGGAAGCCTGATCCTGGCGGCTTGCCCCCTTTTGATTCGAGAACGCGCTTGTCCTGTATAAGGGGCGTCCTGATAAAGCTGGGGGTTTGTGGACCGTTTTTACTTTGTGGTCATGAAGGAAGGGCGGCTGAAGGTGGCGTTGAGTTTTGATGAGCATTTCATACAGGCAGGTTTTGAAGTGCCGCTGTTGGGCGGGTAGCAGGGAACGGGGAGCTGAGGACTTGTAGAAACAAGTCAACAAATCAACTACGTCCCCCTTTAGCTCCCTTCCCACTATGTTCGATGCCAAGCTGGAAAGTGTTTCCGCTAAGTTCGATGCCAAGCTGGAACATTTCAAGCACGAAATTATTGCCGAGTTTGACCACCAAATAACGCTGCAAACTGAAGGGTTTCAGCATGGGCTGACAGTTGTGGCTGAAGGACACCAGATGCTTTCGGAGAAACTGGAACAGGTCGAGACGAGTCTCTGCGAGAAAATAGATAGAATTGCCGCTGATGTAGCTGCCCACCGGGCGGATACCGAGGCGCATCGCGGGGTGTATCGGGTGAAGGAAGGGGATTAGGGGCAATTTTGAGTTTTGAATTTTGAGTTGTAAACCTTTGTTTGTCACGGACGTTCACGGATAACGGAGGAACGTATGAAAAAAGAGAATTTGGAAGTCTTACTCGAAGATATCAGCAGCAAATTCGATCTGGTTCTTGAAAGTCATGCTGCTCTTGACAGAAAGATTGATAACCGATTTGATGAGCTGAATGAAAAGATCGAGCATAACTCCTTTATGATTGGGGCATTGAATAAAAAGATTGATGCCGTAGATGAACGCCTCAGCAAGAAGATGGATGCCGTGTCTGCCGACCTTTCCGCTCACCGGGCCGATACCGAGGCGCATCATGGGGTGTATATCGGGTGAAGGAAAGCATTTGAACGTAGAACCTGATGTATTGGGTGATTGAACATTATAATGTGGGAATAGGAAGTGGGGTGTCATGAGCTGAGATTTGACCCTTCTGTTTCTCTTATCAGGTAAAGGGTGATCTGATGGATTTAATTCAACGCCATTTAAATACGAGTTTCTGGCGCTATGAAGCGCAATCTACACTATTTGCGACCCGTCCTAGTCGACTTGCTTTGCAAAGCATTGTCCCGGATGTGGCTGGAATGAAAAAAATCTTCGTGAATGTATGGCGCAACCATGCTTTTGAACCTGTTGCCAGCTTAACACTCCCTTATATTGCTTATGGTTGTTGGCAAGCCGAGTTCAGGCTCGGTGACTACGATGATACACTGATGTTTGCAAATCACACTCCGGCGGATGTTGAACTAATCTGGCTCGATAGCAGTCGTTACCTTTCTAATACGAGTTTCGCGGCATGGACCGAGTGGCTGATCGCCAGACTGAAAGCGTTGCGGAGCGCCACCACCGCACCGGTTATTATTGCTACCTGGCTGGAAAATGATGCGCAGCGGATAGAACTGCAAACATCTTTCACGTCAATGCCAGCAGTTTATTTCGCCGATGTCGGTGCTGTCTGCAGCGAAGCCGGTGTCAATCTGATCGATTTTCGCAGTGTCGCTATGGCCGGTACGCCGGTCAGTAATGCTGCCCAGCCTCTAATAGCACGGAAACTGGCTTGTCACTGGTTACCTGCAGCGGTGTTCCCCCCCATGAAAGCAGTGGCACTCGATCTCGACAATACCCTGCATATTGGAGTCTTGGGTGAAGATGGAATTAAAGGGGTCCAACTTTCGCAGCAACATCGTAATTTTCAATTCTTTTTAAAGTCACTGCTGCAACGCGGAATTTTTATCACACTTGTGTCTCGTAATGAGCGTCCAGATGTTGAAACTCTATTTAACAAACGTGACGACTATCCACTGAAGTGGGGCGATTTCTCGGTCACGGAAGTGTCGTGGGGGGAGAAGGCCACCGCTATCAAGCGTATTGCCGACACATTACGTATTTCACCAGACGCAGTGCTTTTTGTTGACGATAACCCTGGCGAGTTAGCGTCGGTTGCGGCACAACTGCCGCAAGTGCACACAGTGTTTGCCAATCTGGATGCTAGCCTGACACAACTGGCAGTGGAACATTTCCCTGGTTTATGGCGCTGGAAAATCGAAGATGAAGACGCTAAGCGGGTGCAGGATATGAAGGCCAATGCTGAGCGCGAAAAATTGCTTGCAGAAACTTTTGATACGGCAGACTATTTCCGTAGTCTGGAAGTCTCGCTGACCTACCACTACAATCCTGTTAATCAGCTATCCAGATTAGCCGATTTGTGCAATAAAACCAACCAGTTTAATCTTGCACTTCGGCGTTTCAATCAAGCCGAAGTGGCTGAACGCCTAGAGTGCGTCAATGCTTGCGTGGCCAGTGTGCATATGAAGGACCGCCTGTCTGATAGCGGTGTGATTGCTGTGCTCGTATGCGAGCGCAATAATGATCAACTAATTGTTGAAGAATTATGTGTTAGTTGCCGCGCCTTAGGGCGCCAGTTGGAAGATACGATTATTCTTGGTGCAATCCGTGGCATGTCGCTGTTTACCGGGTGTCGTAAAGTTGCATTCCGAGTGCTGCATGGACCTCGTAATCAACCAGCGCTTAAATGGTTGTCGCGTTTGTTCGCTATGGTTGAGGTGCCGGAGCCTGGACTTTACACCCTGCAGGCTGAACGGATAGAAAACTTTGTCTCAACCGATGGTATCACATTGATCAAGGAGTAAATTATATCTATGCATCGCAATCAGATTGAACAAACAGTGCTGAGCGTACTCGAGGCGTTTCTCAAGTGCCAGCTAAAGCTCGGTGACGACATTTGTCGCCAGAATGCTTCCGATTGGGACTCGCTGAAGCACATTGAAATCATGTTCGCTCTCGAAGAAGAATTAGGTGTTGAGTTTTCACAAGAAGAATTGGCCAAGCTTGACAGTGTGGTCAAAATAGTTGACGCGGTACTGGCTAAACATGCGGCATAATATTATTGTTGAGGGCTTCGCCTTCCGCCTGAGACTAATAACTGATGAAGATGCCGCCTTCGTCATTGAGTTGCGTACCAACCCCGCACTCAATTCTTATCTACATGCTGGTTCCAACCGCATTGAGGATCAGTTGGCGTGGTTGAACCTTTATTATGCCCGCACAAACGATTATTACTTTGTTTTGGAGCGTAGGGATAATGGCGCAGCCGAAGGGGTCGTCTCAATTTACGACATCGATCCGCAGGCCAAGACCGGAGAGTGGGGCCGCTGGATACTCAAGGAAGGTTCACTCGCGGCGATAGAATGCGCATGGTTGATATATCGTGTGGTTTTCGAGATTCTGAATCTTGACTCTGTGCATTGCCGCACAGTTGCCGACAATGTCAAGGTAGTGTCGTTTCACGATTCGTGCGGCATTTCAGAACGTAGGCTATTGCCCCAGCATTTTGAAATTAGAGGCTTGCGCTTTGATGCTGTTGAGCATTGTCTGGACCGTACAGGTTGGAACTGTATTGTGCGCCGGCTTGAAGAATTGGCAAAGCTTACTGCAAAGAGGGTATTACGTGGCTGATTTACATAAAATGCCGGAAGGATACGAGTTCCATCACTTAGGTTATGCCACCGAATCGATTGAGCGCGAACGACAGTTTTTCGAGTATATGGGATATTGTCAGGAAGGCGATTTGTTTGCCGATCCCGTGCAGGGCATATCCGGCTGCTTTCTTGTTGGTCCCGGACCAAGGGTTGAGTTGCTGGAAAATTTGCCAGGGTCTGTAACGCTGACACCATGGATCAATGCAGGCGTAAAGATGTATCACTTTGCGTACTGGGTCGATGATCTTGACTCTGCCATTAACTGGGCTCGTGCAAAGCGTGCAAAGATGATTGTTGAGCAGGTTCCAGCAGTTGCTTTTGATTTGTGCCGCATCGGCTTTGTCATGTTTCCCAACAGAATGATGCTAGAATTAATTGAAAGAACAAACAAGGTAAACATATGAATTCTGTCATTGGTGAAAAAAAAAGATTACAAACCATATCTGAAATGTCGATGTATTCATCTGGCGTGATGTCGACAGCTATCTCATATTGCTTTAAGATTGTCTCTCGATTTATAAATGGTGAATCTATATTAGAAATGGGACCTGCCGAAGGAGTGATGACAGGATTGTTGGCAACCCTTAATAAAAAGATGGCTATAGTGGAAGGATCTAGCCTCTTTTGTGATGATCTAAGAAAACGTTTTCCTCAGGCAGAAATTGTGAATGCGCTTTTTGAGGAATTTAATCCATCAGTGAAATTTGACACCATCATCCTCGGTCATGTGCTTGAACATGTAAATGATCCGGTTGATATTCTTTCTCGCGCAAAAATGTGGCTTAAGCCTGATGTCGGTCGCATTTTTGCAGCGGTACCCAACGCGCACTCATTGCACCGTCAGGCTGCAGTAGTCATGGGTATTCTGACAGCGGAAGATTCTTTAAATGAAATGGATGTTCATCATGGTCATCGTAGAGTGTTCAATCCTGAATCGTTTCGAGATGCTTTCTATGTAGCAGGATTGAATATTGAAGTCTTTGGTGGCTACTGGTTGAAACCGGTTTCCAACAAGCAAATCGAAGACAATTGGACACCGCAGATGCTCGATGCGTTCATGCAACTTGGTGAACGTTACCCAGATATCGCTGGCGAAATATACATTGTTGCTTTACGTAATACGGGTAGTTAAAGATGCCATTATCGGACTGCAAAATCACTGATTTGCCAAAAATCACTGACCCTCGTGGTAACCTTACCTTCATTGAAGGGGAAGGAAGGCATATTCCTTTCGACATCAAACGCGTCTACTATCTCTACGATGTTCCAGGTGGTGCAGAACGTGGTGGACATGGGCACAAGGCATTGCACCAGTTGATTATCGCCATGTCCGGTAGTTTTGATGTCGTACTGGATGACGGCAATGAAAAGAAGCGCTTTCATCTTAATCGATCTTACTACGGCCTGTATGTTCGCCCAATGATTTGGCGTGAACTTGACAATTTCTCATCCGGGTCAGTCTGCATGGTCCTGGCGTCAAATCTCTATGATGAAGAAGATTACTATCGAGACTATGAGTCGTTTATCAAAGCCGTAAGAGGTGGAAATTGAAAGTTCCTTTTCTCGATTTGAAAGCACAGTATCTCGAACTCCAAGACGAATTTGATGCTGCCTACCGCCGGGTGATGGATTCAGGCTGGTACATCCTCGGCAAAGAACTTGAAGCGTTTGAGGCTGAATTTGCCGTTTATTGCCAGGTAAAGCACTGCATAGGCGTGGGGAACGGTCTTGATGCACTGCACCTTATTCTGCGCGCATCCGGCATCGGGCCTGGCGATGAGGTTATCGTTCCCACCAATACCTATATCGCGACATGGCTTGCCGTCACCTATTCAGGAGCAACGCCTGTGCCCGTCGAGCCAGACGAGCAAACCTACAATATTAACCCATCCCGCATTGAAAGCGCCATTACCGAATGCACCAAAGCCATCATGCCGGTACATCTCTACGGACAACCTGCAGACATGGACAGAATCAACGAAATTGCAGTTCGCCATGGCCTCAAAGTTTTTGAAGATTCAGCCCAAGCCCACGGGGCGAAGTACAAAGGCCGGAGAACCGGTGGTTTAGGGGATGCAGCCGGTTTCAGCTTTTATCCAGGAAAGAACCTCGGTGCCTTTGGTGATGGGGGCGCCGTAACGACCAACGACGATGACCTAGCAGAAATAATAAGGATTCTGAGGAATTATGGTTCACAGATCAAGTATCACAATGAAGTGATGGGATTCAATTCCCGTCTCGACGAGTTACATGCGGCAATGCTGCGGGTAAAACTGGCAAAGCTGGATGAGTGGAATGAACGGCGCAAGCAGGTAGCAGCACTGTATTTTGACCAATTAACATCAAATACGAACCTTGTTCTTCCGTGTGTTCCGGACTGGGCCGATCCTGTGTGGCACCTGTTTGTCGTCAGATCAAAAAAACGTGGTGAGCTGCAAAAGCAGTTAACTGATGCTAGGATTGGAACCATGATTCACTACCCTATACCGCCTCATTTGCAAGAGGCATATTCGGAACTTGGTTATGGGAAAGGGAGTTTTCCTATTTCTGAGAAAGTACATAACGAAGTTTTGAGTCTGCCGATGGGACCTTCTATGTCACCCTCTCAAGTGTCGATGGTTACCGAAACAGTACGCCGGTTGGTTTAGCTTTGAATCTTTTTAAAACAAGCGTTCTCAACGGTATTGCTGTTGCCATCAAACTTGTCACTGCATTGGGTCTAAACAAACTTTTGGCAGTATATGTTGGTCCTGCAGGTTATGCGGTTATTGGTCAGTTCCAAAATGCTATTGGCATGATTACAACATTTGCCAGTGCAGGAATAAATACCGGCGTAACGAAATATACCGCTGAATATTTTGATGATGATGAACGCCAGCGTTCCGTTTGGCGTACAGCTGTAATTATTGTTGCTATCGGTTCATTGTTTGCTGCATTAGGTATTGCAATATTTCACCGTTCACTTGCACTGCTTTTTCTAAAAAATGAAGCTTACGGTTCTGTATTTCTCTGGTTTGCTGCAACATTAACGCTCTTTGTATTTAATGCACTTTTATTGGCTATCTTAAACGGCAAGAAAGACATTCGCCGTTATGTAATAGTAAATATTACCGGGAGCTTGGTTTCACTTGTTGTAACGGGTTTTTTAGCTCGTGTCTGGAGCTTGTACGGGGCGCTGGTCGCTTTAGCCACCAATCAATCAATTGTTTTTATTGTAACATTTGCTATGTGTCTGAAGACTGATTGGTTTCGACTCCAAAACCTCATTGGGAACTTTGATCGTTCGATTGCACGCAATTTAGCGAAATTTGTTTTGATGGCTCTAACGACAGCTGCTGTCGGTCCAACAAGCCAGATAATTGTTCGTAATCACATCGCTACAACTTTGGGCTGGACTACTGCGGGGCACTGGCAGGCGGTAACGAAGATAAGTGAGATGTATCTATTGTTGGTTACCTCGACACTGGGCATTTATTACCTTCCACGACTTTCTGAAATTCGTGACAATAGGGAGTTAAAGCAGGAAATTATACAAGGCTACAAATTAATATTACCACTTGCT
This sequence comes from Geotalea uraniireducens Rf4, assembly GCF_000016745.1. GTDB lineage: Bacteria > Desulfobacterota > Desulfuromonadia > Geobacterales > Geobacteraceae > Geotalea > Geotalea uraniireducens. The sequence goes on along the minus strand of NC_009483.1, from coordinate 3,760,540 downwards.
GTACTGGGTGCTGGGACTATTTACCTGCTTCGTGACTGGATTGTTCTAACACTGTTTTCTCCTGATTTTTCTCCTATGAAAGGTTTGTTTGCCTGGCAATTGGCAGGCGACGTTGTTAAGATCGGAAGTTGGTTGTTAGCGTATGTAATGCTAGGCCGCACTATGGTAAGAACATTTATTATTACAGAGGTATTGTTTACAGTTACGTGGATTGGTATGGTTTATTATTTGACTGATATATATGGGGTACAAGGTGTCTTAATGGCCTATTTTTCAAACTATGTGCTTTATTGGATGGTAATGTTTATTCTGGTATGGAGACAATGTAGGTGATTAATTATTCCCAGATAAGTGAATCTATACATAAACCACTCGTATCAATTCTTATACCTGCTTATAATCATGATAAATACGTAATGCAATGTTTAGAAAGCATCTATAACTGTGATTACGAAAATATCGAGTTAATAATTATCGATGATGGATCACGTGATAATACGTATATCGTAGCTAAAGAATGGGCAGGTAAGCATTCTGGGCGATTTGCTAGGATTGTCTGCGAAAAACAACAAAATGCAGGAATTTGCAAAACTCTGAATAGACTGGTTTCAATTGCAAAAGGTGATTACCTTACAACGATTGCAAGTGACGATGAGTTTCTCGTGAACGGCATATCAGGTCCATTGCAATTCTTGTTATCAAATAATGCAGATGTTGTCATATCAGATTCTGAATTGATTGATGAAGACAGCAAACAAGTCGCTAATAGTGCATTCAAATTTTTTGGCAAAAATCCCATTACGCTGACAAATAAATATATTTTAACTATGGACATGTTGTTCAACTGGGAGGCGCCGTATCAAAGATTTATTATAAGAAAATCAATATTTCACGAGTTGGGCGGTTTTAATGACAATCTTTTATTCGAAGATCGCGATTTTATATTAAGATGCTTATTTAATGCCAAGTTATATGTTTACCCAAACGCTACTTGGCGTTATCGAGTTCGCATAAATAACAGACTTACACCTGGTTTATCGTTTGAAAGCATGAAAATAGCTATGATGCACTCAAACCAAAATAATATTAAACATGCTTGTGGGATAAATAAACTATTTATGTGGTCTATTGTTAATTCCGAGTCAGTCAAAAACAGTTTAATTGATAAATTAATCGCAAAAATAATTAGGAAATTGCTTAAAATCATAGCGGTTTCACTAGTGAAATAGCTAATCTGAGGTAAATAGGACATGTTCAAATACAATGCGTACGATTATCTTAACAAGTTAAGCAATTTATACGTAACCATAAAAACTAGTCTTTTCTATAAATTATTTGTTAAACACATGGGGAGACGATGTTTAATAAATAAGCCGATATTATTTTCAGGTTTAAAGAATTGGTCATTAGGCAGCAGAGTCATAATATTTAAAAATTGCAGAATTGAAGTACTAGGTGCATATGGTTCTCAAACCTTTAGTCCAGAGTTTATTGTTGGCGATTACACTCAAATACATCAAAATGCTCACATAACGTGTGCTAAAAATATTACAATTGGCAAAAATGTTGTTATCACTTCAAACGTTACCATCACAGACATAAATCATTTATATGACGATATTGAAATTCCCATAAATCTACAGAAAATTGAAGTGCGTCCAGTGTCGATCGGTGACCAGACCTACATATACAATAACAGCGTAATTCTTCCAGGGGTTTCAATCGGTAAACATTGTATTGTCGCAGCAAATACTGTGGTCGCACAGAACATACCAGATTATTGTTTAGTAGCAGGAACACCAGCAAAATTAATCAGACGATATAACCACAACTCAAATGAATGGGAGAAAGTATCCTGATGAATGTTTTAGTAACAGGTGGGGCAGGTTTTATCGGTACCAATCTGACTCGTAAGCTTCTGACAGAGAATTGCCATGTCACCATTCTGGATAACTTCAGCGAACAAATTCATGGCACATCTAAAATATTACCGCCAGACATAGCTGGGAGTGTAAATCTGATTGTTGGCGATGTCAGGGATCCAGAAGTAGTCGCACGTGCGCTCCAAGGGCAAGATGTGTTGGTGCATCTTGCCGCAGAAACCGGCACCGGACAATCGATGTATGAGGTTGTAAGGTATGAAGACGTCAACCTTAAAGGTACCGCTGTAATATTCGATTATCTTGTTAATAATAAGAACCACAGCATACATAAAATTGTTGTTGCATCCTCAAGAGCGGTATATGGCGAGGGCAAATATTCTTGTACTTCTCATGGTGTGGTCTATCCATCCAAAAGAAAGACGAGTGATCTCAAAGCTGGCTTGTATGATCCGCTCTGTCCCGTCTGTAATGCCACGTGTTCGATGCTGCCTACGGACGAAGAAGCAAGATTCAGCCCGTCCTCTTTTTACGGCATTACGAAACAGATACAAGAGCAAATGACATTACTTTTTGCAGAAAGCATGGGACTGTCTGCTTATGCCCTGCGTTATCAAAATGTTTATGGTCCTGGCCAATCTTTGAAAAACCCATACACTGGCATACTGGCAATATTTTCTAATTTAGCTCGTGCTGGTCAGCCGATTTATATATTTGAGGACGGGCAGGAAAGCCGGGACTTCGTCTATATAGATGACGTGGTCGAGGCGACATGGCGCAGTATCAGTCATACTACTCCAAATACGATCGCTGCCCTAAATGTTGGCAGCGGTGAGAAAACAACGGTTCTTGAAGTTGTTGAAAAAATAGTATCCTACTTTGGTAGCTCATCAAAAATCAATGTAAATGGTGCGTTCCGGGACGGTGACATACGACATAACCTAGCAGATATTACTAGAATCAGAGAGAAACTTGGATATGAGCCAAGGACATTATTTGCTGAAGGCATCAATAAATTCCTAGCATGGGCTGAAACGCAACAGCTGGAATCAGACAAATATGAAGCATCGCTGAATGAGATGAAGTCGAAGGGATTGCTTCATGGTTGAAAGACCTTCTAAAGTTGGTGTCGTCACAGTCACCTATAATAGCGGTGATGTAATTGAAGATTTCATGGAGTCTATGCTTTCGCAATCGTATGAAATCTTCATTCTCTACATTGTTGATAATGCGTCAACTGATGACACTTTAGGTCGGCTCAAAAACTATGATGATTCTCGTATAGTTATTTTACCCAACAATACAAATGTAGGTGTTGCAGCAGGTAATAATCAAGGTATTGAAAAAGCAGTTTCTAACGAGTGCGGGCATATACTTTTAATTAATAATGATGTTGAATTCGAACAATCTATGCTTGAAAAACTAATGGATTCAATGAGTAAATGCAATTGCGATGTGATTGTCCCAAAAATGATATATCATGACAATAAATCATTAATATGGTTTGCAGGTGGTTATTTTAGCAAATGGAAAGGTTATTCAAACTACCATATTGGAATGAATGAACATGATAATGGGCAGTATGATTATCAAAAACAAATACAATATGCACCAACATGTTGTATGTTAATTAAGAAGTGTGTTTTTGACATAGTCGGAATCATGGACGAAAAGTATTTTGTTTACTTCGATGATACTGACTTTTGTTATAGGCTATACAAACATAATATATCCATGTACTATTACCCACATATTGATTTCTATCATAAAGTAAGCAGTTTAACCGGTGGTCTTGAAAGTCACTTTACAATAAGACATATGATACGAAATAAAGTTTATTATTTACTGAAACAGAATAATGTTCTCAAATATATTTATTGTGTTCTATTTTATATTAAGACCATTACATGTTTTGTATTCTCAAAAAGATTTAAAAAAAACTATGACGTATTTAAATTGATAAATTTAAGCTTTGTTGAGGGCTTTTATTTATAAATATGACAATTTTATTAATCATAGCGAATGCAATTGCATGTATATTTTTCGCAACAATTTGCTTTAAGAAGCATTCAAACTATGCTTTGATGCTTGTTTTTGCATGGCATTTTGTTCTCTACTCATTAAAACCCCTATTAATGTTTAAATATGATCTCTATTTGTTTTATTTTGATAAAGAGGCCATTACTAGCATAAATCTTTATCTTTTTATCGGTTTATTATTCATCACCATATTTTCAATAGGCTTGTTATTTTGGGTTAATAATAAAAACGTGTGTGACAGGGCTACAAAACTATTCAATTTCAATAAACATTCATTCACTTCTCTTGTATTGTTGACAGCCATTTTTATTGCCATATCATATATTGCAAATGTTGTTAAATATCATGATTTCTTGTATTTCTATAAATCATATAATTTGTTCGAAGTGACAATGAACCAGGCGCAAGGTAGCTGGTATTTGAATGTTCTTGCTAGTTTATCAGTATTGCCAATGATGATACTGATGATAAGATATATCGATAGAAATTATGTATTTGTAATTATAGCAGTAGTTGTTTTGTTTTGTATGCTCTTTTATATAAATAAAACAGCCAGTAGGACTGAATACGCTGTATTGCTGCTGTCGATCTTTTTTTATTACATTTCTATTGGTCGGCTGAGATTACGAATTATAAATGTTATTTTATTTGGTTTCATAATCATAAATGTACTATTTTTTGCAAATCTAGCTAGGGCTGGATTATCACTAAATCTTTCTACATTGGATCGGCAATATTCACTTCTTGTTCCATTATTGTCATTACTCACAGACCTTAATCCGGTAGACTGCGGGATTATGCTTTTGCACAATAGGTATCAGTTCGACTGGTTATTGTTTAAATATATATTATTAACACCTATTGCCATAGTGCCTCGCGCTTTATTACCGTTCAAACCTGACACAGGTATTGAAGCTATTATTACTACCAAGCTATTTGGTGAAGGGTTTTATAATAATTCTACGCAAACATTTACTATTCCAGTAATGGGTTATATGAACGCAGGATATGTAGGCGTTATTGTGATTGCAATCTTATTTAGTTTATTAACATCAATATTATATAAAGGTATGCTTTCAGATAACAAATATATAAAAATATTTTCTATATATTACTTGATGGTACTGCTTTCACTATATCGAACGAGTTTTGAAACTGCAGTAGTCGCTTTTATGACAATTGCTCTATTATTTGTTCTAATGCATCTGATTTGTTATCCACTCAAAAGAATAAGGATAAGACTTTAATTTATGCAAATACTCGTGCTAACACATAGACTACCTTATCCGCCTATTGACGGAGGTAAAATTGTTCTATTTAACTTCTTAAAGCAATTTAGCTCTAAGGGTTGCAATGTTTTGTTGCAGTCAATTATTCCAGAAGAAGAATCGAATTGCGAAACATCTGAACTTGCTTCTTTAGTTAATTCCTTTAAGTTTATTTCAAAGGACGTTAAAAACAAGAAGTATCGCTTAGCACTGAATACTTTATTTTCTAATTTGCCGTATAACATGGCAAAGTACATTTATCCCGATATGCTGGAGTCCATTCTTCAGGCTTTAACTCAAAGCAGTATTGATCTTGTGCATGTAGAGCATCTACACATGGCGCATTACGGGGTTCAGATCAAGAAGCACTTTCCTCATATTCCGGTAGTGCTGAGGCAGCACAATGCGGAGCACACGATTCTCACGCGCTACGCCGACAGCCTGCGGAACCCCCTGTTGAAGCACGTAATGGAGATTCAGGCACAAAGGCTGAAGGAGTACGAAAAGCGTACGATAGGTATTTTCGATAGGATTCTGGCGATCACCGAGGAGGACAGGCATCGTTTTATCGATCTCGATCCGTCTGTTGAAGAGCGAGTTCATGTCGCACCCGCGGGAGTTGACATTTCCACTATTTCCACAGTCCAACGAGAACCAAGTGCGACGGACATCGTTTCCATCGCAGCGATGGATTGGATTCCCAACCAACAAGGGATTGTTTGGTTTCTGGAGGAGGTATTGCCGCTGGTTCTTAAGGAGTCCCCGAAGACAAAGTTTTACATCATCGGCAAGAATACGCCGGAATGGCTGCAGCGATACCGTTCGGAAACCGTTCAGGTGCTAGGCTTCGTCGACGATCCACTCCCTTACCTACGGAAATCGCGTGTTGCCGTTGTTCCCCTTCACGTCGGCGGAGGAATGAGGGTGAAGATTCTGAACTACTTTGCCTGGGGAATACCCGTCGTATCAACCCCTGTCGGGGCGGAGGGTATTTTCGTCAAGGATGGCACCGACATCCTTATAGGAGGAGACCCACTCTCCTTTGCCCGTTGCGTACTCACTGTCCTTCGCGACGATGAGGTTTCGGCACGGCTCGTAGCGGGGGGGAGAGAGCTTGTCGAGAGTAAGTACAGCTGGGAAAAAATTGTTGGAAACGTGCTCTCGGGATACGAAAACCTCGTCCGGAGGTGGAGATGAAGAAAGTTCTGTTTCTCAGTTCCCGTCTTCCTTTCCCGATCTGTGGTGGAAGAGAAAGCATGCTAGTCCAGTACCTTCAATACTACTCCGATGGGGGGGCGGAAATATATTTTTTCGCTATGGAGCGAGGGGGCAGGGAAAAGTCCGACGCAGCGGAATCTCTGAAGAAAATGGTGGCGGGAATCAAGGAGATCCACCTTCTTCCACTCCCTGGGATTGCTGCATCGCTGTACAACGTCATACTACATTCTCTCCTACTGTCGCGAAAGAGCATCCAGGAGTCATTCTTTTTCAGTGGAGATCTACAGCGGAGGGTCCTTTGCGAGGCGCAGAGAATCGAGCCTGACATCATTTTCTGTGACATGCTTCGGACGGCCCAGTACTTCGAGGGATGTCCTAAGGTGGACGCGCGGCGGATATTCGGGATGGACGATATCCTGTCCGACCGCTACCGCAGTTTTCTGGATAACCCTGAGATCAATATCCTCGGAAATTTCGTGGCAAAAGTGCCGCGGTTCCTGGATGTCGTCGCCAATACGCTGCTGCGGAAAGCTATCCTGAAGACGGAGGCAGAGCGAATACGGAATAGGGAAATCGAGTGTATTCGCAGTTACGACCACACTATTGTGATCTCCCCGACTGAGGCGAAGGAAATGCGCGCCCGATCAGGGCGCTCGACTGTTTCCCACATTTATCCTGCCGTTCAGCTAGCGAAGACCGGTGAGGATGCAGGGGCGACATCTTTCCCGAGTCTCAGCTTCATGGGGCTGCTGAACATACCGCACAACGAGAAGGGGCTATGCTATTTTCTGGACAAGGTGTTTCCCATCGTCGTGTCTAAGGTGCCCGACGTACGCTTCTTGATCATCGGGGGTAACGCAACAACTGCGGTGAAGGAGCTTGCATCGCGGATGCCCCGCAACGTGGAACTCCTCGGGTACGTTGAGGATTTTGTTGCTACGATTTCAAGCACAGCTGTCTTCGTGAATCCAGTATATTTTGGTACAGGGATCAAAACAAAGGTTGTGGAGGTTATGAATATAGGTGTTCCTGTTGTTACAACACCTGTCGGTGCGGAAGGATTGCACGTCACGCATGGACGTGAACTTTTAATTGGAAAATCGGATTCAGAATTTGTAGAGAATATTATCACGCTTCTACGCAACAGAGAGCTTCGACGTTCCGTTTCCATCCATGCAAAGGAGTATATTCGGAAGTACCACGACAGAGACGTAGTGAGTCAACAGTTCATGGAGATTGTTAGTGGATTTTCAGCCTGAACGGCTGAGGGGGATAAAATGGTTTTTACAATTTGCAGCAATAATGTCATGAGCAGTCAGAACGGCCTCTCTTACATAAAATAACGAACGATTATCCTGAGTATTCTTTTCGATGACACCGACTCGCCTTTGCCCATATTCTCAAAAACTCAAATCAGATTCTTCGTCGCGTAAATTATTCATTCCAAGTTGCATAATTCAGATTTTTTGTTGACGGCTATGGTTGCAATATATGCACTCTATAACAGTACATCTCTGAGCTATTGGTTATAATACTATGATATATTTTCTCCGTTACATCTTGCTGCCAAACTCAATTTTCGCTGTTTTGTCGGTAGTTACAGCAACAACACGCCCTTTGGTCAACCTCGACTATTGCTTGGTTGGACTTTGCTCTCCGTTTATAGGGAGATACTTGGCGGCTGTTTTGTATCTTATATTTTTCATACTAGACTTGGTAGTAGTTATTGCCCCAACATACCATTTAAAACCTGTTATTATCCTGACTATATATCGAGAACTATCTGCTTTTAACGTTAGCTATATTATGCTACTTCTGGTGTTGTTCTTTGCACCTCTGCTGATAATGGGCTCTGCAACGAATCAAGTGGGTAGAGGGAATAGCGACTTTAGGTTGAGCTTGCCTGCAACCAGATAAGCCATGCAGATCAAGTTGTCAGGATTCCGATAGCCTCGTGCCCGAGTTTTGGCTGATTGAATTAGGCTGTTGATGCCCTCAATGAAGCCGCTAGTCAGGCCGCTTTCAAAATGTGCCAGAATGCCATCCCAATGCTCTTTTACAGATTCGGCCATGTTCTTGATGAGTTGGATTGAGCTTGCGGCGGCTTTCCGATGCCATTTGGTCAACAGGGTTTCTGCCTCCGTTCGGCTTGAAGCAAAATAGACGTTCTGAAGGTTCAGCTTGTGCATGTAAGCTTCCGTACTCCTTAAGCTTTGACTGGTGATAATGGCATCCAGGCGCTGTTCCTCTTCCGGTGTCAGGTTCTCTGGATTTTTGAGGAACAGGTTTCTGCTCTTTTTCAGGATTTCAGGAAATAACCTGGCTTCTTGAGCCCTTATCTTACTAAGCTTATCGTTCATAAGCTTGATGACGTGGAATTTATCGAAGGTGACCACGGCATGGGGCAACTGCTCTTTGACACCCTTTATGAATGCCTTGGACATGTCAATAGCAGCGTCTGTGATGCTATCAGGATCGCCGCCATGTGACTTAAGGTCCGCGACGAAGCTCTTGACTGTTTCGTTGTCCTTTCCCGTCGTGCCGAACAAGAGCTTATGCATGTCGAGGTCGAAGAAGAAGGTGACGAATTTCTCGTCATGACTGCGCCCGGCAAAGGTTTCATCCGCACCGACCCTCTTCACCTCGGAGAAGTCTTCTGCGGCCCTTGCCTTCTCGACATAGGATTGAATCAACCGCCATAGACGGGTATCGGTAACGGCAAACAGCCTGCTCATGACCTTCACCGGCAAATCACGAGCCATGGTCATGGCCAGGGCCTCAAACAGCAGCGTAAATCCTGAGCCTGCGCGAGCCCAGGGTACCTGGACCAACTTCACGCCGCAGTCGCTGTTAGGGCACTTTACCCGTGGAACACGCGCATGAAGGTAGGCTTCGTACTGGAAGAAATTCAGATGCCGCCACTCTTTCTCCGTGGTGTCATGGACTGGTGACAACGTTCCGCAGACCGGACAGGGAAAGGTGGCTCCCCGCTGGAAGTCGATGGTTATGTCCAAACGACTTGACTTCTTGTTGAAGTCAACAGAGGTAACCTTCCACGGGATGGCAATTCCAAGAGCAGCACCAAAAAGATCTTCAGGATTCATAGCGATTACTAACCTCCAGGCTGAGTGATGGTGGCCTATCTTACATCAACCCGGCCCAGGCTACCCACTCAATTCGTCGAGGAGCCTGATAATGTGGTATCTGACGTTCAAGAGAGAATCAGTCACCTTACAAAGACACAACCTGCAAGGTAGAAAAGTATTGCTGGTAGTTCCACTGTGCCTTGTATTGCTTGATGTATTGAATGGCTCCAATTTTGTTGCGCGCTTGAGTGATGCTACGTATTTTAACTATAACATTGCCGGTTCGGCGCTGGTGAAAGTTGGCCGCGACATTAAGGCATCTATTACGAAACGAAAAATTCCACAAAAGGAACTTGGCCCAAATGAGTATGCAATGTCAGGTGTACGTGCTGATCTTACTGCGGGCATCTTGCCACTGCAGCATGTTGTACTAGTGATTGTCGAGTCTTGGGGACTCTCCAATGATACCGCTCTTAATCAGGCCATAGTAGCACCGCTGACCAATCCCAGCCCGTTATCGCGTTATCAGGTGCGTCGTGCAACGGTGCCGTTTTATGGAGCAACGGTGTCAGCTGAACTCCGTGAACTGTATGCACGACGTGCTTCAGATCCGGAAGATGTCGTATCGGGGACATCTCTTCCTGCACTGTTTGCTGCCAAAGGCTATGAAACCGTTGCGCTGCATGGATTTATGCCGGTATTTTTCGGCAGGAATGAATGGTATCCTCAAGCCGGATTTCGCACAAGTCTGTTTATTAACGATATTGACAAACTTCAACCCGTCCACGAACGATGCGGTTCCACAAGTTTTCGTGGCATTTGTGATGATACGGTACCGTCCTTGATCAAGCAGGTGCTTGTAGCACAGGGCGCTGCAAGTGCACCGAAATTCATTTACTGGCTTACGCTAAACTCACACTACCCTTATGCCTCACCTGATCACCCTTCCCATTTTGCATGCGGTCAATTTGACCTTTCTTCGGAACATCAGGATATATGCAACCTTTCAGCAATACTCAATTCCACGTTTGAAGCGCTTGGAAAGCTGGTTTCTGATCCAGGTATTCCGCCAACACGTTTTATTGTCGTCGGAGACCATAACCCCCCATTTCTGATGCGTTCTAAAGATGGTTTGTACGACAAAAAATCAGTTCCAATGATTGAACTCATTCCAAAGGTGCAGGAAATCAGTCGATGAGATCATATTTAACAAGGTTGTTGATCGTTATTCAGTTTGTAATAATCATCTTCGGGTTGCTACAAAATGAGAACCGTGCCTTCCTGAAACAGCTGTTCCTTCGTTCAGACGCGGTGCTTTTCAATGGTTCGTTGTACCGGCTGTATCTTCACCAGCAGAAACCACGTGATTCAATGTTAGTGGCCTCGCATGCTGTAGATGATTATTCCTGGCTTGGGGCTGAGCCATTTCTTGTAATCGCCCACGGCCTTGGTCCAAAACTTTACGGTGGAGATAACACCATTAAAACATTGGTAAAAGGGAGAGAGCGAGGCTTCCGTGTGTATGAGGTGGATATTTCGCTGACAGCAGATAATGTGTTGGTGTGCTACCATGGTGGCGATGAGACGGAGATAAATGCGATGCGATATGCTGATTATCTGGCTGTATGCCGATCAAAGGGGCAGGATCCCTGCCGTTTTGATGACATCGTCAGTTATGCCCGCAAAAATCCTGCTGTCTCTTTTGTGCTTGATGTTAAAAACCGCTTCTATGATGCCTACGGGATGATCAGAAATGCTGTTGGTGATCAGAACCTGGGCAAATCATTCATCCCACAGGTGTATGACTTTGAACAGCTGCCATTTATACGCAAGGACGGTTTGTTTGCTGGTGAGATATTCACGTCATATCGTAGTGCTCTAACTAATCGCCAGATTTTCGACTATTCAAAAAAATACGATGTAAAAGTCATTACCCTGACTCTACAGCGATTTGTTGAACAAAAAGGGGACTTCCCGCGTGATTTAGTAATCCTTACCCACCCCGTAAATGATCCCTTTATTGCCGCCGATGTTAAAAAATTAGGTGCCAGGGGTATCTATACCAGCTATATCACCCATCGAAGTATACCTGAGTTGTTTACGTCGGCACTGTTTTTCACGCCTTTAAAACAAGTATAATACCGCTTGAGTTTGTTTTGAAGATACATATGAGAGAAATTGAATGCTAACACGTTTTAAGCTCTACGAAATTCGCGACCGAGTGAACGTGGAAATCGCGTACTCCATTTTATCGATGGCTTTACATGTTAACTGTATCATGTTAAAACGTGAGCCACATGCGAACGCATTCACCATTTTCTTGTAAATCCAGGCAAAGTTTTATCATTAATTGACCTGATTAGCGCCAATCTTCAGCCAGTCTGAGATTGTGCTCGGGATGCTTGCCAGTAGTAGCCGCCGCCGAGATCAGTCGCGAGAGCATGCCGCGCAGATCCTTCCGGCGGTTGAATCGGTATTGAACCTCAGCCAGGTAACGAGTTCCATACTTTTCGAAATCAAATGCATGGTACGTTCCAGAGATCGACGTCTTGAGGTTGCCGAGAATGGTATTGACCCAATTGAAACACACAATGTCGGTACTCTTGCGTTTCTTCCCGACAATGGTTGGGGTATGGAAACATCCAGCCTCGGTAACTGCACGAAAGCAGGCCAGTCCGTCGCTTACCACTGTCGCTGAAGCTGACAGTGACCGTTTTGCCCATTCGGTGACTACTTCGCGGTTAAAGGCTGGCACCTTTGTAAACACAGCACGAAGTGGATGGCCCTTTTCATTGGTTTCAACAGCAGCAATAAACGGCGTCTTGTTTTCCGAACCTCGCCCGGCCTTGCCTCCTGGGTTTTCTCCACCCAGGTAGGCATCATCTACTTCGACCCGGCCGAGCAAAATCGTGTCCTGCTCCTGTTCAACCATAACTTGCATGAGCTTGTGCTTCACACGCCATGCGGTTTTGTAGCAAACACCGATCAGGCGCTTCAACTCCAGAGCCGAGACATTGTTCTTGGTTTGCGTGAGAAAGTACATGGCCTGAAACCATTGGACCAGCGGCAACTTGGTTGAGTGAAAAATCGAGCCTGCGGTCAGCGTTGTCTGGGTATGACACCGATTGCACTGAAATGTTTTGACTTGTGCATGCCAGACTACACAGTGGCTGGTACTCTGACAGGAAGGACATTTGAAACCCTGGGGCCAGCGGCTCTTTTCCAAGATCGCTGAACATTGCTCTTCAGTGCCATAGCTGTACAAAAAGTCGTTCAAGCTGAGCCCTTGTTGAAACTGAAAGTGATTCTTCGTCATAGTGGCCTCCTTGGCTTATTTCACTATGACACTACTCTAGACATGTGACAGAATACGTCCTTTTCTCCATTGGCTGAAGATGAGGGCCAATCAGGTTAATTGAAGACCTTTACTTTGTTCCGCGTACCCTGATATCGCAATGGTTGTGCAAAATCCGCACTATTTATTTTAACTGTTACGGCAATTTTGTTTGAATTTAAGCCGGGAAAGATAATGCTGAGAAATGCTTAAACAACAAGCGAAATTGTTTAATAGGATTGCGGCTGTCACAGATTTGGTTACGGTTCTAGCTGCCTTTGTCATGGCTTACCATGCGCGCAAATTGGCAGGGGGGCTGTCTGAATTAAGGGATTACCTCTGGATCTTGCTCTTTGCCATTCCCACCTGGTATTTCCTCATGGCCCATTTCGGTCTTTACGCATCCATGCGGACCCGCCCTCTCGGACAAATCCTTGCATCGTTGATGAAGGTTAATGCAATTGGCGGGATTGTCATTTCATCCGTAATATATTTTATAGAACCCCATGGGTTAAGCCGCGGACTTATCGGTTCTTTCTTGGTTTTCTCCTTTTTCCTCCTGTCGCTGGATAAAATAGCGCTGAAGCTTTGTCTGGCCTACATTCGCAGGCAGGGGTACAATACCCGGAATATCCTGATTGTCGGTACCGATGACAAAGCACGCTGTTTTTGTGAGCTCGTAGGGCAGCATGACGACTGGGGGCTGAAGGTTGCCGGTGTTTTGGAACTTGCCGATGAATCGGAAATAGGGGCACTAGCTGCTCCCAATCTGCTGGGACAATTGGATGATCTGGTGGAGGTTTGTAAAGAGAACACGGTAGATGAAGTCGTTTTCTGTGTTTCCAGGCAGACTTTACCGGACATGGAGGATTACCTGCGTGAATTGGAAGAGATGGGAATCACGGTGAGAATGGTGCTGGATTTTTATGACGCTCCAAGATCAAGAACAGAATTGAGCCTGTTTCATGATGCGGTTCCTATGCTGACTTTTTACTGCAAGGCGTTTGATACAGACCAGCTCTTTCTCAAGCGGTGTCTGGACATCATCGGCGCCGTTGTCGGTTTACTGGCAACCGCCATTCTTTTCCCCTTTATAGCCGTTGCCATCAAAATTAATTCTAAAGGGCCGTTCTTTTTCGGCCAGCAACGGGTGGGTGAGAGCGGCCGTACTTTTAAATGCTGGAAGTTTCGCTCCATGTATCTTGACGCTGAGGCACGTAAAAATGAATTGATGCACCTTAACGAGATGAACGGCGCCATTTTCAAGATCAAGGACGATCCTCGCATCACTCGGGTTGGTAAATTCATCAGGAAGACCAGTCTTGATGAACTCCCCCAGTTCTGGAACGTTCTGCGCGGAGAGATGAGCCTGGTCGGCACCCGTCCGCCTACCCCTGACGAGGTCGCCAATTACCAGAACTGGCACCGCAAACGTATCTGCATCAAGCCGGGTATCACAGGCCTTTGGCAGGTCAGCGGCCGCAATCAGATCCAGGATTTTGACGAGGTGGTGCGGCTTGACCTGGAGTATATCGACCGGTGGACCCTTTGGTTGGATATCAAAATCCTGTTAAAGACTTTCTGGGTGGTGTTTGCAAGAAGCGGGTCGTGTTGAAAGACGTTGTCTTAAGGTCCCTTGCCCGCTTTGCCCACTCGAGACACAGGTTCGCTGATTCAGCATGAAAGAATGTGTGAAAGATAAAAAAACAAAAAAGTCTATTTCCAAATTATTAGTAACTGAACTGGTTCTGTTGCTTGTAACCTTTACTGCGTCGCAGGTATGGGCACTCGCTTCTAACAACATCCCACTGGACAGTCCGGTCTACGACTACGTGGAGAAGCTCTCGGGCTTCGGCCTCATTGATTCGGACGTCCGGGGACTACGGCCATACAGCCGGGCGGAGGTCGCTCGGCTGCTCAGCGAGGCAGAAGCAAGCGAAGCCCGCCTCACCCCGGGGGAATTGCCCCTGGCCGAACAGGTCATTAGGCGGCTCAAGGAGTTAGTCCCCCGTGAGGCGGAGCTCAGAGAAAAGCCTGGCAACGCGCCTTTTGCCGATTTTAATCCGGTCTCTTATGCGCGACTGCGTTACGTCCACCTGAACGGCGTTCCGCGCAGCTACAACCGCGATATCTTCATCCCCGGCGACCAGTCGGTCTTCGGCTTCATTGGCGGGAACCTGAGGCCGGGGACGGCCGGTATCGGCCACGAGTCGGGCACCGAAGGGACCCCGCTCCTGGAAAACAACGAGGGGGTGATCTACCGATCGGGGAATAACGGCGAGGTCCGTTTCGCCGCCGAGGGGTATCTTCTCGACAAGGCATCGTTTCTGGTCGAGCCGTATTTACTGGCGACCCCGGAAAATGATGTGCTGAAACTGGGAAAGGGGTACCTGAAAATCGGCAGTGGGGGGCTCGAGTTGGAGGCGGGGCGCGACGCCAACTGGTTCGGTCCTGGCCGGCGCGGCGCCCTGACCCTGAGCAACAACGCCCGGAACTTCGATCTCGTCAAGCTCTCCAGCCCCGAGCCGGTGGACGTGGGGTGGGTGAAGAGCTACCTTGGGGAGTTCAAGTACGCTCTAATACTCTCCCGCTTCGATGAGACAGGCAGTGGTGAGACGCTGCGGCAACCCTGGTTCCTCGGGTTAAAGCTCGCCCTGAAGCCGAAACCGTGGTGGGAGATCGGCGTTAACTTCGTCCGCCAGGAAGGGGGGCACGGCTTCAGCGGTTCCTCGACGTTGCAGGACAACATCTTCGGTGGCGGAACCACCAACCACAATAACACCATTGCCGGGATCGACCTCCGCTTCCGCATCCCGTGGCTCGCCAACACGGAGCTCTACGGCGAGTACGCCGGGGAGGACTCGGCTGGCTTCTGGCCCTTCGTGGAGAGCTACGTGGCGGGCTTCTACATCCCACGTCTCACGGAGAGCGGCCGGGACGACTTACGTTTCGAGTTTTTCTACGGCAACCCGATGCTCTATACTGACTTCAAGTTCCCGGCGGGGTACGTCTATCAGGGAATGACCCCAGGCGACTCCCAAGGGGGAGGGGCCATCGAGTTCTACTGCCGGTACAGCCACTGGTTCTCGCCACGTAACATCCTGGCCCTCGAGTATTTTCGCACCGACCGCGGCCATGAAGGGCGGGTGACTGTCAACGCCGACAACCGCTTTGATCCGAATGGAGTGATGCAGGCGCTGGAGAGGAAGAACGCCATCCGCGTCGCCTGGAACTTCCCCCTTGTAGGTGATCTGGACGCAAACCTTATGTACGGTTGGGAGCGGATTCACAACTTCAACCTGGTGGGTGGGGCAAAGCAGACCAACCAGCTCTTGAAGGTGGATTTGAGCTACAGGTATTAGTTGCCGTTCTGAATTATCAGGGCTACATCAATGAAGAAATCGGCAGGGCATGGAAAATTCTATCATTGATCCTGAAGGGAAGTACCTTGTCTCCTGAATAGAACAACACCCCGTGGGAAAACTTATCTTTGGCATAGTCTGCAAAGATCGACAGCCCTGAAAAATCTTCCGGCTTAACCGTCATGGATGCCTTGACTTCAACACCAACCACGGTGCCGTCGCTCCGTTCGATAACAAGATCAAGTTCGTGCCGGGCTGTATCACGAAAGTGATAAAAGTTCACATCCTCTTCCGACCAGGTCGCATGTTTCAGCAGTTCGCAAAAAACGAAGTTTTCCACCAATCCTCCGAAAAACTGCGAGGTGTGAAGCGTGTCGGACTTTTTCAACCCCAGGAGGTGGCAGGCCAGACCCGTGTCGACAAAATGCAGCTTGGGCATCCCTACAACGGCACGCTTGGCGCTGTTGCGCACGTAAGGATGGAGCCGACGAATGATAAACATGAGTTCAAGGATCTCTATATACCGTTTTACTGTTTTGTCGTCCTGAGACAGGTCATTGGCTATATTGGCGTATTTGATGAGATTACCGGTCATACCTGCCAGGTTGCGGATGAGTGCAGAAAGTTTTGTGTGATAGTCTCCTTTGGCGTGATGCATGGTTTCAAAGTCTTTCAATAAGCGCCCTTCAATGTATGAAGCAAACCAGATGCTTCGTGAACGGGGGCTTTTGGCTATCGCTTCGGGATACCCTCCCTCTATGAGGAGATCTCCCAACTCTTTTCTGTCCAGCGGTTTCAGCTGCGTATGCTCGAATGTGCCGTTGATGAGCCAATCGATTGTATTGAGATGCCCCTCGTGTCGTTCCACATGCGACAAAGGATATAACTCAATCCGAGCCATATGCCCCGGCAAAGATTCCTGAACCTGTGCCGAGCGAAAGATGTCGGATGATCCGGTGAGAAGAAAGATGCCTTTTTGACCATTGGCGGTGTCGGAAGCCATCTTAATGGCGCCGATCAGGTTTGGTGCCATCTGGAATTCGTCCAGAACAAGCGGTTTTGGCAGCGAAGCAAGCAGGCCCTGGGGGTCGCTTTCTGCAGAGGCTGCCAGGGCAGCATCATCAAGAGTGTAGTATCCCATCCCCTGTTCTTTGGCGATCTCCCTGACAAGAGTGCTTTTCCCAGCCTGTCTGGGGCCGGTGAGGTACACGATGCGGAAATCATTCAGCAGGTCTATGAGACGTGCTTTAATATGACGTTTAAAAAACATGTTCTTGTCCCCCATGGCTTGAAATTGTACGGCATAATCCGAGATTAGTAAATAAATAATCCGAGATTAGAGGCTTTAAAATCCGAGATTATTTGAGTTGCGACATGGTTTGAAAGGCTTGACTCACGCGGAGGCGCGGAGATACGCGGAGAAAGGCAACAAGCGAGTTTAACAGGTAAATTCCCGTGTCGGATATTGTGATCAAGGTGTTTGACGACCGGATTGTTATTACCAACCCCGGCATGTTGTATGGCAAACTTACGCTATCAGATCTGAAGCGAGACGATTATGTCTCATTCATAACCGATAAGCGACTTGACATATTGCTTTTGTGGTAATACATATAATGGTATTACTTTTGAGGAGCATTGATATGCGCATCACGACAAAAGGTCAGGTGACGATTCCCCGCGAAGTGCGTGAGCAGATGGGATTCCTTCCCCATTCGGAAGTGGAGTTTGTTATCGAGGGGAATGTGGTGTATCTGCGCAAGGGGGAAGGCGCACAGTCCAGAGGGAAAAAACTTGTTGAGAGAATGCGGGGACGTGCAACGGTGCGGATGAGTACCGCTGAAATCATGGCCTTGACCAGGGGCGAAGATTGATGTCCGGCGTAGTGCTGGTTGACAGTAATGTTCTCCTTGATGTTTTTGAGGAGGATCAGGAGTGGTACGGATGGTCTTCAGAACCCGGACTTATTTCCCAATGCTGAAACTTCTAGCCCCCCGCTAGAGGCCCCCCATGTTCTTATCCCATCTCATCCAATGCGCAAATGGCGATGAAAGTGAAAAACGACTTGGAAAGGCCGGTGTATGCCGTTATCATCAGATAAATTGTCCCGCATGGCTGATTATCAGAGGCGCTTGCAGCGGCAAAAGAGTGATGCCCTGGCAATCCGTAAGGCACAGGCGCTGGAGGAAGTGCAGACGCTTGTCAGTAAATTCATTTTGCTTGATCCGACCATCACCAGGGTAATCCTTTTCGGATCACTGGCCCGGAATGATGCTTCGTCGCTGGATTTTGACATTGACCTGGCTGTATCCTGTTCCGGTGAACGTTTTCTGGAGATTGTCTCCATTGCCCTGGACAGCCCTTTTAAGGTGGATGTGGTGGATCTTTCTACCGCCGATGACAGGATAAAATCCGCAGTAGCGCGGGAGGGGATAGTCCTCTATGAAAAGTGAGCGGTTGAGAACGTTGAAAGCGGAGTTGCTTGCTGATATGCAGGTGCTGGAAGAACTGGAGGGGAAATACCGGCTGGTCCATGCCAAACTGGCCGCTATCGATCCCGATGAGTTCGATTACGTTGGTCTGGCTTACACCATTGTCAATCTTTATAACCTCATGGAGAATTATTTTCTCAGGGTCGCCAAGTGTTTTGAGAACAATGTTGATAAGCTGTACTGGCATAAGGACTTGATAAAGAGAATGTCCCTCGAAATTGAGGGGATTCGTCCTGCGTTGTTACAGAGCAAAGATGTGCCATTGATTGATGAGTTGCGCGCCTTCAGGCATGTATTCAGGCATATCTATCAGAGTGAGCTGGATGTGGAAAAGCTCAAGCTGGTCGATGGCAGGACCCCAAAAGCTACAGAGGTATTCAAGTCGGCCCATGACCGGTTTATCGGCAAACTGCAACAATTGATCGACATGCTTGATGCATAGTAGACAGAAGATTACCCATCAAGTTTTATTCTGAGGAGAAAATGTAATATGGAATCGATTCTTGTTACCGGTGGTTGCGGCTATATAGGCAGCCACGTGGTGCGGCAACTTTCCGAGGCCGGCTACGATGTGGTCGTTTACGATAACCTCTCCACCGGATTTGCCGATGCCCTGATACATGGTGAAAAGCTGGTGATCGGGGACCTGGCCGATGGTGAAAAACTTGAGAGTGTCTTCCGTGGATTTAAGTGCAAAACCGTGCTCCATTTTGCTGCTGCCATCATCGCTCCGGAATCGGTGACCAAACCGCTCAAATATTATGCCAACAACACCCGCAACACACTCAATCTGCTCCAGGCCTGCGTCAATCATGGAGTGGAACGGTTCATATTTTCGAGCACCGCGGCGGTTTACGGCATGCCGGAGGGGGGGATTGCTGCGGAGGAAAGCCCGACCGTGCCGATCAACCCCTATGGTACCTCCAAGCTCATGAGCGAATGGATGTTGCGCGACACCGCTTTTGCCCACGGGCTGCGCTACGTGGCGCTTCGCTACTTCAACGTAGCTGGGGCAGACCCGCTGGCGCGTATGGGGCAGCGGACCCCTGAGGCGACCCACCTGATCAAGGTCGCCTGCCAGGCGGCACTGGGGATGCGCGACAGCGTCTCCGTCTTCGGCACCGATTATCCGACGCCGGACGGAACGGGAATCCGCGACTATATCCATATTGAGGATCTGGCTTCAGCCCATCTGGCCGCATTGCGCTACTTGGAGAACGGCGGGGAGCCCACCCGGCTCAATGTGGGGTACGGCCGGGGAGGAAGCGTGCGCGAGGTGATTGCCATGGTGAAGCGGGTGAGCGGCGTTGACTTCCCGGTTGTTGAAGGGCCGCGCAGGCCGGGCGATCCGGCAATGCTCGTTGCCCGGGCCGACCGTATCCGCCAGACGCTGGACTGGCAGCCTCGGTTCAACGACCTGGAAATGATAGTTGCAGATGCTTGGCGCTGGGAGCAAAAGCTGCACAAGCGGTGAGTTAATGCCAGTTGTTGAAATTACCAAACTATTTGAATTCTTGTGACGCATCGTAGTATAAGTATTATTGGTCCGGTGGTTAAACATATCAATGGTAGGGGCTCGGCTTGCCGCGCCCAATCTGGGGCGATTCGCGAATCGCACCTACACTAGGGTTTGAATGTTTTATCGCCGGAGCAACAAATTGCCAAGAAAAGAGTTGCCGCACAAAAATGAACCCCGCGGGTTTGCCAAAAATCTCGATAGTGACCCCCTCCTTTAACCAGGGGAGGTATTTGGAAAAGACCATCCTCTCCGTCCTGGAGCAGGGGTATCCGAACCTGGAATATATCATCATCGACGGCAAGAGCAGCGACAACAGCGTCGAGATCATCAAAAAGTACGAGAAATACCTTAAATACTGGGTAAGCGAAGAGGATCGTGGACAGAGTCACGCTATCAACAAGGGATTTGCCCATGCGACGGGTGATCTGCTTGGCTGGTTGAATTCGGACGACTATTACGCTGCCGGTGCTCTTAAGACGGTTGCCGAAACGGCACTTGCCACTCCTGCGGCCGGGGCAATCGTTGGGGCAGGGGCAATGGTTGATGAGACTGGGAATGTGTTCCTGTCTGTTGCCAGAACAGCCATAACTCTTGAGTCGCTTTACAACTGGTTTGATGAGTTTTTCTGGCAACCTTCATGCTTTTTTCCGAAAGAAACATGGAAACATTGTGGACCACTGGACGAGAATGTTCACTATGCCATGGATTTAGATTTCTGGATTAAGATTGCCAAGAAATTTACTTTTACGACTACACATGCAACGCTTTCCTTTAATCTTAAACATCCTAAAGCAAAAACAACAGAATTCAGTTACCTCTCCCATGTTGATGCTGTTATGGTAATCATGCGTCATGGTGCCGAGAAAGAAGCCCGTAAACTACTGGAGGAATATACAAGAGTTTTGCATAAAAGCGCTTTAGACAATGAAGAACTTTTGATCCAGAAATGTCTGGAGATTCAGAAATTACGTGAAAAATATAAAAAGATTAGTGGTTGCCTTATTGAAGCCTTTAAAATATTGGGTCGTAAAATAATATCTATCTAATATTGTCAGATTGAATAAAATGTATTGGATCAAAGAAAAAATGAAATATAATTATTTGAGAATAGCACTGTTGATAAATATAATAGTAATGCTATTTACGGATACTAAAAAGTTTTTATGTAATGTTAATTTAAAAAATATTGCACTGTTTGTTGAGCAATTTCGTCGTATACATCCTTCATATCTTGAATACAAAATTAGAAGAAAAATAGGTTCTCAAAATATAAAACTTTTTTGTAATACTGCGTATAACAAGAAGCACAACTATTTCAGTATTTTTAGAGTTGTCAAACAACACAAACATGTACTAGTAATTGATATATCTGTGCCCGCTTATGATAAAAACTCGAGCGGCTTAAGAATGTATACCATTCTTAATATATTGAATGAATTAGGGTGTAAAATTACCTTTATGGCTGCTGAATTGCAGCCCCGAGAACCTTATGTAACTGAACTTAGGGCAATTGGAATTGAGGTGATTTGTGAGATGGTTGATATGGAAAAGTATTTAAGGGAAAATGGGCCAAGTTATGACATTGTGATACTATCAGAGCCCTACCCTGCTTTTGATTATATATCGCTTATTAGGGCATATGCGGTTAATAGTACAGTCATATACGATACAGTAGATGTACATTGGTTAAGAATTGAAAGAGCCGCCGCGGTTACTGGAGACACAAAACTATTGAAAGAAGCAGAATATATTAAGAAACTGGAGTTATTAAATATTAAAGCCTCAGATATTGTATTGACAGTGACCAAAGATGAGAAAAACTATTTACATAAATTAGATTCTAATCTTAAAATTGAGGTTATACCTAATATTCATGAAATAAATAATTATGAAATCAAACCATTTCAGTCTCGAAATGATTTGATGTTTATTGGGCATTTTCTTCATCAGCCGAACGTTGATGCAGTTAAATATTTTGTAAAAGAAATATTGCCATTAATTAAAACTCAAATACCTACCATAAAATTTTATATAGTCGGCACTAATCCGACAAGAGAGGTTTTAAATCTTCGGTCAGATGATGTTAACGTTACTGGATATGTAAAAGATATTGCACCATATTTTGAAAATTGTCGTGTTTTTGTAGCGCCCTTACGTTTTGGTGCGGGAATGAAGGGTAAAATAGGGCAAAGCATGATGTATGGGCTGCCTGTGGTGACAACTACTATCGGTGCGGAAGGGATGGGCCTTGATGACGGTAGGAACGTTTTGATAGCAGATAATCCAGAAAATTTTGCAGAAGCTGTTCTAAGTTTGTATTCAAATGAGAAGTTGTGGACGGAAATATCTGTATCGTCAATGAAGCATATTGATCAAAACTATTCAAGGGAATGTATTTCTTTAAAGTTAGCGGAATTATTGGGGAGTCTGAGTTAATACGAGGTAGATGCACATGTTACCATTAAGTGTCGTAATTTGCACTTTCAATCGAGCTGGTTACCTTGAGTTAGCGTTGAAAAGTCTTCTCACGCAGACCCTCGGACGAGAAAGGTACGAAATTGTAATTATCGATGACGGGTCAACTGACAGCACAAAAGACGTGGTAGATATTTTTCGCTACCAATTACCAATAAGATATTTTTATCAATATAATTCAGGGCTTGCGGCAGCAAAAAATCTCGGCATTGAAAAAGCGTGTGGAGATATCATTTTCTTTTTTGATGATGATGATATCGCCACCCCTGCCTTACTGGAAGAGCATCTCAAAACGCACAACAAATACCCCGAAAGTTCATATGCTGTATTGAATTATACGACGTGGTCGCCGGAACTGCGAGTTACTTCATTGATGAAATTTATCACAGAAGTAGGTTGTTACCTTTTTTCCTATCCTAATGTAAAAAAAGGCAAAGCCATTGATTACACCTATTTCTGGGGTGGTAGATCGTCCTGTAAACGATCTATGTTAGTCAGTCATGGCACGTTCAACCCTTTATTTCGATTTGGTTGTGAAGATATAGAGTTGGGATATCGTTTATCAAAACACGGCTTCAAAGTCATTTATAATCCTAAAGCAATCAGTTATATGGCGCGTTCAGTAAATCTATCTGATTTTCTGCAAAGACTTGTCAAACAAGGCAGTTCACAGTATCTTTTCAGCTCAATGTATATTGACCCTGAGGTTGATAAATGGTGTGAAATAAACGGGTTTCAGGAGGAATGGCTGCAAATTGAGCCAGTGTATAAAGCCGCAGTAACTTCAGCTTTAAGTCTGGAAAAAATTGCAGATACCAAACTAGAGCTGGGCCTTGAAGTGGATGCTCTTACTGAGAGATTATTTTATCAATCTTTATGGAGTATTTTCAGAGGAGCTAAAATAAAGGGTATGGTTAATTGTCATTCGAGAATGGAGTAGAAAGGATGCAGCAGCAACTATGCGATTAGATACAATTTTAGAAAAGATTTTGCTGCAAATTGATGATGTTAAAAAGCTTAGCAGTATATCAGATGCCTTAAGCACGCTGAAGAATGCAGTCGAAGGCAGGATACGCCAATCTAAACTTGGGAAGCTTCCTGTACCCGCTATTGCGAGCTTCGACAATTCTGAACTCTTAACTCATAGTATATTGCAATATCAGAGTCCTTGGCAACACATGAAGATTACTACTGTTGATATTCCTGGGATGATATCACAAGAAGAATGCCGATACTACGCGTATATTGGAAAGTTTTATTCGGGGCGGGGTGCGTTGGTTGAGCTTGGCCCTTGGCTCGGACGTTCCACCTATTTCATTGTGGAAGGCTTGAAGGAAAATCCCAACTTTACAGACAAAAAACTCCACGTTATCGATGACTTTGTCTGGAGATCTTCGTGGATGAATGATAAGGTCCCGCCATCGGAGCAGCTTGATGACCATCAGGATTTCCAGTTTTTATTTGATAGATATTCTGCTTCATTTTGCAATTTATTAACAGTTGAAAAACGAAGAATATCTTTATACGATGGCAATGAGGCGATTCCTCTATTAACTTGGAATGGTTCCCCCATTGAGATTCTTTATGTGGATTGCGGGAGGACTTTTGATGCAAATCAAGCATGGTATGAGCAATTCTGCCACTCCTTCATTCCGGGGAAGACCTTGATCATTCTGCAGGATTGGGGCAGGCACCGCGAGGTGCCGGTGCAATGGTTCAATCAGATTAAACAATTTATTGATTCAAAAGCTGAAGAGCTTCAACTTGTTCACGAGCTTCGATACGGAGATATTGCGACTTTCCTTTTTACTGGGAAATAGTCTTCATATTTACTTCAGCTAGTTTCATGGCAGGATTTGCGGCTTTTGCAAGTTTTTTTTTCTGATGCTCGGAAATAAACCAAATGAAAATCCTATTTGTCACCCTGTTCCTCCCCCAGGAAAAGGCGACCCATGCGGGGGTGAAGATACGTCTATGGGGTGCTGAAGAATCTCTCCCGGCACCATGAGATCCATCTGGTCACCAGGGTGGAGGAGAGGGCGCTTTCCTTCGTCGATTCCTTGAGAATCAAGATCCGCAATGAGCTCATGGAAATGCTCTCCGAAACCAACAGTGGCAACGAACTGGAAACCGGAGACGGTACGTTGGCTACTGGCCCGCTGCCACATGCAAATTTCTAACCGTACATCGTTAAGTCACAATCTGAAAGTCAATCTTCTACGGTACGCGCATCACTTGAACTTTAGGGCAAAACCCTGAAAGAGTTTATCGGTTTTATCCGGCTTGACAGCTCTCCGTTGAACTGTTATCGTTTGTGTGAAAATGTAATCACTATCGGGAGTAATTTATGGTGAGGACCCAAATCCAGTTGTCTGAGAATCAGGTGGCTATGCTAAAGAGAATTGCCGCATCTCAGCATAAGTCCATGGCAGCGGTTATCAGGCAGGCAGTGGATTTTTTTGCCAGATCCAAAGATGTTGCGGACCCCAAAAAGCAGAGGGAGCGGGCAATGAAGGCTGTCGGTCGTTTTAAGTCCGGAGTTCATGACCTTTCTGCAAACCACGACGATTATCTGGCAGAGGCATTTAGTGGATGAGCATTTTTATTGATACATCGGGATTTCTGGCGGTACTGGACAGGGACGACGCAAGCCACGCCAGGGTAAAAAACGCATGGGTTGACATGTTGTCATCCGATGATCTCCTGGTAACAACAAATTATGTTCTGGTGGAAACTTTTGCCCTCGTGCAGACCCGATTGGGTCTTGCGGCGACTAAGGTATTCCAGGAGGATATTGTCCCGGTCCTGCAGACTGAATGGATCGACAAAACCTTGCACAGCGCAGCGGTAGGCATCATGCTTTCCGCTTCAAGAAGGAAACTGAGCCTTGTGGACTGTGTGAGTTTTGAAACTATGCGGCTGCTCGGTATCACAACGGCCTTTACCCTTGACAAGCGTTTCAGGGAACAGGGCTTTTCCTGCATACCTTCCTGATCGTCCCTCTGGCTTGAGTAATGGAACTTTAAGCTGTTACCAACGTAAAACCCTGTAAGGAGATGATATGATAAAAAGCATGACCGGTTACGGCAAGGCAGAGGTTGATTTACCCACTGGCCGGATAATCGTGGAGATACGGTCGGTTAACCATCGATACGGGGAAATTTTTGTTAAGTTGCCGCGCATGTTCCTCCCCTTTGAGAACGACATAAAAAAAGCCGTTAGTCAGAGGTTGAAGCGAGGCAAGATCGAGGTCTTCGTTCAGCGCGAGGAAAGTGCCGGCGGGACGGCCGGCCCAGCGGTCAACCTCCCCCTGGCAAGAAGCTACTACAGAGCTTTCAGCAGCATCAGGGAGGCCCTGGGCCTTGCCGAAGAGGTGTCATTGGCCCTTATTGCCGCACAGAAGGATGTGATGGGCGTCAGCGAGAGCGTTGCTGCCCCGGAGTCGGTCCCTGAGGAACTTATGACCGCTGTGCAGCGTGCGACGGACAGTCTGGATGCCATGCGGTCGCGGGAGGGCGAAACGTTGTTGGATGACCTGCGCAAAAGGCGGTCGCTGTTGTCTGTCATCATTGATCGCGTGGCAGAGCGGTCGCCGCTGGTGGTGGCTGAGTTCGCCGCGAGGATCAAGGAACGGGTGGCACAGCTGGCTTTGGACAGCACTGTCACGGATGAACGCCTGGCCCAGGAGGTCGCCATCATGGCCGACCGCTGCGACATTACCGAGGAATTGGTCCGTTTCAACAGCCATTTGCAGCAGTTTGACGAGACCCTTGCGCTCAATGAGCCGGTAGGGCGCAAGCTGGACTTTCTCTTACAGGAAATCAACCGTGAGGTGAACACCATCGGTTCCAAGGCCAATGATGCGGAAATCGCGCTCTGCGTGGTGGAGCTCAAGGCAGAGCTTGAAAGAATCCGCGAGCAGGTGCAGAACATCGAGTAATAAAGGCGACGTTCTAAGTTCTACGTTCTAAGTTCTAGGTTAACAAAGCCTCCATCTTAATTTGACTGTAAACCTCGAACGTCGAACTTCGAACTTTTTTGAATGGGGTAACCATGAAACGTGAAGGTATTTTATTCGTTATTTCCGCTCCATCAGGGGCTGGAAAGACCACGCTCTGCAAGGAAGTCATTGACATTTTCCCGAACTTGCGGCATTCTGTCAGCTACACTACGCGTCCTGCAAGGCCCGGCGAGGTGCATGGCCGGGATTATTACTTCGTACCCATTGCCGAGTTTAAACGGATGGTGGCGGCCGAAGAATTTGCCGAGTGGGCTGAAGTTCATGGCAATTACTACGGTACGGCCCTTAAAACACTGGAAGAATACCGCAAGTGCGGTATCGACGTGATTCTGGATATCGATTGCCAGGGCGCGCACCAGCTTAAGAGGCGTTATCATGGGGCGGTTTACCTGTTTGTCCTTCCGCCGAGCTTTCAGGAATTGCGACGCAGGCTCGATTGTCGAAGTTCCGATGCTCCGGAGGTGATCGAACGGCGTATCGAGGCTGCGGCTGATGAGATAAAAGAATCCCGCTGGTATGACTACATCATTGTCAACGATGTTTTCAGCAAGGCCGTTGAAGAGTTGAAGTCGGTGCTGATTGCCGAGCAATGCAAGACCCACAGGGTGCTGGAAGGCGTTTCACAGCTGTTCGAAATTTAATTTCATCTTCCCGTTATCACATTTTCCAAAGGAGCATATATGGCACGAGTTACTGTTGAAGATTGTCTGGAAAAAGTGGATAATCGTTTTTTGCTGGTTATGTTGGCATCAAAAAGGGTAAAGCAGCTCTTCAAGGGCGCAAAACCACTTATTGATAACAGGGCCGGCAATAAGAATGTGGTGCTTGCGTTGCGTGAAATTGCAGCGGGTAAAGTCAATTTCGAGATATCTGGCCGTAAAAGCCGTTAATACGGGGTTGTAAAGGGGGGAAACTATAAGCTTCCGCCCTTTTTTTGTCTTTAATTCAGGCTAATGGCAGGGGACGGGTAACGCATCCCTGCGCGTAAGCCGAATGAGCAATTATGATCAGACTCAACGACATTCTGGATAAGGTTGCTTCCTACAACCCGGCATGCGACCTGGATTTAGTCCGAAAGGCGTACGTCTTCTGTGCCAAGGTGCACCAGGGGCAGACCCGCCTTTCCGGCGAGCCTTACCTGGTCCATCCCATGGAAGTGGCGGGGATTCTTGCTGACCTGAAGCTCGATGTTCCCACGGTGGTCACAGGACTTCTCCATGACACTGTTGAGGATACCCTGACCACCCTTGAGGAGCTGGAGGGGATGTTCGGCGCCGAGGTTGCCAGGCTGGTTGACGGCGTCACCAAAATCGGCAAGATCCATTTCAAGACCAAGGAGGAAAGCCAGGCGGAAAACTTCCGCAAGATGCTCCTGGCCATGGCCAATGACATACGTGTCATTCTGGTCAAACTGGCCGACCGGTTGCACAACATGCGCACCCTTCAGTACCAGCCGGAGCCGAAACAGCGCAGCATTGCCAAGGAGACCCTCGACATCTATGCACCGATCGCCAATCGCCTCGGGATCTCCTGGGTGAAGAGCGAACTGGAAGATCTGTCGTTCCGCTACCTTGATCCGCAAATCTACTACGATCTGGCATCCAAGGTCACAAAGAAGAAGAAAGAGCGTGAATCCTATGTGGATGAGGTCATGCAGATCATCAAGGAAAAACTGGCTGACCACGGGATCACGGGCGAGGTTTCCGGAAGGAGCAAACATCTCTACTCCATCTACCGGAAAATGCAGAGCCGCAGTGTGGATATCGACGAAATCTATGACCTGGTCGCCATCCGCGTGATGGTCGAGGATATTCGCGAATGCTATGAGGTGCTGGGGATAATCCATTCTACCTGGAAGCCGATTCCCGGCCGGTTCAAGGATTACATCGCCATGCCCAAGGGGAACATGTACCAGTCTCTTCACACCACCGTCATCGGGCCTTATGGCGAGAGGATGGAGGTGCAGATCAGGACCGGGGAGATGCACCGTGTCGCTGAGGCGGGGATTGCCGCCCACTGGAAATATAAGGAGGGCAAGGGGTACGACGAAAAAGAGGTGAAGCGCTTCACCTGGCTCCGGCAGCTCCTTGAGTGGCAGCAGGAGCTTGACGATTCGCGGGAATTCATGGACACGGTCAAGGTGGAGCTGTTCCCTGAAGAGGTCTACGTCTTTACTCCCAAAGGCGATGTCAAGGGGTATCCAAAGGGCTCGACCCCCATAGACTTTGCCTACAGCGTCCATACCGATGTGGGCCATCGTTGCGTTGGCGCCAAGGTAAACGGCAAGCTGGTGCCCCTGAAGTATGAGCTGAAAAACGGTGACATCGTCGAAGTCATCACCTCCCCGCATCACACACCCAGCAAGGATTGGCTGAAGATTGTCAGAAGTTCCCGGGCGCGGAACAAGATCCGCGCCTGGATCAAGACCGAGGAACGTCTGCGTAGCATTACCCTGGGGCGGGAAATCTGCGAGAAAGAGTTTCGTCGTTATTCGCAGAACTTTGCCAAAATGCAGAAGACTGGCGAGATAAAACGGGTGGCGGTGGAATTCGGCTTTGTCGGTGAAGATGACCTTATGGCGGCGGTTGGTTATGGAAAGCTGTCCTGTAACCAGATATTGGGCAAGCTTTTCCCAACAGTGAAAATCGAAGAGGTCCAAGAGCATAAAGAAACACGGATCGGCAAGGTAATCGCGAAGCTCAAGGGCAAATCCTCCAGCGCCATTCAGATCAGCGGGGTGGAAGATGTGCTGGTTCGTTTCGGTAAATGCTGCAATCCTCTCCCCGGCGATGACATCACAGGTTTTATTACCAGGGGGCGAGGGGTTACCGTTCATACCGCCGATTGTCCCGTTGCCTTGGATAGTGATCCGGAACGGCGCATCGATGTGACCTGGAGCAGGGATAAAAAGGCGGCCCTGCCGGTTAAAATCAGGGTTGCCTGCCATGATGAGAAGGGAATTCTGGCAAACATCACTACGGCGATCACCAATTGTGAGGCCAATATCGTGAGCGCCTCCATCCAAAGCACCGTTGACAAGCGCGGCATCAATACCTTCGAGGTGGATGTGACCGACCTGGATCACCTGAACAGGGTCTTCAACAGTGTGATGAAGGTGAAGGGCGTGATAAAAGTGGACAGGCTCAAGAGCTGATCAAGGCGGTAGATGGTTGATGGTTGATGGTTGATGGTTGATGGTTGATGGTGCGGCATCTTCTTTGTGAAGAGAAAGTGAGATTTGTATGCAAAAAGAGATGATAGTTACCGATCAGGCGCCCAAGGCAATCGGGCCATACTCGCAGGGGGTGAGGGCCGGCGCATTCGTGTTCTTCTCCGGTCAGATACCGCTCGATCCCACAACCGGCGAATTGCGCGGCACAAGCTGCGCGGAGCAGGCCGAGGTGGTGATGGAGAACATCGCTGCGATTCTGGCCGCTGCCGGACTCGGCTTCGCAGATGTGGTGAAGAGCACCATATTTCTGACGAACCTGGCTGACTTTGCCGCAGTTAACGAGGTGTACGGCAGGCGTTTTCCAGTGAATCCACCGGCCCGTTCCACAGTGGAGGTAAATGGTCTGCCGCGGGGGGCAATGGTTGAAATCGAAGTTATTGCGTTCATTGGCTAAGAAGCTGTTCTATGTTCTACGTTAAAAATGGAGGCGGGTTGTCTTGCTGTTGGTCGGGAGCCACGAAAAAAAGCCGCCCACGAATTATCGCGGCGGCTTAAGTTTGCAACTTAGAACCTAGAACCTAGAACTTAGAACCCACAACGGCCGTTTGCCGTTAGAGCGCTTTTGTCACGTGACCGGAGCGGATGCAGCGGGTGCAGACCTTGATGCTCCTTACCGTACCGTTTTTCACGGCTTTTATTTTCTGCAGGTTGGGATACCATATTCTGCTGGTTTTGTTGTTAGCATGGCTGACGTTGTTGCCGAAGCTGGGGCCTTTACCGCAAATTTCGCATATTTTGGACATATCTTTATACCCTCCGAATTTACTGAAGCTGCTATTTATAGCAGATCGCTGTCGTATATGCAAGTTAATTTATTTGTCGTCCGTCGTGCAATGAAGGAATAATCTTAGATGGCTTTTTTTCGTGGAATATTTTCACTTCTCGTAATTAGTCTGGTGGTAATCGCCGTTCTCTTTGTCGATTTTACCTACAAAACCTTTTCCCTGCGACAGCGGGATGTGAAGTCCGACGCGATTGTGGTCCTGGCCGGGGGACGGGGCCGTATCGAAGAAGGGGTCCGTCTGTACCGGGAGAATCGCGCGCGCTGGCTTTTTCTGATCGGTGTCGATCCGGCGGTGCGCAAGGGCGAACTGTTCACCGAGCGGCGGGGGGAGCGGAGCGGTGAAGGGGTTTTTCTCGAGAATGTTTCGCGCAATACCCTGGAAAACGCCCTCTACGCCAGGGAAATGATCGTACGGCATAATGTCAGTTCCATTAAGCTGATAACTTCACGCTATCACATGAAGCGCGCCACCCTGATTTTTCGCCAGGTGCTGCCCAAGGATATCGCCATCTATCCCCATCCTGTGGATAGCAAGAACCTGAAGGAAGAGTGGTGGAGCCACGGCGGCAGTTTTCGCCTGCTCTTCAGTGAGTTCTACAAGTACTGTCTCTTCAGACTTTTCTTTCTCTTCGCTTCCAGCGAACTGCGCTTTTCGGCCGGCCGTTAGTCCCTTAGAAAAATTATTTGCATGTTTTTTGCGAAGAATTTTTCGTGAAGGGACTTATCCCGTTCATCGGGGTTAGAAAATGCAAAAAGGCTCATGGAACCGGTACGGTGCCATGAGCCTTTTTGAATGCAATTTATTTAATTCTATTCTGCTTTCTCTTCAATCCGGGGAAACAGCGCTTCAGCTTTAATTACCTGCGTTCCAGGTTTGAGGCCGCCCCATCTCAGCCCATTTTCATCAGGCGCTTCGTTCCAGCCCAGGTAACCGAGCCCTTTCACCGTAGTCTGCGGCATAAAGGCAGAAATGATGAAATAGACGATACGCTGGGACTCAAGCAGGCAGTACATGACGGTGGCGAGCCGGTCTTTCTGCGCCTCGTCCTTGGCCAAAGTCCAGGGGGCTGTTTCATCGATGTATTTGTTGCCGGCCGAAACAACTTCCCAGATGCTTTGGAGCGCTTTGCTGAAGGCGAGTTCGTCAAGGTGAGCGTCAACCTGACGCACCATCTCCTCAGTCTTCTCCCGGTAGATACTGTCGATCTCGTTAAACACTCCCGGCGCTTGCACTACGCCGCCAAAATACTTGTTGACCATGGCCGTTGACCGGTTGAGGAGGTTTCCCAGGTCATTGGCCAGATCCGAGTTGATACGGTGTACCAGCGCCGTGTGCGAGAAGTCTCCGTCGAGGCCGAAGGGAACCTCGCGCAGCAGGAAGTAGCGGATCGCATCTACCCCGTATTTGTCTATCAGCATGTTCGGCTCAACCACGTTTTGCAGGCTTTTGCTCATCTTCTGACCTTCCACGGTCCACCAACCGTGGGCAAACACCTTTTTCGGCACGGGGAGTCCTGCCGCCATGAGGAAGGTCGGCCAGTAGACCGCGTGGAAGCGAAGGATGTCCTTGCCGATGAGGTGTGCGTCGACGGGCCAGAATTTACTGAAATTTCCCGACTCGTCGGGATAGCCGAGGGCGGTGATATAGTTGGTCAGTGCGTCGAACCAGACGTAGATGACATGCTTGTCGTTGCCCGGGACCGGAATCCCCCATGTGAAGGTGGTGCGGGAGACAGACAGGTCCCGCAAACCCTCTCTTACGAACGAGATTATTTCATTGCGCCGCGACTTGGGCTGGATGAAATCAGGATTAGCTTCAATGTGGGCCAGAAGCTGCTCCTGGTACTTGCTCATCCTGAAAAAGTAGGACTCTTCCTTGAGCTTTTCCGTCGGGCGGTTGCAGTCCGGGCATTTGTAGTCGATGAGCTGGGTCTCGGTCCAGAAGGTTTCGCATGGCGTGCAGTACCAGTCTTCGTACTCTCCCAGGTAAATGTCCCCTTTTCCCATGACCTTGGTGAAGAGGTCGGCAACACCTTTCTTGTGCCGTTCCTGGGTGGTGCGGATGAAATCGGTGTAGGAAATATCCAGCTTTTCCCAGAGTGCCTGAAAGCGTTTCATTACCCGGTCTGCAAGCTCCTGCGGAGTTTCGCCAGCAGCGTTGGCGGCTTTTTCCACCTTCTGGCCGTGCTCATCCGTGCCGGTGAGAAAAAAAACCTCGAAGCCTTTAAGGCGCTTGTAACGGGCCAGCACGTCGGCTGCCAGGGTGGTGTAGGCGTGGCCGATGTGGGGAACATCGTTGACATAATAGATGGGGGTTGTGACATAAAAGGCGCGGCTCATCATTTCTCCTTTTTGGACTTTTCCTTGGAGTCGGATCGACGATCCCGGCGGCTCTTGCCGCCCGGCTGGGTGGGCGGATGGGGTTTGGCTTCCTGGCGGACGGTCTCGTCCGGTTCCCCCTTCTGCGGTTTTTTCTGGCGGTCGGTTATGTTTTCAGGTTTGATGTCGTCACCCTTGAGCACCACCAGACCGTCGTGATCGGATTTAACGGTTACCGTCCCTTGCAGCACGTTCAGTTTGACCACCTCACCCTCGACCGAACCGCACCGTACGTGTTTGCCGCATTTCGGGAGGCATTTTCTGAGGGAGCAGTAGGTGTCGAATTCATAGGAAAGGCAACAAAGGAGTCTCCCGCACTGGCCGGAGATTTTTGTCGGGTTCAGTGCCAGATTTTGTTCCTTGGCCATCTTTACCGATACCGGTTCGAATTCCCGCAGGTACGACGAGCAGCAGAGTTCCCTGCCGCAGATGCCGATTCCGCCCACCATTTTCGATTCATCACGGACGCCGATCTGGCGCATCTCTATGCGGGTATGGAAGGCGTGGGCAAGGTCCTTTACCAGTTCGCGAAAATCAACCCGGCCGTCGGCGGTAAAGTAGAAGATGGCCTTGCTTCCGTCGAAGAGGTACTCGACCCGGACCAGCTTCATCTCCATGCCCCGTTCCTTGATCTTGGCCAGGCAGAATTTGTGAGCCTCCTTTTCCTTGACTGCATTGGCTGCGACTGCTTCCAGGTCGGCAGGTTCTGCTTTTCTCTGGATATTTTTCAGACCTTCAGGCAGGTGTGCCTTCTCATATTCCCGCGGGGCGACAACAACGGAGCCGATGCTCTTTCCCCGTTCGGTTTCGACGATTACCTTGTCTCCGGCTTTGAGTTCCAGATTGCCGGCATTGAAATCATAGAGTTTGCCGGCAGCGTTGAATTGAATCTTTACAATTTTAGCCAATATATGCCTCCAGGGGTGAAACCCGTCGTTTGTGTTCTGTCTTTTGAATTTGTATGCCCTCTGTGCCGCCCCTACGTTTCCGCAAGGCGCATGAAAAGCACTTCCAGTGTCAGCCGGGCGTTGACGTTGCGCAAAAGAGCATGGCGGGCGGCGGCAACATGGCCGATCCTTTCCATGATCCCTGTCTGGGAGAGTCGGCCGGCTTCCCGTTCAAGGATGGGCAGGAGATCCGCGTTGACGATCCCTTCTCCACCACCTTTGAGGAGCAGTATGTCTCGCAGGAAGGAGGTCAGCAGTTCGAGCAGTTCCATGACCTTGTCCTTGTCTGCGGCCAGTTCTTCAGCGGCCGAAAAAAGCGGCGTTATCTCCCGCAGGGAAAGACCGATCAATCGCTCCAGAAACTGTTTTCTGTCGGACAGGGTCGTTTCCTTACTGATTTCCAGGGCCTTTTTCATGCTCCCGCCGGCCAGCGAAGCAGCAATGCGGGCTGCCTCGCCGTCAATCCCATTCCTGCCCAGATATGCGGCTATGGTTTCCTCCGGCAGTGTCTGGAAGTGGAGGCGCTGGCAGCGGGAGAGGATGGTCGGCAGCACCCCCGAGCTCTGTGCAGTCACCAGGATGATCAGGGCGTTGCCCGGCGGCTCCTCCAGGGTCTTGAGCAGGGCGTTGCCGGCCGCCTGGTTGAAGCGTTCCGCCCCGTCGATGATGCAGGCCTTTTTCGGCGCTTCAAAGGGGCGGTAGGCCAGGTCCTTCTGGAGGTCCCTGATCTGGTCGATCTTGATGAACGCGCCGTCTGGCTCCACCAAGTGAAGGTCCGGGTGCTGCAGCGCTGCAATTTTGCGACAGGACGGGCAAGCGCCGCACCCTTCTTCCTTCCCGCAGAAAACCGCCTCAATCAAGGCAAGGGCGGTCGCTTTTTTCCCGACCCCTTCGGTTCCCTCGAAGAGATAGGCGTGGGCCAATCTTCCTGTCGCCAGCGAGCGTTGCAGGATGGATATGGCGCTGTTCTGGCCGAGAATGTGGGAAAAGGGCATTGCTAACCCTCTGCAAGCCTGGCCAGGACCGCTGCGGTGATGGCCGCTTCCGTCTCCTGCACCCCCTGGCTGCCGTCGATGATGATGAATCTTTCCGGTTCGTCCTCGGCCAGTTTCAGGTATCCGTCACGCACCTTCCGGTGGAAGAGAACCGATTCGAGTTCGAACCGCTCTTCACGTGCTCCTGCCGCACCGTTGATGCGGTCGAACGCGCGCTTGAGCCCCACCTCCACCGGGCAGTCAAGGAGCACCGTCAGTCGAGGTTTAAGCCCGTCAGTGGCCAGATCGTTCAGGTATGCTATGGTTGCCGGGTCGAGTCCTCTGCCGTATCCCTGGTAGGCGATGGTGGCGTCGGTGAACCGGTCGCAGAGGACGACCTTGTTGGCAGCCAGGGCCGGTTTTACGATCTCCTGCACGTGCTGGGCACGGGCAGCCGCGTAGAGGAGCAGTTCGGTCGTTGGGGTCATGGCGCGGTTGTCAGCGTCCAGGAGGATGGCACGTGCCTGGTCGGCTATGGGGCAGCCCCCCGGCTCACGGGTGACTATCACCGTGTGACCTTGTTCCGTAAGATGTTGCGCAAGAAGCTTGATCTGGGTGGTTTTGCCGCACCCCTCGACCCCTTCAAACGTTATAAAACAGCCCATGTCAAGCGCTCCACTACTCTGTAAATCGATAAATTATAGGGGAGGGGGTGGAATTAATCAAGACAAAATCGCATGAAAATCGCATATCTATTGAAAAAAACAAGGCATTTGGTTATAGTGGTGCGGTATGGATATTTGTGGAAACCATTGAGGATCAACGCAGTCAATATAAGGAACTGTAAACAAATAACATGGGCATCTTGCATCTCATCTTCAGGTCATCTTTAGCCGATCTTCAATCGCCAAATCCTCAACGTAGCCGTGCTACGTCTGCGGTTTAGCTCAATCAGTTCGGCCAAATCCGACCTAAATCTGAACGCAATTTTGACCACGTTATTCATTTACAGCTCCATAGTGATGGAATTTATGACCGACGACAGAAGTAACTTACTTGCAGGACTGGAAAGCGCCATCAACTATCATTTTGCCGACCGCTCCCTTTTGACTGAAGCCTTGACCCACCGTTCCTTTGTCAACGAAAGCGGCGGTAAGTGGACTAAGGACAATCAGCGACTCGAATTTTTCGGCGACGCTGTCATCGATTTTCTCTTGAGCCGGATGCTTCTCGAACGGTTTCCCGACAGCCGGGAAGGGGCCCTGACCAAGATCAGGGCCTCGCTGGTGGACGAGGGGAGCCTGGCGTCACTTGCCGAAGAGATCGGCCTGGGCGCTTTTCTGAAGCTCGGCCGCGGTGAGGAGAGAAGTGGCGGGCGGAGGAAGCGGTCGCTCCTGGCCGATGCCTATGAAGCGCTCATGGCAGCCGTCTATCTGGATGGCGGCATCGAGCCCGTTCAACGA
This sequence comes from Geotalea uraniireducens Rf4, assembly GCF_000016745.1. Classification (GTDB taxonomy): domain Bacteria; phylum Desulfobacterota; class Desulfuromonadia; order Geobacterales; family Geobacteraceae; genus Geotalea; species Geotalea uraniireducens. The sequence continues at coordinate 3,724,066 of NC_009483.1, read as the reverse complement.
CTCGTCGAAGCACATTTTGCCCGTTTAATGGCCGGTCGCGAAGTTTTGTCTGCGGGCAGGGATTATAAGACCGAATTTCAGGAACTGGCCCATGCGTTGCGCGGCTCCATGCCGCGCTATGTCCTGCGGGGGATATCGGGACCTGACCATGAGCGGAGTTTTACCGTTGCGTTATTCATCGGCGACGAGCGGATGGGGGAAGGGGCCGGCCGGAGCAAGAAAGAGGCGGAACAGGCAGCGGCGCGGGAGGGGATTGCGCGCCTGGAATCGATTCGCATCACCCCGTCATGAAGCAGCCGATTGTTCCATTCTTTATTTCCCACCGCGGTTGTCCCCACAAGTGTGTATTCTGTGACCAGGTCAAGATTGCGGGCGCCGTCGGGGAGTTCCCCACCGGAACGGAAATCCTTGCCAAAATTGCTTCTTACCGGGACTCCGGCAGATGTCGTTCCGTGGGGGTCGCCTTTTACGGCGGTACTTTCACCGCGCTTTCGCCGGCTGTGCAGGAAGGGCTTCTGAAACCGCTGCAGCCGCTCGTTGCCTCAGGCGAGGTCGGGTCGATAAGGGTTTCCACCAGGCCGGATGCGATCGATTTACAGACCGTCCAGTTCTTGCGGGAAATGGGAGTCAAGACCGTGGAGTTGGGGGTACAGTCCATGGCCGATGACGTTCTTGACCTTGCCGGTCGCGGTCACACCTCTGCCGATGTGGCGCGAGCCAGCCGTATGCTGCGGGAGGCCGGACTTGCTCTGGGGGCTCAGCTGATGCCGGGTCTTCCCGGTGATACGTCGGAAAAGGCCATGGATTCCTTAGCGCGGGTCATTGCCCTCCAGCCGGATTTTCTCCGCATCTATCCCACGCTGGTCATTGCCGGCACGAAACTGGCGGATTTCTATGAAATCGGCTCCTATCGGCCCCTCTCCATCGGAACCGCCGTGCTGCTCTGCAAGGCCATGCTTCACCGTGCGTGGAAGGCGGCTATTCCGGTGATTCGCATGGGGCTGCAACCTACGGCGGAACTGGAAACGGCCGGGACCGTCCTTGCTGGTCCCTATCACCCCGCCTTTCGCCATCTCGTGGAGGCGGAACTCTGTTTTGACCTTCTCCGCAGGATGACGAGCGGTATGCGCCGCGGATCTTCCGTTGAAATCATCTGCGCCCCATCCAGGATTTCGGCAGTGATCGGCCACAAGCGGGGAAATGTGGCGCGCCTTGGACAAATCTACGGCCTGACGGTGAAGAATGTCCGGGGCGATCCGGCCCTGTCCCCCTTTGAGTTTTCCGTTGAACGGGGCGGAGACAGGCTGCATGGAGATATGATCAGGGATCTGGAATACGGGTGATTTCTTTGCTTCCCTTAGCAGCAGAATTCCCGTATATCTATGTGTTGATAAGACCGAAAGTACTTTAAAAATCAAGGAGGTAGTTTTGACTGAAAAGCAGTTCCGTTCCGGTTTCGTTTCCATTATCGGCCGGCCCAACGTGGGGAAATCGACGCTTTTAAACCGCATCCTCGGCGACAAGATCGTCATCACCTCTGATAAGCCGCAGACCACAAGGAACCGCATTCAGGGTATCCATAACCTGCCCGGCTGTCAGATGGTGTTTATCGATACCCCCGGTATCCATCGTGCCAAATCGAAGCTGAACAAGTACATGGTGGACGTGGCGTTGTCGTCCATCAAAGAGGTGGATGTAATTCTCTTCCTCGTAGAGGCGGATGCAAAGCCGGCAAACCAGGAAGGAATGATTCTCGAACTTTTGGCCAATGCGGACGCGCCGGTGCTCCTCGTCATCAACAAGATCGACCTGGTGGCCAAGGAAGCTCTGCTTGAGAGGATTGCCGCCTACGCCGCCCTTTATCCGTTTCGGGAGATCGTTCCGGTTTCCGCGCTCAGCGGTGATGGCGTGGAGCGCCTTGTGGAAGTGGTCCATGGTTTTATCCCCGCTGGACCCCCCTATTTCCCCGACGATATCCTGACGGATCTGCCGGAGCGCTTTATCGTTGCCGAGATGATTCGAGAGAAGATCTTTCGCCTGACCCACGATGAGGTCCCCTATTCTGTGGCGGTCGTGGTGGAGAGCTTTAAGGAGCGCGCTGACGGGCTTGTTTCCATTGCGGCTGCCATTAACGTGGAGCGGGAGTCGCAGAAGGGGATTGTGATCGGGAAGAAGGGGGAGATGCTGAAGAGGATCGGCATGCAGGCACGCCGGGAGATAGAAGAACTCCTCGACACAAAGGTTTTTCTTGAGCTGTTTGTGCGGGTGAGCAAGGAATGGAGCGAAAATACGCGAATGCTGAAGGAGTTTGGTTACGAATGAGACCTTTGATTGCTATAGTTGGACGGCCAAATGTGGGTAAATCGACCCTGTTCAACCGGATTGTCGGCCGGCGTAAGGCAATGGTTGACGATATGCCTGGGGTGACCCGCGATCGCAACTATGCCAACGTTGACCGTTTTGACGTTCCCTTTATTCTTATTGACACCGGCGGTTTCGAACCGGAAACAAACGACCGGCTGTTGCAGCAGATGCGTGAGCAGTCGCAGCTGGCCATGGCAGAGGCCGATGTCATACTCTTCGTTATGGATGGGAGGGATGGTCTGACCCCGGCTGACGTGGAGGTTGTCGAAATGCTGCGTCGGGTGGATAAGCCGATTTTTTACCTGATCAACAAGATTGACGGCGACAAGCAGGAGACAGCCATTGGCGATTTTTACACGCTTGGCGTGGATACCATTTTCACTGTTTCTGCTGAGCACAACCGTGGCGTGAACGACTTGATGGATGAGGTCATAAAGGCCTTGCCCAAAGGTTCTGCGGCTGATACGGACGAAGAGGTGACTAAAATAGCGGTGATCGGCCGTCCCAACGTGGGGAAATCGACGCTTGTGAATCGCCTGCTCGGTATTGAACGGGTGGTGGCCAACCCAACTCCCGGCACTACCAGGGACTCCATTGACACGTATTTTACCTGTAACCGCAAGCGCTACCTGCTTATCGACACGGCCGGCATCAGACGAAAAGGGAAGACCACCGAGAAAATCGAGAAATACAGCGTGGTGGACTCCCTGCGCAGTATCGAGCGTGCCGATGTGGTGCTTATCGTCATAGACGCGGAAGAAGGTGTTACGGAGCAGGATACGAAGATCGCCGGTTATGCCTATGAAGCCGGCCGCGGCTGTATTTTCGTCGTCAACAAGTGGGATACCCTGACCAAGGATAACGCCTCCATGGGCAAGTTTATCGAGAAAATTCGCATGGAGTTCAAATACCTCCCCTTTGCGCCCATAGTATTTGTTTCGGCGAAGACCGGCCAGCGACTCGGCAAGATCATGACCGAAGTGGATGCGGTAATGGAGCAGTTTGCCCGGCGTATCACCACCTCCGATCTGAACAGGGTATTCAGCACGGCTACCGAGGAGCACCATGCCCCGCTCTACCAGGGACGGCGGGTCAAATTCTATTTCGCCACCCAGGTAGGAACAAAACCCCCCTCGATCGTTATTTTCACCAATCGTCCCGATGGAGTGCATTTTTCCTACGAGCGGTACATTGTCAACAGGTTCAGGGAGGCTTTCGGCTTCACCGGCACACCCATGCGCCTGCTTTTCAAGGGTCGAGAGAGCCGTAAAAGGGCGTAAATCTCCTCTTTACTTAGGTTGTCGGATAGTTTAGTATGAGCGCCTGTTACTAAATTCCTTTTTTTATCGAGTTCCGTCACTATGAGTCTTGTCGGAAATTTGGAAGATCTGGGGCTCGGCGAAATTTTGCAGATAGTAAGCCTGAGCCGGAAGTCGGGGATTCTTGCCTTGCACAGCAGGGGGCGTGAAGCGAGAATCATCTTCCGCAGCGGCCAGGTTATCCGTGCCAGCTCAAGCTCTTATCAGCAAAACCTGGGCGAGGTCTTGATCCAGAAAGGGATTATCGATCTCACTACCCTCAAACAGGCGCTGAGCATTCAGGAAGACGAAGGTTTTTCCGAGCTGCTGGGAACCATCCTGATAAAGCGATTCAATGTCAGTTCCGAGGCCATTGAAGGGGTAGTGCACGAGCAGATCGAATCTGTCGTCTATTCCCTTTTTGCATGGGCAGAAGGCTCTTTCGATTTCGAACTTCAGGATACGGTCGAAGCGGTCGATCATACCAGGATGGACCCGATGCAGTTCATGCTGGAACAGGGACTCAACCCCCAGTTCCTGGCCATGGAAGGCTCCAGGATCATCGATGAAAAACGACACCGCGGCGAATCCCTGGAAGATGCAGAGCAGTCTCAACCGGCACCGGTTCAGGCTGAAGAGAGTGTCGATTTTGCTTTTGACCTGTTGCAATCCCCTGAGTCTGCGCCGGAACCGGAGTCCGTTCTGTCCGAGCAGGGAGAACGGCGGCTGGTGGTGTTGGTCGATGACGACGCCGATACCCGCGACGCGTTTGTTTCTCTCCTTGAAGGCGGGAGATATGAAGTATGCGCCCTTGAGAAGAGTGAAGAGGCCCTGATAAAGATTGACACTCTGTGCCGCGATGGCCGTCATCCGACGGTTCTCGTGGATCTGATCATGCCGAGGATGGACGGCTCGGGAATTCTGGGGGGATTGGAACTTCTTGAACTGATTGGTAATAACTTTGCGGCTCTTCCCGTGCTCGTACTGACTGACTATCACAACAGCGACGCAGAACGGAAGGTAAAGGCGATGGGGTTTCCCATCATTATGAAGCCGCGCAAGACGGAGATCCAGGATCCGGCCTTGCTCCGGACTTTCAAGGCCGGTCTTCTCCCGGAATTGGCCCGGGTTGAATCCTGCGGAGGAATGGCTGTACCGAGCGACAAGGTCAATATCGGCGATGAACTGCGCCTTGAAATGGGGGAAGGGCTTTATCCGCCTGCCAAGCCGGTTGAACAGAGTACCGGTATTTCCCTTCTGCGGGGAATGCTCGACGAACTGAACAATCCGTCTCTCGGCGGTGGAATCATTCTGCTGGTGCTCCGCTTCGCTTCCGAGTTCATGAATCGCGCCGTCGTCCTCATTGTTAAAAAAGACGAAATTGCCGGCCTCGGGCAGTTCGGCATCAACGACAGCGAGGGGCTTGCCGATTCAAAAATCAGATCCATGCGCATCCCCAAGGGAGAGACCTCGCTGTTCAGCGAGGTTGTTGAGACTTTGCTGCCGGTCAAGGCGAAACCCGATGATTCAAAGTGGAATCGATATTTCATCGAGCAGTTGGGCGGCGAGCAACCGGCGGAATCCTTTGTCGGTCCGATAGTCAGCGAAGGCAAGGTGGTTGCGGTATTGTATGGTGACAATCTCCCTGAAATGAAACCGATAGGGGACACCGACTCGCTGGAAATATTCCTTTCGCAAGCGGGTTTGGCGATGGAAAAAGCTCTTTTACAGCGTAGATTAAAGGATAAAAGCCGGGAGGAGTTGTGAAAAAGATACTGATAGCCGAAGATTCCAATACCATGCGCTCTCTGCTCGTTTCAACCATTGATTCCCTGGAAAAATATGAAATCATTGAGGCTGCCAGCGGTTTTGAGGCGTTGCGCCTTTTGCCGCGGGAACAGGTGGATCTTATCATAACCGACATAAACATGCCCGACATAAACGGCCTTGAATTGATCAGCTATGTGAGAAACAATCCCAACTATCAGGACATTCCACTCTTTATCATCTCCACTGAAAGCAGTGACAAGGATCTGGAGAAGGGACTGGCGCTCGGAGCCAACGAATACCTGGTAAAACCCTTTGATCCTCTCAAACTTCAGGAACTGATCGGCACATATCTGGGGTAGGGCGCGTGGCATGTCCGGCTGTTGGACGAACGCAATTCGCCCTTATCCATCAAGTGAGATTTTATGACCGGTGTTGACAATGCCATAGGTAAAGCCGCCAAGGATTTTCTGGCAGAAGCTGAGGAGATTATCGACCAGTTGAGTCTGGACCTTGTCGCTCTCAGTGACTGTGCTGACGGTGGCGACTTCAATCCTGACCTGGTTAATTCCATTTTCCGCGGAGCCCATTCCCTGAAGGGTCTTGCCGGTATGTTCGGTTTTACCGATATCGCCGAATTGTCGCACAATATGGAAAACCTGCTCGACTCACTGCGTCTCGGGAAGGTGTCGCTCAGCCAGAACACCATCAGCGTTCTTTTCGAGTCCATGGAATTGCTGGGTACGCTGGTCCAGAGCGCCGGAACTGCCGATCGGCAGTTGCATGACATTTCTCAGGCCGTGGCACGTATCAGCTCCTGTGTCTGCGCGGTACAAAAAGAGGAATCAGTTTCCCCGTTGGCAAAACTCGGGCTCTCTGAACGAGTGCTCGGCTCGCTTACCGAGTATGAAGAGCACCGGCTTCTTGAGAACGTAAAAAAGGGGCGCAGGATCTTTTCCATTCTCGCATCCTTCAGTCTCGCCACATTCGACCAGGATCTGGGTGAGTTGACCGACGTCCTGAAAAGCGCGGGAGAGGTTATCAGTACCCTGCCGAGTGCAGGGGGGGGGCTGGAATCCTCCATAAATTTTGAAATTTTATTCGGTTCGGAAAAGGTCAGCGCAGAAGTAACGGCTCTGATTGACCGGGACAATATAACGGTAATGCTCCTTGGTGGGGAGTCTCCTTCCCAGCCGGCCGAAATGCAGGAAATGGCGCCTTCCCTGGCCCCGGAAGCCTCCATGACGGCAAAGAGCATGAGCCGCACAGTGCGTGTGGATATCAGCAAACTCGACGAGCTCATGAACATCGTCGGAGAACTGGTTCTTTCCCACTCAACAATCAGCCAACTGGCCGGCCGGATGAGATTGGACGGTTATTCGGCCCCTTCCATAGAACTGACCAAGGCTGCCAAAGGTTTGGAGCGAAAGCTGACTGAACTGCAGAAGGGAGTAATGGAAATCCGCATGATCCCCGTTGGTCAGCTTTTTGAAAAAATGGCGCGCATCGTCCGCAAAATCTCCAGAGAGCAGGGGAAAAAGGTCGAGCTGAAAATGTTCGGCGCAGACACCGAGCTGGACAAGCTGATAATTGAAGATATCTCCGATCCGATGATGCACATCATCCGAAATTCCATTGATCACGGCATCGAAACACCCGAAAAACGTATCCTGGCCGGAAAGGATGAAAAGGGGGTCATAAAGCTCTCTTCCTATCAGAAAGGGAACCACGTGGTCATTCAGGTGGAGGATGACGGCGCCGGTATAGATATCGAAAAGGTGAAGCGCAAGGCTTTGGAAAAGGGACTTATTCCCAGCATTGAAGCTATCCATGACAAGGAAGCGTTGGATCTCATATTCCTCCCCGGTTTTTCCACGAGCGACAAGGTGAGCGAGATTTCCGGCCGCGGTGTCGGCATGGATGTGGTCAGAACGAATATTGCAGCGCTTTCCGGCATGGTTGATGTCGAGAGCTACCCGGGGGAAGGGAGCAGCATGATCATCACGCTTCCCATAACCCTTGCCATCATCAAAGCCCTGATCATATCTTCGGTCGGCCGCACCTATGCCCTTCCCATTACGTCGGTTCTTGAGACGATTCTGGTGGAGCGAAAGGACGTCCGCACCGTGGAAAAGAAAGAAGTCATACAGTTGCGGGAGAATACGCTGCCTTTACTTCGCCTCGGCAAATTTTTCGAGACGGAGACACAAGGGGAACAGCAGGAAAATTTCTATGTAGTCGTGGTTGGTGCAGCGGAAAAGCGCCTCGGCATGGTAGTGGATGATCTTCTGGGGCAGCAGGATATTGTTATTAAATCCATTGGTGAAACCTTCAAGGGGTTCAAAGGGATTTCCGGCGCTGCCGACCTTGGCGACCAACGCACGATCCTTGTGCTCGATGTTGGTGGAATTATCAACGAGGCTGTCAGGGGCGGGGCTTAAATGTACAAGACGTTCTACGGTTTTCATGAGAAGCCTTTCAGTAAGACCCCGGATCCGCGTTTTCTCTATATGAGTGCCGGTCACCGGGAGGCGCTGGCAAGGCTCCAGTATGTGCTCGAAGAACGGGAATTGGCGCTTCTCACCGGTGAGATCGGCTGCGGCAAAACAACTATTTCCCGTGCACTCATGGATACCATGGGTGATGCATACCATTTTTGCTTTATCTTTAATCCGCGTCTGACTGCCCTGGAGTTCCTGCGTGTCATTGCTGCAAATCTGGACGTGGAAACCCCGTCGACCGCCAAGGATTGCCTGCTGGGAGAGATAACCGAGGCGCTTTATCACTTTCACGATCAAGGACGCTGCCCGGTGATTGTCGTAGATGAGGCACAGTTGATTCCGGATCGGGAGATCTTTGACGAAATAAGGCTGCTCACCAATTTTCAGCTGGACGACAGGAACCTTCTCAGTGTTGTTATCATGGGACAGCCGGAGCTGCGCAAGATTATCTCCGCTCCCCTGTATGAACCGTTCAGGCAGCGTGTTGCCATCAACTACCATCTTCATCCCCTGAGCCTGGAAGAAACCCAGGAGTACCTTGATTTCAGGATGGAGGTGGCCGGGGGGGGCGCCGGGCTATTTTCTCCCGATGCGGTCCAACGGATATATGAGATCACGGTCGGTGTGCCGAGGAAAATAAACGCTGTGGCTACAAATGCCCTTCTTACCGGTTTCGGCAAGGATGCGGCATTGATTGACGCCTCCATCATAGAAGAAATCAAGGATGAACTGTCCATTTAAACCCATTGCAGGTTTGAGATGAATTTAGCCGAGATCAGAAAAAAAGCGCAGCAGGAAAAGGACGAACGACAGGGTGCCTTGCCGGTAGAAACGGTACGTCAGGCTGTCGAGCCGATGGAAAAGGGGAGCAAGCCTGTCGGGATGCATCCCGATCCTGTTGAAACCTTTCCCGAGCCCGTCATGGAACCACGTCGACAACCCCTCGAAGCTCCTTTTGCACTGCCGTTGGAGAGCCGCATGCACTCTCTCGCGGTGGAAGAGGCAGCCCCTTCACCATATGATCCTCTTGCTGTCCTGCTGCAGGGGCGTGAAAGAGCCGGTTGCGATGAAGATGCATTTCTTGGTCCTACATTGATGACGGAGGTCGACAACCGCGATTCCCAGGAGCTTCTATGCTTCAGGGTGGCAACAGAAGAATACGCCCTCAATATCATGGACATCAAGGAGATCATCAAGCCACGAGAGGTGACCGAAGTTCCGCGCGTTCCTTCGTTTGTGTCCGGGGTTCTTTCTTTGCGCGGGATTATCATTCCGATATTCAATATGCGAGTCAGGCTTGGTCTTGTTGGTGGGGCCTCGTCAGGCAAGGAAAGGATAATCGTAGTCAAGAACGGTGACAACGGTTTTTGCGGGATACTGGTGGATGAAGTAATCCAGGTCGTACGGATCGACTCGAAAGACCTTGAGCCGCCGCCGACTGTTCTGGAAGGGATTGATCGGGATTTCGTCAACGGAATAGGCAGGTTTAGCGGTCGAATGCTCATTCTGCTCAACATGGAAAAGATTCTGGATGTAACCCTCTTCTGAGACATTTGGAGACGAACATGAACAATAACAAGATTCTCGTTGTCGAAGACGAGGAAAGTCTTTTAAAACTGGAAAGCATACTTCTTACTTCGAAAGGCTATTTAGTTACCGGGGTTATGGATGGCAGAGCGGCGCTTGAAGAGATCAAGACGAACAGGCCTGATCTTGTAATTCTGGACATCATGCTTCCGGAGATCGATGGTTTCGAGGTCTGCAAACGGATCAAGGAAAATAATGAAACCAAAAGTATTCCTGTGGTAATGTTGACGGCCAAGAAGAGCAACCAGGATGTTGAGCGGGGAAGGCAGGTTGGCGCGGATGCTTACATTACCAAGCCGTTCAGATCCGCCAGGGTCATGGAAGTCATTGAAGGGTTGATCGGTAAACAGTAACAGGCGGGGAGATCGGCCTGTATCAATGTTTCAATCCTTACTCATAAGGGATAGTGATGTATTCGGACATTAATGAAATTCAGGTCGCTTGCTTTACCATAGGTGAAAACCTCTATGCGGTTGACATCATGCGGATCAGGGAAATCATCAGGCCGCAGAAGTTGACCAGCCTGCCCAAGGCTCCCCCCTTTGTTGAAGGGGTGATAAACCTGCGAGGCAGCGTGCTTCCGGTTATCGATCTTCGCAAGAGGTTTGATCTTCCTCTACGCGAATTTGATTCCGGGGTCAGGCTGCTGATCGTCAGGGTGTCGAAGCAGCTTCTCGGGTTGGTCGTGGATAACGTCACTGAGGTTATCACAATCCCCGTCAAAGACATAAAACCGCCGCCACAGGTCGTTGGAGGAATTGGCGCCAAATATCTCGTGGGGGTCTGTCTGGCGAAGGAATCTCTCATCATATTGCTGAACATAGACACTATCCTGACGGCCCATGAGGCTTCAGAACTCGGCAGTATCGGCGACATGGAAGTTAATGGCTGACTATTGAGATTGAAAGGGTTTGCATGCTGATTGTATGTCCGAGTTGTAAGGCAAAATTCAGTTTCGACGATACTAAAGTGGGTGCAGAAGGCATTAAACTGCGGTGCAGTAAATGTCGTGCGATTTTCAAAGTAACCAGAAAGATCCCTCCCCCGGTTGCTGCCTCGCGGCCGGCCGTTTCTCCTTCTGTTGCAACTGCCGGGATAAAAGTCGTTATAGCAAATGAAAGCGCAGCCTTTTGTACGGCGGTGAAAAAAGTGCTGGAGCCGGAGTCGTTTACGGTCTTCACGTTTAATGACGGGAAGGAAACCTTTGATGCTGTCGAACGTTTGCGTCCCGATGTGGTTTTACTTGATGTGGCGCTCCCTTCGATGTACGGCTTTGAGGTATGTGAAAAAATCAGGAATGATCCGGCGTTGGCTGCCGTTAAAATTATCCTCATTGCATCTGTTTACGATAAGACGAGGTACAAGCGGTCGCCTAATTCACTCTATGGCGCCGACGATTATATAGAAAAGCATCATATCCCGGATTCATTGTCCTCCATGATATACCGGCTGGTGTCCGGCCAGAAACCCGTTGAGGCTGCAGCCCCTGAAGAGGTTTCCCGGCAAGAGGAGGGCCAGGCGGCTCCGCAACAACTCTCAAGCACCGAAATCGACGCCCAGGAGATTGTCCGCCAGGAAATTCAGGAGGATGAGGAACGCGAGACTACTCCCCAGGTATCATACACAGCACCCCGGCAATTACCCGATGCGCATGTAAAGGCCCGGCGGCTAGCCCGCATTATCGTCTCGGATATCACCCTTTACAATCAGACCAAGGTGGAAGAGGGTGTCAAAAACAACACTTTTTATAAACTGTTGGAAGACGATATACGGGAAGGGACGGCTCTTTACGAGCGCCGTGTGTCTGAGTCGATCAGAAACGATACATCTTATCTCGAAGATGCTTTCGAGGAATTAATTGCCAGGAAAAAACAGGAATTGAGATTGTGACGGCATCATGCATTCTGCACAGGAACGTTGGAGCGCGTAGTGGAAAAACTGCATACCCTTACTGAACAACTCTGTTCGCCTGATGAGGAAAAACGGAGACTGGCAGTGGTCGGCCTGGGAGGGTATCCCCTTGACCAGATTGAAGAAAGTCTTTTTCGTGCTCTGGGCGATATAAGCTGGCGTGTCCGCAAAGAGGCGGTAGATATACTTGTGGCCGCTGCTACCGGTACTGGTGCTGTAATCCTGGAGGAAAAGCTGATCGATATGCTCAGATCCCAGGAAAATGCAGGCCTGCGCAATTCCGCCGTGGAATCCCTGGAAAAGCTCGGGCGGCAGGCTACACATGCCCTTTGCCGTCATGTGGGGGATGACGACCATGATGTGCGGAAGTTCATTGTCGACATCATGGGGAACATCTGCGACCCTGCTTTTGTGCCGCATTTGATAAAGGCGCTCGATGACTCCGATGCCAACGTTCGTGCTGCAGCTGCAGAAAATCTGGGAAAGATTCGGGATGCGCAGGCGATACCGGCTCTTTTGCAGGCCTTGGCAAAAAATGACGTTTGGCTGAGGTTCACCATTCTCGAGTCCATCGGCAAAATCGGTAAACCGGTGCCTATGGCCGCGATTGTACCGCTTGCCAAGGAAAATCTCCTGAAAAAGGCGATATACGACTGTCTCGGTGCGATTGGCGATGTGGAGGCGGTGCCGCTTCTTGTGGAGGGATTGAAGGACAGGGTGAAGAATGCCCGTGAGGCAGCGGCGATGGGGCTTGTTTCGCTCAGGGACCGCCTCCCCTCCGAAATCGCTGAACGTGCAGTGGATGAGAGGCTCTGGAGGTTCAAGGGAACTCCGTTTGTGGAAGGTCTGCTTGCTTCGTTTGAAACTTCCGAGAGCAGTTTGAGAGAGTCACTGGTCAAAATTCTCGGCATCATCGGGGATGATCGTGCGTCTGGCCATCTGCTTCGCGGCTGCTGTGACGACAGGCTCCGCAGGCACTGCTTGCAGGCATTCAAGGCCATGGGGGAGGGCGGAGCAGCATCTCTGGTTGAAGCATATCCTGCCGCGGATGACGATGAACGCTGTTTCATCGTTTATGTATGCGGAGAATTGCGCTACAAGGGGTGCGTTTCCCTATTAAGCGAAGGGCTGCTCGACTCCAATGCCCGGCTGAGAAAAGCCTCGGTGCAGGCTGCGGGTAAGACCGGCCTTGTTGTGTTTATCAACGAAATCGCCCATCTGCTCGAAGACAGTGAGCCGGATGTCCGTGAAGGGGCAATTGAAGCCCTTTATCGCCTTGTCGAAGCGGACAGGGTAGCCGTAGCAAAAATTACCGGCAAACTTGCCTCTTCCGAAGTTTCTGAAAAAAGGCGTAATGCGGCGATTCTTTGCACGGCACTCTCCGACACCGATAAACTTTCGCTCCTTATCAAGGATGAAGACGCATCCGTACGCAAAACCGCGGTCAGTTCGTTGGCCAAGCTCAAGTCGGCGGCGAGCGTCGGGCACCTCGTCATGGCTTTGGTTGATGAGGATCCTGATGTCCGTATTGCTGCAGCAGGCGCTCTCGGGGATATCGGCGGGGATGACGTCCTCGATCCTTTACTCTTGGCGCTTAAGGATGACGATCCCTGGGTTAAGTGCGCAGCACTGAAGAGCCTTGGTAATCTGCGCAACGATGCCGCCTTGCCGGCGATTGTCGAGTTGTTTGAGAGTGCTGAAGGGCTCGTTTTGATCTCCGTGCTGGATACTGTTGCCCAGATCGGCGGAGACAAGGGGACCGCATTGGTTGAAAGGGCGCTTGAAAACCACGATGAAGAAGTGGTCAAGGCTGCCATCAACATCCTTTCTCTGAATGGCGATGGGTGGATTCATGCATACCGGAACAAACTTCTGTCCCATCCGCACTGGGATGTAAGGAGCAGTTTTGTTAAGGCAATGGCTGCCCGGATGGGTGAGAAGGCATTGCCATATCTGCGTTCGGCCCTGGAAACCGAGTCGGATGAATCGGTAAAGGGGCAGATCGTGGAATTAATGGATAGGTTCTTCTAATGTTTTGCTCTGAACCTGAAGTACTGATGACCGATGATGAGTTTCGCCTTATCAGGGATCTCATTTATACACATTGTGGTCTATATTTTGATAACGACTCCAAGTATCTGCTGGAAAAACGTCTTGCCCGGAGATTGTCCCATCATCAACTTCCGGCGTTCAGGGATTACTATCATTTTCTGAAATATGACAGAAAGCGGGATCAGGAACTCTCCGACATAATGGATATCCTGACCACCAACGAGACCTATTTTTTCCGCGAAGCGTTTCAGTTGAAGGCATTTACCGACGAAATAATTCCCGAGTTGATGAACGTAAAGGCGAAAAGGGGCGATCGCACATTGCGGATCTGGAGTGCTGGCTGTTCTACGGGTGAAGAGCCGTACACGATCGCCATGCTTCTTCTGGAAATGGGTTGTATAAAAGGCTGGCGCGTGGAAATCATCGGCACCGATATCAGCCAGAGGGTGCTGCAACAGGCACGAAAGGCTGCTTACGGCAAATCTTCATTCAGATCAACAGAAGAAATATATATTAAACGATATTTTCAAGAACAGGAAGGCATGTTCAAAGTAAACGATGAAGTCCGGGAGCTTGTAACTATCAGCCATCTCAACCTATTTGATCAGAACCGGCTTGCATTGCTCGGCAAGATGGATGTGATTTTCTGTCGCAACGTCATCATATATTTCGATCAGATCGCCAAGAAGAGGGTTGTGGAATCATTTTACAAGTCATTGCGCGAGGGAGGGTATCTTCTCCTCGGCCATTCCGAATCGTTGATGAATATTTCTACTGCCTTTGCTCTCAAACACCTGAAAAACGACATGGTCTACCACAAGCCTGAATGTGCGGAATTCGGAGGTTTTGCATGAAGAAGGTGAGGGTGGTGGTCATAGACGATTCGGCTTACAATCGACGTACTATTACCAAGATGCTTGAAGAGGTGCCGGAGGTTGAGGTTGTAGGCTACGCTGCCAATGGTGAGGAGGGAATCAGGCGGGTTATCGATCTAAGTCCCGATCTCGTTACTCTTGATCTTGAAATGCCCCGAATGGACGGCTTTACTACGTTGCGCATCATCATGAGCAGCTGTCCTACGCCGGTTATCGTGATCAGTTCCGGGAGTGAGGACGAGCGGGTTTTTAAGGCGCTTGAACTGGGCGCTGTTGATTTTATCGCGAAACCGACCAGGACGATATCCGATGAACTTCTGAAAATTCAGGACGATCTCCAGAAAAAGGTGCGGAGTGTTTTTAACCTCAATATGGCGGGGATCAAAAGACGGGAGTCATTGTTTATCCAGGAGGCAAAGGCAAAAAAGGAAAAGAAGCCGGCGTTGTTTCCGACCGCAAAAACAGTCAAATCCAAAGTCGATATTGTCGCCATTGGAGCTTCTACCGGAGGTCCACCGGCTCTCCAGAGCATTTTTTCCGCGTTCGCAGAGCCGCTGCCGGTTGCTGTTGTGGTTTCCCAGCACATGCCCGCGGGATTTACCAGGGCTTTTGCCGAAAGACTGAATCGTACATCAGGTTTTGAGATCAAAGAGGCTAAAGACGGTGATGCCGTTTTGCCCGGAAGGGTTCTGGTTGCTCCGGGGGGCCGAAATATGGTGCTTCAGTCTCTTGATGGGAAAGTAATAGTCCGGGTGGTCGACCCGGCGCCGACGGATAAATATATACCTTCCGTGGATGCCATGCTTGCTTCCTGTGCTGAAATCTATGGCTCACGCCTGCTGGCGGTGGTCCTTACCGGCATGGGAAATGATGGAAGCCGCGGAGTTAAGACGGCCAAGGCTGCTGGCGCCAGGATACTCGCTGAGTCTGAAGAATCGGCGGTTGTTTTTGGCATGCCCCGTGAGGCAATAGCCACCGGGCTGGTTGACAAGGTGGCGCCCATCGACAGGATGGCCAATGAAATCGCTTCGCATTGCGGAATTTTACATAACAGGGACTGATATAACAGAGACTGGAGTGGAATATGTCAAAGGAAGAAGATAAAGGCGTTCATGGAAGGGCTGAAGAGTTCTTGCAGGTCTTCAAAAAAGGGGCCGAGTTTACCCAGGAGTTGATGAGGGAAAACGAACGGCTCCGCTATCGGATTATCCAACTGGAGGAATCTCAGTCCAACCTGGAGGGGGTTCCTGCCTCGACTGATGAAAACCGCAAGCTGTTTCAGCGAATTGAGGAGCTGGAACGGGAAAAGGATGAGATCCTCGGGCGGATCAAGCAGGTGGAGGCGGAAAATCAGGATTTTGCTGCCCGATATATAGAAATCGAGGAAGAAAACAACAACCTGGCAAACCTCTACATTGCCAGTTACCAGTTGCATTCCACCCTCGATTTCAAAGAGGTCCTGCAGATAATTACCGAGATCATCATAAACCTGATCGGCGCCGAAGAATTCGCAATCATGCTCCTTGACGAAAAGAGCAATGAAATTCAGGCTGTCGCCTGTGAAGGCATTCTCCGGGACAATATTCCCCATGTGAAGCTTGGCAAAGGCATTATTGGCGAAGTTGCCAAGACCGGCGAGAATTACTTTGTGGAGAACGTCAGCACTTATGTTCAGGATCTCCATCAACCCATGGTCTGCATCCCGCTCAAGATCAAGGAACACGTGATCGGCGTGCTGGTGATTTACAAACTGTTGGTGCAAAAAACGACGTTTGCTGCTGTCGACTACGAACTGTTCACCCTGTTGGCTGGACATGCGGCTACTGCCATTTTCAGCTCAAGGCTCTACAATGATTCCGAACGCAAGCTTTCAACTATTCAGGGATTCATCGATCTCCTGACAAAGTAACCGTATCGGGTATGTGTCCCTGCACGCTCCTATGGGTTACCTCTGGAATGGATGAAAGATACGTGGAATAATCGGAGGACAACATATGTTGCAATATAATATCCTGATAGTCGAGGACTCGCCCACGATGAGGCAACTCATATCTTTTGCCCTTAAAAGATTGAGAGGCATCCGGATCGTGGAAGCCAATGACGGTGTCGATGGGCTGAAAAAGCTTTCCGCTGAAAGATTCGACCTCATTCTGACCGACATAAACATGCCGATCATGGATGGTTTAAAGCTTGTAAGTCTGGTGCGCAATGACGCAAACTACAAGGATACGCCGATCGTCGTCATCACCACCGAGGGGGCGCAGGAGGACCGGGAGCGTGCCCTTGCTCTGGGCGCCAACGATTACATCACCAAGCCTATCCAGCCGAACAGAATACTGGATGTGGCAAAGGGACTGTTGAAGATTACCTGATTATCGAGACTGGCAAGGCATACAAAGGGTAATGGTGTCTTTCCGACATGTGCTTGGAAATAAAGATCACAATTTCAGGAAACAGAGGGAAAAGTCTGTGAAACGCTTTTTACTGCCGTTGATGTTACTGCTTATGATTCCGGTTTTGTTGTTTGCCAAGGAGTTCAAGGTAGTTACTTTTAAAACTGAGAACGCCGGTAAGGTAGTGTTTGACCATGATGTCCATCTGAATAAACTGGGCAGTAATTGTACCGTATGCCATAAGACCATCTTTCCCATCACCAAGAAGGTGCCGCCCGTGACCATGGCGGAAATGGAAAAGGGGAAATCGTGCGGTGCCTGCCATAACAAAACCAAGGCCTTTGCCCTTACTGAATGTGTAAGATGTCACATCGTTAAAGAAGTTCCCATCGAAATACCCGACTTCGGCACGTTGATCTTCAGCCATAATTTTCATCTTGGTATGTACGGGTGCGGCGAGTGTCACAACAAGCTGTTCAAGCCGGGCCCGGGCAACCCCCACGTTTCCATGGCGCAGATGGCGGGCGGAGTGTCGTGCGGTGCCTGCCATGATGGGAAAACGGCGTTTACCGTCAAGGAAAACTGCACCAAATGTCATACCGTGAAGGACATTGCGTTCACCGCCGATGCCTTATTCAGCCATAAATTCCACCTGGAGATGTACAAATGCGGGGACTGCCATAGCAAGTTTTTTGTTGCCGGTCCGAACAGCAAACGTTATTCCATGCGTGAAATGGAACAAGGGAGGTCTTGCGGTGGCTGTCACGACGGCAGCACCGGTTTTTCAGTCAAGGGCGATTGCGCAAAATGTCACAAGACTACCAAGGATATCCCTTTCAAGAAAAGCGATGCGCTTTTCAGTCATAAATTCCATCTTGGCATGTACAACTGCAATGACTGCCACAGCGGCCTCTTTGTCGGTGGCGTCAACAGCAAACGCTATACCATGGCCGACATGGCGAAGCTGAAATCATGCGGCGCCTGTCACGAAGGTGATGTCGCTTTCTCCGTCAACGGCAGTTGCGACAGATGCCATAAAAGCACGAAGGATATCACCTTCACCATACCCGATATCGGTCCGGTGAACTTCAGCCATTCGCTGCACCTGGGCATGTTCAAGTGTGATGACTGTCACAACAAGGTTTTTACCACGGGGGTGGCGAGAAAGAGCTTTCCCATGGCCGAGATGGAAAAGGGTAAGTCCTGCGGTGCCTGCCATGAGGGGAAGACAGCTTTCAGCGTGGCAGCCAATTGCGGCAAGTGCCACCCTGTCAAGGATATCACCTTTACGGATGACGCCCGTTTCAGTCACACAAAGCACCTGGAGATGTACAAGTGTGGTGACTGCCATAGCAAACTGTTTGTTGCCGGACCGGACAATAAGCGGCGTACGATGGTTGATATGGAAAAAGGGGCGTCGTGCGGCGCCTGCCATGAAGGGAGCACCGGCTTCTCGGTCAAGGGTGATTGCGACAAGTGTCATAAATCGACCATTGAAGTGGCCTTCAAAGTTCCCGAAACCGGCATCACCTACTTCAGCCATAAATTTCATATCGGCATGTACAAGTGCGGTGACTGCCACAACGGTATATTCACTACCGGTGTGGCAGCCAAACGCTATAAAATGGCTGATATGGAGGGTGGCAAGTCCTGCGGCGCATGTCACGACGCGAAAACCGCTTTTACGGTAAAAGAAAATTGTGAAAAGTGCCATCCGGTTAAAGAGATCCAGTTCAAGGAATCGGGAGCGCTCTTCAGCCACAAGTTTCATCTGGGTGTTTACCGCTGCAACGATTGCCACTCCAAGCTATTCGTTCCGGGTGAGGGGAACAAGCGTTACACCATGCCCGACATGGAAAAGGGGCGGTCCTGCGGCGCTTGTCACGAATCGAACACTGCCTTTGCGGTTACCGGCAGTTGCAGCAAGTGTCACAACGTGACGAGGGCGGTGAAATATGAACTGCCGGCCAATACCGGCAGTGTCTTGTTCAGTCACAAACTGCATATTTCGAAGGGGTACAACTGTGGTGACTGCCACAACAATCTCATTGCACCGGGTGTCGCCAGGAAACAGTATAAGATGAAGGATATGGAAGATGGTAAATCGTGCGGCGCCTGTCACGGGGCTGCAATGGCCTTCAGCGTCAAGGACCAGGGTAGCTGCGGCAGGTGCCATGGTGGCCGCTCCGGCGATATTCCCCAGTTCCAGGAAGGTATGCCGCCGAATTAATTACGTATCATAGTGGAAAGCATTTACTCACGCAAAGCCGCAAAGAACGCAAAGAAAAATCAGGATGTCGGTGGATTCAGGCAATGCCGCTCGCTATCGAAGCATATAAGCCTGACCCTGTGATTTTCACCGTGTTTGCTGCGTTTCCGTGCTGAAATGCTTTTTTTCAGTTCTATTGCCCCGGCATGACCGGGCCAGGAGGTTGATGTGGAAGAAAAGTATCTCCCGAGCAGGGTTGAGGAGAAATGGCAGAAATTCTGGGAAGCCAATAAGAGCTTCAGGGCAACCGAGGATAAGACGAGGGAAAAGTATTATCTTCTGGAAATGTTTCCCTATCCTTCGGGGCGCATTCACATGGGGCATGTGCGCAACTACTCGATCGGCGACGTGATAGCCCGGTTCAAAAGGATGAAAGGCTTTAATGTCCTTCATCCCATGGGGTGGGATGCCTTCGGCATGCCGGCAGAGAACGCGGCGATCCAGAACAAGAGCCACCCTGCCAAATGGACCTATGAAAACATCGCTTATATGCGGGGCCAATTGAAAAAAATGGGCCTTTCCTATGATTGGGATCGGGAACTTGCGACCTGCGACGTGGACTACTACAAATGGGAGCAGTTGATTTTCCTGCAGATGTATAAAAAGGGTCTTGCCTATAAAAAGATATCTTCCGTTAACTGGTGCCCCAAATGTGAAACTGTTCTGGCCAATGAACAGGTTGAAGACGGCTGCTGTTGGCGGTGCGACAGTAATGTGGATCAGAAGGAACTTGAGCAGTGGTCATTCAGGATAACCGACTATGCAGAGGAACTCCTGGAATACACCTACAAGCTCCCCGGTTGGCCGGAGCGTGTCCTGACCATGCAGCGCAACTGGATAGGGCGAAGCACCGGTTGCGAAATAGATTTCCCCATCGAAGGGCAAATGGACAAGATAAAGGTTTTTACCACCCGTCAGGATACCCTGTTCGGCGCCACATTCATGTCTCTGGCGCCGGAACATCCCATGGCACTGGAGTTGACTACCCCTGAAAACATGGCAACTGTAGCGGCTTTTATCGAGAAGGTCAAGAAGACCGATCGTATCCGGCGCACTGCAGAAGACTTTGAAAAGGAAGGGGTGTTTACCGGTTCGTACTGCATAAATCCGGTCACTAACCGACGGATGCCGGTCTATCTCGCCAATTTTGTCCTGACCGACTACGGCACCGGGGCGGTTATGGCGGTACCGACCCATGACCAGCGCGATTTCGAGTTCGCGCGGAAATACGATATCCCCATGGGTGTGGTGATCCAGCCGGAAGGGGAGGCATTGGACCCGCAGACGATGGCGGAAGCTTTCACTGCTGAAGGGATCATGGTCAACTCCGGCAGGTTTGACGGCCTGAAAAGCGGCGCGGCCAAAGAGCAGATTGCCGATTATCTGGAGAAGGAGGGCATCGGCAAGAAGACGGTCAATTACCGTCTGCGTGACTGGGGGATTTCACGGCAACGCTACTGGGGGAACCCTATTCCCATGATTTACTGCGACCTTTGCGGAGCGGTGCCCGTGCCCGAAACGGATCTGCCGGTGGTTCTTCCCATGGACGCCACGTTTACCGGTGAGGGGGGTAATCCACTGGATAAGGTGGATTCCTTCGTCAATACGACCTGTCCCCAGTGTGGCGAAGCCGCCCGCAGGGAGACCGACACCATGGACACCTTTGTGGAATCCTCATGGTATTTCCTCCGTTACTGCTGCCCCGACTTTGTTTCCGGGCCGCTGGACAAGGAGAAGACCGAATACTGGATGTCGGTGGACCAGTATATCGGCGGAATCGAGCATGCGGTCATGCACCTGCTCTATGCGCGCTTCTTCACCAAGGTATTGCGCGATCTGGGCTATTGCGACATCGACGAGCCGTTCACCAACCTTCTCACCCAGGGGATGGTGATCAAGGATGGGGCGAAGATGAGCAAGTCGAAGGGGAATGTGGTCGACCCCAACGCCCTTATCGATAAATACGGTGCTGACACGGCCCGACTCTTCTCTCTCTTTGCTGCGCCGCCGGAAAAGGACCTGGACTGGAGCGATCAGGGGGTTGACGGCAGTTTCCGTTTTCTCAACCGTGTATGGAAACTGGTCTACGATACCCTGCCCATCATCGGCGGTGCGGGAGCTCTCGATCCTGCCGGGTTGACCAACGAAGGGAAGGGGTTGCGCCGCCAGGTGCACAAGACCATCAGGAAGGTGACGGAAGATATCGAGGAACGGTTCCACTTCAACACGGCCATAGCTGCCACAATGGAACTGGTCAATACCATCCAGTCGTTTGAGCCGAAAAACAGTCCGCAAAATGCACCGGTGCTCAAGGAGGCAATCGAATCGGTAGTGATGCTGCTTGCCCCCTTTGTTCCCCATTTCACCGAAGAGCTGTGGGCCCAGCTCGGTAACAATAAAAGCCTGGAGCAGGCAGGCTGGCCGGCATTTGATTCAGCTGCGGCAATTGATGAAGAGCTGCTGGTCGTTGTTCAGGTTAATGGCAAGCTGCGCGGGAAGCTGACCGTTGCCGTTACCGCTTCGGAAGATGACGTAAAAGGCGCCGCCCTTGCCGACGAGCGGGTGAAGCCGTTTATTGAAGGGAAGAGTGTAAAGAAGATTGTCTATGTTCCCGGCAAGCTGGTTAACATCGTTGTAGGTTAATGAATAAGGGGACTACTGGTTTGCACAGGTTTTTTGCCTTCTGGCTTTTGATGATTGTCGGTATTGCTCTGAACGGTTGCGGTTATCACCATGTCGGAAGTGTGGCTGGTTCGCCTGTCGGGGGGAAGGACGGGGTTCATATTCCTGTCTTTGCCAACAAGAGTTACCATCCCGGACTGGAAACCGTCCTTACTTCAAACCTGGTCGACGAGTTTGCCAGGCGCAGCGGGGGGAAGGCCGTGGACGAAGCCGCTGCTCGGCTTGTCCTGAGCGGCGCGGTTCTTTCCTATGCGGTTACCCCTGTTTCATATACTGCCGCCGACAAGATAAGGGAGTACCGTTTGACCATCAAGGTCGTTGCGACCTTGTCCGACAGGCAGAGCGGGAAGGTTCTCTGGAAGGGGGAGCTTTCCGGGAGTCAGGACTATCCGGCAAACTCGAACCTTGCCTTACAGCAAAACAGCGAAGATGCCGCTGTCAGGGAGATATGCCGTCGGCTGGCGGAACAGATTCACGAGAAGACACAGGAAGACTTTTAGTCCCTTAGAAAAATTATTTGCATGTTTTTTGCGAAGAATTTTTCGTGAAGGGACTTATCCCGTTCGTCGGGGTTAGGGGTACGATTTTATGAAGCCGGAAGAGTTTGCACGGGCTCTGGAAAAAGGGGACATCGGTCCCCTTTACTATATGTATGGCGATGAACCTTACCTGATCGAAAGGGGGGTAAAGCGACTGCTGGAGCAGGTGGTATCACCTGATTTCCGTGATTTCAACCTGAACGTGTTCTACGGCAATGAATGCAAGGGGGAGGAAATATTCAGCGCAGCGCAAACCTTGCCGATGTTTTCCGAGCGGCGCGCTATTCTGGTGAAAAAAAGTCATGAATTGTCCGCAGCAACCCTCGAAGTCCTGACGGGCTATGTCCAGAATCCTTCCCCATCAACCTGCCTGATTTTCCAGGGGGAGAAGATTGACCAGCGTAAAAAATTCTTCACGGAAATGAAAAAAACGGGCGAGCTGGTGGAATTCAAGCGTCCTTACGAGAACCAGTTAGGGCCGTTTATCCGTGAAGAGGTAAAGGCGTACGGTAAACGCATCGAACCTGCTGCTGCAGACCTCCTGGCGTACATGGTCGGCAACAATCTCCAGGAACTGGCGTCGCAAATCGAGAAGGTTGCAACATACAGCGGCAAGCGGGAAAGCATAACTGTCGGCGATGTAAAGGAGATCGTATCCGATACCAAGGTCGACACTGTTTTCGAGTTGGCCGACGCCTTTGGAGAAAAGAACCTCAGCAAGGCATTGCGCACCCTCTATACCATTCTGCGCGACGGCGAAGCCCCTCTGCTGGTGCTGGCAATGCTGTCCCGCCATTTTCGCCAGCTCTGGCGGGTGAGGGAGTTGTTGGATCGCAAGATTCCCACCAATGAAATCGGCAAGGCCGCCGGTATCAATCCTTATTTCCTGAAAAAAGTGATCGAACAGGCACGGAATTATCGTACCACCGAACTCAAAGGGGTTTTTGAACGGTTATTCGATCTGGACCTGGCGCTAAAGACGGGTGGGGGGAAACCTGCTGCCCTCATGGAGCGTTTGACCATGGAAGTGTGCGGCAAGAGGTAAGAAGAGTGAAGGATGAAGGATGAAGAAAAGGGATTCCGTGACACGGAATCCCTTTTAATTTTCAGATGGTGACTGTTGCTGCGAGCCGTTACTAGCCCAGAGTGTTTACCAGTTTGGTGAGCCTTGAGATATTGCGTGAGGCATTGGAGGAGTGGATAACACCCTTGGAAGCCGCGGTGTCGATAACGGGAATAGCTGCTGCCAGTGCTTCTTTGGCAAGGGCTGCATCCTTTGCCGCTGCTGCTTCACGAACACGCTTTATGAAAGTCCGCAGGGTCGAGCGGACATGTCGGTTTCTTTCTGTTCTTTTTTCTGTCTGCTTGATTCTCTTGAGTGCCGATTTATGATTTGCCAAACTACACCTCCGATGTATTTTAAAATTGTTGGATAATTTTCGAAAGTTAAACTTATACCACTTGGAGGAAACTGCTGTCAAGGGAAAATCAAATTCCAATGTAAAAAATGGGCGGCCGATCTGGCCGCCCGAATTGCATCCAACGAAGGTTGGGGTGGGGTTGTGCTTTAAGTCGGTGAAGATTTATTACCACTCTTCTTTCTGTTTTTTGACCATGCTTTCCATATAAATCGCGGGGCTGGTCAGCCGCAGGATTTCCTTTTCGCTATAACCGAGATCTTTGAAATTAAGAACTCCGTTGGGTGCGTGGCAGTTTGCGCAGGAAAACGCCTTGCTCTTGGTGACCAGGTGATTGCTGCCGAAATAGATGGTTTGCCATCCAGGAACAGGTGTATAGTTCTTGATCCCCAAGGTCTTGGCAGCCGATGCCACGCCTGCCAGCGTATCGCCGGTTGCCATGGGCGGGGCGAAATCCATGGACATGAGCTTGCCGGTCTTTTTGTCGAAGAATGCCTTGCCCTGGAAGATCTTGAAAGGATAGATCTTGCTGGTCTTGTCTTTTCTGTTCCCTTTCGGGCCGATGAAGGTCGGGGTGTTTTTTACCGTATTATTGTACCAGGCATAGACCGGCACGGTTTCATTGGCTTCTTTCTTCAGGGTTGTCGGCTCATAAAACTTGTCAGGGCTCTGTTCCCACTTGGTGAAGTCCTTGGCAAAGGCGCCGCCAGTCCTGGGAATGTGGCAGGTCTGGCAGGCGATTCTTGCCGTATGGCGATTCAGGTCAGCATCCTTGTGGGGCTTATTGCCATGACACGCCGTGTCGGCGCAGGAAATACGTACACCATCGTTTGCCCAGTTGTTAGGGTCATAACCTGTGGGGATTTTGTGGTTTTTGGCTGTGTGGCAGTCCACGCAGACCATTCCCTTGGCTGCATGGGCATCGGTCTCTGCAGTGAAGGCAAACCCTCTTTTGACGAGCACGCCCCCGCCGGCAGCTTCATGGCAGACCATGCAGTTTTTAACCGTAGGCTTGCTGATCGCCAGGGCGGCCTTTGTGCTTCTGTCCTGGCCCATGACGATCTGCCCCTTTTCGTCCTTGTAAGGCTTTCGTTTCCTGAAATCATAGTCGGTGGAGTGGCAGACCAGGCAATCGATGGCGTTTTCCGCGGCTTCGCCGGTGCTCCCCACATCGCTCAGATGGTTGCCAGGATGACAGGTGTTGCATCCGGTGAACTTGGTCTTGCCCGTTTCCGGGCTCTTCGGGATCTCTTTAAGGTTGTTGACGATATCATTACCGTTGCACATGGTATAGATCCGGTTTTTCATGCCGTATTCTTTTTTGGGGTCTAATCCCTCGACATTGCTTACCTTTGATGCATGTTTCCAGTGGACGCTGTCCAGAAAGCCTTTGGCCGTGCCGGGATGGCATTCTTCGCAAGTAGCCGGCCCCTTGTAGCCGTTTTTCTCGATTGCTTCCTTGCCCGGATGGTCCTTGGCCATCGCCGGGGCAGAGGCAAGGCAAGCTACCATAAATGTAGTGACAAATCCGTGAAGTTTCATGGGTGACCTCGTTAAATAGAGTTTGGTAAAAATTGTATTATATATAAATATTCAAATACAATGATATGTGCGGTAAAGAAAAACGCTGCAATTGTTCGAACTACAGCGATTTAAATTATAGTGTTGAAAGAGAACAAACTATTCCACTTAACAGCCGGCTGTTTTCCTGAAAAGCTTGCTGACGTTTTTGCCGTTTTCCGTCTCGTATTTACAGCGTATTTCATCGCCTTCGACAATGCGGTGGTCCTTGAATTTGTCCAGTGTCAATTCATCGTTAACAGTAATCACGACCAGATTTCCCGTTTTGTTGTCCTTCAACGTTGCCGTGGCTGTTTTTGCGTCTTTGCCCGCTATCTCGATCTTGGTGATGACGCCGACCATCTTCACTTCTTCTGCGCTGGCGACAGAGGTGAATGACAGGCTGGCAAGACCGACTATGGCGAACAGTAACATGAGAGAAACCAACTTTTTCATCTGCTGCTCCTTTTTCTTGTTGAGATTGTTGAACCGCGATTCATTTTATATATTCGGCACCATGCCGTAATACCTTTAAATATATCGTGAGAAAGCGAGGGGTGCTACCCCCTCGCTCAATAAAACTACAATAATATAAAATACCATATATATCAATATTAAAATTTAACCTCGAAGGTGAAGTAGATGTTCTGGGCGCTTTTCAGCGGTGCCAGCAGTTGCATGCTGGATGCTTGCAAATCGGCAATCTTCTGCGGAGCGCCTACCCAGTTATTGCTGCCGGTATACTCGAAGTCATAGTACTGGTAGCCGAGGCGGAAAAATGTCTTGCTGAGATAGGAAGAAACCGGCTGCAGATTCAGCTCCTGGATCACGTATCCTTCGTAGACATTACCTCTTGTTCCGACTTTGCTTGTCCACATATCGTCTGCTGCCGGTGCAAAGGTGATCCAATTCTTGGAGCCGTGGTTGTACTCAAAACCGAGTTTTGTGCGGGTCGGGGTGTAGTCGTAACGTGCGCCCACATAGGCGGCCCAGCCGGTCTTGTCGGTTGGCGCCTCGGGGTTGAAGAACTGGCCGGTCAAGAGTCCCTGAAAACCGGCATTGGCGGATACATTGTCGTTTGGATGGGTGACGCTCAGGCCGAAAGAACCAAACAGGTTGAGAGTGCCTGGGCCAATGTTTTTCTGGGTGCTGAGGGCGCCCAGTTCGTACCAGTCTATGGAACCGAGTTCCACTGTAGGGGCGGTGTCGCCGAAGGCGGTGTTGTTCATGACCGGGAAGTCGAAGATGTTGAAGCCGCGGTTCCATTGGAAACTGATGCGCAGCGGGTCAGTGTCGTAAGGGATGACCGCCACGCCAAGCATGTCGGTATCACGAAGGGTATTGCCGGAACTGTTCGGCGTATCAACTCCGGCTTCAAATCCGCGGCCGTAGCAGACCTTGGCATAGGCGCCGGGGAGCATGTCGAAGTCCGGGGCCCAGCCGAGTGTCATGCCGTCAAAGGCATAGTCCACGAGCAGGGCAGGGGTGCCGCCGTTCCCCGGTTTTTCATTGTTCATCCGCAGATGGCTGGGTACGCCGTTGGTGGAGGGGCGGCGGCCAACCGAGAACCATACAGGCTGCTCGGCGATGTTGGACCAGGTGGCATAGGCGCGGTCAACGCCGAGGAAGTCGCTGGAAGGAACGTGCCCGATGGTGCCGTCAAATACGCCGACCCGGTCTGCAAAGAAGGGGGTGCCGCCGCTGCCGGTCACTGCACTGTCGTCCAGTGAGCCGAAGGTCTTGTAGGCAACGAGCCGGACATTGACGGTTACATCCTTGGTGGCCTTGGCGTGGAGGTCGAGGCCGAGGCGATTGGTGTAGAGGGTGTCATTCTTGACGGTTTGAGCAGGGACCATTTGTGCAAAGTTCTGAAGCTGCCCAAGCATCGCCTGGTTGGCTGGATTACCAAGAAACGCATTCGCTCCATTGAAAGTCCTTACCTGATTCATGCCAGCGGCAAAGTTGGAAAATGCAAGTACTGACGGGCCAAAATTAACGGGATCTGACAAAAAGCCGTTATTCATTTGCTGCTGGGCAAAGGAAAAGGTTCTGTTCACATCGGTGAATGCTTTGGTTTTTCCCTGCAAAGAGTCAATCCTGAACCGGTAATCGCCGCCGATGGTCAACCATTTGCCGAGGGATTTGTCCTCGGTCCTTTTCACCTGCTGTTTCAGGGTTTCCAGTTCCTTGGACATTGAATCGACTTTCTGTTGCAGGTCCTGGTCTGCGGCCAATGCTGTGAGGGGCATGGAGAGGGCGAGCAGCAGAGTGCTTGACAGGATTTTCTTCGAGATGCTTTTCATGTTTTCTCCTTTTCTATTTTTTTACAACAACTGCAAACCTGTTTACTGGGAATTTGTTGTCATCGGCTGATAGCCTATAAACCAGAACTAGCAATCACCTCCTTTTATGGAAAAAACCGTGATTAGAGCGCCGTTAATTAAGGCGTGACTATATTTGCAGGGGGATAATGTTGTCAAGATATAATGTCCTGTTTATATGGATGTAGCAATATATGTGCCTATTTGAATAATATCAAAATATTCAGATAATTATATGTGTGGCGACGGTGCCCATTTTGCCAAATAACTATATTGTTCTCGGCTATATGACGTTAACGATTCGGTCGGACCTGTAAATGTTGTGCTGCTGTTTAAGGGAGGAAATTAGTTGACGTGGTGCGGACAAATTGCGTACTATTTAACGCAAATCAGGGCGGTAAAGGAACAACGTGACAAGAGAAAAACTGCTGTACCTCGAAACTTTCGGCTGCCAGATGAATGTCAGTGATTCGGAAAAAATCGCAGCGCTGCTGAAAGGGATCGGTTATTTTCCCACCCAGGACTCATCTCAGGCTGATCTTGTAATTCTCAATACCTGCAGTGTCAGAGCGAAAGCGGAAGAGAAGGTCTACAATCATCTTGTCCAGTACAAGGGGCTGAAACGGAAAAAACCGGGCATCATTCTCGGGGTAGGCGGCTGTGTTGCCCAACAGGAGGGTGAGCGGCTGCTGGCAAATGTCCCACATCTGGACATCGTATTCGGAACCCACAATCTTCACCTGTTGCCGGAGCTGGTCAGAGCGGCGGAGAAGGGGGAGCGGCTTGCGGAAGTCGGTTTTATCGACAACGAAACCAGGCTTGATCTCTTTCCCGTTGATGAACGGACAGACGGGGTCTCCCGCTTCGTCACCGTCATGCAGGGGTGTGAAAATTTCTGCTCCTACTGCATCGTCCCTTATGTGCGCGGAAGGGAGATCAGCCGCCGCTCGGCAGACATCCTCGGCGAGGTCAGGGGAATGGCGGGAAATGGAGTCAAGGAAGTGACCCTCCTGGGTCAAAATGTCAACTCTTACGGTCTCAAAAGTTCCGGCGAGATGAGCTTTATCGCCCTGTTGCGAGAGGTGTCGCTGATCCCGGGCATCGAGCGCATCCGCTTTACCACTTCCCATCCCAAGGATTTTTCTCAGCCGCTGATCGATTGTTTTGCCGAAATCCCCAAACTATGCAGACATATTCATCTGCCTGCCCAGTCGGGGAGCAACGCGGTGCTGGCGGCAATGAACAGGGGGTATACCCGCGAGGAATACCTCGGGTCGATTGCCCGCCTGAAGGCCGCATGTCCTTCGATCCAGATAACCGGCGACATCATCGTCGGTTTCCCCGGCGAAACGGAGGAGGATTTCCAGGCAACCCTGTCGCTCATGGAGGAGGTGAGGTATACCGATGTCTTCTCCTTCATCTATTCAAAACGGCCGGAAACAAAGGCGGCCGGATATGCAGACGAAGTCGGCCAGGATGAAAAGCAGGGGCGTCTCAGCCGCTTGCTGGATCTTCAGCGGCGCATCACCCTGGAAACCAACAAGAGCTTTGTCGGCACCGTTCAGCAGGTCCTCATCGAAGGGGAGAGCAGGCGGGGGGGACAGTTTTACGGCCGGACTTCGGGGAACAGGGTTGTTAACCTCGCAGCAGATGTCTCCCTGGTAGGAAGCATCGTCAATGTCATGATTACCCGCGGTGATCAGAATTCGTTGCAGGGGGAGCTCTGCCGGTAGTGCTATTGGTGGTTTTAAACTATTTAACAGTGAGGTAATATGTATCACGAGATGAAAATATTCGGTTTTGCCCTGGATGCCATCGCGCAAATGCCGGTAATAATCCTGAAGGATGATGCGGGTGAGAATTCGGTGCCGATCTGGATCAGCACTCAAGAATCCGTCTCGCTTGCTGTCGAGCTTATCAGTCGGGACATATCTTTCCAGAGCGGGCGGGGCGACTTGCTGACGGTTCTCATGCAGCAGATGGGGATGAGGATTGAAAAGATTGCCATCGAAAGTCTGCGGGACGGCGTGTTTGCCGCATCGGTCAAGTTCGGCGGCAAAAGCAAAAAACATCTGGTCGATGTGCGTGTCAGCGAGGCGATGATGGCTGCCCTCAAGTATAAACTGCCGGTAATGGTGCATGAAGAGGTTGTGAAGCAGGCACCCATGCTTGATTTGAATGAAGGGCATTTTTCCCGGGAAACCGATGCACGCCGTTTTGTGGATTTTCTGGAAAATCTCGATCCTGCTGCGATGGGGAAGTATCCGATGTAGAGGCGGTCGGCGGTCGGCGGTTGATGGTTTGAAAATATTTTATGGAGGTGGTTGATGCGCGATGCATCCTTTGAATTTTTACAGAAACTGCTGGAGGCTCCCAGTCCGTCAGGATACGAGCAACCGGCCCAGCGGATATTCCGCGCTTACATCGCCCCCTTTGCCCAAGTCAGCACCGATGTCATGGGTAATGTCTTCGGTGCCATCGAGGGCATTGGTGTGGAGCGGCCGCGGGTCATGCTGGTCGGTCACTCCGATGAAATAGGTTTTCAGGTCAAGTACTTGGACGACAACGGCTTTCTCTATTTCGCCGCCATCGGTGGGGTTGACCCTCATATTACCCCCGGTCAGCGGGTGAATATCCATGGCTGCAAGGGGGTTGTTCCGGGGGTGATCGGCAAGAAGCCGATCCATCTGATGGAGACCAAGGAGCGGGAGACCGTGGTGAAGCTCGATGCCCAGTACATAGATATCGGCGCTGCTAACAGGAAAGAGGCGGAAACGCTGGTCCGGGTCGGCGACCCGGTGACCTTTGCCGTCGGCCTGGAAAAGCTTCATGGCGACCGGGTCACTTCCCGCGGTTTCGACGACAAGGCGGGGAGTTTTGTCGTTGCGGAGGTGTTGCGGCAGGTGGCGGCGTTAAGCGCAAAACTGCCGGTCGATCTCTTCGGCGTGTCATCGGTGCAGGAGGAAGTGGGGCTGCGAGGAGGAACAACGAGCAGCTATACGGTGAATCCTGATATCGGTATCTGTGTCGAAGTCGATTTTTCCACTGACCAGCCGGACGTTGATAAAAAGCACAACGGTGAAGTGGGGATCGGCAAGGGACCGATTCTGCCGCGGGGGGCGAACATAAACCCTGTCCTGTTCGAGCTTCTTGCCGATACGGCGGCGCGCGAGAACATACCGGTGCAGTTTACCGGCATCCCAAGGGCGACCGGCACCGATGCCAACGTCATGCAGATATCCCGCGGCGGTGTTGCCACGGCCCTGGTGAAAATACCCCTCCGCTACATGCATACTCCTGTGGAGGTACTTTCTTTGGCCGATCTGGAAAACGCCGTCAGGCTGATTGTCGCGACTCTGGCGCGAATAACGGATAAACAGACATTTATCCCGAGCTGAGAGACTGAAGAAGGGTAAGAATGTATGCAGGTTTAACCCCTTTTAACTTGACTTGGGCGACTGCCTGTACTAGCTTGTCAGGTTAAATATTTTGCGATTACCAAGCAAAGGAGTTTGTAATGTTAGACAACAACATCCCCGAAGGTCTGACCTTCGACGACGTTCTGCTTCTTCCTGCCCATTCCCAGATACTGCCCCGCGATGTTGACCTTTCGACCCATCTTTCCCGCAATATCCTCTTGAATATCCCCCTTGTCAGCGCTGCCATGGATACCGTTACCGAAGCCCGTGCCGCCATCAGCATGGCGAGGGAAGGGGGGATCGGTTTTATCCATAAAAACTTTTCCATAGCGGATCAGGCAATGGAAGTGGACAAGGTAAAGAAAAGCGAATCGGGAATGATCGTCGATCCGATCACCATGCGCCCGCACCAGAAGATCCGCGAAGCCCTGGAGATCATGGCCAAGTACCGGATTTCGGGAGTCCCCATAACCAAGAGCAACGGCAAGCTTGTGGGGATACTGACCAACCGCGATCTCCGCTTCGAGACCAACCTGGATCTCCTCATTTCCGAACGGATGACCAAGCGTAATCTGGTCACCGTGCCGGTAGGGACAACCCTGGAGCAGGCCAAGGAACATCTGAAGCATACCCGCGTCGAAAAGCTGCTGGTTGTCGACAGCGATAAAAACCTGAAGGGGCTCATTACCATCAAGGATATCGAGAAGATCAGGAAATATCCCAACGCCTGCAAGGACAGCTTCGGCCGTTTGCGGGTCGGCGGCGCGGTAGGACCGACTGCCGATATGGAGGCCCGCATTGACGCCCTGATGAAAGCCGGGGTTGACGTGATCGTGATCGACACTGCCCACGGCCACTCGCAAGGGGTCATCGATGCGGTAAGGCTCGCGAAACAGAATTTTCCCGGCATTGAACTGGTGGCCGGCAACATCGCCACCGCCGATGCCGCGGAAGCGCTCATCAAGGCCGGCGTAGATGCCATCAAGGTCGGAATCGGTCCTGGTTCGATCTGCACGACAAGGGTTGTTGCGGGTATCGGAGTGCCGCAGATCACGGCGATTGCCGAGTGTGCAAAAGTCGCCAGAAAATACGGCGTATCTTTGATAGCCGACGGCGGCATAAAATTCTCCGGAGATATTACCAAGGCAGTAGCATCCGGCGCAGACGTAATCATGGTCGGATCGCTCTTTGCCGGCACCGAGGAATCACCCGGCGACACCATTCTCTATCAGGGGCGCGCCTACAAGAGCTATCGGGGGATGGGGTCCATCGGCGCCATGAAGGAAGGGAGCAAGGACCGCTATTTCCAGAGCGACGTGGAGAGCGATGTCAAGCTGGTACCGGAGGGAATCGAGGGTATGGTGCCGCTGCGCGGACCGTTATCTACCAATGTCCACCAGTTGATGGGAGGCCTGCGCGCCGGCATGGGCTATACGGGCTGCCGGACCATCAAGGAGCTGCAGGCAAACGGCCGTTTTCTCAAGATAACCGGCGCCGGACTCAAAGAGTCGCATGTTCATGATGTTATGATTACCAAAGAGGCCCCCAACTACCGTATTGAGAAATAGCGAATTCGAAAAAAGTCCATCTGCGGCGTTATGCTCGCAAGCCTTGCATATGGAACTTTTTACAAATTCGTTTGAAATTTGAAAGGATATATATGACTACCGACATACACTCCGAAAAAATTCTCATCCTTGATTTCGGCTCCCAGGTGACCCAGTTGATTGCCCGGCGGGTCAGGGAGCAGAGCATATACTGCGAAATTCATCCTTACTCCATGAGTTTTGAGAAAATCAAGGAGTTCGCCCCGAAGGGGATCATTCTTTCCGGCGGTCCTTCCAGCGTTTACGATAAGGATGCGCCCCACTCCGATCTCGGTGTGTTTGACCTGGGGCTTCCCGTGCTGGGCATCTGCTACGGCATGCAGCTGATGACCCAGCAGCTCGGGGGAAAGGTTGAGCGCTCGGACAAGCGCGAATTCGGCGGTTCTTCCTTGCAGCTTGACGATGTGAGCGACCTGTTCGCTGGTTTCGACGGAGCTGCGGATGTCTGGATGTCCCACGGCGACCGGATCGAGGAGATGCCGGCCGGTTTCCAGGTGATCGCCCATACCGAGCATTGCCCTGTTGCGGCAATGAAGGACGAGAAGCGGCATTTCTACGGCGTCCAGTTCCACCCGGAGGTGGTGCACACCCCGCGCGGCGACGAGATGTTCGGCAACTTCCTCTTCAATATCTGCGGTTGTGAACCCACCTGGACCATGGCCAACTTCATCGAAACAGAGATCGAGTCCATCCGCCGCAAGGTGGGGACCGGCAGGGTTCTCTGCGCACTTTCCGGCGGCGTCGATTCTTCGGTCGTGGCGGTCCTCATTCACAAGGCGATAGGCGACCAGCTCCATTGCGTCTTTGTCAACAACGGCCTGCTCCGCAAAGGTGAAGCAGAGAAAGTCGTCAACCTGTTCAGCAAGCATTTCCGCATCAACCTCGATTATGTGGACGCCAGCGATCGTTTCCTGGAAAAACTGAGCGGCGTTTCCGATCCGGAAACAAAACGGAAGATCATCGGCAATGAGTTCATTTACCTGTTCGAGGAAGAGGCGAAAAAGATCGGCAAGGTCGACTACCTGGCCCAAGGGACTCTCTATCCCGACGTCATCGAATCGGTCTCCACCAAGGGGCCGTCAGCGGTCATCAAGAGCCATCACAACGTGGGCGGTCTGCCGGAGAAGATGAATCTGAAACTCCTGGAGCCGGTCCGCGAACTGTTCAAAGACGAAGTTCGCCTCCTGGGGAAGGAACTGGGGATGCCGGACGAGGTCATCTACCGTCAGCCGTTTCCAGGCCCGGGGTTGGCTATTCGCTGTATCGGCGAACTTTCCAGGGAGAATCTCGATATCCTGCGCGAGGCGGATGCCATCGTTATCGACGAGATCAGAAAAGCAGGGCTCTACCGGGAAATCTGGCAATCCTTTGCCGTGCTGTTGCCGGTGAAGACCGTCGGCGTCATGGGAGATGCCCGAACCTACGAAAACACCGTGGCCCTGAGGGCGGTCAATTCCCTTGACGGCATGACCGCCGACTGGGTAAAATTGCCTTACGAGTTGTTGGGAAGCATTTCTTCGCGGATCATCAACGAGGTCAAAGGGGTCAACCGGGTCGTCTACGATATCAGCCAGAAACCGCCCGCGACCATAGAATGGGAATAGACGAAGGGGCGCTGCATGCGCCCTTTTTTTATAAGAAAGGCAGAAGGTTTTGTATGCAGACAATCAAGTTGATCATTTTCGACCTGGACGGGACCCTTTCCGATTCCCTGGCTGACCTGACCGATGCGACCAACCAGGTGCGCCGTCACTTCAACATGGCGGATTTAACTGCGGAGCATGTGCGGAAGCTGGTTGGTGAGGGTGCGCGGAAGCTGCTCGAACGTGCATTGCCGGGGGCTTCAGAGGATGAAATCGAAGAAGGATTGCGTATCTTTCTCGCTTATAATAACACGCATATTGCCGATAAAACCAGGCTCTATCCGGGGGTAAAGGAAGCCCTCGACGAGCTGAAGAAGCGGGGAAAACTGCTGGCCGTCATTTCCAACAAAAACGTTGCTCTCTGCCAAAAGCTCCTGGCCGTACTCGGTGTAGACGGATATTTCGCAGCCGTACTCGGCGCAGATTCGCTGCCGTTTCGCAAACCGTCGCCTGCCCCGGTTCTGAAGCTGCTGGCCGATTTCAGCATCTCGGCCGACGAGGCCTTGATGGTGGGAGACAGCATCAACGACATCGCCGCCGGCAAAGGTGCAGGGGTAACGACGGTCGGATGCAGTTACGGCTATGGAGATGAGGGTGATATTATCGGGGCGGACTACCGGATAAATGCGCTTCCCGGGTTGCTGGAACTCCCCATCTGAAAAAAATTTCTTCCGATGTGATTTTTTCCTAAAGTTTTTTCTGCAGGCGCCGATATGAAATTAGATTGTATTCCTGTTGGAGGTATATCCAAATGAAAATAGACGATAATAGCCAGTCAGTGGTGGTAGAACTTTCCAGGCTTCAGAGGGTAGAGCAACATGCAGTCGAGGGGGACGCCAAGGGTGCCGAACCCGCGTCAAAGTCCCTTAAAAGCGTCGACAAGGTGAACATATCCCAAAGTGCAGAGCGTTTCAACAAAACCAGCAACACCCTGAAGGGCGCCTCCGATTTCAGTGCCGACAAGGTTAATGAACTGAAATCGAAGATCGAGGCAGGCGCCTACCAGGTAAGCAGCAAGGATGTGGCTGAAAAGATGCTGGCTGCGCTGTCGAAAGAAAACGATCGCTAGTTTAAGTTGTTGCCGGTTTTATCCCGCTGAAAAAGCCCGCCATGTGCGGGCTTTTTTGTTGCCGAGAGGCATCTGCTTCGGTAAACTTGAGTCAATATGATAACCGACCTGGAGAAAATAGCCGCAGATGAAAACGTGCGGATAATCGGCGGATTGGCCGGGGAATTTGCCGTAAAGGCTTACCTGGTCGGAGGAGGGGTGCGAGATCTTCTCCTTGGAAGAAGGCTGAAGGACCTCGATTTTGCCCTGACCGGAGCATGTGCGGAACTGCCTCGGCGGTTTGCCAAAAGCATCGGCGGGAGTTTTTTCTGGCTGGATGAGGAAAGGCTTCAGGGGAGGGTGGTGCGAAAAGGCGGGGACGGTGTCCTTACGTTCGATTTTGCCCCGCAGCGGGGGGAAACCATCGAAGAAGACCTGTCGCAGCGCGATTTTACCATCAATGCGCTGGCGTTGCCTCTTGCGGGAGGCAAGTATGCTCTCATTGATCCGACCGGCGGCTTTTCCGATCTGCAGAAAGGCATCATCCGCGCCTGTTCCCCGGCATCTTTCAGCGACGACCCGCTGCGCCTCCTGCGCGCCGTTCGCTTTGCGGCAACTCTCGGCTTTGCCATCGACGAAGCATCCCGGCAGACCATCACCATGGAATCGGCCCTCCTGGAACGCGTGGCAGGGGAACGGGTCAGGGACGAACTGTTCCAGATCCTGGCTGCGCCCGGAATCGAGACGTCGCTGAACGCGCTGCTAGACTCCGGCCTGCTGGGGCAGATTGTCCCCCTTGTCATGTTCGGCGCAGGCAGCCTGCCGACAGCCGAAGAACGCCGATCTTCCGTTGAACACCGCATTGCCGTCGCCGGACGGGTAGAGCGGATCATTGCAGAACCGGCCGATTATTTCCCCGCTGGAAATGAACAGCTCTTGCAGCATCTCCGTCGTGAGGTGGAAGCGGGGATCAGCATCTTGTCCCTCGTGAAGCTGGCAGCATTGATCGACAGCAAGGCTGCTCCAGGGGCGCTAGAGGTCGTTGCCGGGAAACTGCGGCTGGGCAACCGGTCGCGCCGCATCCTCCGAAGCTCGGCAAGCGATGGCGCCTCCCTGTCCGCCATGACCCCGGAAAAGCTCTCCGACCGGGCCATGTACCGCTTTTTCAGAGATTCCGAACCGGCCGGTCCCGGGCTCATAATTATCGCCCTGGCCGGCGGGGCGGCTGCAATTGAGCTCTGCGCCAGGCTCATCACCTACTACTTCAGCGGTTATGTGGCGGAAGGAGCAGACCTGCTCCTTTCCGGCTCGGAAGTAATGCGCCTCCTCGGTTGCGGGCCGGGACCGGCAGTTGGAGAGGCAATGGAACGTTTGCGGGAAGCGGAAAGCACCGGCATGGCAAGCACCAAGGCAGAAGCAGAGGCCTTTCTCACGAAAAACCTGTTGACAAAAGAGGCGCCGATAGGCTAAATATAGCACTCGATTTAGCGGGAATAACTCAGTGGTAGAGTGTCAGCTTCCCAAGCTGAAGGTCGCGGGTTCGAATCCCGTTTCCCGCTCCAAGAAATTCAAGGGGTTAGCCATACAAGGCTAACCCCTTTTCCTTTACGCGTGGCCTCTCGCGTGGCCTCTTTTTTGGGATTCTTGAACGCAACGAATTGAATAATGCAAAGACCCGGAGAAACCTCGGGAGTCTTGGTCCTAAAAATCCATCAACTCAAAGCGAGCTGCTGACAGTGGATGGAGGGGGGTATGAAGAGGTTGCTAGACATCCACGGTGACCTCAAGACCGCTGCCGCCG
This sequence comes from Geotalea uraniireducens Rf4, assembly GCF_000016745.1. GTDB lineage: Bacteria > Desulfobacterota > Desulfuromonadia > Geobacterales > Geobacteraceae > Geotalea > Geotalea uraniireducens. The sequence continues at coordinate 3,687,011 of NC_009483.1, read as the reverse complement.
TCTTCTTCGGCGACCTTCCCCGCCGGGGCACTGGCTTTACGTGCAGCTCGTTGACAAGCCCAGAGATACACGTTTGGCAGCGGAGCGGGTGGCAGCGCGGGCGAGGAGACGAAGAAGAACAGTCCAGAAGAGTGCAGGATAGCACGAAACAAGGTTGGCTCGATAGCTGTGGCAAAGCAGAGAACTCGGGCACGTGCCAATTATTGACCGTAATCCGCGGCGTAAAGAGGTCGTTCCCATGGCTCCGCACGAAGCGAAGCGTTATAACGAACGGACTGCTTCGGAACGATGCAATAGCCGTCTCAAGGAAGACTTCGGTGGCCGAAGCGTCATGGTTCGCGGACCGCACAAGGTCATGATGCACCTGATGTTCGGTATGCTCGCTCTGTTTGCGGATCAGCTGCTCAAAGTAACTGGTTGCTGATTGTCAAAGACCCAAAAACCCATCCAGAGGGAGTAGTGCGGCCAGATTTAGAAAAACGGCGCTACTAGCTGCCCTGCGTTGGCTTTATTTCAAAAACTGAGGTCAAGGTGACCTCCTCGCTAGCCTCATGCATTTCTGGTCAGGACTTTTGCAAGAGGCTCAAATGTATATAGAGAAATTCACGGCTGCTCCGCTTCCGATTTGGTACATTTTCGGATGCGTTTCGGTGTCCGTTTTGGAAATCCTTTTTAGGGAGCAAAATGGGGAGCATCAGTTTCTCCTACTTCAAATCCACGCCCGTTTTTCAGTCAATAGACTCCCAACATAATCGAGGCCCCCTAACCCGGTTTGAATTAGGGGACTTGGTTTATGGTCAACCTACTGTCCTGAGATGATCTTCCTCATTTCAGGATTTTTTCCATGACGTCACAACAGTAGTCTTTGGACAAATCAGGGGATGGCGCTGTGGAAACGGTCTGTGCCGCGGGAACGGGATTCTGGGATAATTCAACCTTAATGACGTCATGAGCGGGACGCAACGAGGGCAACTGGTCACGGCTCATGAGGCCGATCACCTGTACGCCCTTCTCCGATGCGAGGAAATACTTAAGCGCTTCATGGGTGAATGCAGCCTGCTTTCGGCTTTTGCGTAACCGCTCGAATGCTTCGACTATGGCCGGATCATAGGTGTTCAGCTTGATCGTGTACTGTGGCATGGCAAGCTCACTTTCCGCCGGCAAGCGATAGGAAGCCCCTGGCATTGGCAAATTCAGGCTCGGGAAGTATAACGACCTCGATATTCTTGGCCGGGAATTCATCCTTGAGCAGGGCGGCGCCACCACCAAACAGCAGCACTCGATCAAAATCCGCATGCATTCCTACGTGTGCCTGCAATTCCCCCTGAACATCCCTGATGATATGCTCAATGTAAGCGATGCCGGCTTCGTGGATCTCTTTGGTGACATCATGCCGCTCGAAGCCATATTGGAGATAACCCTTCTCGATCAGGAACGCTATCTCGACCGGCGTGAAGGTTCCTGATGGGGCAAGGCTCTTGATGCGTGGGAGAAGGAAACCCGTTGCCATCTGATGCACCCCGCGCTTGTTGAGGGTCTTGCCATAGATGATCTGTTTCCGCTGTGGTGAGAACAATGTGAAGATGATGGTGTTGAATCCGATGTCGATGCCGAGCACGTTCCCAGTTGGACGCTCATCCAACTTGTCCAGATAGTCCCTGATACCGCCGAGACCCTGGGGAAATATTGCGACTTCCTTGATCGCGCCGCAGGTCAAAGACTTCGCCAGTGCGGGAACCGCTCCGCCGGGTTTGTTCTGCTCTTGCCAATAGGAATAAGGAAGCCCGACCGCAAGGAGTAAGTCTCCCCCGGTCGCCGCCACCTTTTGGCAGTGTTCGATGAAGACCGGGTAATACCTTCCCAGTTCCTCCATCGTTTTCAGGTAAGAAGAACCGGATGACAACAGCGCCTCTTCCCCTATCAGCAGATTCTCGCCGTTGTAGCTGAAGGCGGAAATTATCCTTCCTTTGCGCCCGCCGTAGATCCACGTTGCCGATGAAAAGCCTAGATCACAAACCAGCACGTCCATGAATACCTCCTCCTTTTTGGTGCAGATTAAGGGAGATTCGAATCCCCTGCATATATAATCACGAGGGGGGGAAGGCGCTTTTGGGCGAATCCGAAGAAAAAATGGCAGGAGCAAAAAATGCCTGGATCGAACCCCGGCACTGGCATTTTAAAAAATGCAATAATGTAAACTGATGGTTTTCGGACTGGAATTGGCGGAGGAAAAGACGCGGCTTATGCGCTGTGGGCGTTTCGTACGTGCTGACCTGGCAAAGACCGGTGATAAACCGGGAACGTTCGACTTTCTAGACATAATGGTTGTCAGTTGAAACGTAGAAACAAAAAGACCTGCCATCCTTGCAAACGTGGGTTATGCTGTGGAAACTAAAATCACCACGGCGCAGAGCCACAACCAAGGAGGCAGGTCATGGAAAAGCTTATCACATTTGTTGGTCTCGATGTACACAAAAACTCGATTAGTGTGGCCCTTGCCGATGCCGGTCGCAATGCCGAGGTAAGGCATTATAGGACTATCGGTGGAGGACTTGACGATCTTGATCGTCTGGTAAAGAAGCTGGCCTCTACGAGTAAGGAACTCCGTTTCGTGTATGAAGCCGGTCCCTGCGGTTATGATATTTTTCGCTTCTTGACAGACAAAAATTTTGACTGTGCCGTGGTGTCACCTGCACATATACCCAAGAGCCCTGCTGACCGGATCAAGACGGATCGTCATGACGCCATGATGCTTGCTCGCCTTCACCGTGCCGGAGAATTGACCTACGTGTTCGTACCCCGTACGGATGACGAGGCCATGCGTGACCTCACTCGCGCGAGGGAGGACGCCAAAAAAGCACAGCGTATATCGAAACAACAATTAGGTGGCATGCTGCTTCGCTTAGGCTTCAGGTATCCAAAGGATAACTGGACAAAACTGCACTTTAACTGGCTCGCCGATCAGAAGATGCCTATGCCAGCGCAACAGGTGGTGTTCCAAGAATATATAAACACCATTAAAGAAGCCACTGCACGAGTAGAACGACTCACCCAGCAGATTGAGACGCTGGTTCCCACTTGGCGCATGGCTCCCGTTGTCAAGGCACTGCAAGCGCTCCGGGGAGTTTCCCTCATCGTGGCAGCAACTACAGTAGCGGAGATTGGCGACCTTACGAGGTTCGATCACCCCAAGAAGCTCATGACGTATCTCGGCCTTGTTCCTTCCCTATAGGATAAGGCTTGCCGAACTCCCGCAATTAGACAGAGGCAGCTCCGCGACGAAGACAGGTCTTGCAAAAACCAACCCGCGTATATCAGAATGATAAAACGTCGCTAATAGGTTCTGCCCCGGCATATACCCTGGAATATACGTACCAGCATAACCGCTTGTAAAAGTGGACAGGAGTACTTTTATCATCTTGACAACTGACAACCATATCAGTTTTCAGATACTCAGAGGTAAAATCCGGGTCAGTGGGAACGGACCTATAACCCAAACAAAGGTTCATTCATCAGATTCTGTTGTACTCATACATAGTTGGAGCAAACTCTGAAACTGCCGTTGGGTGTCCTTCTGATCCCCCTCCAGACGGCGCAGCCCAGGAGCGACTCCAACAGTGTCAATACAGGCATTGGTTTCATCACGATCTTGCCTTTTCTATTCTTCTCCGGCAACCGGTGATTCCAGCGAAACGCGATCTCGTTGATGTAGCGTTTCATGTGGTCCTTGCTAAGCCAGTGAAACACCCCCTGCTTTGTACGTTCGAGCTGGGCGTTAAAGGATTCCGCGGTGTTGTTATGGACTTCACCTCTGGCGAACTCATCGTAGCTATGGTTAACATACGAGTGTCCCGCATATTTCGCTGCAATTGATCGGTATGCCGGGTTCTGATCCGTCATAAGGTACGAATCCTTGTCCACGTGTCGTTCAACATGGGGTCGGATGTCCTCGATACTGGCGCTATCGATCAGTTCAGCTCTGACGATGCCATGGCGTTTGACCATGACAAGAATGCCCTGCTTTCTGGTCCCTTTGCCACGCTTGTGGACCACACCCTTCTCTTTGCGGGGCTTGCCACCAAGGAATTTCTCGTCAATCTCGACGACACCGCCAACCGCGGGGAAATTCTCGTGGCTGGTATCCATCATTTCCCGGATTGAGTGGCAGAGCTTCCAGGCGGTCTTCTGTGAGATACCTAGCCAGCGGCCCATGAAGACGGAGGAAACTCCTTTGCTGGAATGGACCATGTAGTACATGCCGAGGATCCAGATCCATATTACTGCGGCAATTAAACATGTGAACGGTAGGGGCCAGGCTTGCCTCGCCCAATCGGGGCACGGCGCGCCGTGCCCCTACATCAGGATTGTGATGTTTAATTGCCGGAGTAATAGCTTGAGTTTGGTGCCGTGCATCGGTGTTTTGGTGGTCACCGTGAATTGGAGCCGGCACCCTGAACACTCGTAAAGACCAGGGCGAGCTGAGGGACCCTCAATGGCCCACGACTCCATGCACCCACAATGGGGGCATACTCGGCCGTTTTTCCAGATCATCTCTTCGAGAAAGCGGCGGCAAGCTTTCTCGTTTGGCAGCATCGCTCGAAGTTCATCAGCAGTCATGGTCCCTCCTCCTTTGAGGTGGGATCATAACCTGGTACCGTGACAGATTATGTCGTAGTTACCATCAGGCAGCCTTTGTTTGGGTTATAGGTCCGAGTGGGAAAGCGCGGACTAAGTTCAAGAGAAAAGTCCGGGAGCTGACTAAAAGAAACAACCCGTTGTCGATGTACCAGCTGATCCAGAGCCTGAACGAGTACCTAAGGGGATGGGTGAATTACTTCAGAATCCAGGAGTTCAAGAACATATTCAGAGACCTTGATTCATGGATTCGAAGTCGGCTTCGTTCCACACAGCTGAAGAAATGGAAAAAGCCGCATAAGTTCCAGCGGATGATGATCCGTTCGGGATACAAACCCGAAGACGCTCATAAGATTTGGGTCAAGATGAACAGGTGGCGATCCGTGAATCGCAAAGAGGTTCGATTTGTGATGAGCCTCTACTGGTTCAGGGCGCAAGGGCTGGTATTTCTCAATGACTTCACGATGTAACCTTGTGAAACAACTTCAATCACTAATCGAAGAGCGGCTTACCTGGCCGGTACGATCGGTTCTGTTGGGAGGGGGTGGCCTAACGGCCGCCTCCTCCCAGATTTGATGAGTTACATTTGTAACGATAAAGTAGCTTGTGTTAATTTATGACTCGTGTTAATAAAGCGGATGTTTGATTTGTTGTTGGGCATTGCAGTATTTTCCTCTACGCTAGGCGACGAGTCTGCGGCATAAAACGGAACGAATCCCTTGGGCAGAAGGGAAAAATCACTTTACCGCAGTCGGCAGACGAAATCTGCTGGCGAAAGAAGAGCGAAAAATTCCTGAACCGGTCTACCACGTAGATTCCGGTTGCAAGAGGCTGCTCTGAGTTGGTAAAGATCGTACCCGGAAGATATTGAAGGGTCTCTTCCAGGAATTCGGTTCGGGGGAACGCTCGTCATTGTTTCGCTTCATCTGCACACTGACATGTGGAAACCTTACCTCCAGGTCGTGGCCGAAATGGTCGGCCAGGCACTTCGGCCCATCCTTGGGTTGAAAACTCTTGATGGAAGCCCATGTCTCGATGAGGGTGCCGTCTACGCTGAAGTGTTCGTCGGATAGAGCTTCTCTTTGCTGTGTCGTTCCCACGCATGATTATCTCTTGCGATATCACGTGGTGATATATAGGCGTTTTTCTCTATCTAAATGGCTTGCTCAACTCAAGCCCCCGGCTTTGCCGCGGGTACATGACATGATCTAATATGATATGATTGGAGGAGTTATGTTCAGCGCAGCAGAGATTTTATCCAAAAAGGATTGTTTCCTCCTGCTTGAGATTGTCAACTCGTGCGTTTCTTGCTCAAACGTAACAGAAGCAGGGAGTATTGCAAATAAAACCAGAGATCTCATCGGTTTCGACCATGCAGTCTACGGTCTAGCTAAATTGAACCACCACGGCTGCATAACTGCCTATGAGACACTAAATTTCTCCTACCCCGCTGAATGGCTCGACGCCTATCGGACCAACAACTTTCATTTGCTGGATCCGATTACAACGGAAAATTTCAAGAATTACAGCTTGCAGTACTGGAAAGATACTTTCAATACCTATGATGTAGAGGCGAAGTTCCTTTCAGCAGCTCTAGACTTTCGTCTCGTAGACGGTTATGCAATTGGCATCACCAATAGTTTCAGGACCGAAGGGTGTATCTTTTCCATTTCAGGCCCCATCAAGAAGGAGCCACGCAACGAACTGGTTCTGAATCTCCTTGCCCCTCACCTTCACCAAGCCTTTCGCCAAGTCCTATCAGTTGAGAAAAAAGGCAAGATATCAACCACCATTACCATCCGTGAAAGAGAGGTGCTCAACTGGATCAAGAAAGGCAAGAGCTCCTGGGACATCTCTACTATTCTTGCCATAAGCGAGCGGACCGTGAAGTTCCATGTCGATAATGTCATGAGAAAGCTTGATGCAGTGAGTCGGATCCACGCTGTTGCCGTAGCTTTGTCGGTCGGCTTGATTGATATCGACTGAACCATTCCAAAAGTTTCGGCCGTCTCACGATATTTACCATCTCAAACTCCCGCCAATCAAGAATCGCTGCAACAGCTTCCACTCCGTCCGGCATGACTACGGGGGCGCCAACTAGTTTGCAGGGAAAGCCCTTTGCACATAACAGCCGGTAAACCCTCTGCTCCACGACCATGTATATGTAGCGCACAGTGTTAGCCAGACACCAATGATAGACCCCCTTGTAAAGAAGCATCGATATGACGTGAAGTCCAAAGTTGTCTGCAAAAGTGGCGTTTCTTGCCTCTGGGGCAACGCACAGCCTGGAAAGTTCCACTGTGTCCCTTTCTTTGCGGAGATTATAACCGTCCTCAAGGAGAAACGGAAATTCTTTCTCAAGCATGAAGGTATTATCAGAAACTATAATTCTTACCATCGAAACTAGATTTCCAGCTTCATTATACACTCCTATACTTGTTGCATCCTTGTCATAACTATCAACTTCCTGACTGTCCTCTCTTCTTGGTACCCACTTTAACTCGTTACAAAAAATTCTATGCCTTAATTGATAAGACATTACTTTATCTTTTTCACTCTTAATGTATTTGACCTTGAAATTGCTCTCCGAGAAAAGTATTGACGATTGCGGTTTTTGCCAGCTACTTGGCAACAATCTTGCTCTTGAAATTTTCATACTTACCCCCCCTACGGTTCGCTGGAGGGTAAAATAAAATACAATTAATATCAGCTGGCTAAAAGTACAGGTTACTTTCTTGTTTACTGCATACTACGTACTCACCATCCAACGATTAAGGATTGAACCGACCTGCAAGGTCGGTTCAATTCATTGTTCAAGAAGCCCGGCCCTGGCTGGCACCGTTCTTTCTATATGGGGAATGGTTCAACAGGCTACTGCTGTGGAGAGGAGTTGAGGGGGGAGCTTGCCGTCGCGGCATCCTGCATAGAGCCCGGATCGGCGATATTTGATGCCGAGATGCGCCAATTGTTGCCGTCACCAGCTCCTTTCACGGCGGCTTCGCCGAGCACAGGACGCACTTCACCGGTAACGCCCCTATCTCCGCTGCAGAGAGGCGCTGATCATTGGCACATTGAGTGGGAACTTCCGGGAGGCCGCTATCCCGACGGTCCAGACGGCCACCTTTTTGCCGGGAGATTTACGAACAGGTACCGCACCAAGCTGCCGCATCCTCGGCAGGTGAGGGCAGCTTTCGGCTTCGGTTCCATCTCGTGCTCCGGTACGTCGAAGCCGTAGGCGAGTTCGATCTTCGTCCTCACTTCCTCAAGCGATACGGCCGCGTTCGGGCTCAGGAAGCCGTAGTAGCGCACCTTCATAAAGCCGGTGGGGAGCACATGCTGGAGAAAACGGCGCAGGAACTCCATGGCATCCAACGCCATGGTGCGCTCCCGGTTGCTCTTCTGTTTCCGGTACCGGAATAAGACCCTGCCGTCTTCCACCTTCACGATGCGGTGGTCGGAGATGGCCACCCGGAAGACGTAGGGCGCCAGGTACTTGATGCTCGCCTCGCTCGCGCCCACCGCCTGTGAGTTCACGTTCCAGGGCTTTAGCCACGCCTCCTTGGGAACTTCGGCCAGAAGCCCCGCCTTCTCGATACTTTCGCGGAACTTGGCGCGGAAGATACTGGAGAGGGCCTTGACCGGCAGGAAGAAATGCTCGCCGCTGCGCCGCCAGCTGCCGTCGGCCGTGGAGATCGCTCCGCCGGGGACCACGTAGTGGATGTGGGGATGGTACTGGAGCTGCCGGCCCCAGGTGTGCAGGACGCCGAAGAAGCCCGGCAGATCGCCCCCCACGTGCCTGGGGTCGAGGCAGAGCTTCTTCATCGCCGCCGAGGAGGCGGCGAAGAGCGCAGCGTAGCAGAGCCTCTGGTGGGAACGGATGAAGTCGCACAACTCCTCGGGCACGGTGAAGGTAAGCATGAAGTGGTGCCCCGGAAGCATGCGCTCCATCTGCCGCTCCAGCCACTGCGTAGTCTTGTGGCTCTGGCACTGGGGGCAGTGCCGGTTGCCGCAGGAGCGGTTCAGGATGTGGTTCAGGCCGCACTCCTCGCAGCGGTAGACGACGCTGCCGTTCTCCTCGGTGCGGCACAAAAGGATGGCGTCGATCACCTTCCTGTGCTCCGGCGGCATGGCGTCGCCGAAGCGGCGCAGGTATTCGGGGGCGAACTCGCGGAAGATCTCGGCTATGGCGCCCATCAGCGGATCTCCCCCATGAGGCGGTTGATGATCTGGACGGCGTCATCATGCCCCTTGCGGGTCAGATGGAGATAGACCATGGTCGTCTCGATCGACGAATGGCCGAGGTAGCGCTGGATCACCCGCAGGTTCACCCCCTCCTCCAGGAGGTGCGTGGCATAATGCCTAAGCGTATGGATGTGCACGGAGCGCTTGGTGATGCCGGCCTGGCGCACCGCATCCTTCATGGCGCCAACGACGGTGGTTATGGCCAAGGGAGATTCAGCGGTCGCGCCCTGCTTGTCCCCGCACCCCAGAGCGGGAAAGATCGGGCGCGGGTTCTTGTGCGACTTCCAGTGCTCGCGCAGCACCGCCAGGGTCGGGGGCGGCAGGGGCACCATGCGGTCTTTGGCCCCCTTGCCGCGGTGCACATGGATGAGCATGCGGTCGCTGTCGATGTCCCCCACTTCCAGATGCAGCCCCTCCTGGAGGCGCAGTCCGCAGGAGTAGACGGTGAACAGGTAGGCGCGGTTGTGGGGAGTGCGCACGCAGGAAAGGATGCGGGCGATCTCCTCCTGGGAGAGTACGGCGGGGAGCTTCTTGGAGCGCTCGGCCTTGAGGTAGCCGAAGATGTGCCAGTCGCGGCGAAGGACCTTCTCGAAGAAGAAGCGGATCGCGCAGTAGCAGATGCGCAGAGTCCCGGAGGACCACTTGTCGACGTTTCTGCGGTGGAGGAAGTATTCCTGAAGTTCCTCCTCGGAAATCAGGTCGGGGGTCTTGTCGTAGAACAGCACAAGCATGCGCACAGCACGGGTGTAGCATTGCTGCGAGCCCTCCGCTAGCCCAGCGAGTTGCAGCGCCTTCATCGATCTTTCGTACCAGTCGTTCATCATGTCCCTTCTCCTTTCGAGTGTGATGGCTACGAAAGAGGAAATACGTGATTGAACGGCTGGTACGGAAGGATTTATGTCAGTCGGCGAGGAAAAGGGGCGGGGAAGTCGGCGGGTTATGATTTTACTGCCGCGTCAGCGGGCTTACTTGAACAGGTTGTGAAGTGGACGATTGAAGTGAATAAGTGAGTGATAAGAAATGGAGGGAAGAAGGTCTAGATAACCGCCTTCAGGTGGCCAGAATTGACGGCGTTCGTAGCAGCTAACATGTTCAGAAGAGAGCCGGATTCGACAGCTCCCCGTTCACTGAAAGAAATCACCTGTCCTTAAGCACAGGTGATTTCTTTTGCGAAAATAGATACTAGTAACACAGTTTTTTGAATACCAGTTTAATGTAGTAGGGTTAATTATGCGACGATTAGGGAGATTTTGTAAAAAATGTCCAGACACTTCAGACATTCTGCATTACAGGTGGCAAGCACGCCAACCTGCGGCCACTTCTCAGATCTCCTCTGATGAACTACCTTGAACGGAGAAGGGTGCGGTAAATCGGGTTTTGACAGAGACTTGGTCCTTTGAGGCCACGCCTCGACGTTCATTCCGGCGGATACTGTGCCGCTCTTGATTCTTTCATAAACCGAAAGCCGATAACAGGATGGATTCGTCGAGAGACTGCGCCAATATCGAGAAGAAAAAAGGTAGCTGCACAGTCACTATCACCATTGATAGGAGCAATTAGGAGTAGCGTGAAAATGGCCTGGGCCTCGCTCTCGCGAGCGGCCTCGACCTTGACATGCGTAATCAGATTCGGCTGGTTCTTGTCCGGGGAATACGTCTCCATGACTGTATCTGGTATCCCTTCCCCTTGTGGCCGCAATAGCCGGCATCGGGATCGGACGGATTCTGCAGAGAGCTGGCCGGAGCCTCTGCTCGCCAAGGCGTTTCGTGACCGGGACAGGCCCGAGGGGGACCTCGTCTTTTACGACATCACCTCGACTTGGTTCGACGGAGACCGCTCGCTCGTCGAGGACGACTTTCGTCGGTTCGGCTATAGCCGCGACGGCCGCTTCGACAGGCGCCAGAACCAGAAACTTGCACCGCTGAAACTATGAGTTGCGGCAACTAAATTTTCTGCGGAGGTGTCCATGACAAAAGAAATGAAGGGTAGCTTTACGGCGCCTTCTGGCCAGAGTGTGACCAACGCCCTAGCCGAGTTGATCATGTGGCCCGGTTGCGAAGGCTGCTTGGCCGCTACCTCCGATTCCGGCTGTGATCTCGGCGCCAAGACTGTGATGGTGCGGAATGAACAGGGACAGAAAGTTGCGAGACCCTTGCAGAATTGTCCAAGGCCCGAGCTGTACGATGATTACTTGCTTGAGCACCTGAAAAGGATCTAAAGGGCGTGCCGCCTCGGCGGTAGATCTTCGGCGAATTGCCGTCCCGCCGATGCAACGTAAGGGGCTATGACTTCATCAGGGTGTCGTACCGATATTCAGGGGTACCAGGTATTCCCTCTCAGGATCTGTTATCAGTTCATGATCAACTACTGCTACATCATCTTGGACCGTTTTTCCGGCGAGGCGGCGATCGTCGATCCGGCCTGGGATCTGGAGGCGTTACAGGGGAAGTTGCAAGAGATGGGCGCGAGACCAACGATGATACTGCTGACCCACTCCCATTACGACCATGTCAATCTGGTGGCCCCGTTGGTCCGAGAGTACGACCCGAAGGTGATACTCTCCCGGCAGGAAAGGGATTACTACCAGTTCTCCTGCGACAACCTCTTCGCCGCAGAGCATCTCGATCAGATACGGCTGGGAGAGACGTTAATCAACTGTCTCCTGACCCCGGGCCATACCACCGGCAGCATGTGTTATCTGCTGTCGCACAGCCTGTTCACGGGAGACACCGTATTTGTCGAGGGGTGCGGCATATGTACCACAGAGGGGGGATCTGCGTCGGGGATGTTTGAGAGCATTCAGAGGATAAAGCGGACGGTCGAGCCGCACGTTTCTGTCTTTCCGGGTCACTGTTATGGGCGCGCTCCCGGTTGCAGCCTCGCTTCGGTCATGGAGCACAACATCTATTTCCACCTAGAGAGCAAAAGACAATTCGTCGATTTTCGGATGCGCAAAGGACAGACCAACTCCTTCGCATTCAAGTGACACAGCTTGCTGCCCCCATGGGAGATAAAGTGGTTGCCAAAAGCACCGAAGCATCGCATCCATTGGAGCGGCTGATTCAACAACACGAGGTTTTTTCCCCAAGGGGGTGGTGTCGCGCCTATAGCGCTCGGTTGTGGCTGCGTCGTCCGGAGAGTCTGAACCAGGGGGCCCTATGTTTGTGCCGCTGCCCTTTGTTGCCTTCGGAGCGTCTCGTTGCCTCCCTGTTGACAAGCGAAGAGTTCGCCTATTACGCGGGGGTGAGCTCCGAGAAGCGGAAACAGAGTTTTCTCATCGGGAGGTACGCGGCGAAAAAGGCAGTGTCTTTGGTGTCCAACGAAAAACCAGAAGATATCCGAATACACTACGGTGTATTTAATAATCCCCTAATCAGTAACAGTTCGACACAAGGGGAACGGCTGGAAATAAGCATCTCGCATGCATCGGAGATCGGTGCCGCTCTGGTCTTTCCTTCTGCCCACCAGATGGGGATTGACATAGAGAGGGTGGATGCAACCAAAGCGAAAGTTATCGAAAAAGAGATGACGCGTAAGGAGTTAGACACGCTCAACGAATGGTCAGCATTAGATTACAACTCCATTTTGACTATGGCGTGGACCATTAAAGAATCGCTATCGAAATCGCTCAGAACCGGACTGATGACGCCTTTCAGCGTGTTCGAGATATCGAGAGTCTCAGCACGTGGCGGTTTAATAGAATCCACTTTCTCAAACTTTTCTCAATACAAGTCTATTTCATTTAAGATGGCCGATTTCTTTGTTTCTCTAACCTGCCCCAAAAGAACGGAAATAGAAATCGACGTTCAAAAGATTTTTAAGGGACTGTTCACCGACGACGTATCGTAATCTCAGTGAAGAACCAGAATGTAAGGATAGGTAGAGTGACAAATTCAGTCGTGTATATGTTTTCCGGTCAGGGTTCCCAGTATTACGGCATGGCCAAAGAGCTTTACAAGGGGCACAGGGGGTTCCGGCAGACGTTCGACAAGCTCGATGGTGTTGCCTCCGGTCTCATCGGCGAGTCCCTGGCGAAGCTGCTCTACCGGTCGGGGGGGGATCCCAGCGAACCGTTCAACCAGATCCTCCATACCCATCCCGCGATATTCATGGTCGAATATGCTCTGGCCCAGGCGTTGATTCAGGACGGTGTGCTCCCCTGCGCCACTTTGGGCTGCAGCTTGGGGGAATTTACTTCGGCTGCGGTGGCGGGCGTCGCCGAGGTCGAGGAGCTTCTAGAAGCGGTCCTTGTGCAGGCCAAGACTCTGATCAACCATTGCCGTGGCGGCTCCATGCTGGCCATCCTTTACGACGCCGCTTTTTACCAGTCGGCGCCGATCCTTTACCAAAACTCGGAGCTAGTCTCGATCAATTATGATACCCACTTCGTAATTTCCGGCTTCCCCGAAAAGATCAAGGAGATCCGCGCGTTTCTCGCCAAAGAGAGGATTCTTTCCCAGTCTCTCCCGGTATCATATGCCTTTCATTCCTCTCTGATAGATCCTGCCGCCACGCCTTATCGGGAATACCTTGACGCCAAGAAGTTTCTCCCTCCCAGCGTCCCTTTTGCGTCCTGCCTGACCGGGACGGTCACGGAAAACTTTACGGGACATTATTTCTGGGACGTCATCAGACAGCGGATCCTCTTTACCGAAGCGCTCAGGGAACTGGAAAAGGACGGACCTATGATTTATCTCGACCTCGGCCCGGGAGGGACACTCGCCAATTTCGTGAGGAGAAATCTCGCGCTCGATTCGCGCTCTGAGACCTATGCAGTGATAACTCCCTACCATCAGGAGATGAAATCTCTTCAGCAGATAGGTTCGGTTACCACCAAAAAACTAAGATAATGAGAAGGGGAACTAACATGGTTACGCATATCTTTCCGGGGCAGGGTTCGCAGCAGAAAGGGATGGGGGGCACCCTCTTCGATGAGTTTCCAGATCTCGTTGCAAAGGCAGACACCATACTCGGTTATTCCCTAAAGGCCCTGTGCCTTGAAGACCGGCACAAACAGTTGGTGCAAACCCAGTTCACCCAGCCGGCACTTTTCGTGGTCAATGCCTTGAGCTACCTGAAGAAGGTGCAGGAGACGGGAATGCGCCCGGATTACCTTGCCGGTCATAGCCTCGGGGAGTACAACGCGCTCTTTGCCGGGAAGGCTTTCGATTTCGAGACGGGGCTCAAGCTGGTTCAAAAGCGGGGCCAACTGATGAGCCAGGCAACCGGAGGGGGGATGGCCGCGGTGATGGGGGTCAGCGCCGACCAGGTGGAGGATATCCTGCGCCGCAACAAAATAGAGACCATAGATATTGCCAACATCAACGCCCCGTCGCAAACCGTGGTTGCTGGGCCGAAAGAAGAGATCCTGCGCATTGCGCCAATCTTCGAGGCGGCGGGGACCATCTACATACCTCTGAACGTCAGCGGGGCCTTCCATTCCCGCTACATGAAGGCTTCGCAAAAGGAGTTTGAAGCGTTCCTCCAGCAATTCACCTTCTCGCCGCTGGAGATACCGGTAATTTCGAACGTCGAGGCCCGCCCTTACAAGGGGGACGTGAAAGCAAACCTGGTGAAGCAGATCTCCCAGTCGGTGAAATGGACCGAGTCGATCCGCTACCTGATGGGGAAAGGAGTAGACACTTTCGAGGAAATCGGCCCCGGCAACGTACTTAGCTCCCTGGTGGAGACGATCCGGAGGCAGCCCCAACCGCTGGTCGTTGAGGAGGAGGTGATCCGGCCGGAGGAGGCGAAAGCGCGGCAGCCAGCTGCCAGCGTCGTCAGTCAAGCAAGGGAGGCGGGAGGGCTTTCGGGAGCCATCACGGCCACAAACTTGGGAAACAGGAGCTTTAGGCAGGATTACAATCTGAGGTATGCCTACGTAGCCGGTTCCATGTACCGGGGGATCTCATCGCCCGAGATGGTGGTCAAGCTGGGCCAAGCGGGAATGCTCGGTTTCTGGGGCTCCGGCGGAACGAAGGTGCAGGAACTCGAAGCCGCGGTGCAGTACATACAGGGAAAACTCACCGCAGGAGAGCCGTACGGCGTCAACCTGCTCCATAGCCCCAACGACCCGAGCCGCGAGGATCAGAAGGTCGATATCCTGCTGAAGTACGGGGTGAAGGTCGTCGAGGCCTCTGCCTATCTTATCATTACCCCTGCGCTCGTGAGATATCGGGCTCAGGGGCTGCGGCGCTCCGGAGATGGGACCGTCACGGGTGCTACCCGGATCATCGCCAAGGTGTCGAGGCCGGAGATAGCTGAGGCGTTTCTTTCGCCGGCACCGGAGCGGGTGGTAGAGAAGCTGCTCCAGGAGCGGAGCATAACTCAAGAGCAGGCGGCGCTGTTGAAGGAGATACCGGTAGCAGACGACCTCTGCGCCGAGGCCGATTCCGGAGGGCACACTGACGGGGCCGTGGCCTACGCCCTCCTTCCCACCATTCGGAAGCTGCGCGATGAACTGGTGCAGAGGTACGGTTACCGGAAGGAGGTCCGGGTCGGCGCAGCCGGCGGGATCGGTACCCCCGAGGCCGCTGCTGCGGCTCTCATCATGGGAGCTGATTTCATTCTGACCGGCTCGATCAACCAATGCACTGTCGAGGCGAGGACCAGCGACGCGGTGAAAGACATGCTCCAGGGGGTGAACATGCAGGACACGGCTTACGCACCGGCCGGAGATATGTTCGAACTCGGTGCCAAGGTTCAGGTCATGAAGCGCGGGGTCTTCTTCCCTTCCCGTGCCAACAAGCTTTACGAGCTGTACCGGCAGTACAACTCCATAAACGACATCGACCAGAAGACCAAGAAAATGCTTGAGGAGAAATATTTCAAGCGGAGCTTCGAGGATGTCTACCGCGAGATGCTCTCCTCCCGCTCTCCCGAGGATAAGGAGAGGTTGGAGCGTAACCCTAAGCAGAAACTCGCTTTCCTCTTCAAGTGGTACTTCAGGCACAGCACCGAGGCGGCGCTGGAGGGGAGGCCGGGACAGGAGGTCGATTACCAGGTCCAGTGCGGCCCCTCGCTTGGCGCTTTCAACCAGTGGATGAAAGGGACCCCACTGGAGAATTGGCGCAACCGCAAAGTCGACGAGATCGGCGAAAAACTGATGATCGAGACGGCGGATCTTCTGAACGCACGTTTCGAGGCGCTGGCTCGCTGCTGAGTGGCATTGCCGCAGCCGGCTGCCACGGAGCGGCTGCCACGGAGCGGCTGCCACACGTTTTCGGGTCACCCACGGCTCCGTGATGCCATCCGGCGCCCATCCTCGAACGACCGGAACGGTGGCCAAAACCCAAGATGAAGGGCTTCCAGCCCTATGCGGCTATCCAAGCCTCCGACGATGCGTTATAACAAAACTCTGGCAGGCCATAGATGGAAATAAATATCAAACATAAACTGTTATTAGTTGATGACGATAATGAATTTGCCAACTGCTTCATGGCTATCATGGGCCATGATTTCGAGGTCGAAGTTGTTGACTGCGGTATTGACGCCGTAGAGGCAATAAAGCATCTAGGTGATATTGATTTGGTTGTCTTGGACGACAAACTTCCAGACATTTCCGGCTTGGATGTTTTGCGGCAAATAAAGGCGCTTAAGCCGCATGTGTCAGTTATTTTAACAACCTCGTGCGGTAGTGAGGAACTTGCAGTGCAGTCATTTCGGAACGGTGCTGGAGACTACGTCAATAAGCCCATAGATTTTACCGAGCTAAGGAGAATTATCCTAGCTTTAGTTCCTGGCAGGAATACAGCAGCAGCCGAGAAAAATAATGGGATAGCGTATCATAATTGCCGAATTAAAAAAGAGATTGATGACATTGAAGCAAATAATCGCTATAGCAACAAAATGCAAAAAGCACTTAACTTTATAGATGATCATTATCGGACTAAAATACGACTTGGCACTGTGGCAGATCATGCCGGAATGTCCATGTATCATTTTTCCAAGATATTTAAAAAAATAATGGGAATAACATACCAGGACCACCTAAACAACATACGAATCGAGACTGCAATGGTGTTACTCAAAACGAACTATTCTATTACTGATGTTGCTTTTGAAGTGGGGTATGAGGATATAACGCATTTCGGAAAAACCTTTAAAAAGATTGTTGGTTATCCTCCATCGAAATACCGTAAAAACGTAAAAAATGGCCTTAGATTAAGCTAAAGGTACATGAAGCCGATAACAGGGCGATTGGCCTGGTAGTATCCAGCTTTTGATTGTCATTTCGTTAGATCTGATACCACTTTCGGATTCCCGGGAACCAGCACAGGGGCGGCTGACTCTGATTGTTGACACATGTTGACTTGAGCAACGCCGTACCGCCATAGATCTCCTTTGCCAGGCTCAATCCAGTTATCATCTACCCGCATTGCCAATATTCACCGAATAAATCGCAACATAAACCGAGACTGTCATTTTAATTTCATATAATATTCAGTCACAATTGGATGCGTGTAAACTTTCAAAGCACTATTTTGAAGCTCATACCATCTATCTGTTCTGCCATGCTCCCCTCGTGTCAGTATTGTTGTCGCCTCGATAGCTCTGTAAGCTAAGGGGTAGAGAGGTGGTCAATTGGCTAGATACTCACAAGCGTTCAAGAAACGAGCAGTTGCACGGTTGCTGCCACAGGAGAGTTCTCCGGTCGAAGTAGTATTACGGGAGATTGGAATCTCGGCGGACACGTTGGAGCGGTGGCGCTCAGAAGCACTCGCAATGTCGAGCAGTGATAAGACCTGGACAGCGGCGGCGCGCTTGGAAGCAGTGATCGCAACATCGGCTATGGATGAAGCGGCAAAAAACGCATGGTGCCGGCAGCAGGGTGTTTATCCAAGCGAGTTGGAGAAATCGAGTACAGGCCCTGGTGACGCCCGAGGAGAAGCCGGCCAGCCCTCACAGACGCGACAGGACCATCGGCGCATATAGGAGCTTGAGCGCGAGCTGAGGCGCAAGGAGAAAGCACTTGCCAAAACGGCGACGCTCCTGGTTCTTTCAAAAAAGCTCTCGGCGATCTACGGGGAGGGCGCGGACTCATGGCTCGCCACGAGCGCTAAATCAAGGCCAAAGAGAGCAAACCACGCCGATGGCACGCGCCGTGCTCCACCAGGCTAACTATGCTTAGCCTTTAGAAAAGCTTTTTTCAAATGGGCTGAAACAAATGCCAGTACTCACAGGAGAACGTGTATATATGAAATTGTCTTTAATAGCATCAATAGCAGAAGGAGAACTTAGGGGAACAGACTGTGAAATAACAGGAATCTCAGACCTTGAACACCAGGAAGAAGGTACAATAGCATTTGCAGAAAATAAAAAGTCAATGGATATTCTCAAAAACTCGCAGGTTTCAGCGCTGATTATTAAAAAAGATTCTGAACTGCCAGAAAAGCCTGTAATTTTGGTGAATGATCCAAAATTTGCTTTCACGAAGATAATTGAACTCTTTTCGCCATATAAACCATATCCAGTCAAACAGTATGAGAATGTTTATGTCGAAAGCACCGCCAAGATTGGCAAAGATGTGACGATTATGCCGTTTACTTCGATTATGGATAATGCCTCGATTGGGGATGGTACGGTAATTTATTCACAGGTTTTCATCGGCAAAAATGTGAAGGTTGGCACTAACTGTATAATCAAAGCCGGTGTTAAGATTGACGACGAGACTGTAGTTGGGAATAATGTGATAATTCATCACAACAGCGTCATAGGTGGCGACGGTTTTAATTATGTTGAAAAACATGGTGTCCATGTCAAATTTCACCATATAGGTAACATTGAAATCGAAGACGATGTCGAAATAGGGGCATGTGTAACGGTAGACAGGGCAGCTATTGTAAAAACAACAATCGGAAAAGGGACAAAGATAGATAATCTCGTCCAGATAGCCCACAATGTTAAGATTGGTAGTAACACAATCCTATGCAGCCAGGTAGGAGTAGCAGGAAGCTCAAAAATTGGAAACAACTGTGTTCTTGCTGGTCAGGTCGGCGTTGCTAATCATTTAACTATTGGAAATAATGTTATTGTTTTGGCCAGGTCGGGCATTGCAACTAACCTGGATGACCGAAAAATGTATTGGGGTACACCTGCCACAGAAGCTACGCAACAAAAGCGTATCAATATATGCTTGCATCGCCTGCCGGATATAGTGAAAAAAATAGAGCTTCTGAGTAAGACATACGAGTCGTCGCTTAAATCTTGAGTCCATGTTGTTGAGCCTTGCATCCGATACCAAATGCTGCTGTCGAATTTGCACGATCAGAATCAGGCCTTAGGCCGAGACCATATTATATCTCAGGGAGGTTAATAGATGCTTTATATCAATAATGCTTCGACTTCTTCACCAAAACCGGAAGCGGTTTACAAAGCCGTTGAACTGTGTATTCGGACAAGTGGCATGAGTTCGGATAGAAGCTCATTTGTCTCCAAGCTGGATTTTATCCCTAACGAAACGAGGGCATTGATAGCAAAGCTGATCAATGCCAGTGATCCTACCCAAATCGTATTCACTATGAATGGTACTGAGGCCTTGAATTTGGCTATCAAAGGTATCTTGAAGCGTGGGGACCATGTTATCACCACGAGCCTGGAACATAATTCCGTTATAAGGCCTCTTAAGCACTTGGAACAAGATGGGGATATTGAACTCAGCATTGTCCAGGCCAGTTCCGAAGGTTTATTGGATCCCAATGACATTGTCCCGTTGATCAAAAGTAACACTAAACTGATAGTAACTGCCCACATAACCAATGTATTGGGAACGACGATACCTATCGAAGAAATCGGCAAAATTGCAGCTCAGCATAACATAAAATACTTGGTGGACGCGGCTCAAAGTATAGGTTTTGCCGATATCGACGTCGAGAAAATGAATATAGATATGCTCGCATTCCCCGGCCATAAGTCCTTATTTGGGCCTTCAGGCACTGGAGGATTGTATATAAAGAAAGGCATAGATCTCACACCGATTAAGTATGGTGGCACCGGCAATTTGTCCGAACCGATTACGCAACCTGATTTCCTGCCTTATAAGTATGAAAGCGGAACCCCCAATACACTGGGTATATGTGGGCTTAATGCCGGGTTGAAATTTGTTGCCAGTGAAGGTGTGGCTAACATAAGAAAGCATGAGCATGAATTGGCTTGCATGCTTTACGAGGAATTGTCGACTATTAAAGGAGTGACACTCTATGGTCCCAAGAGCCCTGCTGAGATAACATCTATCGTAGCGTTCAATGTCAAAGATAAAAATCCTATGAAGGTGGCAAATACGCTGATTACTAAGTTCGGAATAATCACCAGGCCTGGGTTACACTGTGCCCCTCTGACACATCAAACCGTCGGAACTTGGAAAGATGGTTCGGTCCGGATCAGCGCCGGGTATTTTAATACAAAAGAACATATTGATGAGGTGGTGAAGGCTGTTGCTGCCATCACTGCTACCTAACCTAGGGTTAATTTTTTGATACGTTTGAATTAAAGATAAATGGAGGCGCTATTTATGGACGAATACATCTGTACTGTTTGCGGCTATCTATACAATCCTCAGCTCGGCGATACTGACTCTGGTATCTTGCCTAACACTTCTTTTACTCAAATCACGGATTACTGGACATGTCCGAAATGCGAGGCAGTTAAAAGTGACTTCGTAAAAAAATAACACCCATTGCTGATTCGGGCGCGAAAGCACCTCTGCATAAAAAATCACGTGATCTCTCGAAGTTTTGTGCATCTGCCGGGGGCCTGTCAATAGTTTTGTGTAAATGGTTTTGGTTCCCTGTTTTTAATAGCTTGGCATTCTGTCTTCAAAAAGAATGGAAAAGCGGTTCATGGCAGCTTTCCAGTCTCTGATCGGCAGGGTCCATTTCTTCGCGATGTTTCTCAGCGCCAGGTATAGTAACTTGAACATTGCCTCATCATTGGGAAACGAGCCCCGGTTTTTGGTCACCTTTCTGAGTGACATATTCAGTGATTCAATGGCATTGGTTGTGTAAATAACCTTTCGTATATCAGCTGGATAGGCAAAAAATGGTATAACTTGCGCCCAGTTCCGGCGCCAGGACTGGCTGATCGTCGGGTGTGTTTTGTCCCATTTTGCCTCAAATGCTGTCAGTTCCATTTCGGCCTGCTCAGCGGTCGCTGACTGGTAGATAACCTTCAAATCTGTCGCAACTTCTTTGCGTTGTTTCCACGAAACGAACTTCAAGGAATTGCGTACCATATGGACGATGCAAAGTTGGACTTGAGTGTTGGGATAAACTATTTCTATGGCCTCAGGGAACCCCTTCAGGCCGTCAACGCAGGCAATGAAGATGTCTTGGACACCACGGTTCTTAAGTTCGGTCACAACCTGCAACCAGAACTTGGCTCCTTCGTTTTCGGAGACCCACATTCCCAGAACTTCCTTGGCACCGTCTATGTTGATGCCGATGGCCAGATAGACAGCCTTGTTCACAACATGGCCATTGCCTCTGGCTTTGACCCTGATGGCATCCATGTAAACGATGGGATAAAGCGCATCCAACGGGCGGTTCTGCCAAGCTTTGACCTCTTCAGCTACTGCTTCAGTCACTATTGAAATCAGAGCGGGGGATACTTCAACACCGTAGATTTCCTCCAAGTGTCCCTGGATCTCACGAGTGGTAAGCCCGCGGGAGTACAGGGAGATAATCTTATCATCGAACTCGGCGAACCGGGTTTGGCCTTTGGGAATGATGACTGGTTCAAAGCTGCTATCCCGGTCACGAGGGACCTCAATCGGCATGGTGCCAAAATCGCCTTTGATGGTCTTTGCCGACGAGCCATTGCGTGCATTGCCACCTTTGGCGGAAACGGAAGCATGCTTCTCGTGGCCGAGGTGCAGTGTCATTTCAGCCTGGAGCGCCCGCTGAAGAACAGCCTTGGTCAACTGCTTCAGCAGCCCGTTTTCCCCTAGAATCTCTTCGGGGGTCTTATAATGTTTGAGTAGATCGTCGATTACGTCGGTGTTAATAGTCATGTGATCTCCTTAGGGTAACTTGGTGTACCCCCTAATGACCATTTACACAAACCTTTTTACACCCTCTCTGCCGGTGTCCTTCCGTGCTTATGACGCTCGCGTAGCCTTCTCAAAGGCAGCCTTCCCGGCTGCCTTTTGTTTTTTTGGGCAGTCGATGCCAGTCTTCCCCACCCGTATCCGACCGCTGTCATTGGCTGTCACTGCTGCAATGTGCAGCATGGGGAGGAATGAACACTTGAACAGCGGCTTCTGTATAGCTCCTGAAACAGCAGCTTCGGGAAGTTGACGACGTCTGCCCGAACGAATTGGTCGGTTGCCAATATTCGCCGAATTAATGACAACATACGCCGAGACTATAAAATTGATTTAATATAACCTGAAATTCTAACATAATATTACAATTATTATAGGGATTTCTGTGACTTATTTCAGCTAGTACTACAACACAGATACGAATTAGTACGGCTCAGTGTAGTTATTTAGTACTACGGTTGATCTTGGTGTGACTGACAGCTCGTCTGCTAGCTGTTTATCCAGCATCTTTTGGCGTCAATAACTCAAACCCGACAGGGATTTCAGTTCTGTTTATTAGCGGAAATACTCACTCAGAACCTCATCCTCTGCCAACACTGGAGGATTTTGACCGAGTAATCACCCGGTGAAGTGGACCAACATGAGGGTATTTTATGGAGCAGGGAGAAATGGAATTCACAGGGATGGATATAGCGATTATCGGCATGTCGTGCCGGTTTCCAGGCGCTGGGAATTATGAAGCCTTCTGGGATAACCTCAAGCAAGGTCGGTCAGGCATCACGGAAATTCCACTGGAGCGTTGGGATTGGAGATCCTTTTGGGGGGACCCGTCCGAAATAAACAAAAGCAACAGCAAATGGGGCGGTTTCCTCCAGAATGTTGATTCCTTTGACGCGGAGTTCTTTCGCATTTCCGCACGAGAAGCTGAGACCATGGATCCCCAGCAGCGAATCATGTTGGAACTCTCCTGGTCTTGTTTTGAAGACGCTGGTGTTTGCCCTAGTCAGTTGTCCGAGAAAAAGATTGGCGTGTATCTGGGCGTATTTAATTTTGACTACAAGGAACTGCAGGAAAAAGCTACTCGCACCATTGATACCTATCACTCCACAGGTACCGCTGCTGCGGTAATTGCCAACCGGATTTCGCATTACTATCACTTAAAAGGCCCAAGTCTCGCCATAGATACAGCCTGTTCGAGTTCTCTTAATGCCATTCATTCAGCAGCTCAATCCTTGAGCCTGGGAGAATGCAGCATGGCTCTGGCTGGCGGAATCAGTCTTTTGTTGACTCCGACACGACATATCTCTTTTGCCAAAACCGGAATGTTGTCTCCCACGGGCTCCTGTAAGTCGTTCGACGAGGCTGCAGACGGATACGTGCGCAGTGAAGGTGCGGGCCTAGTTCTGCTCAAGCCTTTGAAAGAGGCACTAGAGGACGGTGACTCTATTTGCGGTGTCCTAAAGGGAAGTGCAGTTAACCATAACGGGAAAACCCACACCTTAACGTATCCCGATCCAGAAGCTCAAGCAGAGGTCATTGTAGAAGCCCACAGACGAGCGGGAACTGCTCCCGGGAACATAAGCTATATAGAGGCCCACGGCACTGGGACGCCAAAGGGAGACCCCCTGGAATTTAAGGGCCTCGTCAGGGCGTTTTCATCTCTTGATAGCAAGCCGGGTGAAAAGGTCGCAAGGACATATTGCGGTATAGGATCTCTGAAGAGCAACATCGGACATTCAGAGTCCGCCGCCGGAATCGCAGGCGTGATCAAGGTCCTGTTGTCTTTAAAGCATAAACAGCTCCCGGGACTTCAGAGTTTTAAAAAGCTAAACCATCGTATAGAGATTGAGGATTCTCCCTTTTATATCGTGGACCGTTTCCAGGAATGGAAGCAGCTCAAAGGGACAGATAATCAGCCTCTCCCGAGACGCGCAGGAGTCAGTGGGTTCGGCTTTGGAGGCACGAATGCGCACGTGGTGCTTGAAGAGGCGCCGCTTGTCGCAAGACCTCTCGCCAAAAAGAGGCCCTGCTATTTGATCTGTTTGTCGGCTCGAACCAAAGAAGCCTTGCTGCAAAGAGAGCGGGACCTGGCTTCCTGGCTCGATAGAGAAGGGGATACAAACAATCTAGCTGAGATCAGTGCAACCTTGCTGTTAAGAAGAGAACACTTTGGAGTGAGAGCGGCATTTCTGGCCGGCGACATTCAAGAACTTCAAGGGAAACTGCAAGAAGCGGTGGAAACCGGACTGAGCGAGATGTCCCTTGGAGGTCCTGAAGGTAAAGTAAAGGGGGAATTGCAGCCCAGCGTTGGTGAGTCAGGGAATGCGATTCTGAAGGAGCTCGCGCAATCTAAAAGGGTAAAGGTTCAGGAATACAAAAGCAAAATGCAGACGCTGTCCGAATTGTATGCAAAGGGTTATGACCTGGATTGGCAGGTGCTCTATCCCGATAACGCTGCAATGCCCCGGATCAACCTGCCCACGTATCCCTTCGCCCGACAGCGCCATTGGCTGCAACCCGGCATTGATGAGATCAACCCTATTAAACAGGCAGTTGAAGAGCAAGACCCGGGACGCCTCGCGCTCTTTCTGAAAAAACAGTGGGAGCTTTGTCAGCTTCCGGCTGGGAGACAATCCGATCGAGCGGTCGCAATCTTGGTGACGCAAGAGACGAGATGTCTCGCCAACAGGATTTCTGACTATTTCCCAAAGAGCTGGCTTTTGGATCTTCACGATCTGAAGGCCGACCTTCAACAGCCAGACCGGCACTGGAGGCGGTATGACGCATGCGTGGATCTGGCGGGATGCGGCAGGGAGATAGTTGAGACGACAACCTGGATTTCCTGGCTGCAACGCTTGATAGACTCCGGGCACCGTGATGGTCTGATGCTGCTTTGTGTCACCAAGGGGCTTGAGTCGCATGACAACGCGGAGATCAACCTGAGCGGAGCCCCGCGAGCCGGGCTGTACCGGATGCTGCAAAGCGAATACAGTCACGTCAGGTCGAGGCATTTGGACGCTGATCCGAGCTCGGATGATGGAACACTGGCGGAGCAGATCGCTACCGAGCTGACTGCGGATTGCGAGGATCCGGAAATTTGTTACAGAAAAGGAAATCGATACCGCGCCGGCCTCGTGGAGCATTCGGTTCAAGGCGGCAGGAAAATCATTTTCCCCGAGAATCATGTCCTGTGGATTACGGGAGGGACGCGCGGTCTGGGGTATCTATGCGCGCGGCATTTCCTGGAAAACTACGGCGTCAAACGTCTGGTGTTGACCGGGCGGGAGCCACTGCCGTCCCGGGAAGAGTGGGACTCCTATAAGGGCCGACAAGGGGGCATCTCCGAAAAAATTCAAGCCATACAGGAACTGGAGCGCCGGGGAGCGCAGGTCTGTGCGATCTCTCTTCCGTTGACCGATGAGCGCTGCGTACAGAAAAACCTTCGCCAGATCAAGGACAGCATGGGGCCTGTTGGAGGCGTTATCCACTGCGCGGGGTTCGCCGATTTTGAAAATCCGGCGTTCATCCGAAAATCCATCGAAGGGATTCAAGATGTTTTGGACCCTAAAATAATCGGGCTCGATATTCTCTATCGAAACTTAAGGAATGAGCCTTTGCAGTTTTTCATGCTTTTTTCCTCGGTATCCGCGATCGTTCCTGTTTTGGGTTCGGGGCAAAGCGATTATGCCACGGCGAACGGCTACATGGATTATTTCGCTGAAGCAAAGCATGCTGCCTGTCCCATCGTCAGCATTCAATGGCCGAGCTGGAAAGAGTCAGGCATGGGAGAGATCCGGAGCAGGGTCTATCAACAGACGGGCCTGTTGGCCCATACGGACCAAGAGGGATTGTGGCTTATGGACGCTATCCTGTCCGGGGAACAAGGTCCGGTAATTCTGCCTGCAGTGGTTGATCCCGGCCGATGGAATCCCCCCGCCTTGATGCGACGGGCCGTTCAAAAAACCGTCCAGGAAAAGATCCTCTCAGCTCCGGCCCCTGCAGAAAGCTCAACTCCCGGTGAAGGCGTCATAAAGACGATCCAGGCATGGCTGATCGAGCTGTTCGCTAAAGAATTGAGGGCCGATCCCGCGAAACTCGATCTCGACACACCATTTCAGGACTACGGTGCCGATTCGATTTTACTGGCCCAGATCTTGAGGCAGATCAACCGATTGACGGAAGATAATCTGGACCCTTCGTTACTCCTCGAGCATTCGAGCCTCGGGGCGCTCGGCGTGTGGCTCGCGGGCGCCTATTCGGAAAGGTTAACCTCGGCTTTGGGGATGGCGCCTGAACAAAACACCGATCGCACGAACCGCGATGCAGCCCCTGCCCCCCCCCTGGTGCCATTGACTCATGCTCCGACGCACGAATCACAACCACGGTCCGAGCACACGAGGGGCACGGTTTCCCAGGATATCGCGGTCATCGGACTGTCCTGCCGTTTTCCCGGAGCGGAAACGCTCGATCAATACTGGAGCTTGCTATCACAAGGACGCTCCGCGATACGGGCGGTGCCTCGGGAGCGTTGGGGGTATTCGAATGCTTTCCATGCGGGACTGCTCGACGATATCACCTGTTTCGACCCGTCGTTTTTTTTAATCCCCGAAGAAGATGCCAAGGCAATGGACCCGCAAGCCTTGGCCATATTGGAAGAAACCCTCAAGGCATGGTGCCACGCCGGATATGCGCCTCGGGAAATAAAAGGAACCTCGGTAGGGGTTTACGTGGGCGCCCGAAGTCAACACCGACCCGACCTCGCCGTCTTGGAGAAAGCCCGAAACCCGACACTGGTTGGGCAGAACTTCATGGCAGCCAACATTTCTCATTTTTTCGATCTCCGGGGCCCCAGCGTGGTGATAGATACCGCCTGTTCTTCAGCGCTACTGGCAATGAATATGGGGATTCAGGCCTTGCACAGTGGGGATATAGATTCGGCCTTGGTGGGAGGAGTGAGTCTCCTGAACACGGACGGATACCACCGGATCTTTCAGCAAAGAAACATTTTGAGCCCGGAACCGCACTTTCATCTCTTTGATCGGCGCTCTGCCGGAGCCGTATTGGGAGAGGGGGCAGGCGTGCTCGTACTGAAGACGGTAGAGCGGGCGCTTCAAGACGGGGATGCCATCCACGCGGTGATAAAAGCGGTTGCCGTCAATAACGACGGGAGAACAGCCGGTCCGGCTACTCCGAACCTCCAGGCGCAGAAAGAGGTCATGCGGACTGCCCTGGAAAGGAGCGGCAGGGGGGCGGAAGAGATCAGTTACCTCGAAGCGAACGGATCGGGCACTGAGGTTACCGACCTGCTAGAACTCAAGGCCATTCAATCCGTGTACCGCGCCGTCGGGTCTACTCCTCTGGGATTGGGCTCGATGAAACCCAATATCGGGCATCCCCTGTGTGCAGAAGGCATTGCGAGCTTTATCAAGGTCGTTTTGATGCTGCAGCACCGGCAGTTTGTTCCATTCCTGTCGGGAGAGCGGCCCATGGAGCACTATGACCTGGAGTCGTCTCCCTTTTATTTTTGCAGGGAGCTAAGGGAGTGGACCGATCAGCCGCAGATTGCAGCGATCAACTGTTTCGCCGACGGAGGCACCAACGCTCATGTCATCGTAGAGGTGTGGAGGGACACGGAGTCCCGTACCAAAAGACAACCCCTGCCGGCTCCGGTCTTGAGCCGTATCAGAATTTATCAAGACGGTTCATCGGCTCCTCTTGCGATGCAGAGCCGCGAAGCGTCTTTCAAACACAATTGTCTAGCGGGTAACCAGACGAGCGTCTGGAAACGCGGATTGGTGGAGGTGTGAAAATGCAGGATCAGTACCGTATATCGTCCAACCACCCGATAGTAAGGAATCATGCCGCCTATGGTCGTAAGTTGCTCCCGGGGTTGGCCTATATCGATATGCTGTACCAATTGTTCCGGGAAAATGGCCATGATTACGCGGGGCTCGAACTGCGCAACCTGTCCATTCATAATCCGCTGACGATACCGGACGAGGACGACTTGGAGATCGGCATTTACTGCGAGGAAATCAAGGCCGGTCGGTGGCGGATTCGGGTGGAAGGAGCGCGGTCAAAATCGCGCCCGGTTGAGACACTCTTTATAACCGCCGAGATGCATCGCGTCGACACTCCTGCCCTGGAAGAGACGCAGGATCTGGAGCTTATTAAAAAAACGGCGGACCGAGTATTCAGTCTGGGAGAAGTGTACGAGCGGTGCCGGTCTTTTGATTTGGTGCATACCGGGTTCATGAAGGCTGAAGGGACCGTGTACCAAGGCGAGAAAGGCACGCTCATTGACATATCACTCGGTGACGAAGCTCTCTCCAGTGCCGAGGGTTTCATGTTTCACCCGGTTCTCATCGACGCAAGCGCGATTGGTTCAGGTGTGGTGTTCGACCCCCTGAACAAGGCAGCCCGGAGCCTCTTTTTACCACTGTGTTATGAATCGTTTTCTGCCGGGGCCTTGTTTAAAAAACGGTGCCTAACGCTGATTCAAAACCCGGTATCCAGAAAAAAAGAGATAAATTACCTGACCATGACTTTTTTCGACGAGTCCGGCAGAAGAATCGGAGAGTTGAAGAATTACGCCGGTAAATTGGTCAGAGAGGCCGGTTTGATAGACCCCTTTCGGAAGGATGTCGCCACATCCAAAGGACCGATTGCACCCAGCGGGAATGGGGATATGAACCGAATGAGTGGGACGAGTTCGACCCGGGGCAGCCAGGCGGAGCTGTTTTTACAACAGCTGGTCGCGGAAAAACTGGGACAACCGGCAGATCAGATTTCGACGCAGGTCGGGTATTATGAAATGGGTTTGAATTCCCCGACGCTGCTTGAGGTAGTAGCTGTGATCGGTGAAAAGCTGTCGGTTCAGCTTATGCCCACACTACTATTTGAGTACACGACCATCGGGGAATTAGCCGAATATCTTTTCCTCACATATCCTGACGCGTTCGGGAAATCTCCGGCAGCACAAACGCCGAGTCAAAAGACCCAAGCAGCAAGTCCCGTCGTTTCCCAACCAAGACCGAAAGCGGCCCCGCGGATCGATGCACCCTCTGCAACCCGCAGCGATGTCGCCATCATCGGAATGGCAGGCCGTTATCCCAAGGCAAAAAACCTCGATGAGTTCTGGGAAAACCTGAAAGCGGGCATGGACTGCATCACCGAGGTTCCGGAATCCCGGTGGGAACTGCATCGACTCCACGGCATAAAGTCACCTTCCGGAAAGAAGATGTCGGAATGGGGAGGCTTTTTAGACGACCCGGACTGTTTCGATCCTCAGTTTTTTCGAATCTCACCGAGGGAAGCTGAAGTACTCGATCCGCAGGAGCGGTTGTTCCTGGAAACCTGCTGGGAAACCATTGAAGATGCGGGCTACACGCCGAGTTCACTGGTCGCCTCGCGAGGCAGGCATAAAAGACGGGACGTCGGCGTATTCGCTGGCGTCATGCACAAGGATTATACGCTGCTCGAAGCGAGAGCCGTGGATGGAGGAGAAGTATTCCCCCTGTCATTGAGTTGTGCCCTGATTGCCAACCGTGTGTCCTATTTCTGTAACTTCCACGGTCCGAGTATAGCGGTTGACACAGTTTGTTCTTCCTCGCTTATTGCCGTGCACCTGGCTTTGGAAAGCATCAAGAACGGGGAATGCGAAGTGGCCCTGGCGGGCGGCGTGAATTTATCCCTGCATCCATATAAATATCTGACCTACGGTGTGATGGATTTTCACTCCAGCGACGGTCGTTGTCATACCTTCGGCAATGGTGGAGATGGCTACGTCTCGGCGGAAGGCGTCGGTGCCGTTTTGCTGAAGCCGTTGCACAAAGCCATTGAGGACGGGGACCATATTTATGCAGTCATCAGTGGAAGTGCCATTAATCACGTGGGCGCGGTCAGCGGGGTCACCGTGCCGAGTCCCATAGCCCATGCGGATATGATCGAGACCTGCGTTGAGAAAACCGGTATCGATCCGCGAACCATAAGCTATGTCGAGGCACACGGGACAGGAACATCGCTGGGAGACCCGATTGAGATACAGGGGTTGGCGAGAGCATATCGAATATACACTCAGGATCAGCAATACTGCTCGATCGGTTCGGTGAAGTCGAACATCGGGCATGCCGAGTCCGCTGCGGGTATCAGCGGTTTGCATAAGCTGCTTCTGCAACTGCACCACAAAGTCCTCGTCCCCTCCCTGCATGCTGAAGAATTGAATAGTTACATCGATTTTAAAAAGTCGCCTTTTTATGTACAGCGCTCGCTAGAACAATGGAGATGCCCGAGGATTACTGAAAACGGCCGTGAGGTCAGCTATCCCCGAAGGGCAGGCTTGAGCTCCTTTGGTGCCTACGGCTCCAATGCCCATATCATACTGGAGGAATATGTCCCCGGAGCGGGACGACCGGCAGCAGCCGGGTACCAGCAAGTACAGGTGCTGGTCCCGCTTTCAGCGAAAAACGAGGAGCGGTTGCACGCCTATGCCGTGAGGTTGCTCGAATTTCTCGATGCCCCCGACGGCGGTCTTCCGCGGCAGGCTCAAGGAGAAAGGGAGTCGGGACTGCGGAAAACCATGGAGCTTCGGATTCGCAACATCATGTCCGGGATTATCCATGTCCGGGAAGAAGACCTGGAAATCGAACAGGACTGGAACGAATACGGGGTCGAGTTCCTGCAGCTCGAACTGATCAAAGATGCCCTGCAAGATGAACTCGCCATAGAGATCGACGGTGCCGACCTGCGTCAATGGAGTTCCATCGCCGCGGCAAGCGCGAGTCTCCTGGAGCACCGCGAACTTCTCGCGGATTCTGAAGATATGCCGAAGTTGCCACAACCGGCATCCGGCCGCGAACTAAACCTCACGGACCTGGCGTTTACCCTGCAAGTGGGCCGGGAGGCGATGGACGCGCGCCTTGCCGTGGTCGCGCAATCGATCGACGAACTCAAGGAGAAACTGAAGGGATTCGTGCAAGGCACGGAAGGTGTCAGCGGCCTCTTCCGCGGGCAGGTCAAACGGAATAAAGAGATCGTCGACATGTTCACCTCGGATGACGACATGTTCAACACGGTCGAAGCCTGGATGCAGAAGGGGATGTTCCATAAACTCGGCAAACTCTGGGTAAACGGCATGGACGTGGACTGGAGCCGGCTTTATGGAGAGTACCGTCCCCAGAGGATCAAACTGCCGACCTATCCGTTTGCGCGGGAGCGTTATTGGGTGCCTGACACCGGAGCTTCGCGGACGGACAAAGGACACAGGACAGGCAATGCCGTCCACCAGATTCATCCCTTGCTGCATCAGAATACCTCGAACCTTTCCGAACAGCGCTTTAGTTCCAGCTTCACCGGAGCGGAGTTCTTCGTGAACGAGCCGGTCGGGACAGGTGGGAAGGTCCTTGCGGCCGCAGCGTGCCTTGAGATGGTCCGGGCGGCGGTGGAAGAGGCTGCGGTAACGGAGGAAGGCGGCGCCGGAATACGGCTCAAGAACGTGGCCTGGACCCGGCCGATAGCGCTCAACGGCCAGCCGGTGCAGGTGCACATCGGGCTCTACCTGGAAGACAGCGGGGAGATTGGCTTCGAGATCTATAGCCAGGCGGAAGGGAACCAAACGGAGCCGCTGCTGCACAGCAGGGGAACGGCGCTGCTGGGTCCGGCGGGCGAAGCTCCCCGAGTCGATCTCGAAGCTTTGCAGGCCCGGTGCAGCCGGAGTGCCCTGAACGCCGAGCAGTGCTACGAGGCCTTCCGGTCCATGGGTATCGAGTACGGCCTGGGACAGCGGGGTATCGAGAGCATGCATGCGGGCTCTGAAGAAGCGCTGGCAAAGCTCATGCTTCCCTCGGGGCAGTCCGATACCCTGGAGCGCTACGTTCTTCATCCGTCCCTGCTGGATTGCGCCTTCCAGGCAACCATTGGCTGCGGGGATGCTGCCTGTAGGCTGGCGCTTCCTGCTTCAGTAGAGAGCCTGGAGCTTTTTGCCCCTTGCACCAGCTCGATGTGGGCATGGGCCCGGTATTCGGAGGGTGGCGGGGCAGATAACAAGGCGGAAGCCTTTGACGTCGATTTGTGCGATGAAACGGGAAGAGTATGCGTGAGGATGAAGGGGATACAGTATAGCGGCGCGGAGACCGAACCTTCCTTTGCGGCCGATGCAATCAGTCAACTTGCGCAAGCCTCCGCAACTGCCGCTCCGGAGCCGTTCGAATTGATGACGTTCGAGGAGGTCTGGCAAGAGCACGCTTTGCCGAACGCGCCTGCTGCACAGTTAAAAAAGGCAATCTGTTTTCTCTCCGATCCACAAAGCCAGGATCTCTTTGCTGAAGCTATACCGCAGACCACGGTTATTTTTATATCCCAGGGGACTGGCTACGAAAAGCAATCCCAAAGCCGGTATCGCGTCTGTCTTCATGATCCGAAGACGTACCAGGAAGCCTTCAGCAGTATTCGGGAAGAGCATGGCGACGTCGATGCCGTCCTCTATCTCTGGCCGCTCGAGGACCCCGAGCGCATTACCGATTATGCTTCGATAGTCTCCACTCTGCATGCCGTTGCATCGGCAAAACTCAAAACAGGACGCTTCCTGCTGGCTGGCCGGTTCGGGAACGAGCTGGAGCGTTGCTATCTGGAGTCCTGGATCGGATTCGAACGGTCCTTGGGGTTGGTCCTGCCGACTACTCAGACCGCGGTACTTCTGGAAGAGACTACGGGGAGGGATCTGGCCGCCGAGATGAAGACGTGGGCACAAAGGATCCGGGCCGAATACGCGGGGGGCAAGGTGCGCAGCATCTTGTACCGGGACGGGAAGCGGTATGCCTACCGGATTCGGCCGACCCTTCAGGAACCGGGCGTCAGCCTGGTGAGAGCAGGCGGAACCTATCTTATCACGGGGGGCTGCGGGGGGCTCGGGTTCCTGTTCGCGGCCGATTTCGCACGAAAGAACCCCGTCAACCTAGTGCTTACCGGGCGATCTCCGCTCGATGAGGCGAAGAAGTCCAGGATACAAGCACTTGAGGATCTCGGCAGCAAGGTCTGGTATCTCCAGGCCGATGTCTGCGACGTGGACGCTATGAAAGAAGGGCTGAACCGCGCACAAGAGCGGTTCGGCAGGATCCACGGGGTTATTCACTCGGCCGGCATCGAGGATATTCAGAGCGTTCTGGAAAAGGATATGGGCCGGTTTGAAAAAGTGCTGGCTCCCAAGATCACGGGGACACTGGTCCTTGACGAGTTGCTTCGCGAGGAACCGCTCGATTTTATCTGCTACTTTTCGTCCTCCGCGGCGATCCTTGGGGACTTCGGCTCCTGCGACTACTCGATCGCCAACCGTTTCCAGATGTCTTATACGCAGTATCGAAACGGTTTGGAAAAACAGGGGTTGCGGAAGGGACGGGCGGTCGCGATCAACTGGCCGCTGTGGAAAGACGGCGGGATGAGCATCGGGGACAGCGAGAAGACCGAACTGTATCTGAAGTCGAGCGGCCAGCGCACTTTGGAAACAGCAGAAGGACTCGAGGTGTTCGAGCGTTGCTTGTCGGTTCAGGACGCAGCCCAGCACCTGGTTCTGGTCGGGCAGCGCAGCCGGGTGCATCGTTTCCTGGGGCTCAACGAGGAAGTGTCCCGGTCGAATACGGTCTCCGCAGCCCCCCAGCTCACCGGCAGAAGCGTGGAGATGCAGGGGCTGAGCGTGGAGCAATGCCTGGAATCGGACCTTAAAAAGCAGATCGCCACCTTGATGAAGATTCCGATTAGCCGTGTGGACGAGGATACCAACCTGGCGGATTTCGGATTCGACTCCATCACCCTGATGGAACTTGCCGCCTTGTTGACCGAGCGTTTTGGCATAGAGACCACGCCGTCGGTGTTCTTCGCCTATTCCACACTGGGAAAACTGGTTCGCTATTTTGCCAGCGAACACCGCGCGGCAATCGAGGAGCTGTACCGCGAAGACGCACCCAAGCCTGCTGCCCGGGCCTACGTTCCTGCCGCCCGGCACGACATTCCTGCCGCAACACAAACACAACCGCAGGTGCGGAGCAAACGCAGATTCGGATCGATAGCCGCGAGCCCGGGGTTGTCGGAACCCATCGCCATCGTCGGAATGAGTGGGCGCTTCCCGCAGGCCGGCAGTGTCGAAGAGTTCTGGAAAAATATCGTGGACGGCAGGGTCTGCATCACCGAAGTCCCCTCGGACCGCTGGGATTGGCGCCGGTACTACACGGATCGCGCTCAGGAGGCCGGGAAGACCAACTCCCGTTGGGGTGGATTTGTTCCCGATGTGGACTGCTTCGATCCGCTGTTTTTCGAGATTTCTCCGAAAGAGGCGGGCTTCATGGACCCGGGGCAGCGGTTGTTTCTCGAGGAGGCGTGGCATGCCCTGGAAGATGCCGGCTACATGGGAGCCCGCATCCGGGGCACGGCGTGCGGAGTGTATGTGGGGGTCGAGGAGGGCGAGTATGGATACCTGTCCGGCAACCAGGGGCTGATCAACAGCAATCAGAACGCGACGTTGTCGGCCCGTATCGCGTACATGCTCGATCTGAAGGGCCCGAATCTCGCGCTGACGGCGGCCTGCTCCTCCGGGCTGGTGGCTGTCCACCAGGCATGCCAGGCGCTGCGCCAGGGCGAATGCGAAATGGCCCTGGCAGGCGGCATCAGCTTGCTGCTCTCCCCTTCGGCCTATCTCGGTTTGAGCAAGTTCGACATGCTTTCCCCGGATGGCACCTGCCGCGTGTTCGACCGGGATGCCAACGGGTTGGTTCCCGCCGAAGCGGTCGCCGCCGTGGTGCTGAAACCGCTGTCCAAGGCTGTGGCGGATAAGGACCGGATTTATGGGTGCATAAAAGCGAGCGGAGTGAACTACGACGGGAAAACCAACGGAATCATCGCGCCGACTCCCTTGAGCCAGGCGGAATTGATCAAGAGTATCTATGCCAAGTCCCGCATCGCCCCGGACGACATCCAATATGTTCTGGCGCACAGCACCGGATCGAAACTGAGCGACCCGATAGAGTTCCAGGCACTGACCAGTGCGTTCCGCAGCTACACGGATAAAGAGCAGTACTGCGCCTTGGGTTCCATCAAACCGCTGGTGGGCCACACCTTCGCGGCCTCGGGCCTGGTGAACTTGATCGGGATGGTGATGGCGATGAACACGCACACCATTCCGGGGATGCGCCACTACGAAACCAGTAACGGCTACATCCGTTTCGAAGGTAGTCCCTTCGTGCCGTGCCGGGAGAACCAGGCATGGACCAGCAAAAATGGCGGTCCGCGGCTGGGTGCGATCAGCACCACCGGCATCAACGGCACCAACGCACACGCGGTAATCGAGGAATATATTGTTCCGCAAAACTCCGCGATTTCGGTGCCGGCAAGCGGACCCGCACTGTTTGTTCTCTCGGCGAAAACCGAGGTGCAACTGAGAAGTTACGCGGAGAACATCAAAAGCTGGATCGAATCGCACGAGGACGCCGATCTCGCGGATATCGCATACACGCTGCAGATGGGGCGCGAGGCGATGGAGTATCGCCTGGCGTTCCCCGCAGGTTCGCTGGACGCCGTGCTGAGGGCCTTGACCGGGTTCATCGGCAATGACCCGTCATCCGGAGTATTCAGCGGCCGGGTGCAGGAAGGCAAGAATGAAGCGGGGTTGTTCTCGTCGGATGAAAACGGCAAAGCACTGCTGGAGACCTGGATACAAAAGGCACGGCCGGCCAAGATAGCGGAAGCCTGGGCAAACGGACTGAACTTCGACTGGAGCGGGGTGTATGGAGCGGAGACCCCGCGGACCATCAGCTTGCCGGCGTATCCCTTTGCGCGCGAGCGGTATTGGACGCCTGAGGCTGAAAGACTGAGGTTAGGTGACAGCGGTAACGACAAGATACACCCGCTGCTGCATCAAAACACCTCGGATTTCTCCGAGCAGCGCTTCAGTTCCACCTTTACCGGCGAGGAGTTTTTCCTTACCGACCATGTGGTGCAGGGCCGGAAGGTTCTCCCGGGGGTGGCGTACCTGGAGATGGCACGGGCGGCACTGGAGCAAGCCGCAGGAGCGGAGGAAGGTAACGCGGGGGTACGTCTGAAGAACGTGGTGTGGGCTCGCCCGATTGCGGTCGAGGGCCAGCCGGTTCGTGTCCACATCAGCCTGATCCCCCTCGACACCGGTGAGATCACCTATGAAATCTACAGCGACTCCCAAGAAGACCGAGCGGAGCCGTTGGTGCACGGCCAAGGGGCCGCGGAGCTGCTCGCCGCGTGCGAAAGGTCCTCCCTGGATATCCAGGCCTTGCAGGCGGAGTGCACCAAAGAGAGTCTGACGCCCAGCCAATGCTACGAGACCTTCAAGCAGATGGGGATCGAGTACGGTCCGGGACATCGGGGAATCGAGGAGGCATATGTCGGTGAGGGAAAGGTATTGGCGAAGCTGTCGCTGTCTTCTTCGGAATCCGACGCCCGGGGACAGTTCGTCTTCCATCCTGGTTTGACGGACTCGGCCCTGCAACCCTGTTTGCTCCTGACGAGTTCCGGCGAGCGCAAGTCCGTGCTTCCCTTTGCGGTAAGGGATGTGGAGATATTCAGTTCCTGTACTTCCGTGACCTGGTCATGGGTCCGCCTTTCCGACAATGGCGCGACGGGCGACAAGGAAAAGTTCGATATCGATCTGTGCGACGAGACGGGACTGGTATGCGCGAGTCTGAGAGGACTCTCAGTGAGGGGGGTGGAAGGAAAGACGGATTCGACCGGATCATCGCGCGGCTACGCGGTTGTTTCCGACCTCGATGGAAACCTGCATGCCGCAGCATTGGCGTTTGAGGGAAATACCGTCCGGGAGAAGGCTGAACATTATTTCAAACAGCTGCTTTCTTCTGCGATCGGGCTGCCGGCTTCACGGATCGAAACCGATGCCGCGCTGGAAAAATACGGGATCGATTCGATCATGGTCCTGCAGATGACGAACCAGTTGGAAAAGACCTTCGGCTCGCTTCCCAAGACCCTGTTTTTCGAATACCGGAACATCAGGGAAGTGACCTCATATTTCCTCGCCTCGTACCCGGATCAGATGAAGGCGGCACTGGGCATCCAGGAGAAACCGCTGGTTTCCCATGCGAGGCTCCAACATCTCGCTTTTGTTGAAGGAGCTGCGGCATCTCCCGACAAGCGCGGTCGCTCGCGTCTTGGGTCGGTTCGCGCTACCTCACGAAATGAAAAGGAACTGGCGCAGGGAGCGTTTGATATCGCGGTCATCGGCGTTTCTGGCCGCTATCCTCAGGCAGGGGACCTCCAGGAATTCTGGAAGAATCTCAGGGAGGGCAGGGACAGCATCACCGAAATCCCGAAAGACCGCTGGGATCACGGCCTGTACTTCGATGCAGACAAAAGCATCCTCGGAAAAGTCTACAGCAAGTGGGGAGGGTTCCTGGATGGCGTGGACCTGTTCGATCCTCTCTTCTTCAACATTTCTCCTCGAGAAGCGCAAATAATTGACCCGCAGGAGCGGCTGTTCCTGGAATGCGTGTATGAGACCATGGAAGACGCCGGATATACCAAGGAAAATCTGAGCGTCAACGGGAAAGGCGGGGCTCGCGGCAATGTAGGTGTGTACGTCGGGGTAATGTACGACGAGTACCAGCTCTACGGGGCGCAGGAGCAAATCCAGGGGAGGCCGATTTCCTGCTGGGGCGTTTCCTCCTCGATCGCCAATCGCGTGTCCTATTTCTGCAATTTCCAGGGGCCCAGCATAGCGGTCGACACCATGTGCTCCTCCTCGCTGACCGCGATCCACTTCGCCTGCCAGGGAATCCGGCGCGGCGAGTGCGAGGTGGCCATTGCCGGCGGGGTCAACGTATCGATTCATCCCAACAAGTACCTGATGCTGTCGCAAAGCGGATTCTTGTCGAGCAAGGGGAAATGCGAAAGCTTCGGCAAGGGCGGAGACGGCTACGTGCCCGGAGAAGGTGTCGGGGCATTGCTGCTCAAGCCGGTTTCGAAAGCGATTGCCGACGGGGATCACATCTACGGGGTGATCAAGGGCACCTCGATCAACCACGGCGGGAAGACCAACGGCTACACCGTTCCAAATCCGCAGGCCCAGGCCGGTGTTGTGGTAGGGGCGCTTCAGGAAGCGGGGATCGATCCGCGGAGCATCAGTTATATTGAGGCGCACGGTACCGGCACCTCTCTGGGAGACCCGATCGAGATCGCCGGATTGACCAAAGCGTTCCGGGAATACACCAACGACAAAGAGTTCTGCGCCATCGGATCGGTGAAATCGAACATCGGGCATTGCGAGAGCGCAGCGGGAATCGCCGGGGTGACGAAGGTGCTGCTGCAGTTCGCGCACGGCGAGTTAGCGCCCTCGCTGCATGCCCAGACACTGAACCCTCATATCGATTTCGGCGACACTCCGTTTGTGGTGCAGCAGGAGCTCGCGGAATGGAAACGCCCCTTGATCGACGGACGGGAACTGCCGAGACGGGCGGGGATTTCGGCTTTCGGAGCAGGTGGCGCCAACGCCCATGTGGTAATGGAGGAGTACCAGGTAGAAAAGAAAGGGCTATGTACGATAAGCAAAGAAAACCCTGCGGTAATAGTACTGTCGGCGAAGAATGATGAAAGACTGAAAGAACGGGTGAAAGATCTGTCAGAGTGGGTAGAAAGGGCTGGTTATGGAGATGAAAAGCTGGCCGATATCGCCTATACGCTGCAGGTTGGACGCGAGGAAATGGAGGAAAGACTTGGATTTACGGTCAGTACAATCCAGGAGCTAGAGGAAAAACTCAATAGATACCTGAAGGGAGAGGTGGATAGCTTTGATCTGTACCGCGGGCAGGCAAAGAGGGATAAAGAAACCTTTAGCCAATTCGCAATAGATGAAGACCTTCAAAAGGCGGTCGATAACTGGATCAGCAAGAGAAAATATGAGAAATTGCTTGATTTCTGGGTAAGAGGACTCTCCATAAACTGGAACAAGATTTATGACAGGGAAAAACCGGTAAGAATCAGTCTGCCCGCGTATCCGTTCGCCAGAGAAAAATACTGGATACCGATACTCAAAACAGAGATGAATAAGAGAAACAAAGAATATAGACGCGAGGCAATGATTTTGACCAAGGAGTGGCAAAGAACTCAAATAGAATCCGATTCGGTAATGAACGATGTTTTCCTTATCATTCTGGGGACAACAAATACAACAGAACTGGCAACAATGATATTTAAAGAAAAAGAAGGCATCCAAGTCATAATTGTGGTGCAGGGAACATCTGTAGAAAAAGGGATAATAGCCACTGATTTCTACGTATCTGATAACGGAGAGGAACTGTATCGGCGTATCAAAGAAAAGGGCGGCGAGAGCAGGCTCTTAGGATTAATAGACATAACCGCGCTGGACCCGAAATATGAAGAGTCGCTGGATCTAGAAGCAGGGAAGCTCCGCTTATTACAGAAGCTCATAGAGAATGACCGGGAAAAAGGATTCAAACTGCTCCAGGTAACCCACCTGCTCAATGATTTCCGTAATCATGCGCCGAGCATGCAAGGAGCACGACTGGCCGGTCTCTACAGGATGTTGAGCGCCGAATATAAGGAGATTAGATCCGCTACGATGGATAGTGATTTGGGATTGAATCAAAATGATATCGAGAAGTTAGAAAGTCAAATAGAAAAAGAACTGATGAGCAGCAACAAGGGGAAGGTAACCGAGTGCTGCTATCGGAACGAGGAAAGGTACGAGCCGGTTTTGGCAGTGAAAATGACAGAAGATGAAATAAGAGGGGCACAGACAGCGATCCGGTACGAACAAGATGACGTGATACTGATAACCGGAGGCACCAGGGGAATAGGGAGGGCGATCGCAGGAAGGGTAGTTTCGCAAGGAGTAAGGAAACTGGTAATCCTTGGGAAAGAAAAGTTACCCCCTGTCGAGGAATGGAAAAACGAAGCCGGCAGGAAGGAAAAGATTGAAACCCTGCAGTCGTATGTAGAGGTAGGCGTAAGGGTACAGTATTACGACACACCGTTAACTGACGAAGAAGCCGTCAATAGGATGGTGACAAAAGTCAGGGAGGAATTAGGAGAGATAACCGGAGTGTTCCACTGCGCGGGAATGGCCGGTAAAGACCCTGCGTTTACCAGGAAGCCAATAGGAGAAATAGAGGATGTGTGCGCCCCGAAGATTAAGGGGGTCGTACACTTGCATCAAGCGCTAAGGAAGGAAAAGCTGAAATTCAGCATACTGTTTTCATCGGTCTCCAGCATATTGCCGGCATTATCTGTCGGACAGAGTGACTATGCCATGGCAAACAGCTACATGGATTACTTTGCAATGAGCAGAACAGGGGAGGGAAATATAAAATCGGTACAGTGGCCGGCCTGGCGTGAAGCTGGGATGGTGGCTACAACCGATGGGGTGAAGACGCCTGTATATATTAACTCCGGGCTGGAATCGATATCGAACAGAGAAGGAATGGAGCTTCTGGATGTAATCCGTGAGGCGGGGCCTAACGTATCACTGCCATGCGTGGTTAATCCGGAAAGATTTAAAAGAAACGAGTTACTAAAAACCGAAATAGAAGTAAAGAAGACCGAGCTAAAGCCATCAAGGAAAACAACTAAAGCGGTCACCTGGAAGAAAACGGTAGGCAAGGAATTGAATGTAGAGGTCAGAGAATGGCTTAAAGAGGTTTTCAAACAAGAATTAAGGTTAAACGATGCTCAACTTGACGAAACGAGGCCGTTTGATGAATACGGGGTGGACTCGATCGTTATTGCTCAAATTGTACAGACATTACAAAAGAAAATATCCAAGCCGATTTCGCCGTCGGTAGTATTGGAAAACAAGACCTTAAATGAATTGACCAAGTACTTTGTTGATAACCATGCACAGGAATTGAAGGATCTATTGGGAGTAGAAGCTGAAGCAGTATATGAAGAGGTGGAAGAAGAAAACGATGAGTACGATAACGATTACAGAGTAGATTTTGATAGCAGGGAAGAAGAGATAGCGATAGTGGGGATTTCCTGCCGCTTCCCTGATTCTCCAACCAAGGACGCCTATTGGAAATTGCTGACAGAAGGGAAAAAGGCGATTCGGGAAGTATCGGAAAGCCGGTGGGAAAGTAATGGAAGGAGAGATTATGGCGGGTGGGTCGACGATATAGATAGCTTCGATCCCGAGTTTTTCAAGTTGAAAGAAAACGACGCAATGATAATGGATCCGCAAGCCAGGTTGATACTTGAAGAAAGTCTTAAGGCGGTCTATGACGCTGGGTATGAAAGTAAGGACATCACAGGCCAAAGGGTCGGGGTGTATGTGGGGGGCCGTGCCCAGGTAATACCGGATATGGAAAAGATATTGGAGGCGAATAACCCGATTTTGGGGATAGGACAGAACTATCTCGCGACCAACATATCGAGATTCTTCAATATCACGGGGCCGAGCTTGGTGCTAGACACAGCGTGTTCGTCAGGGTTAACGGCGATATCAATGGCGTCGGATACCTTAAAACGCGGAAGAATTGATATGGCGATGGTTGGAGCGGTGAGCCTGATTTTAAATCAGTTTACACATAGATTGTTTGAGGCGAGAAATATACTGAGCAAGAATGGAGAGTTTAAAATATTTGAGAACCAGTCAGAAGGAGAGGTCCTGGGAGAAGGGGCAGGGCTGGTATTAATGAAGAGGTTAAGCGATGCGGTAAGGGATGGGAACAAGATATACGGGGTTATCAAGGCGATAGCGGTAAATAATGACGGAAGGACGTTGGGTCCTGGCTCGCCTAATATAGATGCTCAAAAAGAAGTGATGAAGGAGGCTCTGGAACTTAGCCGGAAAAAGCCGGAAGAAGTAGATTATATCGAAGTTAATGGCGGTGGTTCACCAGTGGTAGACACAATAGAAATAAAAGCGCTGTCGGAGATATATCGGCTGGATGACAACAAACTGAAGCCGTGTGCAGTGGGATCGATAAAGCCAAACATTGGGCACCTTCTCCTGACATCAGGGTTGGCCGGGTTTATACGGTGCATGCTCAGCCTCGAAGAGAAGAAGATACCGCCATTCTTATCCGCGATGGAACCGTTTGAACATTATGATTTCACAGCGTCACGTATTGGTTTCAATAGGGAATGCACCGACTGGCTGGTAGCGCCAGGGATGAAGCGCATTGCCGCCCAGAATTCATTCCCCGATGGAGGTACCAATTGCCATGTGATCATGGAAGAATTTGTTCCGGAAGGGAACTATACCCAGCGGTTGTTCTCTCTGCCAGCTCCTGTATTGAATAAACGAACCCTTGGAACGGGCGTTACCTTATCAACAGCGACCAACAGAGATTCAAATGAAGAACGGGAAACAAGAGATAAAGCTGCTCACTCTTCAGTTCATAACGTCTGGGGAGAGTTTGATGCAAAATATATTTGAGTGTAATTTGACTTTGGATAATCCGATAGTAAAAGGCCACCAGATATTCGGACGGTCTGTACTGCCAGGTTTGGCCTACATTGATATGCTGAGTCAACTGGCGAAAGAGAAACTGAAAATTCAAAGGGATGATCACTGCTTCAAGAACTTGGCCATATATAATCCGCTGGTGGTAAGCAATGAAAACCCGGTCAGACTTAGAATTACATTCGAGAATGTACAAAGATACTGGAAAATTAGTGTTGAAAGCTTCGAAAACAATGCCACCGGACCATCAAAGCAAAGGAAGCTATTTGTAACGGTTGAACTACACTTGAACGAGGTTATGCCTGAAGAGCTGATTGATGTTGAAACGGTGAAGCAGGCATCCACCAAGAAGTATGACCTGGAATCGATATATTCCCAAGCGAGCAAAGTCGGACTGGTCCATCAGGGGATGATAAAGGCGAAAGGGAATATATATGTAACCAGCACGGGTTGTTTAGTAGATGTAAACACAGAGGCTGCAAACAATGAGGTCGCAGCGAATTACATGTTTCACCCCGCACTGTTAGATGGCGCAGCAATGTCCTCGATGATCTTGATCCGGGAAAGGATGCCCGGTAGTAGCCAAGAGGAAATGTACCTGCCTATATCCTATGAGTCGTTCCATGGCAAAGGGCCACTGTTGGATCGCTGTTATGTGAGGATTGACAGGTCATTGATTCGCACCGTGAATGATATTGCCACCATTGATATGGACTTCTTCAATCCCGAAGGGCGCCTGGTCGCAAAGCTGAAAGGCTTGACGGTAAAGCGAGTGAAAGACCGGGATCAGATGGACCCTGAGCGGGTAAAGGTAGAAAAGATAGAACGGCATGAAGGCGTTAAGACAAGAGATCATTATGAGGGTGATGAAGCAAATGTTTCCTGCGTTACCTCTTTAGAAAGGGCCTTGAAAAAAGTATTTGCAAAATACATCAACATCCAAATGGATCAGCTTGAGAATAGCGTAGGGTTCTTTGAGCTAGGTTTGGAATCCTCTCAACTTTTGGAGTTAGTCAAAGATATAGAGCAAAGTTTCCAGCTTGCACTAAGCCCAAGCTTATTGTTTGAATATAGTAACTTTCTGGATTTGACCAAGTACCTGCAGAAGAAATTAGCTGAAGGAGGAACACAACCCCAAAGCTTTCCGAGCACGAAAAACGTAGCCTCCACTATATCTTCTAACAAGTACAAGTTTTATGGAAGTGAGCCATTCTTGCAAGACCATCTGATGTATGGGCGCCGCGCAATCATAGGATTGGCATATCCCTGTCTTGCTGTGGAAAGTTATTTGGGAAATAGCTACGGAGGTTACCCCGTAGAGCTCAATGATGTTCGGGTTTCCGGCGGGCCCATAGGATTGAAGAAGAGCGAAAATGTTGAGATAGAGGTAAAGCTAAATGAACAAGGAGCTAAACTAGGGTTTGACGTCTTCAAGCATGCAACTGGTGAATCCAAACCTGAGACTGTCTGCTCGGGATTTTATCAAAGAAATGAGCATGAAAGGCTTCAGAGAGTAGATATAAAATCAATAATTAATAAATCTAAGGAAGTGACTAGCCGTAGAATCGGAGACCCAGGACAAAGTTGTTTGATAGAAGCTGAGTGGAAATACAATGGCACAACATCCATTTACCATATCAAAACGGCTGGCAGTGTTAATACAGGATTGCAACGAACTAAAATAGCGGACTCTCGTCTGTTGAAAATCTGTTATTTGCTCTGCGACACGGATGGTCTCGGGAAAAAGGTTAGCGTGCTGGAAAAAATAGAGAAAATGACAGTTTTCAAACGAGTCGCAGATTACGCATATGTTG
The DNA here is from genome assembly GCF_000016745.1 of Geotalea uraniireducens Rf4. Lineage (GTDB taxonomy): Bacteria > Desulfobacterota > Desulfuromonadia > Geobacterales > Geobacteraceae > Geotalea > Geotalea uraniireducens. The sequence continues at coordinate 3,642,835 of NC_009483.1, read as the reverse complement.
TGAAGAAGGTAAGGATAGAAAACCCCGATTCCATATCATACGACGCGATGGTTGTGACTGAAGGTGGTGATGTTGTAGCGGAATTTATCAATGTGCAAATGCAAAGAGTCGAATTGCCTGTTCTGCTGAAGGATTTGATTTCTGAGACAGAAGGCTATGAGGAAAAGAATGCCAGAAATAGTTCCATAGCCATCGTTGGAGTATCCGGAAGGTATCCGGGAGCGAGAAGCCTGGATGAGTTTTGGGGCAACTTGAAGGCGGGTACCGACAGTATAACCGAGATACCTGAGGAAAGATGGGATTGGAAGCAATACTTTAACGAGGAGAAGGGGAAAGAAGGAAAGATTTACAGTAAATGGGGCGGATTTATATCAGGAGCAGACGAATTCGACCCGTTGTTTTTCAATATATCGCCCAAAGAAGCAGAGTCCATGGACCCACAGGAGAGACTGTTTCTGGAGTGCGCGTATCACACGCTCGAGGATGCCGGATATACCAGAGAACGTTTAAACGACCAAACGAAAGACAGGTTGGGTGCAAGAGTCGGTGTGTTTGCAGCAGTAATGTATGAGGAGTACCAGCTCTACGGAGCACAGGATCAAAAGGTCGGAAAGAATACGGCTTTAGTGGGAAGCCCTGCATCGATAGCCAACCGGGTATCTTATTCGTTCAACTTCCACGGGCCAAGTATGGCGGTAGATTCGATGTGTTCATCATCGCTGACTGCTCTTCATTTGGCATGCCTGTGTATAGAGAGAGGTGAATGCGATGCGGCGATCGCGGGTGGAGTAAATCTGTCGATTCATCCGAATAAATATCTCGTGTTGTCAAAGGGGAACTTTTTGTCTAGCCAGGGAAGGTGTGAAAGCTTTGGTAAAGGCGGAGACGGATATATCCCCGGGGAAGGAGTGGGGGCTGTGCTGCTCAAACTCCTATGTAAGGCAGAAGAAGATGGTGATCAGATATATGGAATTATACGAGGAAGCATGATCAATTCGGGTGGGAAGACAAGCGGTTACACCGTCCCGAATCCCGCTGCCCAAGGAGAAGTGATACGGGAAGCGATAGAAAGGGCAGGCTTCAATGCTCGCGACATCAGCTATATAGAGGCTCATGGGACTGGCACCTCGCTTGGGGACCCGATTGAAATAGCCGGGTTAACCAGGGCGTTCCATCAGTACACCGACGAAACACAATTTTGTGCAATTGGATCAGTGAAATCGAATATAGGGCATTGCGAAAGTGCTGCCGGAATATCGGGATTAACGAAGGTTCTATTGCAGATGAAGCATAAGCAGTTGGTGCCAAGCATACATGCGGCTGAGCTGAACCCGAACATCGAGTTCGGCAGCACGCCATTTAAAGTACAGCGAGAACTGACAGATTGGAACAGCGAAACACCTAGAATTGCAGGAATATCATCGTTTGGAGCAGGTGGCGCGAATGCGCATGTAGTAATAGAGGAGTACGTGGCAGAAAAGAAAAATCCACCCACACCAAGTAGAGAACATCCTGCGCTGATAGTCGTGTCGGCGAAGAACGAAGAGCGATTGAAAGAGCGGGTGAGAGACCTGGTAGAGTGGCTGGCCACGTCCGGACCAGGAGATGAAAACCTGCCGGATATTGCCTATACCTTGCAGGTGGGGCGCGAGGCGATGGAGGAAAGGCTTGGTTTCACGGCCAGTACAATCCTGGAGCTTAGGGGAAAACTCAACAACTATCTGAAAGATGAAACAGATAGTACTGACATATATCGCGGGCAAGCAAAAAGGAATAAGGACGCATCGATCCGATCTGCCACGGAGGAAGAACTTCAAAAGGCGGTTCGCAACTGGAACAGCGAAAAGAACCATGAAAAACTGCTTGATACATGGGTAAATGGACTGTCCATTGACTGGGACATGATCTATGTGAAGGAGAAGCCCGGTAAGATCAGTCTGCCAGGCTATCCGTTCGCACGAGACAAATACTGGGTAGCAGGAATGAAGGGGACGAAATTTGAAAGAAGTCATAGCGTCAGCCAAATCCACCCTTTGTTGCATGAAAACATATCGGATCTAGCGGAGGAGTTTCGTTGGAGTTCGACCTAGTAACGTTGTGGAAAGAGATTAATCAAACCTCCCGTCGGCATAGTTCCTTTCACGGTTGTCTTGGCATTTGCCACTCCGTCACCCGCGGGCCTGGTAATGTACGGACAAGCCCCACGCTGTTCTCGCTTGAAAGGCTCGCTCGGTCAAAAATCGCTGCCCCTGCATACAGGCAAGACAGCCAATGCCAGCTGATCGACCGCTTCGATTGCTTCGAAGAAACCGTTGGGGCCGTCCTCGTGGCGAAAACAGTCCCTCACGCCGCAAAACGTGTCGATTCAACCCCTTGTTTTAAATATGTCTGATCTAGCGGAGGAGTTATGTTGAAATTCAGAAGCTGCCTAAAAGGCAATGAATCTTTTCTTAAAGATCATAAAATAAATGGTAAGAAGATATTGCCGGGGGTTGCCTATCTGGAGATGGCGAGGGCAGCTGTCGAGTCTGCATTAAACCTGGATAAAAGCCAAATGCAGGAAATAGTGTTGAAAAATGTAGCGTGGCTTTTGCCTGTGGTAGTTGAAGATAATCCGGTCAATCTATTTGTCGGAGTAGCAGCGAACGATAACGGTGAAATAGATTTTGAAGTCTGCAGCACCAATGTTGACGGAGAGACTGTTGCGCATAGCTATGGTTCTGCTGAGGTAACCAAAGCAGGTGAGACGGAAAGAATAGCCATTTCAACGATGCTGGAGCAGAGATGGCTCAGAGAGGTGTCGTCGGAAGAGTATTATGAAGCGTTCGGCAAGATGGGAATTGAGTATGGACCCGGGCATCGCGGCATAGAAAGGGTTTATGCTAGGGATGGAGAAGTTCTGGCAAAACTTAGCATGCCGGATTGTGTGAAAAGCGAATCGGACCACTATGTACTCCACCCTTCGATGCTGGATTCTGCATTGCAGGCTGCAATGGGTTTGATTGACGGACTTGGCGAAGTGGCAGTAGTGCCCTATGCCATGGAAAGAGTGGAGATAAAAGGAAAGTGGCATGAATCCATGTGGGCTTTTGCGCGCTACGGAAAGGGAAAAAAGGCTGCGGGTAGGTTAGAGTCCATCGACATTGACCTATGTGATCACGAAGGGAATGTCTGCGTCCGTATGAAAGGTTTGGCAGCAAGGGAGATGAGTGGAGAAAAGGATAAGGACAATAGGGTGATACTGTTTCATCCCGAATGGAAAGAAGAAAAAGCGTCGACTGCCATACCGATGGAGGCATACGCCGAAAAAATTGTAGTTCTGTATGAACCGGGGCCGGCAACGGAAAAGGAGATAGTAGCAAGCCTGGAAGGATCGCGGGTCATTACGTTGCGGCCCGGAAAAGATGGAGTGCCGATCGATGAAAGATATGAAAATTACACGGTCGGGATACTCGAAGAGATTCAAGGCATAGTAAAAAGAAAGCCCGGAAGAGTCCTGATTCAGGCCGTAGTATTCGCTACGGGAGAGGGACGACTGTTCGCCGGGCATGCCGCACTGTTCAAAACAGCACGGCAGGAGCATCCCGATATCGATTGGCAAATGATAGAGCTCGAAGACATTGAAGATGCTGAGAGAGTAACAAAGATACTGAAAGATAACGCGCGGAGCGAAGCGGGGAAATCTATAAAGTATAAAGCTGGCAACAGGTCGATAGCCGAAATGAGAGAGCTGGCAAGCGCCAGAGAAATACCCAGATTGCCGTGGAAAGAAAAAGGGGTGTACCTGATAAGCGGTGGCGTTGGCGGATTAGGTCTAATATTTGCCAGGGACATTGTTGAGAACTTGAAGGAATGCACAATAATATTAGCAGGAAGGTCCGAACTGACTCCCGATAAAGAGTCCATAATACAAGGCTTGAAAGCTAATGGATCGATAGTTAAGTACTACCAGGCAGATGTCACGGATAATGACCAAATTGAGAGCCTTATTAAGGAGGTAGTAGGAAAGTATGGAAGGGTACATGGCATCATCCATAGTGCAGGAGTGATAAGGGATAGCTATATAGTAAAAAAGAATAGAAAGGACGTTGAGCAAGTATTACGTCCAAAAATAAAAGGATTAATGGCGATTGAAGAGGCAATTAGCGGGATGGAGTTGGACGTTCTATTGTTGTTTTCATCCTTGGCGGGGGTGTTGGGAAATGCCGGCCAGTCGGATTACGCTGCTGCGAATGGATTTATGGATGCGTATGCGCAATATCGTAATGAATTGGCAGAGGTAGGACAACGACGAGGAAAGGCGCTGTCGTTAAATTGGCCTTTATGGAAAGAAGGAGGGATGCAGGTAAATCCTGATGCCGAGAAGATGATGCTGCAGTCCTGGGGGATGATCCCCCTGCAGACATCAACCGGCATTCGCGCCTTATATCAGGGCCTGGCCAGCGAAAAAGGACAAGTCCTGGTTATGGAAGGCAGGCTTGGCCGCATCAGACAAAAACTCGACTCCTTGATGACTCCCGCAGGTGCCCAGCCGAAAACCGTTCCCGTAGCATCAGGTACTTTGTCTGAGATCGATTCCAGCAGCCTGCAGGAAAAAGTGCTGTCCATTTTGATGCAGGCAGTTTCCGAATTACTGAGAGTAAAGCTCGCAGATATCGATGCCGATGTCGAACTCAATGATTACGGCTTTGATTCGGTCAGCTTGACTCAGTTTGCCAACACGCTCAACCGGGAATACAAGCTCGAGCTGGCTCCGACGGTTTTCTTCGAATACCCGACCCTCAGCCGCTTTGCCAAATATCTAGTGGAAGCACACAGTTCAGCCTTTAGCTCATCATTAGGAGCACAGACAAATGTTCAGACAAAGGTACAGACTAAGGCTGCCGCGCGCGCCGAGGAGGACCGGGCTGAAGAAACCACCCCTGGCACACGACGGCACCCACGGTTTGCGGTGACGGCTGCGCCAGCCGTAGCGAAACCGTCTGCGTCTTCGTTTGAGCCCGTGGCAATTGTGGGATTGAGTGGCAGGTTCCCGTTCGCATCGGATGTGGATGAGTTCTGGAAAAACCTGATGGACGGCAGGGATTGCATCACGGAGATCCCGAACAGCCGGTGGGATTGGCGGCGCTACTACGGCGATCCCGCGAAAGAAGCGAACAAAACTAACGCCAAATGTGGCGGCTTTATCGACGGCGTTGACGAGTTCGATCCTTTGTTTTTCGGGATTTCTCCCCGGGAAGCCGAGATCATGGATCCCAACCAGCGATTGCTGATGACCCATGTCTGGAAGGCAATAGAAGACGCTGGCTACTCGGCTCAAAGCCTTTCCGGAACCAATACAGCCATCTTCGCCGGAACCGCGACCAGCGGCTACAGCGAGCTGCTTTCTCGGGCCAAGGTAGCCATTGAAGCATATTCCGCCACCGGGGTGGCTGCTTCCGTTGGGCCGAACCGAATGAGTTATTTTCTCAATATCCACGGCCCGAGCGAACCCATTGAAACCGCCTGTTCCAGTTCCCTCGTCGCAATCCATCGCGCAGTCGCCGTACTGCAAGACGGTACCTGTGAGATGGCCATCGCCGGCGGAGTTAATACCATCGTCTCTCCTGAGCTTCACTTAAGCTTCAGCAAGGCCGGAATGCTCTGCGAAGACGGCCGCTGCAAAACCTTTTCGAACCGGGCCAACGGGTATGCCCGGGGCGAGGGGGTCGGCGTGCTCTTCCTCAAAAAGCTCAAGGACGCGGAGCGCGACAACGACCATGTCCACGCCGTAATACGGGGAACTGCCGAGAACCACGGAGGCCGCGCCAATTCGCTCACCGCGCCCAACCCCGTAGCCCAGGCCGACTTGCTGACGTCAGCGTATACCACGGCAGGAATCGATCCGAGGACGGTCGGCTACATAGAGGCCCATGGAACGGGCACCGAGCTGGGCGATCCGATAGAGATCAACGGTCTCAAGGCTGCCTTTAAAGAGCTGTATCGGGCGACGGGAGAACCGGAAGTCACCAGCGCTCATTGCGGATTGGGTTCGGTCAAGACAAATATCGGCCATCTGGAACTCGCTGCCGGAATCGCTGGCGTCATCAAAGTCATTCAGCAGCTCAAATACAAAACCCTCGCCAAAAGCCTTCACTGCGATGTCGTCAATCCCTACATCCAGCTGGAGAACAGTCCCTTTTACATCGTCCAGGAAAACCGGGAATGGAAGGCGTTGCGCGACGGAAACGGCAACGAGCTGCCGCGCCGGGCCGGCGTAAGCTCGTTCGGTTTCGGCGGCGCGAATGCGCACGTGGTAATCGAGGAGTACGTTCCCAAGGATCAGCCTCATGTTGCGATCGCCCCCCCGAATCCCGCCATCATTGTGCTGTCCGCGAAGAATGAAGAACGGCTCAAGGAACAGGCGCAGCTGCTGGTGGCCGCGATCCGGGAACGGCAGTTTTCCGACGCCGATCTCGTCAATATCGCCTACACCCTCCAGGTCGGCAGAGACGCCATGGAGGAACGCCTGGCGCTGATACCGCAATCGGTCCAGGAGCTTTCAGAAGCCCTGACCAAGTATTGTGAGGGTCGGGAAGGCATAGAGAAGCTCTACCGAGGCCAAGTCAAGCCCAATAAAGAGGCCTTGTCAGTTTTTTCGATGGATGAAGAGTTACAGGAAGCCATCGAGAAGTGGATGGAACGGGGAAAATACTCCAGGCTTCTCGGGTTGTGGGTGAGGGGCCAGCAGTTCGACTGGAACAAGCTGTATCGCGACCCGAAGCCCCGTCGCGTCAGTCTGCCCACCTATCCCTTCACCAAGGAGCGCTATTGGGTACCGGAAACCAGAGAACAAAAGCCAGAGTACCAGGAGCAGAGAATACATCCGCTGCTGCATCAGAATGCCTCGGACTTCTCCGAGCAGCGCTTTAGTTCCACCTTTACCGGCGAGGAATTTTTCCTCACTGACCATGTGGTGCGGGGCCGGAAGGTTCTCCCCGGGGTGGCATATCTGGAGATGGCACGAGCGGCACTGGAGCAAGCCGCAGGAGCGGAAGAACCTAAGGCGGGGATACGCCTGAAGAACGTGGTCTGGGCTCGCCCCATTGCAGTCGACGCTCAGCCGGTACGTGTACACATCGGCCTGGTCCCCAACGACACCGGGGAGATCACCTACGAGATATATAGCGACTCCCAAGCAAATGGCGCTGAGCCGTTGGTGCACGGCCAAGGGGCAGCGGAGTTCCTGTCGACTCGCGAGACGTCGACCCTGGATATCGAGGCCTTGCAGGCAGAGTGCACCCAAGAGAGCCTAAGCTCCAGCCAGTGCTACGAGGCCTTCCTACAGATGGGCTTCGAATACGGCCCGGGACATCGGGGGATCGTGGAAGCATATGTCGGTGTGGGGCAGGTATTGGCCAAACTGTCCCTGCCGGATTCGGTTTCCCAAACGGACGGGCAGTATGTCCTGCACCCCAGTTTGATGGATTCGGCATTGCAGGCGTCGATCGGGTTGATACGAGGGCAGGACCAGGGCGGCGCGCTCAAACCCGTTGTGCCTTTTGCCCTGCAGGAGCTTGACGTCCTCGGTACCTGCACGCCCTCCATGTGGACCTTGATTCGCTACGGCAAGGGGAGCAAGCCAGGCGACTCGGTGCAACAACTCGATATCGATGTGAGCGACGAGCACGGCAAAGTGCGGGTCACGATGCGAGGATTGTCATTGAAAGGCCTGGACGGAGAGGTCCGACCCGGAGCTTCAACAGCCATCGGCACCGTGATGCTTGAGCCGGTCTGGAATGAGCAGAGCGTTGCCGAAGAAGCTACCGCAGCCGATCAGGCGGAACATCTTGTGCTGTTGTGCGGGCAGGATGACCTAACCCACGAAGAGGTCACCAGGCTGATGAGCGGGGCGCGCTGCATTTCCTTCCACTCGGAGCAAAAAGGCATAGGGGAGCGGTTCGGCGACTATGCGCTCCAGGCGTTTCAGGAAATCCAAAGCGTTCTCAGAAGCAAGTCTAAAGGGAAGCTACTCGTTCAAGTCGTGTTCTCCGGCCAGGGAGATGGGCAACTCTTCGGCGGGCTGTCGGGTCTTTTAAAGACGGCCCGGCTTGAGAATCCCAATTTCGGCTGGCAGTTGATCGAGGTGGAAACACGGGAGACTTCAGAATCAATCGTAGAGAAACTGAAAGGGAACAGCCGAAGCGCGCTGGATCAGCAGATTCGGTATCAAGGCGGCAAGCGGTTCGTTTGCGGCTGGCGCGAAGTGGCCTCGTTTCAGGAACAAGCCAGCATCCCGTGGAGAGACCGTGGTGTTTATCTGATTACGGGTGGAGCCGGCAACCTGGGACTGATATTCGCCAAGGAGATAGCCAATAGGGTTACCGGCGCAACGCTCATCCTCACGGGAAGATCGCCTTTGAGTGAGGTGAAGCGCGCCCAATTGAGGGAGTTGGAAGCATCGGGTGCACGGGTCGAGTACCAGCAGGTCGACGTCAGCCAGAAAGACGCCGTAGCAGGTCTCATTCAGGCTCTCGTAGAGGAGTTCGGAAGCATCAACGGCATCATCCATGCTGCCGGCGTGACACGAGACAGCTTTATCATCAAAAAGACAAATGAAGAGTTCCTGGAGGTCCTCGGCCCCAAGGTCGGGGGACTGGTTCATCTGGATCAGGCTAGCCAGCACCTGGAGCTTGACCTAGTGCTTCTCTTTTCCTCGGCCGCAGCAGCGGCTGGCAACCTCGGTCAGGCCGACTACGCCGCGGCGAACGCCTTCATGGACGCCTACGCGGCATATCGCAACGACCTGGTGGCCAGAAACGAACGCCGGGGGAGAACCTTCTCAATCAATTGGCCGCTCTGGCAAGAGGGGGGGATGCAGGTTGATGCAGAAACCCGCCAGATGATGCTGCAGACCAGGGGAATGATCCCCCTGCCGACAGCAACCGGGATTGCTGCCTTGTATCAGGCATTGGCCTGCGGCAAGAACCAGATAATGGTAATAGACGGCGACCCGCAACGCGTCACAGCAGGGATCATTGCACAGCCGTCGCGCGCGGAGCTTCGCAAGGACGTCTCTCCGGTAGTTGAAAACGGGGTAGCCCCGGAGGTCACCCAGGATTCGCTTCGGGACAAAGCCTCGGATTATTTCAAGAAGCTTGTTGCAGCGGGTATCAAACTGCCTGCACACCGGGTCGATGTGGATGCCCCGATGGAAAGATACGGCATCGACTCGATCATGGTGCTGCAATTGACCAATGAATTGGAGAAAGTGTTCGGTTCACTGCCCAAAACCCTCTTCTTCGAATACCAGACCATTCAGGCACTGTCCGGGTACTTTCTTGAATCACACCGAGACCAGTTGATGGGATTACTGGAGATCGAGCAGACACCCACAGCTGCTGCCGATACTTCCCAAAATTCCGTCGCCGCGCCAAAACCCGCGCAGCCGGTCGCCAGCAACCGCAGACCTTCGCGGTTCGCGTCTCGCGCTGCAGCGCGGGAGGAAAAGGCCAACGAGGTGTCAGATATCGCCATCATCGGTGTTTCAGGGCGCTATCCGGGAGCAGGAAACCTCGGGGAGTTCTGGAAGAATCTTCGGGACGGCAAAGATTGCATCACCGAGATTCCCAAAGATCGTTGGGACCATAGTCTGTACTTCGACGCCGATAAGAACAAACAGGGAAAGACCAACAGCAAATGGGGTGGCTTCCTGGATGGAGTGGATCTCTTTGACACGCTGTTCTTCAATATCTCGCCGCGCGAAGCCGAGATTATGGATCCGCAGGAGCGACTCTTCTTACAGTGCGTGTATGAAACTCTGGAGAATGCAGGATATACGCGTGAAGCGCTCGGGTTGCATCAGGGTGGTGGCCTCGAAGGCAATGTGGGCGTCTACGTAGGCGTAATGTACGAGGAGTACCAACTCTATGGAGCCCAGGAAACGGCAAAGGGCAGGCCGCTCGCCCTTGCTGGGAATCCCTCGTCGATAGCCAACCGCGTCTCGTATTTTTGTAATTTCCATGGACCCAGCATGGCAGTGGACACCATGTGTTCTTCATCGCTGACCGCCATCCATCTGGCTTGTCAAAGCCTGCAACGGGGCGGCTGCGAGGTGGCGATCGCCGGTGGGGTGAACGTCTCGGTCCATCCCAATAAGTACATGTTTCTCGGCCAAGGCAAGTTTGTATCGAGCAAAGGGCGGTGCGAGAGTTTTGGCGAGGGCGGAGATGGTTATGTCCCAGGAGAAGGCGTGGGAGCGGTGCTGCTCAAACCTCTGGCGAAAGCCGTTGCCGACGGAGATCAGATTTACGGGGTCATCAAGGCGTCCACGATTAATCACGGCGGAAAGACCAACGGTTACACGGTCCCTAACCCGAATGCGCAAGCAAGCGTCATCGGGCGGGCGTTGCAGCAATCCGGGGTACATCCCCGGACCATCAGCTACATAGAAGCCCACGGCACGGGGACCTCATTGGGAGACCCGATAGAGATCGCGGGCTTGGCCAAGACCTTCCAGGAACACACCAAGGAAAAACAGTTCTGCTCCATCGGCTCGGCAAAGTCCAACATCGGGCACTGCGAGAGCGCGGCGGGCATCGCTGGGGTGACGAAGGTGCTGCTTCAGCTCAAGCACCGCCAGTTAGCTCCGTCGCTACATTCCGAAGTGCTGAACCCGAACATAGATTTCAGTACCACGCCTTTCGTGGTTCAACAGCAACTTGCCGAATGGAAGCGTCCGGTCGTCGAGATTAACGGCCAGACCAGGGAATATCCGCGGATCGCCGGTATTTCATCCTTTGGGGCCGGGGGCTCCAACGCTCACGTGGTAATCGAAGAATACATCCCTGAGGGAGGGGAGCGGATCCCGGTCCGGGTCAGCGCACAGCATCCGGCGATCGTCGTATTGTCGGCGAAGAATGAAAAGCGGCTTGAGGAGCAGGCGCGGCGATTGCTGGGGGCGATCCAGGAACGGCAATTCAGCGATGCCGATCTGGCAGATGCGGCGTACACGCTGCAGGTTGGCCGTGAAGCCATGGACGCACGATTGGCAATGGTTGTCGCGTCCATCAAGGACCTGGAAGAGAAACTGAGTGGGTATCTGGATGGCAAGAGTGACCTTGAACATCTTCATAAGGGGCATGTTAAACGGGACAGGGATAACGACAGTGCATGGCTTTACGCCGTCGATGAGGACATGGCAAAAACAATCGACGCCTGGGTCAGCAAAGGAAAGTACGCGCGCCTTCTGGATCTTTGGGTCAAGGGACTCAATTTTGACTGGAACAGGTTGTACGGTGCAGCCAAGCCTCACAGGATCAGCCTTCCCACCTATCCCTTTGCCGGAGACCGGTATTGGGTGCCGGAGATCGCCCAGACCGCCGGCGCATCGGCGCTACTGCCGGTTGCACATTCGATTCACCCTCTGCTGCACCAGAACACCTCGGACCTGACCGAGCAAAGGTTCAGCTCGATCTTTACCGGGGAGGAATTTTTCCTGGCGGACCACGCAGTGAGCGGCGAGAAAATTCTTCCCGTGGCGGCTTATTTGGAGATGGCCCGGGCAGCAGTGGACCGGGCCGCGGGGTCATGGAACCCGTCTCAGAAGGGTATCTCCCTTAAAAACATCGTGTGGGCAAGGCCGATTACCGTAACCGGCCAACCGGTTCAGGTGCATGTCGGCCTTTTCCCCAAAGATAACGGCGAGATTGGCTATGAGATTTACAGCGAATCGACAGAGCATAGCGCTGAGACCATTATCAACAGCCAGGGCAGTGCCCTGTTCGGTCCGGTTGCGGATATTCCGGTTATAAATCTCCTGGACGTGCAATCAGAGTGCGACCGGGAGTTGAGTTCTGCCCAGTGTTACGATGCGTTTAAAACGATGGGAAGCGAGTACGGCGCGAGACATCGAGGCATCGAGAGGGCCTACGCAGGATCCACTACTGTGCTTGCAAAACTCTCGCTGCCTTCCTCGATTTCAGAAACAGAGGATCATTACCTTCTGCATCCCAGCATGCTCGATTCCGCAATGCAGGCCTCACTCCTGATCGTTGGAGAGCCTGCCAGCATGGCGGCGCCAAAACCGATGGTTCCGTCTACTCTGCACCAGCTTGAAATTCTCCAGCGCTGCACCTCTTTGATGTGGGCAGTGATCCGGTCCGGCAACAGCGGCGAAGCCGCGGGCAGGGCTAACAACGTTGATGTCGATCTATGCGATGAGAACGGGAGCGTTTGCGTCCGTATGAGGGGACTCTCTTTCCGGGTACTCGAAGGCGGGCAGGGCACGGTCGGCGCAGCGGCGGATCAAGAAACCTTGGTGCTTAAGCCGGTCTGGGAGGCACCGGCCGATGTTAAGGAAGGCAGAGCGCCGGAGTATGCCGGGCATCTGGTCATCCTTTGCCAGATGAGCAATGTCCTGAAAGAAGGAGTTGAAGTTCAAATGGACGGAGTTCGTAGCCTCATCATCAGCTCTGAAGAGCGGGAGATGGAAAAGCGCTTCCCGGTCTATGCACAGCAGGTATTCGAACAAATCCAGAGCCTGCTGAATGAGAAACCTAAAGGCAAAGTTCTGGTTCAGATGGTAATTCCCAATAATGGGGAGGGAAATCTTCTGGCCGCGCTCAATGGAGTACTAAAAACAGCGCACCAGGAGAATCCCAAGCTGACCGGCCAACTGATCGCAGTGGATTCGACGGAAGATGCAGACAAAACAGTAGAAAAGCTGAAATACAACAGCCGGTGTCCTGCCGACGATCGGGTCCGCTACGAGGAGGGGAAACGGCAGGTCGTCCGCTGGAAGGAAATAGGGGTCTCCCAGGCCTCCGTGGGCATGCAGTGGAAGGAGCAAGGCGTCTATCTCATCACCGGCGGAGCAGGCGGCTTAGGGTTTATTTTTGCCAAAGAACTGGCTCGGAAGGCAAACGGCATCACCCTCATCCTGACCGGCAGGTCCGCGCACGGCGATGCGAAACAGGCACTACTCCAAGAGCTGGAAAGCCTGGGTGCGCGGGCCCAATACCGGCAAACGGACGTAACTGAAAGGAACTCGGTCGAGCAGTTGGTTAAATCCATCGTGGATGATCATGGGAACCTCAACGGGATAATTCATAGCGCCGGCGTAAATAAAGACAATTTCATCATCAAGAAGACGGTGGAAGAATTTCACGAAGTGCTGTCCCCAAAAGTCGCGGGACTCGTGAACCTGGATTACGCCAGCAAGGATCTTGGCCTGGACTTTTTCGTTTTGTTTTCCTCTGTTGCAGGCGCCTTCGGCAGTCCAGGCCAGGCAGATTACTCCACGGCCAACGCATTCATGGATTGTTATGCCGCACAGCGCAACGCCCTGGTTCAGAAAGGGGAGCGTTTTGGTGCAACACTCTCTATTAACTGGCCGCTCTGGCGGGAAGGCGGCATGCAGGTCGACGCTGAGACAGAGAAGATGATGCAGCACAAACTTGGCCTAAGACCCTTGCCGAGCCTAGCCGGCATCCAGGCATTCCATACTGGCTTAGTCGCCGGGTTCGACCAGACCTTAGTGTTGCATGGTAATAGAGCCCGGATACAGGAACAGTTGCTGGATACTATCTCGGAACTCCCTTCTTCTCCCGGTGACGAATTGATACTGCAAGCTGATTCTCTAGTGCTCAAAGAAAAAGTCGTCTATCAACTCAAGGTGCTGTTGGGGAGGGTTGTAAAATTATCGGCCCATAGGATAGATGCGCACGAGCCTCTGGAAAGCTATGGGATTGATTCGATCATGATCACCCAATTGAATCAGGAGCTTGCCAAAATTTTCGGCGAGCTGTCAAAAACCCTATTTTATGAGTATCAAGATCTGGATGCCTTGGCGGCGTATTTCATCACCGGCTATCCACAACGGTGCCTGCAATGGACGGGACTTCGAGATTCGATCCCGACAGGACAAAAGGCGTCAGCAGAGGATCTGCATCAAGATGGTGATTTCCCTGTCCTTACGTCCTTTAAAATAGCGAAAACATCCAGGCGGAGTTTCAGCGGAACTCAGGAAAACCATGGCAATCGAGAGCCTATCGCGATCATCGGGATGAGCGGTCGTTATCCCCAGGCCGATAACCTGGGCGATTATTGGGAGAATTTAAAAGCAGGCAGGGATTGTATTACAGAGATCCCCGAAGACCGCTGGCCGCTGGACGGATTTTACCATGCAGACCCTCAGGAAGCCGTGGAAATGAGAAAAAGCTACAGCAAATGGGGCGGCTTTGTGCGTGGATTTGCGGATTTCGATCCGTTGTTTTTCAATATTTCTGCCCTAGATGCCATAAATACCGACCCTCAGGAACGGTTGTTTATTCAATCCTGCTGGGAAGTGTTCGAGGATGCCGGATACACAAGAGAGCAGCTTGCGGCACAGTTCAAGGGCCGGGTCGGCGTCTTTGCCGGAATTACCAAGAATGGTTTTGCTTTATACGGCCCTGACTTATGGAGGCAGGGTGAAACCATCAGCCCCCGCACCTCATTTAGCTCGGTTGCAAATCGAGTTTCCTATCTCTTTAACTTGCGTGGTCCGAGCATGGCGGTCGACACCATGTGTTCCGCCTCGCTCACTGCAATTCATGAGGCATGTGAGCATCTGCACCACAAAGAATGCGAGATGGCGATCGCTGGCGGGGTAAATCTGTATCTGCATCCGGCGAGCTATGTCGAGCTTTGCGCCCTACAGATGCTTTCCACCGACGGACAGTGTAAAAGCTTCGGCCTGGACGGCAACGGATTTGTACCGGGGGAAGGAGTGGGCGTCGTCTTACTGAAGCCTCTGTCCCGGGCGATCGCCGATCGCGACCAAATTCATGCCGTTATCCGCGGCAGCAGAACCAATCATGGCGGCAAAACCAACGGATATACCGTTCCCAGCCCGGTCGCCCAGGGTGAACTCATCCGGGAGACACTGGATAAAGCCGGGATACATGCCCGGGCAGTCAGTTATATAGAAGCTCATGGGACAGGAACCAAGCTGGGCGACCCAATAGAGATAACGGGGCTGGCACAGGCCTTCCACAAGGATACCGCCGACACGGGATACTGCGCTATTGGATCAGTAAAGTCCAATATCGGCCATCTGGAAGCAGCAGCAGGCATAGCAGGCGTAACCAAGATCGTATTGCAGATGAAACATCGCTCCCACGTGCCGAGTCTGCACTCGGTGAACCTGAACCCGAACATCGATTTCGCCAAGACTCCCTTTACCGTTCAGCAAGAGCTGTCCGAATGGGTACGTCCGGTTGTTGAGATTGACGGGGAAACCCGTGAGTATCCGAGGATAGCGGGGATTTCTTCCTTCGGAGCAGGAGGATCCAATGCCCATGTGATACTCGAGGAATATGCTCCTGGAGACGAAGAGCGTACCCGCGTTGCCATTAACGCCCAGCATCCCGCGCTCATTGTGCTGTCGGCCCGGGACGGTGAGCGGCTGCGTGCCAGCGTTGAGCGTTTGCTGGGTGCGCAAAGCTCTCAGCGTTTTACCGATGCGGACCTGGCGGATGTGGCGTACACCCTGCAAATCGGCCGGGAAGCAATGGAAGAGCGGATGGCTTTGATCGTTGCAACGGTCAGTGAACTGGAACAGAAGCTAAAGGATTATCTGAACGGCAAGGATGACATCGAAGGCCTCTCCATGGGTCAGGTGAAGCGCGATAACGATATGTTGGCGGTGTTTACTGCTGACGATGACATGCAGGAAGCTATCGGCAAATGGATCAGGAAAAGAAAATACTCAAAAGTTCTGGATCTTTGGGTTCAGGGAATACCCGTTGACTGGAACGTGCTCTACGGCGACAGCACCCCTCGCCGGATCAGTCTACCCGCATATCCCTTTGCCGGTGAGCGCTATTGGCTGCCCGAGATCAAAGGACAGAGGTTGGACGCTGCAGGCCAGGGGGCACCAGGAAGCGGCAACGCCTTACATCCCCTGCTGCATCAGAACACCTCGGACCTAACCGAGCAGAGATTCAGTTCGACCTTTACCGGGCAGGAATTCTTCCTTTCCGACCACGTAGTCAGGGGCGAGAGGGTGTTCCCAGGGGTGGCGTATCTGGAGATGGCGCGGGCCGCGGTGGACCGGGCTGCGGGGGGCCTGAAGCAGGCTTTGACGGGGATCTCCCTCAAACATGTCGTGTGGGCAAGACCGATCATCGTCAATGACCGGCCGGTTCAGGTGCATATCGGTCTTTTCCCTGAAGACAACGGGGAGATTGGCTATGAGGTTTACAGCGAGTCACCTGAGGCAGGCACTGTGGTACATAGCCAGGGGCAGGCAAAGCTTCTGCCTTCCTCGGGGAAATCAACGTTGGATATTAGCGCCTTACGGGCCGCGTGTAACCTAGGGACCCTGACGCCCGCCCAATGCTATGGTGGATTCAGGGCCATGGGGATCGAGTATGGCAGCGGACATCGCGGCATTGAGCACATCTTTGTCGGTGCCAACCAGGCGCTTGCCAAGCTGTCCCTGCCTTCCTCAGTCTGCCAAACGGTAGATCAGTTCGTTCTGCATCCCAGCATCATGGATTCCGCGTTCCAGGCATGCGCTGGCCTCATGGACTCATTCGGCAGCCAGGCAGCTTCTGGCAGCGCTCCGTCCAAGCCGATCCTGCCCTTTGCCTTGCAGGAACTGGAAATCCTCGGCAGGTGCAGCTCCTCGATGTGGGCATTGATTCGATACGGCAACGGGAGCAAGCCAGGCGATGCGGTGCAAAAAATAGATATCACGGTATGCGACGAACACGGCAACGTGCAGGTTGTGATCAAGGGGCTATCGTTGCGCAGCCTGGAGGGAGAGGTCCCTTCAGTAGGCGCCTCTGCAAGCATAGGAACCCTGATGCTTGAGCCGGTCTGGAACGAGCAGGCTCTTGCTGAAATAGCCACGGCGCCCGATCTGGCGACACATCTGGTGCTGTTGTGCGGGCTGGAAAACGGTATTCCGGAAGCCGTCACAAGCCAGATGAGCGGGACACGCTGCGTTGCCCTGCAATCGGAGCAAAAAGGCATAGAGGAGCGCTTCACGGACCATGCAGCCCGGCTGTTCGCAGAACTCCAAGGGATTCTGAGAGAAAAGCACCGGGGGAGCGTGCTGGTCCAAGTCGTATTGCCTGCCGACCCCGAAGGCCTTCTGTTCACGGGCCTCCTGGGCCTCCTCAAATCCGCCCGCATGGAGAATCCGAGGCTCATCGGGCAGTTGATAGAAGTGGAAGCACGGGAAACCTCGGAATCGATCGTAGAGAAACTGAACCAGAACAGCCACGATCCCTTGGCTACTCATATTCGCTATCGTGATGGCAAAAGGTTTGTTGCCGGGCTGAGCGAACTGGAAGTACCGGGCGCAGAAGAAAACATTCCCTGGAAGGAAGGCGGCGTTTACCTTATTACCGGCGGAGCCGGAGGACTGGGAATGATTTTCGCCGGAGAGATCGCGCATAAGGTCAGGAGCGTGACCCTCGTTCTTACCGGTAGGTCCTCCCTCAACGACGAGAGACGATCCCGGTTAAAGGAACTGGAAGGAGCGGGCGCGAGGATCGTCTATAAAGAGGTCGATGTCACCCGGCGCGAAGCCGTTGCCGAATTGATCCAAAACATCATGAAGGAGTTCGGGACGCTCACCGGCATTATCCATGCGGCCGGGGTCGTCCGTGACAACTTCATCATAAAAAAGACACAGGAAGAGCTCTTAGAAGTCCTCGCACCCAAAGTCATGGGGCTGGTGAACCTGGATCAGGAAACGAAGCATCTAAACCAGGATCTCTTCATACTGTTTTCCTCCGGAGCTGGACTTCTCGGCAATATCGGTCAGGCCGACTACGCTGCGGCGAACGCCTTCATGGATGCCTATGCAGCATATCGCAACGGCCTGGTGGCCAGAAACGAACGCCTGGGCAGAACCTTTTCGATCAATTGGCCGCTCTGGCAAGAGGGAGGCATGCGGATCGATGCGAAAACCGAGAGCATGTCGCTGCAACGCACGGGGATGATCTCCTTGCAGACGCAGACGGGTATCAGGGCCTTGTATCAGTGCCTGGCCTGCGGCAGGGATCAGGTCATGCCGCTGGAAGGGGATGTCGAGCGACTCCGTGCCGTGCTTTTGGACCGACAGGACGCTACCGAGACCTCGACGTTAAGCTGTGCCGCAGAGGAGGGAAAAACAGTTCCGGCAGTTGCACAGGATCTGCTTCAGGAAAAGGCCACCGACTATCTCAAGAAGCTGATCTCTTCCGTCATCAAGTACCCTGCCAGTAAGATCGACGCCAATGCTCCGATGGAAAAGTACGGAATTGACTCGATCATGGTAATGCAATTGACCAATCAGCTGGAAAAAGCATTCGGTTCATTGCCCAAAACCCTCTTTTTCGAGTACCAGACCATCCAGGCATTGTCCGGGTACTTTCTTGAATCGCACCGTGATCAATTGATGGGATTGCTGGAAATAGAGCAGAAACCCACAACTGCTGCCGATTCCTCCCAAAATTCCGTTGCCGCGCCCAAATCCGTGCAGACGGCCGCCCTTAACCGCAGGCAGGCGCGGTTCGCCTGCCGCGCTGAATCGCAGGAGGAAAAAGCCAACGAGGAGTCAGATATTGCCATCATCGGTGTTTCCGGGCGCTATCCGGGCGCGGAAAATATCGGGGAGTTCTGGAAGAATCTCCGGGACGGCAAGGATTGCATCACCGAGATTCCCAAAGAGCGCTGGGACCATAGTCTGTACTTCGACGCCGATAAGAACAAGAAGGGAAAGACCTACAGCAAGTGGGGAGGGTTCCTGGATGGAGTGGATCGCTTTGACACGCTTTTCTTCAATATCACGCCGCGTGAAGCCGAGATATTGGATCCGCAGGAGCGACTATTCTTACAGTGCGTGTATGAAACCCTGGAGAATGCAGGATACACGCGAGAAGTTCTGGGGACTGGCCTCGACGGTAACGTGGGCGTCTATGTCGGCGTAATGTACGAGGAGTACCAACTCTACGGGGCCCAGGAAACAGCCTTGGGCAGGCCGCTCGCCCTTTCCGGTTCCCCCTCGTCGATAGCCAACCGCGTATCGTATTTTTGTAATTTCCATGGACCCAGCATGGCAGTGGACACCATGTGTTCTTCATCGCTGACCGCCATCCATCTGGCTTGTCAAAGCCTGCAACGGGGCGGCTGCGAGGTGGCGATCGCCGGTGGGGTGAACGTCTCGGTCCATCCCAATAAGTACATGTTTCTCGGCCAAGGCAAGTTTGTATCGAGCAAAGGGCGGTGCGAGAGTTTTGGCGAGGGCGGAGATGGTTATGTCCCAGGAGAAGGCGTGGGAGCGGTGCTGCTCAAACCTCTGGCGAAAGCCGTTGCCGACGGAGATCAGATTTACGGGGTCATCAAGGCGTCCACGATTAATCACGGCGGAAAGACCAACGGTTACACGGTCCCTAACCCGAATGCGCAAGCAAGCGTCATCGGGCGGGCGTTGCAGCAATCCGGGGTACATCCCCGGACCATCAGCTACATAGAAGCCCACGGCACGGGGACCTCATTGGGAGACCCGATAGAGATCGCGGGCTTGGCCAAGACCTTCCAGGAACACACCAAGGAAAAACAGTTCTGCTCCATCGGCTCGGCAAAGTCCAACATCGGGCACTGCGAGAGCGCGGCGGGCATCGCTGGGGTGACGAAGGTGCTGCTTCAGCTCAAGCACCGCCAGTTAGCTCCGTCGCTACATTCCGAAGTGCTGAACCCGAACATAGATTTCAGTACCACGCCTTTCGTGGTTCAACAGCAACTTGCCGAATGGAAGCGTCCGGTCGTCGAGATTAACGGCCAGACCAGGGAATATCCGCGGATCGCCGGTATTTCATCCTTTGGGGCCGGGGGCTCCAACGCTCACGTGGTAATCGAAGAATACATCCCTGAGGGAGGGGAGCGGATCCCGGTCCGGGTCAGCGCACAGCATCCGGCGATCGTCGTATTGTCGGCGAAGAATGAAAAGCGGCTTGAGGAGCAGGCGCGGCGATTGCTGGGGGCGATCCAGGAACGGCAATTCAGCGATGCCGATCTGGCAGATGCGGCGTACACGCTGCAGGTCGGCCGAGAAGCCATGGATGCACGGTTGGCATTGGTGGTCGCGTCGATCAAGGAGCTGGAAGAGAAACTGAGTGGCTTCCTGGACGGCACGAATGACATCGAAGACCTCTATAAGGGCAACGTTAAACGTGACAACGATAGTGCATGGCTTTACGCCGTCGATGAGGACATGGCAAAAACGATCGACGCCTGGGTCAGCAAAGGAAAATACGCACGACTTCTGGAGCTTTGGGTCAAGGGGATGCATTTTGACTGGAACAGGTTGTACGGTGCTGCCAAGCCTCGCAGGATCGGCCTTCCCACCTATCCTTTTGCCGGCGAACGGTATTGGGTGCCGGAAATGGCCCAGTCATCCGTGGCAGGGGTCGCCCCTGCTGTGGTCTCCGACAGCCAAAGGGAAAGAGTAATCCTGATTAAAGACTGGCAGCAAAAGAATGCGGGCGCAGCGTCGGATATTCCCTCCGGCCTGATAATCGTCTTGGGAACCGCGGCAACAGCGGAGCTTGCAGCCGAGCTCTTCAGCCAGAGAACCGACATTCGGGCAATCCATGTTGTTCACGACGCATTGTCGTCGAGCGACGCGATACCCACTGATTTTTATTCGGCTTCGGCAGGGGAGGATCTGTATCACCAGATCAGGGAGCGGAGACTTAACCGGAAGCTGCTCGGCGTAATCGACCTTACCGCATATGACAGCGAGTATGAACGATCTGTTGCGGTCGAGTCCGGGAAAATAGCATTTCTGCAAAAGCTGATCGAGTATGATCGGAGCGAAAGATTTACGCTCTTACAGGTCACACATGCATTGCACGCTTTTCACCTAGCAACGACGACCCTGCAAGGCGCTCGTCTGGCCGGGCTGTACCGCATGTTAGGCTCAGAGTACAAGCAAATCCTTTCTCTCACGATGGATAGTGATTGCCCGCTGGCAATGAAGGAGAAACTGGCGGCGCAGATCAAAAACGAATTTGCCAATACCTGCCAGGAGCATGTTTCCGAGAGTTGTTATCGAAACGACAGGCGGTACGAACCCCAATTAAGGATAGGTCAGACCGATGTAGACATTGAGAAGAACTATCCAGAAACGGAGCGCTATCGGTCCGTGGACGTCATTCTCATCACCGGCGGATCGCGCGGGATAGGTGCGTCGATTGCTGAGCATCTCGTTTCGCAGGGCTGCCGGAACCTCGCCATTCTGGGCCGGGAAGCATTGCCGGAACAATCCGAGTGGAAAACGGTGCTTGAACGGAACGACATGCCGGAAATGTCTGAAAAACTCCGGCGCATGCAATCCTTCGTCGAGCAGGGAGTGCGAGTCCGCTATTACACCACGCCACTCACGGACCAGGACGGGTTACGGGATATGGTGGACGACATCCATCGGCATGCCGGCCCCCTCACCGGTATATTCCACTGCGCGGGTGTCACCGGCAAAAAACCTGTGTTTTTCAACAAAACCTACTCGGAGATCGAGTCGGTGTGCGAGCCCAAGATGACCGGCCTTGCCACCCTGCACAAGGTAGTAGAAACCGAGCCGTTGGCGTTTTTCATATTGTTTTCGTCCATATCAAGCGTCGCCCCTACCTTATCCACAAGTCAAAGCGACTATGCCATGGCCAATGCCTATATGGACTATTTCGCCGAGTATCAAGCCAGCCACGGCCATGCCTATGTGAAGTCGATTCAGTGGCCTGCCTGGGGCGAAACAGGCATGGCGGCAAACGGACAGCAAACCCCGGCGTATAAGAAGACAGGCCTTGCCCTTGTTTCAACCGCAAACGGCTTAATGCTCTTGGATGTTATTAAAAATGGTTCCTACAGGGTGTCCTTGCCCTGTGTCGTCATTCCTCACGAATTCAGACATGATCAGTTGTTGAAAACGACGCTGAAGGTTGACCTGCAACCCGCGCGCGCTGTTTCTGCTGCGCCCCAATTGCCTCCAGCGCACCGGTTGACAGCAGGTGTAAAGGAGTCCGTCCGTCAGTGGCTGCGAAACACATTCATGACGGAATTGAAGCTGACGGCAGATCAACTGGATGAAGACACGTCCTTTGACGACTACGGTATCGATTCGATCATGTTCGCCCAATTGGTGCAGACACTCGAAAAAGGAGTGCAGGGCAAATTGGATCCTGCCTTGCTTTTCGAGCATACCACCCTGGCAGCCTTGACGGATTACTTCAGTGCTCATCACGCAGATCAGTTCCAGGCTGACCTCGCAGCGAGCACTCCCGCGGAAGCTGCACTTAGCGAAGACAGCACTGCTCAGATGAAAGAGCCGGCGTTTGAGGGGCTTGGCGGAAATGAGCCAATTGCTCGCAATGAAATAGTCACGGCGCCGGAAGATATTGCGGTCGTCGGGATATCCTGCCGGTTCCCTGATTCACCAACCAAAGAGGCCTATTGGGAATTGCTGGCAAAGGGGGAGAAGGCGATCCGTGAGGTGCCGGAAAACCGGTGGGAAAGCAATGGCAGGAGGGATTATGGCGGTTGGATCGATGACATCGATATGTTTGATCCGGAGTTCTTTAAGCTGAAGGAAAACGATGCGATGATCATGGATCCGCAAGCCAGGGTGGTACTGGAAGAGGGTCTGAAGGCGATTTATGACGCTGGATATGAAAGTAAGGACGTCTCCGGGCAAAGGGTCGGAGTTTACCTAGGAGGGCGTGCCCAGATAACTCAGGACATCGAAAAGGTTCTGGAGGCCACTAATCCGATATTGGGGCTGGGACAGAACTATCTAGCGACCAACATTTCTCGGTTTCTAAATATAACCGGTCCGAGCCTGGTGGTAGACACCGCGTGTTCGTCAGGATTAACGGCAATATCGATGGCATCGGATACCTTGAAAAACGGACGGATAGATATGGCAATGGCGGGTGCGGTAAACCTGATATTGAATCCATTTACCCATCGACTGTTTGAGGCCAGAAAAATACTGAGCAAAAACGGAGATTTCAAAATATTTGAGAAGCAAGCAGGTGGAGAAGTACTGGGAGAAGGAGCAGGCGTAGTCGTATTGAAGAGGTTAAGCGATGCAGTAAGGGACGGGAATAAGATTTATGGAGTCATCAAGGCGATAGCGGTGAACAACGATGGAAGGACATTGGGTCCTGGTTCGCCTAACATGGAGACTCAAAAGCAGGTAATGAAAGAGGCCCTGGAGCTTAGCGGGAAGACGCCGGAAGACATAGGTTATATCGAGGTCAATGGCGGCGGCTCACCTGTGGTAGATTCAATAGAAATCAGAGCGCTGTCGGAAATATACCGGTTGGATGACAAAAAAATGAAGTCATGCGTAGTGGGATCTATAAAGCCCAATATAGGACACCTTCTGCTGACTTCAGGGTTGGCCGGATTCATACGGTGCATGCTCAGCCTTGAAGAGAAGAAGATACCGCCGTTTTTATCGGCGCTGGAGCCGTTTGAGCATTACGATTTCACCGCGTCCCGTATAGCTTTCAATCGGGAATGTTCCGACTGGCTAATAGAGTCGGGGCGTAAGCGCATTGCTGCTCAGAATTCATTCCCCGATGGAGGTACAAACTGCCATGTGATCATGGAAGAATTTGTTCCGGAAGTGAACTATACCCAGCGGCTGTTCTCTCTGGCAGCTCCGGCAATGAATAAACGTAGCTTTGCATCATCACGAACTGTCACGTTTCAGCAAGACTCACTGGTGAAGTCGACTAACGAAGACAGTATAGACGATTTCATTGACAGGTTTAAGTCGATCGATAATCAGATGATAAATCTTGAAGCTGTGCAGTCTTCGGTTAAAAACGTCTGGGGAGAGTTTGATGAAAAAAATATTTAACTTCCAGTTGACCTTAGATAACCCGATAGTGAAGAGCCACCAGGTATATGGTCACTCTGTATTACCAGGGTTGGCATACATTGATATGTTGTATCAATTGGCGAAAGACGGGTTAAACCTAAGTAGTGATGATCACTGCTTGAAAAGGTTAGCCATATACAAACCACTGGTGGTGAGCAAAGAAAAACCGGTCCGCGTGAAAATTACTTTCGAAAGAAAGCAAAGAAACTGGAAGATTAGTGTTGCAGGTGTGGAGACCGACATCCACAAAGAATCGCAGGCAGGGATGCTATATGTGACGGCGGAATTGCAGAAGAAAGTGGATTTCCTCGAAGAGGTAATTGACGTAGAAGCTGTGAAGCAGCTTTCTACCAAAACCTATGACATGGAGACAACATATTCCGAAGCGCGCAAGGCCGGATTAGTCCATCAGGGGATGATAAAGGCTACAGGCAATGTTTATATAACTGATAGCGGCTGCTTAATAGATGTAAACGCAAATCTAGCGAACCAAGATACGGCACAGAATTATCTGTTTCACCCCGCTTTAATGGATGGTGCGGCTATGTCATCCATGATATTGATTAGAGAGGGGATGCCTGACAGTATAGCTGATCTATATCTCCCCTTATCTTATGAGACTTTTTACAGTAAAGGACCATTGTTGGACCGTTGTTACGTGAGAATCGAAAGATCCTCGATTCGCACAGTGAATGATATTACTACCGTAGATATGGACTTCTTTGACACGGGAGGCCATCTTACCGCAAAACTGAGCGGGCTGACTATCAAACTTGTGAAAGACCCGAGCCAAATAGACCCTGAACGGGTAAAGGCGGAACAGGCGGAAAGGGATGACAACATCAGTTCCCCAGTCCATGAAGACGGAGGAAACGTAAGGCATGCCAGCCTTCCCTCTGTAGAGGAACCGCTGAAGAAGATTTTCGCGAAATATGTAAATACAAACATGGATCAGCTTGAGAATCTGGGCTTCTTAGAATTGGGCATGGAATCTTCTCAGCTTTTGGAATTGGTCAAAGATATAGAGGAACAATTTGAACTGTCGCTAAGTCCCAGCCTGTTGTTTGAATATAGTAACTTCATTGCCTTGGCCGGTTATCTGGAGAAAAAACTGGCTGAAGGTGGGACGAAAAGTCAAAACTGGAGTACTGAAAGCGGAACGCTCACAATTCCTTCGGATAAATATGAATTTTATGGTAGTGAACCTTTTTTGCAGGACCACCAGGTGTATGCACGCCCAGCGATCATGGGAGTGACTTACCCCTGCCTTGCTATAGAAACTTATTTGAAAAACAATCCTGAAGGATACCCGCTGGGCCTCAGAAATATCCGTTTTTACGGCGGACCTGTAGGATTGAATAAAAATGAAACCGTTGAAGTTGAAGTGAAGTCCAAAGGGGTAAACGGTTTTGAAACTCTTTTCGGTACAAGTAATAAAGAAAGGAACTGTGCGGGAGATTTTATTGGAACGGTTGACAGCATCCCTGAGAGATTGGAGATTCAATCCATTGTTAGCCAATCTAAAATGTTTGCGCCAGGAACCATCGAAAAAATATACAAGATGATTCATGACATAAAAATTGAAAAAACGCTGAAGACAATAGAAGCTTTGTATGCGTATGACAAGGTCACATTGGTTGCAAAGATTACTATGGCAGGTAGTCAGAAGAGGGGAAACAGTGAGAACCTCGTATTCGATCCCCTCTT
This sequence comes from Geotalea uraniireducens Rf4, assembly GCF_000016745.1. Classification (GTDB taxonomy): domain Bacteria; phylum Desulfobacterota; class Desulfuromonadia; order Geobacterales; family Geobacteraceae; genus Geotalea; species Geotalea uraniireducens. The sequence continues at coordinate 3,617,226 of NC_009483.1, read as the reverse complement.
GTTAAATAGTTGCTATCTCATGGCCGATCCGGTTACCGTTGATCCTGAAATTAAAGTGCCCTTATCGATCGACAGCATTACGGTCTACAGACCGACTACAGAGATAGCGTATGTCATTAAAAAAATCCGCGTTGAAAAATCGGATTACATATCGTTCGATGCGATAGTAGTGACTGAAACAGGTGAGATGATAGCCAAGATACTAAACGCAACACTGCAGAAAGTAGGATCTTCTGTGCAGTTGAAAAACCTAGATCCAGTCTTGAATGGAAACATTGAGAAGAAAAAAGGACCAGCTGATATAGCGATTATCGGGGTATCCGTTCGGTACCCTGGTGCCAGCCATATAAACGAATTCTGGAATAATCTGAAAGAAGGTAAATCCAACATAACCGAGATACCGCAGGAGCGTTGGAATTGGAGGGAATATTTTGACAAGGAGAAAGGGAAAGCAGGAAAGATGTACAGCAAGTGGGGTGGATTTTTAGAAGATATAGACAAATTCGATCATCAATTTTTCAATATATCACCCCGTGAAGCACAGATCATGGATCCTCAGGAGAGGCTGTTTTTACAGGAAACCTATAGCTGTATTGAAAATGCGGGTTACACGCCGGACACCATCTGTGATAGTCGAAAAATCGGGGTCTTTGTTGGTGTAATGAACGCAGACTATTTCAAGGGCAGTCATCCCTTTGTAATCGCAAATAGAGTTTCGTACACCTATAATTTCCAAGGTCCGAGTATGGTTGTCAATAGCGCCAGTTCCTCCTCACTGACAGCGGTCCATTTGGCGCTCGACAGCCTCCATAGCGGTGCCTGCGATCGCGCTATCGCAGGCGGTGTCAATCTGATTTTGTCGCCCAATCACTATACGATACTCTCAGCCCTGGGTGTCCTTTCAGCTACAGATCGCTGCAGTGCCTTTGGAGCAGAAGCAGATGGGTTTGTTACAGGTGAAGGGGTCGGAGCGGTTCTGCTTAAACCTTTAGCTCAGGCTATCAATGACGGCGACAACATATATGGAATTATCAAGGGCAGTATGATCAATAACGGTGGCAGGACGAATGCGTTCATGGCGCCGAATCCCGTGTCCCAGGGTCAAGTCATTCGGGAGGCAATAGAACGGTCGGGTGTAAATGCAAGATCCATTAGCTATATCGAGGCCAACGGGACAGGGACACCTCTTGGCGACCCGGTTGAAATATCAGGATTGACCAAAGCGTTTCAACATCACACAGATGACAAACAATTTTGTGCGATAGGATCCGTAAACTCAAACATTGGTCATTGCGAATGCGCGATCGGAATCGCAGCCTTGACCAAAGTATTATTGCAAATGAAACACGGCAAAATCGTTCCAAGCCTCTTCGCGGAAAATTTGAACCCTCATATTGATTTCGAGAACACCCCTTTTGTCGTGCAAAGGGAATTGACTGAGTGGAAAAGCGATGCTCCGAGAATCGCGGGAGTTTCATCGTTTGGAGCTGGTGGGTCGAACGCGCATGTTGTTGTAGCAGAGTTTGTCGGCAAAGATGACGACTCGTGCAATGTGAGCGAGGGTACGCCGGCGATATTTGTGGTATCGGCGCAGAATGCGGAAAGGCTGAACGAGCGTGTGAAGGATTTGATAGAGTGGCTCGAAGGAGAGACGTTTGGAGATGAAAGGCTAATGCAGGTTGCCTATACGTTGCAGGTAGGACGTGAGGCCATGAAAAGCAGGCTAGGATTCACAGCAAAAACGAATAAAGAGGCGATCGAGAAACTCACCTGCTATTTAAACAGAGAAAATAACAATGCCCGGATATTCTTTGGGCAAGCCAAAAAGCATAGCAAGATGCCATCAGCAACGCCGGCCGACGGAAAAGAGCAGGAAGCAGTCCATAAGTGGATGAGTAGTAGGAATTATGAAAAGCTGGCAGCCCTCTGGGTTAAGGGCTCTGTCATAGACTGGAACAAGCTGTACGAAGGCAAAAAGCCACGGAGAATAAGCTTGCCGTCATATCCCTTTGCCCAAGAGAGTCACTGGATGGTAATGCCCTGATTTTATAAAAGTAACTCTATATTATGGAGGAAAATATGAAGACGTACATGTTCCCAGGTCAAGGCTCCCAACGAAAAGGAATGGGTGAGGGTCTTTTTGATCGTTTCCCGGCTATGACCAATATGGCGGATAGCATATTGGGATATTCGATCAAGGATCTTTGTCTGAACGATCCGGAACATAAGCTGAATAAGACCGAGTATACGCAACCTGCAATGTATATTGTGAATGCATTGTCATATGTAGGAAAGACACAAGATACTGGTGAAAAGCCGGATTTTTTAACCGGACATAGTTTAGGTGAGTATAACGCGCTCCAGGCTGCTGGAGTATTTAGTTTTGAAGATGGTGTCAGACTTGTTAAGAAAAGAGGGGAGTTGATGGGGCAAGCCAGAAATGGTGGGATGGCCGCTATTATAAACTCTACGGAAAATGAAATTCTCAAGATTTTGCAAGATGCGAATCTGTCCACCATCGATATCGCAAACCTTAACAGTTCAGCTCAAATTGTCATTTCCGGATTGAAGGAAGATATCAATAACTCTCAACAGTTTTTTGAAAAAGCAAAAATCATGTTTATTCCACTTAACACCAATGGAGCCTTTCATTCCCGTTATATGGAACAAGCTGAGAAGGAATTTAAAGAATACGTTGACAGCTTTACCCTTTTAGAGCCGCAAATCCCAGTAATATCCAATGTGACAGCGACGCCATACGACTCAAAAGCAGTCGTCCAAAACCTGACTCGCCAGATCACTAGCAGCGTTAGATGGAATGACAGTGTTATGTATTTGTTAGAACAAGGTGATATGGAATTTTTGGAAGTAGGTGTAGGAGACGTTCTCACCAAGTTAGTCGTCTCTATTAAGAGAGATTGGGCCTCCGCTAGGGAAAGCTCTAAGGAACTACCTGAACAAAAAGTCGAATCAGGCGCTGATAAAGTCGAGAATTCCAATCCAATCGTTAAAGCCGCAGATATTAGCGAAGAACCGATGCCCATCAGAGAAACAGCTGCCAAAATTTCTATACCAGATTGCGACGCTGAAAAGACAACAGCACTCAAAAACCCCTCACTTAATGGTCAAGAACTCGTTGAGCGCTGGAACCAAACCTATTCGGTGGGGAAAAGGGTTACCTCGGATATTTATGATATTGAGTTGGAAACCAAAACCGAAGCAATTCTGCTATTCGGTCATCGCGCCGCAGTTTATATGAAAGGCTATAATGGGTATTTCGATTTAAGAGAAGTGACACCTGTCAATGGTTGACCGCCCACATTCTGCCGCTGTTCGAAGACGGTGCTAAAGTGCCGGATGATTACCTCGGCGGAGCCATGTCTGATCATCCTGCATTTTAGTCTGCGTCAGTGCACTGATGGCGGTCCAGTGGGTGCATCAGTGCGCCGCATGAGAAATACGAACGGAAGAATGCACAGGGTTAGCAAACTCATTATCAGAAATGCATCGTTGAACCCCTGCGCCGTAGATTGCCGGACTAGTTCCCGGTAGATCACACCATCAGCGCCAGCAGGTGATATTCCCTGCACGCCCAAAAATTTTGCAATACTGTCATGGTAAGAGGTGTATCTGGAATCAAACGGAGACAAGTGACTCGCAAGCCGATTCTGATGCAATTGTGCCTGGCGTGAGACTATGGTTGCCGACAGCGCAATGCCCACGCTGGCGCCCAGGTTGCGGATCAGGTTGTACAGGGAAGTTGCTTCGGTCATGTCTTCACGCGGTATATGAGACAGCGTCATGGTCGTGAGCGGAATAAACGTGAGTCCCATTCCCAAACCGCTGGCCACCCGGGGCAAGACAAAGGTCCAAAAATCCGTGGCGAGGTTGAACTGCGACATCATATAGGTGCTAAGAGCGCAGACGGACACGCCCACGGCAAGGATGCGCTTTGGATCGACTACACTCACGAGTTTGCCTGTTATCGGCATGGCGATCATGGAGGCGATTCCGCCCGGGCCGAGCACCAGGCCCGCGTCCATTGACGTGTAACCCATCAGCATTTGCAGGAAGATGGGCAGCAGCACTATCCCCCCGAAAAGGTTCAAAAATACAAAGAATAGTACCATGCACCCACTGGTGAATGTCCGGTCCCTAAGTAATTTCAGATTCACGATCGGGCGGTCCGCGTAGTATTCGTTGATCACCAGCAGAACAAGTGCCACCACTGCAATAACGCCGAACGTCAGTATCAGATCGGAAGCAAACCAGTCCTCCCGCTCTCCTTTGTCAAGAATGAGCTGGAGCGACCCGAGTCCCACTGAAAGAAAAATGAGTCCCCAATAATCGATCTTCATTTTCTGCCGCTTCATGTAAGGCGGATCATGGATCACAACGATATTCAGGATAATGGAAAGGATGCCGATGGGGATGTTGATATAGAATATCCAGCGCCAGGACCAGGTGTCGGTAATCCACCCGCCGAGCAAGGGGCCCACGATGGGGCCCAGCATGGCTCCCATGCCGAAGATGGCCATTGCTGTGCCGTGCTTTTCACGCGGGAAACTCTCCAGCAGGATGGACTGGGAGAGCGGAATGAGCCCGCCGCCGCCGATGCCCTGGACGATCCGGAAGAATACCAGGCTCTGCAGGCTCCAGGCCGAGCCACACATGAATGAGCTAAAGGTGAACAATACGATGGAGCTGAGGAGATAGTTTTTTCTACCGATGAGCCGGGAGAGCCAGGCTGCCATGGGAATCACTATGGCATTCGACACGAGATAGGCGGTAATGGCCCAGGTGGATTCATCAAAACTCGCCGAGAGCGATCCTCGAATGTGGCCGAGCGACACATTCACGATCGAGGTGTCGATGATCTCGATCAGGCAGGGAATCATCACGGTCAGTGCAACAAGCCATGGATTCATTTTGCCAGTACCGTGGGCTCCGCGGACATGCCGATCCGCAGCACGTGTTTTTTGTCCATGCCTTCCGTGACGACGATCTTTACCGGGATACGCTGTACGACCTTCACGTAATTCCCTGTTGCGTTTTCCGCGGGGAAGGCCGAAAAAGTCACACCGGTTCCTGGCATGATGCTGTCGACTTTTCCCTTGAACTTTCTACCGGGATACGAGTCCACCGAGAATTCAACAGTCTGGCCCGGGCGGATATATTCAATCTGGGTTTCCTTGAAATTGGCGGTCAGCCAGATTTCGTTCGACCCCACCATCGCCATGAGCGGCTGACCCGCCTGGATCTGGTTGCCGAGCTGCACGGATTTTTTGGTGACGTACCCGTCCACCGGCGCGTAAATTTTCGTGTAATTGTAATTGAGCGCGGCCATTGCGGCGGTGGCTTTTTTTTCGTCGATGGTGAACGATTGGGTCAACTTCTGCGATTCCGTGTTCCTGAGCTGTTCTTCCGCTCCTTTTACTTGGGCCGCGGTAACCTCATACGCAGTCATGGCGCGTTCGTATTGGACGCGTGAGTAGACCTCTTTTTGGTACAGGTTCTCCGCACGGTTCTTTTCGATTTCTGCAAACTTAAAGTTAGCCCGCTGCAGATCAAGGGTAGCTTTAGCCGCCGAAATCCTCGTGTCGGCCTCGGAGAACTTGGCCCGTTCCGCACCCACGGCGGACGCTGCTTCCTGAAGTCGCACGGAATAATCTACGGGATCGAGTTCTATCAGGAGACTGCCTTTTTTTACCGGCTGGTTGTCCGTGACATTGACCGACTTCACGGTGCCGTTAATCTTCGCGGCGATCGTATGGATGTTGCCATCAATAAAGGCGTCGTCGGTGGAGATATGCGTCTTGCGGTATGACGAATAGAAATAGGTTGCGATCAGGCAAATGACCACAATGACACTGACTATCGCGAAAGCTTTCTTCTTTTTCCGACTATTTCCGTTCTGCTCTTCTGCCATTTTCTAACTTCTCCTAAGAAATGGGTACCCATGGCTCATTTCAATAGCTTGGAATCAATTTGAGATCGAGCTTGAGCTGGTTTCAGCTTTTGTACATTCTCCTGAACTCTTTGCCCATGGCATATAACAATCCGGCCTCGGCCCGTTCGAAGTCGTATTGTGCCCGCCACCAGTCGGTCTGCGCGGTTGATAGCAACGTAGGACCTCAATGGCTGTTCCCACGCCCTCCTGGTAGCGCAGCCGCTGGAGACGCAGGTTTTCCTCTGCTTGACCAACCGAGGTTTTCATGACCTCGATCCGCTGCGCAAAGCTTTGCAGGTCTTGGTGGGCGTTTTTGACGTCAAGCCGCACTGCGTCAACGACCTGCTCCCTGGTGAGCTGCAAAGCTGAAAGCTCTGCCTTTCCCGTGGCCATTTTTGCGCTGGTAGCCCCGCCGGAGGAAAGGTTGACGTCAGGCCTGCGATCATCGACCAGTTGTCCTCGTGCACAACGTACGAATTATCCTGGTGCTGATATCCTCCCTGAAGAAACAGGTCCGGGAGATACTCGGCACGTATAGACTTTAAATTTTCTACTTGCTCCTGGATCTCCGCATCGATCACCCTGATTTCGGGGCTCTCTGTCTCTGCCGTTGTCCATGCTTGTTCGAGAGTGATGCCTGCCGAAGGGGTCTTAGCGACCTCTACGGGCTGTACAGCATCGTTTAGGGGCCGCAGAAGCAAGCTGTTCAGACACGACGCGCGGAAGGACCGACGATTGTCCGCAATCAGGTACCGCTGGCGCGCATCAGCCATCTTGACGTCGGCTTCAAGGCCTCGTTCCGCGTGACAACTCCTCTGCCGAAGCGCGCATCGGCGTCTTTTTTGTGCGCCGCATAGCGCTGCACGTCCTCGTGTGCCACCTGCAGAAGCTTTTCCGCCTCCAACAGGTCGTAATATACGATGGTGAAGTCCAACGCTGACCGGTTTCGGGCACGCTGAGTCTCGATCTCCTTTGCCTTAAGAGCGTACTTTGCCGCACTGATGGATGAGGAGGTTTTCCCGAAGTCATATAAAATCTGTGTGGCGATAACGCCATAGGATAGGAAATCCTTGTTAGCGTTGGCGGCAGTAACCGTGCTTCCCGCAAAGGATATTCTTGCCTGGGGCTGGTGTCTGAGCCAGGTCTGGTTTACATACGCGTCTATTCGGGGAAGTAATGCTGAACGAGAAAGCCGTACACCTCCTTGGGCCGCGTCTTCGTAGGCGCGGGCGATCTTGACATCACGTCCCATCTCAGCCACTATTTTCAGTCCTTCATCCAGCGTAAGTGCTAGGGTCACCCCAGGAAGAACAAGAACCCCAAGGCACAACAAAAGCAGTCGATGCATTAAACCACCTCAAAACCAGCCTAATATACGACCCTGTGACTGATCGTTAATATGCTGCCCCTTCCCTGGAGTGCGAGTAATCGCGCTCGGTTAGTCATCCAGCCTGGCAGTTGCATATGCGTGAAAGCCCTTCAGTGCATCCCTTCGTATGTTTCTATGCCGCCCGTCGCTTCTCTCTCGAAAAAAACACCTGCCCTCGATGCCTGCCGGGTGGGTGATCCTTCATGGTCGTCGATTGAGACCGGTGCCTTGTTAGGCAGTTGTGTCAGGATACTTAATCGGGTTGTATTCATTGCCGCATTTTTTCATGAACAGATATCCGCGTCTGGTTCCGAGATTGATGAAAAGAGCTAAAATGGCCAGAAGGAACTGACCTCGTAACACCTTTCTCATGCTCCTCTTAAATAAAATCCATATCGAGGAGTTTTTCTGGTAAAGCCACCTGTAGCCTTTGTGTAACTCTTCTTGAGTCATGTTCTTAGGAATGAAATTGATCCCGTCATATACGTAATTGTCGTAATCAAAGCTAGTTATTCTGTTTTCTTTGATAAGGCGCTCTTGTAGTGCAGTCCCGGGATAGGGATACGGGACGTTGAATTGAATATGATCGAATTTCATCTCCTCCACAAAGCGGTGCAATCTTTTGAAAATATCAGCTTTGTCGTCATCCAAGCCGATGACAAAAGCTCCTTGAATCAGAATTCCGTACTTATGAGCTTCTTCAACAATCTTCTTAAATTCCTTGGGGTCATTCTGCTTCTTGTTGGAGTTTTTCAAGCTCTCTTCGTTGATTGATTCAAAACCGATAAACAAATGCTTGCATCCACTTTCAGCAGCATGTTTCAAAAAGCCTTCTCTGAGAGCAGTTTTTACGCCTGTTTGACTGGCCCAGCTCATTTTAAGCGGGGTTAGTTTGTCGAATAATTCTTTCGCGTGCGCAGGATTTGCTCCAATGTGGTCATCGACAATGAATACCCTCTGCGTTCTATCAAAGGTCTTTAGTTCTTCAATCACTTCATCGATAGGGCGATACCTGTATTTATTTCCCCAAAACTTTGTTGCCGAGCAAAATTCACAGTTGAACGGACAACCCCGGGTTGTCTGCACAAACTGGTAGCATAGATATCTTTCCCGATGATTTATCAGGTCAAATCTTGGCTTTTTCATGTTTTTCATATCGAAATACACATCTGCTTTGTAGGTCGGTTTCAGACAATTGTTTTCTGCGTCTTCCAGGATCTTTTCCCAGATCAGTTCTGCTTCACCGATTGCAACGGCATCACAATGTTCCAGGGCCTCCTCAGGCATTGCTGTAACATGTATCCCACCCATTACGACTTTTACGCCTCTTTTGCGAAATTCATCAGCTATCTCATAGCCACGTTTTACGGCAGCGGTGGCTGCGGTTATTCCAACTAACCCCAGGTTTTTCTCGTCAAAATTGATGTCATCATGTAATTCGTCGATTATCTCGATCTCGTGCTTCTCAGGAGTCAGCCCAGCGATAGCGCAGAGGGACCACGGCGGAATGTTAAACCTGGCACCTTGCCCTTTCGGTATCTTATGAGCTCTGGGTTGAACTAACAAAATTTTCATATTACCTCCAATGAATGGTGCTTATGCCAAGCACACAGTTTATAAACACTCTTCTTGTTTCTTCATATTTTCATTATCTATCATTCAGCCATTAGGATTCATCGTCATATAAGGGACCCCGCCATACCATTCGGATCTCACGCTCAAAGCGGCCCACCTTACTGATGCTGTTAGCACGCCCATTCTCCAAGCCAGTTTTGTAACCAATGAAAATATGAGGGCTAATCGTTGCCTCCTGCAGATTCATGCTTTCTCAGGCTCTTTGTTTTTCATAATTCTCGCTGATATTGTGAAGGAGTTGATACTCAGATCTGCGCGGATCACGTAAAAAAAATAGACCTGCAGCATCCTCCTGACTAACCCTACCAGAGCACTTCTTTTCCTCTCTGCCTTGATACACGTTCATGCAACTGCCGCAGCAAGCTGCTTTCGGCGCTCTTGCTCCCGAGAATCGCATACGCTCCCTGGATTGCCACTCTTCAGATTCCGCTGCGTCCTTCTCGGGTTATATGGCAATCCCCAGTTCTTTCTCCGTTGCTTCGCCCAAGCAGGTTGTTGAAATTCAAATAGATAAAACAGCTATTTTATGATATATTGCCGCGCGTAACTCACTGCTATTGTTGAGGAATGTTATGCGCGGATCAGACAGCAAAACAGAGGCATTGTTCACTTATGTGACACCACACTGCTGTCCCATAGCTTTCAAAGCAGCGCCAGCTGTGGGTTTGGCGTAATTTGAGGTGGTCGAAATAGGTGTTCCAGATTCCGCCGTGCGAACAAATTCAGTTGTAATAATCGCAACATCTGCTGCGCTGACAGCCCAAGCTTTGATTTGAACTTCAGCCATGCGAGCAGCAGATAGACGCACATTGCGATCCAGAGTTGAGTCTGCACAGCGTTCTCGGAAGTCCCCAGGAACGTCTTCACCTTCAAGTTCTGCTTGATCCACTTGAAGAACAACTCTATCTGCCACCGCTGCTTGTAAAGCTCTGCAATGATAAAGCTCTGCAATGACGTCGGCCTTCGGGTGGTGCACGTTGGTGATGAACCGGTACTCGTTACCGTCTTCGGCGTTGAACTGCACGAACCGCAGTCTCTCTTTGATGCCCTTAAGCGCGACTTCCTGGTCAACAACACCTTTGGCTTATTTGTCACGCCGTTTCTTGAAGTACTCGACGAAAGCATTGTCTTTGAGCCTTGCTACGAAGAAAATGCCCTCCTCCACGAGGGTCTGGTACCAAGTGTAGTCGGTGTACCCGCGGTCAAAGATGACGAAGGAACCGGCCGGCAGCTTCAAGGCTCTGGCCCAGTTAATTTCGTGCTCCTTGCCGGTCGTCATATCAAAGAATTCAGGCAAATAGCCGTCGGCAGAGAGGCCAACATGAAGCTTAATGGCTCCCTTCTTCTGCTGGTAAGTCGCCCAGGGAAAGACCTTCAGGTTTAGGTTGATGACCGTAGCGTCCAGTAGAAATAGCTTTGCATTCAGCTTGAAGCGACTCTTTGGGGGCGGTGGCTTCACATCGCCCCAGCATCTTACAGTTGGTGCGGCTGCTCCTCGTTCACCCGGGCCAGCGTTGTGCGGGGAACCTTCTTCATTCCGAGGTGATACAGCTTGTGGCCTTGAACTGCCAGGTTCTCTACCAGATCGCGCAGAGTTTTACGCCCCGAAAGCTGACCTACCAGCAGCGCCATAAACTGAGTCCAGCGGTTGAACGATCTGAAGCAGCTCCCTACATGATGTTTGCGTGCGAGGGATTCAAATTCATGTCTCTTGAGTCACCACGTGATTCAGCACTGCGTTACAATGGGCCACGGCTCGGATTTCCTTGTTTATATTCGTGTTTTGACGAACTGAATATGCCACAAGTAGCTCTCCGAGCCTCTTCTTTTATGTACTAACTATGGGACAGTAGTGACTTTATTTAAATTTTAATTTATATGAAATTCAAATTATAGTCTCGGCTTATGTTGTCATTTGTTCGGTGAATATTGGTAACCGTTAGTAATAAACCCGAGGACGCAAAATAACGATCATGAGCGAAAGCAGTTCAGGGATTATTGCGAGCGGCAAATCCAAGCTTCACGCAACCTCTGCGACATCTTCTGCGGTTGCAGGTTTAGCTTTCAGGATTTCTAGGAGAAGGTTTTCCCATTTGAGAAGGGCGTCTTTTTTCTCGTTATCGTAGCGGTACTTGTTATACACCCCCACCACACCTGGCTTTGTGTGGTTCACTACTTCCTCACCCACTTCATCTGATACCCCAACACGTGCCATATTTGTGCGAGCGGTGCGACGAAGATCATGGGGTGACCAAGGCTTCATGCCAAAATAGGGTTCCTTTCTTGCCTTGATTTTCCGATTGCCGACGACCTTCACTATTTCATCGCTCAAATACCCGCGGTTTATTGCTTGGGATAGTGTGTTACCTGAAACATGCCCGCGTTTTCCACTCTCTGAGTGGAAAATATAGCCCTTGCCATCCCCGATCAACTCAAGGGCCGTGTCCGTCAGGTAGACCCGATGCTCTCGCTCATTTTTCCCAGCTACCTCAGACGGGATTGTCCACCATCTCCCTTTAATCTGATCGCGGTGCATTTGTGCCACTTCGCCGGGACGCTGCGTTGTCACGAGTATAAGCTTCAATGCCCTTTTTACTTCGAGAGAGCTCGATGATTTGCTGATTTCATCCCACGCCTTGACGATCTCGTCATCATCAAGGTGACGCTCATCAGCTTTCGGCGCAATCTTTGGCACCGCTTCCGTAATCTCGATGAATGGCTGAATTTTGGCCCATTCCTGGCGACAAGCGTATTTAAACATCTGTCTGGCAAATTTCATAGTGTTACGTGCTGATCCCGGCACGGTGGAAGCAATCGACTGGATGAGCGATACGGCATGTTTATGTCGTACGGTCGCTATTTCCATATGACCTATGCCTGGCAAGATATGGAGTTTGATACAGCTCACAGCAGACCCTTGCCAACGTTGACCTCGGCCAGCACCCGCTCGAAGGAGAATGCCGGCAGATGATGACATTCATCCACGATGACCTGGCCATAGTCGGCCACCAGGTCGGCGACCTCCTCTTTACGTACCAGACTCTGCATCATGGCCACGTCCAGGACCCCGGTCGCGTAGCTGCCGTCATTGACACAAGCCGGCATATAGCCTTTACGGTCACCTTTCTGACTGATCCAGAGCTTGGGAAATACATCTTCCCGCCCTCTGAAGATGGAGCGAAACAAGGCAATCTTTTCGTCAGGCGAGAGAGAGGAAGATTCAACGGTAGGAGTTGCTGCTACTTCTAGGGCTGCGAGTTGGGCATGCAGGTGCCGTAATCGGTCGTTGACAACCTGTCTTTCTTCATCCAGTCGGGCAAGCCGGGCTTCATCGAGTCTGATAGCCTCAATAATCGAAATCTGCTCGTGTCTCATATTTTCAGGGTTTCCTGCCGGAAGGCAGTAGAATCTGCAATAATCATGCTTCGCCTGCTACATGCCGCCACGGTCCTCCCGGTGGCCAGGTAAAATCGAAAGTTTCTCCCCGTGCAGTGGCATTCATCGTCGGCTGGATAAACTCCCTAATTTCGGCAATAACCGTGGGCAGAGATAAATCGGCTGGTGCCAGTTGGTTCCTTTTGATAAACGCTCGCCATTGCGTCTGCTTGCCGGAGTCTTCTGAAAATTCCACTGTTAGAGCCAGGGGGAGGACATCAGTTAAAGCGGTTCTGCGTCGTGAAAATGTGGCCATGATCGCCTGTGCCAGGATTCTTCCCTCAAATGGGAACGTCTTTCCTATGATCCAGAGGTCATAGAAATCTTTCATTCGGCTGTTAGCCATGCCGAGATATATCATTGCCTGAAATTTCTCCGCAACCACGGTTTCTCGGGGGTAGACGCGGATATATGGCGCGGGGAAGTCGAGCGTGGTCGGATAATCAGCATAGTCCGCCTCGGGAGTAACCGTATCACCGAAGCCGACGTCCACTTGCACCGGTATCCGTGCCCCTCCCAGGCGAGCCTCCAAGGTGATCCGCACCCCGTCGTATTCCTGGTCTTCACGTATTTCCCATACCCCTGACGCTTTCCTGAAGGAAAATGACTCCGTCCTCTTCAACCCGAGTCAGGCATACGGCTTGAAAAATCTGTACAAGCCGGTTAACTGCACTTTCTCCAAAGCCGAGAAAGTCAATGTCGCGTGTGGCGCGGTGAGGTGTGTCGCCCCACAGGGAAAAGAGCATGGCCCCCTTGAGAATGAACTGTTCTCGGAACTGGGAACGGCCTAGACGGTAAAGGAGTCTTTCCAGGACGAAACGGGTAAGGACAAGCTGGAAATCTTCGCCTTGCCCCTTGGATCTATTTAGGACGTTGCCGCACGGAAGCGGAAATGTCAGACGGATTCTTTCTGGTCACGAAAGAGCCTCCAGGTAGGGGCGTATGACGTTTGCCACCCGGCAGATCTTTGCATAGCGCCAAAGATCGTCCATGGTGCAGCGGCGCTCGCGCCGACATTCGCGCAGGGCCTCGAGTGCCACATCCAGCCCGATCTTGTTACGGTATTTGAAGCAGTCGGCGACGGTCTTGGCCGGACAATAGACACTCACGTCCACACCTTCGATCCGATGGCGCTCGATTCCTTCAGTGAGGGCCTCACCGGAAAAACGGACGAGATGAAGCGGCACCCCTTCCACCTTGGGAAGCCGTGCCTTGCGGTCAATGGCCATCCAGATCTCAAAGGGTGCCTGGGTGGTGAGACCATGATAGCGGAGCGCGGAGAGGAGACAGACCACCCCTTTCGGCAGCCGCTTGCATGCCTGCATCAGGCTGTGATGCTGGGTCAGTTCGACCTCATGAAGGGTATAGATGCCGCGGGACTGGCGCTCCAGGATTCCCTTGACACTAAGGCGGCGCAGGTATTCCCTGGGGATGCCATATGCATCCAGATCACGGGGACGGATGATGCCCCCTTCCTTGGCAAGGCTGATTATTTTTTCTATCGGTGAAATTTTCATGGTTATGGTGATATTACGTCGGCAGATAATAATATATGCCTACATTATGTAACATATGTCGGCAACTAAAGCAATCAGTTAGAAATACTAAACAGGGGACTTGGGGGGGAGGGAGGAGCTGCATCAAGATTTCTTGTCGTCGCCGGCCTTCTTACCTCGCTTTTTGCCACGGTTACTCGTGCTGGTGGCAGCTTGTTTGCCATTTATAAGTTTCTCCAGATGCTGAGACCACTTGGTGAGCCACTGTTGTTTTTCCTTGTCGTACTTGTTCCGATTGTAAATTCCGCTAACCCCTTTTTTTGCGTGGTTCAGAATTACGTCGATGATTTCGTCGGATGCCCCGATCCTGGACAGTCTGGTAGCCGCCGTGCGGCGGAGATCATGTGGCGTCCAGCGGGGGAGACCGTAATACGGCTTTTTTACTGTATCCGGAATGTCTTTTCGAACATGGTGACTCAGGGCATTCTCAGTCATGGAGTTTTCGCCGGATGGATCGGAGAAGATGAATCCCTTGCCATCTCCGATAAGCGACATGGCCAGAGGCGAAAGGTATATACGATGATCTTCCTGGCGGCGCTTGCGGGTCTTGATACGTTGCCACGGTATCGTCCACCATTTTCCTTCAATTTCCTGCCGGTGCATCCCCACGACTTCACCCGGTCTCTGACCGGTGATCAGGATTAATTTCAGCGCACGCTTTGTGCCGTCACTCCCTCCTCCTTCATCTATCGCGTTCCAGAGGTGCTTGATTTCTTTTTCTGAGAGCTCACGATCCCGGGACATGGGCTGCATCTTGGGGATTGTCCTGGATATCTTGATATCGGTGAAAGGGTTGTACTCCAGCAGTTCCCTGTCGACGGCGTAGGTATACATACCCCTTGCCGCCTTCAGAACATTCCGGGCCTGGCCGGGCGCACGTTTCGCCACGAGCTCCAGAATTTCCACTGCATCCTTTCGGCGAATATCGGCAGCCAAACGGTCACCCCAGGCCGGCAAAACATCGGCTTCCAGGGCTTTCTTATTATTGTAATGCCATCTTTCCGAATGGTGGATCTTCGACCACTCATCAAGATAGAGGTCAACGGCGAGGCGCCGCACTGTCAGCTCAACCTGCGGGGGTGGTGGGTCTGCAGCAACGGGTTTGTCCATGGGATCTACGCCATTTTTTACGAGGGCGGCGGACTCCAGATAAACCTTGTGCGCGTCTTCCAGGCTCTTGTCAGGGTAGTTGCCGAGATTGAGTTGTCTGCGTTTGCCGTTAAAGGTGTAGATGTAGTACCAGGTTTTGACCCCTGTTGGTAGAACACGGATGGCAAATCCTCGTCCCTCACGCACCTGGTACATTTCGCTTTCAGGTTTGAGGCTTTTTATGAACCTGTCAGTGAAAGGACCGGGTTTACGTTGTTCACGCTTGCGCTGTCGATTTTGGGGTGTCATCGTATCGGGCACGTGTAACCTCTGTGTAACCTCTACTGTCTTGGCAACGATCAAAAATATTTGGAAGGAATAGGAAGGGATATACAAGACAAATCTTGCTATGTCAACTAGTTAAGGACGTAATGTAGGGGGTGGTGAGACGCGCAGAATAATTCTGAAACCATAAAATTTCAGATTCCCAAGCTGAAGGTCGCGGCTTCGAATCCCGTTTCCCGCTCCAATTTTATTTCTAAAATCAGTTACTTATAAGCTTTGGCCCCTGACTTTCGCAGTTCTTTCGCAGTCAGGGCCTTTTGCTTTTTCCGCCCCTATTGTGCGTCCTTTCGAATTGTGAAAGTCTCACACAACTTTTGGGGTCAGTTTTTGGGGGGGAACGTCACGCCAACAGTAAACAGTTTCTCGAAAATCACTTGAAGAGCAAAAATATTCTGCTCAGCCAAAAAAATTGTTGCTATTCTTTGGGGCATTTGATAAAAGAAAAACCATTCGATTTAAGCAATGAAAAAACGTTCTCCGAACGGGCAAAACCAGAGTAATCTGGTGACGCAAAGCTACGGGTCCTGACCTAAAAGGATAGCCGGGTTGCCGAAGAGATGAGATATGCATCTTGGTACCCGGTATATTACCGACACAAGGAGCGCTCTTATCTTCGGAAGATAAGAGTGCTCCTTTTTTTATTGAATGTGCAGGTAATTTTTTTGTTCAAAAGCGCAGGAGCGAGGTGTTCATCGATTTGATCTAAGCTTCAAAACGTTCTCCGAACGGGCAAAACCAGAGTAATCTGGTGACGCAAAGCCACGGGTCCTGACCTAAAGGATAGCCGGGTTGCCGAAGAGATGAGATATGCATCCTGGCACCCGGTATGTTACCGACACAAAGGAGCACTCTTATCTTCGGAAGATGAGAGTGCTCCTTTTTTTATCGGTCTACGAGGTATAGCCATGGAGAAGATCATACGAAAACCGGGCCTTGACCCGGAGTGGAAGCGGAAGCTGACCGAGTGCATGAAAGAGATTGGCCTACTCTCCGCGCCGTGTCTCCAGGTGACGATCAATGTTGCCGATTACCGGGTGTCCGATGTGATGAAGCAGGAACGCCTGAAATAATTTCGCGACTTTTGCCAACAAAGCATGATGCTGGCGAATAGAAGTTATTTCTGCTGGCAGAATTGAATAGAACAAAGCGGTAAGTCTCATCCTTACGGGGCAAGTGAAACCCGCGCTATCAGTCGAATCATCGGCTATGGCGCGGGTTTTTTCGTTTACGCAGTCAACAGTTCTAAGCTTCAAAACGTTCTCCGAACGGGCAAAACCAGAGCAATCTGGTGACGCAAAGCCACGGGTCCTGACCTAAAAGGATAGCCGGGTTGCCGAAGAGATGAGTTTGCCTCTTGGTACCCGGTTTTTACCGACAACAAGGCGCTCTCATCTTCGGAAGGTGAGAGCGCTTATTTATTTTTGGATGTCTGTGCAATTCTTGTCGAGGGCTGAGTGCGAATCGTTATGAAAATTTACTCACTTCGCTTCAATATCGTCATTGCTCTTCTGCTCCTGGTGCTGGGTGCGGCCTCGCGTGCGCAGGCTGCGGGCGTTTTCTGCTCCCAGTTTGGCGGAGTCGTTGACGGTTATAACCCCGCTATCTTAGCGGCCATTCAATCTGCCTCCACGTTCGGGATTGACATGAACTGCACGGTAAAGAACTTTCCGCAGTCCATGGGCGGTTTCCCAATCACCAACATCAATTTTAATTTTCCCCAACAGCAATCCTTCTACATCGCTTTCACCAACGTTTACTACTACGGCAACATGTCGTGTAACGACCCGACCCAATCGGACTTTTGGATCTATTGGGCGCCCGGTGGGTTCAACAACATCAGTCCTTCCTGCCAGGCCTTTATGGTGCCGGTGGATGCAGTCAGTAAGAAGAACCCACCGACCCAGACTACTGCTGCCATCGGTGTGCCCTTTTCCTACACGATCACCGTGCCGCTCCTGGGCAAACTGGATGCCACGGGCACCTTCCAGTATATGGCCAACGCCGACGACACCAATATCGCGAATGTCGTTATCCCCGACGATCTCACCACAACAGGTGCGGCTCTTACCTATGTGAGCAACGCGGCCTACCTGGTGAACCCGGGTTCCGGCGCCAGAACGCCGTTGAACGGAGGCGCACCACTGACGCTGGGGGCAAGCAGTACCTGGCTCTCCAATCACCCCGGCATTCTGTCGGATGCTACCAAGCATCTTGTCTTTTCCTATGAATATAATCCGGCTCTGGCTTCGCTCCCGGCTGGATATAACGTTGAGATCGACCTCACCGTTGTCCTCGATAACAACCCGACGAGCGTGAACCTGGCAGGGACGCAGTTCAGCAACACTGCCAATATGTGGTTCAACAAAACGATCAATTCGACGGACATAGCCGATCTCCAGGCATGGCCCGGCACGACGCTGCCGATGACCGTCGTCGAGCCCAATCTTACGCTCACCAAGACGGGCTCGGCAACAACCGTCAACGTGGATTCGCAGGTGAAATACACGCTCAATGTCCAGAACACCGGGGGCAGCGATGCGTGGAACGCCACGATCACCGACCATCTCCCGGCCGGTATGAGCACTTACTCGCCCTTGCCCACAGTCACCGCTCAGATCTTTGCGTCTGACGGCGTCACCCCGGTCTCGGGTCCGCTGGTAAATGGCACCGACTTCACGCTCACCTGGAACGGCGGCAGCAGTTCAGCCAGCCAGCTTACCCTGACCATGCTTGATACGACCAAAATCGCCCCCACGCAGCGTCTGATCATCACCTACCAGGCACAGCTCGACAGCACTGGCGTCGCATCCGGAACGACGCTTACCAATATTGCCGGCGCTACCAGGTGGTTCAGCGCGAACAGCAGCCATGCCGGCCGTCGTGAGTACGACAGGACGATCACCGACGGCACGCCGGGCACATTGGATTTCCAGGACGTCTACCAGGTTACAGCGGCGCTGTCCGGCTATTACTTTCAGAAGACGGTCCGGGACCTGACCACCGGCACCTACCCGGCCGCCACGGCCTTTCCGGGTGACAGGCTGCACTACACCCTCCTGCTCCAGAACTTTACATGGCCAGCGCTCAATGGCATCACAATCACCGACAACTTGCCTGCGGCATTGGGTTCGATCTCCAACGTTACTATCACCCCGGCGGGCGGTTCAACAAGCGTCACTCAACCCGGCGGCGGGACTCCAGGCTCCATTACCATCACCGGCCTGAATCTGCCAGGGGGAGCAAATACCACTTCGCAGATTCAGATCGACTTCGATGCCACGCTGGACTCGAACCTCACGGACGGCACTCTTATCTCCAATCAGGCGAGCCTCACCGGCACCGACTCGAACGGCCAAACGTGGTCCGGCTCCAGTGATGATCCGTACATCAACGGCACGGTACTGCTCGGTTCGGGAGGGGATCCTACCCCGGTGACGATCCAGACGCCCGGACCGCTATCGAAGGCGAATACCCAGAGCAGTGCGACGATTGGTCAGCAGTTCCGTTACCTCATTAAGGTGCCTGCGACCCCCACCAACGTGCCCTTGTACGACGTGAGGATCCTGGACAATCTGGGACTCTCCGCGGCCAACATGACCTTTGTGGGTGCGCAGGTCATATCCGGCGGCAACTGGAACCTGACCAATACCGGCACTGCTACCAATATCATTCTCCAGGACCTGAACACCGGTATCGATATCCCCGCGGGGGGCCAGGCGGTCATCCAGGTGACGGTGGCCCTGCAGAACACCACCACCAACCACAGTGGCGTGACGTTTACCAACAGCGCGTCATATACCTATGACAAGATAAACGGCGACAGCTTGACCCAAACGACCGGCGGTGCGGCAACCACCTCCGGCATGACGGTGGTCGAGCCGCACCTGACCGCTGCAAAGACGGTGAGCTACGCCTCGCCGGCGGGCAAATCCATAACCTCTCCTGCTGCACCAGGTGACGTTCTCCGCTATACGGTCACCATTAATAACGATGGTGGCTCCGAAGCATACGATGCCGACGTCATGGACTTCCTGCCGTCCAACGTATCGCTGGTCCCTGGCTCGGCCACAGCGCAGATCAACGGCGTTCCGGTCAGCGGGTTTATAACGACTCCCAGGGTCCTGGCCAGCAGCGCCGTGGATTGGGGCAGCCAGAATGGCGACACCAGTCTGGACATCCCGGCTGGCGGGACACTGATGCTGACCTACAACGTGGGTGTGGTGGAAACCAGCGGCGCGCCGATCACCAACAGCGTCTATGTGGACTGGAGCTCGCTCTCCGGCGCAATCACGGGGGAGCGCACCGGCGCCGGTTGCCCGAATGTGACCTCGCAGAACAACTATTGCACCGGTCCGGCCTCTGCCTCTGTCACCTCGCTCGATCCGACCACCCTCGCCAAATCGGTGGTCTCCGACTCCTGGACTATCGCACCAAGCACCGGCACCGACTCGACCCTGCGCATCGGCGACACGGTCGTTTACAGTCTCGCTCTGACCCTGCGCGAAGGGGTGACCCAGAATGTGGTGGTCACCGACCAACTCCCCACGGGGCTGGCCCTCGACAGTGTGGTGAGCATCACCCCTGCGACCGGTAGCAGCAACTTTACTTACACCGTGGCCTCCCAGCCTGCGCCAGGCGCTACCGGCACCCTGACCTGGACCCTGGGTAACATCACCAACGCCGTCGACAACAACCCCGCTAACAATACCTTAATCATTCAATACCGCGCACACGTGGTGAAGAACACGCTGGCACAGTCGCCCACGGCGCAGCAGCTGACCAACAATGCCACGCTCAGCTACGCCATTAACGGTATTGCCGCGACGCCGAAGACCGCCGGCGCGACCATCAATCTCTGGCAGCCGATGCTGAACGTGTCCAAAAGCGCGGCAACGGCGAACGGCGGCACCGTCATCACCGCTGGCGAGCTCATTACGTATACCGTCAAGATTGCCAACAGCGGCGCAGCGCCTGCCTATAACACTGTCTTGACCGATGCGCTGCCGGTGGGGTTGCGCCAGACAGGTGTCACCACCACCAGCATCACCCTGGTCAACACCGCGACCAATGCGGTGACGGCGACGCTCCCCGGGCTTTCCCCGGCGTATGGTTCAGCCACCGGTGTCGCGACCTGGAATTTCGATGTTTCCGGTTCCCCCGATCTCTACGCGATCCCGCCTGGCCAGACCCTGCAGGTGATCTATCAGGTCAAGGCCGACACCGGTCTCGGCGCAGGGATGACTCTGAACAACCAGGCGCAGGTCACGACGTACTACTCCTTCGACAGCCAGGACGTGCCGGCCGGAAGCCAAGTTACCAATCGACAGGTTTACGGTCCAACCAGCACAGCCACTGTCCAGCTGACCACCGCAGCGGCGACGGCGCTGTCGAAGCAGGCTTTAGTAACGAAGGCCGCCATCGGCCAGCCCTTCACCTATAGCATCACGGTTCCGGCTGTGCCGCAGGCCACGGCCATGTACGACGTGCGCATCCTGGACAATCTGAGCTCTTCCGTTACCGGCGTGGACATGAGTTTTGTCAGCGTCCAACGGGTGTCCGGCCCGGCCTTTACGCCGGTGAATACCGGCACTGCCACGAATCTGGTGATTCAGGACACCACAAACGGCATCGACATCCCTGCCGGCCAGCAGATCGTCGTCAATGTCACGGTGGTGCTTGGCAATACCGCCAACAATGCCATGGGGAAGCAGTTCCAGAACACAGCGACCTACACCTACGACAGTATCGATAACACTGCGAGCACGCAGGCAAATGGCGCTCCGGGCGCAAGCCCCGCGATCACCATCGTCGGCCCCGCTCTGACCATGCAGAAGAGCGGTCCGAGCACGATGACTGCCCTTGCACCCGGCACCTTTACCTTGAATGTGCAGAACACCGGCGGCAGCACGGCGTGGCAGACGACCCTCGCGGACTTCCTTCCGAAGGTGACCACTCCATCTCCGGGGAGCATGTGCGGCTCCGCGCCGACCAATGTCACGGCACGGATCTACCAGGCCGACGGGGTTACGCCTGTCTCCGCACCGCTCTCAAGCGGCACGGACTTTACCGTCAGCTTTGCGGGTGCGCCTGCCTGTACCTTCACGGTTGCGATGAAGTCGTCCGCGACAGCAATTCCGCCGACGGATCGACTGATCGTCACCTACAGCGCCTCGCTCGATCCCTATACGGCCGGGGGTATTACCCTGACCAACGTTGCGGGCGCCACCCAGTGGTTGAGCGCCGATCCGGCCGTCACCGCACCGGGCAACATCCAGACCTCGACCTTCCCGTTGACCAACGGCACACTCGGCGTACTGGATAATCAGGACGCCTTCACTCTTACCACCCAGGCGCCATTGCTGACCTTTACCAAGACCGTCCAGAACGTGACCACCGGTCAGTCCGGCGCCAACGCCAAGCCCGGTGAGACGCTGCAATACACGCTCAGGATTCAGAACGTCGGCTCGCTGCCAGCGTCGAACTTCACGTTGACCGACGATCTCGACAAGCTGAATACACCCCCCATGTTCGTGCCGGGGACCCTGAAGCTCATCACCGTTCCGGCAGGCGCGAATACCTCACTGACCTCGGCGACGGGCGGGACCAAAGGCACGGGTCTGGTGAGTATCGGCAATCTGAGCGTCGCTCCCCAGGGGGAGACGGGCGACACGCTGGTCATTCAGTTCCAGGTCACCCTGGCGCCGGTGATCAACAGCGGTTCCCTGGTCCTGAACCAGGCGCAGATCGGCTCCCCCCTGTTGCCGACGCAGTTAAGCGACGATCCGTCCGTCACGGGGACCGCCAATCCGACCCGGACGCTCATCACGTCGGCGCCGACTTTCCAGGTCCTGAAGACGGTGCAGGATATTACCTCAGGCACTGCCACCGTCATGGCGGGGGACACCCTGGCCTACACCATCACGGTGAAAAACATCGGCACCGAGAACGCGACGGGGGGGACGCTGCGGGATCTGATCCCGCCCAATACGACCTATGTGGCCAACAGCACTACGCTGAACGGGGCGGCTGTTGCGGACCCCGGCGCGGGGGTCAGTGCGCTGGAGAACGGCCTGTCGATCAACTCCCCCGCGAATCCGACGGCGGGTGCAATGCCCGCGAATGCGGGCACGACGACGACCAACGTCGCCACTGTCACATTCCAGGTCCAAATCAGCAGGAACGTTGTGGCCGGCACCCTCATCTCCAACCAGGGTTTTGTGGATGGTTCCGGAGCTGCGAGCGGGCCCTTCCCCGAACAACCCTCCGACAACCCTGCGACGCCTGTGCAAAACGATCCGACCACGGTTGTTGTGGGCAATTTGCCGTTGGTCTACGCCCTGAAGACAGTTCAGCTCGCCGGGGACGTCAATGGCAACGGTCTCGTTGACCCGGGCGACACGCTTCAGTACACCATCAACGTGATCAACTCGGGGGCGACTCCTGCGACGGGCGTGGTATTGACCGACGCGATTCCCGCCAACACCACCTATGTGGCGAACTCGGTGCAGATGAACGGCGCGGCGGTGGCGGATCCCGGCACCGGCATATCGCCGCTCACCAATGGGATGGGGGTAAGCGGAGGGATCCTGGCTGCAGGCGGCACCGGTGTCGTAACCTTCAAGGTGCAGGTCAACTCGGGCGTCGTGACCGGGACCATCATCAGCAATCAGGGAAGCGTGGCGACCGCGCAATTGCCGCCGCTCTTGACCGATTCGGACGGCAATCCGACCAATGGCTACCAGCCGACCGTTATCGCGGTAGGGAACGCGCAACAGCTCTCCATCACCAAGTCCGCGGTGGTGGTTGGCGGCGGCGCCGCACTGCCGGGGAGCGTGCTGGAATACACCGTCCAGGCCACCAACATCGGCACGGTCCCGGCCACGAACGTGGTGATAATCGATGACCTGACCCCCCTCTTGAATCAGGCTACCTATGTCGCCAATTCTGCGACGATGAACGGTTCCGGGAGCGGTGTGAGCTTCACCTCACCGGTGGTTTCCGCCAATTATGGCGCGAATTACGGCGCCTCCTACGGCACGCTTAGCCCGGGCGGGTCCGTTGTCGTGCGGTTCCGTGTCAAGTTGAACGCTACCTTGGCGACCGGGAGCGTTGTTACCAACACCGCCCAGGCCAGCTGGAATTCGCCCAGCCAGACCGCAAATGCAAGCACCTCCGTTACTGTCGGCGGCATGCCGGGCAGCGGGAGCCTGAACGGCTCGGTTTGGCAGGATGGGAATTATGACAACTCGCTCGACAGCGGCGAGCTGACGTCCGCCAACTGGGCCGTGGATTTGTACGAAAATGGGGGTCTGGTGGGCACGGTAAATACCGACGCCGACGGCTCCTACCATTTCAGCGGCGTCACGCCGAACGCCGGAACCACGATCCAGTACGAGCTACGCTTCCGCGCGCCGGGTGCGGGTGCGAATACGGCAATGCTGGGTTGGTGCAATTCTCCCTTCACCAACGGCATGCAGCGCATTTCCAGCATCATCGTGGGCGCAGGCGGCGTTCTGCAGGATCTGAACCTTCCGTTGACCCCCAACGGCGTGGTGTATAACTCGATCATGCGTACGCCGATAGCGGGCGCGACGCTGATCATGGTTCAGGCATCAAGCAAGACGCCGCTGGCCGGCAGCTGTTTCAACGATCCGGCGCAGCAGGGCCAGGTCACGCAGAGCAGCGGCTATTATAAATTCGACCTGAACTTCAGCGATCCTTCCTGTCCCTCCGGCGGGGAATACCTGATCCAGGTCACGCCGCCGGCCTCGGGCTACATGGTCGGCGTGTCGAAACTGGTCCCGCCGACTTCCAGCAGCACTACGGCGTCGTTCTCTGTCCCGGCTTGCCCCGGCACTCCGGCGGATGCGGTGCCGGGCACGCCGAATTATTGCGAAGCGCAGGCATTGAGCCTTGCGCCGGCCGTCTCGGTGCCGGCGGGGACGGGCACGGCGCACTACCTTCATCTCACGCTGGATAACGTTCAGCCGGGATACAGCCAGATCTACAACAACCACGTCGCTATCGATCCGACGCTCAACACGGCGATCGCAATCACGAAAACCGCAGCGCTCGTCAACGTGACGCGCGGTCAGTTGGTCCCCTACACGATCACCCTCAACAACACACTGGGAGTTGCATTGCGGAACCTGAGCGTGGTCGATACCTTCCCGCTCGGATTCAAGTACGTGGCAGGTTCGGCCCGCATGGATGGGCAGAAGATCGAGCCGGTGATGAACATGCGTCAGCTGATCTGGAGCATTTCTCAACTCAGCAGCAATACGAATCACACCATCACTTTCCTGATGATTGTCGGTTCCGGGGTTTCCGAGGGCGAGTATGTGAACCGCGCCCAGGTGATGGATAATGCCACTGACAGCGTTGCCTCCGGAGTTGCCACTGCGACCGTGCGCGTGACACCCGATCCTGACTTCGACTGCACCGACATCATCGGCAAGGTCTTCGACGATGCCAACGCCAACGGATATCCCGATCCCGGTGAAAAAGGGGTGCCCGGCGCACGCGTCGTGACCCCCCGCGGTCTGATCGCCACCACCGACGAGTTCGGACGGTTCCATATCACCTGCGGAGTGGTCCCGGACGAGGACCGCGGCAGCAACTTTATCCTCAAGCTGGACGACCGCACCCTCCCCACCGGCTATCGGGTGACCAGTGAAAACCCGCTGGTGGAGCGCGCCACGCGCGGCAAGATGCTCCGTTTCAACTTCGGCGCAACCATCCACCACGTGGTGTCACTGGACATCGCCGATGGGGTGTTCGAACCGAAGAGCACGAAGCTGCGGATGCAGTGGCAGCCGAGGATCGGTCTCTTGCTGAAAGAATTGCGGAAAGCCCCCTCGGTGCTGCGGTTGTCGTATCTGGCGGACACCGAGAACAGAGGGGTGGCAGAGGACCGCCTCAAGGCGCTGAAGAAGGAGATCACCGGAAAATGGGACGGCGGATACCCGCTCACCATCGAAACCGAGGTCTTCTGGCGCCGTGGGTCGCCGCCGTGATGTGAAACAACATTTGCTGACATAACTCCCCCCCCCCCTCTTAACTTAAGAGGGGGAGAAGCTCTGTCGGTTGAATAACGTTCCTCCCCTTAGTTTAAGGGGACCCAAAGGGCCTAAAGAGGACAGGAGGGGTTATGGGGTTGTTGAAGCAAGCATGACAAAGTAGCAGTAAGTCACAAAAACGATCCTGTCTCCCTGTGTACATTGTGGCTCGAAGATTATCCGGTTGTTCAGCATGAGATGTCGGGGCGGGCATTGGGCAACCCCGAACGGATAATGGCCTCTTAATGCAGATGGGAGCAATGGTGAAGCGCTGTATCGTCCTTATATTTTTCTTTCTTGTGTCGGTAGCCGGAGCGAAGACCGTCGTCTGCGCCGAAACTGCACCTGCGGAGACCGTGAAAACGGCCGCGGGAACGAGAGAGGCTGCTGCCAGCGGCGAAACGACCGAAACGCACCTGCCTAAGGACCAGGCCCTCACTCCGTGGCTTCTTGATCCGTCCGTTTTTGCGGAGGATCAGGGGGACCGCACGGAAAAACGCCGGGTCGCTGAAAAGGAAGTGAAGACGATCAAACTGGCGAATGTGGTCCCCCCTATCCGTTTCCGCACCGGTGAGGCCGACATTCCCGACGAGTATGTGGCGCTTCTGCGGGGCGTGCTCGAAAAGATGCGCGGCCGCCTCAATGTGCGTCTTCACTTTGTCGGCCACGCCGACCCCCAGTCGCTCAGCGATCCCCTGAAAGCGAAATACGGCGACAATACCGGCCTGTCCCGGGAACGGGCGGGCACCACCGCCGAATATTGCCAGCGCGCCCTCGGTC
Organism: Geotalea uraniireducens Rf4; assembly: GCF_000016745.1. GTDB lineage: Bacteria > Desulfobacterota > Desulfuromonadia > Geobacterales > Geobacteraceae > Geotalea > Geotalea uraniireducens. The sequence continues at coordinate 3,591,009 of NC_009483.1, read as the reverse complement.
TTCCTCCGGAAGCCATCTCCTATGAAGGGGTGGGGGAGAGCAAGCCGGTCGCCGGCAATGCCACCGAGGACGGCCGGGCGCTCAACCGGCGGGTGGAGGTTGAGGTCTGGTATGACGAGATCGGCGAAAAGATGGTGGAAAAGGACGTGATCGTTTCCCGGCAGGTGAACCGCGTCAAGGTCTGCCGCACCGAGACGGTCTGCAAGATGCGTTACAAGGAAGGCCATTCCCATCGCGTCCGTGTCAAGAACCTGATCGCGCCCATGCACTACGACGCGGCCATGGTGACCGTGCCGGAAGAGTTCCTGCAACAGATCAGGCAGGCGCTGATCAATCTGCGCGGCAAGGAGAATATTGTCGTCAAGTTCATCGCCTATAGCGACAATGCCCCGCTGGAAGGGCGCGACGAGCGTATCTATGGCGACCAGGCTGGGCTGTCGAAGGCGGTGGCCCGGCGCGTTGCCCTTGCCGTCCACGACGGCCTGAAGGAGGCCAATGTTGCGGTCGAAAGCGACGGCAAGGGAGCTTCGCAGCCCGTGGCCTCCAACGACACAACCCAGGGGAGGGCCATGAACCGGCGCGTTGAGGTCGAGTTCTGGCACGACGATCCGCTTCAGGAGCTGCCCGATGAGCCGCAGCTCTGTCCGGAGGATGCGGGCGCCGAAACGGTCACCAGGGTCTACGACCCGCCGTCGGGCGCGATTGCTCCGATCCTGTTCCAGAACGGGAACCCGTCTCTGCACGACGGCTATACCGAACGGTTGCGGCAGCTTATGGACGAGATCAAGGAGAGGACGAACGTCCGCCTGCGCTTTGTCGGCTATATCAGCAACGAGCGGCTCGACCGGCGCACCGCCGCGATCTACGGCGACGATATCGGCTGGTCCACGGCGCGCGCCCGCCGGGCCATGACCGCGGTGAGCGAGAAGATGGGACCGGGCGGGAAACAGGCGGAGTTCGAAGGCCGGGGCTATGTCCAGTCCAGCGACGTGGTCAATACCGGATTCACCGAGTCGGCTGTCTCGCGGGTCGAGGTGCAGATCATCTATGACGAGCTTGTCGCCCTCAATGACTACGAGGGGGTGGACATCGTCCGCATGTCCCGCGAGGTGAACACGGCCAACCCCTTCGCCCTCAATCTCATGCGGATCTCGGTCGACGGCAGGCAGGTCGACGACCCGAACAAGAGCATCCCGGACGTGCAGCGCTGCACCGACGTGGCCCTCGATCGGGCACAGATTGAGTTCAAGTACGACAACCTCAGGACGGAGCCCCGGCTGAACGTGACCGCCTGGCCGCGCAGCATCCGCTATCAGGACCTGACCGAGACCGAGTTTGCCGAGAACCTGGTCCGCTTCCGCCTCTACACCAACTACCACAGCTTCATCAAGCGGGCGGAGGTCAGGGTCTTCGACGAGGCCCGGTCCGTCAACGACACCGCCGTGGCCGTCATCCCCATGAATGGCGAAGGGATGGCGGAATGGCGGGCCGGTTTCGAATCTTTTTCGGCCCCGGTCCGGGAGCTTAAATATCTGGTCCGCGTTTACGATGCCAACGGCAACTTCGACGAGACCACGCCCCAACCGTTGTGGGTGATCGATCAGATCGATCCGTCCGTCGCCAAGGCGGACACGGGCACGGAACTGCTGGCCGGATACGGCGGAAGCCGCATCGCGCAGAGGAACATTCCGCTCAGCGGCGGGACCGTTCAGGCATACGGCAGCGCGATTCCGGCCGAACACCGCGTCTGGCTGGCCGGATACCCGGGGCCGGTGGATGGCAAGGGCCGTTTTATCGCCGAGGAAATCCTGCCGAAGGGAATGCATACCGTTGAGGTTGCCGTGCTCGACAAGTCCGGCAACGGCCAACTCTTTCTGCGCGATCTGGCCCTGAAGAAGAACGACTGGTTCACGGTGGGCATCGCTGACCTGACCCTGTCGGCCAACAAGACCAGCGGCCCTGCCAAGCTGCTTGCTCCGGACAAGCCGCAGTACAGCAACGACTTTGATGCCCAGGGACGGCTTGCCTTCTACACGAAAGGCCAGTTCGGCAACGGCTGGGGGCTGACTGCCAGCGCCGATACGCGCGAAGGGCCATTGGACGAGATCTTCAGCAACTTCCTGGAGAAGTCGCCCCAGGCGCTGTTCCGGCGTATTGACCCCGATTACCATTTCCCGACCTATGGCGATGACAGCACGGTGGTGGAAGATGCGCCGACCAGCGGCAAGTTCTATGTCAAGCTGAAAAAAGATGACAGCTACGGCCTCTGGGGTAATTTCAGGGTCGGCTATACCGATAACGACCTGGCGCATGTGGACCGGGGGCTTTACGGCGGAAACCTCCATTATCAGCCCCCCGGCGTCACCAGTTTCGGCGAGAAGCGCTTCATGGTCGACGGTTTTGCCGCCGATCCGGGGACGGTGGCGGGCCGCGATGAGTTTCGGGGGACCGGCGGCTCCCTTTACTTCCTGCGCCGGCAGGACATCCTGCAAGGGTCGGAACGGGTGCGCATCGAGGTCCGCGACAAGGATTCAGGCATCGTGCTTGGGGTGAAGAACCTGACCCCGGTTCTCGATTACGATGTGGACTACCTGCAGGGGCGACTGCTCTTGACCCAGCCCCTCGACTCGACGGCGGCCGACAATCTTCTGGTGCACAGCGACTCGACCGGCGGCAATCCCGTCTTTCTGGTGGTCCGTTACGAATTCACCCCCGGGGTCGAGGACCTGGATGCGATGACCTTTGGCGGCAGGGCCCATTACTGGATCGGCGACTATGTCAAGGTCGGCGTGACCGGCAACCAGGGCAATGACGGGGGAAATGATGAGAGTCTGGTCGGGGCGGACGTGACCGTCCGCAAATCAGCCAATACCTGGGTCAAGCTCGAAACCGGCCGTAGCAAGGGGTCGGATCTCTTCACCACGAACTCGCTGGATGGCGGCTTCAATCATAGCACCATCCAAACCCCCGCTGATCCCCGTACGGCTGCCACGGCCTACCGGGTCGATGTCAGCGCCGGCTTGCAGGATTTCAACAAAAATTGGCGGGGCCGGTTCACCTTATACAACCAGGTACTGGGGGCGGGTTATTCAGCGCCCGGCCAGGTCGCGGATCAGGACACCTCTCAAATCGGTGGCACGGCGGAACTGCCCGTTACCGACCGTCTGGGGCTGCATCTTAAGGCCGACAAGCGGACCGTTGACAAGGGGCTTGACACACAGTCTGCTGAGCTGAATGCCAATTACCAGATGAACGAGCACTGGACGCTCAGTCTGGGAGCGCGCCGGGACAGCCGCGAAGACCATTCGCCGGTGGTTCCCCTGACCCAGGAAGAGGGGGACCGCACCGATGTGGTGGGCAAGGTGCTGTATGATTCCAAGGCGCGATGGAACAGCTACCTTTTTGCGCAGAAGTCGGTTCAGACCACCGGCAATCGCGAAGAGAACGACCGGATCGGAGTTGGCGGCGCTTATCGCGTGACCGGCCGTTTCAAGCTGAACGGCGAGATCTCCGAGGGGAATCTCGGCACGGCCGGCCGGCTCGGCACCGAGTATCTCTACAGCGACCGGACTACGATCTACCTTAATTATGCCCTGGAGAACGAGCGCACGGACAACGGCGTACAGGCCAATAAGGGCACCCTGACTTCAGGGTTTCGCACCCGCTACTCGGACAGCGCCAGTGTCTACGGGGAAGAGCGCTATACCCATGGCGATGTCCCCACCGGTCTCATGCATTCCTACGGCGTCGATCTGGCACCCACCGATCGTCTCAATCTCGGGGCCAAAACGGAATTCGGCACCCTGCAGGACAATCTGACCGGTGCCAAGATCAAGAGAACGGCGGTGGGAGTGAATGCCGGTTACGGATTCGCAAAACTGAAGATAACCAGCGCCCTGGAATTTCGGGTGGATGATTCGGAGCAGCCGGACACCAGCACCGTCGAACGCACCACGTGGCTCCTGAAAAACAGCTTCAAATATCAGTTGACCCCGGACTGGCGGCTCATCGGCAAATTCGACTATTCCCAGAGCACGAGTTCCCAGGGCCAGTTCTACGACGGCAGTTATACCGAGGCGGTGGTGGGCTATGCCTACCGTCCTGTCAACAATGACCGGCTCAACGCCCTGTTCAAGTATACCTTTTTCTACAATGTGCCGGCAGCGCAACAGATCAACGGCACCTTTACTTCGGCCGGCGTTCTTCAGCGCAGTCACATCGCGTCGGTCGATGTCATGTACGATCTGACGCCACGCTGGACCGTGGGGGGAAAGTACGCTTACCGGCTCGGGCAGGTAAGCATGGACCGGGTCGATCCAGAGTACTTCGACAGCCGTGCCCACCTGTATGTGGTGCGTGCCGACTGGCATTTCCTCCACAAGTGGGATGGGCTGGTCGAAGGGCGCATGCTCGACCTGCCCGATGCCCACGATCGGCGCAGCGGCGTGCTGCTGGGACTCTACCGCCATCTGGGCGACCACGTCAAGGTTGGCGCCGGCTACAACTTCAGCGATTTCTCCGACGACCTGACCGACCTGAGTTACCGGCATCAGGGGGTGTTCATCAACATTGTCGGGACGATTTAGTTCGACTTCTACCGGCTTACATAACTCCCCCCGACCCCCTCTTAACTTAAGAGGGGGAGAAGAGCGTCCCTCCCCTTAGGGTAAGGGGAGGACAGGTGGGGTTACAGGGTTATCGAAGCAAACACGAAAAGCTAGGACCAATCGAGGTGGCAAATATGTTCAAAGTTCTGAAGGTGATCATTTTAGGGGTTTCGGCACTGTTTTTAATCCTCCCTGCCTATGCGCAGGAAGCTCCCAAGGAACAGACCAAGGGGCTGGACGAGCAGGTGCAGGAGATCAAGACGGATGTTCTCTCCATTGCGGCGGAACTGAACCAGCTTGAAGAGAAGCTGCTGTACCCGTCCGACACCCAGATCGCAATTTTTGTGTCAGTGGCCGAGGGCGAAAAGTTCCGGCTTGATGCCGTCGATATCGGGTTGGATGGCAAATCGGTCGCTCATCACCTCTATACGTTCAAGGAGCTCGAAGCTCTGCAAAAAGCGGGCGTACAGCGCATCTATGTTGGCAACGTCAGAACGGGCGAGCACGCATTGCAAGTGACCGTGATCGGAAAATCCGAGGGAGGCTCAGATTTCAAAAGGGAGGAGAGCTTTAAAATCACCAAGAATATCGGTCCCAAACTCGTTGGGGTCGTCTTGGCCGGCACGGGAATCGGCAGCAAAACTATCACTCTGAAGGATTGGTAATCCATGTCCAGGTTGATTCTCATACTGGTTTGTCTGCTGTCCACGACCCTTTCCATGGCAGCCAGTACCACCCCTTCCAATGGCCTGAAGGATGTCTACTTCGGAGAGGCGCTCTATCACGCCTTTCAGGGGGATTGGTTTCAATCCATCGCCCGGCTTGACACCGAGCTTGGGCAGCACTACGGGCTCGATGAACCCGCGCTCGACTCGCTCTATTACCACATCAACGAAGCGGAATTTGATGTGGGGGATTTTGAACTGGGCTATCGGATGCATCTCCGGGCCGGGCGCGCCATCACCGCGGTCATAGAGGGGAACGTCGAGGAGTCCGTGCGTAATGAAGCGATTTATCGGTTGGCACGGCTCTACTTCCAGAAAGCCCAACCGGAAAATGCCCTCCATGCCTTGGAACGTATTCGCGGGACGGTTCCCGCAAGGATTCGCGACGACCTGGGATTCTTGCGTGGGCAAATCTTTATGGCGAACGGCCGGTTCGTTGAGGCCGCACGCATTTTTAAAGACCTGCAAAATGCCAAGAGCCTTGAAGGGTTTGCCAGCTACAACCTCGGGATCGCATTGTTAAAAGATGGGAAGGAGCAGGATGGGCGGAAGTCACTTGACCGTACCGGGCAAATCCTCAGCAATAGCCCGTCCACGTTGGCAATCAAGGACAAGTCGAACTTGGTCCTCGGCTACAAGCTGCTGGATGAAAATGCTGGTGAAAATGCCAAGCTGGTCCTTGAGCGGGTGCGTTTAAGCGGACCTTTCTCTAATCGGGCACTCCTGGGTTCGGGCTGGGCAGATGCCTCTCGAGGTCTGTTCGAAAGAGCACTCGTTCCCTGGAGCCTCCTGGCGGAGCGCGAGGTCACTGATCCCGCGGTTCAGGAAGCCCTGCTCGCCGTGCCGTATGCCTACGGGAAACTAAACATCTATGGGCGGGCGGCAGTGCTGTACGGCAAAGCTCTGGAGTCCTTCGGCAAGGAAGTCGACAAACTCGGTGCGTCTATCAAGTCTGTCCGGGAAGGGAAATTTCTTCAGGCCCTGGCGCGAGAAGAGTTGAAACAGGACTCCGACTGGGTTGTCAAGCTGCGCAATCTGCCGGAAGCGCCCGAAACCTATTACCTGCTCGAATTAATGGCTTCCCATGATTTTCAGGACTCCCTCAAGAACTACCTTGACCTGAATGAACTGCAAAAGAAGCTTGCTGGATGGGAAAGGGATCTGGATGCATTTGAGGATATCATCCAGCAACGTCGAACGTATTACCAGCCGTTGCTTCCCGAGATTCACCGTGCATTCAGGCAGCTTGACTCGCAAATGCGTCTGCGTCTGGAGCAACGGGATCGGGTCCAGAAACGTCTCAATGCCATGCTGGTAGCGCCGCGGCCCGATTACCTGGCTACTGCGGAGGAACGGATTGCCACGGAAAAAATTGGACGTCTGGAACAGGCTCTGGTTTCGAACGGTGGGACGGCACCCGATGAAATCAAGGACCGGATAAGCCATTTGCGGGGGGTGCTCATCTGGAACATCTCCACGGAATATGACCAGCGCCTTACGGATGCATACAAGGACCTGCATGATTTGAACCAAGTGGTGGACCGGTTGAAGAAACAGTACAACGCTTTTGTCCGTACCCGCCAGGCCGCCACCCAAAGCTATGAAGGCTATGACGATGTGATCCGCCGCCAACGTAATCTGATTGCGTCGGCTCAGGAAAAAGTGAAGGTCCTGATGGTACGTCAGGGGAATATGCTTGAAACTATGGCCGCAAATGAACTGACCAAGCGCCGCGAGCGGCTGGAACAGTTCCAGATTACCGCGCGTTTTGCCATAGCGGATAGTTATGACCGTGCCACCAAGACCCAGACTGAAAAGAGTGTTGGCAAATGAAGCGAATCCGACTTTTAGTCTTTGCAATTCCGGCGATCCTTGCTGCCTGTCAAACGGGCGGTAGCAGGGAGACGATTGCCCAGTTGCGGAACATGCAGATCGAGATCAAGGAAGAGGCGATCGAAGGCGGGCTCGAGAAAGCTATGGAGAGTTACCAGCGCTTTCTGAAAGAAACGCCCGAATCGGCGCTGACTCCCGCGGCGATCCGTCGTCTTGCCGACCTGAAGATCGAGAGGGAATACGGTTACCTGACTGCCCTTGCGGCAACCCAACCCTTCACCCCCGCCCCTTCTCCTTCAGGCCCTGTGGGTCCACAAGGGGCGAGGGGAGAAACCCTCTCCCCGGCGTGGGAGAGGGTGGCCCTACCCTCACCCAATCCCTCTCCCAGAGGGAGAGGGCAAGGAGTTCTCTCTCCCTTCGGGAGAGAGATAGAGAGATGGATTGGCCGGGTGAGGGGGACCGATCCGCAATCTCCCCTGACCGAGTCGCAGGCGGATTTTGAAAAAAGAACGACCCAGAGTCCGCAGCTTACCGCCAAGGGAGGAAAATCGGGCGGGCTTCCCGAAGCCGGTACCGAAGATCTCGAAAGAGCAGGGACTCGGGAGGCGATCGCGCTCTACAAAAAGCTGCTGGACAAATACCCGCTGTACCCGGGCAACGACCAGGTTCTGTACCAGATGTCCCGCGCCTACGAGGAACTGGGGCAGACGGAGGATGCCATGGGGGTCATGGACCGGCTGGTCCGCGACTTCCCGCATTCACCCTACATCGACGAGGTGCGGTTCCGGCGGGCCGAATTCTTCTTTACCCGCAAGCGGTATCTCGATGCGGAAGCAGCGTACAAGAGCATCGTGGACATGGGTGCCGGTTCCCCATACTACGAGCTCGCCCTGTACAAGCTCGGCTGGACCTTCTACAAGCAGGAGCTCTACGAGGAGGGGCTGCAGCGATTCATCGCGCTGCTGGATCGGAAGGTTGCCACCGGATACGACTTTGCCCAGACGAAAGACGATCTTGAACGCAAGCGTGTAGACGACGCCTTCCGGGTCATCAGCCAGAGCTTCTCGTACCTTCGCGGTGCCGACTCCGTGATGGAATACTTTGATACCAACGGCAAGCGCAGCTATGAGGACCGCATCTACAGCAATCTCGGTGAATTCTATTTCGATAAACGCCGGTACAGCGATGCCGCGGCCGCTTACAACGCCTTCGTCACCCGCAACCCCTTCCACCTGGTTTCTCCGCAGTTCCACATGCGCGTCATCGAAATCCAGATGGCCGGAGGCTTCCCCAGCGTCGTTATCGATGCAAAGAAGCAGTTTGCCAGGAATTACGGCCTGAAGGCCGAATACTGGAAACATTTCGATCCGGGCGCGCGTCCCGAGGTCCTCGGTTTTCTGAAGACCAACTTCACCGACCTCGCCCATCACTATCACTCGCTTTACCAGGATCCGGAGCACGCCAAGGAAAAGGGGGAGAACTTCCAGGAGGCAATGCACTGGTACGAGGAGTTCCTGGTCTCCTTCCCGAAGGATGCCGAATCGCCGGCGATAAATTACCAACTGGCCGACCTGCTGCTTGAAAACCGCTCCTTCGCCAGGGCTGCGCTGGAATATGAAAAGACGGCCTACGGCTATCCGAGCCACGAAAAGTCGTCCGCTGCCGGCTATGCCGCCATTTATGCCTATCGGGAACAGCTACGCACCGCTGTGCCAGAGGAGAAAGACAAAGTCAAGCGCGAGACCGTGCGCAGTTCGCTCAAATTTGCAGAGACCTACCCGAAACACGAGAAGGCCGCGATCGTCCTTGGGGCGGCCGCGGACGACCTGTACGACATGAAGGATTACGAGCAGGGGCTCGCTGCCGCGCGCAAGCTCATCGAGGTCTTCCCGGGTGCAGACCAGGAGGTCCTGAAGTCGGCCTGGATCGTCGTCGGCCATTCCTGTTACGACCTCAAGCGCTATGCCGAGGGCGAGGCCGCCTATGTGAAGGTCCTGGCTCTGCTTCCCGCAGAAGACAAAAGCCGGGCAAGCTTCATGGACAATCTTGCTGCATCGATTTACAAGCAGGGGGAGCAAGCCAATGCCCTCAAGGATTATCGGGCCGCTGCAGACCATTTCCTGCGTGTTGGCCGCATGGCTTCCACATCGAAGATCCGGGTTAATGCCGAGTACGATGCCGCTGCCGCCCTGATCCAGCTCAAGGACTGGAAAATGGCGGCTACTGTCCTGGTGGGATTTCGGGATCTCTTCCCCGGCCATCAGCTGCAGCCGGAAGTCACCAGGAAGATTGCCTATGTCTACAAGGAAGACGGGAAGCTTTCCCTCGCGGCTGATGAATATGAACGCGTAGAGAGGGAATTCAAGGATGAGGAGGTGAGGAGAGGGGCTCTCATGCTTGCGGCGGAACTGCATCAGCAGACGGGGAACAGCAAGCAGGCCCTCGCAGTATACCGCCGATTTGTCGGCTCATTCCCGCAACCGGTCGAGGTTAATCTGGAAATGCGCAACAAGATCGCTGAAATCCTTAAGGCGGAGAACGATCAGAAAAATTATCTGGACGAGCTTAATGAGATCGTTGCGATCGATGCAGCGGCCGGGCAGGCGCGTACCCCGCGGACCCGATACCTGGGAGGGAAGGCCGCGCTGGTGTTTGCCGAGCAGACCTATGACCGGTTCACAGAAGTCCGGCTCGTAAAACCCTTCGAAGCCAACCTGCGAAAAAAGAAAGAGTTGATGAAGGTGACAACCCAGGCATTCAATAAACTCGTGGAGTATGAAGTCGGTGAGGTCACGGCCGCGGCGACGTTCTATCTTGCGGAGATTTACGCACACTTCAGCAAAGCCCTGACGGAGTCCGAGCGTCCGGACGGCCTGAATGCCCAGGAAACGCAAGAGTACGAACTGGCCATCGAGGAACAGGCGTATCCCTTCGAGGAAAAGGCCATCCAGATCCACGAGAAGAATCTCGAACTGATCTCCATGGGTATCTACAACCCCTGGATCGACAGGAGCCTGGAAAGACTGGCCAGGCTCGTGCCCGCCCGCTACGACAAGCCGGAAGTTCCCACGGAAATCGTCGCCTCGCTTGAAACCTACTCGTTTGAGATTGAAAGGCAGGCACCGCCGGCGCCGCAGGCTGCACCTGCTGCACCTGCTGCACCGGCTGTCAGGGTGGAGGCGCCTGCTGCAGACCCTTCTCCTGCAGCTCAGGGGGAAAAACCGACGGAAGCAGTGCCACAGAAGAAGGCAACCTCCAAACAGGCCGCAGCGGTTTCGCCGCGGGCCAAGGGGAAAAAACATGGAAAACGCGCCAAAAAATGATGCAACGAGGGAAAGAGAGCAGGGGACTTGTTCCTGCATGGCAACGATTGCCGGTTACCTGCTGTTGGCGATAGGCCTCTCGCTGCTCGTAGGATGCGCCACCGCGGGCAAGGCCAAGGTGGAGCCGGCTGAACCCACGCCCGCCGCGGCGGCCGCGGCAGCAGAACCGTCTCCCTCCCTGCCGGCGGGACCCTCTGTGGTGCACTTCACCGATGGGCGTGAAGGATTTCTGATTACGGAACCGTCCGGCATGGATGCGCAGTTGCGTGCAGACTTTGATCAGGCGAGCGCCATGATCAAGGAAGCGAAGTTTGACAAGGCGATCGAATTGCTGGAAAAAGTGATCGCCCAGTCGCCGGAAATGACCGCGCCCCACATCAATCTCGCGATTGCTTACAGACAGATAAACAAGCCGGAACAGGCCGAGCAGCATCTGAAAAAAGCCCTGGAATTGATTCCCGTGCATCCGGTGGCGAGCAATGAATACGGACTGATGTTGCGTAAAGCCGGGCGTTTTGCCGAAAGCCGGCTGATTTATGAAAAATCGCTCGCTGCTTTTCCCGAATATCATCCGATACACAAAAATCTCGCAATCCTTTGCGACCTGTATCTGAAAGATTTGGCTTGTGCCGTTGAACATTATGAGATCTATGGCCAAGCGATGCCCAAGGACCAGCAGGTGAAGTTATGGCTTGCTGATTTGCAGACCCGCAGGCCAACGGCATCAGCCGGTATGGGGAACGGATTGTCCGTGCACTAAGCATGGAGTGGATCGCGCTATACGGAGGAACCTATGTATCGAAAGTTGGTTTTCAGTCTCTGTTTGGTTCTGCTTTCGGCCGCCATGGTTGTGGCGGAGGATACTGCATCCACTGTATCCGGTGACCCAGATGCCAAGACGGTCAAGGGTATGTCGGTTCTCGGCAACAATGAAGCACCAATGTCGCTTTTTATCGTTCCTTGGAAAAGTTCCGAGCTGGGCGCAGAGACGAACCTGAACAGAACGTTGAATGAGCACGATCTGCCGGTGGATCGGGACGTTTTTTTGCGGGAGCTGGATTTCTACCAGGTAAGCGTCGGCAGCAAAACCTCCGCACCGGGAGGAGGCTCCTAAAACTTGAAGTGACAATTAACCTCATAACTCCCCCCTCCCCCCTCTTATCTTAAGAGGGGGAGCTCCTTTAACGCGTTCCTCCCCTTAATTAAGGGGAGGACAGGAGGGGTTACAGTCGTGGTTTCGATAATCTGACAAAGTAGAATCAAACCACCGCATTCTGCGGATCATACGACCCAAGAGGGTCAATCAGTGAAGGAGGCAGATGATGTACGGTATAGTAAGTTTTTTTCAGATGGGCGGGTTCTTCATGTTCCCTATTCTACTCGTGCTTGCGGTCGGCATCGCCATTGCGGTCGAGCGCTGGATTCATCTGAAGCGCGTTAAGGCGGAAAACAGCAGGATATGGGACGAGGTGCATCCGGTGCTGGTCGAGGGGGATTTCGATAAGGCCAGGGAAATGGTCAACGAGGACAAATCGGCCCTCTCGCAGATGCTGGCGATGGGGTTGGCGCGCCAGGGGGCGGTCAGACGGCGGGAAGACATCGAAATCGCCATGGAAGAGAGCATGATGGAGATAGTTCCTCAACTGGAAAAGCGGACACCTTACCTGGCGCTGCTCTCGAATATCGCCACACTGTTCGGACTGCTCGGCACTATTATGGGTCTTATCACGGCCTTCGCCGCGGTCGCCAATGCGAGCCCCGCTGAAAAGGCCGCCCTGCTCGCGGCCAGCATTTCGGAGGCCATGAACTGCACGGCGTTCGGTCTGATGACCGCGATCCCGCTTCTGCTGCTCCATGCCCGCCTGACGACAACCACGGGGCAGATTGTGAACAGCCTCGAGATGGTGTCGGTAAAGGCGCTGAACACTATCTCGACTTTCACGAAGCGCCAATACTGACAGGAGCCGATCATGGCCAGACGTAAATGGAGAAAGAAAGAGTCACTCGAGACGGATATCATGGAGCTCCTGAACCTGACACCGATGATGGATGTTTTTACCGTTCTGGTGGTTTTTCTGCTCATCACTGCCGTCTTTACGAGTATTACCATCATGGACTTGAGTGTCCCTACCAGCGCCGGCGGATCTGTTTCCAACAGGCCGAATTTTGCCATCGAGGTGATTGTCCGCAACTCGGGACTGGAAATTGCCAACGGGAGGTCCGTGGAGGCCGCGATTCCCAAGAAAGACGGTGCATACGATCTCAAGAAACTGTCCGAAATCCTCCTTCGTCTGAAAGCCCGGTATCCGGAGAAGGAAGACGCGACAGTTCTGATGGAGCCGAAGGTGGAATACGATCATCTTATCCAGGTCATGGATACGGTTCGCGGCGCCGGAGTGCGGGCAGAAGGGAGCAGAGAGGTCGAGAAAGTCGCTCTCTTCCCGAAAATATCCATAGGAGACGCGCCATGAGAGAAAGCAGACGTATGAAACGGATGGAGCGTAATAACAAACGCCGTCATGCAAGTCTGAATCTGATACCCATGTTGGATGTTCTTTCCGTTCTGGTGTTCTTTCTGCTTTTTCACTCATTCAACGGTGATATGCCGGAACAGCGGCTCGCTCTCCCCCAGTCCGTCGTCGAGACCAAGCCGAGGGGAACGGTGGCGATCTCGGTCACTCCCGAAGCAGTACTGGTTCAGGGGGAACCGGTGATGAGGACCGCCGACCTTTTTGATGACCGCATCGGGACGGTTCATGAAGTAACGGAGCGGCTGGCGCAGATTCAGCGCAGCATGAACAACGAGACAAGCACCAACACGGTTTCTGCAACCGAAACCAGGGAAATCACTCTCCTGGCTGATAAAACGATTCCATTCAAAGTGCTCAAGAAAATAATGACAACCTGCACGGCTTCTGGATACGGGAAGATTTCACTTGCCGTCATCCAGAAGGCGGCGCACGGCTAGCGGGTATACTGTGAATACATCATTACTAGAGCAGGAATTGGCGCCGCTGAACGCTCAGATCGAGCAGGTCCGGGGAAGGCTTGCGGAGCTCGAGTGCGAGTTGCAGGCGGTAGAGGCAGAGCTTGAAACCTCTTCTGACGACCGGCTTCGTTTCGACGCCCTGCGGGGTGCCTGCAACGTCCTCGACCGACTCGGCGAACTGGAAGCTGGTCAACTCTTCTGGGAAGGATTGCCGGAGATCAAGGATCCCGCCGGACATATCGCACGGCTGCGGAGTCGCATCGCCAGCTTCGACGAGGAAATCCGCGGCACGCTGGAAACACAGGCGAATCTCAAGGCGCAGGCGAACCGATGCCTCGGAGAACTCGACTGTCTGTACGATGAAATTGACAATGCGCATGCTCGCGACGAGAGGCGCGAGGAAGAATTTGCCATCGAACGTGAGCTTTCCCCGGTTTCGCATCAGCCGGTCATGCCTTGGAGTCATGATGACGAGAGCGATCGGCGCTACCGCCGCGCCCTGCGCACGGCGATGCTCCTCAGCTTGCTCCTTAGTATTATCATCCGCCTGGTGACCGTGCCGGTGCCGGTCCGTCCGGTAGTTGCCCAGATCCCGGAACGGCTGGCGATGATGGTCAGACAGGAACACAAGAAGCCGGAGCTGGTGAAAAAATCGAAAGAACAGAAAAAAGAAGCGAAAACGGAAGGGATAAAAGAAGAGAAAAAGGAAACGGCCAAGGCACAGGAACGCCCCAAAGCGGCCCCGGCTGAACAGACGGCCGCACCCAAAAAAGCTCAAAACACAGGGGTCCTGGCGTTCAAGGAGAGTTTCAAGGATCTTATTGATGAGACTCCGGTTGCCAGACTTGGGACCGAAGCCCGTCTGAGCAACCCTGCTACCCAAACGGCGGGGCAGGCCCTGGCGAGCCGTTCCCTGGTGGCGATGCAGGGGGGTGGAGGACCCGGCGGCGGTGGCGGCAATGGCGCAGTCAGTCGGAACGTCGGCAGCGGCGGGATCGGCAATGGCGCCGGACTGGGTCGGAATGTCGGCAGCGGCGGGGGCAACGATGCTCGACTTGGCCGCGCGGGCGCTGGCTTTACGCAAGTTAAGAGTGCGATCGCAGGCCCGGGGGCGAAGGAGGCCAAGCCACTTAGCTCTGGGGCTCGTCCGGGCCGAACCGACGAAGAGATTCAGATTCTATTCGATCGTTACAAGGCTGCGCTCTACCGTATCTATAATACCGAATTGCGTAAGAATCCGACCCTTCGCGGGAAGATGGTGCTGCGGATCACAATCGAACCGAGCGGGGCGGTTTCTGCCTGCGCGGTGGAGTCTAGCAATATGAACGCGACTGAGTTCTCCGCCCAGATTGTCGACAGGGTCAAAAAGTTCAACTTTGGCGCCAAAGATGGGGTGCCGAAGACGACGATCTTGTATCCCATCGACTTCCTCCCCGGCCGGTAAAGCTGTGCGAGGGCTTGGCAAAGGCCGCATGAATTCGCGGCGATCAAGACTGAAAATACCGTTCGGATAGGGTGACCTCTGCATGCTTTCGCCAGAATTCAGCCCTCATGAACACACCGGCAAGGATTGTCTCCGATCGTTCGATGGCCCTGGCGAAGCATTCCAGAAACCATACCAGCCAGTCGGTAATGTCACCGTTTCCTTTTTGGGTGTTTTCAAGAATGGTGTAATAGGTCTCCCGCTCGGCCATGATCTGTGTGGATAGGCTGTAGTAGCGGTTGTGCTGCTTGTCGTCCTGTGCCAGCGCCATATCGGTCAATACTCTTGCGATACGTCCGTTGCCATCATCAAACGGATGTATGGTCACAAACCAGAAATGGGCAATGGCTGCGCGTATTATCCCTTCGACATTAGCCGTACTCTCTTTCCACCATGAGAAGAAACGTTCCATCTCAGTTTTAAGTATTTTGGCAGGTGGCGCTTCGTAATGGATTTTTTCCCTGCCGATGGAGCCCGATACCACACGCATTGGTTCCGAGCTATCCTGCCAGCCTCCGACCTTGATCCTGTGCATACCGGAATAGCCGGAAGGGAAGAGGGCGGCTTGCCAGCCCCACAGTCGTTCCTTTGTCAGCGGCTTTTCAAAGTTCTGCGTGGCATCCAGCAATACCGATACGAGGTCATCTATGCGACGATCTACAGGAAGTCCCGCCGATGGTAGTCCAAGTCTCCTTGCTACCGAAGAACGCACAGAACGCACGTCGAGCTGTTCACCTTCGATAGCGGCTGTTTTGATGGCCTCTTCAACCAATATTTCAGCCTGGGCCTGATGCTCAAGGGACAAACCAAGAGTGGATACCTTTGTCAGCAGCTTCCCCTGCAACAAACGGCACTCTCCAAGAGGAGTCAGCAACCGGGCATCATCCCAGGTGAACTTTGGCCATTCAGGCCGTTGCCAGATGTACTGAATCATTTATCGCACCTTAATCGCTTCATAATCTTAGACAATTAAGGCTTTTTATCATAGATGACGGTTGATGGCAATTCATTTCAATGGCGGTGAGGGAAGTAGGGGCAGCGCGAACGAAGTCTCACGCCGCCCCGACTATCCAATTGAAGTGCGTTAACCGAACGCAGCCTGTCAGAGCACTTCGGCGATCTTTTTTTCCAGGGCGGAGAATGCCGGTTTGCGATTACCCTTGAAATCGCATACACCGAAATACGACTCGAATGGCGACCAGGATTCGATAACCGTCTTTTCGTTCGGATCGGCGTCATAGAGCTGATAGAGATTGATATACTGTAGCCCGTCGCTGAATTTTTGGTTGTAACGCAATTTCTTATATAGTGCTCCCAGGCTGACTTCCATCCAGCGTTTTTGCTCCTCCGGGGTATGCCAGAGATCGACATTTTTCCAGATTCCGCTTGCGAAGCCGGTTTCGGCTATGGTCCAGTTATAGTTCTTACCTTCAAGAATATTGACGACTCTTTCCATGGGCCACCAGTCCTCATAGTCGCCCAGCGTCCAGGTACCGGGATAGTGATCGATGCCAATGGTCCTGATCCTGTGATCGTGGCATCGTTCATCAATCTGTTTAATCCATGTCTGTAGAGTTGTTTCCCATGACCAGTCGTTATTGCACATGATGTTGATCATGCTGACGTGATCGCCGCCACCTGCCTGGAGGGCTTTGTCCGCTTTGACGAAGAGATCCGCCGCGTCGTTCCTGGTGTAGTATTTGATGGGGTTCTTGGCTGCCAGGATGTGGTTGGCCTCGTTCCATATCTGATACGTGCTGATTTTGTTCCCCCATTTCTCGGCGACGAAACGACAGTATTGGGAGAACTCATCGACAAAGGCATCCCAATTGCCGTCCTTCTCAAGACGGGCCGGACAGCGGAACAGGATGCAGTTGATGCCGATGCCGTATGCTTGGGCGGTTTCCGTGAAATGATCATAGAACTTCACGACGTCATCCCTGCAACTGCCGTCAGCAAGGCGTTTCCAGGAAAAATCGGTTCTGACGAAACGTCCGCCCAGTTCCTTTATGAGTTTGAAAGCGGCTTCGATTTTTGCCTTATAGATTTCGGGGTTGGGGACGACCCCTTCCGTGTCCGAGAGTCCGACATCTTCCGGATGAAGGTTAAAAGACCAGGGAATATGGAGCTGGTTGTCAACCGGGATGATCTGAAATTTTTGTTCGTCGGAATTGAGCCAATCCCAGACGATCACACCGGCGCCCTGGATCTGGGACGCGCCGCCGACAGCCAATGCTCTACCGGGTCTGCCGTATGTTTCCAGTTTAAAGTAACCATCCGAGACCGGCGTTATTCTGAATTTCTGATCGTCGGTGTCGGCCCAGCTCCATTGGATGATGTCGTTGATTTGAAAAATGAAGTCGGCCCCTTTGCCAATGGCACTGCCGCTGTGTTTGGGGGTTATCCGGTAATGGTTGTTTCCCAGGTCGGTGAAAAGAAAGACCTGTTCGTCACCTCCATTCCAGGGCCATTGAATGACCTTGGCCCCGTCTCCGGTACCGGCTCCGGCAACGGCAATCGCCATCCCGCTATGTTTAGCGATGATTTTACATGTACGTCCGTTGAGATCCATGGAATCCTCCTGTTGGTTCAAGAATATGTTCATGTTCTCATTATTATCTTTATAAAAAGTGGTCGGCAAGAGACAAAACTCCCGTCGGCCGCAGAAAAAATACCCTTGTGGCAAATTAAAATGTATCGCTATCAGGTGGGTCAGTCGGAAAGAGTGTTTGCAGGTAACTCATAACTGACACTTCGCCCCTTGCCACTTCTTTTCAGTATGCCCAGCTCAACCAGCTGATCCAGTTCCCTGAATGCCGTTGCCCGGCTCACCTTGCCGATCGAGGCGTACTTTCGAGTCGTCAATCCACCTTCAAACCCGCTTGGTCCTTCCTCAAGAACTCGATTGATAACCTTCTTCTGCCGGTCGGATAGGGTGACCTCTGCATGCTTTCGCCAGAATTCAGCCCTCATGAACACACCGGCAAGGATTGTCTCCGATCGTTCGATGGCCCTGGCGAAGCATCCCAGAAACCATACCAGCCAGTCGGTAATGTCACCGTTTCCTTTTTGGGTGTTTTCAAGAATGGTGTAATAGGTCTCCCGCTCGGCCATGATCTGTGTGGATAGGCTGTAGTAGCGGTTGTGCTGCTTGTCGTCCTGTGCCAGCGCCATATCGGTCAATACTCTTGCGATACGTCCGTTGCCGTCGTCAAACGGATGTATGGTCACAAACCAGAAATGGGCAATGGCTGCGCGGATTATCCCTTCGGCATTGGCCGTACTCTCTTTCCACCATGAGAAGAAACGCTCCATTTCTTTATCGAGCTTTCCGGCCGGTGGCGCTTCGTAATGGATCTTTTCCCTGCCGATGGGACCCGATACCACACGCATTGGTTCCGAGCTATCCCGCCAGTCTCCGACCTTGATCTTGTGCATACCGGAATAGCCGGAAGGGAAGAGGGCGGCCTGCCAGCCCCACAGCCGTTCCTTTGTCAGCTGCTTTTCAAAGTTTTGCGTGGCATCCAGCAATACCGATACGAGGTCATCTATGCGACGATCTACAGGAAGTCCCGCCGATGGTAGTCCAAGTCTCCTTGCCACCGAAGAACGCACAGAACGCACGTCGAGCTGTTCGCCTTCGATAGCGGCTGTTTTGACAGCCTCTTCAACCAATATTTCGGCTTGGGCCTGATGCTCAAGGGCCAAACCAAGAGTGGATACCTTTGTCAGCAGCTTCCCCTGCAACAAACGGCACTCTCCAAGAGGAGTCAGCAACCGGGCATCATCCCAGGTGAACTTTGGCCATTCAGGCCGTTGCCAGATATACTGAATCATTTATCGCACCTTAATCGCTTCATAATCTTAGACAATTAAGGCTTTTTATCATAGATGACGGTTGATAGCAATTCATTTAACAGTGAAGGAAGCGTAGATTTTGAACGATTGATGGACGGCGTTGGGGGCGGTCGGGCTTCCAATTGAGCGGAAGGGCAGGGGGGCAGTCCCTGATTTCAGATGCCCCCCTTTTCACATTTTTTATTCCATATAAACGCCCGAGCCGACGATATAAGTATCCTGACCCGATTGCACCTTCCGCACGAAGGTCTGCTTGCGCGCAGGCGTATTTTGTCCGGGCTTGTACCAGTAGAGGTCGATCCAGGCGCTGCCATCCTTCATGGCAGCGGCTATTTCGTCCCGGATCACCGGATTCCCCTTCAGATCCCTCAGGTAGATGAGGTTTTTTCCTTCGAAGCTGGGGAAGACCGGGTTCACCAACTCGGTGCCATCCGGGGTGATGACAAACACGTAGGTGTCCATGAAGACAAAAGGACTCGTCTTGTCCCGCAATTGGCCAAAGGCCTCCTTCCCTCGGTCTGCGACAAGAGCAGCGGCATGATCGACCACATCCTCGATGAAGGCCTTATCCATCTGCATGTTGTAGATCCCGCAGCCGATGATGTGCTGCTGCCCGGAGGGAAATGTGATCCGCTTCAAAAATGTGGACTTCCAGGTAGGGAAGATATCCTCAGGCTCGGGGTACATGTAATGGACCCATCCCTCACCTGAAGGGCTCGAAGCCACCTCCAGGACCATTTTCCCGAAGGGCCTTCCCAGAACATCCGTCATGTTGCCGGCATCATGGCCTTCGCCCGCGGGCTTCGCAGCATGGAAGGTCCTGATCCCGTTTGCTGTCCAGACAAAGAAATAGGTATCGTCATGGAACCACCTGGACCCTTTCCTTCGGAATTCCGGATAGGCCTTCTCCCCCTCCTTCTCCAGGAGCGCCGCCCCTTCCCGAACGAGGGCCATCAGTTCCGGAGCGGTCATCTTCTTGCCGGCCTGAACGGCTTTGGGGGCATCAGCCAGGTAGACACCGCAACCCACCAGCACCCATTGGTCTCCCATCTTCGCTTTGCTCACATAAGCCGATTTCTGCGTGGAGACGCTTTCTCCCGGCTTGGGCCACATATAGTCGACCCAGCCGGAACCGCTCGTTTGCACCACTTTGAACATCTCCCGGATCAACTGCTTGCCCTGGGTATCCTTAAGGTCCAGAAGATTGCGTCCCTCCAGGTTCGGAAAGCCCGGGTTGACGAGATCGACGCCATTCATATCGAACACGAAAATATATGCGTCCTTTGCGATGAAGGGGCCCGTCGGATCATGGAAGAGCTGAAAAGCCGCCCTGCCATTCTTCTCGATCTGTCCGATGGCGTCGGTCACCGCATCCACGACAAAGTTCCTTTCCATGCGGTCGTTGTACATGCCGCTCCCGACCACGTAGCTCTTGCCGGACGGAGCAGTCACCAGCCGCACGTAGCTGCTTTTCCATCGGGGAAGAAGCCCGCCTGGAACAGGCCATTGGTAGTGGTACCAGCCTTCCGGTTTGTTGGGGAAGGTCGTTGCGGCACCGATGAGTCCCCGGATGATGGGTTTCCCGTTGATGTCCTTCAACTCCATCTCGTTCTTGCCTTCCATCGCCGAATCGGGATGGACCAGCATGTTTCCCTGGGGATCCAGCACAAAGATATAGATCTCTTCCTGGTGCCAGCGGCTGCCTGAGACACGGAAATCGCTGAACGCCGCTTCTCCTTTGGTGCGGACCAACTCTGTCGCGTCCTTTACCAAAGCAATGAGTTCTTCGGTATTGCTGTGATAATTCAAGGAAGGGTCGATGGTTGCCATGTCTTAGCTCCTTTTTGCCGTTGCGAGCGTTTTGCACACAATGCGATTAAAACTCAAAGTATATGTTTCAGTTCATTGGAGCAACTTTATACCGAGCCTGGAATCTGTCAAGGAGGGTATTTGTAATGGCGACAGGGGGGGCAGGGCGGTGGGTTTGGGATGACGTTGGGGGAATTGCCGTATTGCGGTATCATCTGCCGGCATTATAATTGTAAATAAATGTTAATGGTTTCTGGTGAAGAAACCCATTGCTCACTTGTAGAGCTGAAGGGAGGGCATCGCCGACTGCAACAACCAACCAAAGCCAAACCGTCCGTGAAAAGGGGGCGGAAGCGGTGGGGAAAAGGAGGAACGTCCATGACTACCTGTGGAAGAATCTTCATTCTTTTGTTGTCTTTCATCGCCTTTCTTCTTGTTGCCGGTTGTTCATCCGATACAACGAGCACCGCACCGAAAAACAGCGTTCCCGCCTCTGTCGAGGCGCAGGCACAACAACTAATCGCCGACCTTACTGCGCAGGGCTATGAGGTAACGCGCGGTTATTTCAAACTATACACCGAGGAGGATTGCACCTATTCTTACGCACAGATGAAAACCTGTTACGGCAATAACCCTGCAGCGCCCTACGTCATGTTTGGCGTGCAGCCCTGGCCTGAGGAGTATATTGATACCGCAACCAACATGGCATTTGGCCAGTTTTATCCGGGCTACAGCGGCTCATTCCGCCTTGATCCACGAGAAGCAATCGTCATCTTGGGTATCCTCCCCCCCCCGGCCGCCTACTTCGGGTTGCAGACGTACGCCTTCACCCGGGAAGGAACATTCGACACAACGAGTGCAACCTACCAATACATGGTGAATAATCCTGAAATGCTCAACACGTTTTTCACCAAAGTGCCCCTGAATCAGAACCGCATTCAGATTGCCGCCAGCCTGAGCAACAGCAATAACGATGTCGTTGTCCAGCAGCAGTCCGGGGCCGCATTCAACCAGGAGCGTTTCTTTATTATCACGCCCGATCAGTTTATGGACAGCGCGGTCAGGCAATCACTCAACCGGATTGCGGTGAACAGTTCCTTGATCTTTACCGAGCCCATTCCTTCTGTGGCGGGCAATCTGGCCGCGGTAAAAACAGGGCTGGATGAACACGCTGATGATCTTTTCTGGATCATGCGCTATTCCATGCCTAATGACGGCGGAGGGCTGGGAACGCCCTCTGATACCTGGAAGCAAAACCTGCCTCTCATCGTGCTGCGGGTGAGAGAAAAGAAAACTTCGCGGCCGGTTCAAACCTACCAACCTGTTGTGTACGAAACCAGAACGGGAATCGATGAAGGATCGTTGGGAGCTGACCTTGCGAAACTTGTAGCGGCAGTAAACGCCAAGTGGGGACAGCCCTGTGCCAGTGGCGATTGCTCCGATCAGGGAACTGCCGATTTTTTGAATCTGCAGGAGCCTCCTATCAATTTTATCGGACAACCGTGCATGGAGATCGGGATGAACTGCCTCGGTGACTCGCAGGACAGTTCGTATCAGGCAGCCCCTGGGAATTTGACGCTTGACCATGGGGAGGTATATGCGGTTGTCGGCACGCTCGGAACGGAAACAGACAATGCGACCTATGTCGGTCTGTCCGTAAATGACAGTTTGATGGTGAAGGGGATCGCAAACATCTCGGGTGACGAGCTGAAGGGCACCGCTGTCAGCTATGCAGCCGGCGGGATCAACAACATTGAAAAGTATTATGTGTACTATTTTGCCCGGAACTGCTCCGACATCCTGGATCTTACCGGGGGCAACTGCCTCAGCGTTACTGAAGATATGATCCCTGCATGTTCTGACTCGGCGACTCAGACATGCGATTACCTCAAGCTTGCTGTGCGTAATTATGTCGTTCCGGGGACAAGGCGGGGACCTGAAGAGACCCTTCTCCAACATCCCAAGCTTCTCAAACTCACAAGAAAGTGAATAAGCGTTGAGAAGTGGTCCGCCAATGCTTTCCAAAACGGCGCCGGGTCGTCAAGCCAGACCCATATTTGTTCTCCTTTGGCTTTAGCCATCACTGTCTCCCGTCGGCGGCTTTTTGCGCGGAGCCCTTTTCCGTTGGGGGAGTGATTCGTCCTGCAAACGGCGCCTCAGAACATCTTCTTTGGCTATCGATGACAAATCTTCAACCAGTCCCAATACGCGCAGAACCTGGACATAGATCCCGATGGCAACCGATGGATCACCATTCTCGACCTTGTAAAGCGTCGGACGCGAAATGTCCGCCCTGGAACAGACCGTTTCCATGGAAAAACGACTGATAGGATTGCGACAAAATGATACTCTGGCGGACAAAATGACCAGGATGGCAATGACAGCGGGGCGCCGGCCCACTGTCATTTTCTGTCGGATTATCATTAAAAGCAGGTCGTCTGGGGGATGCCGGCCGCCAAGTCCCTATTGGCACAGCAGTTGCTGTATTCATGGGTTTGCGGTTTTGGACGTGCCGGAGTGGAGTGCATGATGGCGGTTCGATAGGGACGATTTTTAACATATTGGAAGATATGTGTCGAAGGGAGCAGAAGTAACCACCATGAAGATAAAAACCAGGTTTATTGCCGTTAACGCCCTGATCGTCGCCGTAGCCTTGGCAGCGGTCACGGCGGCCTGTCTCGTCAAATTCAGCCAGGAACTGAAGCGGGTAGCCGGGGTTTCTCAGGAAGCCAGGATCAAAACCTTCTGGGAACTGCTGAAACACAAGGGCAACGATATCGATATCGTTGAAGGCAGGTTGAAGATCGGCGACTACACCGTCAACGGCAACTTCGAATTGCCCGACAGGCTTAAAGAGCTCTGCGGCGGAACGGCAACCATATTCATGGGTGACGAACGGGTATCGACCAACGTCATCAAGCCGGATGGCAGCCGGGCCGTCGGCACCAAGCTGACCGGGCCGGCCTACGAGGCGGTGTTCAAGAAAGGTGTGCCGTACCGGGGTGAGGCCGAGATCCTCGGCGCCCCATACTTCACTGCCTACGACCCGATCCGCAATGCACGGGGCGACATCGTCGGGGTGCTATACGTTGGGGTGAAAAAGAGCGAGTTCTTCGCCGCCTATCACCACCTGCAGATGGTCGTCGCCTCCATCGTGGCCGTCATCCTGCTGCTGGCCTGCCTGATCAGCGCCTTTGCCGTCAGCCGGCTCTTCAATCCGTTGAACCGCATGCACGATCTGCTCAAGGACATTGCCGAAGGCGAGGGCGACCTGACGAGGCGCCTCGATTACCGCAGGCAGGACGAGATTGGCGAGATGTGCACTTCGTTCAATCTGTTCATGGACAAACTGTACACCATTGTCAGCCGTGTTGCCGGCACCACCAGCCAGTTGGCCGCAGCCGCGCTCCAGGTGCAGGGTTCCTCGAACCAGATCGCCGAAGGGGCGGACAAGGTTGCGCAGCAATCGGCGACGGTCGCCACCGCCAGCGAAGAGATGGCCTTGACCTCCTCGGAGATCGCCCAGAACTGCCTGTTGGCCGCGGATGAGGCACGGCAGGCCACCGATTCTGCCCAGACCGGCAGCGTTGTGGTCGAGCAGACCATCAACAAGATGAACAGTGTATCCGAACAGGTCATGGCCGCCGCGAGAACCGTAGAGAGCCTCGGGCAGCGATCCGACGAGATAGGCGAGATCATCGGGGTGATCGAGGACATTGCCGACCAGACCAACCTGCTGGCACTGAATGCCGCCGTCGAGGCCGCCCGGGCAGGCGATCAGGGACGCGGATTCGCCGTGGTGGCCGACGAGGTCAGGGCACTGGCCGAACGGACGACGAAGGCCACCCGCAGGATTGCCGACATGATCGCCACGATCCAGAAGGAAACGAATGCGGCGGTCATCTCGATCAAACAGGGGGTCGAAGAGGTCGAGGCCGGGGCAAGCGAAGCGCACCGCTCCGGCGATGCGCTCAGGGACATCCTGCGCCAAATCGACGCCCTTAACCGGCAGTTCAACCAGATCGCCACTGCGGCCGAAGAGCAGACCAGCACCACCAGCGAAATCAGCAGAAGCATGCACCAAATCACCGACATCGTCCACGACACGGCCAAGGGGACCCAGGACGCTGCAGCCGCCGCCATGCAGCTCAATCAACTGGCCCAAACCCTCCAGTCGCTGGTCGGGCAGTTCAGGCTGTAACGCAGGCGATCGTCAGGCTGCGTCATGTCTCAAAATCCGGAAACGGATCTCACCCATGCGACAAAGGGGAGCTAACCATCGCTCCCCTTTGAATATCGGCTTATCCCCGGCGGTTCCTCTTCTCAACCGCTGTGAACAGGCCTCTGCGTTCTGCTTCCCACGTATTCTCCCTGGTTCTTCACGGAACAACTGCCAGCAAATTTGCATCTTGAAAAACCCCGAATCAGCACCTCTTCCTTTGCGGAACGCCTCCAAATCAATAAGAGCCTCCTCGGGAGCAGCCTTGACTTTTTGCAATTTGAGATAAAACTGTTATTGCATTTATTCGCGTTATTTTCTTTCATCCCCGGCCTCGACAGACCGGCTATTGTCATTTACAATGTGTAACATATGTTTACAAATGAAACGGTCAGCGATGCTCCTAGGCAATAAAATAAAGCTCGTACCGAAGCCGCCGCCAACGGATATCTGTACATATAACTAGATATGGGAGAGGCCCTTTGAGAAGAGGAAATTTGGTTTTTGTTGCCCTGATGTGGGGTATTTTGATGTTATTTCATTGCCATCGGGTTTCTGCCGAGGGACTTTCGCAATCCCTTCCTGCAAAATCAGCGTTACCGTCAGCATCTAGTCCAGTCGCAGCCCCCCCTTCTTTACCGGTAACCGCATCGCCAGCTCCGTCCCTGAGTCCGACAGAAACTTCACCCCTGAAAAGCACCGGAGGCACAAGGCCGGAGGGGGGCGTGGAAAAGACTAAATATGCCGGAGTGGAAAGCGAACAGGCGGATCAGGCGGAGCTTTCCGCCATTGAAAGGGCTGCTTTCGCCGAAGATGCGGCAGTAGAAACTGCCCATCCTCAGCCATACCAGGTAAAAAATCTCACTCAGTTCGGTTACAATTTTTTCAGACCGTCCGCGGCCGGTTTCGCCCCGCTCTCCGACATCCCGGTCGGTCCCGATTACGTCATCGGCCCGGGGGACAGGATCATCCTCAATCTCTGGGGAGGCGTCGAAGGGACGCATGAACTGGAGGTCAACCGGAGCGGAGAAATTGTGCTCCCGAGGGTGGGGAACGTGAAGGTCTGGGGGATTACCTTCGATCGGCTGCCGGGTCTTTTAAAAGCCAATCTGTCGAAGATCTTCAAAGATTTCGACCTGAATGTGACCATGGGGAAACTGCGGGTCATCAAGGTGTATGTGGTCGGCGAGGTGAAAGCACCCGGCGATTATAACCTGAGCCCGCTTTCGACGCTGATCAACGCTCTCAGTGCCTCAGGAGGACCGCTGAAAACCGGCACCCTGCGGAATATACAGGTTAAACGGGGGGGGAAGGTCGTGGAAACGGTCGATCTCTACGATTTCTTTCTCAAAGGGGACAAGGGTAAGGACATTCGTCTCCAGCCCGGCGATACCATCTTTGTGCCGGTTATCGGCAGAGTTGCCGGAATCGCCGGAAACGTAAAAAGACCCGCCATCTATGAGCTCAGAGAAGAGAAGGATCTGGGTGATCTGATAGCGCTGGCGGAAGGTTTTCTCCCTACCGGTTATCTCCAGAGGGTGCAGATTTCCAGGGTTGACGCCCATGAAAAGAAGGTGGTGGCCGATTTCAACATCGATCCCAAGGGTGGGGGTAAATCCCTGGATCAGATCTTGGCGAACATAAAAATCCAGGACCTGGATGTCGTCAAGATCTTCCCCATCGATATAACCTTGCGGGACCATGTCAGACTTGACGGTTATGTGCTCCGCCCCGGGGACTACGCCCTCCAGCCCGGCATGCGCCTGAGCCAGCTGTTGCTACAGGACAATCTCCTCCCCGAATATTATAAAGATGCCGCAGAAATCACCCGGCTTTATCCGCCCGATTATCATCCGGAGAAAATCTTCGTCAATGTTGCCAAGGCGCTTGCGGGTGATCCCGAGCATGACCTGGAACTGAAGGAGTCCGACAAGGTGCAGATATTCTCCCGTTGGGAGATGGAGGAAATGCCCAGGATCAGGATAAACGGGGAGGTGCAACGGCCCGGCGAATACCGGCTCTTCACCAATATGACGGTCCGTGATCTCCTTTTGGTCGCGGGCAACCCCAAAATCAACGCTTATCTGAAAAATGCCGAGATAAACCGCATCAAGCAAACCGGCGAGGCGGTATCGTCGTTTCCCATCGTAATCAACCTGGAAGAGGCCATCAAAGGCAATCCGAAGGATAACCTGATGCTTGCCCCCTTTGACGAGTTGAGCATCAGGAAAATTCCGAACTGGGCCGAAGAAAAGGAGAGATATGTCACCCTCCAGGGAGAATTCCGGTTTCCCGGCGTCTACCCGATCTATAAAGGGGAAAAGCTGAGCACCTTGATCGAGCGGGCCGGCGGCTTTACCGACAAGGCATACCTGCGGGCCGCCAAGTTTACCCGCGTGTCCATCCGCGAGCTGCAGCAGAAACGGATGGATGAGCTTGTGGCAAAAACCGAACAGGAAATCCTGAAAAAGCAAGCGGAAGTGGCCTCGGTTGCCGCCTCGAAGGAGGAGTTGGAGGCTACCAGGGCAGCCTTGGAAAGCCTGCAAAGAATCGTGGCTTTGCTGAAAGCGGCGAAGGCGGAGGGCCGGCTGGTGATCAACATGGATAAACTCGACAAGTTCAGGGACTCCCCCTATGACGTGGAACTCAAGGGGGGGGATCTGCTGGAAGTACCCCAGGTGCCGAACGCAGTGAATGTCCTCGGCCAGGTCTATAACCCGACCAGCTTTATCCCGATTGATGGTGAAGATGTGGAGTTTTATCTGGGGAAAGCGGGCGGCTCGACCAGGGAAGCGGAAGAAAGCGATACCTATGTTGTCCGTGCGGACGGAACGGTCATCAGCCGGCAACAGGTTTCAATGTTCAAGAACCTGTTCTTTTGCGGGTTCATGTCCACTCCCATGGAGCCGGGCGATACAATCATAGTCCCCCAGAAATTTGAAAGAATCGCCTGGATGCGTGAAATCAAGGACATAGCCGTCATCCTCGGCAATCTCGCGCTTTCTGCAGGGGTGATAGTTGCGGCGGGGTTGTAAAGGCAGGATTGAGGAACGAGGTGCGAGGATAAAGGAACGCGGTAAAACGGCAGGATTGAGGAACGAGGTGCGAGGATAAAGGAACGAGGTAAAACGGCAGGATTGAGGAACGAGGTGCGAGGATAAAGGAGCGAGGTAAAACGGCAGGATCGAGGAGCGAGGTGCGAGGATAAAGGAATGAGAAAACTCGAACCTGTTTTTTCCTCGAACCTGATTTTTCTGACGGAGTATAAATGATGCAGCATTCCGATACTAACAAGCTCGAACCTCGCGCCTCGAACCTCGAACCTCGAACCTCGAACCTTGAAGCTGGTTCTAACCTCGAACCTCGAACCTCGAACCTCGAACCTGCTCCCACTCTTTTCGACTACCTGGCCCTGTTCGTCAAACGCTGGCGGCTGATCGCCGGCATCACCCTGGTCGCCACCATTATCAGTATCATTGTCGTTCTGCTGATCCCCGGCATCTACACTGCAAAGGCCATGATTCTGCCCAGAGAGGACGACAAAGGGGTCATGGGGGCCATGATGGCCCAACTTGGCGGTCTGGGCGGTGTTGCCGGTATTGCCGGTGGTGGTCTGGGGGGGGCGACCAAGGCCGGCTTGTATGTGACCATGCTGAAGAGTGAGACGGTCAAGGACCCGATTATCGACCGCTTCAAGCTGAAGGATCTGTACGAGGCAAAGTTTCGGTCCGATGTGTACACGGCGCTGGATAAGAATGTCATCGTCACGGCAGGCAAAAAGGACGGGGTCATCACCATTGCCGTGGACGACAAGAATCCCAAGCGGGCAGCGGATCTGGCCAATGCTTACGTGGACGAGCTGGGGAAACTTGCCGCCAGGCTCAACATGACATCGGCCGGCAAGGACCGCGGGTATCTGGAAGAACGCCTCGCTGCGGCCCGTGTCGATCTGGCAAAGGCGGAGGATGCTCTCAAAGCCTTTCAGGCAAAAAATAAGGCCGTATCGGTAACCGACCAGGCCAAGGCCACCATCGAGGGAGTGGCGCAGTTGCGGGCCCAACTTGCTGCTCAGGAGGTGCAGTTGGCCACCTTCCGGAGGCAGTTTACCGAATCAAGCCAGGAGGTAAAAACGGCCAAATCCACAGCGGCAAATTTGCAGGCACAGATCGTCAAGCTGGAGGGAAATGGCGAGGGGAGCAGTTCCATTCCATCAGTCGGAAGTATGCCGCAGCTGGGACAGGAGTATTTGCGGCTGATGCGGGAGTTCAGGATCCAGGAGACGCTGGTGGAGCTGCTGGCCAAACAGTACGAGGTGGCGAAGCTGTCCGAGGTCAAGGACGTTTCGCCGTTTCATGTGCTGCAGAATGCAAAGGTGCCGGAGAGGCGGAGCAAGCCGGTAAGGAGAAAAATCGTAACGATCGTCTTTTTAGCGGCCTTGGCCGGCTCCTGCGCGTTGGTTCTGGCACTTGATAATTTTCAGAAGTTGCGGACGGGCATAAACAGTCAGGGCAGCCAATGAAACTCTCGATTCAACTCGGCTTCCTTTCCGCTGCCAACATCGGCCTCGCCTTTGTTTTTCAGTGGTATGTTCTTGTCAAACTGGGGCCGGGAGTAGAGACCGACGCGCTTTTTGCCGGCATGACGATCCCCCAGCTCGTATTGGCGGTCATCAGCGGATCGCTCATGCATGTCCTCGTGCCGCTTCTTTCGGGAGAAAGCGAAGATCGTCTCCGCCATGACACTTGGGGATTTTTCGTCCTTATTGGCGGTATATTCGCACTGTTGGCAGTTCTTCTTTATATGGCGGCACCCTGGTGGGTGCCCCTTACTGTGCCAGGCTTCAACGAGACCGGCCAAAGTCTCACGGTAACGCTTACCCGCATCCAACTCGTCGGCATGGTCTTTACGGCGATCAATGGCGTGCAATGGGCCGCCTACCACGCCAGGCAACAGTTTTTGTGGGCAGAATTCACCCCGATCCTGGTCAGTGCTTTTGCCTTGCTCCTGTTGATCTGGGCGCTCCCCCGTTTCGGGGTTATCGCGGCTGCCTGGATCAGCACCCTGCGCATGGGCCTGCAAACCCTGTTGCTTGCCCCCGGCATGGGGCGTCCGGTTCGCCCCGACCTGAGATGCCCTTCTGTCCGGCAAGCCTGGCAGCGCATCAAACCCCTGCTGCTGGGGACAGCCTATTACAAGACCGACCCGCTGGTGGACCGCATTCTGCTCTCCACCGCCGGCAGTGGCAGCCTGTCATTATATTACCTGGCTCAGCAGATTTATGGTGCGGTCAGCCAGGTGCTCAACAAGGCTTTCGCTGCCCCATTGGTACCGGCGCTGAGTCGGCTCCACAAGGCGGGGGACAAGGCGGGCTTTCGGCGTGCCTATCACCGGAAACTGGTGCAGGTCGGCGCAATCAGCCTCGTCGGACTTCTGGTGCTGGGGCTTTTGGGGCAGACAGTACTGAGCCTGCTGGTGGGACACGGTAATGTGAGCGCCGGCAATGTTCGGGAATTATGGTGGATCATGGTCTGGCTCTCCGGCATGTTTGCCGGTGGTGTAATGGGACAGATATCGTCATCATCGTATTTCGCGCTCGGCGACACGTCAACACCAACACGCCTGGGGATATGCAGCTATACATTCTATGTTCCGGCAAAAATTGCTCTGTATTATTACTTTGGCGTATTTGGCCTCGCGTTTGCCACCAGCCTGTTCTTTGTCGTAAACCTTTTTCTCCAACACCATTTTCTGAAAACCAACCACTTCAATTTTTTGTATGGGGAAGTACTTTGTGATGATAAATGAGGACTTTTCAGCGAGAAATAAAATACAGGATGTCGGCAGATGGTATATAACCCGTTTCGTGAAGTATGTTGCGGAGAGCCTGCCGGAGAATGCCTCCCTGTTGGATGCCGGTGCGGGAGAGTGTGTTTACAAAAGGTTTTTTTCCAATTGCAACTATAAAGCAATCGACTTAGCCGTGGGTGAACGCCGCTGGAACTATGCCAACCTCGATTACGTCGCTCCCTTGCATGACATGCCCATCGAAGATGGCACCTTCGATGCAGTGCTGTGCACCCAGGTGCTTGAGCATCTGGAATGGCCCCGTGAAAGCGTCAAGGAGATGTACCGTGTCCTCAAACCCGACGGAAAGCTTTTCATGACGGTGCCGATGGCACATCCCGAACATCAGGGTCCCCATGACTTTTTCAGATATACGTCCTATGGGCTTGAATCCATATGCAAGCATGCTGGTTTTCGGGAGATCAAGATAACTCCATTTGGAGGACGTTGGGTCCGCTGGGCATACGAGCTACCGAGGGGACTGTCGATTTTCCCTCCTGCGGGGCTTCGCAGCAACAATCCCAACGTCGTTGGAATCGTGATTTACCCTGTCAAATTCGTTGCGCAAATGATTGTACGCTTGTTGCAAACAATATTCTTGTGGCTGGACAGGTTCGACAACAAAAAGGACGATCCATTTGGCTGGTCTTGTGAGGCAGTAAAATGATCGACTCCGTTCATCTGGAAGACGTCTCCTGCCCCCTCGGTTGTCCGAAGAACGATGAATTCGTGCTCAGCGGGCGCGACCTGCTCCACGACCTGCCCGGTACTTTCACCATCGTCAAATGCCGCACCTGCGGCCTGATGCGTACCAATCCCCGTCCGACACAGGAAACAATTGGCTTCTATTACCCCGATGACTATGGCCCTTACCTGGGCACCCGTGTGCAGCAGACTGGGCCCAAACAAACTTCCGGCATTAAAAAACTGCTCAAACCCGTGGTCAAACGACTGTTCAACTTCAACACCGAGGCATTGCCGCCGCTTTCTCCGGGGCGGTTGCTGGAAGTGGGATGTGCCTCCGGGGCTTTCCTGCATCGGATGGCCGGGCAAGGATGGCAGGTGGAGGGGATCGAGTTTTCCGACAAGGCGGCACTTGCCGCAACCCGGCTTGGCTATTACGTTCATGCCGGACCCCTGGAAACGGCTCCTGAACCCCGTCAGCCTTTTGATCTCATCGTCGGCTGGATGGTGCTGGAACACCTGCACGATCCGATCGGCGGCCTTCAAAAGCTGTGCGAATGGGCCAAACCCGGCGCCTGCCTGGCGCTGTCGGTGCCAAATGCCGGTTCGCTGGAGTTTCGCCTTTTCAAAGAAAAATTATACGCACTGCACTTGCCTAATCATCTTTACCACTTCACCCCCGAAACCTTAAGGCAAGTTCTGGAGGCTGGCGGTTGGGCACTGGAGAATATCCACCACCAGCGGTTGTTGAGCAACCTGCTTGCCAGCACCGGCTATGTTTTACGTGACAGGGGCTATACCAGGCTGGGGCAGAAACTCATCGATTTTCCGAAACGGGCCGGAAAGTGGCACTTTGCGCTATATCCGCTGGCCTGGTTGCTCAGTGCTTTCGGTCAGACCGGCCGCATGACAATCTGGGCGAGAAAACAGGCATGATCAATACCTTTGGACTACGCTGATGAATCCACTCCCTAAAGTATCAATAGTAATCCCGACTTATGGGCAGCAGGACTGTGTATCTCATGCGATTTCAAGCGCGCTGGCTCAAAGCTATCCAAACCTCGAAGTGATCGTGGTTGATGACGCTTCTCCTGATCAAACTGCTGAGAAGGTTGCCGCATACCGCGATCCCAGGTTGCGCTATATACGTAATACTCAAAATCTTGGTCGGGTGAAGAATTATCGTCGTGCTTTGTACGAATTGGCTACGGGAGAATGGGTCGTCAATCTTGACGGAGACGATTTTTATATTGATGTTGATTTTATCAGCAAGGCGGTAGAACTTGCGTACAGTGAACCCGGCATCGTGATCGTCTCGGCTCGACGGAATGTAGTAACGGCAACGGGTACGCGCGAACCTTTACTCCTGGATACGACCATACTATCCGGCAAAGAGGCCTTATTACGATACCATGATCAACGCTATCACTTTTCACATCTGGCTACCTTGTACCATCGGCCCAGTGCGTTAGCCTGTGACTTTTATCGAATGGATGTCATCAGTTCCGATTGGGAATCCCTGTTGCGCCTGGCGCTAACAGGCAAAGTCGCATATCTCGACCGTGTCGTCGGCTGTTGGAATTTACATGGAGGCAATGCCAGCCTTATTAATTGCTGGCGGGATATGGTCAACAACCTTGGGATTTGGGAGTCGATTTACCAGACTGCCACTGCTGTCGAAATACCGCCGAAAGCTCTTGGGCGTGCGCGAAATGCCACTCTTCTACCCATAGCTTACCGTGATCTTTCCCTGATATTTAAAGGGGGAGCGGTTTTAGATGCTTTTAGATATCTGCACCATGGATTCCCCATATTGAAGACAACCGTTGTGTTGAGAATACTTGTCCATCCATATGTTTGGGTAAAATCGGGGATCAATATTTTCAGACGCATAGTGCAAAGGATTGCCTGCTAATGTGTGGCATTGTTGGTGGTATAGCTATCGAACAGAACCGGCTTGATAAGGCAACTAAACGACCAGGGTCGGCAACGGTGGATATGGCGCCATTGAAGATTGCCGTCTATACGTGTATTACGCAAGGCTACGATTCGTTGAAAATCCCGCTATCCGTAGACAAGCGTCTTGCATATTTTTGTTTTACGGATACCCCCCATAGCGTGATGCCGCCATGGGAGTTTCGTCCCATCGACCTGAAGGGGCTTTCACCAAAGGACCAGAACCGTTACATCAAGATGCATCCCCATGAATTCTTGCCGGGTTATGACGTCACCGTATATGTCGATGGTAGTATTCAAATCGTTGGGGATTTGTATGAATTGATTTGCGCAGCTCTGCATTCACCAGAAGATATTTTTTTATATCAACACCCGCTGAGAAACTGTGTTTATGCCGAAGCTGCTAAATGTGCGCACTATTCGCTCGATTGGATATGGATCATTGCGTCACAGATGCGCAGATACAGTAAGATAGGATATCCTGTCGGAAACGGCCTGTTTGAGGCAAATGTGATCATAAGGAAAACTACTCTTTGTATGCGCCGCTTCATGGACGAGTGGTGGAGTGAATACCGCTCCGGAGCGAAACGTGACCAGTTATCGCTTCCATTTATCGCGTGGAGGTTGGGCATTTTGTTAGGGTCTTTAGGTAAAAGCGACCCACGATTTGGTCAGCAATATTTCCAACTCGTTAAGCATACTTCAGTAATGCAAGGTTTGAAATTCAATATACGGAAAGTCATAAATAGGACCATTGCAACATTGATAACGTATAAAAAACTATTTGGTCTCAAAACTGGCTCTATCTCTGGCACAAATACAGCGAAGAAAAACTTCTAAAAGTTGGCGGGCTGTTCGCTGTGCTGAACAACAGATTAAATAGTCATCCCTGAAAAAGTGTAGTTTGGTTATTTGGACTAATCTGAACTCGAATATATGACTAACTATGTTTGTGCGGATAATTATCTTATGAATCAATCAAATAAGAGCAAGACACTTCTACAAAATAACTGTTGGTTGATGGTTGCCAATATTCTCAAAGCGAGCAATATAGAAATAATCTGTATTGTTGTTTTTGGCACCATATTGATCGCAACTGCAGGGTTGCAACTATTTGGTCCGAGTGCTGATTACTACGCCTACCAAGAGATGGTGATAGATAAGACTAATGTGAAGTTGGACACAGTAGAGTTCGCTTTCAGAGCATTGCTATGGATAAATGACATCTTATTCGGCTCTGATTTTCAAACATTTCTTGTAATGTTTGCAATACTTGGGGTTAGCATTAAGCTTTTTGCATTACTAAAGTACTCGAAGATTCCTCTTTTAAGTTTGATCCTATATGCATTTTCATACTACCTCCTGCACGAATATATTCAGATTCGTGCAGGAGTGGCAACGGGTATTTTTTTACTCGCGCTTTCCGATCTCGCGAAAGGTGATGCTAAGAGGTACTTCCTAAAAGCGCTCTTGGCAATACTGTTCCATTGGAGCTCTGTAGTGTTGCTTCCTCTATATTTTATAGTTCGATATGTAAAAATAGGAATGTTCTATTTATTGCCTTTTATTGGGATACTCCTCTTTATAAATGGCGTCAATGTGGATTTAGTCACACCGGAGGCGTTATTACCAATTGAGTGGCTGAGTAACTATTACGTAGCTCATTCTGGGCAACAAGAAGAAATAAAGGCATTCAATCTAATCAGTATTTCTCATGTGGGGCTTTTTTTATTTGTTGCTGTCTTGTATTTAAGAAGTAAAGAAATAATTGATGAGTTTGATTTGGTGTTGTTCAAAATATTTTCAATTTCGTTGTTTCTGTTTTTTTTCTTGTCATCATTTCAATTGCCAGTCATAGCTTTCAGGCTAAATGAATATTTAAACGTTGTATTGCTTTTATTGATTCCGGCAATTGTGTGTCAATCCGATGATAAACTAGTAATGTCTATATTGTTTATATTTTACTTCATGCTTTACGCATATCATTTGATTTTTAATGTTCAAGCTATCCCTGACCTACTTATTTTTTTTCAAATTATTTGAGAAATTCTACAACGGAAAACAGTTTTTGTCGGATCATCTGTGATGTATTCGCAATTGCCAATTACTCAGGAAAGTAAATTATGATTAGTACTGATGCTTTGATATGGGCAGGAGTCATTACTTATCATCCCGATTTGGTTAAACTAAAAAACCTAGTTAATATACTCGAAATTCAAGTTGATAAAATAATTGTTTTCAATAATGGGGGCTGCCTTGATAAAGATATATGTAAGCTTTTCCAAGGGAGCAATTTCGAAATTATTGGCTGCGGTGAAAACGTTGGTATAGCCAAGGCTCTCAATGAAATTTGTCGACTTGCCGCTCAAAATTTAGCTGATTATGTTGTAACCTTTGATCAAGATAGTTTACCCGGCGATGTTTTTGTTAATGGTTTACATGACTTTATTGTAACGCTTTCTGATTCAAACAAAAACGTTGCTGCTGTTGGCCCTGTATTTGTTGATGAGCGAGGTAGCACGGAAGTCCTTCCAGTTTTTCAAGCAGGATGTTGGTGGGTAAAAAAGATAGATCCTTTAAGTGGGAATCATGCTGCAATCAATGCAAGTATGTTGATAACCTCTGGAATGCTATTAAAAATTTCTGCATGGGAAAAAATTGGGAAATTTCGAGAGGATTTATTTATCGATCATGTAGACACTGAATGGTGTTTACGAGCACTTAATCGTGAGTTTGAGCTTTTTGTATGCCCCTCGGTGATTATGCAACACGAAATATCTGAAGAAGCCCCTAAACGGTTGTTTGGCAGATTGGTATTAAAGTATTCACCAATACGCCGCTATTATGCTTTTCGAAATACATCCGTCCTTATTCTGGGGAAATATACTCCCTGTGGAATTCGGATTTATTTTCTGACTACACTTTGCTATCGGTTTTTCATTAATTTACTTGTTGATAAAAACATGATTAGAAGTCTAAAAGCAATGTTGACTGGTGTGGTTCATGGTGTTATCGGAAAAATGGGCAGGCGGTGAAGTATTTAAACCGGATAGCACATATTCCTTAACGTGTGTTGTGCATTAGAAATATAGAGGGAGCATGAATCACTCTTTATCTGAACCGGCGGAGTGTCCAATCTGTAAAGTTGGCTCGCTAGTAATAAGCTATCGTGCCACTCCACTTGACTACAGTGGCAACCATGACTATCCAATTCTTATTTGCTCTCAATGTGGTTATGGCAAAACAGGTGAGATTAAGCAACAACCACCCAATTTGTACGCGGGCGGTTGTTACGATGTACGAGAGAAAGCGTGGCACAGGTTAATTAAGCCTTTGCTGTCAGCATTAGAACAAGGAAAGCTTTGCTACTTGGGAGTCAACAAAGAGATTCTTGGCAAGAAACTGCTTGAAATTGGGTGTGGCAAAGGACGCTTTTTGGAAGTCGCCAAGAAACACGGGGTTCAAGTTTATGGAATTGAACCATCGCCGCGCAGTTTTGCCTTTGCTTCTGACCGATTAGGTAGCTCCGTTTCACCAATTGGGCTTAAGAAAATTGATGAGGCACCATCATTCCCGAGCAAATTCGACTACGTAATGCTCTGGCATGTATTGGAGCACTTAAGTGATCCTGGTTCAGTTCTGTCCAAAATCAAGGAAAAACTGGAATCAGATGGTCGAGTGGTAATTGCCGTGCCCAACTTTGCAAGTTTCCAAGCGCGACTTGGAAAGTCTGATTGGTACCACTTAGATCCACCCCGCCACATGCATCATTTTACTCCACAAAGTCTGCACACTTTAGTTGTCGCAAAAGGTTATGAAGTCAAAAAAATATTCTTCAATTCCCTCTATCAGAACTTTGTTGGCGATCTAATTACACTCATCAATAAAATTTTGCCTGGCAATAATGTAGTTTTCAATGGATTAAGAATTAATCGCGCATATCTGGATCGCTTTGGTGCTTGGGGGGCTTGGGCGATGTTCATATTTGGTTCAGCACTGAGCCTATTAATTGCGCTTCCAGTGCTTTTATTTACTTTGTTTAGTCAGCTAATTGGTAGGTCTGGCACAATGGTTGTGATTATTAAACCAACAAAGTAGTTCGCGATTGGATAAAAAGCACGCGGAACTTTAAAGGAGTATTGCTCATGCGTAATTCACTTTGTATTAAAGCATGTGTATTCATCAGCCTGTTAATATTCTGTCGGGGCGGTTTTGCTATGCAAAGTGTTCCTAATTTAACGAATCAAATTGCAGCAGAAAGAACACCTAAGGATGTAGGAAACACTGCTCATGCGCTGCGGGTGTTACACTTTCCGCTTGGGGAGTTATCTTTAATCGATGCCAAGCATTGGGTAGATAAGGCCGCGACAGCACGTTTTAATGCAATTGTGCTGATGATTTGGGGTGGAGTTAAGCTGAATTCCTCCCCTTGGGCAACCATTAAGTATCCATTGACTCCCGCTGACCTTGCGGAATGGGCCGCATATACAAAAGGAAAAGGGCTTGATGTTATCATCGGTGTGCAATTGCTTTCCCATCAAGAGTTTTTTCTTCAGGAGACACGTCCTGAACTCATGTTTAACCATATAACATATGACCCACGTAAAGCAGAGGTACAGAAGATCGTTTTTGCCGTTCTTGATGAAGTGATTGACCTGGCACACCCCAAGGCAATTCATATTGGACACGATGAAGTATTTAATCCATCAGAACTTAAGAAATGGCGTGGCGTGGATGAAAAAGCGTTGCCCGCAAAACTTTTTTTGCAAGACGTGTTACAAATTCATGCGCACTTGAAGAAACGCGGTGTTGAAACTTGGATGTGGGGTGATATGTTGATTTCTCCAGATGAGTTTCCAGATATGAACCCAGAAAATCTTAATGGCGTAATACCCGGTTACGGAAAGTTGTTAAGAGCAAAGATCCCCAAGGACATTGTAATTTGTGATTGGCATTATCGCCCTAGTCAGGGATTCCCATCAATAGATACATTTCGCCGTGAGGGTTTTCGGGTAATGGGTGCGACTTGGG
Organism: Geotalea uraniireducens Rf4; assembly: GCF_000016745.1. Lineage (GTDB taxonomy): Bacteria > Desulfobacterota > Desulfuromonadia > Geobacterales > Geobacteraceae > Geotalea > Geotalea uraniireducens. Next base: position 3,552,648 of record NC_009483.1, on the reverse strand, counting down.
AAAACCAACAAACGATACAAAGTTTTAGTCGCTATGCTAAGGAACATAACGCATATGGAATGATGGCTACGATTTGGTACGACGCACTTATTAATCCTGACAAGGTTGAGCGCATTATACGCATATCTGGTGAAGCGTTTGCTAATACCAAATAAAAGCATCGCCATTATTGGTACAGTGGGTGTGCCGGCCAATTATGGGGGCTTTGAGACACTGACTGAAAACCTTGTCCGATACCATGACGCATCATCGTTGCATGATCCAATCATGGTTTACTGTAGCAGCAGAAGCTATCCATCAAGAGAGCAATCTTTTCTTTCTGCGCAGCTCAAATACATCCCGCTCAATGCCAATGGTATGCAGAGCATTCCTTATGACATCTGGTCGTTTTTCTCTGCGGTTTGGAATCGCAGCGATGTGATTCTGCTGTTGGGTGTGTCGGGTGCGATCTCGCTGCCGTTGGTTCGGCTTTTCTCATCGGCGCGGATCATTACCAATATTGACGGCATTGAGTGGCGCCGTGAAAAGTGGCGAGGCTTGGCCAAGCGTTTCTTGCGCTTCTCGGAAAAGATGGCAGTGCATTTTTCGCACGAGGTGATAGCCGATAACGGGGCGATTGCCGAATACGTGAAGCAGACTTATGGAGTGGATAGTCATGTGATCGCCTACGGCGGCGATCATGCTGTGGCAGTTGAAGCGGCGGCGGTGGATGAATATAATTTGCCTGAAAGTTTTGCCTTTTCGGTTTGTCGTATTGAGCCGGAAAACAATGTGCATGTCATTCTTGATGCGTTTTCCAGGCTGGATGCGCATAACTTGGTAATGGTGGGTAACTGGAACAACAGCGAGTATGGCAGTACGATTCGCGAACGATATTCTGCTTGCAATAATCTTTTTTTACTCGATCCGATCTACGATATGGGCAAGCTCAAGACGCTACGCTCGCGAGCATCGTTTTATGTACACGGGCACTCTGCAGGCGGCACAAATCCTGCGCTGGTAGAGGCGATGCATTTTGGCAAGCCTGTGCTAGCGTTTGACTGTGACTTTAATCGTAGTACAGCGGAAGACAAGGCGTTTTTTTTTAAGAGTAGCGACGATTTGGTGCGACTAATGGAAACGATGAAGATGGACGTGGCCGAGAGAGTTGGGAGCGATATGGTTGAAATTGCTAATCGCCGCTACACTTGGCGCATTGTTGCACAACAGTATTTCGCTTTGCTTCAATGACCGCTACGAGATGAAAGATATTGGCTACGAGGATATTTGTGATGTGGAGTTCATGTCTGGCAGCTTCATGTTTTGCCGCACCGATGCGCTTACGGCGGTCGGCGGGTTCGACGACCGATACTTCATGTATTTAGAGGATGCTGATTTAAGCAGAAAGATCCAACAGGCCGGCTACCGGACCGTCTATTTTCCCACCGCAAAGGTAACACACTTATGGGAACGGGCATCGTACAAGAGCCTGCAAATGACCTGGATACATATACGAAGTGCTATTGCATACTTCAACAAGTGGGGTTGGAAATTTTTGTGAAATATGCAGAACCCTCAACGCTCACCAGGGCAGCCAGGCGGGAAAGTACAGAGGGTTTGTACCGGCATTATCCATTTCCAGGTGCAGATGCCGTACTCCCAATGCCTCGATGCGCGACACATACTTATCCCGGGGAGCAAGAACCGTAATCCGGTGTCCTTGCTCTTTGAGAGCTGCAATCAGGCGACTGCGGAAATTAAAGATATACCAGGTGGTATTGGCCGCAATAAAGATGTTCATGGGAACTCCGAGAGAAGTTCAATGATTTCCAAAGCGCCCCGTTGTCCTTCGCGTTCCGGCTGTGACGAGTCAACCGGTACTTTCAGGTAACGACCGAAAAAGCAACTCCGTTGACCGTCTGGCCGGATGGCGTGAACTGCCAACGGAGTTGCAATCTAAAACCCGGTAATCATAATGCTGCTATTGTCCCACAATCTTCCAGTTTTGATCTGCAAGTGTGGCGATCGTTCCCGTCCCTATCTGTGTTATCCCTTTCAGATACCATGTCATGTTCGCTCCGGTAGTGGTATTCCTCCACAGGATGTCCGGATAGACATCGCTGTTGAAGTCCCCGGTACCCACAATCTGCCAGCTCTGGTCGGTTAGTGTGGGGAAATAAGCAGACCCGGTGCGCGTTACTCCGTTCATATACCAGACCGCATTTTGGCCGTTAGAGGTATTTCTCCAGATGATGTCGGGTTTGCCGTCATCGTTGAAGTCGCGTACGCCCACTATCTTCCAGTTCTGGTCGGCTAATACGGGGAAATAAGCGGACCCCGTGCGCGTTACCCCGTTCATGTACCAGACCGAGTTCTGGCCGTTAGAGGTATTTCTCCAGAAGATATCGGGTTTTCCGTCATTGTTGGAGTCACCCACACCGACAATCTTCCAGTTTTGATCGGTTAATGTGGGAAGGAATGCGGATCCGGTGCGCGTTACCCCGTCCATGTACCAGACCGCGATCTGGCCGTTGGAGGTATTCCTCCAGAGGATGTCGGGTTTGCCGTCAGTGTTGAAATCACCCCTGCCCACGATCTTCCAGTTCTGATCGGTCATTGAGGGAATATATGCAGACGCCGTGCGCGTTACCCCGTCCAGGTACCAGAACGCGTTCAGGCCGTTAGAGGTGTTCCTCCAGAGGATGTCGTCCCTGGTGTTGGGATTCAGTATTGTCGACCGCATCATGTCGTTCTCTTCGTGGCTCAGGATGTGACAGTGCCACACGTATTCCAGTCCGAAGTTGGCCAACTGGTTCGTTTGGGGCGGCACAATGTCTCCGCCTGTCGTCGTGTCGAGCTGCGAGAATCCCATCGTGGAGCCGAAGGGTGTAGATGGGTTCAGAGGACGGATGCTGTTGGGGAGCGAGAACGGCACTATGGGAGTGGTCGGCCGGAGCGCGACGATCGTGTCCTCCAGCGGGCTTATCCTGACGGTGTCCTTCCACCCCAGCTCATTGGGGTCGGGGAGCCTGATGAACCCGTCCCAGCCAACCCTGTTGAGCAACTGCACGTCGAACAGGTGGAAATGTATGGGGTGTGTGTCCACGCCGTTGTGGGTGATCCGCCAGATCTGGACTCCGTTGTTGTTCACGACCTCGGTGGCCGGATCGACGTAGTTCTGGAGGATGAAGTTCTGGTTCGCGGCGTTGACGAACGGCACTTCGAGCCCCAGCTTGGCGCTCATCCGCCCGTAGTCGTCGAAGGTCTCGCCCATCTCGTCATGGAGGGCCTTGGCCTTCATCTTGAAATTGCTCACAATTGTGCCATCAACCTTCTGGAAGCTTATTGCGCTATCCGAGATTCTCGATACGCCCCAGTTCGGCCAGGTGGCGGGGAAAGTGGTGTTGTAAGTGGAATCGTAGGCACTCTGCCCCACGGGGATCTGCTCCTGGGACGACTGGAAAACGCCGGGTGTCGCACCGCCGGCAAAGGCAGTTTGCAGCGCGTTCAGGGTCGCCGGGTTGTAGTCATCGGGGGGCGCGGCGCCGCCGGTTCCCGCCACCGTGATCTGCATTACGGTCCGGACGTTGGGGCCAAAACCCGGCGGGATTGGGGCTGCACCGCCGATGTCGCGCCGGTCCGGGGCGCCCGTGTAGTAGTTATATTGTGGGACGAGCGCCGGGAAAGCGGTGGGAGCGTCGTTGTAGAGGATCAGGGTCTGACCGGCGTAGTTAGTGAGGTCGACGATGACGTCCGCCCGTTCAGCCGGACCGACGAAGAGCGTGCCGCCTCCGTCGGCCTGCTGGAGAACGTTCCCGACGTTGAACATGGTCGGGTCGAGGTTCCAGGCAACAGGCTGGTTGTTCAGTAGCACCGGCGCCGGCAGGAAGCCACTTTCGGTGCCGATCTGAATGAACGCGGGGCCCCTCGTCGCCGGATCGGGCACGCCACCTTCCCTGCCGTCCGCCGGCCACCTTGCAGGGAAGCCCGAGGTCGATGCCGCAGGCACCATGCCTACTTCCGTCAAGGCAGTGTAAACTGCTGCTGTTGCAGCGACGCCCGTTCCGCCGCCACCCGTGATGGAGACAGCCGGAGGAGATGTATACCCGCTCCCCACGGTAAGAAGGTCGATCGCAGTAACGGCGCCGGTTGCCGGATCGATCGTCGCTGCTGCAGTGGCGCCCGTCCCGCCGCCGCCGATGAGGGCGACCGTAGGAGCAGAAGTATAACCGGTCCCCCCGGTGACAACGGTGATGCCGCTGACGATAGGGGTGGCTTTATAAAGTTGCAGGTTGAGGAACCTGTCGTGTGAGGCGTTCAGGATCCGGAGGCGGTAAGGTTGCGCCTGTACCGGAAGAGTCGGGTAGACTGTTCCGTTGACCATCATGGTGTCCAGGAACGCTTCCGCCCCCCATGATACGTTGGGGGTGCCGGGGATCTCCGGCGGTTGGCCCGGATTGGTGCAAGGGCCGCCAGGGCCGCAGTCGTAATAGGGGTTTGCGACCGTACCAAACTCGATGCAGTACGGTTTCACCGCTTCGGGGTCGGACCCGCATATCGGGGGCGGCGGGAAGAACCAGGGGGCATAGTGCCACCGCCCCATGGCGTTCATCCCGCTCAGGTCGGGATTGAACGGGTTCTGGGCCGGCATGTAGACATGGGGCCACCAGAAGTCGCCGGTGACCGGCGGGCGAATGCCTCCGACCGGCGTGCCCGATCCCCAGTTCCAGGTGGGATCAGTGGCGCGGACGTAAGTCGGGCTGGCCGGGTTGCCGTCCACGAAGGTCTTGTCCTGGATGACGAGAGGAATCTGGGCGGTGGGAATCGTCCCGGCGGTGAAGGTTCGGCTGTTGATGGTCCCGCCGTCGCGCAGGGCAATCTCTACGGGGTCTTCAATCAGGTAGCCCGCAGCCTCGCCGACATAGACGTTGAGGCGGGTGATTCCCCAGGAATGGTCGTGGTAGAAGAGCAGCCTGGCGCTCTGCTCATTGGTGTAGTAGAAAGTCTGCGCGCCTGCACCGGGATTGTTCGTCGCTCCCCCAACCCCGCAGGTCGTCTGGCCCGCGCAGGCAGCAATCGTGTTCCCGGCCGCGTCGAACCACATATCGGGCACGTAGGCCACGCTGACCCCCTTGGCGTAGGGCGTGACCTCTCCAGCCGGGGTGATCCACTGGTGGGGGGTTCCGTCGCTGATCCACGGAGAGTGGCCGCCATGGAGGTGGAGGGTGGCCCGATTCTGCGCGAAATCACCGGTGATCGTGGGGCCGGGAGCCTTGGTCACCGGGTCATAATTGATCTCAAACATCCCCGAACCCATGACGGTGGTGTCTGTCGGGATGAATAGGTAGCCGCCGTCCCCGGTGGGCAGGCTGTTGATGAACTTGATGCGCACCGGTCTCCCATTCGTGCCGCCACCCGGCAAGGGTGCGTCCGGCGCATATCGCGGATCGTATTTCTTGGTAACGATCAGGGGGCCCAGGTAGTGGGGGGTCAACAGGTTGGGATCGGCAGTATTGAACTGCCTGTACCCCCTCAGCAGGGTCCCGCCTGTGGCTGCAGGGTCCATCTTGTTGCCGACGACCGCAGGAAGATCCGAATGCATCTGCTCGCGATACTGGACAACCTCGATTTCGTAGTAATCGGACCCCGGATAGGTTGTCGTATCCGGGACGGCAACCGGAATACACTGGCCGAGGGTGTTCGGCGTGGTGCACCCCAGAGGCGCCAGCGAGTCGACGAATTTCCTCAGGGGGGGGCTGTTGGCCCAGTTTGGGGTCTCGAAGTAGTCCGGGACACTGCCGGGCCCCGTCACGGGGGCGGCAAGGGCGCGGCCCGGGTCAAATACGCTGACAAGGGCGACTGCCGCCGATGCCAGACTCATCCATGTCAAAAATCTGCACCTGGACATGATATTCCCTCCTTTTGTGCTTGATTGCACCCATGTTCCTGTTGTTTCATCGTTGACCATTGTTCCGCCCGGTGATTTTCGGTTTTGACTTAAATCTGCATTTATCCGCGTTCAATTGCCGCTTTCACTGTCCATCGTGCCGAATGATCCGATCGCAGGGTTTGAATCCGGCATCATGTCGGGCATGGGGGGATCAACCTTGGCCGGTTTATCAAGCTGCTTCTGCCGTTCCTCCTGTATCAGCCTCATTCTCGATGCTTTTGCGGCATCCCTGAGTGATTTATTCGGCAAGCGCTCTCTATAAGCAATGAGCGCTTGCACGGCAGGTGATGGGGCTTTCGCAGCTGTCTGTGCCTGCGCTGCTTCCTGGGCCTGCACGGGTGTCTGTGCCTGCGGAGGTGCCTTTTCCTGCACGGCCGTTTTCGCCTGCACAGGTCCGTATTTTTCACTTCCTACACACACAGCCTCGTAATGGTCCGGATATTCGACAACCCGGCAGTCGGTAGCGGCGAAGACCATGCGAGGCAATAACACCATCGCCACCAACACAATTCTTCCCATGATTTCCCTACCTCCCTCTCCCCCCGGAAAACAGTCAAGACCGCGGCCGCAGGTTCAGCCCCGAATCACTTGATGGCGAGGAGCTCCACTTCAAAAACGAGCGTTGCGTTCGGCCCGATTTGTTTTCCCGATCCCCGCTCACCGTAAGCGAGCCGGGAAGGAATGAAGATCTGCCACTTCGAGCCCACCGGCATGAGCTTCATCGCCTCCTTCCAGCCGGCGATGAGTTGGGCAACCTTCAAGGCCGCGGGTTTCCCTGGTTCGGTACTGTCAAACTCGGTCCCGTTGATGAGAGCCCCCCGGTAGTTGACCTCCACCGTGTCCGCATCCGTCGGTTTCATGCCGTCACCAGCCTTGAGGGTCTTGTACTGCAACCCGCTCGGCAGGGTCACCACCCCTTCCTTCTGCGCATTCGCAGCCAGGAACGCCTCGCCCGCCTTCTTGTTCTCATCCGCCGCGATCACCCTGACCATTGCCTGCTTCTGCCGGGCCGCAGTCTGATACACGCCTATGGATTTGCGGAGCTCGTCATCGGGCAGGAGGAGCTTTCCGCCCGAGTGCGCGTCCCTCATTCCCTTTATCACGAGGTCCAGGTCGATCTCGACACCTTGCATCTTCAAGCTGTTGATCATGTTGACGCCGATGGCGTAATTTACCTTGTCCTTCTGGGTTTTGAGGTCCTGCGGCTCCCCGGCGCTCACCTGAGCGGTCAGCAGCACAATTCCCAGGACCACCAGCCATTTGAGTGTCATCATCATCTCTCCTTTTCGGGCAAAGTCCGGGCCGGCATCGTCATACGGCATGAGGACGGACGAATCCGCGCTCATACCGGCCGGCCGCAGCGTCTTGAGACGGCCTTTTTCCTGAGGCCGCCTCTGTGTAAGGCTTATGGCGAACAGGCTCAAGAGCAAAGAGGCATACAGCACTACGGCAAGGTATGACACCGACGTCTTGCCGGTAAGGGTGAGAGCAATACTGCCGAACACTGCCGTCAATGACCAGAACAGAAGCGCCACCTTCATAGGTGAAAGGTTTTCTACGATCAGGTAATGCAGGTGAAGGTTGTCTGCCTGGAACGGATTTTTTCCGTTCAGGAGCCTCACGAAAAGCACCCGGAGAGTATCGAATATGGGAATGAGAAGCACGAGTACCGGGAACATCGAATCCACGGACGAGTTCGCATCCTGGGTCAGGAATACGGCCATGATGGAAAGGGAGAAGCCCAGAAAGGTGCTTCCCGAGTCCCCCATGAAGATCCTGGCGTTGGGAAAGTTATAAAGGAGAAACGCGCCCAGTGCTCCCACGAAGGCGAAGCAGACCAATGCAACCACGATATTGCCCGCGATGACAGCGGCAATCCCCATAAACAGAAACCCCAGCAGCGATACACCGCCGGCAAGGCCGTTAAGACCGTCGAGAAGGTTGATGGCGTTTGTTATGCCGATGATGCTTAGGTAGGTAAAGGGGATACTGAGCCGCCCCAGGTCCAGCCTGCCCAGGGAACCGTAGGTCCCGATGTGATGCACAGCGATATTCCCGCCAAATATGACTATCGTTGCAGCTATCGCCATACCGGCAAATTTCGTTTTCCATCCAAGCGATTTAAGGTCGTCTATGATCCCCATGCCGACCAGAAAGCACGAAGCGACGATGAAGGATGTCAGGGCGCCGCTTTCGTTTTCCATGAACATAAATGGCAGCACTCCGACAAAGAACGCCACTCCCCCCCATCGTGGGGTTACCTTTTTGTGCGCCCGCCGCCCGCCCGGTACATCCAGGCACTTGCAAGCCTTCGCAAAGCGGATGACCAGCGGCGTGATAACGACAGTAAGCATGAACGAAGCGACACAGGGAAAAATGAATTTCATGTGCGAACTCCTTTAATAACTTGCTGTTGAACGTTTCCTCGGCAGTTTGACTTCTCTACGAAATAAAAAAAACCGAGTGCGCAAAAAGGTTTTCATTCCTTTGGCGGCTCGGCTGTCTCCATTCCGGAGGCCCGTGGCTTTCCGTTCCCCCCCTCACGAAGGGGTTGGCTTTGTCGGGATTTATATGTCGGTTGTTTAGAATTAAAGCCGAACTTTCACTCTTGTCAAGGAACGGGCAATAATAAATTGTTAAAAAATTTTACAATAAAATTTCTTGTTTTACGTGTTGCCCGGCAGCTTGCCTGATCAACACAGATCGTTCTTCTTCTTACTCAAATCCACCATCATATTTAAAATTCAATAGTATACTGAAGTGGCATGGATAGTTTTATAACATACTGTTTTTTCACAGGTAATCGGTCGTAACGAAACGCGGTTTATTTAGAGTAATCTTGCAGCATGCAAAAATTTATTAATTAACACTACGGCATGTTTGAAAAATAATAAAAATACGTTTTAAAATTCCTTAAGTCTCGGCGGGGTCAGCCGATAATTATACTACTGACAGTTTTAAACCGGGGGGTATAGCAATGGTAAAAAAACAGTTAAGTTTCCGTACCAAGGTCCTGTTGATGGTGTTAGCGAGCAGTATCGTCCTGGCGCTGGTCGTAAGCGCATTATTCCTGAAGGAATATTTTACGACGTATAACAATTTTATAGGTTCGTACAAGAAATCCCTCTATGCGGACTTCGATCGGCTTGCCAGGAGCGAAGTCGAGATTTCTCTAAGCATGCTGCAACGGGTCTTTGAGCGGAGCCAGAAGGGGGAAATTACCCTTGATGAAGCCAAAAAACAGGGCGCTGACCTGTTGCGAAACATCAAATACGGCCAGGACGGCTATATATGGGCCGACACCACCGAAGGGGTGAACGTCGTCATGCTCGGCAAGCCGATCGAGGGGACCAATCGCTTCAATCTTCAGGATGCAAAGGGGAAATACCTCATCCAGGAAATAATCAAGAACGGCATGCAGCAGGATGGCGGCTTTACCGACTACTGGTACCCGAAAAAAGATGGTCCTACGCCGTTTCCCAAGAGGAGCTATTCCCGGCTTTTTGCCCCGTTCGGCTGGGTTATCGGTACCGGCAATTATGTGGATGACATCGAAGCGATCGTGGCAAAAGCTGCCGAAGAAAATCTGCGCGCCCTGAAAAAGGGTGTTTATCAGATTCTCGGCGCGACATTCGTAATTTTGATCGGCATTTCTGTAATATCGATCTTTTTGACAAAAAGGCTGCTGCAGCATATCGGCACCGAGCCGATGCTGCTTGAAGACATCGCCGAAAGGGTGTCGAGAGGGGATTTGACGGTATCTCTGGATGATGCGGAATGCGGCATTTACGGCGCCATGAAGCGGATGGTCGAAAATCTCCGCATAATCATGGAACGGGTAAATCGCAGTTCCATGGAGGTTTCTGCAGCCTCTGCCGAACTCCAGGCAAACGCCAGGCAGACAGCGGAAAACTCCGGCGATGTGGTGAGTCAGGCCGGAAGCGTATCGACAGCCAGCGAGGAGATGGCTGCCACCAGTTCCGAGATTGCCAACAATTGCCACATGGCGGTGACAAGCTCCGAGCAGGCCAGCAACGCAGCGCAGAAGGGAGCTGAAATCGTCAAGTTGACGGTGAATGGCATGAATCAAATCGCAGTAAAGGTCAGGGATTCGGCAAAGGTGGTCGAACTGCTCGGCAACCGCTCGGAACAGATCGGTGAAATTGTCGGCACCATTGAAGATATAGCCGACCAGACCAATCTCCTGGCGCTTAACGCGGCCATAGAGGCGGCCAGGGCCGGCGAGCAGGGTAGGGGCTTTGCCGTTGTCGCCGACGAGGTGCGTGCCCTTGCAGAGCGGACCACCAAGGCTACCCGGGAAATCGGCGAAATGATCAAGAACATTCAGTCCGAAACCAAGCTGGCTGTCAAGGCGATGGAGGAGGGGGTCAAGGAGGTTGAAGTGGGCACGACAGAGGCTGCCAAGTCAGGCGAAGCGCTGGAAGAAATCCTCATTCAGATAAGCGGCGTGACGATGCAGATAAATCAGATTGCAACGGCAGCCGAGGAGCAAACCGCAACAACCCGTGAGATTACCAATAACATCCAGTCTATCTCCGATGTGGTGCAAATGAGTGCCAAGAGCTCGCAGGAGGTCAGTCTTGCTGCGGCCCAGCTTTCCGAGCTATCGGAAGAACTGAAGGGATTGGTTACACAGTTCAATACGTAGGAGCCGGCGGCGTACCGCTGCTTCTCCATTTCTGCCGCCAGGCAGCGAACGATTGAAAAAAAGCAAAAGGCAGTTTTCGAAGGGGCATGTTGTCCGGTCAAGTGTGACGGGCAGCATGCCCCTTTCGTATTTTCCAACTCACCTCCTTTAAAAAATAGGAAGTGTCTCGGTTTGGAATGCGTTGAATCAATCTTTAACACTAAGTTGATTAACTTCCGCATCACTGGAAGCGATGGCGCGGTCAATCATCCATTGAACGGACTCATTTGCATTAACTGGAATAAGATGTACGTGAGGATTTGCCAGTCTAAAAACTCTGAAAATTTCATCGGCAAAAGCTTGCCCGATTTCTTTTACCCTTTCAAAATCAAGGACAACCTCTCTAAACTTCTCCACACGCGCCAGAACTCGTTTTGCCTGAGAACGGGAAATCATATTCTCATCCCCGTACTGGGCTAGGTATACCGGAACAATGGTTTTATAAAAACCGGGATGGTCAACAGTTGCAAATTCGTTGAAAATCGCCCGTGTTGTTCGTTCACTAGAAATTCTTATATCCATAATAACGCCTGTCCCTGTGTGCGGGTTGTTCCCTTCATGCAACCAATCTGTATTTGTTAATGTATGCGAAAAATGTAGTTTCCCAGATATTATGTTATAGCGGTCAAACATCCTGCTGGTAAAAAAGATACCTTCTCCACTGTGACGAGAAGGGTCTGAGGTTAATTTCCCTTTCGAAAGTTCGAGTATTGCATGTAATTCATCATCAAGCTTGAAATCATTAGTTATTTTACGGAAAATGCCAATACCGTCATCACTTACCACTAACTCTATATTGTATGCTGTTCTCTCAACAGACACCAGAACGCTACTACCTCCGGAATGGTCAATGGCATTATTAAACATCTCGGTAAAACCATACTGACAAATTGATATAATATTTCCCGGCAAATTGTCCAGCAGCGGCCTGACAAATGTACGCCATGGAAAATCTTCAGTTATTCCTGGAGATAAATCAAAACGTTTCTGCTCACTTACAATTTTGACAAACTCATATTTTGCTGATTTTGTAGAACCAGTCATAATAAGAATGCCAGCATCGACAAGTTGTTTGATATGTTTTTGTGCTGCTTGCCGGGTGATATTGAATTTTTCGGCTATTGTCTGCGAAAGGTGCCCTGTTTTATTTTGGTAAATGGCTTCCAAAATGAAATCTTTTATATCCATGATCGACCTCGTTTAAATTATTGTAAACATTTTATATATTATTTGTAAACCATATTGTGATTATTTGTCAACCTAAAGTTCGTAAATAACTTGCAAATTCTTTTAACGTCTAAACATGATCCAAGACTCCTGCCTCCACAGCATTAAAAAATTTCCCCATTTTTTTCCTAAAACCTGGCAGGCAGCGCACGATTGAAAAAAAGTAAAAGGGAGTTTTCGAAGGGGCATGTTGTCCGGTCAGGTGTGACGGGCAACATGCCCCTTTCGTATTTTCTGGTAGTATTGCACTGGTGATGGAAGTCGTTTGTACGTGCATTCCCTTTACGTCAAATTATCGCGAGACGTGCGTGGGTTTGGAAAGCAAATACAATACAAACATTTTTACTTTCAGTAAAGCGCCTGTAGGCAAGGGGGTTGTGCGCGTAGCAAAGAAAAATTTATCATATTGTAGAAACATGTTTTAAATTTGATTGACATGCACGTAAACTGCTCTTATACTTGAATCAAATTTCGGCTTGTGGAGGTTGGCGATGAAAGACGTGTTTGTGGTTGAATCCCTGAGAACTCCATTCGGTTCTTTTGGCGGCGTGCTGTCGGACGTGGAAGCGCCGAAGCTGGCGGCAACGGTCATCGGTGCCGCGCTGGAACGGACCGGTCTTGACCCGGCGGCAGTCAGCGAAGTAATCCTTGGTCAGGTATTATCCGGCGGGGCGGGCCAAGCGCCGGCACGCCAGGCAATGCGGCTGGCGGGAATCCCTGACGGCGTTCACGCCATGACCATCAACAAGGTCTGCGGCAGCGGCCTCAAGTCGATCATGCTCGGCGCCGGTTCCATCATGCTCGGCGATTCGAACCTGGTTGTGGCTGGCGGCATGGAAAATATGTCGCTCACCCCCTTCATCCTGAAGAAGGCCCGCTACGGCTACCGGATGGGGCACGGCGAGCTTCTGGACCTGATGATTTATGACGGCTTGCAGGACCCGTACTCGGGGAAGCATATGGGCGATATCGCCGAGGCGGCCGTGGCGAAGCATGGTTTTTCCCGGGAGGAGCAGGATGAGTTCGCGGTCCGTTCGTACCGACTGGCCCAGGAGGCGGTGAAGGGCGGTGTGTTCAAGGACGAGATCGTCCCGGTGGTGAAAAACGGCAAGAAGGGGGATGAGGTTGTGGCGGACGACGAGGACCCGTTCAAGGTGGACTTCGCCAAGCTCACCCAGCTGCGGCCGGCATTCAAAAAAGACGGCGCCATCACCGCCGGCAACGCTTCCAGCATCAGCGACGGCGCGGCCGTGACGCTTCTGGCCGACGAAGGCGCCCTGAAAAAACACAACCTGAAGCCGCGGGCGCGGCTGGTCGCCTATGCCACCTACAGCATGCATCCCGAACTGTACACCGACGCCCCGGTGGGGGCGATCCAGGCGGCCTGCGCCAGGGCCGGGCTCAAGGTTGCCGACATCGACCTGTTCGAGATCAACGAGGCGTTTGCCGCGGTGACCATGATTGCCATAAAGCAACTGGGTCTCGACCCGGCGAAAGTCAACGTCAACGGCGGCGCCTGCGCCATCGGCCACCCCATCGGCGCCAGCGGCGCCAGGCTTGCGGCCACGGTCATTCGCGAACTGCACAGGCGGCAGTCACGCTACGGTCTGGCCACCCTCTGCATCGGCGGCGGAGAGGCGGTGGCGGTCATATTCGAAAGGGTTTAACTTCCCCCTCACCCTAGCCCTCTCCCACAAGGGGCGAGGGGATTTAAAAGCTCCCCTCCCTTGATGGGAGGGGGTGGGGGAGGGTGAACTAACGAGATGAATACTGTTCAGAGGTAAGGAGGGTAAAATATGTTCAAGGTAGTCGGTGTTATAGGCGCAGGCCAGATGGGGAGCGGGATAGCGCATGTCTTTGCCCAGCATGCCTACCAGGTTCTGATTTACGACATTTCCGGGGCGCAGTTGGAAAAGGCGCTGAAATCCATCGCACAGAACCTGGAGCGGCAGGCGAAGAAGGGGGTTATCTTCGAGACCAGCATCCAGGGGATCATGGGACGGATCGCCGTGACCAATGATTTGAACGACTTTTCAGTCTGCGACCTGGTGGTGGAGGCGGTGAGCGAGAATGAGGCGCTCAAGTTCGACCTGTTCCGCAAGCTGGACGAGATCGTGGGCAAGGATGCCATCCTGGCTTCCAATACTTCTTCCATATCCATTACCAGGATCGCCTCCGTTACCAGGCGGCCCGACAAGGTGGTCGGCATGCACTTCATGAATCCGGTGCCGGTCATGCAACTGGTCGAGGTGATTCGGGGGCTCGCCACCAGCGAAGAGACCTTCCAGGCCATCAGTTCCCTGGTCGACAAGCTGGGGAAAGAGATGGCTGTTTCCCAGGATTATCCCGGCTTCATCGTCAACCGGATACTGATTCCGATGATCAACGAGGCGGTCTTCGCCCTCTACGAGGGGATCGCGTCGGCCGAGGACATCGACAAGGGGATGAAACTCGGCACCAACCAGCCGATGGGACCGCTCACCCTGGCGGACTTCATCGGCCTGGACACGGTGCTTGCCATCTGCAATGTGCTCCATGACGGTTTCAAGGACCCCAAATATCGCCCCTGCCCGTTGTTGGTGAAGATGGTCAATGCCGGCTATCTGGGGAAAAAATCGGGTAGAGGGTTTTATAGCTATTAAATATCAACTTTCGCAGTTGCAAATTCCCCCTCCCCCTTCGATGGGGGAGGGATGGGGTGGGGGTGCAAAACAGTGATTCTTCGATATTTATTTTCACCCTCCCCCTAGCCCCCTCCCATCGAAGGGAGGGGGGATCATTTAGGGCCATCCGATGTTTTTTGCATAAATTAACCGGCAAAAACGATTTCAGGAGATCGACAATGGAAACAAAAAATATCCTCTTCGAAATAACCGACGGCATCGCCCTGGTCACGGTCAACCGGCCGGAGAGCCTCAATGCCCTTAACAGCCAAGTGCTCGGAGAGCTGGAGTGCACTCTCTACGAGATTGAGCACGATTCCGAGGCTCAGGTGGTGATCATCACCGGCGCCGGGGAGAAGGCCTTCGTTGCCGGAGCCGACATCAAGGAGATGGCGGCAATGACGGCTTACGAGGGGCACCGGTTCGCCCTTCAGGGGCAGCGGGTGATGCTCTTCATCGAAAAGATGACCAAACCGGTCATCGCCGCGGTGAACGGCTATGCCCTTGGCGGCGGGCTGGAGCTGGCCCTGGCCTGCGACATCATCTACGCTTCGGAGAATGCCCGGGTCGGCTTCCCCGAGGTCACCCTCGGCATCATTCCCGGCTTCGGCGGCACCCAGAACCTCTCCCGGCTCATCGGCCCCAACAAGGCCAGAGAGCTGGTCTTCAGCGGCCGGATGATCCCGGCCCAGAAGGCCCTGGCGTGGGGGATCGTCAACGAGGTCTTCCCCCGGGCGGAACTTGCCGGCAAGGTGATGGACCTGGCCCGGGAGATCGCCAAAAATGGCCTTCTCGGGGTCGGTTACGCCAAGAATGCCATCGTCAACGGCCTGAACATGGTCAAAGAGGACGGCTTCCGCTACGAGAGTTCCCTGTTCGGCGTGCTGTTTGCCACCGAGGACCAGAAAGAGGGGATGGGGGCGTTCGTGGAGAAGCGGAAAGCGGTGTTCAAGGGGAAATAACGACAACGGAACGTAGGGGCGCATGGCATGCGCCCAATGAAGGGCATGCGCAATGGGCGGACGCCGTCCGCCCCTACAAAAATACGGGGGTGTACCATGGATTTCGAGTTGAGCCAGGACCACAAAGTGCTGCAGGACGCTGTTCGCGATTTCGTTGAGAAGGAGATCAAGCCGATTGCCATGCAGATCGACGAGGAACACATGATCCCCGACGAGCTGGTGAAGAAGATGGGGGAGATGGGGTTCCTCGGCAGTTATCTCCCCGATGAGTACGGCGGGGCCGGGCTGGACATGCTTTCCTACGCCATCGTCGTCGAGGAGGTCTCCAAGGCCTGCGGTTCCAGCGGCGTCCTGATTTCGGCCCACACCTCCCTGGCCTGCGGCCCGATCTACACCTTCGGCACCGAAGAGCAGAAGCAGAAGTGGCTCCCGGCGCTGAATACGGGGGAGATCATCGGCTGTTTCCTCCTGACCGAGCCGGACGCGGGGAGCGACGCCGGCGCCATATCCACCACCTACAAGCGGGATGGGAACGATTTCGTCATCAACGGCTCCAAGATATTCATCACCAATGGGGGGTACAAAGGCACCGGCGTCCTCTTCGCTACCCATGACAAGAGTCTCAAGCATAAGGGGGTCTCGGCCTTCATCATCGACCTTCAGTCGCCGGGGGTCGAAATTCTCAAGAACGAGAAGAAGCTGGGCATCCGCGGCAGTTACACCACCGCCTTTGCCCTGGATAACGTGCGGATTCCGGCGGAGAACCTTTTGGGGCAGGAAGGGCAGGGGTTCAAGATCGCCATGGACACCCTGAACGGTGGCCGGATCGGCATTGCCTCCCAGGCGCTCGGCATTGCCGAAGGGGCCTTCGAGCGGGCCCTGGCCTACTCCAAGGAGCGGAAGCAGTTCGGCGCTCCCATCTGCGATCTGCAGGCGATCCAGTTCAAGCTGGCCGACATGTGGGCCCGGATCGAGACGAGCAAGCTGATGACCTACAAGGCCGCCTGCCTCAAGGATGCCAAGAAAAGCTACACCATGGAGTCGGCCATGTGCAAGATGCTTGCCTCGGAGGCAGCCACCTATGTCACCAAGGAAGCGATCCAGATCCACGGCGGCTACGGTTTCATCGTTGATTACGAGGTGGAGCGGATGTACCGCGACGCCAAGATTACCGAGATCTACGAGGGGACTAATGAGGTGCAGAGAGTAGTCATCTCGAAAATGCTGCTGGCGTAACGATGAATTTCTCCCCCCTTTGAGAAAGGGGGGCCGGGGGGGATTTGGCAACTGATGAAAATCCCCCTCAATCCCCCTTTTGCAAAGGGGGAAGTAAAATCGAGAGGCAGTTATGGAAGCAACCAGGGAAATCTATTGGAATGTGGGGTACGGGGTGATCCTCCCCATGTATCTGTTCACCGCCATTGCCGTTGCTGCCTGCGCCTATGGGTTCTATAAACGGGTGGAGGTCTATCGGCAGGGTAAAGAGCTCAATCGTCTCGATAACCTTTCCGAGCGCATCGTGCTGCTGGTGAAGAATCTCTTCGGCCAGATCAGGGTTCTGCGCGTGTCGGGGCCCGGGGTCCCCCACGCGCTCTTTTTCTGGGGCTTTGTCATTCTCTTCATCGGTACGCTCCTGGTCATGGCCCAGGCCGATTTCTCCCAGCCGCTCTTCAATGTGGTGATCCTCAAGGGGAGCTTCTACAAGCTCTACTCGCTGCTCCTCGACCTGGCCGGTTTCGTCGCCCTGCTCATGCTCTTCGGCCTTTCCCTGCGCCGCTTCCTGGTCAGGCCGGAAGGGCTCAAGACCACCAGAGACGACTACCTGATGCATATCCTTCTGACCGCCATCCTCCTCACCGGCTTCTTTGCCGAAGGGGTGCGGATCGCCGCCACAGAGCTGAAGAACAACCCTGAACTCGCCCGCTTCTCACCCATCGGCCTCTTCGTTGCCAACCAGTTTGCCGGCCTCGACGATCAGTCACTAAAGCAGCTGCACAAGTTGTGGTGGTGGGTCCATTTCTTCCTTGTAATGGGGTTCATCGTCACCATCCCGTTCAGCAAATTCCGGCACCTCTTCACCACCCCGGCCAACTATCTCCTCACCGACCTGCGGGAAAAAGGGGTCATCGCCACCATCAACCTGGAGGAAGAAGGGGCCGAGCATTTCGGGGTGGACAAGGTCGCCGACCTCTCCTGGAAGGATATTTTCGACGCCGATGCCTGCACCAGCTGCAAACGGTGCCAGGACCGCTGCCCGGCCTGGACCACCGACAAGCCGTTGTCGCCGATGAAGGTGGTGCAGCAGATCGGGGAAGTAGCCTTTGGCAACTCCGGGGCCAACCTGATCGAGACCGTCAGCCAGGATGCCCTCTGGTCATGCACCACCTGCCGATCCTGCCAGGAAATCTGCCCGGCCAATGTGGAGCACGTGAACAAGATCCTGGATATGAGGCGGAACCTGGTGCTGATGCAGGGGGAATTTCCCGGCGAAGAGGTGATGGTGGCCGTCAACAACATCGAGGTGAACGGCAACCCCTTCGGCATGGCCTATGCCGGCCGCGGCGACTGGACCGCTGGCCTCGATGTGCAGGTGATGGCCGACGGCGCCGACGTGGACATCCTTTACTTCGTCGGCTGCTACGCCTCCTTCGACAAGCGCAACCAGGAGGTGGCGAGGAGCTTCATCAAGATTTGCAACGCCGCCGGTGTCAGGGTGGGAATCCTCGGCAAAGAGGAGAAATGCTGCGGCGAGCCGCTGAGAAAGCTCGGTAACGAATATCTCTACCAGATGACCGCCGGCGAGAACATCGAGCTGATCAAGGCCTACGAGGTAAAGAAGATCGTTACCACCTGCCCCCACTGTCTCAATACCCTGGGGCGGGATTACAGGGACCTGGGGCTGGACGTGGCGGTCGAACACTACACCGTCTTCATCGAGAGCCTCATCAACAAGGGGGCACTGCCCATGGAGCCGCATCAGTTCGACTATACCTACCACGACTCCTGCTACCTGGGGAGATACAAGGACATCACCCGGGAGCCGCGCAACGTCCTCCACGCTGCCGGCGGAAGGATCACCGAGATGAAGAAGTCCGGCTACGAGAGCTTTTGCTGCGGCGCCGGCGGTGGCCGGATCCTGGCCGAGGAGAAGCTGGGGAGCCGGATCAACGTCACGCGTGTGCGGATGGCTCAAGAGACCGGGGCACCGCTTCTGATCTCCAACTGCCCCTTCTGTCTGACCATGTTCGAGGATGGCATCAAGACCGGCGACTGCGAAGGGGAGCTTAAGGTGCGGGATCTGGCGGAGGTCGTTGCCGAAAGAATCATACTGTAGGGGCACGGTTGCCGTGCCCCGGGCGGGGTTGCTGGGCGGGGAGTGGGCGGGGAGTGGGCGGGGAGTGGGCGGGGAGTGGGCGGGGAGTGGGCGGGGAGTGGGCGGGGAGACCCCGCCCCTACGAATCGGAGGTTCATATGAACATACTAGTCTGCATAAAACAGGTTCCGGATATGGAATCACGGTTCAAGATCAATTCTGAAGGGGTCTGGTACGACGAGGCCGATCTTGCCTATCGCATGAACGAATACGACGAATATGCGGTGGAGCAGGCGGTGCGGCTCAAGGAGCAGCTGGGGGGCGAGCCCGTGATTACCGTCCTCTCCATCGGCCCCGACCGGGTTGTTGAAGCGCTCAAGAAGGCGCTGGCCATGGGGTGCGACCGGGGTGTTCATGTCCGGGACAACCACCACTACCGGAAAGATCCCTGGCAGATGGCGTCCATCATCGCCGCATATGCCAAAGACCAGGGTTTCGACCTGATCTTCACCGGCATGCAGTCCCAGGACCGTGGCTCGGCCCAGGTGGGGGTGACCGTGGCCGAACTGCTCGGCTATGCCTGCGCCACCACCCTGGTCGGCTTTGCCTTCGATAACGGCGTGGTCACGGCGAAGAGGGAGCTGGAGGGTGGGACCAAGGGTGTGGTGAAGCTCAGGCTGCCGGCGCTCGTTACCTGTCAGCTGGGCCTGAATATCCCCCGTTATCCGACCCTCCCCAACATCATGAAAGCGAAGAAGAAGGAGATCCTCGCCCTGCCGGTTGCGGATCTGCTCAAGGAAGAGGGGCTTGTCACCACCGAACGGATGTACCCGCCGGCAAAGAAGGGAGGAGGCATCGTCCTGGAAGGGGATGTCGGCGACCTGGCCGACCGGCTGATCGGGATATTGAAAGAAAAGACCGCCGTATTGCGCTGATAAAAACAGAAGAGACAGCCTTTATCCTATAAAAAGCATTTTAACCACGAATTTGCACGAATTTGCACGAATATACAAGCTCTTGTGATGAAGAAGAATCTCACAAGATTGTTGACTACTCAAGACTTAACATGGGGTTAAAAACATTCGTGTTTATTCGTGTCATTCGTGGCTAACTGCCGTTTTTGGGTTTATTGATCTATCCTTTGAATTCTTTGCGACTTAGCGGTTCATTGATTTTAAACAGTACTTCCGGCTGGTCCGGAGTAAGGAGGTATATATGAAAGCGTTGCTCATCTGTGAATACCGGGAAGGAAAACTGCTCGACTCCACCTACGAACTTTTGGCATTTGCCGACCGGCTCGGCGCGGACAAGGCCATGGTGCTGATCGGCAGCGAGGCGGCAGCCCCCCGGTTCGACGGCAAGGTATACCTGGCCGATGCCGGCAAATATGGCGAATATAACCCTGATCTGCACAAGCAGATCGTGCTGGAGGCGGTGGCCAGGGAGAACCCCGATTACATCGTCTTCGTCCATTCCTCTTACGGCTGGGATCTGGCGCCGCGGGTGGCCGCGGCTCTCAGGGCAGGCCAGGTCTCGGAAATTGTCGGCATTGTCGACGGCAAGTTCGAGGTCACCTGCTGCAACGCCAAGATGCGAAGGTCGGTAGTGCCGAAAACGGCCCGGGCGGTCCTCACGATCCAGGCCGGCGCCTTCAGCTTTGCCGGTGAGCCCCACGGGACGCCGCAACTGGAGCAGCTGAGCCTTGCAGAAGCTGCATCCGGTGTGGAGTTCGTCGGTTACGAGGCGGCGGAAAAGAAGGACGTGGACCTGGCCAAGGCCGAGGTGATCGTCAGCGCCGGCCGCGGGGTGGGGAAGAAAGACAACGTGGCGGTTATTGCCGCCCTGGCCAAGGCGCTCGGGGGGGAACTGGGGGCGAGCCGCCCGGTGGTGGATGCGGGCTGGGTGGAGCACAGCCACCAGGTTGGGACCACCGGCCAGAGCGTCAGCCCGAAACTGTACGTGGCATGCGGCATCTCCGGTGCCATCCAGCACCTGGCAGGGATGAAGAAATCGGACTTTGTCGTCGCCATCAACAAGGACAAGGATGCCCCCATCGGTGAAGTGGCGGACGTGCTGGTGGTGGCGGATGTGATGCAGTTCGTGCCGGCCCTGACGGCGAAGTGCGCCAGATGACGCCGCTTCATGGACAGGTTCAGGTGAAACATTATTTCCAGAACGGCGTGCAGGCGCGGTTCGGGATCGAGAGGTAATTCCAATTTGCAATCAAGATGTCATTAATAGGTAGGGGCGGGTCTTGTGCCCGCCCTGTTGGAAACGCCGCCCAAAGTCAAAGACGGGCGACCACAAGGGTACGCCCCTACGAAATCAATAACTGTCATTTTGAATGCAATTCTGAATAAGGAGGGGGCATGTATCTGGAACTTACCGAAGAGCAAAAACTGATCCAGGAGACGGCGCGGGACTTTGCCCGGGCGGAGCTGGAGCCGGTTGCAGCAAGGCTCGACCGGGAGGGCGACCGGCCGGCATTTCTCAATAACCTGCGAAAATTGGCCGAGCTGGGTTTCATGGGATTGAACGTGAAGGAGGAGTATTGCGGCGCCGCGGCCGGGACCGTGGCCTTCAGCGTGGCCATGACCGAGATCGCCCGCGCCTGCGCCTCCACGGCGGTGACCGTATCGGTCAACAACATGATCTGCGAGGTGATCCAGGCGGTCGGCTCCGAGGAGCAGAAACAGGCCTGCATCCCGCGGATCTGTTCCGGCGAATTTGCGGCGGGAAGTTTTGCCCTGACCGAGACCGGCGCCGGCTCCGACCCGGCCGGCATGACCACCACGGCGGTGCAGGATGGGGACGGGTGGTTGCTGAACGGCTCCAAGATATTCATCACCAGCGCCCCCTACGCCGGGGTGTTCGTTGTCTGGGCCGTCACCGACAGGTCGGCGCCGAAGGGGAAGGGGATCAGCTGCTTCCTCGTCGAGCAGGGTGTGCCGGGGCTCATCATCGGCAAGCAGGAGGAGAAGATGGGGCAGCACGCCTCTGCCACCAACGAGTTGATCTTCGACAACTGCCGTATCCCGAAAAACGCCCTGATGGGGAAACTGAACGACGGCTTCCGTATCGCCGTCGGCGAGCTGGCCGGCGGCCGGATCGGCATCGGTTCCCTCGGCCTCGGGCTAGGATTGGCGGCCATGGACTTTGCCACCAGGTATGCCACGGAGCGGAGCCAGTTCGGTCAGAAAATCAGCGACTTCCAGGCGATCCAATGGATGATCGCCGATGCCTACACCGAACTGGAGGCGGCCCGGTTGCTGCTGATGAATGCGGCGTTCCGCAAGGAAACGGGAAAATCTTTTGCCAAGGAGGCCTCCATGGCCAAGATGTACGCCACCGAGGCGGCCAACAAGGCCTGCTACAAGGCGGTGCAGATGCTCGGCGGCTACGGCTACACGAAAGACTTCCCGGTGGAGCGTTATGCCCGCGATGCCCGGATCACCTCCATCTACGAGGGGACCAACGAGATCCAGCGGTTGATCATCTCCCGGGAGATTTTGAAGAACTTGATTTAAAGACAAAATCCAACACAGAGGCGCAGGCGTGGAGAAAGGCAAAAACGGATAATCTTTTTTACCGCAAAGGCGCAAAGGAGGCGAAGAATATCCGAAACCTTTTTTGGGTTTAAGAGCCAAAAATCTATATGATTTGTTTTCTTCGCGCTCTTCGCGTTTTAGGTCCTTTAGGCCCTTTGGGTCCTTTGGGTCCTTTGCGGTTCAAGGTTGTTGTTTCTAGCTGTGTCCCTGTGTCTGGCAAAGGCTTTATCAACCAAGAAGGAGGAACGCATGGGCAACAACAAGCGCATTACCCTGCAGCAAGCCGCCGAGATCATCAGGGACGGCTCCAGTCTCACCTTTTCCGGCTTCACCATCTGGCGGCGGCCGTTTGCCGTTGTCTTTGAACTGATCCGGCAGGGGCGAAAGGGGCTCCACCTCATCGAGGTGAACGGCGGTCCGCAGACCGAGTTCCTGGTGGGGGCCGGTTGCGTGGATATCTGGGAATCATGCTGGGTGGGGCACGAGCTGTACGGCAAGTACGGCGCCAACCTGTCGCGCAAGGTGGGGAACAGGGAGATCATAGTCGAGGACTATAGCCATGCGGAGATGCTGTTCCGCTTTGCCGCTGCTGCCTCCGGGGCGCCTTTTGCCGTAACCCAGACCTCGCTCGGCACTGACATCCACAACCCGGAGTACGACATGCTAGGCCGGGCAGGCTTAAGGGACGGCAAGCGGATAGCCAGGCACAAGTATCAGTTCACCGAAGACCCGTTCTTCGACGCCGGCGCACAGGTGCTGATCCCGGCGGCCAAGGTTGATGTGGCGGTCATGTGCGTCCAGCAGGTGGGGGAGGAGGGGACGGTGCGGGTCTCGGGCCAGTACTACTCCGATCCCGAGGCGGCCCGGGCGGCCGATATCACCATCGTCATGGCCGAGGAGATCGTGCCTGAAGAGTACCTGCGCCGGGAAAGCGACCGGAATACCATCCCCGGCTTCGAAGTGGATTACATCCTGGAGTGTCCATTCGGCGCCCACCCGACGGGGATGTTCGGACGCTACGACGTGGATGGCGGTTTTCTCAAGGATTTCTACGGACGGACCCGCACCCAGGAAGGCTTTGACGACTTTGCCAGGGAGTGGATCTTCGGCCTCGACCATATGGGCTATCTGGAGAAGCTGGGGTGGCCGCGGATGCTTTCACTCAAGGCCAACACCGCGCTCAACTACAGTACCGGCGTGAAAAGGGGGCAATGACATGAACAAGGATTATGCGAATCCCGAAGAATACGGGCTGGCCGACCTGCTCTGCTGCGCGGCCTCCCGCGAAGTGCAGGACAACGAGATTGTCTTCGCCGGCACCGGTCTCCCCATGGTGGCGATCATGCTGGCTCAGAAGACCCATGCGCCGAACCTGAAGCTGATTTTCGAGGCCGGCACCCTGGACGGCCGTCCGCCGGAGATCCCCACCTCAGTGGGTGACGCCCGTTGCGAAATGGGGGCTTCCCGCGCCTCCGGTCTTTACGACGCCTTCAGCATTGCCCAGCGGGGCTACGTGGACCTGGGTTTCCTCGGCGGGGCGGAGGTGGACGAGTATGGCAACGTGAACACCACGGTCATCGGCGACTATCTGGAACCGGAGCTGCGCCTGACCGGCAGCGGCGGCAACCCGGACATCAACTCCTTCGCCGGACGGACCGTTTTCATCATGGTCCACGAGAAGCGGCGCTTCACCGAAAGGGTCAGTTACATCACCAGCCCCGGCTGGCGGGTGAAAAAATGGCCGGGTGGCGAGTTCGTCCACCGGCGGGAGCTGTACGGCGCAGCCTACCGGGGCGGGCCGTCGGCGGTCATCAGCACTGCAGGGGTGTTCCGCTTTGACGACGAGAGCGGCCGTATCTACCTGGATACCTGTCATCCGGGGAAGACGCCGCAGGAGATCCGGGAGATGTGCCGGTTCGATCTCGACATCGCGCGTGTAAGCGGCGAAACCCTGCCTCCGACCCGGGAAGAGCTCCATTTCATCCACGAGGTGCTCGATCCGGAGCAGATCTTCATTCCCAGGGTAAAACCCCCATCAACCTAGCCCTCTCCTTTAGGGACATAGAATTTCATGATATACCGTTTTTGATCGTAGGGGCGAAGCAAACGCCTTATCTGCTTCGCCCGTCTTTGTTGGCGTTGCGAACAAGGGCGAAGCACGATGAAGCCGTGCTGTCGCCCCTACGTGGTATATTGATAATTACCAAGTCCTTTAGGCCCGCAATTTGGGTCCGCATGGGGCGAGGGGACTTTAAAGCTCCGCTCCCCTCCCTTGATGGGAGGGGTTGGGGGAGGGTGACATTACTGCTTCCAAGTGTAAAATTTTTTTACAATAAGTCTAAACC
Source organism: Geotalea uraniireducens Rf4 (assembly GCF_000016745.1). Taxonomy (GTDB): domain Bacteria; phylum Desulfobacterota; class Desulfuromonadia; order Geobacterales; family Geobacteraceae; genus Geotalea; species Geotalea uraniireducens. The sequence goes on along the minus strand of NC_009483.1, from coordinate 3,527,953 downwards.
CTCGCCAGACAAGGGTTTACAGGTATGTGTAAAAATTTTTTACAAGAATGTAAACCCTTGTCCCATGGGCTTCTACGCCGATGTGTAAAAATTTTTTACAATAAGTGCGGCAAGGAATCTCCCCTACCCAAAACCCTCACCCCCGAACCTCCGGAACGCCAAATTTAAAAGTATTGTTTATATTCAGCTGGTTATTGATAGTTTATTGAATAATTTCAATCTGCCTTCCGCTTTGGCATGCAATGTGGTTATAGAATGGCTCCTGCTGCCGCCAAACATGCGGTCATTTATCGGGAGGAGACCATTGAGCCCACAGCGATTTCCCATTCAGTTTGACCCATGGTACGGAATTCTGTCGAGTGCCTTGTTTCTGCGCCCTTCGAGCTCCTATGTGGAGGTGAACAGCGAGGAGATCCGAGTGCGAATGGGCTGGGCATTTCGAGCTTGCTTTCCGAGAGCAGCTGTCGCCTTAGCCGCAGAAACGCATGGGCGCCCGCTGAGTCGTGGGGTGCATGGATTCGCAGGTCGATGGCTGGTGAACGGATCGGGACAGGGAATCCTGACCATCGACCTGACGCCGACCCAGCGCGGGTACGTCATGGGATTTCCCGTCCGCTTGCGACAACTCATGGTGAGTGTGGCGGAACCAGCGACTCTGGCAGCGGCACTCAGGGGTTCTACCTAGTCCGTGCGAGAGGGCGCGCAGATTTCCCAACAAGGTGCTCCCGCCGGCGCCGCGCGGCTGGGCTTATTCGTTGGTCTAAATAATATTGATGTCATTGCTATAGGTGGGAAATTATGAAAATTGGAATCATTGGCGTCGTTTTATCACTGCTCGTAATGTCTGCGATACCGTCTTTTGCCGAAGGCTTTATTGATTTATACGCCGGGCCATCTTTTACTGATAATGCGACCGTGACGATAAACAGCAATGTTGCCTCTACCAGCAAAAAAGTTGGTTTTGAAAGAGACGTCACATACGGTGTAAGAGGAGGCTACTGGTTCACAAAACAACGCTGGCTTGGTGTGGGAGGCGACTTTTCTTCCATGCACGCAAAGGGAGCTACCGCCAGATTCGATCTCGCGCCGCTGACCCCCATGGTTATGTTTCGGCTTCCACTTCTAAGTGACGAAAACATTCCCCAAGGGATGTTGCAACCCTACATCGGTATCGGCCCCAGTATATCTTTGTACACCTATGCCTCTGCCGACAATGGCCCGCCAACTGATAAAATCAACAGCTGGGGAATTAACGCTGGTTTTCAAGTTCCGGCCGGGATTGCTTTGCAACTCTCAAAGCATATCGCCTTATTTAGTGAATACCGCTATGCATATTACAGGGTCAACGTCCTTCAGGATACAACGACATACCTTTTTAATGCTGCAATTGGAAATAGTGACAACATTGCCAAGAAGGTAACCGCGTCGCTTTCGATGCACAATGTGCTTTTTGGGGTCTCGTTCCGGTTCTGAAATATCGGCAGTCTCTAGGAGCCAGTCGGACTTAGGGAATCGTAACGAGAGAATGGCAAATCGAGGACAGATTTTCGGAAATTTGAGAGCGAATAGTGGACCTATTTGTCGAAAATTTACGGGAATATGGACCGATTTTCCGTTCTCGCAGTAGATTCATTCCTAAGTCCGACAGGCTCCTAGGCAGGCAGCAGCGGGAAAGTTGCTGGACAGGCCGTTTTAATCAAATAATAGGAAGAGGAGGAGGGCGTATGAAAAAGATTTCAGTCTATCTGCTGCTTATGTTTGCCTTGGGAATCATGGCTGGTTGTGGGACAGGGGCGTCAACAGCTAACAATGCAACCGGAACCGTAAGTCTGCAAATCGACCTTGCAACGCTGCAACATAACGCCAGCTCTGCAGCCAAAATCGCATTTAGTACCATGACGACTAGCACCAATACGATTACTGCAGTGAGCGCCACTCTGTCTCGAGACGGTTATACGGATATTGTAACGGATCTGAGTGTAGCAAACAATGTGGCATCCGGCACAGTTACAGGCCTGGCAAAGGGGTACTGGCGCGTAACGGCCAATGCTTACAATGGCCAGGCGCTTATCTATACCGGTTCTGTCGACGTCAATGTCGTTGCCGGTGCCCAAGTCGCCGCGGAAATTCTCTTCGATCCGGCCAGTGCCGTAGTCGATCCCGCGACGACAGGCAGCGTCAGCCTGTCCGTCGGCTTCAACAAACTCCCCGGTTATTCCAAGATCCGTCAGTTTGTCAGCACGATCCTGCAGGACAAGGTGAATAAGAAGTTTTACATTTTCGACAGCAGCGCCGGAGTGCTGGCTGTTTACGCCGATACGCTGGTGCGCGAAAAGGACATCCCGCTGCAGGCTTCGCCGCAGGCGTTGGCAGTCGAGACGGCCGGCGGCTCCCTTTTGCTGGGGTATTCCACCGGCAAGATCTATCGGCTGAACATAGCCGACGAAAGCCTCACGTTGCTGGCTGATTCTCTGATCTCCATCAATGCACTGGTACCCGTTTCTTCCAAGTTTGTGCTGGTCGGCAATGGAACCGGCTGGGGGCCATCGAATACCTATGAGACCATCAACCTGGAAAACGGACAAATCGTCACCAGCAAGAGCTATTGGTATCCGCTCAGCAATTTCACCTTCAATCAGGCCACCGGCATGGCCTATGCCCTTGACAGCGGGCTGTCGCCGGCGGACATGCATCATCTGGCAATCAACGCGTCGACAGGGACGATCGATAGCATTGGCGATTCCCGTTACCACGGTGACTACGGTTTCGGAGCTCCGATTCGGGTAATGAATAGCGACACTCGTATTGCCACCGGGTCCGGCAACATGTTCATCTCATCGCCTGCAGCCGCTGACGATATCACCTATGCCGGTAATCTCGGCCATACTTTCATCGACTTGGTATCCGACGATGATCTCGGCAACCTCTACATGCTGAATAGCGACAATATCAAGAAGCTACTGGTCATCAAGCAGGACACCCTCTTCACAACAATGTCCATCGATATCGTTGCCGAGCCGAAACAAGTATTCAATACCCCGAACAGCATCATTGTGTTTATCAAGTCTGATAGCGATTACTACGCCAAGGTGTTCAGCAAGACGTCTCTTGGATTGATGTAACGAACGGAGCATTCGGGGAATTTCGGAGACGCCATGCCAATCATTATCGGTGAATAAGTATGGCGTCCCCGGAACTCCGTCCCGGAACTCCTCGGGAATCGGCAAGTGAAATGTGTGGGTCCGACACGCAGGCATTTTGCTATTGGGCAGAATAGGGCAGAACAGGGCAGAATAGGGCAGAATAGGGCAGAATAGGGGGGCGGGGGGCCATGACGGACAGGGGGTGTAATGACGAAGACATCTACAAGCATCGGGAATTGACTGATGCCATTATCTGCTGTTTCTACACTGTCTACAACACGCTTGGATTCGGCTTTCTGGAAAAGGTGTATGAGAATGCACTCCTGTTGGAGCTGGCAAAGAGACAGATTACAGCAACCGCTCAATGGCCGATTACGGTCTATTACGGAGAAAATCCGGTTGGTGACTATTTTGCCGACATTCTCGTCGAGGGGAAAGTCATTGTAGAAGTCAAGGCCGTAAAACAACTTGCCCCGGAGCATGAATCGCAGTTGTTCAATTATCTCAGAGCAACGGAAATTGAGGTTGGTCTACTGCTGAACTTTGGTCCGCAGCCGCAGGTTAGACGTAGATCCTTTGATAATAGACGGAAAGCATCTAGAGGCGGATAAAACAGAACCTGGGATTTGAACGCAGTACAGGCGGAAAAAGATGATCAAAGCGGATCAGGCAAAAGCAAAGATGAAAGGGTTTATCCGCCTTTATCCCCAGTTTCCGTTTTTTCTGCGGACAAGGTTTCGGCTTAAAGCTTCTATTGAACGCCCTGAAGTTGATCAGGCGGAAAGCATCTAGAGGCGGATAAAACAGAACCTGGGATTTGAACGCAGTACAGGCGGAAAAAGATGATCAAAGCGGATCAGGCAAAAGCAAAGATGAAAGGGTTTATCCGCCTTTATCCCCAGTTTCCGTTTTTTCTGCGGACAAGGTTTCGGCTTAAAGCTTCTATTGAACGCCCTGAAGTTGATCAGGCGGAAAGCATCTAGAGGCGGATAAAACAGAACCTGGGATTTGAACGCAGTACAGGCGGAAAAAGATGATCAAAGCGGATCAGGCAAAAGCAAAGATGAAAGGGTTTATCCGCCTTTATCCCCAGTTTCCGTTTTTTCTGCGGACAAGGTTTCGGCTTAAAGCTTCTATTGAACGCCCTGAAGTTGATCAGGCGGAAAGCATCTAGAGGCGGATAAAACAGAACCTGGGATTTGAACGCAGTACAGGCGGAAAAAGATGATCAAAGCGGATCAGGCAAAAGCAAAGATGAAAGGGTTTATCCGCCTTTATCCCCAGTTTCCGTTTTTTCTGCGGACAAGGTTTCGGCTTAAAGCTTCTATTGAACGCCCTGAAGTTGATCAGGCGGAAAGCATCTAGAGGCGGATAAAACAGAACCTGGGATTTGAACGCAGTACAGGCGGAAAAAGATGATCAAAGCGGATCAGGCAAAAGCAAAGATGAAAGGGTTTATCCGCCTTTATCCCCAGTTTCCGTTCTTTCTGCGGACAAGGTTTCGGCTTAAAGCTTCTATTGAACTATAGTGGACCCCAATTTTCGGACAATAGTTTAAGATGGTAGCCTGCGATAAAAAGGAGCAGGCAATGAGCGAAAAGAGCCGTAAAAGTTTCACCAGTCAGCACAAGGCAAAAGTCGCACTCGAAGCGATCCGAGGGACGAAGACCTTGAATGAAATCGCCCAGGAATTTGCTATCCATCCGACCCAGGTTGGGGAATGGAAGAAAGCCCTGATCGCACAGGCACCTGGAATTTTCGATTCCAAGCGCGGCCCCAAGCCCGATGATCCTTCCGCCAGCCCTGAGCGGCTCTACTCGGAAATCGGGCGGTTGAAGATGGAACTTGACTGGCTTAAAAAAAAGTCCGGGATTGGCCAGTAGCAGACCGCAGGCGCTGGGTAGATCTGCAAGGTTCCATGGCGCTCACCCGGCAATGCGAGTTAGCGGGCGTAGCCCGTTCTACTGTTTATGCCCCCCATTTTGTCGCCGTACCGGATGAATTGGAATTGCTGTTGCTGGCTTTGATTGATGCTGAATATACCTGTCACCCGTTCTACGGTAGCCGTAAAATGGTGGTGCATCTGGCCACCAAAGGCCATCCCGTCAACCGTAAGCGAGTTCAGCGATTGATGGGGGTCTTGGGGTTGGCTGGCATGGCGCCAGGGCCAAATACCAGCCGTCCTCATCCTCAGCACAAGGTTTATCCGTACCTGCTCAGAGGGTTAAACGTGTCCCGGCCAAATCAGGTCTGGAGTACTGACATCACTTACATCCGCCTGGCACGCGGGTTTGCGTACCTTGCTGCAGTGATCGACTGGTATTCGCGCAAGGTACTGGCCTGGCGATTATCGAACTCACTCGACAGCGGGTTCTGCGTTGATTGCCTGGAGCAATCGCTTCGAACGTTTGGTTGCCCTGAGATATTTAACACCGACCAGGGCTGCCAGTTCACAAGCGATGCATTTACCAGCGTCCTCACCTTGCACAACATCGCCATCAGCATGGACGGGCGCGGTCGGGCATTGGCGGCGGGTGTCAAGGTAGTTGTCGCCTCTGTTGAATTTTTATGCGGCGTCAAGAAGTTCGACTTCCGCCGTTGGTTCAGGGTTAAGATAAACTGTTTCCACTGGCTCCCAGTTTCGGATGTTTTTTGACCAGCGGTTTGGGTTTTGTTGCCGGGCCTTCTCGTATATCTCCCGGCGGTTTAACAGGATGGCTTTCTCCCGGCCGAAGTGGCGATCGTCCGGGGTGACGAAGCGAATGCCGCTGTGCAGATGCTCCGTGTTATACCAAGCGACGAAACCATCAACCCAAGTCTGGGCCGCTGCCAGACTTGAAAAAGGCCGACTCGGATAACCAGGTCTATATTTCATGGTTCGGAACAGCGCTTCTGAGAAAGGGTTGTCGTCACTGACCTGTGGCCTGCTGAAGGAAGGAATTACGCCCAGGCGCTGGAGAGTAGCCAGCATGGTCGCCCCTTTCATCGGGCCGCCGTTGTCGGAGTGAAGAATCAGGCCTTCCGGATTGATGCCGAGCCTGATACAGGCTTTCAGAAACAGCCTGGCGCTATAGTCATTGGATTCTTTTAAAAACACCGTGGACGCTACGATCTTGCGGCTCCAGACATCCATGATCATGTAGAGATAAAAGAACTGCCCAAGAATCGGGCTCTTCAAGTAGGTGATGTCCCATGACCAGACCTGGCAAGGACCGGTAGCCACATGTTCTTTTGGCTTGCGGCTGGTGGCGGGCCGGGAGGGTTCCCGGTGAGTCATCAGCCCATCGTCTTTGAGCACCCGGTAGAAACTCGATTCCGACGCCACGTATATTCCCTGATCGGCCAATTGCGGCACGATCTGTTTCGGCGAAATATCCCGAAACGCCGGGGAGTTTGCAATATCGATGATGTTCTGCCGCTCCGACGGAGCCAGCTTGTTCGCCGGTTCTGCGACTGGCCCATGTCGCCGATCTGCTCCGTCATCCTGGAGATTCCAACGCTGGAACGTGCGAATGCTCAGCCCGATGGCGACAACGGCCGATTCAAGTCTCGCTCCGGAATGGGTTGCCTCTTCAATAAGTTGCCCGATCATCTGCCGTTCCTCTTGTCCGTGGGCTCGTCCTCGCCCCCCCAGATCGATTGGACTTTTTTTTTGAGGATCAAAATCGCGGCGGCCTCGGCCAATGCTTTATCTTTGCGCAGTAATTCTTTTTCCAGTGCATGAATTTTGCGAGTTTCCTCTGATGTTTTTGAGGAAGGCCGAGACGGTTTTTGCAGCCCCGAAAGCATCATGGCGCGCCACTCGCGTAACTGTGCTTCATGAATTCCATTGCGACGCAGGAAGGCGCCAAGTTGATCTTCGGCAACCGTCTCGGCTTCGATGACGATTTTGAGCTTTTCTTCGGCAGACTTGTCTTGTGGGCGCTTTGGGGACATTGTTCTCCATGGTGCTTCAGAAATTGGGGAGTTACCAGATTCATTCACGACATTTGCGTCTCGAAGCCAGCGAGAGAGTGATTGTTGGGGAATTCCCACTTCTCGGGATAGAGCTGAGGCCGAGACGCCATTAGGGCAGGCCATCTTGCGAACCAGGCTGGATTTGAATCCTTGTGTGTATGTCATTATAGATCCTTGCTGCCCCCAGATGTTGAAAAAATACGGGTCGCCGGCTTTTGCCGGTCCCGGTCTTTCGAGCTGAATCGCAAGCTCGCTACGCTCGTTGCAATTCAGCTCGGAAGACCGTGGCTAAACAACCCATCTGAGGCGACAACTATTCTGACACAGGGGGGGATCGAAACGGCACGCTCCACTTTGTAGAAGATCCGTCCCATATCCCCAAGGAGTACCGGAACAAGAAGCAGGTGCGTAAGGACAAGTACGACGACCTGCCGGAGGACGAGCGGGCTGTGATGCTGGAGAAGGAACGAAACGAGCGGGCCGCGGCGAAGCAACAGGAGGAGGCCGAGCAGGCCCAGTCCCTCCAGGCGCGCAAGGCTGCCGAGGCCAAGGCGGCCAGGGAGCGGCAGCGGGCTCTCCTCTCGACGCCGGTAGTCATCTCAGGCCTCCAGGTGTTTGTGCCGGTGACCCTGACGAACGGCGAAGCGGAAACCGAGGCCATGCTCCTGCTTGATACCGGGGCCACCACGTCTGTGATCACCCCTGAAGTGGCGGCCCGTCTCAACATCGGCGAGACGGACAATGTGCGGGTCGGCGTGGTGGGGGGCAAGGTGCTCAAGGCCCGAAAAGGGGTCCTTACTCAGATGCGGGTGGGACCGATCCGGCGCGCCAGGCAGGAGGTTGTCATTATCAGGCAGCGTGCCGGCATTATGGGGGACGGGCTGCTCGGCATGACTTTCCTCGGCGGCCTCAAGTACACCATCGACTTTCAGAAGCAGACGCTCAACTGGATTCCGTAGAACGATTTTGTTAGTGATTTTCGTGTATTTAGTGGACCAAATGCTTTTCTAGGTTTAATACTCCCGTTAACCCTGGATTGGTGTCATCTGTCAGAAATTTATCGACTTTTAATTTTATAATGTTTATTTTGGCGCGGGAGGGTTGATGGCGGCACGACGCCGGAACAATCGCTGGAGCTTGGTCGGGACGGGAATCGGCCTGATGCTGTTTTTCTGGGTGGCGGATTGTTATCTGGACGGGGTTTTCTTCGACGAAGGTAGCTTTGTTCAGCAAATCCTGCATCCTGACGGGCAGGAACTGGCATACCGGATACAGTCGATGCTCTTTCTCCTTGTCTTTATAATTTATGCCTGGCGGAAATCCCTGACACAGGAACGCATCTCCTCTTCCCTGGAAGAAGCGCTGACCAACCTGGCCGCCGAAAAGGCCCGCTCCGAGGCAATCCTTGCCGCCATGCCCGATGCCGTGAGCGTCCAGGACACCGACATGAAAATCCTCTACCAGAGCCCTGGCACCAGGAAGGTGATGGGAGACCATGTGGGGGAATACTGCTATGCCGCTTATCATCAGCTGCCGTCGGTCTGCCCGGACTGCAATCTCGTCGAGTCTTTTGCCGACGGACTTCTCCATCGGCGGGAAACGAGCTCTCCCAATGAACGGGGCCCCCGCCATGTGGAGATAATATCGGCTCCGCTCCGGGATGCAGCGGGACGGATCATCGCCGGTATAGAATCGGTGCGCGACATCACCGACCGCAAGATCGCAGAAAACCGCCTCAGGCAGCAGCTGGCGGCCATCGAGGCTTCGATGGACGGCATCGCCATTCTGAATCCCGGCGGCGAATACCTCTACCTCAATAAGGCCCATGCCTCCATATATGGCTATCCTTCCCAGGTTGAACTGATGGGAAAGAGCTGGCATGTCCTCTATCCTGCCGACGAGCTGCAACGGCTGGAGTCTCTCATCTACGAGGGGGGCGACAAGCAGCGCGGGTGGCGCGGCGAGGCAACCGGCCAGAAGAAGGACGGCACCCTGTTTCCCCAGGAGATATCCCTCACCGTTCTGGAGGATGGCGGCATTGTCTGCGTGGTGCGCGACATATCGGAACGGCAGAAGTCCGAAGGGGAGATCCGCAAGCTGAACGACAGCCTGTGCCAGCAGGCTCTCGACCTGCAGGCCACGAACCGGGAACTCGAGGCGTTCAGCTATTCCCTCTCCCACGACCTGCGCGCCCCCCTTACCGGTCTGTATGGGGCGGCCCAGGCCCTTGCCGAGATCTGCAGCGACAAGATGGACGATACCGGCCTGACCCTCCTCAACGCCATCCGCCAAGGCTGCGAAAATATGGAAGAGTTGATCGAGGCGATGCTGGTGCTGTTCAAGGTGTCCAGGACCGAACTGAGCTATGCGGAGGTGGATTTGAGCGCCCTGGCCAATGCGATCATGGCCGAACTCCGTCTGCGTAATCCTGAACGTGCGGTGGAATGGCGCTTTGTCGAGGGAATTGTGGCATGGTGCGATCCCCACCTGGCCCGCATCCTTCTGGAAAACCTGATCGGCAATGCCTGGAAGTATACTGCCAGACATGATCACCCCAGGATAGAGTTCGGACAGAAATCGAGCGACGGGGCCGTCCAGTTCTTCGTGCGCGACAATGGGGTCGGTTTCGATATGCGGGATGCCCAAAGGATCTTCAAACCGTTCCAGCGTTTGCACCGTTCCGGTGATTTTCCCGGCACCGGAATCGGTCTCGCCACCGTCCAAAGGATCATCGACCGACATGCCGGCCGAGTCTGGGCAGACGGGGCGGTCGGTCTGGGCGCCACGTTCTTTTTCACCTTTCCCTTGCCGGATAAGGAGTGAACCTCCTGGTCGGCGCATCGACGCGCCGAAGAGCAGCTGTCAGGTCACGACATAAAAGGAAACAACATGAACCGCACTTACCCCCTTATTTTAACGCTTTTACTGTTGCTGTCGCTGGCCGGCTGCGGCGACTCATCGGCACCGGCCGGCGCCGGCCTGGAGGCCCAGCGAGCCTGGGTCAGGGCACATCTGGATGATGTATATCTCTGGCGAGGTGAAATTGTCGATGTTCCCTCTGCCAATTACGCATCTGCCCCCGACTACTTCGACGCCTTGCTGGTAACGGCCAAAGACCGCTTCAGCTTCAGCATGCCGAAGGCTGTCGCCGACAGTGAGCTGCGGGACGGGCAGCAGACCGGCTTCGGCGTGAAATGGGGCTGGGGGGCCTCGGGACGCCTGTTCGCCTATTATGTCGACCCTTACTCACCGGCGGCCGGGATGATCAGCCGCGGGACGGAAGTCATCTCGATCAACGGCTGGCCGGTCGCCCAACTGGCATCCTCAAGCCTGAATGCCGCCCTGTTTCCGGGCAAGGCGGGTGCATCCACCAGCATGGTGATCCGTAGCCCCGGCACCAGTGTGAACCGGCCTGCGACGCTTGTCTCGGCGAACTTCTCGACCACGCCGGTCGCGCAGCCGCTGCTCATCGGTCTGGCTCAGGGTAAGAAGGCCGGTTATCTGCTGTTCAACGACCATATCCTGACCGCGGAGCAGGGGCTGGTGAATGCCATGACCTATTTCAAACAGCAGGGGGTAAGCGAGGTCGTGCTGGATCTGCGTTACAACAGCGGCGGCTTCCTCTATATCGCCGAGGAGGTGGCCTCGATGCTGGGTGGCGCGGCGCTGCAAGGGCAGGTCTTCGAGCGGCTGCTGTTCAACGACAGGCATCCCGAACGGACCAACGATCCGCAAAATACCGTCCTCTTCTCCCCCTTGGACCAAAATGGCGCGACGCTCCCCCAACTCGGCCTACGGAGAGTTTTCGTCATCACCGGCTCCAACACCTGCTCGGCCAGCGAGTCGATCATCAACGGCCTTCTCCCTTATTTACCCGTTATCCGCATCGGCACTACCACCTGCGGCAAACCATACGGCTCCGTCCAAACCGATTATGAGGGGCAGGCGTATTTTGCCCTCCAGGTAGAGGGGGTGAACGCCAACGGCCTGGACGACTACAAGACCGGCTTTCTGCCCACCTGCCAGGTGGCCGACGATCTCAAATACCCGCTGGGTGACATCCGGGAAGCCCGACTGAGCGCGGCTATCTACTATATGAACAACACTGCCTGTCCGGCAGCGGGGACCGTTTCCCTCCCCAAGGCGGTTGCGACGGACCAGGGGGACGTCCAACTTATCGGGCCGAAACCACCGCTGAAGATCGTGCAGTGAGCTGAAAAGAGGGCACCCCACAAGGTGAGCAGACCTTCTTGGCCGGATGGGCCAGTGCCGAACGGCCAAGTGTAAAATTTTTTTACAATAAGTCTAAACCCTTGCCAGGCAAGGGTTTACGGACATGTGTAAAAAATTTTTACAAGAATGTAAAGCCTTGTCCCATGGGCTTCTACGGCGATGTGTAAAAAAATTTTACAATATCTCCACAAAAAATCGCCTCCCATTCATTCTCTCACCTCTGAAATTCCAGAAAACTAAATTTAAAAATTATTGTTTATATTCAGCTGGTTATTAACTGTTTATTGTATGGTTTCCATCTGCCTTTCGTTTTGGCATGCTTTGTGGTTATAGGATGGCTCCTGCGGGCCTGTGCAGGAGATCGTCTTACAAGTATCCCAGGGGAGAGAAATATTATGGCTGGTAGTCCCTTTCAAGTTCTGAAGAATTCATTGCGCAATGCGCGGCCAGCGGCTGCTTTCGGTGTGGCTCTGCTGATGCTGCTCGTATCCGTTTCCTACTCTTTTGCCGGAGCGGACATGACGGTCTTCGGTCCGAAGCGCTATGACCGGCTCAAGGGGAAGCCCACCGTTTATACGGACACTTTCGAGCGCTGCAATCCCTCCGACCTTGCGCTCGTCCGGGTGCAAAACGGCGATAGTAAAAATACCCGGATCAAATCGGCAAGGATTTACATAAACGGCAGCAAGATTGCCGGAGAAAGCGAGTTCAAACACAAGATTGCGACCTTTGAAAAACTCGTAGCCGTACAGCAGCTAAATGAGCTGAAGGTGATACTCAAAAGCGGTCACCACGGCTATTTTGATCAGCTGGCAAAGTATCAGGCCAGGCAGTCGGATCTGGAAAAGGATCTGGCCAAACTGCAATTGCTGGAAAATGAAATTGCCGGCCTGAAACCACCCTACGACATCAAAACGCTTGAAAGAATCCTCCTGGAATTCCAGCGCATTAAAAAAGGTTACGGCGATCGGGATGAGCACCTGGCCGGGGTACGTAAGAGCCTTGATGATGAAGACGACGATGCAGATGACAAAGAAGATGGTTGGGATAGGGAGAAAAACGGGCACGAAATCGGAAAGGATTGGGTCGAACATGACCGGACGGGCATAGAAAAATCGAAAAGGGATACAGAGGATGCCATCCGATCCTGTAAGGCCGCCCTCGACACATTTGATCGGTCAGCGAGCAAGAGAGAAAAAGATCACGAAAAGAAGAGGGAAAAACTCTCGGAACTGCTTAAGGAGCTTGAAGGGATAAATCATGCCATCGATGAAAACGTCAGGCATCTGGACGATCTGGCGCGGAAAATCGACGAGATCCGGAAAAGGGGACCCTCCTTTCTCATCATAGAGATCATCGGCAAGGGGTGCGACAGCACACCGCCGGTCATCTCCGCCATTTCTCCGGCAGACGGGGCTCTCCTCAACAACCCGCTGCCGGTCATTTCCGCCTCCTATTCGGACGAGACCAACGGCTCCGGCATCAACACGGCCAGTGTGCGGCTTTTGGTGGATGGAAACGATGTCTCCGCTGCTGCGTCCATAACTGCCGCCGCCATCTCCTATGCCCCCGGCTCAAAGTTGCCCGATGGCAGCCATGCTGTCAGCCTCAGCGTAGCCGACCGCGCCGCCAACGTCGCCAGCCGTATCTGGAGCTTCGTTACCGATACCGTGCCCCCGGTTGTCACAATCAGCGCACCGGCATCGGGACTCCTGACCCGAAACAGCAAGGTGACCGTGACCGGAACGGTCAGTGAAGATGTAACGGCGGTTACCGTCAACAATATTCCCGCCCAGGTCAATGGAAAAGATTGGACCCTGGTTGATTACACCCTGAGCGAAGGTGCAAACAGCATCACCGTTCAGGCGACCGACCGGACCGGAAACCCGGGCAGCGCCACTGTCAATGTTACCCTCGATTCCACACCACCGGCCGCGCCGCTGCTCAACCCACTCACCACACCAACCAACCTGGCTGCGGTTACGATCAGCGGCACTGCCGAAGCGGATGCCAGTGTAAAGGTGGTCGCTGGCGGGGTGATTTTCGGCACAGTGCCTGCCGATGCTGAAGGGAAGTTCAGTCTGGGGGGCGCAACACTTGTTGAAGGGATTAACACATACACTGCTGCAGCCATCGACGCGGCAGGTAACGAAAGTTCCGCATCGTCACCGGTCAGCGCTGTTCTCGACATTACGCCGCCGGTCATAATAATAACCGCGCCGACAGCAAATGCATTCCTCAACACGCCGCAGATCACCGTCACCGGTATGGTCAACGAACCGGTCACTTCGGTTACGGTGAATAATACGTCAGCCGTTGTCGATGGGCTTTCGTTCAGTCTCACAATAACTCTTGCAGAGGGAGCGAACACGCTTGTCGTCAAGGCAAAGGATCTGGCCGGAAATGAGGGAACCACCTCTGTTCCCGTTTACCTGGACACCACCCCCCCGCAGGTGACCATCGTCACACCGGCAGCCGGACTTCTCACCAGGGATAAGCAGGTAATCGTTTCCGGAACAGTCAGTGAAGAATTCACCACGGTTACCGTTAACACCATTACTGCCACCGTCTCGGGCAAAACCTGGTCAGCCGCATATACATTAAGCGAGGAAGCAAATTTCATTACTGTAAAAGCAACCGACCGGGCCGGCAACAGCGGTTCGGCAACGGTCAATGTCACGCTAGACTCCACGCCGCCGCAAGCTCCGGTACTCAATTCGCTCACCAGTCCGACCAATGTGGCCGGGGTCACCCTTGGCGGCACTGCCGAAGCAGGATCAAGCGTGAAAATATCTGCCGCAGGTTTGCTCATCGGCACCGTCACCGCAGACGCCCAGGGTAGCTTCACCCTGGCAGGCGTTACCCTGGCGGAGGGGACAAACTCCTACACTGCCATCGCCACCGACGCAGCAGGCAACGAGAGTATTCCCTCAGTTCCCCTCGGCATCGTTCTCGATACCAGGGCGCCGGTCATAACCGTCACCGTTCCGGCAGAAAACGCCTTCTTCAGTGCGCCGCAGGTTACGGTCAAAGGTAACATCGACGAACCGGTTGCCGGCCTTACCATCAACGGTCAGGCTGCAACCTTGAGCAGTCTCGATTTCGATCAGCCGTTGACCCTGACACCGGGGCTCAATACCATCACCCTTGTTGCCACGGACCTTGCAGGAAATCAGGCCACGAAAACCGTTCTCGTCACCCTCGACAATACACCCCCCGTGGTTACCATCACTGCGCCCCTTTCCGGCACCATTACCAAAACAGCGCAGGTAACCGTTTCCGGCATCATCAGCAAGCCCCATACTACCGCCACTATCAACGGCACTGCCATCACCGTCACCAATCAGACCTTCAGTGTTGTCTATACACTTGCCGAGGGCGACAACATCCTCAACATAGAGGCTACTGACCGGGCCGGCAACAAGGGGAGCGCCAGTGTCGGCGTCTCGCTGGACAGCCAGTCGCCCGTCCTGTCTCTGCAGAGCCCTGCCGAGGCTGCGGCCGGTGCCAATGTGGCCATAGTGGTGAATGTTTCAGACAACAGACAGCTCACCCTTGTGGAGTTGAAGGCCGACGGCGTACCCATCTGGTCGGGAGGGAATATTCCTTCCATCGTCGAATCCGTTTCCTACAAGCTTTCACCATCTTTGAACACTGGAAGCGAGGTGGTATTCCAGGCCAGAGGCATCGATGTCGCCGGCAACGAAGGGAGCGCAACCACACGCGTCAAAATAAGCCAGGCGGCCATGGGGCCGGGATATGTGCAGGGAAAAGTACTTGAGGATGAAAGAGGGCTCCTCCTTGCCGACGCCCAGGTGACGGTAACCGATGAGAATGGTGAGGTGAAGACCCTGACAACGGCAGCCGATGGCGGTTACTTCACCGAAAACCAATCGGGAAACGCAGTCGTCGGCGTCATTAAGCCCGGTTTCACCAGTGTTGAACGAATCGTCCCGGTCATGCCGGAAAAGAAGGCCACCGCCCTCGACGCCAGGCTGACGAAAATCAATGGGACAAAGAATGTTATTGATGCCATTGGCGGAACCATACGGGTAGATGTAGGGGCGGGGTTACCCCGCCCTGCAATTGAATTAACAATACCGAACGGCGCTCTCTCCAATCAGGCGGACATCCGTCTGACACCGGTCAGCAACCAGGGCCTGGCGGGCATGTTGCCCCCCGGCTGGTCCCCCCTGGCCGCCGTCGATGTCCGTCTCCTTGATCCAACGGCGGGGACGGCTCTCTATACGGGCTTTTCCTCCGCTGCTGCGCTGAAGATCCCGGTGCAGGTTCCTCTCGCCCAGGCCTCGGGTACCGTGTTGACGCTGGCCGCCTACGACAGCACCAGCCACCAGTGGCGATCAAAAGGAAATGCAACCATTGCCGCCGACGGCCTGAGCGCAAGCGCAGACATAACCGCCGCCGGGCAGTATGCGCTCCTCATTGCCGACCCGGCTCCCAACGCCCCTGCCGCGGCGGAAGCAGGCAACCCCCTTGCCCCGGCATCCACGGCATCTCTCGATTATGCCGCAATCAACACCGCCGGAAAGGTCGTTCCCCAGGCATCGCCACCGTCCACAGGGCTCAAGGCAGCCGGTGAGGTGCTGCTGACGGCTAAAGACGGGGTTACCCCAGCGCCGCAATTCATTTCCGGTTTCATTATCAACAACAGGGTAACGGAAAAATTCGATCTCAAATCTGGAGACAAGGTGGAGCCTTCCGCCTACACCCAGGATATCGTTCTCTATCGCCAGCCATGCATAACCAACATTGCCGCCGGCGCATTAACCCAGCCTGCAGTGAGCGGAGTCGGTGGGGGAGTGAGCGGAGTCGAACTCCGCACCACCTTCCCCGTTTCGCCGTCCAGGGATTTCACACTGGTCGATCTTTTACTGGGAAAAGTGGGCATAGAGATAGTAAAACCCGATGCAACCGACAGCGGCATCATGGTGGGCGCCGATGGCGGCCGGCTGGTGGATGCCGACGGCAACATTCTCGTTATCCCGCAGGGGGCGCTCGCCCGGACAACACCGGTGGCGACGAAAAACGGGGCAGCCGCAACCGGAGCCGTGGGGAACGATTTCACTCTGCTCAAGGTGGTGGAGGTGAACCTGACGCGGCAGACCCTGGCGCAATCGGCGACCATTTCCATCCCGGCGCCAGACGGATTCAATCCGTCTCTACCGCTGCTCGTGGCGAAGCAGATCGATGTCAAGGGGGTTCAGAAGCTGAAGCTCGTGGCCCTGGCCAGACAGAACGGCTCCTTCATCACCACAGAGCCGTTAACTTCCCAACTCCAGAACTCATTGAACTCATCAAACTCAATAAACTCCTCCGGAGTTTATTACTTCCTCCAGGCCAAGGGGCAGATCGGCTTTGCCACCGGCACGGTCACCGATTCCAGCAACGCCCCCTTCAACGGTGCTTTGGTGAAGACGGACAACGGTTCGCTCATCGATCTTTCCGCAGCCACCGGGAAATATCTTGTGGCAGCGCCTGTTGCCGCAGTCACCGCGACTGCAACGGATCTATACAAGAACGACGAAGGGAGCGCTACCGGCGCAATAGCGGCCAACCAGGCAATAATCATTGACCTCAAAATCCTGATGATCTTGCCGACGGTTGTTTCAGTGTCGCCGACGGGCATCAATATTCAGCCAAACGTGCCGGTGGTGATTACCTTCTCCAAAAGCATGGATCAAAGCTCCATAAACTCCCAAACTCTCAAACTCCTCGACTCAGCCGGAACGGCTGTCCCCGGTGTATTCACCTTCAGCGTTGACGGCAAGGTCGTCACCTTCACCCCGGCAGATCTGCTCAAGTCGCAGCAGAGTTACACCATCACCATAGCCGGGACGATCAAGGATCTCCAGGGATATCCCCTTGGCCAGGATGTCACCTCCGGCTTTACCATCCGCAACACCACTCCGCCTCCCATGCCGCCGGCAGGGAGCATCACCGCGAGCTTTCCCGATGCTGATGGGTTCATCAGCATCACCGCCACCCAAGGGAGCTCCCCTGCCGACTGTACGGTGCTCATCATCAACGACACCAGCGGCGAGATAGTTTCCGTGGTTCCGGCCGGCAACGGCTCCTTTACCGGCAAGGTCAGAGGCCAACTGGGCGACGAGATAAAGATCGTCATCATGGATAACTCTGGGAATCAAACGCTCGTCTCGTACCTCACCTTCAAAAGCGATGACGGCAACTACCTGGTCACCGCCAAGGGTGGCAAGGTCGAAGGAGAGGGGGGGAGCATCCTCGATATCCCCGAAGGCGCTTTGTCGGGGCCGACGATTGTCAAACTGACCTTTGTGCCGGAAGCCAGCCTGGCAAGTCCGGTACCGGCACCGGGCACGTATCTCTCCGCATTCAATATCGACACCGGCGGGATCGACTTCCAGAAGGAGGTCCATCTCTCCATGCCGCTGCCGGACGGCTTCGATCCCACAACCCCTGTCTTTGTCAACCGCCCGAGCGAGATCTATAACGCCGACGGCACCATAGAAAAGGTCTACGAAATCATCGACAGCACCAAGGTAATCAACAACCGTATCACCACCGCCAGCCCCCCATTCACCGGCATCGTCCAGATCGGCTCCTTTGCCTTCATCTCCTTCGGCGGAATGAAAAAAGGCATCGTCTCCGGCTATACCTACCAGAAGATGAACGACCAGACCGGCTATCAGCCGCCACCGTATGGAGTTATCGAGATACCAACCTTCGATGCCTCCGGCAACCCGGTCTACAAATACGACCGTCCCATCAAGGGGGCCGTCATCCGGACCCCGGATGCCTGGGATTATGTCAGCTACTCAAACAGCAGCGGTTTTTATGCCGGGTTCGCTACCCTGTATGCCTACGTCGTGGCAATGCAGCTGGATTACCGGATAACCGCCATCCACCCCCTGACAATGCGCCGCACAAGCCACACCCTCTTCATGGATGTCGATCACGACCTGATCACCAACCTGAACTTCATGCTGGCGGACAAAAACTCCATCCCGCCGGACAAAACCGCGCCGGTCATCGACCTGACGATGCAGGTGGCACCCGGACAAGCCCCGACCAACCGGATCAGCTCCGGCACCATGCCGCTGGGGACGGAAGTGCAGCTGCCGCTGTTCATCAGCGACCAATCGAGTGTCAACCCCACTCTGACGGTGGAATACAAGAGCCCGGAGGCGACCACCTGGCAGTCATACTCCGCACCCCTTATCCGGCTGGGCGCGGTACTTTCATCCCCACCCACCGCCGACAAGCCGGCCATCTGGCGCTATACCTTCAAAGCGGTCTTTCCCGCCGAACTGCAGGGGAGCCAGGACACGAACTGCAAGCCGGGCCTGGCCGGCAACTACCGCTTCACGGTCGAAGCCACCGACACCAGCACCAACAAGAGCACCAAGACCCTCCAACTGCGGGTCGTGGCGGTCGGCGCCATACCTGGCGGCGTTGACGGCGCCCCCACCGTGGACAGCATCGCCCCAGCCGATGGCGCCAAGGACCTCCCAGTCACCACCCAGATCACCGCCTGGTTCAGCGAACCGGTGGAAAACGTCACCCCGGCCACCTTCAAACTGATCGATACCAGCAACGGACGGGCGATGCCGGCCATCATCACCACCTCATATGAAGGAGGCCGGATGCAGGCCGTGCTCACACCACGGGGCAACCTCTCCTACGACCGGCAGTACCAGGTACAGGTGCTGGTACTGCCCGCCGGAGGCATCGTAGACATCAACCCCAACCCCTCGGCCGACAATGCCTTCTTGCCCCTGGCCCAGGGATACCAGAGCACTTTCACCACCAAACGCCCCGCCGCCTATGACCTGGCCGAAGCCGAACAGTTCAAGGGGGGGCGCGACATCGCCCTGTACAACCACTATGACGGCAACAGCTACGCCTACATCGCCGCCGACGACCAGGGGTGGCATGTCGCCGACGTCAGCGATCCGACCAACCCCTCCGTGGTCTACAGTAAAAGCATGAGCGCCCCCGCCGTCAGCTGGAGCTACCGCGGAGTCGCCGTCCATCCCGCACCAACGGCCGGGATAATGGCCATGACCGAGAACATCGTCTTCGGCGACGGCAACCAGTACGGTTATATCCGCTTCTACGACATCAAAACCGACCCGGTAAACCCGGCCATCATCGGTAAACAGCGGCTGGCCGAAGCCTATTCCGGGATACCCGGCCGATTGGCCCTTGCCGGCGAATATGCCTACATTGCCACGGCTGCGGCGGCGCTGCAGGTGGTCAGCATCAGTAAGGCCAAGGACAGCTATGACGGCTTCTCGGCAGACAACCCAAGTATTGTGGGTGTCTTCGACAGTATCGGCCAGGGATACGGTTCGCCCAACGACATTGCGGTCTACGGAACGGGTAAGGCTCTCCTCACCACCACCGCTGGTTATCTGATAACCCTGGATATCAACAACCCCACGCCGGTCCAGATGGGAGTGATCGAGCCCAAAAAGCTGAACGCCTTGCGTGTGGCGGGTGTGTCCGACTACAGCTATGCCGATGCCGACGGCAACCCGCAGAGCATGGACCTGGCCCTCACCGGCGGTGGCGGCCGACTCAAGACCGTTGACCTTACCGACCCCTACAACCCCCAACCGCTGGCAACGGTCAAAGATGCCCTGGATAAAGAGGTTGTCTCCTATCCCTACGATATAACCTTGAACAAAGAGACGGGGCTGGCAATCGTCAGTACCTTGAGCGCCATTCAGGTAGTGGATGTGAAAGACCCAAAAAATCCCCGGCTGATCAACACCATCACCCAACTGCCCAACTCATCCGGCGCTACAACACCGGAAGGATCCCCGGCGATGATTCCCATAGGCACCATCCCGGCCATGGCGGAAAAAGACGGCTGGCTGTACATGGCGGACCAGACCAAAGGTATGCGCACAATGGGTATTAACACCAACGACATAAGAGTATACAATGAGAGCAATATTCAGGTTCCCGAGATAGGATACAGTAAGGGCGGAGAGGATGACCGTCGCTACTACGTCGAGGTAAAGTACGAGGATCCGGATATCAACTGTAATGATGACGACCTGGTAGGTAGCATGGTAATCAAAACGCGCAAGGGTGCTGTTGTCAACCCTCTTCCCGGTATAGACCACCCGACGCAGTATCTGCTGTCTTTCCGCAAAGGAAGTGACGAGCACTGCTATGCCGACTTGAAAAAAACAATAACGTCTCCGACAAACAAACGCTTTATAGCCACCAACTTCCCGGCTGCCGATTTGAAATTGACCACACCAGACGGGATGACGATAGCGCCAGTCTTCGGCAGTATCGGTACAAAGGCGATATTCGAGTTCAGCAGTCGCAAAGAGGGGAGACTCATGAGGCGCAAGAGTATACCGCTTGAGAAGCTGATCAGGATTGCCTTTGATGGAAATAGGGATGGGGTGATTGATTTTAAAAACCCCGAGGACAGGAAATACACCTTCTGGGTGAATGATGATAATGATGTCAATGGTTATGAAACCGAATATACTGACATCAACCAAGGCTCAAAAATTACTTATCCAGTAGAAGATGATAATATTAGCGGAACAGTTAAGGATTGTGTTCGTGAAAACGGTGACAAGATAAAAACGCTGAGAGATCTTGAAGATTTTGCCCGTGTCCAAATGCAACTTCATCCTCACGCAAGGAAGGTAATGGAGATATTATCAAATCAGACGACACAACCTAAGAGCTTCGGTTATTATCTCAAGTTCAATAATACCAACGGTACATCCCCTGAGATAAATATTTTCCAGGCTGTTGGTGAAACTGAAAAATATTTGTGGAATGAAAATTCTGCACGAAAGCAGTTGGATAAACCAAAGCTTCTTACTATCTCATCTACTGAATCAGAACTCGCCCCCTCCTATATATCGACGGATAAAACGTCGCCGTATATTTTTGAAGGGCGAAACTTTGGCAAAGGAGAACTCACCTTTATCCTCAAGGCGGATGGCGATACTTTAGAAGAAAATTCAGCGCTTCTGGAGTTAAAGCCAATTCAGACATTCTATGACAAATTCAGGGTCACATATGACGAGGGAAGCAAAACAGTCGGATCGCAGGTCAGCGAGATCAAAAAAAGCGAATATCCAGCGAAAGACAAAGATTACCTCCTGTTCGTTCACGGCTGGAACATGCAAGGTGAAATCGAGAAAGATCGGTGGGCCGAAACAATCTATAAACGGCTTTGGTGGCAGGGGTATACAGGGCGTGTAGGATCGTTCAGTTGGCCTACCCTTGAAAAACCTTATGACATTCCAAGAGGTACTACCTTTGACAGAAGCGAATTGAGGGCATGGAATTCTTCTGAAGCACTAAAAGATGTACTTGAAATAAAGCTCAGGGATTATGCTGGAAACATCAGGTTGCTTGGGCATAGCATGGGAGGAATAGTTTCAGGTGAGGCCATTCAGAAGCTGTCGGGTCCCGGCATCGTTAAAACGTACATTCCCACACAGGCAGCGCTTTCGTCACATTTCTACGACAATAGTGTGACGGAGAGTAGCCGGCGTCTGCCTCTGTTGCCGGTAACTCCGAATGTATTTGGGTACTACTACTCAGGCAATAGTGGCTCACAAGATGCCACCTATTTGGCAGATTCAACCGGCAAGGCAAAGTTCATCAATTATTTTAACGAAGTGGACTATGCTTTGACAGCCGGAGAACGTGGTTTCATGGCGTGGGAATTCAATACCAAGTTCAGACCCGATCCTGGTTACCTGTATTGCAACGGACTAGCAGTAGCTTGTTTTACGTTGCTTGATCCGCTTCCGACAATTCCAGGCATAATAAGCTCGTTGCTGAATTCAATCGATGGCGGAAGCAACTATTATGTGAGATTGGGGATTTCGAACGACGGATTAAGCATGCCAAGTCTGCTTAAATTTCCCGCTGACCGTTATGAGATATTCAGCAGAATAATTCAGTCTCGGGTCAAGGCATTGGGGGCGACGAGCAAAACGCCACTTAAGGGATTTGAAAAGAGCCGAAACCTTAAAAAGTTTGGTTATGACGACAAACATTATTCTCACAGTAAGGAGTTTCGTTCAAATATTGTTGACGAGCAGGGATACTGGAAAGCAATCTTTAGTGATTTTGAACTAAAAAGCTCAATAGAAAAGGAGTAGCAAATGAATAAACTGATTCCTCTCGTAGTGTTGTTAACAATAGGCGTCTTGGTTGTTACTTCAAAGTGCAATCACGCGCAGAATTTAACCGAAGCAGATAAAGCCAATAGAGCAGATCTTGAACTGCTCTCCATGGACAAGCCCATTCTTTTCTATGGTAGGGTGGTTGATCATCTCAACACGCCTGTTGAAGGCATTGATGTGATTGTCCATGTGAGAAGTTCTAATGGCATAGCGGAATTTGGTATTAAGACAGATAGCGGTGGAAGATTCGAAGTCAGCAACATTAAAGGTAACTCTATTTTGATAGTTGATATTAAAAATCGAGGTTATGAATATGATAAATCAGTAGATACAGCTGAAACATCTTTTGAAAATGACGGCTCATTCGTGGCAAAGAAAGATAGCCCCGTAACTTACACCGTTCGCAAAAAGGAACCGCCAACATTGGTATTAAATGAAGAATTTTCAATTGTATTCACAAAAAATATTCCTTATTACGAAATTGATCTTGTAAAACTTGATGGAAGAGAGAAAGGGTATTTAGAAAATTACGAAAGCAAAAACTTACATATCGATCTGAGGGCCAAGGCAGTTTATTCCGAAGCGGATTCTTCGTATACCATCACTGTTGAAGAACAGGATGCAAACAGCGGCATTATTGCTCTTGACGAGATGTTGTACGTGCCACCTGCAAGCGGATATCAGAAAACTTTCCAAATCACAGTCCCAATAAATACCAAGGTGAAGAAGTATTTATACATTAAAGGTCGTGCTGGTCAGATTTATTCAAGGCTGGATACTACTTTTAAGGCAACGAAAGAAAAAGCTGTCATGGTCGTCAAAGGTTGGACGAATCCGAACGGCGAAAGGAATGTTGATTATGATGGAGAATTATATGGCCAGTATTTGGATAAAAAGAACGCGGAAACTGAAACATTTTCAACGATAAAGAAATAGTAGAGGTACACTTAAGCTTTCTTTGACCCCTTAAGCTTTCTCTTAAGCGGTGAATTCACATTCTAAGTGCATTTCTGAACGGTTTAACTTCCAGCTCGATCCGCTCAGCCGAGTGCGAGAGAAAATGATTTAGTTCGAAAGGATTGAAAAAGGAAGAGCTTATTGCACGAGGATTACCGAGGGAACGGCGTCGAGCTTTTCCGCGGTTGCGGCAAATTTACGGTCAAGGGCAACCAAAGGAGGGCAACCAAAGGGGTCAGGTCTCAATTCTTGACAGGTAGAACTTCTTTGATATGTTTGAGAAAGTCCAAAACAATCAAAGGAGGAAGCGATGGCACGGCCTTTAAGAATCGAATATCCTGGAGCATTTTACCATGTCACGTCGAGAGGAAACGAACAGAAGGACGTATTCAAGAGTCAAAAGGATCGGGAAAAGTTTCTGGAATATCTGGAATCGGCAACAAAGCGGTACGGGGCGTTAATCCATGCCTACTGCCTGATGGGCAACCATTACCACCTGCTGCTGGAAACACCATCCGGGAACCTTTCGCAGATCATGCGGCATGTAAACGGTGCATATACAACGTACTTCAACGTCAAGCGGAAGAGAGCCGGTCATCTGTTCCAGGGGCGATACAAGGCGATACTCGTCGAAGCAGATGAATATGCGACAGAGCTTTCACGGTACATTCATCTGAATCCGGTACGGGCGGGAATAGTTGCTAAGCCGGAGGGATATCAGTGGTCCAGCTATCGAAGTTACATAGGTCAAGACAACAAGGCGACCGATTGGCTGAAGACGGAATTCATACTCGGCTATTTTGGCACGAAAGCACCGGATGTGAAAAACAAGTATCGGAAATTTGTCGAAGACCTTCTCGATAGTGAATACGACAGCCCATTGAAAGCAACGGTAGCCTCGACAGTATTAGGAAGTGAAGAATTTGTAAGAGAAATATCGGAAAGGCATCTGGGAGAGAGACGGGCAGAGCGGAGCGTTCCGGCTGTGAAGGAACTGGCAACCCGGCCTTCGATGGATGAAATCATAAAGGAAATCAATGCGGTGCTCGGCGAAAGAGACGAGTTGATAAGAAATATGAGCATTTATTGCTGTCAGAAGTATAGCGGAGCAAAGCTTAAGGAAATAGGTGAACGTTTTGGAATAAGCGATGCGGCGGTATCGCAGGCAAGCCGGAGGCTGGCATTAAAGGCCGAGAAAGATCAACAAGTGAAGAAGATGGTAGATTGGGTAGAGGCAAATTTAGGGTATGTCAGAAGTTGAGACCTGACCCCTCTAGTTTTTCTCAGATGGGAGTGATCGAGCCCAAAAAGCTGAACGCCTTGCGTGTGGCGGGTGTGTCCGACTACAGCTATGCCGATGCCGACGGCAACCCGCAGAGCATGGACCTGGCCCTCACCGGCGGTGGCGGCCGACTCAAGACCGTTGACCTTACCGACCCCTACAACCCCCAACCGCTGGCAACGGTCAAAGATGCCCTGGATAAAGAGGTTGTCTCCTATCCCTACGATATAACCTTGAACAAAGAGACGGGGCTGGCAATCGTCAGTACCTTGAGCGCCATTCAGGTAGTGGA
Organism: Geotalea uraniireducens Rf4; assembly: GCF_000016745.1. GTDB lineage: Bacteria > Desulfobacterota > Desulfuromonadia > Geobacterales > Geobacteraceae > Geotalea > Geotalea uraniireducens. Next base: position 3,502,909 of record NC_009483.1, on the reverse strand, counting down.
TGTGAAAGACCCAAAAAATCCCCGGCTGATCAACACCATCACCCAACTGCCCAACTCATCCGGCGCTACAACACCGGAAGGATCCCCGGCGATGATTCCCATAGGCACCATCCCGGCCATGGCGGAAAAAGACGGCTGGCTGTACATGGCGGACCAGACCAAAGGTATGCGCACAATGGGTATTAACACCAACGACATAAGAGTATACAATGAGAGCAATATTCAGGTTCCCGAGATAGGATACAGTAAGGGCGGAGAGGATGACCGTCGCTACTACGTCGAGGTAAAGTACGAGGATCCGGATATCAACTGTAATGATGACGACCTGGTAGGTAGCATGGTAATCAAAACGCGCAAGGGTGCTGTTGTCAACCCTCTTCCCGGTATAGACCACCCGACGCAGTATCTGCTGTCTTTCCGCAAAGGAAGTGACGAGCACTGCTATGCCGACTTGAAAAAAACAATAACGTCTCCGACAAACAAACGCTTTATAGCCACCAACTTCCCGGCTGCCGATTTGACACTGACCACCGTGGATGGGATGGCAATCGCGCCAGTTTTTGGCAGTATCGGGACCAAGGCGATTTTTGAATTCAGCAACCGCAAAGACGGCAGGTTGATGAGGCGCAAAAATATTCCGCTTGAGAAGCTGATCAGGATTGCCTTTGATGGAAATAGGGATGGGAAGATCAGATTCGATGATCCTGAAGACAAGAAATATACTTTCTGGGTGAATGATGATCATGATACCGGGCCAGACGTGAGAAATGCCGAAGTTGGTCTTTTTGATGATGATATATATTCAAGTGCATCAGACGCAAATGACACTGAAGTTGACCAAATTAATACGTTGCGCGACTTGGAAGATTTTGCACAAGTTCACATACAGATAGACGAACATGCACGTAATGTCATCAAGTTTCTTACTGCGCCACACGATACGCCGCCGCCGGTTTTCTCATATCAACTGCAATTCAAAAACGTTAATGGCACAAATCCATCACTAAATCTTTTTGAGGCGGTGACAGATGGTACAAAATATCTAAGTGAATACAAGACAGCCCTGCTACAGTTGTATAACAAACGAATTGTCACGATTGATTCAGTTAATGTCTCTGATTTACCTGCTAACGTACTGATGGGTACAGGGGCGTCGCATTTCATTTTCGAAGGTAAATCATCAGGTACAGGTGATCTGACTATTAGTCTCAAATCGGATGGGGTCGACATTGAGGAAAATTCAGCAAAATTGGACCTGAAACCGATTACTTGGTTTTATGACAAATATCAGGTTGCTTATGATGATCTCGCCAAGAGAGTGTTGACATCCTACACAACCAGAAAGGGAGATTATCAGCCCAAAAACAATGACTACATTTTCTATGTTCATGGCTGGAACATGACGAACGGAGAAGTGGAGAAGGAGCGTTGGGCCGAGACTATGTTCAAGCGGCTCTGGTGGTCAGGGTATACCGGAAAAGTTGGTTTGTTTAGTTGGCCGACATTGGAAGGTGCACTTACTTTCGACGAAAGTGAGATAAGGGCATGGAATTCCTCAGAAGCATTTAAAAATTTGCTCTTAAGCGGAGATATGACGAAATATCAGGGCAAGATACGGCTACTCGGTCATAGTATGGGTGGTATCGTATCAGGAGAAACCATCAATAAATTGCCGGGGCCAGGAATAGTCCATACCTATATTGCTACACAGGCGGCCTTGTCGGCGCATTATTATGACAATACGATAACAGAGAAAAGCCTTGCAGCCAAGATTCCAGGTACTGTTATTACAGCTAACATCTTTGGATATTATATGTCTGGTAACGAAACCTCCTCAGATAAGCCATACCTATCTTCAAGTACACAAAAAGCAAAACACATTAACTATTTTAATAGATTAGATTTTGCCTTGAGCAGAGGAGATGAGGGGTATGCAGCTTGGGAACTCAATAGTTTGACACGTCCTGACTTTCCATACAGTTACGTTCCACTTGGTTCAATACACTTAAATGGCCTTCTCCCATTATATCTGCCGGATGATAGATATGAAGTATTCAGCAGAATTATACAATCACGAGCTAAAGCCATAGGTGCAGTTTCTTCTGCCATCAATAATTTTTATAATGATAATAATAAAGACCTTAAAGTATTATTTGATTACGATACGAAGCATTACTCTCATAGCAGACAGTTCAGATCAACTATAATACAAGAAAAAGGCTATTGGAAAGCAATCATGTCAGATTTTAGATTGACATCATCATACTAATAAGGGAGTGATTGTGAAAAATAAAATATTAATTGTTACTATTGTGTTTGTTGCAGGACTGGCTGTTTTTACAAAGTGTAATTTTGCAGATGATCTAAGTAAAATAGATAAACAAACTACAATATCAAATGTATTAAAATCACTTGACAAACCCATTTTATACTACGGAAAGGTATTGGATAATAACAATCTGCCCGTAATTAGCGCACAGGTTTCTATCCAAATTATCCAAGCAGTCGGTGTAAAGGAAATTGTGTTGTCAACTGATAATCAAGGCATTTTTGAAGTTTCCGCGATCAATGGAAGCGGTCTGTTGGTTAATAAAATAACTGCCTCTGGTTATGACTATTTGAGGATTAACCGAGCTAAAGGTCATGATGAATATGAAAATGATGGCAGCACAGTTATTGACAGAAACAATCCTGTAGTATTCACCATGCGCAAGAAAGAACCCCCAACGGTTGTCATCCCTGGTGACATATCTGTAGTTTTTAAAAAAGATGTAAAATACTACGAGGTTGATCTTGTCGATATGGTTGATGGAGCACCATACTATCTTAAGAGGTATCACAGCGATAATGCACATGCTGACCTTAAGGCCCGAGTAGAGTACATTTCCGCAGAAGATGCCTATAACTTTATCTTGGAAACACCTGATGCCGATAGCGGCATTATTGCTCTTGACCAGATGCTCTATGTGCCACCAGAGACCGGTTACAAAAATATTTATAAAGTTAAGGTGACCAATGGTCAGATGTTTAAAACCTATCTCTACATAAAGAGCAGGGGTGGTGGGATATACTCAAATCTAGATATCAAATTTGTCAACCAAAATGGCGAGGTATTTTTTAAAGCAGAAGTATGGACAAACCCCTTGGGTGAAAGGAATCTTGATTTCGATGGTGATAAATACAGGGCGTACCTAGCAAATAAAAATGCATCAGCGGAAAGAATGGGGACGAAGCCACAATAGAGAAGGGGGTGCGACGTTGTTTATTTGTTCACTGACTCATTTTTTTGGCAGTAGTCCTGCTGGACTACTCCGGCAACCAGACCACCATCTCGTACCCCACCTTCAAGGGTTCGGACGACAGCTACCTTGTCACCGCCAAGGGGGGCAAGGTGGAAGGTGACGGGGGTGTGCTCCTCGAAATCCCTGAAGGTGCGCTGGTCGGGCCTACCGTTATCAGGATTACGCCGGTTACAGAGGCGGAACTTCCACATCCGGTGCCGGCAAGAGGCAAGTATCTCGGAGCAGTGAATGTGGACACCGGCGGTATCAATGTCCGGAAGGAGGTCAAGATCTCCATACCGCTGCCTGAAGGTTTCGACCCGAATAAAAGAAAATAAAAGGGTCAAGTCTCCAAAAATCAAAAAGCATGGTAAACTTTGCGATGATAAAGGAATAACTTATCAGTCAAAGGAGAACGCCATGGCACGACCGCTACGAATCGAATATCCAGGAGCATTTTACCATGTCACATCAAGAGGTAACGAGCAAAAGGACGTATTCAAAAGCCAAAGAGACCGACAAAAGTTTCTGGAGTATCTGGAATCGGCAACAGAGCGATACGGGGGAGTAGTTCATGCCTATTGCCTGATGAGCAATCATTATCATCTGCTCCTGGAAACGCCGGTAGGCAATCTGTCACAGATCATGCGGCACATAAACGGAGCATACACGACATATTTCAACATCAAGCGGAAAAGGTCAGGGCATCTTTTTCAGGGGCGATACAAGGCGATACTGGTTGAATTAGACGAATATGCGATGGAACTATCACGATATATACATTTAAACCCGGTAAGGGCGGGAATGGTTACGCGTCCAGAGGAATACCGCTGGTCCAGCTACAACAACTACATCGGTCAAGGAACCGCGCCCACGTGGCTGAAGATGGAGACAATCCTCGACTATTTCGGCAAAAAGACAAAAGAAGCAATGAAGAAGTATCGAACATTTGTGGAAGACTTGCTTGGGAAGGAATACGACAGCCCCTTCCAGAACACATTTGGCGCAGCAGTACTCGGCACGGCGGAATTTATAGAAATGGTGACATCAGAACATCTCTCGGAGAAAGGTGTAGACAGAGCTGTCCCAGGAATCCGGCAATTTAAGTCAAACCCGGAGCCGGAAGAGATATTGAAGGCAGTAGCGGCAGTAGTGGGGGAAAAAGAAAAGCAGGCGCGGCAGGTGGGAATGTATCTCTGCCATAAGTACAGCGGAAAGAAACTACGTGAAATCGGCAATCTGTTCGGCGTAGGTGAAACCGCAATAGCAGAAGCGCGCCGTCTACTTTCGAGGAAGTTGGTTCAAGATAAAAAGTTGTGTGCAGAGGTGGAGAAAGTGAAAGCGATCCTGAAAATTTGATATTTGGAGCTTTGACCCCTTAAGGTTGTTTGTTGACCCCTTAAGGTTGTTTCGGAAGCTGGTGGTAGTCAGTTTGCCGGTAACAACAGATCACGTCTGCTTGCGGAAGCTTTCCCTGCCAGGACATTGGCGGCAGGGAAGAACAAACTAATAAGTATTGATATTGAAAACAATTTTGACATGCAATCAAGATTCAAAACGCTAGGGGACAAGTGGCCAAGCGAGAGAAAATCACCAAAGAACTGGTTTCACAATGATATCAAAAAAATAGCATTCTTATACATCTATAAAATATTCGAGCAATTTACAAGTTCGGGAGGACTTAATTGATGAAAGCAAAATTAATCTCGTTATCGTTCGCAATAAGTATGATGGCACTAATAAGCGGCTGTTTATGGGCGTTTACTATTCCTGATGCCAAGATTACTCTGCGTGTAGTTGATGAAACAGGCGAGCCAGTAAAAAATGTAAAAATAGAAATGGGCTTTCAAGTGCCGAGAAAAGGCGAACAAGGAATTGATAGTGAATCCATTAAAGGTGAAACTGATGCCAAGGGGTTATTTACAGCTTCAGGCCGAACAATACGTGACATTGGATATGAAGCTAATAAAGAGGGTTATTATGAAAGTTATGGTGAATATAAGTTTAAAGTAATTGAAGGAAATCGTTGGCAACCTTGGGATCAGATAATTAATGTTGTATTGAGAAAAATAGAAAATCCAGTGCCGATGTATGCCAGAGACTCTAAAATGTCTAAAAAAATGCAAATACCTGATTTAGCAGATGTGAAATCAGGTGTCGGCTTTGATTTGATGGAATATGATTGGGTAGCGCCGTATGGTAAAGGTATTCATTCTGATTTAATATTCAAGTTGAACAATAAATACTTTAAGTTTCTCCCAAATTATGTAATCGACTATGAATATGATAGTGAGCTGACCATTACGTTTTCGAATAGATACGATGGGATACAGTTGATAAAGGATAGTCGGAGATTTGGAAGCAAGTTCAAACTTCCCAGATATGCCCCGGAAGATGGATATAATAAATCAATGAGTGCAACAAGGAAAGTATCGCTAAAAGAACCAGTTAAACAGAGTTTTAAGGACGATAACAATTATATTTTCAGAATCAGATCAGAGGAAAAAGATGGAAAGCTAATCAGGGCTATGTATGGGAAAATACAAGGCGAGATTGAGTTCAATCCAAAAGGGCTTAATACGGCAGTAATCATATTCAGATACTACCTTAATCCAGACTATACAAGAAATCTGGAATATGACCCAAAGCGTAACTTATTTAAGAATCTGGAAAAGATAGAATATGTTGGGCTTGAGTAAGTCACGAACACCGCAGTTTCTCCCAACTTGGCGAGGAATCAAATGATGAGGAATATAATCCTATCACTGTTTGCTGTAATCAGCATCGTTGCAATTTCATATAGTCATACGTGGGCCTTTATAATACCGGAAGCTAAATTATCATTTCATATAGTTGACGAACAAGGGGCGCCAGTTGAAAAGGCCGATATTTCCGTTGGATTCGATCAGCCAGTAATGAGAGATAAAGGAACAAATGAAGATATTGTGAGAGTACTGACTGATGCTAAAGGAGCATGTTGGGTTAAGCATAAGACAGTGAGTGGGGTCAGTTATCATATTAACAAAAATGGCTATTACGAGTATTACGGTGAATATCAATTTAGAAAGGCAGAGGGCCTCAAGTGGCAACCATGGGATCAAGTTGTTAATGTAGTATTGAGAAAAATCGAAAACCCTGTGCCGATGTATGCAAGAGATTCTAAAATGTCTAAGGAAATTAAATTACCTGATATAACATCTGGTGTCGGCTTTGATTTGATGGAATATGACTGGGTAGCGCCATATGGGAAAGGTCTTCATTCTGATTTAATATTGAAGCTGAATAACAAAAATTTCAAGTTTCACCCTACTTATGTAATAGAGTATGAATATGATAGTGAGTTAACCATTACGTTTTCGAATAGATATGATGGAATACAATTAATAAAGGATAATCGGAGATTTGGAAGTGAATTCAAACTTCCCAGATACGCTCCGGAAGATGGATATAATAAATCAATAAGTGCAACAAGAAAGTTATCGCTAACAGAACCAGTTAAGCAGAGTTTTAAAGACGATAATAACTATATTTTCAGGATTAGATCTGAGGAAAAGGATGGCAAATTAGTTCGAGCCATGTATGGCAAAATTCATGGAGACATCAAATTCTATCCCAAAGGCCCAAATACAGCTGTGATTATTTTCAAATATTACTTTAATCCAGACTATACAAGAAACCTAGAATATGACCCAAAGCGTAACTTATTTAAGAACCTGGAAAAGATAGAATATGTTGGGCTTGAGTAAGCCAAGAGAAAGACAGAAGGGTCAGTCCTTTACATGAGAGAAATGAGCAATGAATCCGAGTGTGAGAGAAAATAATTCGGTTCGAAAGGATTGAAAAAGGAAGAGCTTATCGCACGAGGAGTACCGAGGGAACGGCGTCGAGCTTTTCCGCAGTTGCGACAAATTTACGGTCAAAGGTGGCAAGACCTGCCAGTTCCACACTGCCGGCGAGATGGAGGGCATCGGCGAAGTCCATCCCTTCCGCGTACCAAGTGAGAGCCTGGGCAACGTGGGCGGCATCTTCCGTTTCAATGTCCGGCAGGCCGAGAATGTGGAGCAATCGTTCATGAACGTTTTCCCGGGGGAGATTGTAGCCGGCAGACGAAGAGAGGACCCAGGCTAGCTCGATGAGGACGGTCTTGAGGACGAAACAGCGGTTCCTGGCGAGGAAATCGGTTGCCAGCGCCGCCTGGTTACGGTCGTCCTTCACCGCGTAGCGCACCAGGATGTTCGTGTCGACGGCGATCATTTGTGCTTCCCCGCTTCGACCATGACGGCCCGTTCCATCTCCTCCAGTGAGAGCGGCTTGCCCCTGTAGACCGATGGGGCGTCGGGGGGCTCCAATTCGGTCGGCGGGAAGACCTTGGTCGGCTTGATGACCAGTTCCGCTCCCCGGTCGATGATGACGAATTCCGTGCCCACCTCCCAGTGGTGCCGGTCGCGGATGGCCTTGGGGAGGATGAATTGGCCTTTGCTCGATAGTTTAACGGTTTTCATACGGATTACCTCCGGTAAGAATTATGTAAGAATATTATCCTGCTCTGCGGGCTAATGCAACCATTTAAATCTTTGAAATAATTTTTCCATAGGCGGGCGATATGAAACGACTGATCGGAATTGTGTGGGCGGTGTTGATTACTCTGGGGATGGGCGGTGTCGCGACGGCGCAGGTGGCTGATCCTCTGGCCAATGTCCTCTCCAGCTTCGACTTCAACATAGTCGGCGTGGGGCTCAAGGCTGACCCCGAATACCAGGCAGTGCCGAAGGGGATCGCCAGCAAGGTGAACACCCTGTTCGATACCGGCACGTTCAACATTGACGAGATCGCTGCCCAGCTTCCCGCCGACTACACGGTACGGGCCGAGCTTTCCGGCCCTTCGTTCCAGACCCCGCTTCCTCTCGTGACCAAGCCGGGAAAACCGTTCGACCTCCCGACCCTGGCTATCATCGGCAAATACACCCTCAATAACATCCGCCTCGTGGACGGAAGCGGCAAGACCCTGTTCGGCGCCGTGCCCCAGGCGGTGGCCATCGAGTCGATCCCGGATCCGCTCGTGACCTCGGTCACTACCCGGCCGCTCTCTACCCAGGAGCTGCAGGATCGTGGCGTGACCTTCGACAGCTCCAACTTTACCGCATACGAGTTTACCGCCGCCATTGCCACAGAGAGTGGCCAGGTGCCGCTGAGACTGCCGGTGCTTATTCCCAATGCATCAACTCTATATGAACCCGAGAAACTGCCGCCTATGCCTGGCATCGGACTCGGGATGCCGACGGAAATAACTGCTTCCCCCCAGACCCCTGTCCCCGAAAATATCAGCATCTCCGGGTTTATGCTTGAAGCGTCCAAAGTGGGTGAACCGGGAGCGCCGCCGATTCAACTTCCCCCCATCCCCGGTATCGTCGTTATCCCGGGGAATATAGGCTTTCTCCATCAGTATTTCAGCGCCATGGCCATCGTCACCAACGGTGCTCCCGGTCAGTCCAACCTGGTGGTAAAGGACATCCAGGTTAAAATCATCTTCCCGTCCGGTGCGGATTTAAACCCCGGTACCGATGACATTTCCGGCGATGACCCTTTACGCATGGCCAAAGGGACTGGCGGTTTCTTTCCACGGATCATGCCGGCGATGCATGCCGGTCCAGACGGCAAATACGGCACTGCCGACGATATCAGCCTTCTCCATCCGGCTGAATCGGGACAGGCGGATTTTACCATCGAGGGGCTGAAGGAAGGGACCCATAAGCTCGATTTTGAAATAACTGCCACCCTCGAAGGGCTCCCCATCGGCCCGGTTACCCTCAAGGGCAAGGCGACCGGCGCCGTGCTGGTGCGTAACCCCGATTTTTCCATAACCCTCGGCCATCCGGCAACGGTGCGGAGCGGCGAGGCTTACGACCTGTTCGTCACGGTTACCAATACCTCGCAGGCGGTCGCCAACCTGGTTTCCATCCACCTTGACTCCCGCGCCCTGTCGGGTGCCGTCTTTGCCAACGGCGAGGACCCGGACAAGCAGATCGAAACCATACTGTCGGGCTCATCGGCGACGATAAAGTATCGCGTCATCTCCCAGCGCACCGGCAAGGTCACGGCCACCGCCTTTGCCTCGGAAGAGGTCAAGGGGCGCTTTATCCTCCGTATGGGAGTCGGGGAGCTGGGGATTCCGCTCTCCCCCGACAGCCTCATCCTTCCCTATACCGACGGACTACCTGCTGATCTGATCAATGCCGCAGTCGGACTTCTCGGCCAGGCATGGAGTGTTGCCACGGCGCCCACCGGCGCGCTCCCAGCCGATGTCCTTCCAATTCCCAAGCAGATCATCACCGCTCGCGCCAACGACCTTTCCGAGGCGGGGCTGCGCATCCTGCTGAACGATACGACCGTGAAGGCGGTGGAAGACCTGGCCTTTGACTTCATCGGCTCGGACAATGCCAATCGTCCCTTCGACAGTTTGCGGCGGCGTTCCACCCAAGGGCTGAACCTGAACAACGCCATTGCCGCTGTCTTCCAGAATGAAATCCAGGCGACCGGCGCGTTTCCCTTCCAGGCCGGCTTGGCGAGACAATCCTCCTACCGTCCCGGCCATATTTCCGTTATCACCACCAGTGCGCCGGTGAGGGTCCGTCTTTCCGACTCTGTCGGCAACCGCAGCGGCGGGCTCTCTGACGGTGAGATGTTCCGGGAGATCCCCTACGGTGATCAGTTGTCCCTCTCCCGGAACGATACGGGTCGCAGCACCCTGACCCTTGTCACCAAGCTGGATGCCGGTAGTTATCGGCTTGACCTGGAGGCTTACGCCGATGCCGGCTTCGATCTCGGTATTGTCATCCCCGCTGCCGACGGCGTCCTTAGCCAGGTAACGTTTACCGGCATTACCATGCCGGCCGGCGCCAAGGCGCGGCTCGGCCTCACTCCCGGCGGCAGCGATTTTTCCCTGCAAATCGATACCAATGGCGACGGCGTCCCTGAGACTATTATTGCCCCCGCTGCCACCCTTGTCATTCCTGACCAGGCCCCCGAGGTGGTGGCTGTCACCCAGATTGTCCCCGGTTTCGGCCCCGGTGGCGACAAGCATGGCCGCACCGTGGCGATCCTTTTTTCCGAAAAGGTCACCAAGGTGAGCGCCCAAAATCTGGCCAATTACAGCGTCGATGAGAACGCGGCACGCATTTCTTACCTCCAGCCTAGCGGCAGAATGGCCTTTATCCTCCTTCGGGACGGCATCGGTCCGTTTGTCGAGCGGAAAATCACTGTTTCCGGCATCACGGACCTGAAACAGAACCAGCTTACTCCGGTCACCATGCCGATCCGCACCACCGCCAAGGGACCTGCCGCTCTGGTAAACGGCTCCGTGCGGAAAGCGAGCGGTGAGACGATACCCGGCGCTGTTGTCCGGCTTATGCAGCTGCAGTGGGTTGAACAAGACTATGAGCGCCTCCAGAAATACTTCATCATCAGTGAAAAGCCGGCCGATGCCAACGGTCGTTACCAGTTCGACTATGTTTTGCAAAATGACGATCCGTCCGGGCCGTTCCAAGTCGAGGCGGTTGATCCGCAGACGTCTGATGGGGCCAATATCATCACCTCCGTAGTTTTCAATGAACAGAAGCTCAATCTTGATCTTTTCATGAAGGCGCGCGGCAGCGTCTCCGGGGTGGTGCGCGATGCCGCAGGCCAGGCGGTGGCAAGTGCCCAGGTGCTGATAACTACCTTGAGCGGTGACCGGTCGTATTTAGCCGTTTCCGATGCTGTCGGCGCTTTTTCTTTCGCCAACGTGCGGGTCGGCGCCTTCACTTTGAAGGCGGTCAGCCAATCCCTCTTTGCCGAGGGGAGCATCATGGGGACCCTCCCCGATAACGGCGGCAGCATTACACAGGACATCACCATCTATCGGCTTTCGGATGCAAAACGGGGCAATATTGCCGGCAAGGTGCTCGGTTCAGACGGTACCCCCCGGGCGGGTGTCATAGTTGTCGCCCAGATTTTTGAAGGTAGCGGAGTCAGATACAGCAACTGGATGAGGAGCGGCTCAGACGGCAGCTATGCCTTCAACGGCATTTTTGCCGGCAAACTGCGGATCGACGTGAAGGACGACGCCAGCGGTGAAAGAACCTCCGCCAGTGGTACGGTGCTGGAAGGGGGCACATCTGTTTTCAACATTATCCTGAAAGGGACCGGTACGGTTACCGGGAAAGTCGAACGGGAGGACGGCCAGTCGGTGGCCGGTCTCCATGTAATAGCAGACGTGGATGGTACAACCAGGATCGTGCAGACCGACACGCAGGGTAATTTCACCATCAGCGGGGTCCCGCTCGGTACGGTCTCCCTGAGGGTAACCAATCCGCGGGACTTCAATCAGACACTTGTTTCACTCAGCGTAAGCCTGCTGACCGCCGGCGATACTGCCAATGCCTACCTGTTTGTCCCGGCAAAATCCTTTTTTACCGGGACCATCCAGGGGACCGTCTATCGCCTGGACGGCAGCGTCTTTCCCCATGCCACGGTGCGGCTGGTGAATTTGTTCAGCAACACATATTTTGCATACAAGGCGGACGGAGAAGGGAAATACGTCATTCCCGCTTTGCCGATGCAAACCCATTATCTTACAGTGGTCAACGGCCGGGAGATTGCCAATGCCAGCACCACCCTCTGGTACGACACCCAGACCAGAACCGTCGATCTCCATCCGGTCGGCATGGGGAGCGTTACCGGCACCATTTACGATGAAGGCTCCGGCATGATCCCGGTGGGGGCGGATGTGGCGCTCTCCTCCATGCGGCCCGATGGTCTCGGCTGGCTCCGCTATGATCGCTCGGCAAATGTGAAGAGCGATCCCCAGAGCGGCAGGTACACCTTTACCAATGTCTATGTGGGTGATTTTACGGTCAGTGCGTTCAATGTTCTCCGCCCCACCCTTGTTTCCAAAAGAGGCACTTTAACCGCCAACAATGAGACAGCAACTGCGGACCTGGTACTGAAAGACACCTTCGGCTCCATATCCGGCCAGGTGCTCTTGCCCAATGGCACGCCGGCGGGGGCGGATATTACGGTTGCGGTAACTTTCGGCGGCGCTGATGTGGTCGTCACCACGAACGCGGAAGGTAAATTCCAGTTCAGGCCGGTTATTCCGGCGGGGAATTACAGTGTCCTGGTCGAAGATCTGGTTACCACTCTCAAGGGGAAGGGGTATGTTTCCGTCCCTGCGGGACGTGACGTTGCTGTCACCATACGTTTACTCGGGCGTGGTTCCATGACTGTGCGTGCGCTCAATGCAGACAATACCATTGCGCCCAATACCGCTATCAGTTTAAAGGGGAGTGATTTTCCCAATGACCTTGCCAACGGGGTCACCGGTCCGAATGGCACGATAACTTTCGAGAATCTCACAGAAGGGCGCTATGCCATTTCTGCCATGGGAAGCTCAAACCGCGGCGGGAGGGCCGAAGGAAACATCCCGCTTGACCATGCCGCAGTCAATGTCGACGTCAGGCTGGCCCCCTCCGGCAGCTTTAGCGGCACCTTTTTCAAGTCGGACGGGGTTACGCCGATTCAGGGGGGGCAGATAAAACTTCTCAACAGTGGAAAGCAAGTGGTCGCCTATGCGTTTACCTCCACCGAGGCAGCCACTGCCGGACAGTTCCGTTTGGATTTTGTGCCGCTCGGGGACTTCACCCTGGAGGGTTTTGATCCGATCAGCGAACGGCGAGGGGTCGGCGGCGGTAAATTGACCTCAGATGGAGAAACCGTGATTGCCAACGTGGCTGTCACCCCCATCGGCGTGGTCAAGGGAAGGGTATTGAACTATTCAGGGACCGCACCGGTCTCCAATGCAAATGTGAGAATATGGGTAAACGGCGTCAGCAGCTATTCCAATGAAACATCAACCAGTCCGGATGGGAGCTTCCTTTTTGCCGGGGTGCCGGCCGGTCGGTTCAATCTGGATGCAACCGAACCGTTAACCCGTCTGCACGGCCAGGCCACCGGCGCCATCAGCTATGAAAGTGAAATTGCCCAGACCGAACTGCACATAGCTCCGACCGGCTCCATCGAAGGAAGTGTGCTGATGCCGGACCGCACCACTCCGGCAGGGAGCGCCACCGTGACCTTGGAGGAGAGCGGCGTTACCACCCAGGTCGATCCGGCAACCGGTGCTTTCCGCTTCCTGAACCTTGCAGCCGGCAAATCCTATTCGATCCGTGCCAATGAAAACGGCGCCAATCGGGTCGGAAAGACCATAACTACCATCACCGGTGACGGTGAGATCGCTCGGGCGGATATTACCTTGCGCGGCATAGGCGTTGTCGAAGGGATTGTCTTCGATACGAACACCACTGCTCCTCTTGAGGGGGCGAGGGTGACCATTCAGACCAACACGACTTCCGCCGACGCTTATACCGATTCAACCGGCAGCTACCGCTTTGCCGACGTTCCGGCTTCCTCATTTACTCTTCGCGCCAGCCATCCGCAACGGCTTACCGCTGCTTCAGCTTCCGGGACCCTGGACAACGAAGGCCAGATAGTCGACATCAATCTCACCTTTGGTTCCGTCGGTTCCGTCACCGGCACGGTTGTCATGGCTGACGGCATTACTCCAGCCCGTGGCGGAGTGGTGAAATTCACCGGCGGCGGCAGAACATTTATCGCGGTCATCGATACGAACGGCCAGTTCGGTTTCAATAATATTCCGCTCTGCTCTTTCAAGCTCTCCATAGAAGATGCATCCGGTCTTGCGATCGGTTACGCCTTGGGGAATATCGTTTCTAATGGAGAAGTCGTAGCGGTTGGTACCATCATCCTCGATGACAAGCCGATTACCGTCATTGCGGTGGATCCTGTCAGCGGAGCTGTTGACATTCCGGTCAGCCAGGCCATTAAAATCCTTTTTTCCGAGCCGGCCAATCCGCTCACTGTCAATTCTTCTACAGTTTACATCCAGCAAGGAACGAGCCGCATCACCGGCTCACTGGTGCTTGATCAGGACAATAAAGGGGTCACCTTCACCCCGTCGGCGCCATTGACCGGTTTTACTCTCTATACCGTTGTCGTTACCACCGGAATCCAGGACCGGGTCGAGAGACCCTTGCCGCAGACCTTTACCAGCACATTTTCCACTGTTGACAATACCCCGCCGAGTGTGAAATCGGTCTCCCCCTCCAACGGGACGATCGAGGTGGCAACCGACGGGGTGGTACGGGTCACCTTCAGTGAAACCATCGATCCCGCCAATGTCTCCGGGATCAAGCTCCTGCAGGGGAATATCCCGGTTGCCGCGCAGCTTGACCTGATCCAGGGGGGAACCGTGGCGGTCCTTACACCGCTCAATCCGCTTGTCGCAAACGGGAATTATACAGTTTCCGTATCCAATGCCCGCGACATGGTCGGAAATATCCAGCAGGGGACCTTCCTCTCCTCATTCAACACCATCGACACCATCGCGCCGACCATCAGCTCCCTCACCGTCCCGGCCAACGCCGACCTGATCCGGGGCAACACGGTGGCTGTCACTGCCGTTTCCCCGGGCACGGACGTGGCATTCGTCGATTTCTACGTGGACGGCATGTTGACGGCCACCGACACCACGGCTCCTTACAGCATGAACCTCTTGCTTTCAAAGGAAGGGGCTGTGCAGGTGAAGGCCGTGGCCCAGGACCGGGTGGGGAACCGTTGGCTTCCGGTATCTCTAGATCTGACCGTTGCGGCGGACCAGCCGCCGACGGTGGCGTTTACCGCTCCAGCTGAAGGAAGCAGTGTCAATACCGGCGCTGGCTTCAGTGTTACCGTCCAGGGTAGTGACGATCTGACCGTGAAAGAGATTGCCCTGACAGTTGCCGGAGAGGTCATGGCTACCCAGACAAAAACCAATCTCTCGGGCAAAAACGTTTCTACTACATTCAATTTTACGGCGCCCACCACCATCACCCAAGGGGGAAATATCGTTCTGACCGCCATTGCCAAGGACTCGGCGGGAAATTCGAGCCAGGCTGCCCTGCGGACTTTAACTGTGCATGACGGCATCGCCCCGGTGGCGGTTTCTCTCGTAAGCACCGGCCAGACGGTCAAGTACCGGCCGGGCGATACCGGCACGGCCACCTTCGATGCTACGGACAATGTCGGCGTCACCCGTATCGCTTGCAGCGCCAGCGGTGCGGTCACGGAAAACCGGGACTTTGCCCTGCCCTCGCCGCAGAGCAGTGTCAGCCAGGAGTTCAGCTTCACCGTTCCGGTCAACGCGGCCTCCAACGCGACGACTACTATCTCCTGCACTGCCTTTGATGCAGCCGGCTACCTGGCAACAAGATCCATAACCCTTGCGGTGGCTGACGTGATTCCGCCGCAGGTTACGGGTGCGTCCGTTGCCAACAACGCTACCGACGTGCCGGTAGGCTCGTCGATCTCGGTCTCGTTCAGCGAGGCGCTTGCGACGTCTTCTGTTACCGCTTCCTCAGTTGTTCTGACCGACACGGCGGGGCAGCCCGTGCCGGGAAGCGTCACCATTGCCGCCGACCGGAAGGGGATCACCTTCAAACCGACAAGCGCACTTGCCCGCGGCGCAGCCTACACCCTGACCGTTACTGCGGCCATTACCGACGCCGCCGGCAATTCCCTGGCCGCACCGTACGATGTCTTCTTCACCACCGACAATACCGCGCCGTCCCTCAAGACCATCAGCCCGGCAAGCGGTTCGCAGAACGTCCCGGTCGGCTCTGCCATCGCCTTCACCTTCAGCGAGGCCATCGATCCGGCTTCCGTGAAGAGCGACAGTATCTCCCTCTCCTCTGCATTCGGCCCGGTGGCGGGCACTGTGGGGCTCTCTGCGGACAATTCGAGCGCCATCTTCAAACCTCTGGGGCAGCTCAGCTTCAGCCGAGACTACACGATCACCTTCAAGGCGAGCATTGCGGATATTTCCGGCAATCTCACTGCAGTAAATTACACGGGGGCCTTCCTGACCCAGAGTCCCAGCTCGGACCTGGTCGGCCTCTGGACCATGGATGGCGACTGGAGCGATTCCTCCGGCAACGGGAATCATGGGACGGCCAGCGGTGGTGCCGCATTTGCCTCCGACCATGCCGGTGGCGCCATGGCGGGGAGCTTTGACGGTGCGAACGATTATATCAAGGTGAATAATTCTTCCAGCCTGAATCCGACTGCGATTACGGTGGAGGCATGGGCGAAGAGCGCAACGCCCATGTGGGGCTCAGGCTCAATTGCGAGTAAATACGGGGCATACACTTTGCGTCCGGTGGAAGGGTCGAAGGAGCTTAGGTTCTACGCAGGATCGCAGTATGCCGCAGTCAATGATCCCGATCTCGATCCGACCCAGTGGCACCACTATGCGGGAACTTACGACGGTTTCAGCATAAAGCTCTATGTTGACGGCGTAGTGAGAAGTACGGTCGCCTATAACGGCAATCTATACACAGCCGGCACAAATCCGTTGTATATCGGCTGGGACGATTGGCAGACATGGAGATACTTCAAAGGGTTGATCGATGAAGTGGCCGTTTACAAACAGGCCCTTCCTGCCGAAGACATATTCGAACATTACCATGCTGCACTGACAAGCGACCGTCTGCCTCCTGCACCGCCGACAGTCAATGCTGTAGAGTCACCCACATTCAACAACAACATCATCCTTACTGGAACCAAGGAAGCGGACGCGTCCGTCAGGGTAAACGGCAGGGAGGTGGTCGGCCACGATGCATCAACCACCTGGCAAACGATCTACTCCCTGCAACCAGGGCAGAACATCCTCGACATCACCAGCCGGGACATGGCGGGGAATGCCAGCGATCCGGTCACCATTTCGGTGGACCTCCTCCCGGCCAACCAGCGCGATCCGGACATCGTGGGACTCTGGCATCTGGACGGAAACTGGCTGGATTATTCCGGGAACGGGAACCATGCTACTGGTAATGGCGCCGTGTTCTCTGCCGAGTTGATCGAGGGAGCGGCAGCGGCGATATTTGACGGATCTAACGACTACGTCTCCATTTCCGACAGCGCCAGCCTGGATGTAACCACTGCGATGACGCTGGAAGCATGGATAAAACCCAATAACGTCAGTACGTACCAGCAGATCATTGATAAGTTTGGAACCTATGGCGACTCTACGTATCGAATCGGCTTGGTGCCATCAGGGCAAATCAGCTTCGATATCAGCGGAAACGGAGGTGCAATCGATTACACAGTTTCGACAAACGCGCCAATTACCCAGGGCAAATGGCATCATGTGGCAGCGACGTTCGATGCCGGGGCGGTGAAGCTTTACGTGAACGGCGTTGAAGTCGCTTCGAAAGTTTCATCGATAACCGTGCTGAAGGCCGGCACCTCTCCTCTCAATTTGGGCTTTGAGCCCACGACAGGTCGATATTTCAACGGCCTTATGGACGAGGTCGCCATCTACAAGCGCGCCTTGTCTCCAGAGGAAATACGGTCTCACTATAACGCGTTACCAACGGTCACTCTTGCCAGTCCTGGCCAGACAACGAAATACAGACCGGGTGACGCAGGGAACGCAACCGTTACCGTCAACCACGATCCGGGTGTGAGCAGCTTGATCTGCACCGCTTCCGGCGCGGCTTCGGGAATGATGACCCTGCCGTTCGGCTCGCTACAGACGGCGGTATCGCAGGATTTTGCCTTCAATGTGACAGCGAATGCCGCATCCTATGCAACCGTCACCCTTACCTGCAGTGCTGTTGATGCTGCCGGACATATCGGTTCATCCAGCATCAACCTGACAGTGTCGGATATCGTTGCGCCGACGGTGGCCGGTGCATCCATCGCGGACCACGCCGTGAACGTGGCGGCAACGGAAAGCTTTACGGTATCGTTCTATGAAGTGCTTGCACAGTCAACGGTGAATGCCACTTCGGTTTCCTTGATGACAGACAATGGGACGAACCTGATGGTTGGGGGGACGGTAACGCTCTCTCCAGATCGGAAAAGCATTAGCTTTACTCCGGCAACGGCATTGGACGGGGATACGCCGTACCGGCTGACCGTATCCACATCTGTGACCGACATGGCAGGAAATCCGCTTACCGCGGATTATGTGCTGCACTTCACGACCCAGTCGGTAACGGCGGTTTCAGTGGCCGGTCAGGGGACAAGCACTGCTCCATACGTGGTGGCTGCAGGGCGGTACAGCACGATCTCGATTACAGGCAGTTACGTCGTCTTCGACGGGCCGGTGGCTGCGGATTCGCTGTCACTCACTGGTGGCAGCGTGTTGACGCATGAGCAGACGGGGCTCACAGGGGCAGAGCAATTGGATATTGCTGCATCCAGTATTACCATCGATGCCGCGTCCAAAATCGATGTAACCGGCAAGGGGTATCTTGGTGCCTGGCAAGGATTGAATGGCGGCTTGCCGCGGACCCATGGGAACATGACGAGCGGAACGAGCAGCGACTATTACAACGGCGGCAGTTACGGCGGTCTGGGCGGAATTTATAGCGGCAGTGTCAACGGAGCATACGGCGATTTGACCAATCTCAACGAGCCGGGAAGCGGCGGAAGCGGCTATCCTACCAACTCCAGCTATGCGGGCGGCAATGGTGGCGGACTTGTCCGGATCAAGGCGGGTACCTTAAGCCTGAGCGGGAGTATCCTTGCTGACGGGGCTTCAGCAACCTATGGCAGCGGCAGCGGCGGCGGCATACTGATTGACGTTTCAACGCTGACCGGCAGTGGTGCCATCTATGCCCGCGGTGGAAGCAGTTCTTATGGTGCTGGCGGTGGCGGGCGGATCGCCGTCTATTATGACACGATCAGTCTCGCTGTTGCCAACATCATCGCCTCCGGCGGACAGTCCGGCAATGGAGGCAACAGTGCCCGTAACGGCGGGGCCGGGACCATATACCTGAAGAATAACGGCAAGGATAAGGCAGACCTGATTATCTGCAATAATGCTATTGTCAGCAGCGTAGCTACGCCGGTCCCCGGCGGCGATTACGGAACTGTTGATGTAAAGGGTGGAACACTCATCGCCATGAACGGCAGCTTCACTACCGAGAGCGACATAGTCCTGACCAACACCCAGATGACCATCAACGGTTCTATTGCCATACCGAATTTGTTGATGGACAACAGCACCCTCATCATTAACGGTTCGTTGAAGGCCGCCGGCAACATCGTAATGCAGAATAAGAGCATGCTCACCCATTCCGGGGCAACGACCGCTGTTGTGCAGATGCTAGACATCACCGCAACAAATGTCACCATTGACTCCACGTCGAAGATCGACGTGAGCGGCAAGGGGTATCTGGGGGGCTGGCAGGGGGGGAATAACACCAATACCGGCCGGACACTAGGGAACACGACCGACGGTGGGAGTGTATATAACAACGGCGGCAGTTTCGGTGGTCTGGGCGGGATATCTGCGTGGAGCGGCAATGTGAACGGCAGTTACGGGAATCCGCAGTTGCCGGACGAGTTGGGAAGTGGTGGCGGCGGAAATGGAAGCAGCAACGCCGGTGGCAATGGTGGCGGTCTGGTGAAAATAAGCGCCGGGACGATGAGCCTCTTAGGGAGTATCCTGGTCGATGGCGGTACCACGTATGTCAGCGGTGGCGGAAGTGGCGGTAGTATCCAGATCAACGTGGGGACGCTGACAGGCAGCGGGACGATCAGCGCCCGAGGAGGTGCAGCCACAGCCAATACGAACTACGGCGCCGGCGGCGGTGGTCGGATCGCGATTTATTATGGGGTTAATACCTTCCCGACGGCCAACATTACCGCCTCTGGCGGAAAAGGTGGTGACGGCAGCAACCCCGCGCGGAACGGCGGAGCAGGGACGATCTACCTGAAGGATAATGTAAAATCGCTTGGAGACCTGATAGTTGATAACCGGGGGATACTGACGTCCAACACGACAACGGTGCCGGGCGGTGACTATGGCCTGGTGGACGTCAGGGGTGGTGCCGCTATATCTATGAACGGAGACCTGAACCCTGGTATGGACATGGTGATTGCCGGCAGCCAGTTGACGGTTTCGGGTGGGATTAAGGCGCCGGGTAACCTAACGATTGACAACAGTGTCGTTACAGTAGCTGGAGCGGTAAACGTTTCGGGCGTGCTTGAACTTAAGAACCAGAGCGTTCTTTCCCATTATGTTGCCACAACGACAAGTCAATGGAAACTGGAAGTAACGGCCGGTTCAGTTACCGTTGACGCCACCTCGAAGATCGACGTAAGCGGCAAGGGTTATCTTGGTGGCTGGCGGGGAGGGAACAACACGAATACCGGCCGGACATTGGGGAACACGACCGACGGTGGGAGTGTATATACCAACGGCGGCAGTTACGGCGGTCTGGGCGGCATATCTGCATGGGGCGGCAATGTGAACGGCAGTTACGGGAATCCGCAGTTGCCGAATGAATTGGGAAGCGGTGGTGGCGGAAATGGAAGCAGCAGCAATGCTGGTGGCAATGGTGGAGGTCTGGTGAAGATAAGCGCCGGGACGATGAGCCTGTTGGGGAGTATCCTGGCCGATGGCGGTACCACGTATGTCAGCGGTGGCGGAAGTGGCGGTAGTATCCAGATCAACGTGGGGACGCTGACAGGCAGCGGGACGATCAGCGCCCGTGGCGGTGCAGCCACAGCCAATACGAACTATGGCGCCGGCGGTGGTGGTCGGATCGCGATTTATTACGGGGTTAATGCCTTCCCGACGGTCAACATTACCGCCTCTGGCGGAAAAGGCGGTGACGGCAGCAACACCGCGCGGAACGGCGGAGCAGGGACGATCTACCTGAAGGATGATGTGAAATCGCTTGGAGACCTGATCGTTGATAACCGGGGGATAGATGCGCGTGACGACTCTACTCTGATGAAATTGATCGGGCGTGGAGCCATTTCAATCATTACCTCCGACAGTCTGACCATGTCCGGATCGAATTGGACCGCCGGTGCGTTTGCAGGATTGAGAATCAATCCGAATGTGAACCAGAGTGTCTACTTCACGATTAAGGACAACACTGCCGATACCATCTATATTAACTCTGCAGATGGTAACCTGAACCAGATGGCGGCCGTGGGGGATACGTTCAGCGGAGTGTTTGCCCTGAATCAACTGCAGATACTGGGTAAGGCGCGAGTTTATACTACTGAGCAGTATAATGTGGCTACCGACGTTATTGTGGACAACTCTGTTCTTACCGCAAGCGAGATTTATGCGGATCAACTAAGTGTTACGAACGCAGGTATGGTAACTCAACCGTCGACAACAACTACTACTGCGTACCGGTTAAAGATCGACGCAGTTACCGACTTTACCGTTGACGCCACTTCAAAGATCGACGTAAGCGGGAAGGGATATCTGGGCGGCTGGCAGGGGGAGAACAACACGAATACCGGGCGGACATTGGGGAACACGACCGACGGTGGGAGTGTATATACCAACGGCGGCAGTTACGGCGGTCTGGGCGGCATATCTGCGTGGGGCGGCAATGTGAACGGCAGTTACGGGAATCCGCAGTTGCCGAACGAGTTGGGAAGCGGTGGTGGCGGAAATGGAAGCAGCAGCAATGCTGGTGGCAATGGTGGAGGTCTGGTGAAGATAAGCGCCGGGACGATGAGCCTGTTGGGGAGTATCCTGGTCGATGGCGGTACCACGTATGTCAGCGGTGGCGGAAGTGGCGGTAGTATCCAGATCAACGTGGGGACGCTGACAGGCAGCGGGACGATCAGCGCCCGTGGCGGTGCAGCCACAGCCAATACGAACTATGGCGCCGGCGGCGGCGGTCGGATCGCGATTTATTACGGAATGAGCAGTTTTGCTCCAGAGAATATCAAAGTTTCGGGTGGCATAAGCGGAAACGGCGGAACGGCTGCAAGAAACGGAAGTATTGGAACGATTTACACCTTGCAGCGTTAGTCGTTCTATAATGCAACAGTTGCTTCTCAATAAAGCCCGGCCGGGTTATCCCGGCCGGGCTTTATTTAAGTTGAATAACGCTGTTACTCCCGGAAATTTTGCTGGGCAGGGGACTTTGCTTCAGGCAGGAATGGGGTCAACCGTTACAGTATAACCAGATTTGCGACCGTTACCGTACCGTCGCTGATGGTCATCGTGCCATTAATGGTGGTAAGCCCCTGGGGACTGGTATAGGTGCTGTCGTAGCCACCAGTCAGGATAACCGAGACCGGCCGGTTCAGGAAGATATTTTCAGTGAAGGTTTGTGCGAGGATTTGTATGGCGTCCACCTGCGCTGCGGCATCATAGGCGGATTGAATGGTGGGATAACCTGATCCTGAAACAGAAGAAAGTTTGACCGGCTGCAGAAGACTGAAGAGCGCCGTGATGCTGAAATCGCCATTTAATGTCACCACGCAGGGCCCGTTGCTGCAGCCGCTCCCGGACCAGCCGGCAAAGACCCAACCCGGGTCTGGCAAGGCTGTCAGCGTTACTGCCGCACCTTGAGGATACAGTTCAGTGCAGTCTCCACCGCAGCTGATGCCGGCCGGAGCACTGGTAATGGTCCCCGAGCCGGCTTTAGCTGTTGTCAGGGTGTAGCTCATGCCGGCTGTACCGCTCAAAGGAAGAGCCAGAGAGGGTTGATCAGGATCATTTGATGGGATGGAAAGAGCTGCGGTTTTGAAACCGGCCGACTGGGGAGAAAATTTTACGCTGACGCTGCAGCTTGCCGCCGGCGTGAGGGTTTGCCCGGAGCAATAATCACTTTGCATGACAAAGTCTGCAACGGCACCCGTCAAGGCGATGGTGCCGACGGAGAGATCCAGTGCGCCGGTATTGGTGATGGTAAAGGTTTGGGCGGGTTCGCCTGTGCCGATCAGGAGGTAGCCGAAAGCGACGGAGGCCGGCTGGGTCGCTATCTGAGGAAATCGTAGCGCTGCGGCCACATTTAAACGGGGTTTGGTGATGCTATTGTAGGTAACGGATACGCCGGTACTCGACAGCTTGTTGACGATCTCTGTCGCGGTGAGAGATGCATGTTGGCCCCTGATCAGGGCAACTGCGCCCGAAACATGGGGCGACGCCTGGGACGTACCCGCCATGGTGATATTTGCAGCACTGATCAGGGCGCCAGGGGCGAGTATGGTCAGAAATGAGGCGCTATTGGAAAAGCACGTAACCTTGTCCGCCGTGGTGGTCAGATCGCTGCATACGGTCCAGTTCCTGCTGCCGACATTTGCATCGTAGACGGCTCCGACCGAAACGGCCGCAGGGATACATGCCGGCGAGGAAATCGCGTTCGTATAGCCGTCATTTCCTGAAGAAATTGCGCTCACCACCCCGGCGCTTTTCAGGTTGTTGATTGCTGAGGCGAGGGAGTCAGTGGGGCATCCTGATGTATACTTGCCCCCTCCCAGGCTCATGTTTACCGCGGCAATGTTGTAGGTTGTCCGATTGGCCAGTACCCAGTTCAGTGCCGCCAGCAGGTCGGAATCATAGGCATAACCGTCGGTTCGGAAGACATCGAGCCCGATAATCTTCGTATCCGGGGCGACACCGACAATAATCCCGGACACATTGGTGCCATGGCCGTTATCGTCCAGGCTCCCGTCATCGGCCGCGAAATCCTGGGTATATGCTACTTTGCAGCCAGCAGGGATGCCTGGCGCAGTGCAGCTGCCGAAAGCAGCGAGCGTGTAGTTGACGCCCGTGTCCAGTACTGCCACCGATGTGCCGCTCCCGGTGGCTCCCGCAGCGTGGGCCTCGAGGGCTCCGATGAGTGGCAGGCTCGCCGATAAATGTGGAACAAAAGCCCGGTCTTCGTTGACGAGCACCACCTCATCCAGCTGTAGCAGGGCATCTAACGCCTCTGCGTCCACCTTCAGGTGCATGACCGGCAGCTGGTCATAATCCTGCAATAGCTGATAATGTGCAGGGGATAGTGCCGTAAGTGCCTGCTTCTTCTTATTGGTGAATAACCTCGACTTTTCGGCCGTGATTTCAGGACTGTCGTTCCTGATTTCAAGCCGTTCTTTTATCCGGTCGGCCATGCTGATCACATCGATGTCGTTGAGAACGAGGATTATGTCTGCCTCGCCGGTTTGCTCCACCCTGTTTTTGACGCCGGCATGGAGTTTACCCCTGTCAATAAACTGCTGCCGGCTGTTGATGGCATAGCTGTCGGTGGCTGCCAGAGAGGCATGCACGGAGACGCCTAATACGGCCAGGAAGGTTGCCACCCGCACCGTCATGTGAAATTTTTTGCTGCCGCGCAAGGATCCCATTGATCTCCCAGGGGCAATGCAGCCACCCCTCCGTTCATTACCTCAGTCCATTAACAACTTCGATTCTGCATCGGATCGACATGAAAAATCAATTGATAATTTCAGGTGTTGCGTTCTGCAAGATCCATTTCGGAAACGCTTTCTATCCTTGGTCTGCTGACGAACGATTAAAGGGAAGAAAGATAACGATTCATGGTATTTGTTGAAAGCGCGCTGAATTTTCCATTTTCTGAGGAGAAAATTTTGTTTTTTCGTTGTTGCTATATTATGAGAATTGGATTTATTGACTAACTTGTGGGGAATGAGGGTGGGAAAGTCGCCGCGCACGTAAAAGCCCGCATCTGCGGACTTTTACGTGATACGAAAAATTTGTTATGCTGCTCGAAGCGTGTGAATCCGTTCCAAATCCTTTGCCAGCTCTTTCTCCGCCTGCCATAGATCCACGGCTCGCTGGGCGTTGAGCCAGAATTCGGGGCTATTGCCAAATAGCCGGGAAAGCCGAAGCGCCATGGCGGGGGTGAGGGCACGCCGCTCGCGGAGCAGCTCGTTGATGGTCTGGCGCGATACACCGAGCGTCTCGGCGAGGGTGGTGACGGTAAGCCCGTAACCAGGCATGAAATCTTCGCGAAGCATGGCGCCGGGATGGGTGGGGGGAAGCTCGCGCTTTCCTTTGTTTTTGATGTTCATGATGTACCTCAGTGATAGTCGGTTATTTCCACGTTAATAGCGTCGCCGTCTTCCCAGCGAAAGCAGATTCGCCATTGGTCGTTGATGGATATGGCTCCCGCTTTTACAATACTATTACATTAGAAAACCTCTTTTTCTGCTATGGTTCATGGGCATATAACGTATACGGCAACCTGTCGGAGGATGAAAGTTATGTTCAAGCCCTTGAAAATAGGCAAATATGAGGTGAAATACCCGCTGATCCAGGGTGGCATGGGGGTGCGCATCTCCGCCGGATCTCTGGCGGGGCATGTGGCCAAGTGCGGCGGCGTCGGTCTGGTGGCGGCTCCCGGCATTGCGCTGAACAGCGAATTTTACGACGGGACCAATTACATGCAGGCTGATGCGGCGGCTTTCAAGGCTGAGCTGCAAAAGGCCTATGCCATTGCTCCGGATGGAGTCATCGGCGTTAACGTGATGGTTGCCCTTTCCGACTTTGAGCAGTTGGTGCAGGCAGCCATTGAGGGGGGGGCGAAGGTGGTTGTCTGCGGCGCCGGTCTCCCCATGACTTTGCCGGGGTTGACTGCACATGCGCCTGATGTGGCGCTGGTCCCCATCGTTTCATCGGTGCGGGCCGCCCAATTGATCGCCAAGAAGTGGGACAAGGGGTACAACCGTCTTCCCGATGCTGTGGTCGTGGAAGACCCCGATACTGCCGGCGGGCATTTGGGCGAAAAAATGGAAAATATCGGTACCGGTGATTACGACCAGTATGCCACGGTACGCGGGGTAAAGGAATTTTTTCTTGCAGAATACGGCATCGACATGCCGGTGATCGCCGCTGGCGGCATCTGGGACCGGGCCGATCTGCTTCATGCCCTGGAGCAGGGGGCTGACGGTGTGCAGATGGCAAGCCGTTTCGTTCCAACCGTGGAATGTGATGCCGACGATGCCTTCAAGCAGGCCTACCTGAAGTGCAAGAAAGAGGATATCGGCCTGATCATGAGCCCGGCCGGTTTGCCGGGGCGGGCCATACTCACCAACCAGGAGGATATCGTCCTTTACGACCAGGTCCGGAGCTCCGTCTGCACCACCGGCTGCCTGAAGAAATGTTCCTTCAAGGAGAGCGGCGAGCGGTTCTGCATCGTCAAGGCCCTTGACCGGGCCCAGCGGGGCGACGTGGATACCGGCCTGATCTTCTGCGGCACCAATGCCTGGAAGGCTGACCGGATCGGCACGGTGCAGGAGATCTTCGACGAGCTTTTCGGTGAGGCTGTTGCCGAGGCGGAAGAGGCGGCATAAAAGAAGCAGATAACGGTTCGACAACGGCCCGCCGGGAATTTCCCGGCGGGCTTTGTTTTTTTCTGACGTGCCGGGAAGGGAGCCGGCGGAATCCCGTCCGCTCCGGTCGAGTCCGGGCTGCGGACCTGCACCGTCTTCCTCATATTTCCGCCGGCGGCGGATATTGCCTCCGCGACAGACTTGTAAACATTGGCGGGTGTCCGCTCGACGCCCGGCCTTTTCCCTCCACTTCCGGGATCCCGCCGGCTCCCCCGCAATTTATCCTGAAAAGAAAGCAGTTGCTTACACAAAACCACAAAGAAAGCCATTATATCGCCTGAAAGCACCTTATCCGGTTTTCGCTAAAATCCGTGTTTATTCGCGCCCAATTGACGTCTTTAAGGTTCATTCGTGAGAACTTTCCCCTTGACTGGGATCGGATAAGATGCTAAATCAAGAAAAACTGATATAAGCTATTCGGTATTATTGATATGGACATGCTCGACATCCTCAAAGCCCTGGCCGACCCCTGTCGGCTCCGCCTGGTGGCGGTACTTCTGGCCGGTGAGTTTACCGTGCAGGAGCTGACCCGCATTCTCAGCATGGGGCAGTCGCGCATATCCCGGCACCTGAAAATCCTTACCGATGCCGGGGTCCTGACCGTGAAGCGCCAGGGGACCTGGAGTTACTACCGGGCGGGAGAAGAGGACAGTTTCTTCGCCGCCATCCGCCCGGCCATGGAAGCAGGGCTGGCAACGCTCCCGGATCGTTCAAAAGACCTCTCCGCCGTTACCGCGGTGCTGGAAGAGCGACGCCGCCGGAGCCAGGAGTTCTTCGACCGCCATGCCCGCCAGTGGGACGACCTGGCCCGGATCCTCCTTCCTGTCTCCGACTATCGGGAGCGGCTCCTTTCCCTCGTGCCGGAGGGCAAGAGCGTTGTGGAGATCGGTCTTGGCACCGGCGGACTGCTTCCGGCCCTGGCGGCCAAGGCGAGTCGCGTGATCGGAGTGGACCATTCGCCGGCCATGCTGGAGGAGGCCCGCCGTCGTCTCGCCCTGGCAGGCTTGGCCGGGATTGACCTCAGGCTTGGGGATATGACCCACCTGCCGCTGCCGGACAAGGCTGCGGACTGCGCCGTGTTGAACATGGTGCTCCACCACGCCGCCGACCCTGCCGCAGTGCTTCGGGAAATCCGGCGGGTGCTCACAGCCGGCGGGGTGCTGGTGCTGGCCGACCTTGCCCGCCACGAGCGGGAGTGGGTGCGGGAGCGGCTGGCCGACCAGTGGCTCGGTTTTGACGAAGATGAGCTGACCTCGTGGCTCGCTGCGGCCGGGTTTTTCGATGTCCGATGCGAGCGGCTGGAAGGCGGCGCAGGGCAGGAGGCGGTGCTGCTGGTTAAGGCTTTGTAGGTGCGAATAGCGCCCGCCCGGTTTCATGTTACATGCAAAGGAGGCCTCCCGGGGATGCCCCTACGAATGGATTGTTTGAATGAATCATATCACCATAAAAGGAGAGAAGACCATGACCCAAGACTTCAAAGTAGCCGACCTTTCCCTCGCCGACTGGGGGAAGAAGGAGATCCGGATCGCCGAGACCGAAATGCCCGGCCTTATGGCCATTCGCGAGGAGTACGCCGGAAAGCAGCCGCTGAAGGGAGCCCGCATTACGGGCTCGCTCCACATGACCATCCAGACAGCTGTCCTCATCGAAACCCTCAAGGCATTGGGGGCCGAGGTGCGCTGGGCTTCCTGCAACATTTTCTCCACCCAGGACCACGCAGCGGCCGCCATTGCCTCGCAGGGGATACCGGTCTTCGCTTACAAGGGGGAGTCGCTCGTGGAGTACTGGGACTACACCCATAAAATCTTCGAATGGCCCGACGGCGGCTTTTCCAACATGGTCCTGGACGACGGCGGCGACGCGACGCTCCTCCTCCACCTGGGGAGCCGGGCGGAGAAGGATGCGCGGGTTCTGGAAAATCCGGGCTCGGAAGAGGAGACGATTCTCTTCGCCGCCATCAAAAAGAAGCTGGCCGTTGATCCCAGCTGGTACTCCACCCGCATCGAGCAAATCAAGGGGGTTACCGAGGAGACCACCACCGGCGT
The DNA here is from genome assembly GCF_000016745.1 of Geotalea uraniireducens Rf4. GTDB lineage: Bacteria > Desulfobacterota > Desulfuromonadia > Geobacterales > Geobacteraceae > Geotalea > Geotalea uraniireducens. The sequence continues at coordinate 3,474,363 of NC_009483.1, read as the reverse complement.
TCACCGGCTCTACCAGATGCATGAGCGGGGGGAGCTCCGTTTCCCGGCCATCAACGTCAACGACTCGGTTACCAAGTCCAAGTTCGACAACATCTACGGCTGCCGTGAATCCCTGATGGACGGCATCAAGCGTGCCACCGACGTGATGGTTGCCGGCAAGGTGGCGGTCATCTGCGGTTACGGCGATGTGGGCAAAGGGTGCTCCCAGGCCATGCGCGGTCTTCAGGCCCAGGTCTGGGTGACCGAGGTCGACCCGATTTGCGCCCTCCAGGCGGCAATGGAAGGGTACAAGGTTGTGACCATGGAGTATGCTGCCGACAAGGCCGACATCTTCGTCACCACCACCGGCAACATCGATGTCATCACCCATGAGCACATGAAGGCAATGAAGCACAACGCAATCGTCTGCAACATCGGTCATTTCGACAACGAGATCGAGGTTGCCAAGCTTAAGGCGTACAAGTGGGAGAACATCAAACCCCAGGTGGACCACATCATTTTCCCGGACGGGAAAAGGATCATCCTCCTCGCCGAAGGGCGGCTGGTCAACCTGGGCTGCGCCACCGGCCACCCCTCCTATGTTATGTCCTCTTCCTTCGCCAACCAGACCCTGGCCCAGATGGAGATCTTCTGCAACCCGGGCAAATACCCGGTGGGTGTCTACACGCTACCCAAGGAACTGGACGAGAAGGTGGCCCGTCTCCAGCTCAAGACCCTAGGCGCCATGTTGACCGAGCTGACGGACGAGCAGGCAGCGTATATCGGGGTGCCGAAGGACGGCCCATACAAGACCGATCACTATCGGTACTGACAAAAGCACCGGATATCCTATGGACTTTTTTTGCTGAAAAAAGTATAGTCTCAATCATCAGAAGCCGCCGGATTTTCCGGCGGCTTTCGCATGTCCATATTGAGGAGTACGGTATGAAGAGTTTAGCGACGGCCCTTTTGCTTGTGACCATTGCGGCCGGAAGCGCATCCGCCATGTCCAAGGAGGGGTGCGGCGGAGACTGCGCCGGCTGTCATGCATTGTCGGTGAAAGAAGCCAATGATCTCGTAAAAGGGTTGGGTGGAAAGGTGACCCGGGTGAAATCTCCGGCCATGCGGGGAGTCTGGGAGATTGATCTGGAGAAGGAGGGGAAAAAGGCGGTTGCGTATCTGGATTTTGGCAAAAAGTACCTGATCCCCGGGCCGATTTTCAACCTGACGACGAAAAAACCCATTGCCGCAGGGGAGCAGCAGACTTCACCGGTGAAGAAGGTGAAATCATCCTCCATACCGCTGGGCAATTCGATTGTCATGGGGAATCCCAAGGGGAAAAAGAGGCTCTTTGTCTTTACCGATCCTGACTGCCCGTTCTGCGCCAAACTGCACGGGGAGCTGAAGAAACTGGTGGCGATGGACCCTGATGTGGCGGTGTACGTGAAGCTGTTTCCACTGAAAATGCATCCGACGGCCTACGACAAGTCGCGGGTGATTCTGCAGGGGCCGTCGGCCAAGCTCCTTGACGATGCGTTTGCCAAGCTTCAGTTGCCGGCTCCAGGGCCGGAAACCTCCGCCAAGGGGGTGGATGAAACAATCAGGCTTGCCAAATCCTTGGGGGTGAATTCTACCCCGACACTGATATTTCCCGACGGTAGTGTGATGCCTGGGGCGAAGGACGCCGTTGAGATCAAGACGCTTTTGGCCGGTAAAACGGGGAAGAAGAAATAGTATTTTGCTGAAGAGAATAAAAAAGGCCCGTCTGAGCGACGGGCCTTTTTTATTCCGAAATGTTCTTTTTCTGCTTGTCCTTCTCTTTCCTCCGGTCCCCGGAGGAGCATGCATCGGACATTCAGGTCTGGACTCCCAGGCGGGGGAGAATGAATTTCTGCAGTGCAATCCAAAAGACCAGGAATCCAAACAGCACTAATATATCTTGCATAGTTGATCCCTCCTTTTATACCAATTCCAAATCAAGGCGCTATCTTCGTTGGCTCGTCTTCGGCTCCTCAACGTACGCAGTTGTACGCCTTCGTCGCCTCAATCCTCGCCGCCTTGATTTCATCCTCGATTTGAAATTGGAAACTAGATATATTTATCATATATTCAGAAAAATGCATACAATTTCTTCGGTTCAAAATTCCGATAGATCCTTATGGAATGACTGCAACCCCTTTGGGGCCGGCTCCGATGGAGACAGTGTTAACTAATGTGTTGCTGATGGTATCGATGACGGAGAGCGTGTTGCTGCCGCCATTTGCCACATAGACCAGGTTGGCTGCGGGATTCACCGCCACCCCCTGCGGTCCTGCTCCCACGGCAATGGTGGTAACCACCGTGTTGCTGGTGGTATTGATGACGGAGAGCGTGTTGCTGTTGCCATTTGTCACATAGGCCCGGTTGGCTGCGGGATTCACCGCCACCCCCTGCGGTCCTGCTCCGACGGCAATGGTGGCAACCACCGTATTGCTGGCGGTATCGATGACGGAGATCGTCCCGCTGCCGTTATTGGCCACATAGACACGGTTGGCGGCAGGATTCGCCGCCACCCCCTGTGGTCCGCTATTGACGGGAACAGTGGCAATCACCGTGTTGCTGGTGGCATCGATTACGGAGAGCGTCCCGTTGCCATTATTGGCCACATAGACACGGTTTGCGGCGGAATTCAGCGCCACCCCATGTGGTCCGGCTCCGACGGAAACGGTGGTAACTATCGTGTTGCTGGCGGTATCGATTACGGAGAGCGTGCTGCTGTTGCCATTTGACACATAGGCCCGGTTTGCGGAGGGATTCACCGCCACCCCCCGTGGTCCGGCCCCGACGGGTACGTTGGTTAGTACCGTATTGCTGGTGGTATCAATGACGGAGAGCGTGCTGTTGAAGTTGTTTGTCACATAGACCCGGCTGGCGGCGGGATTCACTGCCACTCCCTGTGGTCCTGCTCCGACAGGAATGGTGGCAACCACCGTGTTAGTGGAGGTATCGATGACGGAAAGCGTATTGTTGCCGTTGTTTGCCACATAGGCTCGGTTGGTCTGGATAACCGTCAGCGGGGTCGACCCTGAAATGCTGCCGAACGTTGCTTTGATTGTGGTCGAGCCAAAAGCACTGGCAGTGGCCAGTCCCTTTGAACCCGAAGTATTGCTGATGGAGGCAATCCCGGTATTCGCCGAGCTCCATGTGACCGAAGTCGTTATGTCCTGCACGGAGCTGTCGGAAAAAGTGCCGGTTGCCTTGAACTGAAGGGTTGAGCCGATTCCCATGGTCGGGTTTGCGGGCGTTACGGCAATGGATTGGAGCGTTTTTACGGTCAAGGTAGTTGTGCCGGGAACGCCCAAGGTCGCGGTAATGGTGGTAGAGCCGGTCGCAATGGCCGTGGCCAGTCCCCGTGACCCAGAGGCGTTGCTGATGGTGGCAATCCCTGTAGACGACGAGTTCCAGCTGACCAGGGTCGTCAAGTCCCGCATGGAACCGTCCGCGAAAGTGCCCGTTGCCGTGAACTGCAGGGTTGAGCCGACTACTGCGCTCGGGCTTGCGGGCGTCACGGTAATGGATAACGGGCCCTGCACCGTCAGTGTAGTTGTGCCGGAAACGCCGGCAAAGGTGGCGCTAATGGTGGTTGTGCCTATGGAAATGGCGGAGGCAATCCCCCCGGCGCTGATGGTGGCAATCCCGGCGTTGGACGAACTCCACGTGACCAGTGACGTCACATCACGGGTTGTACTGTTCGACAGCGTCCCGGTTGCGGTGAACTGTTGCGTCAACCCAGCGGCGATGGTCGGATTTGCGGGGGTTACTGCAATGGCTGTCACCGTTGCCGAGGTGAGGGTGGTTGAGCCGGAAATGCCGGTAAAGGTCGCGCTAATGGTGGTGGAACCCGGGGCAATGGCAGTGGTGGTCCCGGTTGCGCTGATAGTGGCGATCCCCGGGTCCGATGAGCTCCAGGCTACCAGGCTCGTCAAGTCCTGGGTGACGTTATTGGATAACACTCCCGTGGCCTTGAACTGCTGGGTTGTTCCGACTATGCTGGTCGGATTTGCGGGTGCCAGCGTAATGGATGCCAGTGCAGCCGGGGTGAATGTGGTTGAGCCGGAAATGTTTCCCGATGTTGCAGTAATGGTGGTGGTGCCGGCTGCAACGGCCGTGGCAAGTCCCTTCGCCCCCTGGGTATTGCTGATGGTGGCAATCCCGCTGTTTGACGAACTCCATGTGACTGAAGTCGTCAAGTCCTGGGCGGTGTTGTCGGAGAAGATTCCCATAGCACTGAACTGCACGGTTGTATTGGGAACAATACTCGTATTGGCAGGCTTAACGGTGATGGAAACCAGCGTTACGGGAGGCGACGAGCCCCCGCCGCCACATCCGGCAAGGGAAAAGGCTATCATCAGTGCCGCCAGGAAATATTTTATCATGTCGTTTCCCTCCTAAGAGTAAATTTGCCATGCGCTATCTTCTTTGTTTTTGATCAGTCATCTTAGAGTGTTTTAAGTATTACTAATGATTTATCCGATTGCAAGCATTACTTGATATGGATTCCATTCACAGTTGAGAAAATTGACTGAATGTTAGAAAGGGAATAAAAAAATCGATTGACTTCCCCGGCGAGGCTGGGTATAGTGAAAATCACTTTCAATTGTGGGGTCATCGTGAAACGCGCCAAGAAAAAAGCTTTCAGCGACTTTATCGCCCAGAAAGGGCTCAAGTCCACACGCCAGCGTGACATCATCCTCGATTTCTTCCTCTCCTCCGCTCAACACATGAGTCTTGAAGAGCTTTATCTCAAACTCAGGGCCAAGCACCCGGGTATCGGCTATGCCACGGTATATCGCACCCTCAAGCTCTTCGCCGAGTCGGGCATTGCCCGTGAGATCCAGTTCGGCGACGGACAGACCCGCTATGAGCAGGTGTCGGAAGGTGAGCACCACGACCACCTGGTCTGTACCCGCTGTGGCGCAATTGCCGAGTTCGAGAACGAAACCATAGAAAAACTCCAGGACGAGGTTGCTGCCGCATACGGTTTTCTGATCGAAACCCACAAACTCGAGTTGTACGGGCTTTGCGCCAAATGTAGGAAGTAGACAAAAAAATTTTCATCAAACATGAAAGTGATAATCAATTACAACAGGTAAAGAAAGAAGGAAGTAACGCAAATGGGACTATTCAAGAAGAAAGCCTCCTGTCACTCCGTCCAAGCCGAACCCCAGTCGTCAGGTAAAAAAGTGGTGCTGGTGGGGAATCCCAACGTGGGGAAGAGCGTCCTTTTCAACGCCCTGACCGGCTCTTACGTGACAGTCTCCAATTATCCCGGCACTTCGGTGGAGGTGGCCCGCGGCTCCGCTTCCATCGCCGGCGGCCAGTACCAGATCATCGATACGCCGGGCATGTACTCCCTGCTCCCCATCACAGAGGAGGAGCGGGTGGCCCGGGAGATTCTCCTCAACGAGTCGCCGGACGTGGTGCTGCACGTGCTTGATGCCCGTAATCTTGAGCGGATGCTGACCATGACCCTGCAATTGATCGATGCCCAGCTGCCGGTGGTGCTGGTGGTCAATATCATGGATGAGGCGGAGCATATGGGGCTCTCCATCGATATTCCGCTCTTGCAGGAAAAGCTCGGCATTCCGGTGATCGGCGCGGCCACTGCCAAGAAGCGCGGACTCGACGAGATCAGGCAGGCCATTGCCGGTTTCGACCGGAAGAAACATGCGGTATTCGGCTACAGCAAGAGACTTGAGTCGGACATCGACAGTGTGGCGCAGCTCATCGCCGGCGACTATCCCTTGTCCCGCAAGTCACTGGCCCTGTTGCTCCTGCAACGGGACGAAGAGGTGACCGACCTGATCCTGTCACGGGAAGGGGAGAACGCCGCCATTGCAGAGATGGTCCGTGAGAAGATCTTCGAGCGTCGCGAGTCGTTCCACCTGGATCTCTCCATGGAGCGGAAGGGGATCGTCAAAGGTCTGCTCGCCGACGTTCTCACCATTCCCGAGAAGCGGAAGGTGACCTTCAGCGAGCGTCTTTCCCGCTGGGCGGTCAGGCCGATGACCGGCGTTCCGCTCTTGCTGGTGGTGCTCTATTTCGGCCTCTACAAGTTCGTCGGCGACTTCGGCGCCGGCACCCTCGTTGATTTCCTTGAAGGGACGATCTTCGAGGCGTACTTCAATCCATGGATTACCAGAGTGATCAACGGTCTTGTCCCCTGGGAAATCATCCGGGAGCTGTTCGTCGGTGAATACGGGGTCATAACCCTGGGCTTGCGTTATGCGGTGGGGATCATCCTCCCTATCGTCGCTACCTTTTTCCTCTTCTTTTCCCTGCTGGAGGACAGCGGTTACTTTCCTCGCCTGGCGCTCCTGGTGGATCGGGTGTTCAAAAGAATCGGCCTTACCGGCCGCGCCGTAATCCCGATTGTGCTCGGCTTCGGCTGCGACACCATGGCAACCATGGTGACCCGTACCCTGGAGACGGTGCGGGAGCGGGTTATCGCCACCCTCCTCCTGGCGCTGGCCATTCCCTGCTCGGCACAGCTCGGGGTAATTCTGGCACTGCTTTCAAAGGCTCCCGGCGCGCTCCTGGCGTGGAGCATCTGTCTGCTCCTGATATTCCTCGTCATCGGTTTCCTGGCTGCCAAGCTGATGCCGGGCGAAACACCCATGTTCTACATGGAGCTGCCGCCGATGCGGCTGCCGCAGCTGTCCAACGTCTTCACCAAGACCTATACCAGGATGCAGTGGTACTTCATGGAAATCCTGCCGCTCTTTATCCTTGCCTCGGTGCTCCTCTGGATCGGCAAGATCACCCATTTCTTCGAGAAGGCCGTCGAGGGGTTGAGTCCGGTGATGGCTTCCCTCGGGCTTCCCAAGGAGGTGGCGGTGGCGTTCATCTTCGGCTTCTTCCGCCGCGATTACGGGGCAGCCGGCCTTTACGATCTGCAGACCAAAGGTATACTTAACGGACGGCAGCTTACCGTGGCCGCCGTCACCCTGACCCTGTTCATCCCCTGCGTCGCCCAGTTTCTCATCATGAAGCGGGAGCGGGGGATGAAGGTCGCCCTGGCTATCGGCGTATTCGTCAGCGTGCTCGCCTTCGGCAGCGGCTACCTGCTCAACCAGTTCCTGCTCGTGACAAGACTTTTGTAACGAATGTTCAACGTTCGAGGTTCGAGGTTCGAGGTTCGAGGTTCGAGGTTCGAGGTTCGGGGTTCGGGGTTCGGGGTTCGGGGTTTGTAACTTAGAACATCGAACTTAGAACGTTGAACCTGGAACAAGAGGTTTTTATGAAGTGCGGCTATTGCGGACATGAGTTTGCCGAGGAAGAGGGGATCCGGGGGTGCGGTAAATGCGGCAAGCCGGGGCGATGCAGTATGGTGCGCTGTCCCAAATGTTTTTACGAAAACCCACCGGAGTTGAAAATGGTGAAACGTTTGAAATCGTTCTTGAAAAAGGAAAAATCGTAGGGGCGCATGGCATGCTCCCAGCGCGATTTAATCGGGTACTACGAAAATAAATGAATAGTGGGAGAAATTAAGATGAAACTGTCGGATAAAGCGGAAGAGATTCTTGAGGCAATGTGGATCGCGGTCGAGGAGAAAGGGAAGGGGTTTGCCGAACTGGAAGGCATCGGCATAGATCCCGCCGACCCGGCATACGCTGAGTTGACCGCCCATGCCTTCATCGAAGTGAAGGAGGGACGGGTCTATTTCCGGCCGGAGGGAAAGGATGAGGGACGTAAAACCATCCGCCGCCACCGGCTGGCAGAGCGGCTTTTGATGGATGTCCTCAATGTCCGCGGTGAGGACGGTGACGACAAGGCTTGCCAGTTTGAGCATCTGCTCAACGAGGGGGTGGACGCCAAGGTCTGCACCATGCTCAACCACCCGACCACCTGCCCGCACGGCAAGCATATCCCCCCCGGCGACTGCTGCGAAGAGGCGCGAAAAAGCGGCGACCTGGGGGTGGTACCCCTCACCGAGCTGAAGTCCAACGAGGAGGGTGAGATCGCCTACATCCAGACCGAGGACAGCAAGAAGATGCAGAAGCTGATGGCGATGGGGGTGCTTCCCGGCAACCGGATCATACTTTTGCAGAGTTTTCCTTCGTACATTTTCCGGGTAGGTTTTTCGGAGTTTGCTATCGACACTGCCATGGCGCGGGAGATATTCGTCAGGAGGTAGGCGTGCTGCGTGCTGCGTTCAGCGTGCTGCGATGTTTTACTGCACGCAGCACGTAGCACGCTGAACGCAGCGGGGTCACTGGTCCTCATCAAATTTGTCGATGAAGATTTTTTTGTCGATCCGGTCGAGTCCGTGGGCGATCAGGCGCAATCCCAGCATTATCAGAACAAGTCCGATAATTATCATGACACTGTTACGGTAAATCAGGCCCACGATGCCTAAAGACGAGAAAGCTATTCCCAGTGCCAGGCATGCCTTTTGTTTCTTTTCCCGCAGCCTGGTAATGGAGTATTGGTACATCTGGAAGCAGAAAACAAGAAACAGCGATGAAAATAACAAGGCGATGAATAGCTTGAAAATAAGCATTTGCGGACCTCCTTGCACTTTAATTTGAATTTACAGGAATAGACCGGCGGATGCAAGGATTGCTTTTATGGAATCACCGTTTAGCTTTTGCTTGAATAATGCTGCCAAATTTATTACCCTTCACATGCGTTGTCAGATGGATGACAATCAGCGTAATCACTATATTTTGATGGAGGATGTATCGATGAAAAAGACAGTTGTCATGCTGGTGGCTGCTTCCCTGGTGCTTGCAGCCTCGCTTGTTTCTGCCGCAGAAAAGGCGTCCCTGCCCAAGGGGTATGAGAAGTGGGAGAAGAGCAAGCAGAAGATCGTCAACGACAAAAAATCGCTCTTTTACGGCATACATTATACGTATGTGGATAAAAAGGCGCTGAAGGCCTTCAAGACCGGCGGCAAGTACCCGGAAGGAAGCCGGTTCGTGGTCGATTATTACAACATCAGGGAAGAGGGAGGCAAGCCGGTCCAGGGGAAAAAGAACATGGTCGTGCTGATGAAAAAGGACAAAAAGTTCAAGGAGACCGGCGGCTGGCAGTTTGCCGGCTTCAATCCGGACGGCAGGCCATCCGCTGTAGACCCCGTGAAAAACTGCTATGAGTGCCATCTGAAGGAAGCGAAGGATGCTGACCTGGTGATATCCAAATACGCTGATTTCAAATAATCCCAAAAACGGCAGTTAGCCACGAATGACACGAATAAACACGAATGTTTTTAACCCCATGTTAAGTCTTGAGTAGTCACTGATCTGGTGAGAGTCTTCTGCATCATAAGAGTTTGCGTATTCGTGCAAATTCGTGCAAATTCGTGGTTAAAATGCTTTATATAGGATAATCCGTAACAACAAAGGATTCAAAAAAAGCGCCGCAGGCAACTGCGGCGCTTTTTTTGTGACCGAAATAAAGACAAAAATTTGCTCAAGGTATTTCCCCAATTGACGATACATTCAATAGCACACATTCAATACGTTGCTTTTATTGAAAATCAGCTGAAGGACGGACGAGGAGATCATGATGTTTCCCGTCTGCCGGGAAAGTTCACATATGGCAAATACCAGGGAACACACAATGTTTGCTGAAATATCCACCAATGCGGACGATAGTCGCATTTCTTCCGCCTGGCCCGCGCATCTGGGTCGGATGAACGAACGGTTGTCTGATGTTGCCGGGACCACCGAGGACGAATTTCTGGCTATCGGCGCAAAACTCCATGATTTCTACCGACGGGCCGGTGAAATTTCCGAGATGTCCACCGACATGGCAGGTCAGGTTGCCGGCGAGGAGATAAGCCAGGCGATCAAGGGGTTGCAGGAAATTACAGCCCGGATGGGTGATTATCTGACCCGTAAAGAGCAGGAGACGGAGAAGAGTTCGCAAACGCTGAAGAACATTCTCCAGCTTCTTGATAACGCAGCCGGACCCCTTTCCGGTTTTAAAAAAATCAACAAGTCATTGCGCATGCTCGGCATCTCTACCAAAATCGAGAGTGCACGTCTGGGGCAGAGCGCTGCCGGTTTCGAGACGCTGGCAAACGATGTGACGCAACTTTCCGTCCAGGTAAGTGATAAGGCCGGGACAATACTTGTGCAGAAAGATTCGCTCAGTGCCGTCATACAGCAGACCTTGGGACAGGTTCTGAGCGTGGGGGGGGAACAGCGCAAACAGGTGCGGGGGATTCTGGACAAGACCCGGTCGAGCCTCGCTGCATTGACCGATGTAAATGAGCGATGTTCCAGTGCGGCAGCGGCCATTTCAGCTGCTTCCACGGAGGTGTCGCAGAATATCGGCGAAGTTGTCACTTCCATGCAGTTTCACGATATCGTCCGCCAGCAAATTGAGCATGTTGCCGAAGCGTTGGACGATTTGTGCGGCAGGCTGAATACTTATGGTACAGGGCGTGGTGCCTTGTCTCCCGAAGAGAATGTCGCAGTTAAACAGGCTGAGGATGCAGGGGCGGTTTGCGAACTGCAGTCGGCACAGTTGCGTCACTCTGGAACCGAACTGGAGACCGCGGTACAGAGAATCGTTGAAAACCTGCGGGGAATAGCGGCAAAAGAAGCGCGCATGTCGGAAGATACCCGCGAGATGGCAGGAGTCGCAGACCAGACCGGCAGCTCGTTTCTTACGGAAATGAAAGACGATCTTGCCGTTGTTGCGACGGTTCTCGGCAAAAGCTCCGAAACGAACCGCACTCTGGCTGGCGCAATGAACACCGTTGTGGAGACCGTGGGGGATATTGCCGGTTTTGTCGGCGATATTGAGAACGTCGGCGAGGAGATCGAGCTTATAGCCCTTAACGCCCAGGTCAAGGCGGCGCTGACCGGTGAGGAGGGGGCGGCGCTCGGCGTGCTTGCCGAGGCGATTCAGCGTCTGTCGGTTGATGCCATAATGCAGACTTCCGCAGTGTCCGGGACGCTTAAGCTCATCACCGAGGTGACCGACGGGCTATGCAGCAGTGTCAATGCCGATGCGTCTGAGCTGGATGTTGAGGTGCAGGATATGGTGGACAGCCTGGCCGGCCTGCTCAAATCGCTGCAGAATGTGAATGAAAACCTGGGTTGTTGTCTTTCAACTATGAAAGAGATGGTCCAGTCTCTTTCCACTGACATAGAGAATGCAACGACAGGGATCACGGCTCACCATAAGGTTGCCCGGGTTCTGAACGAGGTTGTCGAAGAACTTTCCGGTGTTATCGGCGAGGCACGCCGGCTCGCCCCGTCAGGCTTCAGGTCTGAAAGCGCGGAAAGCCTGCTGCGGCTTGCCGACCGTTATACCATGCACAGCGAACGGAAAATTCATGAATCCATCCTTAATGGGGGAAGTGTTGTGACGCCGGCTGTCGGTGCTATTGCTCTGGCCGGTGAAAAGTCAGCGGATATGCAATCCGGCGAGTCTGAAGGGTTCGGGGACAATGTGGAATTGTTTTGACGGGTAATATCAATTGTAGAGGAGATATTTATGGCTGTCTTTGAAGTATCGACGACAACCTCGGAAGGGGAACCGTCGACCGTTGTTGTGAGCATAAGCGGCTCCATGACGGTTCAGTATGCGGGCGAGTTGAAAACTGCGTTATTGACCGTCCTGGACAGTGCCGAGCAGATTCGCCTGGATGTTGGGAATGTGACGGAGGTCGACCTGGCAGGGTTGCAGCTGCTCTGTTCTGCGCACCGTACATCGGTTCAGTTGAACAAGCAGTTTGTCTTTTGCGATGGCTACAACGAGGTCGTAAAAAAAATCGGCAGGGAGGCCGGTTTTCAACGTCATGTGGGATGTGCCCTGGACAAGGGGAAATCTTGCATATGGGTTGGAGGTAAGCACTGATGGGAAAAACGATTATGACGGCTGATGATTCGGCCAGCGTCCGGCAAATGGTCAGTTTTACATTAAAACAGAGCGGCTACGAAGTAATTGAGGCCGTGGACGGCAAAGACGCCCTGCAAAAGCTTGGCGGGCAGAAGGTTGACATGCTCATCACCGACCTGAACATGCCCAACCTGGATGGTATCGGCCTGATTAAAGGGGCGCGTGCCATTCCGGCCTGCAAATTCATCCCTATAGTAATGTTGACCACGGAATCCCAGGATTGCAAAAAACAGGAAGGTAAGGCTGCCGGGGCCACCGGCTGGATCGTTAAGCCGTTCAAGCCCGAACAGCTTCTGTCGGTGGTGAAGAAGGTGCTCGGATGATGGACCAGCACAGAGAGGCATTCAAAGAAGAGGCGTACGAACTTCTTGCGGAGCTGGAGACTTCCCTTCTCGAACTGGAAGAAAGACCCGATGACGAGGAGCTCATCGGCCGGGTTTTTCGGGCCATGCACACCATCAAGGGATCGGGCGCCATGTTCGGCTTCGATGATATTGCCGCTTTCACCCACCAGGTGGAGACGGTCTTTGATCTGGTGCGTAACGGAAAGGTGTCGGTCACGAAGAAGCTGATAAACGTGACGCTCGCGGCCCGTGACCAGATCAAGGCCATGCTCGATGCTTCCACCGGCGGCGAACCCGTCGATGCCGGCGTCGCCGAAGAGATCATCGCAGAGCTCAAGAGCCTGTTATCTGACACCAAGGCATTGGCGCCTCTTGCGGGCGCCAATGCAACAGGGACGACGCAGGAACCAGGGCAGGGACGAGACCTGCCCCAACCTACTACGACCCCCGTCACCTACCGCATCCGCTTTGAACCGGACAGGGGACTTTTTGCGCGCGGCACTAACCCCATCACTCTCGTCAACGAGTTGGGCGAGCTGGGCGAATGCAAGGTCGTGGCGCAGATGTGCAATCTTCCACGGCTTGACGAGATCGATCCCGAGTCCTGTTATATTTTCTGGGACGTGATACTGACGACTGCCCAGGGTATCGATGCCATCAAGGACGTGTTCATCTTTGTCGAAGACGACTGCGAGCTGAAGATCGAGGTTATCGATACGGGTGGGCATCTGGGGCATGACGGCGATTACAAAAAACTGGGAGAAATCCTTGTCGAGCGCGGTGATCTGACCCATGAGGCCATGGAAAAAATTCTCTCGCAGCAGAAACGCTTCGGGGAAATTGCCGTCGAGACCGGGCTGGTCGAGGCTGACAGGATAGCATCGGCACTGGTCGAGCAGCAGCACGTGAAAGAGGTCCGCCAGGAGCGGCAATCCCAGGAGACGGCTTCCAGCATCCGTGTTCCAGCGGAAAAGCTGGATATCCTGGTAAACCTGGTTGGGGAGCTGGTGACCGTGCAGGCGCGACTCAGTCAGACCTCTGCCGGTCGCAGAGATGCGGAACTTATGTCGATCGCCGAGGAGGTCGAGCGTCTGACTGCGGAGCTGCGGGACAACGCCCTGAACATCCGCATGCTCCCCATCGGCTCCACCTTCAGCAAGTTCAAGCGGCTGGTCCGCGATCTTTCCAATGAACTGGGCAAGAAGGTGGAAATGGAAACCGCCGGCGCCGAAACCGAACTGGACAAGACCGTCATCGAGAAGCTGAACGATCCCCTGGTCCACCTTATCCGCAACAGCATCGACCACGGCATAGAGCTGCCCGATGTGCGCGAGGCCGCAGGCAAGCCCGGCCAGGGAACGGTGCACCTGGCCGCTGTCCATTCCGGCGATAGCGTTCTGATTACCATCAGGGACGACGGCGCCGGTCTGGATAAAGAAGCAATCCGCACAAAAGCGATTGAAAAGGGGCTGATCCCGGCTGCTGCAGACTTGTCCGAAAAGGAAATCTTCAACCTGATCTTCGCCCCCGGGTTTTCCACCGCAAAAAAGGTTTCCAGCGTTTCGGGGCGCGGGGTCGGCATGGACGTGGTGAAGCGGGCCATCGACGCTTTGCGCGGTTCGATAGATATTACCAGCAAGCATGGGGACGGGACGACGATCACCGTTAAAATCCCGCTTACGCTGGCGATCATAGAGAGCCTCCTGGTCCGGATCGGCGCCGATCGCTTCCTCCTCCCCCTTTCTCTTGTCGATGAGTGCGTGGAGCTTACCCGTGCCGACGTGGAAAAGGCCCATGGCAGGAACCTGGCTACTGTCCGCGACCATATGGTTCCCTACATACCGCTCAGGGAGAGGTTCGATATCAAGGGGGAAACGCCGGACATCGAACAGATAGTCATCACCAAGGTTGACGGGATGCGCGTCGGGGTCGTGGTCGATCACGTGATCGGCGAGCACCAGACGGTCATCAAGTCCCTGGGGCGCGCCTACAAGAATGTGGATGCGATTTCCGGCGCTACCATCCTCGGCGATGGTGCAGTGGCGCTGATTATCGATATTCCGCAGCTTGTGCATGATGTGGAGATGGAGAGGGCCTGGGACGGCAGGAGATAGTCATTCCCTGGCTGCCAGAGTCGATGAACGGTAAATAAAGACTCAAGAGGTAGCATTCGATGGCGCTGCAGATAAAGCAGCGTCATTTTTTTCTGAAAAAACAGTTAAGTTTTTTAATTTGTGAACGATAAGTTAACGAAACATGTAAAAAATTTTTCAGTGTTCTGATTTGTTAGCGGACTTTCCGGGTTGTTTTCGAACTAGGAGCCTGTCGGACTTAGGGAATCGTAGCGAGAGAATGGAAAATCGAGGACAGATTTCCGGAAATTTGAGAGCTAATAGTGGACCTATTCGTCGAAAATTTACGGAGATATGGACCGATTTGCCATTCTCGCAGTAGATTCAGTCCTAAGTCCGACAGGCTCCTAGACTGGTGTTTTCAAAAATCGAGATGAATCATCCAGGTGCAAACCTGGTACTAAATTGTTCCAAGGGGGAACATGACATGAAGTTTCAGGACATGAAAATCGGCAAGCGTCTAGGGTGCGGGTTCGGATTGGTTTTGTTGCTTTTGTTGGCTGTCGGCGGTACCGGCTACTGGGGAATCCATTATGCTACTGAAGCTGTCAAGGAGATGGTCAACCACGAATCGAAGCTGTCGGAGCACTCATCGCGCCTGCGGGCCAACGTCAACAGCATGCGCCGCTTCGAGAAGGATGCCTTCATCAATATCGATTCACGGGAGAAGGTTGCGGAATACAGCAGCAAATGGAAGGAGCAACTGGGCCATTCCGGAGACAGGATAGCGTCCATGGAGAAGCTTGCGGATACCCCCAAGGACCGGGAAATTGTGAAGGCGATGAAGGATAATCTGGCGGTTTACGCCGCAGGTTTCGACAAGGTCGTGGCTGCAATTGGGGCGGGCAAGGTCGAAAATACACAAGCGGCCAACACTGCCATCGGCCAGTATAAGGACGAGATCCATAAGCTGGAGAATCTTGCCAAGGATTTTGCCGATGAAAAGAGCAAACTTCTGGGAGAAGAGGAGAATAAGATCTTTGCCTTCACCTCCCGTGCTGTTTCCATGATCGTCTCCCTCGTAATGTTGGCAGCCCTTGCCTGTATCGCCATCAGCATCCTGATCACCCGCAGTATTACCCGACCGGTGACGGCCCTCGCGGCTTTAGCCGACAAACTGGCGGTCGGCGATGTGAATGTGGAAATCGCCATAAATTCCAAAGACGAGATCGGCATGCTTTCCCAGTCATTCAGGAATATGGCGGAGAACATCAAAGAGGCATCGTTTGCTGCGGAGAAGGTTGCTGCCGGCGACCTGACGGTTCAGGTGTCGGCAAAGTCGGAAAACGACGTCATGGGTAAAAACCTGGCTGCAATGATTGCCATGATCAAAGAGTTGGTACTGGAAACAGACCATCTGATCAAGGCTGTCCAAGAGGGGAAACTGGATGTGCGCGGCAATGCGGCGGGTTACCAGGGGGCATGGGGAGAGCTGGTGGCAGGCATCAACCGGCTGATCGAGGCATTTGTCCTGCCGATAAACGTGACCGCAGAATATGTGGACCGCATATCCAAAGGGGATATCCCGGCAAAGATTACCGATACCTATTACGGCGATTTTAACGAAATAAAAAACAATATCAATCTTCTCATCGACGCAATGAACAACGTGACCCGCCTGGCGCAGGAAATTGCCGGCGGCAATCTGCTGGTCGAGGCGAAGGAGCGCTCGGCAAATGACGAACTGATGCAGGCACTGGCGATAATGGTGAAGAAGTTGACGGAGATTGTCAGTGAGGTGAAGAGTGCGGCGGACAACGTTGCTTCCGGCAGCCAGGAACTTTCTTCCAGTTCCGAGGAGATGTCCCAGGGGGCGAGTGAACAGGCGGCGTCAGCCGAAGAGGCCTCGGCATCCATGGAAGAGATGACTTCCAACATCAGGCAGAATGCTGATAACGCCATGCAGACCGAGAAGATCGCCGTGAAATCCGCCAGTGACGCCAAAGAAGGTGGCGAAGCGGTAACACAAACTGTAATCGCCATGAAAGAGATTGCCGGCAAGATCTCCATCATCGAAGAGATCGCCCGCCAGACCAACCTCCTCGCCCTGAATGCCGCCATCGAGGCTGCCCGTGCCGGCGAACACGGCAAGGGTTTCGCCGTGGTGGCAAGCGAGGTACGGAAGCTTGCCGAGCGGAGCCAGAAGGCAGCGGCGGAGATCAGCGATTTGTCGGCAACCAGCGTTGATGTGGCGGAAAAAGCGGGACAACTGTTGACCAAGCTGGTTCCCGATATCCAGAAAACCGCTGAACTGGTGCAGGAGATCAGCGCCGGAAGCCGAGAGCAGGATACCGGCGCCGAGCAGATCAACAAGGCAATCCAGCAACTGGATCAGGTGATCCAGCAGAATGCCGGCGCCTCCGAGGAAATGGCATCCACCGCAGAAGAGCTTGCTTCGCAGGCCGAACAGTTGCAGTGCAGCATCGCCTTCTTCAAAATCGGTGAAGAATCGGTCGGGAGAAAAACAGCGGCTGTGAAGAAAGACGACCGCAAACCCGCCGTCAAATCAAGGGCAAAAGACACCATGAAGCACGCCATGGCGAACGGCTATGCGAAAAAGGCGGTCGGTCACGATCTGGAGATGGGCGAGGACAATGAGCAATTGGATAACGACTATGAGAAATTCTAAAACCGGGAACCGGGAGCTGGGAACTGGGATTTTACTGATCCCAGATCCCCATTCCCTGATCCCAAATAAAAGGGGGAACCAATGAGCGTAGCGGGCATAACGGAAACAACCCAATACCTGACCTTCGAGCTTGATAAGGAGATCTTCGCACTGGATGTGGCAAAGGTGCGGGAAATACTGGACTCACCCACCGTCACCAAGGTGCCGCAGACCCCGGAGTATATGCGGGGGGTGATCAACCTGCGCGGCAGCGTGGTGCCGGTCATTGACCTGCGGTTGAAGTTCGGCATGGCAGAGACCGAAAAGACGGTGAATACCTGTATTATCGTCGTGGAGATCGCGGTCGAAGGTGAGCTTATCATCCTGGGGGCTCTCGCCGACTCGGTGCAGGAAGTGATCGACCTGGAGCCGGAGCAGATCGAGCCGGCGCCCCGTATCGGCACAAAACTCAACACCGACTTTATCCTGGGGATGGGCAAACATAATGAACAGTTCATTATGATCCTCGATATCGACAAGGTCTTTTCTGCGATGGAGCTGACCGTGGTGGCCGGTGACGATAAGCAGCGATGCAGTGCACAAGCAGCATAAATCTTCCTTTAAACCCAGCAAGGTTCTTGTTTACGTCGCGTAGCGATTGAATGCCGGTAGCCGGGGCATTCATGCCCCGGTCAAATGACATCATTTCACCTCGTCACGTACGTGACGAGACGGATTTTTCACGTTTTGAACCGGGGGATGAATCCCCCGGCTACATGCATACTGCCCCTCCGGGGCGTTTGAAAACAACACTTCCTCAAACCGAGTGGCAAGGTCCCGCCCTTGCCACTCGGGTCTCATCGGTATCCCTGCGCTGTCATGCTATTCCCTTCAAGAAGCAGGTAATTGCCTGAATTAGCAATAAATAATTACTAACTCCTTTAAAGGTTTCCCCCGAAATTGTCGATGAAATATTCAAGGCGACGGACGTTGCATCAGGCCCGTCGCCATGTTTTGTCCTGGTGCATTCCGCTCTCGCCAGGAATGGAGGAAGCAATGAGCGTAGCGGCAACATCACCATAGACCAAGAGCATTAAAGGAGAATGAGGCATGAGTATCTTACGTTTTAAAGACTGGAACATTGCGGCAAAAGTTATGAGCATTTCCCTTGTTACGGTTTTGCTCATCTCCGCGGTCAATTTTTTCTATCTGTTGCCCGATGTGGAAAAAAAGGTGCTGGGAGAGAGAGAATCTACATTGAAATCCGTTGTAGCTCTTCCCGTTGGACTGATTGCTGAATATGAAGAAAGGGCGAAAAAAGGTGAATTTACCCTGGAAGAAGCCCAGAAAAGGGCAAAAGCACGGATTAAGCAGTTGCGCTATGGCGGTAACGAATATTTCTGGATCAATGACCTTAACGCAAAAATTATCATGCATCCAATCAAGCCGGAGCTGGATGGTCAGGATCAGTCGGGCATGAAAGATCCTGAGGGCAAGGCGGTTTTTGTCGAGTTTGTTAATGTATCCAAGGCCAAGGGGGAAGGTTTTGTGAAATACCTCTGGCCGAAGCCCGGAACAACCGCTGCCGTTCAAAAAATTTCTTACGTCAAACTTTATCAACCTTGGGGTTGGATCGTCGGCAGCGGTCTCTACGTCGATGACATGCAAAAGGAGATGGCGGCGTTGCGCTGGAAAATAGCTGTAACCACGCTCTTGATCGTCGGCGTAGTCCTCCTGTTGGCGTACGTTATTTCATCCAGGATCAGCAGGAGCATAAAAAAACTCATGTCTGCCGCAGACGAGCTTGCACTGGGGGATGTTGAGGTAATGATAACATCTGATTCCGGGGATGAAACCGGAAAGCTCGCCCACTCTTTCAATAAAATGGTGACGAACATCAAGGAGGCCGCCAGGGTAGCTGAAAGGATTGCTGTGGGAGATCTGGAGGTCGAGTTTACGATAAAATCCGACAAGGATGTCCTCTCCCGGAATCTCAAAACCACGGTCGATGCGGTTAAATCCATGGTCGGCGACGCCAACATGTTGGCCAAGGCGGCCGTGGACGGCAAACTCACCACCCGTGCCGATGTAACGAAACATGAAGGAGATTTTCGCAAGATAGTGGAAGGGGTCAATGCGACAATTACCAGGCTGGTAGGTCTGCTTGATAACATGCCGGCTCCTGCCATGATCATCGATAACGATTATACCGTGTTGTATATGAATGAACTGGGCGCCAAGGTAGGCGGGAAGACTCCGACCCAGGTGGTTGGTACGAAATGCTACGATCATTTCAAGACATCAGACTGCAAGACCCAGAACTGCGCCTGTGGCAGGGCCATCCAGAGCGGGCAGGTGGCGCACGGCGAAACCGATGCCCATCCCGCGGTCGGGGTCGATCTCGACATAGCCTATAGCGGCATGCCGTTGCGCAATGAAGCGGGCCAGGTAATCGGCGCCTTCGAAGTTGTGTCGGACCAGACTGCGATTAAGGCGTCGGCCCGGCTTGCCAAAAAGATCGCCGACTATCAGGAAAATGAAACCAGAAAACTTGTGAATGGCCTGGGCAAACTGGCGCAAGGCGATGTCAACTTTACCATCGTCACCGAGCCGGCCGATGATGATACCAGGGAAGTATATGCGACCTTCGAGTCAATCGCCGACGCATTAAACTCCTGCGTCAAGGTGGTCAATACCCTCAGCGCCGATGCCACCATGCTTTCCCAGGCGGCAATGGAGGGGCGGTTGAACACCCGCGCCGACGCTGACAAGCACCGGGGAGCGTATCGCGACATAGTCCAGGGGGTTAACGATACGATAGCCAGGCTGGTCGGGTTCCTGGACAGCATGCCCAGTCCGGCCATGATCGTCGATAACGATTTCACGGTTCTCTACATGAACGAACTGGGGGCAAAGGTCGGGGGGAAGGTGCCGGCCCAGGTGGCCGGGACGAAATGCTACGACCACTTCAAGACAAGCGACTGTAAGACCCAGAACTGTGCCTGCTACCAGGCCATCTCCGGCGGCCGTGAGGCAACGAGCGAGGCTGATGCCCATCCCGCGGTTGGGCTTGATCTTGACATCTCATATACCGGCGTGCCGATCAAGGACGGGAGCGGCAAGGTGATCGGCGCCTTCGAGGTGGTGACGGACCTGACCGCGGTGAAGAAGGCGGCCCGGTTGGCCAGTAAAATTGCCGACTACCAGGAGAATGAAACCACCAAACTCGTGGCTGGTTTGGGGCGGCTGGCGAAAGGTGATGTCAACTTTACCCTCGCAACCGAGCCTTGCGACAATGATACCAAGGAAGTCAAACAGACCTTCGAGGCAATAGCCGCTGCTGTCAATAGCTCTGTTCAGGCGACCCGGAGTATCTCTGAGGCAGCTAAACTGATTGCCAACGGCGACCTTACGGTTGAGATAAAGGAACGTTCTGCAGAAGACGAGCTGATGCTTGCCTTGCATGCCATGGTTAAAAAGCTGAACGACGTGGTCAGCGAGGTAAAATCGGCTGCCGACAATGTGGCTGCCGGGAGCCAGGAACTTTCCTCCAGCTCCGAACAGATGTCCCAAGGGGCGAGTGAGCAGGCGGCGGCAGCCGAAGAGGCATCTTCCTCCATGGAGCAGATGTCGTCCAATATCAAACAGACCGCCGACAACGCGTTACAGACGGAAAAGATTGCCGTCAAATCCGCTATCGACGCCCAGGAAGGTGGGAAGGCAGTGGTCCAGACGGTGGCTGCCATGAAGGAGATTGCCGGCAAGATCTCCATCATCGAAGAGATCGCCCGGCAGACCAACCTCCTCGCCCTGAACGCGGCCATAGAGGCGGCACGGGCCGGCGAGCACGGCAAAGGGTTTGCGGTGGTGGCAAGCGAGGTGCGGAAGCTTGCCGAACGGAGCCAGAAGGCGGCCGCGGAAATCTCCGAACTCTCTTCCACCAGCGTGGAGATAGCGGAGAAGGCTGGCGAGATGCTGACCAGGATGGTCCCCGACATCCAGAAAACCGCTGAACTGGTGCAGGAGATCAGCGCCGGCAGCAAGGAGCAGGATGCCGGCGCCGAGCAGATCAACAAGGCAATCCAGCAACTGGATCAGGTGATCCAGCAGAATGCCGGCGCCTCCGAGGAAATGGCATCCACCGCAGAAGAGCTCGCTTCGCAGGCCGAACAGTTGCAGTGCAGCATCGCCTTCTTCAAAATCGGAGAAGAATCGGTCGGGAGAAAAACAGCGGTTGTGAAGAAAGACGACCGCAAACCCGCCGTCAAGTCAAAGGTAAAAGACACCATGAAGCACGCCATGGCGAACGGCTATGCGAAAAAGGCGGTCGGTCATGACCTGGACATGAACGAGGACAGTGAGCAATTGGATAACGAGTATGAGAAATTCTAAAACCGGGAACTAAGATATTTTATTCTGTAAAACCTGACGGCGGTTAGGGTTAAATGGCGGCGCCAGGGCCGCATAACGGTTCCTGGCAGTCAACAGAGGTGAGGCGGACATGGGCGCGATCCAGCGACTATGTCCGCTTTTTTTTGTTTATTCCAGAATTTCGACTACACTTACTACACTTATACCGGTTTTTAACCAAAATAATGATTATTAGCTTTACGTCTAATGTTAAATCATTATAATAATGTGGCTGGAATTTTCCCGGTCTTTTGTAAGCATGGATGCAGCAAAAATGGCAAATGATTCCACCAGAAAAAAAACTAGCTGCGCCACTTTGGAACGGTATGCCTGGCCACTGGTTGCTGCATGGACAATATTGCCGGCCGTATTTCTCGTCGGGAGCGTGGTCCGTGAAACAAACCACATGGCGCCGATCACAGTTGTCGGGCATCGGGAGATTCTTTTCAACAGCCTGGGATATGTCATCCTCTGGATGGTGGGGGTAGGCGGCATTTGTCTGGTGGGCAGACGGCTGGTGCGGTGCGAGCGGGAGCGAACAGCCGCAGAGGAGGCGTTGTTACAATCCCGGGAAGATCTGGAATCAAAGGTTAAAGAGAGGACTGCTGAACTGGAAAAGGCAAATGTAAGGCTTAAATGTGAAGTCGTGGAGCGCATGCGGGCAGAAGAAGCGCTACGTGAATCGGAGATGAAATACCGCATAGTCGCTGATAACACCTATGGATGGGAATTCTGGTTAAACCCGGAGGGTCGCTTTATATACACGTCGCCGGCATGCCTGGATATCACCGGATATAGTGCGGATGATTTTGCGGCAGACCCTGATCTATTTTATCGAATTATCCATTCGGATGACCGATCGAGTTTTCGAAGCCATCGGCATGAAGTTGAGCAAAAATTCAAAAGCGATGTGGCCGCGTTTCGCATTATCCGTCCGGATGGAAGTTGCAGATGGATTGGGCATGTCTGCCGGCCGGTTTTCGACAACAATGGCAATTTTATCGGTATTCGCGGCAGCAACCGCGATATCAGCGAACGTAAACAGGCCGAAGTGGAAATATGGAAATTGAACGAGGAGCTGGAACAGCGCGTCCTTAAACGCACCGCACAACTGGAGGCATCCAACAGGGAGTTGGAAGGTTTTTGCTATGCGATCTCCCACGACCTGCGCGCCCCGCTCAACCGCCTTGAAGGTTACAGCCGGGCCATATTGGAAGACTGCTCAGAGCTGCTTGACGCGCAAGGCCGGTTTTACGCCGAACGTATAGAACAGGGAAGCCTGCAGTTGAAAAGGGTGATCGATGTCCTTCTCGAACTGAGCAGGCTGACACGGAGCGAGCTGACTGTGCAGGATGTGAATCTGAGTGAGATTGCCCGTTCAATAATTCAAGAGCTGAAGGAGATGCATCCCGACCGTGTCGTTGAATTCGTTGCAGCCCCTGATGTCATGGTGAAAGGCGATGTCGCGATGTTAACGATTGCATTGAAAAACCTTCTCGACAATGCCTGGAAGTATACGGCGAAACATTCGACGGCAGGGATAGAATTCGGCATTACCGAGCATAAACGACGCAGGGTCTGTTATGTCCGTGATGACGGGGTAGGTTTTGATATGAAATTTGCCAAGAAGCTGTTCAAGCCGTTCGAGAGCATCCATTGCCCCGGCGAGTTTCCCGGCAACGGTATCGGTCTTGCGACCGTGCAGAGGGTCATTCAGCGCCATGGCGGCCGAATTTGGGCGGAAGGGGCGATAGAAAAGGGCGCAACCTTTTATTTTTCACTCTAAGGCTTGACAGGCCCTAACAGGAAGGAGTGCTGATGTGGTCGAACATCCTTGTCTTAATGGTTGAGGACAATCCTGATGACGAATTTCTGACGCTGAGAGAGTTGAAGAAATGCGGCATTGAAGGGGTCTTGGTCGCCCGCGACGGGGCGGATGCAATCGATTGTCTGTTCTGTGCCGGCAACCATGCGGAACGCGACAAAGCCATGATGCCGCGGTTAATCCTGCTAGATCTGAAACTTCCCAAGTTGAATGGCCTGGAAGTGCTCCAATCCATCCGGGATGATGAGCGAATGAGGGACATCCCGGTCATCATCACCAGTTCCTCCCAAGAGCCGTCAGACATCGAAAGCTGCCGGAGACTGGGGGTGGAGTTTTTCCTGAACAAGCCGCTTGACGGCAGGAAACTTATTGAGATTATGAATGATATGGGGATATAGCTTTTAAAGCTGGTATTGTCACCTTTGCCTGTACCGGAAGCGCCGTGGGAGACCACGGCGTTTTTTTGTTAGTTAAAAACACTCAGCGTTGTCCGGTTTGGTTTGTGCATCAAGGTTGTTAAGCCCCATTAGGGGCGTTCGAATGTAGCGGGGGATTCATCCCCCGGATGAGATGCTATATTTCCCCACGTCACGTACGTGACGTGATGATATTTCGCCTGGATGACCGGGGAATGAATTCCCCGGCTACCAGTATTCTGTCCCTACGGGACGTAAGCAAAAACCAAACCGGACAACGCTGAAAAACACTAAAGAAATTTCTTGGGTGGACGATAAGAAAGTTTATGTGCAAAGTCTTATGTTGTTGGCGAAAGGAGAGAGCAGTCTATGGGCGGAGACGGAATGGGAGAAATAACGCAGTATCTGACCTTTACCCTTGATGCGGAGGTGTTTGCCCTGGATATTGGCAAGGTCAGGGAGGTCCTGGACTTCTCCAGCGTAACCAAGGTGCCGCAGATGCCGGAGTTTATGCGCGGGGTGATAAACCTGCGCGGCAATGTGGTGCCGGTGGTAGACATGCGCCTTAAATTCGGCATGGCCGTCACGGAAAAAACGGTGAATACCTGCATCATCATCGTGGAGGTCGCTATCGACGGGGAGATTACGATACTGGGCGCCATGGCGGATTCGGTCCAGGAGGTGCTGGATCTTGAGCCGGAACAGATAGAGCCTGCGCCGCGGATCGGCACAAAGCTCAATACGGATTTTATACTGGGGATGGGAAAGCGCGACGAGCGGTTTATTATGATCCTCGACGTGGACAAGGTTTTTTCCATGGCTGATCTGGCGGCGGTGTATGGGGAACAACCCTCAATGGCCGTTAACGGGTGAGGAATACCCAGGGATGCGAAAAGTGAAGGGTGAATAAATCCATTTACACTTTCCACGGGCAATTATAGGAGCTACGAATATGAAATGGTTCAGTAATTTGAAGATAGGCAAGCGGATGACTCTGGGATTTGGTTTGTTGTTGGTAATTATGGTGGTGCTGATCTGGGAAGGTGTACACAGCATGGCCGGGATTAAAGAGAATCTTAACCGCATAGTAACGATCAACAGTGTCCGAATAGAACTGGCCAACGACAGTAACGATCAAATTGGTGTGATTCAAGTCAATATGAGAAACATTATCATGGAGACGGATGCATCCAAACATCCCGAGATGCTAAAAAAGATTGATGGTGCCAGAGCTAAGTATGACGAGAATTTCAAAAAAATACAGGAAATGACCAGTAAGGATGATACAAAATCACATGACTTATTTGCCAAGTTAAAGGAGGTACAGGATCATGCCCGTACCCTGAACAACAAAGTGCTGGAGCTTGATGCGGCAAAACAAGACGTCGAAGCGATTGCCTTCATGAAAAAAGAAGCGGCGCCTGCTATTGATATGTGGCAAGAGTTGCTCGAAAAGCTGATCGAGCACAACAGTGAGCGTAACAAGATGCGCTACGAAGAAGCGGCTAAAGAATATGAAAGTGCCAGAAACACGATGATCGGCCTGGGGGCTGCTGCTATTCTGATCGCCATCTTTACAGCATTTTTTCTGACCCGCGGCATCGTCCGTCCGCTCACCGAGGCGGTGAGCGTTGCCAATAAGCTGTCCGAGGGTGACCTGACCGTCGCCATCGAGTCGAACAGCGGGGATGAGACCGGCCAGTTGCTGACCGCCATGGGGGCCATGGTTGCAAAGCTGAAGGAGATCGTCGGCGAGGTGAAGAGCGCTGCGGACAATGTTGCCTCAGGCAGTCAGGAACTTTCCTCCGGTTCTGAGGAGATGTCCCAGGGGGCGAGCGAGCAGGCGGCCGCTGCCGAGGAGGCCTCTTCCAGCATGGAGCAGATGTCGTCCAACATCAGGCAGAACGCCGATAATGCCATCCAGACCGAAAAGATTGCGGTGAAGTCCGCCGGTGACGCCAAGGAAGGGGGCAAGGCCGTGGAAGAGACCGTCCATGCCATGAAGGAGATAGCAGGGAAGATCTCCATCATCGAAGAGATAGCGCGGCAGACGAACCTCCTGGCATTGAACGCAGCCATCGAGGCGGCGCGTGCCGGAGAGCACGGCAAGGGATTCGCCGTAGTGGCGAGCGAGGTGCGCAAGCTGGCCGAGAGGAGCCAGAAGGCGGCTGCCGAGATCAGCGAGCTTTCGGCATCGAGCGTTGATGTGGCTGAGAAGGCGGGCGATCTCTTGACCAAGATGGTGCCGGATATCCAGCGGACCGCCGAGCTGGTGCAGGAGATCAGCGCGGCGAGCAGGGAGCAGGATACCGGCGCAGAACAGATCAACAAGGCGATCCAGCAGCTGGATCAGGTGATCCAGCAGAACGCCGGCGCATCCGAGGAGATGGCTTCTACCGCCGAGGAGCTCGCCTCCCAGGCGGAGCAGCTCCAGGCTACTATTGCCTTCTTCAAGGTGGATGAGAGGAGCGCTGTGAAGAGGACAGCGGTTCAGTCGCGGCCAGTGGCCAAAAACGCGGCAAAGCAGACCGGCAAGGCAAAGGTGCATAATATCGCCCATATCAAGAAAGCGAACGGCTATGACAAGGGTCAGGTTGCGAACGGCAAGGCGGCGGTCAATGCCGGAGGGGTCGGCCTGGATATGGAGAATGACAACCTGGATTCCGAGTTCGAGAAGTTCTGAACGGAGGCTGAAGGATAAAGGCTGAAGGATAAAGGCTGAAGGGAAACCTTCGGCCTTTATCCTTTTCCATCCACAGTCTTTGGTCCTTTCACCTTTCACTTTTAGCCTTTCACCTTTGGCCTTTGGCCTGATTTTCCCCTAAACATCTTCCAATAAGCGCCGATAAGAAAATCAGGATAACTTCAGGGCGCAGCTCCAATTATCCAATATATATCAATTATTCAGGAGGCAGGAAGATGAACGATGCCTGTCATGGTGTGGAACGTTCCCACACCTTGTCTAACGGAGATTTTTCCCGTTTGAGCCAGTTCATATATGACGAACTTGGCATCAAGATGCCGATCGCTAAAAAAACCATGCTTGAAGCGCGCCTGCAAAAACGCCTGAGAAGCCTTGGAATAGAATCTTTTCATGTTTACTGCGACTATCTCTTCAGCTCACAGGGGATAGAAAATGAAATGGTGCAGATGATCGACCTGGTGACCACCAACAAGACCGACTTCTTCCGCGAACCGGATCACTTTGATTACCTGCTGCAAAATGTCTTGCCCGAATGGGTCAACAGGCATCCGGGAAAAAAGCTCGTGGTCTGGAGCGCCGGCTGTTCCACGGGCGAAGAACCGTATACCCTGGCCATGGTGCTTTCACAATTCGCGGACAGCTATCCTGGCTTCAACTATCAAATCCTTGCCACAGATATCTCCACGCGTGTGCTGGAAAAGGCCAAGCTGGCCGTTTATGATGAAGAACGGGTGATCCCCGTGCCGATGACATTGAAAAAAAAGTACCTGCTGCGCAGTAAGGACAAAAGCTGCCAAAGGGTGCGGATCGTGCCGGAGTTACGGGAAAAGGTGCGATTTCGCCGCCTGAACTTCATGGATGGCGATTTCGCCATGCGTGAACCGATCGATATCATTTTCTGTAGAAATGTGATTATTTATTTCGACAGGCCGACCCAGGAAAAACTGTTGAATCATTTTTGCGTACATATGGTGCCGGGCGCTTACATTTTTATGGGACATTCCGAAACCTTGAGCGGACTGGATGTGCCGTTGACCATGGTTCATCCGACCGTCTACAGGAAACTCAAATGACGCCGCTTGCGACGGAATTGCCGCACCTCTATCTCAAGCCGGGAGAGATGCGCATCTGTGAGGAACCGACCATCGTTACGACCTTGCTCGGTTCTTGTGTGGCGGTTGCCATGTATAATGAACGGCTCAAGATCGGCGCGATCTGTCACGGTCTGCTGCCATCGTGCAGAAACGCCCGGCCGTGCGACGGCCACTGTCTGGAGGGATTCAGGTATGTGGACTGTTCCATCAGGCGCATGCTGGAGGTATTTCAGAAGCGTGGCATTGTCCAAAGTGAAATCGATGTTAAAGTCTTCGGCGGTTCCGACATGTTCAACGTTAAGGTCGGGGCGAGAAAAAGCAGCAGCGTCGGGCGGCAGAATGTTGAAAAAGCTCTCCAGATCGTCGATAACGAGGGACTCAGAATAATCGCTTCCGACCTGGGCGGCCTGCGGGGGCGCAAGATATATTTTTATACCCATACCGGAGAGGTGCTTTTGAAGCGCTTGCACAGTTCGATGGTGATTCATTCTGAATCGATTTGATCAGTCTGATCAGGGCTTAAGCGGGTCAAACATCTTCAGAATCTTTCTTTACGATGCAGGGATCTATCGCATGAAAAATATAATACGGGTGCTTATTGTCGATGACTCGGCTGTCGTGCGTCAGACCATGGCGGAAATCCTTTCCTCCGATCCGCAGATCCAGGTGATTGCCACGGCTGCCGATCCCTTCATTGCTGCTGACCGGATCCGGGCGGCAATCCCCGACGTCATCACCTTGGACGTGGAGATGCCGCGCATGGACGGCATCACATTTTTGCACAAGATCATGAGCCAGCACCCGATTCCCGTGGTCATGTGTTCGAGCCTTACCGACATGGGTTCCGAAACGGCGTTGAAGGCGTTGGAGTATGGGGCGGTGGAGATCATTCAGAAGCCGCGCATGGGGACCAAGCAGTTTCTTGAGGAGTCCCGGGTGCGGATCTGTGATGCGGTCAAGGCTGCCAGTCAGGCGCGGGTGAGGCTGGTGTCTGCAAAACCGCGCATTGTTGCCCCGAAGCTGACAGCGGATGTGATCATGGCAAAACCGAATTCACGGGCCATGATGCAGACTACCGAAAAAGTGGTAGTGGTAGGGGCCTCGACCGGCGGCACCGAGGCTTTGCGAGCCTTTCTCGAGGTGCTTCCCGCCGACAGCCCGGGGATCGTCATCGTTCAGCACATGCCGGAGGGCTTTACGCGGGCTTTTTCACAGCGTCTTAACGGGATCTGCCGCGTTTCGGTCAAGGAAGCGGAGAACAACGATACGGTCGTCCGCGGCCGGGTTCTGATCGCCCCCGGCAATCATCACCTCCTTCTCAAGCGGAGCGGCGCCCGTTACTACGTGGAAGTCAAGGATGGCCCCCTCGTTTCGAGGCACCGTCCTTCGGTTGATGTGCTGTTCCGCTCGGCGGCCCGCTATGCGGGCAAAAATGCGGTAGGGGTAATAATGACCGGCATGGGCGACGATGGCGCCAAGGGAATGCTTGAGATGAAGGAGGCCGGGGCGAAGACCATTGCCCAGGATGAAGCTACTTCCATTGTCTTCGGCATGCCCCATGAAGCGATAAAGCTTGGCGGGGTGGACCTTGTCCGTCCGCTGGACAGCATAGCGAGAGAGGTTGTCAGGTTGTGCGATTAGGGAGGCGTGAGCAGTGAGTAGCACGGCTTTTCAAGGAGATTCGCATGTCTCAGGAAAAATATTTTCTCGGCCGCCAGCCGATACTGGATCGGGATCAGCAAATCATCGGTTTCGAGTTGTTGTTCCGCTCGGCGGAAAGCCTGTTGAGCGCGAATATTTCCGACAGCTTTCAAGCCAGCGCCAGTGTCATTGTCAATGCGCTTACCGATTTCGGCACCAAAGAAGTACTTGGTCGGCATAAGGGCTTTTTTAACGTCAACCTGGACATGTTGATGAATGACACGCTTGAATTGTTGCCGAAAGAGCAGGTCGTTATCGAGCTCCTTGAGACTATCGAGATAAATACTGACGTTATCAAACGTTGCCGCGACCTTAAAAAGCTCGGCTTTACCCTTGCTCTGGACGACCATGAATACAGTGCAGCCTATGAGCCGCTCTATCCCCTGATCGACATCGTGAAGCTGGATATTCTGGAGAATTCCTGCGCGTCCCTGTCGGAGGCATTGATGCCTTTGAAGCGCTGGCCGCTTACTTTTTTGGCGGAAAAGGTGGAAACCGCTGAGCAATACTCTTTTTGCTCTGCCCATGGTTTTGAGCTGTTTCAGGGGTATTATTTTGCCCATCCCGTGGTTTTAAAGCAGAACCGGGTGGACATTGCCCAATTGACCCTGACAAAACTGCTGGAGCAGGTGCTCAGGGATGTTGAACTCAGGGAGATAGAAGAAACGTTCAAGCAAAACCCGAACCTGACCTATAACCTGTTGCGCCTGGTCAATTCCGTGGCCATAGGGTTGAGGGAGCGGATCAAAACATTGCGCCATGCCTTAATGGTGCTGGGATTGCAACAATTGAAGCGATGGATCATGCTGGCGCTTTTTGCCAGCAAGAGTGTTCATGGTGTTTTCAGCCCGCTTCTGGTGATTGCGGCAACACGGGGTAAGCTTATGGAATTGCTGGTTAAAAAACAGCCGACCCTTATTGTTGACCCGGACTTTTCCGACCGCGCTTTCATGACCGGCATTCTTTCACTTGTCGATTCATTGTTCGAAGTGTCCATGGAGGAGATGGTCAGGCAACTTAATCTTGCCGATGACATACGTCAGGCGCTCCTCACCAGGGAAGGACCGCTCGGTATGATTCTGCAATTGACGGAAAAGCTGGAGCAGGCAGATTTTGCCGGCGCCGATCTGCTGTTGAAACAGACCGATATCCATCTTGACCACCTCCTCAGAGCGCAGATGGAGACGATTAACTGGACCAACAGCCTGACAGACATGGTGTAATTTCCCTCCTTGACACAAACCTTTCTTTTGATGTAACTTACTTTGTCCCGCCTTACGAGAGAAGGGACATATCTATTTTTATCTTTTTTCACGGTCCCTTGATCCTATGAAAATA
Organism: Geotalea uraniireducens Rf4; assembly: GCF_000016745.1. Lineage (GTDB taxonomy): Bacteria > Desulfobacterota > Desulfuromonadia > Geobacterales > Geobacteraceae > Geotalea > Geotalea uraniireducens. Next base: position 3,443,914 of record NC_009483.1, on the reverse strand, counting down.
ACAGCAATTATTCCCGCAAGATATGCATCCACCCGTTTTGAAGGGAAAGCCCTTGCCGACATCATGGGCAAGCCCATGGTGCAACATGTCTACGAGCGGACCGCCAAAGCCTCGCTGGTTTCCGAAGTAATCGTGGCCACTGACGACGAGCGGATTGCCGCAGCTGTCCATGCATTCGGCGGCAGGGCCGAGATGACCTCAAGGGTGCATGAAACCGGGACGGACAGGCTGGCCGAAGTGGCGGCGCGTCTCGATTCCGACATCATCGTCAATGTTCAGGGCGACGAGCCCCTCATTGAGCCTGCCATGATCGATGAGGCGATCAAACCGCTCGCCGAGGATTCTTCTGTCATGATGGGGACCCTCAAAACACGCATCAAGACCTTGCACGATTTTCTCAGCCCCAATGTGGTCAAGGTGGTTACCGACTGGGAAGGGTATGCCCTTTATTTTTCCCGTTCACCGCTACCCAATTTCCGCGACAAGTGGAATGATCTGAAGGACGAGGCGTTTGCCTCGCGTAAACTGCTCTGCTACAAGCACGTGGGACTGTATGTTTACCGTCGCGACTTCCTCCTCCAATTCGCCCAGATGTCACCCACTTACCTGGAAATGGCGGAAAAGCTGGAGCAGCTCCGGGTTCTGGAAAACGGTTATAGAATCAAGGTCGTGGAGACCGATTATGAATCCATAGGGGTCGATACTCCCGGCGACCTGGAGAAGGTGTTGGAGAGACTTAAAAAGTAGTGAGCAGTGAAGAGTAAGTGGTGGGTAGTCCGATTTTTACACTTCACGACTCACTAGTTACTACTTAAGGTAAGGAGTTTTTACATGAAGACCAAATTTATTTTTGTTACCGGCGGCGTTGTTTCCTCCATTGGCAAGGGACTCGCCGCCGCTTCTTTGGGAGCGCTTTTGGAGGCCCGCGGTCTGCGGGTTACCCATCAGAAACTGGATCCTTACATCAACGTCGATCCCGGCACCATGTCGCCGTTTCAGCATGGTGAAGTGTTTGTTACCGATGACGGCGCCGAAACCGACCTGGATCTGGGCCATTACGAGCGGTACACCTCGGCACGCCTTTCGAAAAAGAGCAACTTTACCACCGGCCAGGTATATTTTTCCGTGATCGAGAAGGAGCGTCGCGGCGATTATCTGGGGGGCACCGTGCAGGTAATCCCCCATATTACCGACGAGATAAAATCCAAGATACTCGATAACGCCAAAGGATCGGACATCGCTATTATCGAGATAGGCGGGACCGTGGGTGACATTGAGTCGCTACCTTTTCTCGAAGCGATACGCCAGTTCAAGGCCGACCGTGGCGCCGGTAACGTCCTCTACCTGCATGTTACCCTCGTTCCTTTCATCAAGACTGCCGACGAACTGAAAACCAAGCCGACCCAGCATTCGGTGAAAGAATTGCGGGAGATCGGCATTCAGCCGGATATCCTTCTCTGCCGTTGTGAGCAGGATCTCCCCCGGGAGATGAAGGCAAAGATCGCACTGTTCTGCAATGTGGAGGAAAAGGCGGTAATTACCTCCATGGACGCCGAACACATTTATGCGGTGCCTCTGGCGCTGCATAAGGAGGGACTTGACGAACAGGTGGTGGAGAAACTCAACATCTGGGCCAAGGCACCGGATTTGACCCCCTGGCAGCAAGTGGTCGATAAACTGATGCACCCCGGTCACGGCAAGGTGCGTATCGCCATCGTCGGTAAATACGTAAACCTGACCGAGTCGTATAAATCATTGGCAGAGGCTCTTACCCACGGTGGCATTGCCAACGATTGCCGGGTCCATCTGAGCTACCTGGATTCGGAAAAAATCGAACAGGAAGGGATTGATGGCTTGTTGGACGGGGTTGACGGCATCCTTGTGCCGGGTGGCTTTGGCGAACGGGGTACTGAGGGGAAGATAAAGGCGATAGAGTATGCCCGAACCAGGAAAATCCCCTTTTTCGGCATCTGTCTGGGAATGCAGATGGCGGTCGTGGAATACGCCCGGAACGTCTGCCACTTGGATGATGCCTTTTCAAGCGAATTCAAGCAGGATTGCGCGAACCCGATCATCCATCTTATGGAGGAACAGAAAGGCGTCAGCCGCAAAGGCGGCACCATGCGCCTCGGCGCTTATCCCTGCACCCTTGCCAAGGGATCGTTCGCCCAAAAGGCTTACGGGACTCTTGATATATCCGAGCGCCACCGCCATCGCTACGAATTCAACAATGATTACCGTGACCTCCTTGTCTCAAACGGACTGATTCTTTCCGGTATTTACAAGGAGGGGGATCTGGTGGAGATTGTGGAGATACCCGATCACCCGTGGTTCGTCGGTTGCCAGTTCCACCCGGAGTTTAAATCCAAGCCGCTCAATCCGCACCCACTCTTCAGGGCCTTCATTGCTGCGGCGCTGCATAATATAAAGGCGTGAACTGGGAACTGGGAACTGGGAACTGGGAACTGGGAACTGGGAACTGGGAACTGGGAACTGGGAACCGTTTTAAAACGCTTTTCCTGATCCCCAATCCCCGATCCCTGATCCCAGCTTTTAAAGGAAATAAACATGGTAAAAGAAATAAGCGTCGGCAATGTCAAGATAGGCGGCGACCGGCCGCTGGTACTCATTGCCGGGCCGTGCGTGATTGAAAATGAGGTGGCAACCATGCGCTGCGCTGAGCGGCTCATGACCATCTGCAACGGGGTTTCGATTCCCCTCATATTCAAGGCTTCCTACGACAAGGCTAACCGTACCTCGGTCAATTCGTTTCGCGGGCCGGGAATGAAGGATGGGCTCAAGATCCTCAAAAAGGTGAAAGAAGCTCTCGGTGTGCCGGTGCTGTCCGACATCCATTCCATAGAGCAGGTGGAGCCGGCAGCCGAGGTGCTCGATGTTGTACAGATACCGGCTTTTCTCTGCCGGCAGACCGATCTGGTTGTGGCTGCTGCGCGAAGCGGCAAGGTGGTGAATATCAAGAAGGGACAGTTTCTCGCTCCCTGGGACATGGAAAATGTGGCAGGCAAGGCCGTTTCAACCGGTAACGACAATATAATCCTGACGGAACGGGGGGTGTCGTTCGGATATAACAACCTGGTGTCCGATATGCGCAGCTTCCCAATTTTGCGGAAAATCGGCTATCCGGTGGTCTTTGACGCGACCCACAGCGTTCAGCTTCCCGGCGGCCTCGGCGGCTCCTCCGGCGGGCAGCGCGAGTTCGTCGAATACCTCGGCCGGGCTGCGGTTGCAACCGGGATCGACGGAATCTTCATGGAAGTCCACGACGACCCGGAAAAGGCCCTCTGCGACGGTCCGAACTCGGTGAAGCTTGAAGATCTGCCCGCGCTGTTGAAGAAACTGAAGGCTATTGATGCCATAGTGAAATAGACTGTTCTGGGTTCTATGTTCTAAGTTCTACGTTATAACCTGGGAACTGGGAACTGGGAACTGGGAACTGGGAACTGGGAACTGGGAACTGGGAACTGGGAACTGGGAACTGGGAACTGGGAACTGGGAACTGGGAACTGGGAACTGGGAACTGGGAACTGGGAACTGGGAACTGGATTTTACCGATCCCCGATCCCCGGTCACGGAGTATTTGTGATTCTTGAAGAAGCGAAAAAGGTAATACGTATCGAGGCGGAGGCGCTCCTTTCCCTCGCTGATGCCATCAACGGCGAGTTCGAAAAGGCGGTGCGCCTGATCCTTGCTTCCCGCGGCCGGGTGGTTGTTACAGGAATGGGGAAGTCAGGGTTGATCGGCCAGAAAATTGCGTCCACCATGGCATCTACCGGTACGCCGGCATTTTTCCTCCATCCTGCGGAGGGTATCCACGGTGACCTTGGCATGATCATGAAGGGTGATGTGGTGATCGCCATCTCAAACAGCGGCGAAACCGAAGAGGTGGTCCGCATCCTGCCGATCATCAAACGCCTCGGGGCGAGCCTGGTTGCCATGACCGGCAATCCGTCTTCCAACCTGGCAAAGGCCGGCGACGTATTCCTCGATATTTCCGTGAAAGAAGAGGCGTGTCCGTTGGGATTGGCCCCGACCGCTTCGACCACGGCCACCTTGGCCATGGGGGATGCCCTTTCCGTAGCGCTTCTCCTGGAGCGCGGTTTCAATGCGGAGGACTTTGCCCTTTTCCACCCTGGCGGGGCCTTGGGAAAAAAACTTATTCTCACGGTCGAGGACATGATGCACGGCGGGGAGGCGATACCGTTGGTGAGTGCCGGCACGCTGATGCGCGAGGCGTTGTTCGTCATTACTTCCAAGGGGTTGGGGATAACCGGGGTTACCGGCGCGGACGGCGCCCTCCTCGGGGTCATTACCGACGGAGATCTTCGCCGGGCGCTGGAGAAGGGCATGGATATCATCAACCTTCCCGCTTCTGACCTCATGTCGATGAAACCGAAGCGGATTAACCGCTCAGAGTTGGCTGCCAAGGCGCTACAGCAAATGGAGCAGTTTTCCATTACCTCGCTGTTCGTCTTCGAGAATGACAGCAGTTTCAGGCCGGTGGGGATAATCCATCTTCACGACCTGTTGAAGGCGGGGATAGCTTAGAGACGGTCGATGGTCGATGGTCGATGGTCGATGGTCGATGGTCGATGGTCGATGGTCGATGGTCGGTTGGTGAATGGTGAAGGGGAACGCGTGAAAGAACGACTTAGCAACATAAAACTGCTTATCCTCGATGTGGATGGGGTCATGACCGACGGCCGTATCATCTTCGACTCAAACGGCGTGGAGAGCAAGTTTTTCAACGTCAAGGACGGTCACGGCATTAAAATGGTGCAGCGGGCAGGGATTGAGGTTGGGATTATTTCCGGCCGGGGGTCCCAGGTGGTGGTCAATCGGGCCGCTGAATTGGGGATTGCCTGTCTTTACCAGAAATGTCTGGATAAACTGACGCCGTACACGAAGATTTTGGCAGAGACCGGGCTTGACGATTCCCAGGTCGCCTTTGTCGGCGATGATATTATCGATATCCCTATCATGCGCCGGGTGGGGTTTGCCGCGGCTCCGGCCGATGCCGTACCGGATGTGTTACCCCACGTCCACTTTGTGACCAGAAATCGTGGCGGCTGGGGCGCCGTGCGGGAAGTGTGCGATCTGCTGCTCAAGGAACAGGGAGCCTGGGAAACGGTTACCGCTCGGTATTATTCGTAGGGATATTCTCTTAAATCAGTCATCTGTTTTTGTTTATCGGCCGATCATGTTTACAGATGATGTCCTCCCTTCTTCAATCTCCATGCCAAAATTTAAATTGCCCGCCAGAAAGCGCTTTACAGCCCTTTTTTATGATGCTATACTCCCCTTAAAATTATGCTGAAACTCAATAATATCAGGCGATTCCTGGCGTTAGTCATTATTTTGTCCGCTATTTCGGTAGTCGTTGCAATAACGTTGAAAGTTCAGCAGGGCAAGACCCCGGCCGAGACACTTAGTCGGCTTCCCGGGAATGTTGATGTGGCCCTGCAGAAAATTCACTACACAGAAACGAAGGCCGGGGTGAAAAAGTGGGATCTTCTTGCCGATCAGGCCGTATTCGATAGGAAGAGCGAGATTATTCACCTGACCGGTGTCCGTCTGCTTGTTGCTGCCGGCGGTAAAATGGGGGATATTACCCTGACAGCCGACCGGGCTGATTATGACAGCAAATCAAAAGATGTGAAGCTTGTGGGCAACGTTGAGGCAAAAAGCGTATCCGGGATGCGATTTACCACTGAAATCGCGATTTATATGGCAAACCGTTCCATGATCAAGACTGCAGGCAGGGTAAGATTCAGCGATGGACAATTGGACCTGGACGGCGTCGGTATGGAGCTGATGACGGTAACGAAGAACCTGAAGATAATGAAGGACGTTACTGCAAGCGTGAGGACAGGAATCAACAAGTGATAAAAAAATGTATTCTTGCCATCGTTCTCAGCCTGACGCTTGCCGGTGTGGTGCTTGCCGCAGGAAAATCCGGCGGGGATCGAAATGCTCAACCGATTAAAATTAAATCAAACGAGCTTTTTACCGATAACAATAACAGAACTGCCACGTTTGTCGGGAAGGTTTCGGCACGGCAGGGAGATATGACCATCTACTCCGATAAGCTGGTTATCAACTATTCGGAAAAAGATAAAGATGTTGAAAAAGTTGAGGCTTTCGGCAATGTGCGGGTCGTGCAGGGAAACCGTCAGGCCTTGGCAGGCCACGCCCTCTATGAGAATAAAGCGGGGAAGATAGTTCTCGATACATCTCCCAAGGTATACCAGGGGGATGACGTTGTTTCAGGCAAGGTGATTACCTACTTCGTGGATGAGCAGAAGAGTGTTGTCACCGGTGGGGGGGACGCGCGGGTTGAGGCGGTCATACATCCCATGGACAAGGGAAAAGATGGCAGCGCTAAACCCTGAAAGAACCCTTTATACAAGAGAGCTGAAGAAGAGTTTCAACCGGCGGATGGTTGTCAACAGCGTTGACCTCAAAGTTTCGTCCGGTGAAGTGATCGGCCTCTTGGGGCCGAACGGGGCGGGAAAGACGACTACTTTTTACATGGTGGTCGGACTCTGCCGCCCGGATAGCGGCGCTGTTTATCTGGATGGGGATGCCATTACCGACCTCCCCATGTATCTGCGGGCGCGGAAGGGGATAAGCTATCTTCCCCAGGAGCCTTCGGTTTTTCGTAAATTAACGGTTGAGGAAAACCTGATGGCAGTCCTCGAAACCATGAAATTGTCGAGAAGCCGTTGTCGGGAGCGGGTGGAAGAGCTTCTAGCCGAGTTCAGGATAACCCATATTGCCCGGAGCAAGGGTTTTGCCCTTTCCGGCGGTGAACGCCGCAGGGTCGAAATTGCCAGGGCGCTTGCGACTGATCCTGCTTTCATCCTGCTCGACGAGCCGTTTGCCGGAATTGACCCTTTAGCGGTGATCGATATCCAGGGTATTATCACAGACTTGAAGAACAAGGGGCTCGGCGTGCTCATTTCCGACCACAATGTGCGGGAAACCCTGGGCGTATGTGACAAAGCATATATCCTCAATGCAGGAGAAGTCCTCGAATTCGGTGATCCTGTGCAGATAGCGGAGAGCAGGAAGGCGCGGGAGATTTATCTGGGCGAGAAATTCCGGCTGTAATTCGGGATGCTTTGACGGACGGCATTTCTTCTACAACCCGAACATTGAACATTAACCGTGGCACTTTATAATTAATTGTGTTGCAAAGGTGTAACTGCTTATGGCAATTGAAATGCGCCAACAGATGAAGCTGAGCCAGCAACTGGTGATGACCCCCCAGTTGCAGCAGGCTATCAAGCTCCTTCAACTTTCACGGTTGGAACTCCAGGACGTGGTGCGACAGGAGCTTGAAGAGAATCCGTTACTCGATGAGGTGCCGGAACTTGAAGAGATCAAGGAGACGGAACAGCTCGAGTTGAGTGAAAAGGAAGTTGAGCCTGAAGTTCCTGCTACGGAATTCCAGGAGGTCACGGCTGGCGAAGAAACGCGCGAGATGGACTGGGAATCCTATCTTGACGGTTACAACTATACGGCCGGTGAACAGTATTATGATGACGAAGAGCGACCTTCTTTTGAAAATCTTCTGACCAAGAAGAGTACGCTTGTTGACCATCTCATGTGGCAGTTGAGCCTTACCAAACTTACCGATGACGAGATGAAAGTCGGTACGGAAATAATCGGTAACGTTGATGATGACGGTTACTTCCGGGCTTCTCTTGCAGATGTTGCGTTTGCCTGCCAGGTGGAAGAGCCTTTCGTTGAGGCGGTGCTCAAGCGTATTCAGGAGTTTGATCCGTCAGGTGTTGCGGCACGGGATCTGCGCGAGTGTCTCCTGATTCAGGTCAAGGCGCTCGGCATGGGTGGGAGTTTGGTTGAAGCTGTGCTGACCGATCATCTGAAAGACCTTGAGTCACGCAAATACAAACAGGCGGCCAGGGCTCTGGGAGTCGATGTCAACGACATTCTGACGGCAACACGGATCATCGCCAATCTGGACCCGAACCCGGGGCGGATGTTTGGCCAGGATGACGTCCAGTACATATCTGCGGACATTTTCGTCTATAAGATCGGTGAAGAGTATGTGGTGGTGCTCAATGACGAGGGCATGCCCAATTTGAGGATCAACCCGCTCTATGCCGGCGAAGGCAAAACAGGCGCGCAGGCTGATCCCAAGGCTGAAGAATACATAAACGACAAGATGCGTTCCGCCATGTGGCTTATCAAGAGCATCCAGCAGCGGCAACGGACGGTCTACAAGGTGGCCAAGAGCCTCGTGAAATTCCAGCGGGATTTTCTGGACCGTGGGATCGAATATTTGAAGCCCCTGGTGTTGCGGGATATTGCCGAGGATATCGGCATGCACGAGTCGACCATCAGCCGCGTCACCACCAATAAGTACATGCAGACGCCACAGGGACTGTATGAACTTAAATACTTCTTTAACAGCGGCATATCTACCAATGAAGGCGATTTCATAGCTTCGGAAAGCGTCAAGAACAAGATCAAGGAGATCGTGGATGCCGAAGATCAGCGCAAGCCTTATAGCGATCAGCGCCTGGCCGAGTTGCTCTCAGCACATAACATCAACATTGCGCAGCGCACCGTGACCAAGTATCGGGAGATGCTGCGAATCGGTTCGTCTTCAGAGCGGAAAAAACACTTTTAACGGCAAGACAGCCGGATGCTTTCTGCTCATCGGCAACAGAACGATGGGCCTTGAGCTTACAATAAACGACGGGAGGTAAATAGTATGCAGATAACAACAACATTCAGACACATGGAGCCGAGTGATCCCCTTAAAAGCTACGCTGAGGAAAAACTGGAAAGGGTCAAAAAATATATTGATGAGCCGATCGTGGCCCAAGTCTTCCTGACTGTGGAGAAAATCCGCCATAGTGCGGAGGTGACCATTACAGCCAAGGGAATTACCATGAAGGCTTCGGAAGAGACCAACGACATGTATGCAGCGGTCGATGCGGTGGTAGATAAAATCGAGCGGCAACTGCGGCGTTACAAGGAGCGGATCAAGGCCCATAAGCCGGCTACTGACACCCGCGAGCGTCTGGTTCAGAAAAGTATCGTCGAGGCTGAAAGTATCGAACAGCAGAGAGAACCGGTCATCATCAGAACCAAGACCTTTTCCCTCAAGCCCATGTCCGTGGAAGAGGCGGTTATGCAGATGGATCTCCTGCACAAGGATTTTCTGGTCTATACAGAGGCTGCTACAGAAAACATCAACGTTATCTATCGCCGTAAGGATGGCAATTACGGCCTCATAGAACCGAATAAAGAGTAGCCGCAGTCGTGGGGAGGATCAATATTATCGGCTTTCTGCAGCCGGAAGATATCATTCCCGACCTCACCTCCGATCAGAAAGATCAAGTTCTCGCCGAGCTTGCTGCAAAGGTGGAAGAACGCAATCCGGGGCTCAATCGCGCGGAACTTTGCAAGATTCTGCAGGAACGTGAAAGGCTCGGGAGCACCGGCATTGGAGATGGCGTTGCAATTCCACACGGCAAGGTCAAGAACGCCAAAGAGCTTGTGCTTGTCTTTGGCCGCAGCCTGGCTGGGGTAGATTTCAATTCACTTGACGGCCGACCTGCGCAACTGTTTTTTCTCCTGGTCGCTCCTGACGAGGCTGTTGGGATACATCTGAAAATGTTGGCACGGATCTCCAGAATCCTGAAAGACCCTGCAACCCGTAAGAGGCTTTTGGATGCTGCGGATGCCGCCGCTATTTACAATGTAATCAGAGAACAGGACAGCTGCTATTGAACACGATCAGCCTTTCCATCAAAGACCTGCTTGAAGATCAGGCATATGGCCTTGATCTCAATCTGATCGCGGGTGAAAGTGGGCTTTCACACCGGCTCTACAGCTCACGCATTCAGAAACCGGGTCTGGCTCTTACCGGTTATACCGAGCACCTGCACCCGGATCGGGTACAGGTGCTCGGCAATACGGAAATATCGTACCTGAGGCAGATCCCCGAAGATCTGGCTGCCTTGCATATAGGCAAACTCTGTTCCTTTCCCATCTCCTGTTTTATCATCACCAAAGGGTTGGTCCCTCCCGCTTTTTTGAAAAAAGCTGCCGAGGAGGCTGGAATCCCGCTGCTGGGGACTCCTCACCAGTCGTCCACATTTATTTCCCTGATTACCAAGTTCATGGAGGAAAGCCTTCTTCCCACCACCCACATTCACGGCGTTCTGGTTGATGTGCTCGGAGTGGGAGTGCTTCTTCTCGGTAAAAGCGGCATCGGTAAAAGCGAGTGTGCCCTTGACCTGGTAATTCGCGGTCACCGCCTCGTTGCCGACGACATTATCCATATCAAGAAAAAAATGCCTGCTGCATTGGTGGGACAGGCTGGAGAGACGATTCAATACCACATGGAAATCCGCGGGCTAGGTATTATAAATGTCAAGGATCTCTACGGTGTTTCTTCCATCCGAGAAAAAAAAATTATCGATATGGTTCTGGAACTTGTGGAATGGGACCCTGACCAGGAGTACGAACGTCTTGGAATTGACGACCAGGTTTACGCCATTCTCGGAGTCGAACTTCCCCATCTGAAGATCCCGGTCCGGCCTGGACGAAACCTTACCTCAATAATAGAAGTGGCGGCCAGGAATTTCCTGCTTAAAGGAATGGGATATTATTCTGCCCGGGATTTCCATGAAAGGCTGCTTGCGCGTATGGAAGTCCGTCCTTTGGGAAACGAGGTGGAATAAGTTGCGAATCCTTATTATCACTGGCCTTTCCGGTTCCGGGAAGTCCACGGCGGTGCGCGCTCTGGAAGACGAAGGTTTCTTTTGCCAGGACAATCTGCCAGTAATGCTCTTTCCTACCTTTGTCGAGCTTGTTGACAAGGCAAAGGAGCGGGTGCGCGACGTGGCGCTGGTAATGGATATTCGAGGCCGGGATTTTCATGCAGGGTATGAAAAGGTTTTTCAGGAAATAAGCGAAGCCGGACATTTCGTCGAGATTCTTTTTTTCGATGCCACCGATGAGGTGCTCATCCGCCGTTTTTCAGAAACCCGGCGCCGTCATCCAGCCATGGAGAGTGGTTCCGTGCCGGAGGGGATACGTTACGAGCGCGAACAACTGGCAGGGTTGCGCAGACTTGCGACCATGATAATCGATACTTCCGAACTGAACGTCCATCAGTTGAGGGAACTGGTTATCTCACATGTCAAGGGGAACCATGGTGGTAGGGAGATGACGATCCATCTCCAGTCTTTTGGTTACCGATACGGCATCCCCCTCGAATCGGATCTGGTTATGGACGTACGTTTTTTGCCGAATCCCTATTTTGTGCCTGAACTGAAGGAATTTTCCGGTCTCAATCCGAATGTACGCGATTACGTGCTGAAATATGAGGAAACACGGATTTTCCTGAACAAGTTCAAAGAGATGCTTGAATTTCTCTTGCCCGGTTATCGGCGGGAAGGGAAATCGTATCTCACTGTTTCCATAGGCTGTACCGGGGGGCGTCACCGATCGGTGGTCATCACCGAAGAAATGCGCGACTTTTTCAGGACAAAGCAATTGAACCTGAATGTTTCACATCGAGACATGAAAAAGGGGCTGGAAAAATGATCGGATTAGTACTGGTAACACATGCCGGCTTGGCAGAAGAGCTTCTTGTTGCCGCAGAAATGATTGTCGGAAAAATCGAGAGGGCAGAGACTGTAGGAATAAAGGCCGATGCAAAAGTTGACGTGATCATGTCTTCCATAACCAGTGCGGTTGAAAAAGTTTCCGGTGATGGGGTGATCATAATGACCGACATGTTCGGCGGTACTCCCTCCAATATGAGCCTTTCCTTTTTGGAGGAAAACAAGGTTGAAGTGCTGACCGGCGTAAACTTGCCGATGGTGATAAAATTTGCGACCGAACGAACGAAGGTTGGGGTGTCTGAGCTTGCCCGGAAGTTGAAGGAGTGCGGCTTGGAAAGTATCTCAGTGGCCGGGGAGTACCTGAAGAAGTAACAGGTGACGGGCGAAGGATTATTCAAATGCGTGAACAGGAATATACGATAGTCAATAAGTTAGGGCTTCATGCCAGGGCTTCGGCGCTGCTGGTGAAAACCGCCAGCCGCTTTGCATCGGATATAAAGATCGAGCGGGAAGGGGTTGAGGTCAACGGAAAAAGCATCATGGGTATAATGATGCTGGCCGCTGCAAAAGGGAGCGTTATTCACGTCAGGGTCGAGGGGGCTGATGAGTCTGATGCCCTCGACACTTTGGGGGAACTCATTATAAATGGCTTCGGTGAAGATTAACAACAACAGAATCTGGCATGGCATCGGCGCTTCTTCCGGTATTGCTATCGGTCAGGTGAAGATCACCGACAGAAGTCGTGTTGCCGTGGTCGAGACTTCGGTGGAAAGATCCGAGATCCCATTCGAGTTGGAACGTCTCAAAAAGGCCCTGGAGAGAGCGAAGGCCGAACTGAGTTCATTGAAGCAGAATATTGCCGCAAAGCGCGGGGATGAACATCTCCAGCACATCGATACCCACCTGCTGCTTCTCGACGACACGATGCTGATCGGTGAGACGTCGGCAATAATCGAGATAGAAAGCATAAACGCAGAAGGAGCATTAAAGCGGACGCTGCACAAGCTGAAGGAATTCTTCAGCGGCATCGAAGACGAATACCTGCGCGAGCGGAGCGCTGACGTGGAGACGGTCGTCGAGAGGGTCCTGCGCAATATGGTGGGGCAGAAACAGGAGCCGATCTCTGCCATTGACGGCAAGGTGATCGTTGTTGCCCACGATCTCTCTCCAGCCGACATTCTCCAGATCGACAAGACAAAGGTGATCGGTTTCATGACCGACATGGGGGGAAAGACTTCCCATTCGGCAATACTTGCCCGCGCCCTGGAGATCCCTGCAGTAGTGGGGATGGAGCGGATAACCGGCGAGATCGAGGACGGGGCCACCGTCATCATCGACGGCGCGACCGGCACCGTCATCAGCAATCCGGACCAGGAAACATTCCGCGAGTACCTGCGGCGCAAGCAGCACTATGAATACGTGGAGCGTGAGCTCTTGAAACTCACGGACCTCCCGGCGGTGACACTGGACGGCCATAGCGTCAGTCTCAAGGGGAATGTGGAGTTTATCGAGGAGGTCCCTTCCATAAAAAGGCACGGGGCTGAAGGCATAGGCCTTTACCGCACCGAGATGCTCTTTTTCAACCGTGATTCCCTGCCCGGCGAGCAGGAGCAGTTCGATGCCTATGCCGCCATCGTCAGAGAGATGTCGCCGGCCCCGGTGACCATCCGCACCCTGGACGTGGGGGGAGATAAGATTCTCACCGACTTGAACCTCGGTGATGAAATGAACCCGGCCCTGGGCGTGCGGGCTATCCGCCTCTCCCTGCGCCAGCAGGAAACCTTCAAGACCCAGTTACGGGCAATTCTCAGGGCGAGCGCCTTGGGAAAGGTGCGCATCTTTTTTCCGATGATCTCCGGCGTGGGTGAGGTGCGGGCGGCCAAGGCCATTGTGGAAGAGGTCAAGGCGGAGTTGCGGGCCGCCTCCGTGCCGTTTGACGAACAGATCGAGATCGGCGTCATGATCGAGATTCCCTCTGCCGTCATCATTGCCGATCTGCTGGCCAAGGAGGTCGACTTTTTCAGCGTCGGCACCAATGATCTCATCCAGTACACACTCGCCATTGACCGCACCAATGAGCATCTTTCATCCCTTTACGAACCCTTGCATCCTGCAGTACTGAGATCACTCAAGATGGTGGTGGATGCGGCCCACGCCGCCGGCATCGACGCCTGCATGTGCGGTGAGATGGCAGGCGACCCCGAGTATCTGCCAATTCTCCTCGGCCTCGGTTTCGATGAACTTTCCATGAATGCTGTTTCCATCCCCAGGGTAAAAAAGATCCTCCGGCGTTGCACCAGGAAGGAAGCGGAAGACGTTGCCGCACACGCCCTCACCTATTCCACAGCACAAGATGTGGAATCATATCTGAAAAGCGTCATAGCTGCCCGATTCTCGGACAGTTTCGATTAAGCCTTATTCCAATTCCAAATCAAGGCGCTATCTTCGTTGGCTCGTCTTCGGCTCTTCAACGTACTATCTGTACGCCTTCGTCGCCTCACTCCTCGCCGCCTTGATTTCATCCTTGATTTGAAATTGGAATTACATCTCCATTGCAGTGACCGTCTGCATCACAACCTGAACCCCGTAAGCCAGATTTTCCCCCGCCAGTTTGGCGTTCTTGGCGAGTCTCAACAGCTGGGGGATGATCCACGGTTTTCGGGAGACAGTCCAAAGCACTCTGCCAATCCTCACGTTTAGCTCGTTGTCGGTCAGTTCTTCGAGGGAGAAGTCCAGTTCCTCATCGGCGGCGTCGCTTATGGCCCGTACGGCGATGATGGGGATTTTTACCCCGGCAGCCACTTGCGCTATCGCGGCCGTCTCCATATCGAGCACAGGATTGGCAACGCCTTGCGGAAGAATCGCCGCCAGATTTCCCTTTACCACGATCTCTCCGGCGGTGATGAACGCCCCGCTGTAGACCTGGAACGGTTTTCTCCTGCACCCCTTGGCCAGCGCCAATTCCATCAGTTCGCTCAGGTCCTGATCGAGGTCATACTGTTCGGAAAACGACCGGTGCTGGTGGAAGAAGAGGCGATTTGCCACCACCAGGTCGCCGACCGACGGGCCGGCCGTCACCGCCCCGGCAAAGCCGAAATTGATTATTACGGAGGGGCAAGCGGTATCGATGAGCGCCTGCGTAGCGGCCGCCCCCTTTGCTGCCCCCATACCCGATTCGATGAGGCACGCCTCTCCATTGGCAAGGGGGAAGCGGTAGATGTTAAACGATCCGGCCCTCTCTCTGCGATATGGCCCGACCTGCCTGAGGAGCGGCTTTATCTCCTCCGGCATGGCGGCGATGAGGCCGATGGTAAAGTGGTTCATGGCAATTCCTTTATTTGCGAGTTGCCGGAAACTTAGCAGAGATTCCGCCGTGCGGCAACTGGAAAGAGGGGAGGGTCTTTAACCTTGACAAGCATGGCGCCTATCTATATTCTAACCGTTTGTTTTTCATGAACACGTTCGCTTGACAGGAGTTTATCGATGAAACCGTTATTTCTGAACCCCCCCACATTCGAGGACTTTGACGGCGGTGCAGGCGCACGCTATCAGGCTTCCCGCGAGGTGACTTCTTTTTGGTATCCAACCTGGCTCTGTTACCCGGCCGGGATGATTGAAGGCTCCCGGGTCGTGGACGCGCCGGTGCAGAGGTTGACCCTTGAAGAATGTCTTAAAATCGCCCTTGATTACGATATGGTGGTGATGTACACATCGACCCCGACGCTGGCCATCGACGTGGAAACCGCCCGGCGCATCAAGGCGCAGAAACCCGCCACCATCACCGTGCTGACCGGTCCCCATGTCTCGATACTTCCCGAAGAGTCGCTCCGTTTTGCCGATGGAGCCGTGGACATAGTCTGCCGGGGAGAGTTCGACTATTCGACCAAGGAACTGTGCGAGGGGAAAGCCTGGGATACGGTCGACGGTATCAGTTTCCTCAAGGACGGCAAGGCGGTGCATACGCCGGACCGCCCGCCGATACAGGACCTGGACGCACTTCCTTTTGCCAGCCAGGTCTACATGCGGGATCTGCCGGTCAACGAGTATATAATCCCTCATTTC
Source organism: Geotalea uraniireducens Rf4 (assembly GCF_000016745.1). Taxonomy (GTDB): domain Bacteria; phylum Desulfobacterota; class Desulfuromonadia; order Geobacterales; family Geobacteraceae; genus Geotalea; species Geotalea uraniireducens. The sequence goes on along the minus strand of NC_009483.1, from coordinate 3,428,222 downwards.
AAGCATCCTTACATTTCCATCTATTCCAGCCGCGGCTGTCCGTCCAAGTGCATCTACTGCCTCTGGCCGCAGACCTTTTCCGGCCGGACCATGCGGGTTAGGAGTGCGGAAAACGTCTACCAGGAGGTGAAGTGGATCGTCGACAACATCCCCGGCGTCAAGGAGATATCCTTTGACGACGACACCTTTACCGCCAACCGTGAACATGCCCGGGCTGTTGCGGAGAAGATCAAACCGTTGGGGATTTCCTGGACCATTAATGCCCGCGCCAACTGCGACTATGAAACCCTCCGCATCATGCGCGAGGCAGGACTTCGTCACGTGGTGGTCGGCTTCGAATCGGGGAACGAGCAAATCCTGAAAAACATCAAGAAAGGGGTCACCAAGGCCCAGGCAATCGAATTTGTCAGGAACTGCAAGAAGTTGGGACTTTCCGTCCACGGCGCCTTTATCATGGGGCTCCCCGGCGAGACCCGCGAGACCATCCGTGAGACCATCGAATATGCCAAATTTCTTGACCTGAACTCCATTCAGGTCTCCCTCGCTTCCCCCTATCCCGGCACGGAATTCTACGACCTCTGCAAGCAGGAGGGGTGGATCACCTCGGATACCTTCCTCGATGAAACAGGTCATCAGGCCTGCGTCATCAACTATCCGCACCTGTCCAACAAGGAGATTTTCGATGCGGTCGAACTCTTTTACGACAAGTTCTATTTCCGCCCCAAATACATCCTGCGCAGCATCGGCAGGATGATCGTCAACGGGGAGGAACGACGCAAGCTGCTCAAGGAAGGGAAGCAGTACCTGGAGTACATGCGTAAACGCAAGCAGGCCAGCGAAGGCTGTAAGTAAGCGTAGCTATCGATGAAAGAGCTCATTATAAATGCCGATGATTTCGGCCTTTCCAGAGGCGCCAACAAGGGCATCATCTCTGCCTGGCATGAAGGGATACTGACCAGCACCTCGCTCATGGTCGGAGGAAGCGGCTTTGAAGAAGCGGTGGCGCTTGCCGGGGAGAACCCCGGCCTTCAGGTGGGACTGCATCTCACGCTGGTGCAGGGGAGGGCGGTAGCTGGGCATCCCGGCTTTCCCTCCCTTGTCGACCGGGAGGGGAACTTCCCCAACGACCCGGTGATGGCGGGCATGCGCTATTTTTTTCTGAAGTCCCTGCGCAAGCAGCTCTACCGGGAGATCGAGGCGCAGATACAAAAGTTCCTGGCAACCGGCATCCCCCTTTCCCATATCGACGGCCACCTCAATATCCATATGCATCCGGTGGTGTTCGATATCCTGCTGGAACTGATGCCCCGCTACGGCATCGCCAGTTTCCGCCTGAGCCGGGAGAGGTTCTTTAACGACCTTGCAATAGACCGGCGACGGGTCATGGGGAAGGCTGCGGACGCCTTCATTTTTGCTTCCCTGGCACGACGCTGCGAGCCTGAGCTGGCAATGCGGAGCATCTCACACACCGACGAGGTGAAGGGACTGCTCAATTCCGGCCGCATGACTGAGGATTACCTGTTGAAGGCTCTTGACAGCCTTGACGAGGGTGTTACGGAGATATATTTTCATCCGGGCTGTCATCCCTGCGATGAATTGAAAAAATGGATGCCCGACTACCAGCATGAAGGTGAACTGACGGCGTTGACCAGCCCTGCCGTGAAAGAGAAACTGAAAAATATGGGAATTACCCTGCGAAATTACCGGGGAGAAAGAAAGACTTATGCTTAAGACCTTCATAGTCATGTTATTGGCCGTTACTGCCGGGACCATCGGCGACATTCTACTGGCGAAAGGGATGAAGGAGATCGGCGATATTTCGGCCATGAACCTGCGCGGGATACTCAATGTGGCGATTAAGGCGCTCACTACTCCCAAGCTGATTATCGGCACCGCCATGCTGGCGGTGTTCTTTTTCCTCTGGCTGGCGGTGCTCTCCTGGGAGGACCTTACCGTAGCGCTTCCCATGCAGGCCCTCAATTACGTGTTGGTGGCTTTCCTTTCCCAATATTTCCTTGGCGAGGTGGTGACGCCGTTGAGATGGGCCGGCACAATCCTGGTCTGCACCGGGGTGATGCTCATCACCAAAAGCGGCGGGACTTGAAAAGGCCGTAAGGAGTAAGGAGTAAGGAGTAAGGAGTAAGGAGTAAGGAGTAAGGAGTAAGGAACTGAAAAGGGAGCCGGTTGGCTCCCTTTTTGCGTTTTATTTTTCTTGCAGGCCCTTGATCGCCTTCAGAAACTTTTGCTCATCAAATCCTTTTAAAATCACCTTGTCATCGCCGATGACGATGACCGGCACCCCCTGGCTCTTGTATTTCCTGGTCAGATCGTTCATGGCGGCATCGTCAAGCTCCACATCCTTATTGATGAAAGGGATGTTGTTTTTCGTGAAGTATTCCTTTGCCTGTTTGCAATGGGGGCACCATGAGACCGAATAGAGGACGATCTTCGGATACTTATGCTTGGCTGGTGCTGCTGGGCTAATCGGGCTCTGGGGACCATCGGCCGCGGTTTCCGCCTGGCAGATGGCGGCAAGCAGAATAAAGGTCAGGACGATGATGGTTCTGATTATGGCGGGCATGGTCATATCCTCAGGGTTTGTCGATTTATGGTTCTTGCTGGGTATCTGTTTCAGTTCTTCTTGCTGCCGGCTGTGACCAGTTGCCTGCGGGTGAGGGTGAATGTCAGCGGTTTGCTGTTCCCCGGTCTGCTGACCTTTAGCATGACCCTGGTGCCGGCTTCGCCGCGCAGCCGGTGTTCGACCATATCCTGAAAGTTGCTTCCCATGGTCGCTTTGCCGTCAATATGGGTGATGATGTCGCCGACTTTGAGCCCTGCCAGATGTGCGGGGCCGCCTGCTACCATCTGGCGTACCACAATCTGCCCGTTGGCCCAGGGGACTCCGTCGATGCCGACCCCGCCGAAATTGCGCGCTGAATTGCCCGCATTGGCTTCTGCCAGCGTCAGCATGGTTATTAACAGGATAATTACGGATAGTCTCATCATCACCGTGCTAAAATATACCCCAAGGCCCTTTAGTGTCAACTATGGTTTTGTGGTTGCATTTACGATATGCTAGTATTATCGCAATAAAAGAAGACGTTCCGCGTTCTAGATTTTATACTTGGAACCTGGAATGTAGAACCTGGAACTGAGAACGGAGTTCGAACATGTACGGTAGAACAAGGGTCAGTGCGGCGCTGGCGGCTTCCCGGCCGGGTGAAGAGCTTGTACTTAAGGGGTGGGTAAGGACGGTGCGGGTAGGGAAGGACGTGACCTTCCTCGCCATCAATGACGGTTCCTGTATGACCAGTCTCCAGGTAGTGGTCGAGCCGGCCCTCCCCAATTATCAGGATGTCTGCCGGATCGGCACCGGCAGTGCAGTTGCTGTACGGGGCATATTGCGGGAGTCTCCGGCAGCAGGCCAGAAATACGAGCTTGCGGCGGAAGAGCTGGAGATCATCGGCCCTGCGGACGATTCCTACCCGCTGCAGAAAAAGAGACACAGTTTCGAATACCTGCGGACCATCGCCCACCTGCGCCCCCGTACCAATACCTTCGGTGCCGTGTTCAGGGTCCGTTCCTCCCTGGCCCAGGCCGTGCACCGCTTCTTTGCCGAGCGGGGATTCCTCTACGTTCACACCCCGATCATCACCGCCAACGACTGCGAAGGTGCCGGGGAATTGTTCCGCGTCACCACCCTGGACATGGCAAGACCGCCGCTTGCGGCGGGGGAGGTCGATTACTCCGGCGACTTCTTCGCCCAGGCCACGGGGCTTACGGTCAGCGGCCAGCTGGAAGGAGAGCTCTTTGCCCAGGCTTTTTCCGATATTTACACCTTTGGCCCGACCTTTCGCGCGGAGAATTCCAATACCGCCCGGCATGCTGCGGAATTCTGGATGATCGAGCCGGAGCTGGCCTTTGCCGACCTCATGGCCGATGCGGCGCTGGCCGAGGATTTCCTGAAATTCCTCTGTCGTCACGTCCTCGATAACTGCGGCGAAGATATGGCGTTTTTTAACGAGCAGATCGACAAGGGTTTGCTGGAGCGCGTTCGGGCGGTGGCCGATTCTTCTTTTGCCGTCATGGAATATACGGAGGCAATCACCCACCTGAAAAAGGCGAAGGTCCCCTTTGCCTTTCCCGTGGAGTGGGGGCTCGACCTGCAATCGGAGCACGAGCGCTACATTACCGAGAAGGTGGTCGGCGGGCCGGTCTTTCTCGTCAACTACCCAAAGGACATCAAGGCCTTTTACATGCGACAGAATGACGACGGCAAAACCGTGGCAGCCATGGACCTGCTCGTGCCGAAGGTGGGAGAGATCATCGGCGGCAGCCAGCGTGAGGAGCGGCTTGACCTCCTCCTGGAGCGGATGGCTCAAATGGGGATAAACGAAGACGGGCTCTGGTGGTATCTCGACAGCCGACGCTGGGGATCATGCCCCCATGCCGGTTTCGGCCTGGGATTCGAGCGGCTGCTCATGTACCTGACCGGCATGGAGAACATCCGCGATGTCATTCCTTTTCCGCGGACACCGAGGCATGCGGAGTTTTAGTTGTTTTACATTTATGCAAATTCCATCCGGGAGGACCCGAAAGTGACTTTTGAATCGCTCATCGCCCGTTATGGACTTCTGCCACATCCCGAGGGTGGGTGGTACCGGGAGATCCATCGTTCAAGCCGTTCACTGGGGCTGCTGCCAGGCTATCCCGGCGAGCGGGTCGCCATGACCGCCATCTACTTCCTGCTGGCCAAGGAGGATTTCTCCGCCTTTCACCGGGTGCGGAGCGAAGAGACCTGGATACATCTGGCCGGGGCTCCTCTGGAGCTCGTACTGCTGGAAGATAGCCCCAGGCTTTTGAGATTGACCCAGGCCGGCGACGATGGAGAGCCGTTCATGGTCGTTCCCCCTGGCGTGCTTCAGGCCGCCCGTTCCCTTGGCGACTTTACCATGGCTACCTGCCTGGTGGCTCCCGGCTTCGACTTTGCTGATTTTACCATCCCCTCCCGGTCCGAACTGCTGGCAGCCTATCCCCGCTTCACCGAGGTCGTCCGGCGGTTTACCCGATAATCCTTCATCTTCCTTTCCCCCTTTCAAAATGGTGGCGCTCATCCACAATAAAATGATACCCTCGTGTCAACGCATGTAAAAGACGTGCGTTATTGATGATATAAGCGCCATTGCCGGATAAAAACAGTTTGACGGCGCAGGGAGTTCAGCTGGATACGACTGAGGCATTAAATCTGTTCCTGGCGGATGTTGAGCGTCGTGCGTTGCGGATGGCGCAGATAGCCGTCGGCACCCTTGATGACGCCCTTGACCTTGCCCAGGATGCAATGCTCGATTTTGTCCGACGCTATGCAACGCGGCCGGAAGGTGAATGGAAACCGTTGTTTTACCGGATTCTCCAGAGCCGGATTATCGACTGGCACCGTCGCAACACGGTGCGTAACCGTCTTCGCTTCTGGTTCGGCGGAGCGGGTGATGGTGATGAAAATGATGGCGACCAACTGGAGAACGTTGCGGATAGCCGGGGAGATACGCCTGCCGAACTGCTGCTGAGGCGGGACCTGGCGTCGGCACTGGAAAGGGCGGTCAAATCATTGCCGCTCCGCCAGCAGCAGGCCTTTCTCCTGCGTGCCTGGGAGGGGCTGGATGTGGCTGAGACAGCCTGTGCCATGGGCTGCTCGCAAGGGAGCGTCAAAACCCATTATTCGCGTGCCGTGCATACCATGCAGGGGCTTTTAGGGGAGTACCGTTCATGAACATCGACAAACGGGAAAAGGAATTTTTACAGAGGATCAAACAAGAGCTCGATGCCGGCGTCGAACAGCTCGATCCCGTTACGCTGGCGCGGTTGAAGAGCGGCAGGATGCGGGCGCTGGAAAAGGCCCATACGGGTGGGTGGAGATTTGGCGATATTCCTCGGTGGGTTACCGCTGGAGGATTTGCCACGGTAACAGTGGCCGTTGTCGCGGTTTCCCTCTGGTCAGCCGCTCCCCGGCGGAACATGGTGGCGGCCCACCCTGAAGATACGGAGATTGTCGCATCGCAGGAGCAGTTTGATCTCTACGATGACCTGGAATTTTATCGCTGGCTGGCGGAGAACGGCGATGCGCGCTGAGAAGAAAACCCCGCCGCAAAAGGGAAAAAACGATGAATAAATGTCTGGGAATTGCGCTTGCCATCTGCATGCTGTTTTTGGCGACGGGTGTCCGTGCCGGGCAGCAGGGGACGACCTGGGACAGCCTGCCATCCGAAGAACAACGGGTGCTCAAGCCTTTTGCCGAGCGATGGGACAAGTTCCCTGCAGAAAGGCAGGAACGTTTGCGCAAGGGGGTCGAACGTTGGAAATTGATGCCGCCCGAGGAACAGGAACAGGCAAAAGAGCGATTCAAGGGGTGGCAGCAGCTTCCCCATGAAAAACGGGAACGTATCCGCGAGCGTTACCGGCGGTTCCGCCAACTCCCTCCCGAAGAGCAGGAGAACATCCGCAGCAGGTACAAGTGGTTCAGGGGGCTGCCTCAGGAGGAGCGGCAGGCCTTGCGCGAGAAATGGAAAAAGATGAACCCCGAGGAGCGCCGCCACATGCGTGAACAGTGGCGGAACACTCCTCCCGGCGAGATGTATGGAGGAGGTCGACGTTAGCAATGAACTTGGCAACCCCTCTACGGTTGCTCCGCAGAAAAAAGCCCCGGCCTGAAGGTCCGGGGTTTTTTTGCCGCTTTTTTTGACTGTCCACCCTATTTTTTCCTCCTAAAAAAACACTTTTCGGGTTATGTTAGCCGTCGGACCCGCCGGTAATCGGGTGGGTGAGCTGCGCCGATATATTTCATAAAGAAGAAAAGGAAGTACGCCCCGATCATGATCAAACGACAGACCACCATAAATCGCATCTTCAAGCTGGCCGGCATCGGCCTGCACACCGGCCGGGAAGTGACCATGGAATTCCTCCCCCGGCGTGAATTCGGCATTGCCTTCGTCTTTAACGGCAACCTCATCCCCGCACGCTACGACATGGTTGCCGATACCCGACTTTCCACCCAGGTTGCCGCCAACGGCGCATCTGTGGCGACCATCGAGCACCTGATGGCGGCATTCTACTTCTCCGGCATCACCAACTGCATCGTCTATATCGACGGCCCGGAGGTCCCGATCATGGACGGTTCTGCCTGGGAGTTCTACCATGAGCTCTGGCGGGCCGGTATCTATGAATTCCCGGAGTCGGGGGTCTATCTCAAGGTGCAGCGTCCCGTTGAAGTCAAGCATAACGATGCCTATGTCCGGGTGAAACCGCTCAATACCCTTGACATCACCATGACCATCGAGTTCCGGCCCCCGGTGGGGCGGCAGCGCAAAAGGGTCATGGATGTGGAAAACGCCATTTCCATAATCAACTCCCGTACCTTTGTTCTTCATGAGGAGATCGAGGCGATAAAGAAGGCAGGACTGGCCAAGGGTGGGTCCCTCGACAACGCAGTGGTGATCGGCGGCGACAGCATCGTCAATCCACAGGGTCTCCGCTACAAGAAGGAACTGGTCAACCACAAGATCCTCGACCTGATCGGCGATTTCTACACCTGTGGTTACCGTCTGCTCGGGCGGGTAGAGGCGCACAAGACAGGCCACTATCTCAATAACATGTTTCTGAAAGAGGTTTTTTCCGACCCGGCGAACTACGCCATCTATTGACCTGTCTTAGGCCTATATCTGCAACGAAGAAGTCAGATCCCTTCCCAGCCCAATCTTCCTCCACCGACGACAAGTTCTGCGAGGAGCTGATCGTTGGAGTTTACCCGGAGCGTTTCCGCAATGGCCAGGCTGATTACCGCTTTCCCGGTAAACCTTTGCTCGCTGTCATTGTTGATGATCCTTACGGGAAAACTTTTACTGTGACCGGTGACCTGGTTGGTAAGCTTGATTTTCTTGAACGCTCCCGTTTTGAAGAAATTACTGATTTCCAGGGATGTGGTTCTGTTAATGGCAACCACGTCCAACATCTGGTCCCAGAAAGTGTTGGCAGTGGATTTCATGATCTCCGTCTGCAGGAGTATCCCTTTCTCCGTTGTCAGGACCATTGCTCTGGTAGGTTGAACGGCCGGCATGGCCATAGATAAAGGGGCGGTTGTCCGTGTTTGGCAGAGTTTTTCGAGCTTCTTTGTCGCAACGTTGAGGGACATGACCAGCAGTTGCAGGTTTAACGTTTTAGTGCAAAGCAGCAGCAGGAATGACTGCTGCAGCGGTTTCACCAGGATGCGCCCATCGTCATAGCGCAGGTCGATAATTTTCACGTCGCCGGTTGAGCTTGAAAGCCCCACGGAACTTTCGGCCACTGCATCAGCCGCATTCTGCAGGATTGCGCCATCGAAGAGGGGCGGGAACGAGTGCGCCGCAAGTTCGCCGTTTTCCCTGCATATCAGGCTGCCGATTACGCCTGGCACCGTATTGATCTGCTGTAGAACCGCCTCCATGATTCCCTCCCATTACTGCATTTCCGCATCAGCTGTCTTCACATTCTTTAATGCGACAAGCCGTTATTTATTGGGGACGAGGGCCTTTTTGATTTCCGCTTCAACCGCGTCAAGTCGGGAGTCAGGCTTTACCGCAACACTCAGGTACTGCTGTCTCGATTCAAAAAGGAGCAACTGGCGCACTTCCCCTTGAACTGCGGCCGATTTCAGGTTGCCGGCGCCAAAGAAACCGCCTAGCCGATCGGCCGTCAGCGCCAGGAATGTTCCTTGTGCCGCAAGGATTTCTCCCTCAAGGCTCCGGTCGGACGTGGGGATACCATCCTTTCCCATCAACACGGCATGTTCTACCCCGGGTATCTGTTTGAGTTTTGCGGAGATGGTGCTTGTCGGGCGGGCTTCGCTTCCCGTGGCTGTATTGACCGCGACTGGTGAAAGATCGGTCTTGTCCCCTTCGTGACGTTCGTCCATCAATCGATGCGCTTCAAGAATGAGGAAACGCCAGTTATCCTGAATGGTATTGTTGGTGGTTGTTACTTTTGGTTGGACTTTAAAGCTTCCGGAAGGCCATCTCATGATCTCATAAAAAGCATCAGCCCCCGATTCGCCCTCCTGTTCGGAATGGATTATCTCTCCATCACGGAAAAATATATACCCGAGCCTGTTCCCGTATTCCACGGAAATACACCCGGAAAAACGATTTATTCCCTTCAGTTGAATCACGTCTGAAAGTGTAAGGCCGGCAATAGCGCCCTCGAATCCCTCAGGGTAATCTTTGCGTAATGTTTCCGTTGCCATGTGAACCCCTCCGTTGTCGCCGGTTGGTTGGACAAGTGTGTCAGGCCGTATAAAATTTATAACACCATTTTATCATTAAAGCAACCAGTGGTAAAATAATCTTTGCTGGGCATACGTTTGTTTCTTATATAAAGGATGAAAGTCGGCTGTCTGAAGGCTTTGCGGATGATTGGTCGTTATTTTGGGATTATTTAAAACGGTATTTGCTTGAATGGGGAAACTGTATTTAATGAACATGCAGGAAATACAACGGCTTGCAGGTGCTTCAGGTCGGCACGATTTCCAGGCACTGTTCATCCCTGAGCCATAGGCTTGAAGTAGCCAGATCTGCACACAGCTGCTGCATTTTTCGGCCGATCCATTCCGCTTCCGAGCCCTGAGCCAGGCGCGCCTGGAAATCCCGAATCACGGTCGGATAAAGGCGGATCTTGCTCAAAGAACACTGATCATATTCGAGGATGAAAATCATCGACCGGTCGTTACGTTCTACCTCATCCACTGCGTAATCGTCGATAAAGTCGCCGGCACAGTAAATGATCGGCCGTTGCCGGTATATCTCGATCCCCCGGAAGACGTGGCCCGAGTGACCGAAGACCGCATCGGCCCCGGCATCGATCAGCGCACGGCCGAAGTCGATGTGTTCCGGCGGCGGTTCGTGCCCCCAGTTGGGGCCCCAGTGGACGGAAACCACGAGCAGGTCTACTTCTGCCCTGACGCGATGTATTTTTGCCATGAGCCCGGCAGCCCGCGCATTTTGCAGGTCGATGGGAACGAACCAGACTCCTGCTTGTTCCGTTGCCGCTTCCCACGCAGGTTCGTTGTCGGTGAAGGCGATTACGCCGATCCTTAACCCCTGTACCTGTGAAACGGCCGGACGGGAGGCCTCTGCCAGATCGGCACCGGCACCGGCGTGGGCGATTTTTGCTTTGTTCAGGATGCGGAGCATGTCGAACATCGCTTCGTATTCGTAATCGAGTGAGTGGTTATTGGCGAGGGAAACGGCATCGATATGGGCCGCTTGCAGCACGGCCACGTTTCCGGCATCAGAGCGGAAATGGAATATCTTCGGCGTGAGCGACCATGGCGTGCCATTGTCTGAAATGACACACTCAAGATTGCACATGCGCCAGTCGGCTGTAGCGAAGAGGGGGAGGGTGTCCCCCCAGGGGTACTCCGGCGGCAGGCGCTGCAAAGCCCGGTTGACGAGCCGGCCGAGCATCACGTCGCCGGCAAAGAGAAGTTTCACGAAACGGACCTCCATCAGTACTTTGGTAAATTATAACTTATAATAGCCGTTAGTCTCTTACGACTTGAGAAGTTACAATATGTGAGCAAAATGTTAAAGCAAGACATGACTCACGCGACGACGCGACGATGCACCAAAAGTAGGCGCTTTTAAGCGACGAAAGGCTTTTAAACAAATTATTGGTTCATGGTTTTAAAACGTTGCGTCGTCGCGTCGTTGCGTGAAATAAAATATTTTGGTTCCGGCTTGTCCGGCTCAGGAAAGATGTACCCTTCTGGAGATAGTCTGCGGGAGATCAGTTCAAATTTGAGGAAATTATTGAGATCTTGGTTGGATGGGGGGATATATGTCTGGTGTATTTACTTGATTCAAGGCTAACGGCGGGGCGCAGCATGCTGCGCCCCTGATTGCGGAAAGGTGGTGCCCCTTATAGCGCCAGTTCCTGATGGCCGTGGAACAGCTCGTCCCGAAGCCCCGTTACTTCGGCATCTTCCAGGTACTCTTCGAAGCCCATTACCCGGTCGATGATCCCGCCGGGGGTGATCTCTACGATCCGGTTTGCCACGGTGGAGACGAACTCGTGGTCGTGGGAGGAGAAAAGTACCACCTCCGTGAAGGCGATGAGACCGTTGTTCAGGGCGGTGATCGATTCCAGGTCCAGGTGGTTGGTCGGCTCGTCGAGGATGAGGGCGTTGGCGCCGGTGAGCATCACCTTCGACAGCATGCAGCGGACCCGCTCTCCGCCTGAGAGGACGCTGGTCTTTTTCATCGCCTCTTCCCCGGAGAAAAGCATCCGGCCGAGGAAACCGCGGGCAAAAGACTCCCCTTCGGTGGGGGGAGAAAACTGGCCGAGCCATTCGATGAGGTTCAGGTCGTTTTCAAAGTAGGCGCTGTTTTCCTTCGGGAAATAGGCGGGAGTGATGGTTATTCCCCAGCGGAAGGAACCTGCGTCCGGCTCCAGCTCGCCGGCGAGGATCTGGAAGAGGGTCGTCTTGGCCAGGCTGTTGGCGCCGACAAAGGCGATCTTGTCCCCTTTGCGGACGGTGAGCGTGAGGTCGTTTAACACCGCAATCCCGTCAACCTGCTTGGAGAGACCGTTTATCTCCAGGATGATGTCGCCGCAGGGGCGCTCCGGCTTGAACACCACGTACGGGTACTTCCTTGATGAAACCGGCATCTCCTCGATGGTGAGCTTCTCCAGGAGTTTTTTTCGCGAAGTGGCCTGTTTTGCCTTGGATGCGTTGGAACTGAAACGCTGGATGAACTCCTTCAGCTCGTTGGCCTTATCGGTAACCTTGCGGTTGTCGTTTTGCTTCTGCTTGAGGGTCAACTGGCTTGCCTGATACCAGAAGTCGTAGTTCCCCACGTAGACCTGGATCCTGCCAAAGTCGATATCTGCCACGTGGGTGCAGACCTGGTTGAGGAAGTGGCGGTCGTGGGAAACGACGATGACCGTGTTTGAAAAGCGGTAGAGGAAATCCTCCAGCCAGGCGATGGACTTCAGGTCCAGGTGGTTGGTCGGCTCGTCCAACAAGAGCACGTCAGGGTTGCCGAAGAGGGCTTGGGCGAGGAGCACCCGCACCTTGTCCCCTGCTTCCAGTTCCTTCATCTTCTTTTGCCGCAGTTCCTCGGAGATGCCGAGACCGTTCAGGAGCACAGCAGCTTCGGACTCCACCTCGTAGCCGTTCATTTCGGCAAATTCCGCCTCCAGTTCCGCGGAGCGAATCCCGTCCGCCTCGGAGAAATCCGCCTTGGAGTAGATTGCCTCCCGCTCGGCCATTACCTGGTATAGACGTGCGTGACCCATGATGACGGTGTTGAATACCGACTCTTCATCGAAGGCGAACTGGTCCTGTCGCAGTACTGCAATTCTTTCCCTGGGGCCGACCGTGATCTCCCCCTTGTCTGCTTCCACCTCGCCGGAGAGAATCTTCAGAAAGGTGGATTTTCCTGCGCCATTGGCGCCGATTAGTCCGTAGCAGTTCCCGGGGGTGAACTTTATGTTGACGTCTTTGAACAGGACTCTCTTGCCGTAGGCAAGGGTAATGTTTGATGCGCTTATCATGCTTTGATTGACTCCCTTTTGGAAAAATAAAAAACCACAGGGGGGCTCCCTGTGGTTCAGGTACTGTTTATATATATCACTATTGCCCTTCCGGCAGCAATCCCTTTTTCCTGACCGTATCCTAATGCGTTGATGCAGCGTAGGGGAGGGGGGAAATGGAAATCGGCAGATTTTGTGATATACCGATATAATGGCATCGAAAATATCCGTCATTATTGTTGCGTTTTTCTTGCTGACAGCCTGCCAGGGGTACAGTGTACCGAAATACGATCCTTTGCTCTATCCGAAGAGCTACAAATTCTATGATTTGTCGCTCTTCTGGAGAACCGCGCAAAACGACAAAGTTGTCAGTATCGACGGCTTTGTCAAGAATACCCGTTACGCTTACATCAGGGACCTGGAACTGACCGCAACCCTTCTTGACGAGGGAGGGAAAAAAATCTCCGAGCATACTTCATTTTTGTTGCCAATAACCATGTCGATGGACGAGTACGCTCCGTTCTCCTTCAGCCTGCCTGTCACGCCCGGCTCCAAGCCGGAGAAAATCAAGTTTTATTACCGCTATTTCCTCGCCGAAAGGGGGTACGGTATGTCCCCTTACTTTTACTCTTTCACCGTTGACCTTTACTGAGACCAGTCCCGCACCATCTTGAGAGGCAACAGGTCCCTTTTCATCCGGCGAACCGCAGCCGGCCAGCTCGTCTTGCCGCTTGCCCTGTCTACATTTCCTCGCCATGAATGATGCTGAAAATGGGCATAAACGCCGGGAGCATGTTTTTCGAGTCTTTGAAGTTATCAACACAGCATCTTTTCAGGATGATAAAATGATCGCTGTCATAACGTTTATTGCCCTTTTTATTTGTCCATCTCCCCCTGAAAAACTTTACAATCTCTTTGCCGTCGACCAGGCACCTTGCAGAAATCAAATCGCCGTTGTCGCTTTCCCAGTTGACCTTGACAATGTGATCCTGTCCATACCAGTTGACTTTTGAAGTTATGTCGCTGGAAATCATCGTTCACTCCTCTGTTATTATTTGCGTGCTGAGTTCATCCCGTTAATGTATGGGGCAAGATTATGTGGAAGCTGGGTAATTGTCAATAACCATGGGAAGCGCCCATATATTCAGCTCGTTGCGGGGATGCCGAAGTTATCCGTAGCGGAGAATATGCGGGATGGCACTGGCAAACGGCAGGAACACGATATAATTATAGTATTCCGGCATGGGTCGGAAACTAAGCAGTTTTTATTCCGGGGCGTGTGGTTATGGTAGCGGAGATGCTTATACGTCTGGCCTTTGCCGGCGTCTTGAGCCTCCTGGCAGGATGCAGCGCGCTTCTGCCGAGTGCCAGGGAGACCGTTGAGTCCCCGTGGCAAACCTTTGCCGAAGCGAAAACCGCCTACGATAAGATCATCCCCGACAAGACCACCGTCGAGGAGCTGAAAAAGCTCGGTTACGATATTAAAACCTCGCCTAACGTGAAGATCCTCAACTATCTCGATATAGCCGCCACGGTCCAGTCGATCCCCATGGCAGAGCTTGATCCGGGGCTGCAGGCATGTCTCCGGGCGCGGAACGACTGCCGCTCATACGTGTTCGAACCGAAAAGGACCCATACCCGGCGCATCGGCAGCTTCTGGCTCGACATCTTCAACTTCAGGCGCAAGTCGCATGAAACCGGCTGGCAATTCAAGGCGCTTCTCGTGCTCGTGAACGAGCACGTGTCTTACAAGCTATGGAGCGGCGATCCCCAGATCGACGAACATCGTGACCTGCGCAATCCCCTCGGGCCGTTGCAGGAACCTGGCTTCATCCTGAACCGCATTCGTTGATTTCCGCAATAAAAAGCAAAAGGCGGTCAGTGGACCGCCTTTCGTCATACTGCGTTGACCTGCGTTTCAATCAAATCAATTGAAAAACACCCTGACACCAAATGTCCCCGCTATGCTGGAAGGGTCGTAATTGATTCTGGTTCCGACTGTTCGGTTGATGTCTGCGTCAAATGCCGCCACTCCCTTTAATTCCCCGGTCAGGGCCAACTCTCTGGTGATGAAGTAATCGAGACCGCCGCTCAGGTGCAGGCCGAAAACCGTATCTGCAGAGCCTGCAGAAAAGTCGTTGACCAGCACATCGATCCCGGCGCCGATGTAAGGGACGATGTCGTTATTCTTAGGAAAGCGGTATTGGGCGCCGATGGAGAGGTTGTTGGTTTCAACGGTTCCCAGCGTATTCCCACCTGTCTTCATATCGAATTCCGTATGGGTAACATCAAGCTCAAGGGCGATATTGTTGTCCACCCCGTAAATAAGTCCGCCGCCGCCGACAAATGCAGTACTCGTCTCGGCTACATGTTTGCCGTCCGGGAAATCGACCTCGCTATCTGCAGGGATCAGAAATCCAAGACGACCGGTTACGCCGAATCTCCCCTTCAAGTCATCGGCAACTGCGTTTCCAGCCATAAACATCACCATGCACAGCAAACAAAAAAACAGAACCACTTGCTTCATTTTTCCCTCCTGAAACTTGGAATTACAATTCGGCGACGCATATTAGAGGAAAACTTTGCTGCTGACAAGGTTAAGTTTTTTGTTAAGTTTTTGAGTTTAAAGGCCTACTCCCCTTTGAAGAATTTCCGGATATCCCTTCCCATCTGTTTGAATGCCTCGCCGGTCTTCTTACCTGCCTCCTTGAACCATTCGCCGATCGGCTTGCCCGTCTTCTTTGCCGCTTCGCCGGTTTCCTTGCCCATCTTCTTAAACCCCTGGCCGACTTCCTTGCCACCCTCCTTGAAGGCCCGTCCAGTCTCTTTCCCCATTTTCTTGAAGCCCTGACCGACTTCTTTTCCCCCTTCCTTAAAGGCGTTATCGCCCCAGGCCGGTGCAGCTGGTAAAAGCGTGATGATGAGAATAACAATCAGTTTTCGCATGGGGGGCGTCCTCACAAAGTTAGTAAGAGTCCAGCACGGAAGGAGAATGCCGTCAAAACGGGGTATGGGGCCGTATAAGGCCGGGAGAAGGCGGGATGCCTGAATGGCGTTCCGAAATTTCGGGAAGGGATGGTGGTTGGTTTCTGACAGTGTGTCTTCACTATCCATTTTTATCTGGCTTTGAACGTTGAACAATCAGCATGGCCTTGGTGTAGCCCAACCTTGATTCCGGGTGCTCCACATTCGAATGAGGTGTTGTATGAGCATTTTTCCACTTTGCATGCCCCTACGCCACCGGTCATCTCGGCAACTCCACCTTTTTTGTCGGCGTGCAGATAGGTGTCGCAGCACGCGCACACTTCCGGACCACCTACCGTGATGGCCAGGGCATGACACTGGGCTTTCTGGTTGTATGAGCAGTCCTTTACGTCACACGCGGTAATTTTTGACATCTTCATAACCATTAGGTATCTCCTTTTTTGTGCTGCCATCCCTTCCCGGTCTTATTTTTATCATTGCCCGGCCAGTTGTCAAGAAGGCCCTGAAGGCCCTGTACTGGGCACTTGGGGAGAATGTCCTGCCGGGTTTTGCCGTCTTTTGTCCTTTTGTATCTGTGAAATAAAAATTCGGCCGCACTACCGGCGGTTGCCGGTTGCCAACCGCCGCGACTCCCTGCTGGAGGCCATGCAACGAATCGGAGGAGTGGGAATCGAGGGGACACTACGTAATCGCGAAGTTTCTCCCTCTTCCTCGTAACGACAAAAACCCGCGAAAGCGGATTTTCCAGTAAAGAAAAGGGAATCAATTGTTATTTCTGTCATATGCAGCTTGCCCCTCTTTTTCTCGCTTTGTTTACAGCAAAAGCCCCGGCGAGAATTCCCGGGGCTTTTGCTGTTGATGCTGATATGATCATCCTGCCCAATTCAAGGTGCTCCAGAGTACCGTATAAACTTTAGATCTACTGCCCTTTTGTTCAGCATCTCCCAAGAAAACGCTTCAGGCTGCCTTCTCCGAAGAGGGCTTGCGCACCACGTCTGGACTTGGAAACTTAGATCATAAATTATCGACAGGTTGTCTAAACGATTTATTACACGTACACCAGAGCAATTGTCAGAGACCTTCTTCCTTAATTATATTTTACTTAAAATATGCCAAAAGGTCAACACCTTAGGAGTCTGTCAGACTTAGGGAATCGTAGCGAGAGGATGGAAAATCGAGGACAGATTTTCGGAAATTTGAGAGCGAATAGTGGACCTATTCGTCGAAAATTTACGGAGATATGGACCGATTTGCCATCCTCGCAGTAGATTCATTCCTAAGTCCGACAGGCTCCTGGAGAGGATGCAGATACTTGTGTTGACAAAACAAACCCGCGGGTGGCAGAATCCGTTCATACTTTAATGAATTGTGAGATGACGACATGCTGAAATACGAGATTTCCGAAACAGACCACTGCCGGCAGGTGGAGAGCTTTCTCCAGAACCTCCTCCCGTCGGCTTCCCACTCCTACCTGCGCAAGCTGCTGACAGCCGGCCACCTGGCCGTCAACGGCACTCCCGGGGTTTCCGGCACCATCCTCCGCCTGGGCGATACGGTTACTCTGAAGGAGAGCAGCAAAACATCGGCTTTTCTGCGTAAAGCCAGGCCAGAACTGGACATACTCCATGAAGATCAGTGGATAATGATATTCAACAAGGCGCCGGGTCTCCCCATGCACCACGCCGCTGAGGTGGACGAGCGGAACCTGGTTGATCTGGGGACAAAACTCCTCGCCGGGCGCGATGGCGGATCGGTAAAACTCCGTCCGGTCAATCGCCTGGACCGGGGTACCTCCGGTGCGGTGATCCTGGCGAAAAGCTCAATGGCTGCCGCGATGTTCGGCCGACTGATCATGGATGAGGGGCTGGGGAAGCTCTATCTGGCCCTTGTGGAAGGGGAGCTTGCGGAGGATGGGGTCATCTCCGTTCCACTGGAGGGAAAAGAGGCGGAAACCCGTTACCGGGTGCTTTTTCACCGGTCGGACTGCACTTTTGTTGCCGTTTACCCCGTTACCGGAAGGATGCACCAGATCAGGCAGCACTTCAAATTTATCGGCCACCCGATCAGGGGGGATCGGCGCTACGGCGGACAGCCGCTGCCCGGTTTTGCTGGTAACGCCCTCCATTCCTTCAGAACCTCCATCGTCCATCCTGCAACCGGCGAAACATTGCAGGTCTTTGCCCCTTTGTCGAAGGAATTCCTCACCCTCCTCAAAAATCTCAGCGGTGAGCGCTATCTGTCCGTTCTGCACTCACTTCCTGAGCTTCCCTGATCCTTATTGCCTGCTTATTGGGCACCTTAGCCTTTCAACGCGCCGAGGCGGTTGAGTATATCCTTGGCTAAGGCTTCCCGCTCCTTCATTTCCGCGCGCCACTCCCTGTTTTCCGTGGCGACCATCTCCGTTCGCAGGTCTGTGAGATACGAATCGAGGACCTCGGAGAGGATTTTGGCTTCATGCTCGGTCAGTTCTATCTGGGCCATGGTGTTTCCTCCTTTGCAAAAAGTTTGGCTCATCCTCAGTCGAGATGCAGCAATGGATAGCGCTGCAGCTCTTCCCTGGTCCAAAGGGAGAGTCCTGCCCGCTGGCCGATTGTTTCCACGACGATGATGGCATCAGGGTCCTCGAAGGTGATATGTCCCGGGGTTCCGGCACGTTCGAGGGCGTCCAGGATAAAAATGTCGAGGAAGCGTTCTTCTTCCATGCTGGAAATCTTCCCCTTGAACCCGCGGCGGTGCATGCGCACATGAAAGCCTTTTGCTGCCAGACCGGGAATCCACGGGGAGACGGTTTCCCGTGCCTTCTCTTCGAAGATGGCGGGGGTCTGAAAGGTAAAGGTGTGCGTCACCGGCATCACCCGTGACAGAAACCGGGTCGCGGCAGGCTCTGTTGCCTGTTGCTCCCGCAGTTTTTCCATCATGAGAAAGGGATCTTCTACGTGCATTACCAGGATATTGAAGAAGCCTGTTTTGCTGACCGGGCCGAACTGCTCCAGCATACCGCCGGCTTCTTTGAAAAAACCTTCGCGAGCAGTAATCACCACATTCCACTCTTTCATCCCTTCCTCCTGTGATGACTGTTGATCGGGTCTCACTAATAAAGTTTAGGGCGATATTTCCCTTTTGCAACAAAGGCAAAACCTGACAGTAGACGGCACGTTCGGGGATGTGTTGGCGGGTCGTCTCCGGTTCCTCCTCTGGTTCCGGTTGCTGCTTGTAACTGGCTGATTTGTATGTGATAATGCGGTGCGTAAGAGGTTTGCATAAGCCAGGTTAAGTCGAGCCGGTTTTAAGTTGTTGACTTAATCATTTCTTTCTACTAATTTTCATGCTGCGTATAGCAGCAGACAGCATGATTTCTGATGCTTCCAACTAACATTTATGGGGTAAAAAACGGAAATGGACAAAGACGACAAGGAATTAAAAGAGACAACCGAAGAAGAGAGTTTTGCAGACCTGTTCGCCAAGAGTTTTGCCGATCAGGTCAGGCTTGAACCGGGGCAGAAGGTGGAAGCGAAGATACTCAAGATCAGCGGCGACTGGATTTTTCTCGACACGGGACGAAAAGGTGAAGGGGTCCTTGAAGCGAAAGAACTCCTCGATGCGGACGGCAATCTGACTGTCAAGGAGGGGGATACGATCACCGCATGGTTCCTTGGTGTTTCGCACAATGAACTGCGCTTTACCACCAGGCTTGGCGGCGGATCAGCCGGTCAGTCGCAGCTGGAAGATGCCTGGCGCAACGGCATTCCGGTGGAAGGTCATGTGGAGAAAGAGATCAAGGGGGGCTTCGAGGTCAAGGTCGGCGGCACTGTCCGTGCCTTTTGCCCATATTCCCAGATATCACTGCGGCGGGTGGAGAATGCCGCCGATTACATAGGCAAGCGCTTATCATTCAGAATCAGCGAATACGGCGAGAACGGCCGCAACATCGTCCTTTCCCATCGGTCCGTGCTGGAAGAGGAACGGCTGCGGCAGAAAGAAGAGCAGAAGGAAACACTCAAGGAAGGGATGATCGTCCAGGGGACGGTCACCTCGCTGCGCGATTTCGGCGCTTTCATCTCCATCGGCAGTGTCGAAGGGCTTCTTCCAATCTCCGAGATCGGCTGGAGCCGGGTTAAGGATATTCACGAGGTGCTCTCTGTCGGCCAGAACGTGGAGGTGGTGATAAAGCAGATCGATTGGGAAAACGATAAAATCTCTTTCAGCCTGAAAGACACCCTGGCTGATCCTTGGGATAAGGTGGCGCTCACCTATCCCGAAGGGTCGTTCCACACCGGACGGGTGGCACGCTTGGCCCAATTCGGCGCCTTTGTCACCCTGGATTCCGGGGTGGACGGTCTTATCCATATCTCGAAGCTGGGCGCAGGCAAGCGCATCAACCATCCCCGCGAGGTGATCAAGGAGGGTGAGACTGTGGAAGTGAAGGTCGAGAGCGTCGACCGGGAAAACAGGCGTCTCTCCCTGTCATTGGCCGAGGTGAGCCGAGCGGCGGAGCAGGAGGAGCGGACGATCGAGGAGTTTCGCCGTACTGCCGCCGAGACCTCTGCAAAGACCATGGGGACGCTGGGAGACCTGCTGAAAGCCAAGCTGGAAAAGGGAAAGAAGTGAACTTTTTATAAGACCAAACATATATTAGGGGGGAAACGGTAGATGGGTATTCTTGTTGTCGGTTCAGTGGCATTCGATTCGGTGGAAACCCCTTTCGGCAAAATGGACAGTATTCTTGGGGGCTCCGCCACCTATTTTTCCACGTCGGCCAGTTTTTTTACCGATGTGAGCCTGGTGGCAGTGGTGGGTGAGGATTTTCCCCAAGAGCATGTGGATTTTCTCAAGTCCAGGAACATTGATCTTGGGGGGCTTGCCAGGGAGAGCGGCAAGACTTTCCATTGGAAGGGTAAGTACGGTTACGACCTGAACGAAGCCCAGACCCTTGAAACCCATCTCAACGTGTTTGAGAACTTCAAGCCGGTTATTCCTGCGGAATACCGCGGTGCGGATTATCTCTTTCTTGCCAATATCGACCCCGTCTTGCAGATGGAGGTGTTGAGCCAGGTGCAGAACCCGCGGGTAATCGCCTGCGACACCATGAACTTCTGGATATCGTCGAAGCCGGAAGCGCTGAAAAAGGTCATAGAGCGCGTCGATATTCTTATCATCAATGAAGGGGAGGCCCGCCAGTTCACCGGAGAGGCAAATCTGGTAAAGGCCGCGAAAAAAATCCTTTCCCTCGGGGCAAAGACCCTCATTGTCAAGCGGGGCGAATACGGGGTACTGATGTTTACCGATTCGACGATCTTTGCCGCGCCTGCCTATCCCCTTGAGGAGGTGTTCGATCCTACCGGCGCAGGCGACACCTTTGCCGGCGGCTTCATGGGGTATCTGGCCAATAGCGGTGATACGTCCGAGGAAGGAATCCGCCAGGCGATCATCTTCGGCAGTGTCATGGCTTCCTTCAATGTGGAGGATTTCAGCCTCAACCGTTTGAAGAGGCTTGACTATAAAGAGATCGAAGCGCGCTACAGAAGTTTTAAAAAGATGACCCATTTTGAAGGCCTGGCCGGCTGATCCGACCGGCAAAGGCCGGAAATGGGGCGTTACATTGACATCGGCCGGCAAATCTGCTAGTTTTCCCAGAAATTAACGCAATCCACCCGTCCGGTACTGCCTGGCTGGGGTAGTGCAAGGTGAGGGTGCAGAAGGAAACATGAAATATTCTCTGCTCGGTTTGTTATTGACGGCTGCTTGTTTGACTTCCGCTTGTGCACTGAGCGAAGAGGCCAGGAAAAAGGAATCCTACCATTACCAGATGGGGTTGTCCTACCTCGGCGAGAACAATATTACCGGCGCCTTGGTGGAATTTACCGAGGCGGAGAAGATCGTGCCTGACGATCCCGAGTTGCTCAATTACCTGGGGATGGTCTATTTCCGCAAGAACAAGTTTGACGTCGCCGAACAGAAATATCTGAAGGCCCTCAAGTTGCGGCCGGTCTATTCCGAAGTCAGAAACAACCTCGGCGTCAACTACCTGGAAATGAAACGCTGGGATGACGCAATTCAACAGCTTAAAATAGTGACGGAAGATATTTTCTACCAGAACCAGGATGCCGCCACCATCAATCTGGGCCTTGCCTATTTCGGCAAGGGTGATTACCAGCAGGCCCTTTCCGTATTTCGTTCGGCGCTCGTCAGTTATCCGCGGGACCCGCGATTGCGGATGAGCCTTGGGCGGGTTTATTTTGCCCTCGACAAGATAGAGATGGCTATCGGCGAATACAAGAGGGCCGCAGAGATTCAGAAGGACTATGCGAATGCTTATTATTATCTGGGCCTCGCTTATCTAAAGATAAAAGACAACAGCGCGGCTGTGACAGCCTTTAAAGACGTAGTTCGTATCGCTCCCGATTCAGAAATCGGACTGCTGTCCCGGGAATATCTCGATATGCTAAAGTGAGGAGCATGTTGCCTGAAACAAACACTGCAATCAGGACTGGAACACCGGTCGGCGCATATCTGCAAGAAATCCGCGAGTCTCAGGGGCTGCAGCTTGACGATGTGGCCAAAGTGACCCGCATAAGCAAGAACTACCTGGTTGCCATTGAAGAAGGGATGTTTGAAAAGCTTCCCAATGCCGCCTACGTAAAGGGTTTCCTCCGCTTATACGCAGGGGTCCTGGGCCTTTCAGGCAACGAAATAATCGCCATGTATGACAGTGCCCGTGCCCCCGTTACCCCCCCTTCAGCAGAGCGCCCTCAATCCAAGCATGTCGAGACTATAAAAACCGGCGGACGGAACCGATGGATACTTCCACTTTTGCTTCTGTCACTTGTGCTTATGGCAGCGTTTTTCCTTCAGGAAAAAGATGAGAAGAGGGGCATAACGCCGCCGCCATCTTATTCTAAGCCGCAGGTTGCTGTCTTGCCGTCACCCCTGCAGCCGGTCCTTTCATCGGCAAAAATAAGCAGTGAAAAGGCAATTGAATCTGCTGCTTCGGCAGTCAATCCGGCAAGCAACGAGCTGATTGCCGGCGGTGAGCCTCGCCCGAAAGGCGTATTCCTCAAGCTGAAATTTAATCAGGACAGTTCATTGAACGTCACCATTGATGACAGCATTTCTCAACACTACGAACTGAAGTCCGGGGATCTGATCGAATGGAAGGCTGAGAAGTCTTTTACACTTGACCTGGGCAACGCCGGTGGGGTTGAGGCTGAATTCAACGGGAACCCCTTAAAGCCTTTCGGTGCGGCAGGAGTACCGGCCCACGTGGTGTTAAAAGCTGACTATAAGCAATGAAGAATTTTTTTACTTTTAAGGTTTAAGGCTCGGAGATTGTATCCGATACGTTAACATATCGGACTTTGAACCTTTAATTGTTTTTACGAGATAAGGAGAGTGTTGTATGCAACTGGTGGCACGCTGCCGAAAATGCGGAAGGGTTATGAAGAGCGAGCGGGTAGACAATTACCGGGTAAAGATGACCTGCAGTTGCGGTTTTTCCGATTTCCGAACCATTACGGAGAAAGTCAAGACTGTTAACCCCTTTTACCATAAGGCCGGATTTACGCCGTTTCTTGAAAGTGAGAAGGGGAAGATGGTGTTGACCATGCAGAAGGCCAACCGTGAGCATCTGGAGATCATTTCGCTGGAAGAGATCAGCATGCTCGTCTCATCCGACTTCGATCTTCCGCTAGTGCTGCGGAGGGTTGCGGAGAAAGTGGCGACCCAGCTCAAGGTGAGCGTCTGCTCCATCTACCTGATGGAGGAGGGGGATCTGGTCCTTGCTGCTACCTATGGATTTGATGTTTCCTTTGTCGGAAAGATTCGGATCAAGATCGGAGAGGGGATCACCGGGACTGTTGCCCGGGACAGGCAGCATATATCCCTGACCCGTGCTTCGCAGGATCCCCGTTACAAGAGTTTCTCGGAATTGCAGGAAGAAAAATACAACTCGATGCTTTCCTTTCCCATTGCCGACAAGCAGGATGTCTATGGGGTGATCAACCTTAATTCCACTTCCATGAAAACCTTTACCGATGACGAGATATATTTTATTTCAATCATAGCCAATTTGATTCTTACCGCTGTAAAGTTACGACAAAAGGTCGCTTCCGGGAATGTTACTCCGTGAACTGTGACTTGACAGGGCTGAACTCCATGTTAGACTGAGAAACAGTTTGTAAAAAAATATGGAGTTATATGTTGATAACGATGAAAAATCAAAAGAGAATACTGGTAGTGGACGACGAAGAAAATGCCAGAATCGGATTGTCCCGGTTGCTGGCCAAGGAAGGTTTCCTGGTTGAAAGCGTGTCCAATGGGTTCGAGGCTTTGAACTACCTGCGGCAGCAAGAGGTCAACCTGATTGTGACCGACATAAACATGCCGGAAATGAATGGCATAACCTTTCTCAAGGAATTAAACAAGAACTTTCCGAAGAGTAACGTTATCATGATTACCGCCTATGGAGGGGTTGAGTCGTACATTGAGGCGATGAACCTCGGTGCCTTCGAATATATAAACAAACCGGTAAAAATTGAGGAGCTGAAATCAATCCTTAAGAAAATATTCAAGGAAACGAGCCACTAAAGACCACGCTGCAAGGGAGGGTTACGTGAAACAGTTTGAAAAGATCCTTTTTGCTACCGATTTTTCCGAAAATTCGGAGCACGCCTTTGATTACGCATATGCTTTGGCTCAAAAATTCGGTTCGCAATTAATCATTCTTCATGTTATAAACGAACCGGTGGATCTGCGCGGTTTTTATGTGCCGCATGTCTCTTTCGAGAACCTTGAGAAGGAGATCGAGGAAGGGGCAGAAAAGATGATGCAGAAATTCTGCCGGACCAAGATCAAGGATTTCAGCAATTACAAAGCAAACATAGTTACGGGGATTCCTTACGAGGAAATTCTCAAGAAAGCAGATGAGGAAAAAGTCTCTCTAATTGTTCTCGGTACGCAAGGTCGAAGCGGGATTGACCATCTTCTTTTCGGCAGCACTGCCGAGAGAGTGGTCAGAAAGTCCGCTCGTCCGGTCATGACCGTCCGACTTCCTTGACTGGGCTTAATGCGTCCGTCATGAAACGATTGAAAGATTGAGGGGCAGCAATTGCTGCCCTTCTTTTTGTGTTGACTAAGTTTTTGTTTAATTGCAATAGTGGCACGGCATTAACCGCTGACATATCAAAATAAACACTTATTCGAACGACGGACGAATCTATGGCAAAAGAACTAAAGCAACAAAGCGGCCGGGTGCTGATAATTGACGACGAGAAGGTGATCCTTGATCTCACTTCCATCATCCTCAAAAACCGCGGTTATACGGTTTTTACCGCTGTTGATGCGCCATCCGGCTTTGAAATAATCGATGCTTCCCAGCCGGAGCTCGTGCTTCTCGACTACATGATGCCCGATATGGACGGTCTGACTGCGTTGAAGGAGATCCGCAGGCGGTTTCCCGACACCTATGTCATCATGTTTACCGGCAAGGGGAGCGAAGAAATTGCCGTGGAACTGATGAAGGCCGGCGCTTCCGACTATATCCTCAAACCTTTCAACAATCAGGACCTGGCCGACCGGATAGAAAATGTTCTGAAAATACGTGGGATCGAGCTCAAAAACCGTGAGCTGCTCCGCGAGAGGGAAATGCTTCTTGCGGAGATAGAGGCCTGGAACCTGGAACTGGAGGCAAGGGTCCAGGAAAAGAGCGAGGCGCTGCAGAGGGCCCAGGCGGAGATCGTTCAATCGGAAAAACTGGCAACACTCGGTTATCTTTCTGCCGGGATGGCCCATGAAATCCGAAACCCGCTGAACTCGATCTCCCTTTTCGTCCAGCTCATCAAGAGCGGCATGGAAGATCTGGAGAAGCTTGAATACGTTGAGAAGATACTGAAAGAAATCGACCGGATCGACGGTATCCTGCGCAAGTTGCTCGACGCATCAAAAAGACCTAAATTCGAAATCATGGATGTGATGATCGATCGGGTAATAGACAGCACCCTTGAAATCTTCAGCCCCCAGATAGAACTTCACAAAATCAAGGTTGAGCGGGATTACCGGAGCATTCCTCCTGCCATTAAGGCCGATCCTTCGGAACTGGAACAGATTTTCACCAACCTTTTTCTCAATTCCATCAATGAAATGCCTTTAGCAGGGACATTAAAGGTCCAACTGAATTATGACGCCAAGTACATAGTCGTTCGGGTTTCCGATACCGGCAAGGGGATTCCTCCGGAAAACATCCCCTATGTTTTTGACCCGTTTTTCACCACCAATAGCCGTGGCACGGGCCTTGGACTGTCTGTTGTCCTGCGCATCGTGAAAAACTATAAAGGCAAGATCGAGGTTGAAAAAAGCGATGCCAGCGGCACGACTTTTTGCATTAAACTGCCGCTGAATGGTTGATGTCTGGTGGTGGCCTGTTTATCCTTTTCTTTTGAGTTGCATTTTTGTATTATGTCGGCACCCGTAGTTTTTCATCAGATGTTTACCGATGGAAACTATTTATTGCTTTTGAGGTTTCCGCATGAAAGATGCCAGAGGAAAAATCCTTCTTATCGATGACGACCCATTTTTCCTGAAGGTATTGTCCGACGCTTTCCAGGAAACCGGATTTTTGGTTTTTACCGCCAATGACGGCGTAGAAGGAGTGAAGGCATTTATAGACAGCAATCCGGAAGTGGTAATCTCTGACTTGATCATGCCCCGGATGGGTGGTGTCAGCACCTGTCTCGAAATTTCACGCCGTGCCGGAGAAAAAGAACCGATTATCATCCTCCTTACCTCCATGTTTCAGGGCGCTCCCCATGAGCACGAGATTCCTGAGATGGGGGCCAAAATTCATATCCCCAAATCCACCAAACCGTTCGATATTGTCATCATCGTCGAGCAATTGCTCGACCGCAAGAAGCATCAGCGGCTCGCTGAGTGATTCACTCCCATGCCTTTCCTGCTCCGCAATCTCACATTACTTCTCGGCGAAAGTGAAGAACTTCTGCTTGAGAAAGTCGTAACCAGGTTTTCGCTCCAGCGTAACGACATCACGCATTTTGCCGTAGTGCGAAGGGGGATCGACGCGAGGAAGAAACCGCAGGTCAAGCTTGTCTACACGGTTGAATTCAGGCTTGCAGACGAGGAGCGATTCAGAGCAACGCAGCGAGTTGACAGTGACCTGGAATATGTTGGCGAAAAGAGGGCGCCCGTATTCAGCCGGGTCAGCAGCGGAAAACGTATCGTGATTGCCGGGACAGGGCCGGCCGGACTCTTTGCCGCCCTTCGCCTTGCCGAGTACGGCCTGACGGCGACCATCATCGAACGGGGCAAGCCGGTTGAGGAGCGGGTAAAGGACGTCCAGGCATTCTGGGACAAGGGGTGCCTGGACATGGCCAGCAATGTCCAGTTTGGCGAGGGAGGAGCGGGGACCTTTTCCGACGGCAAACTGACCACGCGGCTGAAGGATGCGAACATAAGCTATGTGCTGATGAAACTCGCACAGTTCGGAGCTCCGCCGGAAATCCTCGCCGCGGCAAAACCGCATATCGGTACCGACCGGTTGCGGCAGGTTGTCTCCGCTATTCGGCGTCACCTGGAATTGCAGGGGTTTCCGGTCCGTTTCAGCAGGCAGTTGACCGATATAAGAATCGCTGACGACAGGCTCACCGCGATCGAGATCAACGGCTGCGACGAATGCCTCTGTGATCTGCTGGTGCTGGCGCCGGGGCACAGCGCTCGCGATACCTATGAGATGCTCAGGCGGCGGTCGGTCGCCATGGAGCAGAAACCGTTCGCCGTCGGGGTGCGCGTCGAGCATCCACAGGAACTCATCAACCGCATCCAGTATGGGATGGCTTCCCATCCCCAACTGCCACCGGCTGATTATGCCCTGGCGTACAATGATGCCCTGAGCGGCCGTTCCGCATACTCATTCTGCATGTGTCCCGGTGGTGTCGTGGTAGCGGGGGCCTCCGAAGAGGGTGGAGTCGTCACAAACGGCATGAGCGGCTATCTTCGCAATTCCCCCTTTGCCAACAGCGCCCTCGTGGTTACGGTCGGACGCAACGATTTCGCCGGCGATGACCCACTGGCCGGGGTCGAATTCCAGCGGCGCTGGGAGCGCAAGGCGTTCCAGACCGCCGGGGGCGATTATCGGGCGCCGGCCCAGAATCTCATGACGTTCCTCGACGGTAAGAGGAGGGGGAAGGTTTCATCCACCTACCGCCCCGGGGTGCGTGAAGTCGATCTTTCTTTGGTCCTGCCGGAATACGTCTCTTCGACCCTCCGGGATGGGATTCGTCATTTCGAACGCAAAATGCGCGGCTTCATCACTGCCGAAGCGACCCTGACCGGCGTGGAAACGAGAACATCCGCGCCGTTGCGCATTCTGCGTGGTGAAGACATGCAGTCCACAAGCGTCAGGGGGCTCTATCCGGCAGGAGAGGGCGCGGGCCATGCCGGAGGTATCATGAGCGCCGCTCTCGACGGTATCAGGGTGGCCGATGCCATTGTACAGGCGGTTGATGGTCGATGGTCGATGGTCGATGGTGAAAAATCATAGGACTTTGGGAATGTGGAACATTTTGTTTCTTTCGATGTTATTGCGTAGACTGATAAAAGGAGTGGACTTTGGATAAAAAATTTGTTTCGGACATAAAGGACCGCGATCAGGTGGATTCGGTCTTTCTGGTCAAGGAAAAGATCATGGCCATGGCCAAAAACGGCAAACCCTACCTGACCCTGCGTCTGATGGATAAAAGCGGCGAGGTAGAGGCAAAGGTCTGGGATAATGTGGACCAGGTAGGTGCCCTGTTCGAAAAGGACGATTTCCTCTCGGTCCGGTCCAAGGCTTCCGTCTACCTGGGTAAGTTGCAGCTCATAATCTCGGAGCTGAGGCGGGTGGCTGAGGAAAATGTCATCCTGGCTGATTTTCTGCCGGAGACCGAGCGCAGCATTCAGGAGATGGAGGAAGAGCTTGCCTCCCTGGTCGCCTCAATCGCCGATACCCATTTGAAGCGCCTGCTCAAGTCATTCTTTGAAGATCAGGACTTGATGAGGCTTTATCGCGTTGCCCCTGCTGCAAAGGGGATGCACCACGTCTATCTTGGTGGGCTTTTGGAGCACTCCCTGGCAGTTGCACGGCTGGTGGAGCAGATTGTTCCCCTCTATGCCGGGCTTAACCGCGACTTGCTCGTTGCCGGGGCACTTCTCCACGATGTGGGGAAGGTGCGGGAGATGTCCTACATGCGTTCCTTCGATTATACCGATGAGGGGAAGCTGCTCGGCCATATCACCATCGGCGTTGAGATGCTGCAGGAGAAAATCGCCGCTATTCCCGGATTTCCCCTGGAGCTTTCGATGCTCCTCAAGCATATGCTCCTTTCCCACCATGGCCAGTATGAGTACGGTTCGCCGAAGCGGCCGAAGACCCTTGAGGCGACCATCCTCAATTACCTTGACGACCTCGATTCCAAGATCAACGGCATCAGAACTCATATCAGGAAAGAACCGGTGAACAGTTCCCGCTGGACCGCCTATCACCGGCTCTATGACCGTTACTTCTACAAGGAGAACTGCGTGGACGAGGAAGACGATCTGCCGCCGGTCGAGGTTGTTGCTGAAGAACCTCCACCGGAGCCCCAGCCGCGCCCCAGCGGTGACAATGGGAAGAAAGGATTTCACAACAATCCCTTTACGCAACTCAAGGGAGAAAACCTGGACCTGTTTTAAAACCTGAGGGGCGTAAGTGATGACGAAGAGCAAAACCTTACGCTGGTTATGGTTCGTTACGGCGGTTACCCTGCTGTTGATCGCGTGCCTGATTGCAACAGGGCAGGACAAGTCGCTGCATAAATCTGAAAAGAGGAGCCCTATGATTTTCGAAACCGTAGTAGTCGGTCAGCTGGGTGTCAATTGTTTCATCCTCGGCTGCGAGGAAACCAAAGAGGGTATAGTGGTCGATCCCGGCGCGGATGCGGACCGGGTGCTGGCAGCCGTGAAAAAGTCGGGACTGGCCATAAAGTATGTGCTCAATACCCATGGCCATTTTGATCATGTGGGGGGAAACCGGCGGCTGCTCGAAGCCACCGGCGCAAAGCTGTTGATCCACGAGGCGGACGTCTATTTCCTCTCACGCGCCGCAGAGGTGGCCGCCGCCTACGGCCTGAAAACGGAGAATTCCCCCAAGCCGGATGGGCTTCTGGAGGATGGGATGGTGGTGATCTTCGGCTCCCAGCAGCTGAAAGTGCTCCATACGCCGGGACACACGCCGGGTGGGTGCTGCCTGTATCTGGAGAGCGAGGGTAAGGTCATCACCGGCGATACCCTGTTTGCCGATGGGGTGGGGCGGACCGATTTTCCCGGCAGCTCCCACGAGGCGCTGATCGAGGGAATACGGAACAAGCTGTTTACCCTTCCCGAACCGACTCTGGTCTATCCGGGGCACGGCCCCTCTTCCAACATTGGTCATGAGAAGTCGAATAATCCCTACGTAAGAGGCATATGAGGGAGGAAATATGCTAAAAGGAAAAGAGATCATCCTCGGGGTCACCGGCGGCATTGCCGCATACAAGGCTGTTGAGCTGCTGCGCCTCCTGACCAAGGCAGGGGCAAATGTCCATGTCATCATGACCGACGCGGCCACGGAGTTCGTCACCCCGCTCACGTTCCAGACCCTTTCCATGAACCCGGTCTCCACATCCCTTTTCAACCTTATTTCCGAGCGGGAAATCGGCCATATTTCACTGGCCGACCGGGCGGATCTGTTCGTCATCGCCCCGGCAACTGCCAATGTCATCGGCAAGCTGGCAAACGGCATCGCCGACGACATGCTCACCACAACGGTCATGGCCACCAAGGCGCCGGTGCTCATTGCCCCGGCCATGAACGTCAACATGTATCAGAATCCTCTCTACCGGGAGAATGAGGCAAAGCTGAAGGGGCACGGATACCTGTTCGTGGAGCCGGCCAGAGGGATGCTTGCCTGTGGCTGGGAAGGTGAAGGGAAGTTGCAGGAGCCGCAGGTGATTTTCGAGGAGGTACTGGCCGCGCTGACCGCCAAGGACCTTGTCGGCGAGAATATCCTCATTACTGCCGGCCCCACCAGGGAGGAGCTCGATCCGGTGCGCTATATCAGCAACCATTCATCCGGCAAAATGGGGTATGCCATTGCCGTAGCTGCCCGCCGTCGGGGAGCCCGGGTGACACTGGTGACAGGACCTACCTGTCTGGCTGAGCCCTTCGGAGTGGAAACCGTGCAGGTGGTCAGCGCGCTTGAGATGCGGCAGGCGGTAATGGATAAGGTCAGCGGGAGCACGATCATCATAAAGGCTGCTGCGGTGGCTGACTATCGACCCGCGTCCCGCGCAGATCTTAAGATAAAGAAGTCCGCCGAATGCCTTACGCTTGAGCTGGAGAAAAACCCCGATATTCTCGGTGAACTGGGAGCAATCAAAGGGGAGAAAATCCTGGTCGGTTTTGCTGCGGAAACCGAAGACCTGATCGGCAATGCCGGGAAAAAACTGACGGAAAAAAATCTCGACATGGTGGTGGCCAATGACATCAGCTTGGAGGGGGCCGGTTTCAACGTGGACACCAACATCGTCAAGCTGCTGTTCCGTGACGGGAAGGTGGAAGACCTGCCTCTCATGGGCAAACTGGAGCTGGCACACATCATACTGGACAGGGCGGCCGGGCTCAGAGGAACGGGGATAAAGGAACGGGGATGAAGGTTTTGCTCGAACCTCGCCACTACTCCGTGGACAGGATTTGCAGCAGAAGCTCCGGTTGGCATATGGCCTCGCGCAGCTTTCCCTTTATTTCGTCCAGTTGTTCCATTGCCTGGGGTTTGGTGAGTTTGCCGCTCCGGTAGAGAAGCCTCAGATTCTTCCTCACCGCCTCAGCCGTGGCCAGCGCCCGTTCGCCGGTGGGGTCGGCTTGGAAAAAGCGGGAATCCTCAAAGCTGTTCAGGAAATCGAACACCGCCTCCTCTGCCAGGCTCATGTATTCGTCACGATCGATTTCTTCCAGAGCGAAACGGGATGAATCGGAGAGGGTCTGCAGTACCTGCTGCCATTTTTCCACCCTGCTCACCAGCAGGATGGAGTTGAAGATGCGTTTGTTTGTGCCGAAGGAGAAGATGGTGTCTGACAGCACCTTTCTGAGCAGTGCGTCGTTCTGGCGGTAGTTTTCCATCGATACTTTCCTGGCTGTTTCCCAGATATCCTTATCGACGAAATTCTCGAATCGCATCTCCCAGTAAGCGTGTTTCAGGGTAAAGGTGGAAAAGCTGCGCATGATTTTGTAGGGGACGAAATAGTTGTGGGCCACCGTGTCTGCCGCCAGATGGCTGAGGTAGCCGTAGGCGCAGGCCTTCTGTGCATCCTTTTCTGCGTTTTCCAGGATTTTCAGCCCGATACGCCAGCGATGGCAGTGGAGAAGGTAATGGGTGAATTTCTTGCCGATGGTGATGTCGGCGGCGATGCAGCCGTAGAGAAAGTCATTGGGAAATTCGCCGATGATCGCGGCTATGGCCGGTTTGAGCGCCTGGAGGTTGTTGAGGACGGCAGACCCAAGTTGCAGGTGGATACCACCGCCCCAGGCAAGGGCCTCATGGGGGATGCAAATGACCAGCAAAAGAACAATGGGAAGAATCAGCATACTGCTTAAGAATATTAGATGTTTGCGCAAAAGTAAAGGGGTTTGCCATGAAGGAACAGAATGAGGCTCAGGGGCTTGTCGCCTCGTTGCGCGCCTATCTTGAAGAGTTGCAGGAAACCGGTGTGGACGGCCTCCCCTTTGCCGAGACAGCTCCGTCATCAGCTGCCGGACCATTGAAAAAATCGGCCCCGGACTCGATAGCTTTTCCGGCATCAGCGCCGGGGATGTCTGTGAAAACACCGTCTGAAGCGGCCGGTGGTAAGGGGGAAACCCTGGAGGAACTACGCCTGGAACTGGCTGCATGCAGTCGCTGCAAGCTAGGCGAAACCAGAACCAACCTGGTTTTCGGTGTCGGCAATCCCCACGCCAGGCTGGTCTTTGTCGGTGAGGCGCCCGGTCGGGACGAGGACCTTCAGGGTGAGCCGTTCGTCGGCGAGGCCGGGCAGCTGTTGACAAAAATCATCGAAGCCATGCAGTTCAAGCGGAACGAGGTATACATCTGCAACGTCCTCAAGTGCCGTCCCCCAAACAACAGAAATCCCCAGCAAGACGAGATCGAGCAGTGCCAGCCGTTCCTGCTCCGACAACTGAAGGCCATCGGACCGGAGGTGATCGTCTGTCTTGGCACCTTTGCCGCCCAGACCCTGCTGGAGACGAAGGAGCCTATTTCAAAAATGCGCGGCCGATTTCACGATTACCACGGTATTCCGCTCATGCCGACCTTCCATCCGGCTTACCTGCTGAGAAACGCAGGCATGAAGCGGGAAGTGTGGTCGGATATGCAACAGGTGATGAATTTGCTGGGAGTGGAAGTGCATAAGAAGTAAGTTAGGAAGAATAAACCTATAAAAAGCATTTTAACCACGAATTTTCACGAATATGCACGAATATACAAGCTCTTGTGATGCAGAAGGCATTCACCAGATCGGTGACTACTCAAGACTTAACAGGGGGTTAAAAACATTCGTGTTTATTCGTGTCATTCGGTACGCCAGGCCAAGCCTGGCTGATCTATCTGACTGAAAAGTGTCAGACATGTAAATTGCTCGTTCACCCGTTCACCATGTAGTCGCGGTCTGTCACGAGAGGGTAACCAAACGTGGGGAGTAAGACCGGTTCTTTGTAAGAAAAGAGCGAAGGGTACGATAACTACCCTGACGACGAAGACGCGAGTCCAGCGCAAGCGAACCCGTTTCGGCCTCGTTACACGTAGTTGACAGTGGCCAACCTTCCGAATGTGGTGAAGCCTGCCACCCACCGGTGATAAACGAGCGAAAGAACCGGTGGGACTGTCCGGGGTGATTGGGGAGGGCGCGTGTCGAAAGATCAGCCGAGGAACCTGGGAGGTCCGACGTAATTCCCAAAGCGAAAGGGTTTCGCCGAAGGGAGAACGCCGACGGGGAATCAATAACCCGCCAAGCG
Source organism: Geotalea uraniireducens Rf4 (assembly GCF_000016745.1). Taxonomy (GTDB): domain Bacteria; phylum Desulfobacterota; class Desulfuromonadia; order Geobacterales; family Geobacteraceae; genus Geotalea; species Geotalea uraniireducens. The sequence continues at coordinate 3,394,613 of NC_009483.1, read as the reverse complement.
TGTACGGTCGGAATTCGGAGCGGCCCATAGTAGCCGGGAAGCGGGGTAATGCCCGTGGAGCCAAGGGGCCGTACTTCAGTCATGTTTACACGGAAAGAGAGGAGACCCGCTTGAGCGACAGACGCTCCATAACGGAATGGATGGCCGAAGGATTCGAACCTGAACCCGGACTGCCGGTAAAAGTCTCCCTTCTGCGGTGGAAACTGAGCAGCAAGGCCAAACGAGAACCGCAGTTCCGGTTCTATGCCCTTTACGACCGAATCCATCGTCGTGATGTACTTGAAACGGCGTGGTTGCGAGTAAAGGCGAACAAGGGCGCGCCGGGAGTCGATGGTGTCAGCATTGAATCCATCGAGGTGCGGGCAGACGGAATATCCGGCTATCTTGACGAAATTCAAGAAAGCCTGAGAACCAAAAACTACAAACCATCCCCGGTGCGTCGCGTCTACATCACCAAGCCCAACGGCAAACTGCGCCCGCTCGGCATACCGTGCGTGCGGGACAGAATTGTACAGGCAGCCGTACTCCTTATCCTCGAACCGATATTTGAGGTGGACTTTCTCGACTGCTCCCATGGATTTCGTCCCAAAAGGCGTCCCCATGGAGCCCTCGACCAAGTCGGTAATAACCTCCAACTCGGACGGCAGGAAGTGTATGACGCGGATCTTTCGAGCTACTTTGACAGCATCCCCCACGAGCACCTGATAGTAGAACTTGAGCGGCGCATAGCCGACCGGAGTGTCCTCAAACTGATCCGGCAATGGCTTCACAGTCCGGTAGTAGAAGAAGACGGCAGCATCAGCCGTCCCAAACAAGGGACGCCACAAGGCGGGGTAATATCTCCCCTTCTTGCCAACATCTACCTTCACCGGCTCGACCGGGCCTTTCACGAAGAAGCAGACAGCCCCTACCACTTCGCCAGAGCGCGCATGGTACGGTTTGCCGACGACTTCGTAGTAATGGCCAGACACATGGGCAATCGCATAACCGGATGGCTGGAAGAGAAACTCGAAACAGACCTTGGACTCAGCATCAACCGTGACAAAACCGGTATTGTCAGAATGAACAAGAAAGAGAGCCTGAACTTTCTGGGATTCACCCTCCGCTATGACCGTGACCTGCGGGGCAGAGATTGGGATTATCTCAACATCATGCCGAGTAAGAAGGCCATAGGAGCACTCAAGGGAAAAATCCGGGAGAAGACCCGAAGCGGATACAAAAAGCCGCTTGTCGAAGCAATTGCCGAGGTAAACAGCATCCTTCGCGGATGGGGCAACTACTTCGACTACGGGTATCCCCGGAAAGTATTTCGAGACGTGAATCATTACACGAGGACTCGCTTTCGAATATTTCTGAACAATCGGAGCCAAAGGCGGAGCAAACCCTTCAGGGCAGGTGAAAGCCTGTATGCCGGACTTAAGCGATATGGTCTGGTTTACCTGTAACAGCAAAGCCACAACTCCTCAATAATGCCGTGCAGCAAGAGGCTGATAGGTAAGCCGTATGCGGGAAATCCGCACGTACGGTTTGACGAGGGGGAGCTGGTTAAGGCAACTATGGTAAGGCTACTTAGGCACCGCCAAACGAAAGGGGCGGAAACGGACAAGCCAAACCTAATGATGTCGTAACCTGCTTCCTACTCTACTGGCTAACTGCCGTTTTTGGGATAAAAGCTGGAGGATTTGATGTACAAAAAAGTCTTTGATTTGCCGATGGTCGCGGGGACAGAACTGCCGTTCGAACTGCCTGAATGGATCGCCTGTGCCCCTTTCGAGGAATACCTGGGGATGCGGATTGAGCAGGCTGCTGCAGGGCAGGCGGTGCTTTCCATGCCGTTCAAGGTGAAGCTGGCCCAGGGTAAGGGGTTTATGCATGGCGGCGCAGTAACTGCACTGGCTGACACGTCCGTAGCTATTGCCATCAAGAGTGTTTTGCCGGAGGGAACCAACTTTGTCACGGTGGATCTCGGGCTTAGATTTCACGCCCCGGTAACAGGCGGTACGGTGAAGGCCGTGGCACGGATTGTTGAACGTGATGACAGGAACATAAAGGGGGAAGCGGAGGTCTTTGACGAAAGCGGCGTCAAGGTCGCCACCTTTACGTCTGTTTTTCGGATCAAGAGGCGGTGAACGTTCTCGCCAAACAGAGCTGCCCCCCCAACCTTTGGAAACCTGGGCACGACTGTTACGTGGAGGGGGAAAGCCTGCCGATTCTCGGCTTAGGCAAGTTGGATCTACAAGGGGATCAAGGAGATTGCCTTGGCGGCGCTGGGGGGATAAGGCATGCTTTGCCAGGGCATTCATGGGACCTTAGCGTTTTTTATCTGCTCCCTCACATGCAGGCCTGCTTCAGTCAACCGGTACTTCTGTTTGCTGCTGCGGGGCTTATCCGGGATGGTCATTTCCAGCAGACCGGCATTCAGAGCCGGCAGCAGGTATGTCTTGCGAAAGTGTTCATCGTCCTTCAACCCCACGGCGTCCTGAATTTCCTGCCGTGTCATCTCGCCTTTGATTGCCTGGAGAAAACGCACTTCCGGGGTGACTTCCGGGGTAACTTCCGGGGTAACTTCCGGGGAATAAAAAGTCAGCGTCACACCTTTATTATAATCAGACCGCCATGTGGGCTTGGGAAGCCCCCGCTCTGCGCATGCCTGAAGAATAAGGATGCTGCCGCGGCCGAGTTTTTCCATAAGACCGCGCAGATAAAGCACATGTGCGATGTCCGGGTTCCTGAGAACCGATAGATGCCCTTTTGCCAGCGTGTCCAGCGTAATGCCCTCGGGCAGGTTGCCTGAGTTCCATATCTCCAGCCGGTCGGGATAGATATGTACTGTAATGCCGCCGGAAAAGTCGGCATAGTCGCGATGGGCGAACGCATTGACCAAGGCTTCCCGGATTGCTTCCGAAGGGTAGAGGGACTCATCCTGACGCTCTAGAATAGTCTTTCTGAACCGAGATACTGTCGCGGTGTTGCGAATGATGAAATCGAAGAGCTGTTCGAGCACGGATACGAGCGGCCCCTCGAACGACTTCATATCCCGGAAGGTATCACTGGCCTTGTCCTGGGTGAAACATGCGGCCCGAACCCGAACCTGGGGAAAGCGGGCAGCCGGATTCTTGCAGAACAGGACATCCCCCCCCTGGGTAAGACGGCCATACTTGGCCACGGAAAGGTCCTCCAGAACCATGAGGGGATTTGCCGTATCCCTGAAAAAAGTACGACGTATTTTCAGGATCGCGGTAACGGTTCTACTGATTTCCTGCAGGTCGACATCGCTTTCAGGCTCGGCGGTGGAAAACCGTCTTTCCCATCGTTCCGGTTCCACCGATTTGCGAAGCACCATGTCCCGGATGGTTTCCACGTCGGCCGCTTTGGTATGCGCCCCCTCACGGATGTAGATCACATTGTTGAACGCATAGGGAATATCCTGACCGGCTGGCGCTTCGGCAACGATCAAAGGCTTTCCTTCAACCTCATGAACAGAGATGGAAACCAGCGCCTTGGGAGATACGCCTTGCAGTGCCTGTTCCAGCATGATCACGACTTCATTTGGCTTATCAATGTCCCGGATGTTTCCCTTGCTATCAACGCCGCAGACAACGGAGCCGCCGCCGGTATTGAGAAACCCGCACACCGCAGTCCCGACAACATCCGGATTCCGGCACTGCGACTTGAATTCCACATGCTGGCTTTCGCCAAGAAGGAGAAGTTCCCTTAGCTTTTCCGGCTTCATGGGCGGCCTCCACGTTCCTTGAGCGACAGGGAGATATGATCTTTATCATTGAAGTTCTCTTGCACGAACGCCTCCACTTCCTGATAGCGGGAAAACTGCGCCGTGGCAAACAGCGCCGCGTCGTCATCGGTGCTGAATTTTTGAACCCAGTTGCCATGTCTGTCGCGTAAGAGTTTCTCCGAAAGGATCGCTTCTTCGTACATATCGATTACGCGCAGGTTGTCAATGACGTTGTTCTTCTTCAGTTTCAATCTCCCGCGTTTTTCTTTTCCTTCATGGCCCAGGTTGTTCAACAACGTACGGGCAAACACCACGTGGTCATGGGCCAGAAGCCAGCGAGGTTTCTTGAGTTCGATGGCCCTGCGCAGCTCGAAATGGGTGATGGAGATACCGTCCTCATCCTTCCCGCTGCCGTAATAAGGCGTGATCAGCCCGAGGAAGAGGTCGCATTTCTCCACGGCCGCAAGGCAGTTGTCAAAGGCGGAACGGTTCGAGAACACCGGGACCGTCCCCTTGTGCGACATCCAGACCTCGAAACCGAAGGCGGTCAGCAATGTATAAATCCGGTCCAGCAGTTCCTCGATGCCGTAGACCGAAGAGGAGACCATGATGGTGAGTTTTTTATTCATGCGATGTTTCTCGCTTCCTATGCAAGTGTTTTTATGGGCATGGAGAGTAATAAATTTTCTTGCGTTTATGGCTGTAATTGCTGAAGCAGGTTCTGGCATACCTCCATCACCTTGTCATTCTTTCTTCGGTTACTGTCTCGACCCTCCCATTTGATATAGGCATCCATGCGGTTTCTCAAGTCTGCACCTGAATGTTTAATTGTCAGAGCAACATCACTGATCAACGCACCATTTTGGCAGGCATTCGCCAAACACCAGATGAACAGCTCGTCATCACCACCTAAACGAAGTAAATATTCAACAACAATGGAGGAGCGATCTGAAGGTGTTGATACAAGCGGCAACCTGCTGAAGAGTTTTGCGATAAGGTTACGCCAGTGATCATTGTTGAAGGATGGTGGAGTAATTACAACGTTGAAGACGGCGTCAAAAATAGTTCTCCACAGGGGGAGTGCTTGGTCAAAGTTGGCGACCTCCGGAGAAATCAGCCAGTCAACTGTGGCAAGACCAATATTTGCCAGACAGAAGCTAGGGTCCTCGGAGCGTGGTACTGTATCGTCAGACCAGCGGTGCCGGAATAGTCGGCGCTGCTCAGACAGCAATGCCCAACTCTTGCTCCAAGTTTCAACCGGATGGTCATGTGTGGCATAGAGTAGGGCAGGATAATATTCACGGACAGTCGGGCAGGCTTCAGGGATAGCAATGTACAAACCACCATCCTGCCGAACAAGCAAGGTTTCAAAAAAATTCAACGTCATTTCGTCTTTCAACGAAATCTCGGTATCGGCTTGATTGATGATCCAAAGATAGGCCAACAATATATCCAACCCAGAAGGTTTCGCATGTCGGTCAAGATCGCCGATTCCACTTTGATGTAGCTTTATTAGATCGTCACCTTTCGGAATGGCATACTTTGGAAAGAGGTTAACAATGTCTTCAAGTTGTATTCCCTTCGAATGTAAACCTGATGCCACTGCTTCGATGGTGCTTGGAATCGGTGTCCAGCGGTCGGTATTGCTCCATGGTTTTGGACCGTTCGTTCCGATCAAATGGCACATCCAGTGAACTGCCAGAAATGTCCCATCTTGTCGCCCGAGCAGCGCCTCCGTCAGACGGCATAAAAGCGAATGAGCTTCCCGATCACGTATCGATTCTGCCTTGTCCCGCTCTTCATCGTTTGTACGAAATATGACATCAGCAAGATCTCTTATATGCTCCAATCCTTTATTTAGAAGTATCGGAGCGGTCAGTTTTCGATTCCAAACCCGGTTGTTGCCATCGGGTTCAAGTATTGAGGGCGCAACAGACAGTAGCTGTAAAATCACATCAAAATCGTAAAAGATATCGAGTCTTCTGAAGGCATTTTCTATCGCTGGCGGTAGAGCAGTTAGCTCCAACAACTTCAAATATTGAGAAGGATCACTTCTTCGAACTGCTTCAAGCACACCTATCGACTCACAGTAAACGGGGAAGTATTCGAAAGCATTCAGAGACCAGACCTTAGAAAGATCTGCTTCCTCTTTCCAATCCTCTACCGCTTGACAAAAGCGCTCCCGCTCGCTCGAATAAACGCACAGCTCCGGTTGTTCGGCAATGTTGTCAACCAAGTCATTCAAAGCTGCATGTACGCAATCTGCATTTTCTCGGACAAGCGCGGAAGTGACTCCTTCTAGAAATGCCTCTGCCGCAACTTCATGCCCTGCAAGGCGCCAGCCAGCTTCCAGTAATTCTTTAATGGAATTTGAACCGGCACAAATACGAGCAAGCGCGCTACCCCACACCCACGCTGCATGGTTTGATGCCTCATGGTCTCCACTCGATACTGCGTCTAGCTCATCTGGAAAACCAGTTGGCAATTGTTCTATGATTGCAACGGCTTGGCCCGGCAATTCATTTCTGTCAGACTTCTCAATTTGTTCAACAAATTTCTCAAAGTCTTGACACGACTCAAGTCTGCTCTCGAAGGTCATTAGTAAAGGGGTCTTGACGATGGCCGCAACAGCCTGTTCAAACCAAGACTCTTGGATCACAGTCTTGCCATCAACAATATTGGCATCCAGCTTCTGAGCATATTGATAATTCGCCACTAGGCGAGCATCCTTCATTTCCGTCCCCCAGGCATATAAAGAGCGTTCCAGACTCGATCAAAGAGATCAATAAAATTCCGAAATACAGCATTCCATCCACGGCTTACAGCTGTAAGGTCAGTTTGGATGCCGCCTACGGTGCCGCCAAAATGCCATAGCTCATCATTATTTACGGCAAAACGATCATGAAATATGTCAAATTGTTTGTCATGCCGTTTATATGACTTACAACCAATCACCTTCGGTATTTAATCTGGCAATATCTGAAAACAGGTCGCGAGCACCATCATCTGAAGTGATGATACGCAAGTCCTGAATCTTCATCCTACCACCACGAAGCCTTTCTCGTAGCGTGATCATGGCTTGTTTGTCGAAATGTTTGTCGAGTATCAATATCTGTTCAGATTCCTGGAGTTTTTCCCAAAACAAGCCACAACCAAGCCCAGGGGATTCTTCCCTTTTACAAGCATCTGAAAATTCTCGGCGCGTTTTGATGATCCAATGATCAGGGGCCGTAAACCGGTCGTGTTCCTTGACATTTTCGACATCAATGCTATCGGGGATTGATGGCCAAATTAACTCAGGCCGCTCGATAACCTTCGCTGAAGGTGAAGGTATCGAGCCGATATCAGTTAGCCTGTTCTGCGGTAGTTTCATTGAGAAGAGTCCTTGCGTTCTGAACTCTCGAGTTCAATGCCTTTGTTCGAACGGCGATCTAGTACCCACTGTTCAAGAGGCTTGACTCGATCACTAGTCAGGATATTCTCCAAGTTCTTTGCCACCTCATCAGGACATGGGAGCTTGATCATCGTTCCAGCCCTTTTCCCAATGGTATGCAGCGAATTTCCCGAAAGCCAGACATCGTTGTCCACAACCAGAAAACGGTCATGCACTGCCGGCGGACTCCCCGTCATGACAAAGACTTTAATCTTTCCATTCTGCCTATATGCCTGAACTTGCGAAAGGAGAACCTCGCCTGCATCACGGTTTGAATCAGCCCTGTCCTTATTCATCAGGTTGTCTTTGGCTGCCGTCAATATAACAACTTCTATCTCGGACCGGCTGGTTGCAAAGGCAAAGCTAAAAAGCTCCACCGTGGCAAAGTATGGATCAACAATAAATACCCTTCTTTTCGCATTCTTGATAAGCTCTCTAACAAAAATCGTGGCCTCTTCTTGGTTCCCGTGAAACCATTTCTGACCCAGACGTTCTGATTCCTTACGGCGCTTCCGCATCGCTTCATGTTTACGAAGATGTGAGGTAATTGGAGATGCCGGTTCCCGCTCACCCACAATCCCCGATGACGCCGCCGAAAGTTGTGGCACCTCATAGCTCTCTCCCCGATTATCGGGGACATTGACTATCTTTTTGCCGGTAATGAGATTTGATTGAAATTGGATGCTTCGCAGGAAAGAAACCGGTTCATGCCAGTCCAATACCCCATATTGTTTCGAATGGATCAGATATTCCACTTTTTCTGTATGCTCGACATGGGGGAGTGAAAAATAAGGTTCCGTTATTTCCTTTCTACAAAACGATACGATCCCGGTAGGATGGCGTTCTGACAGATACAAATCAAGCGCAGCTAAGTCACGACCTGCTCGCGGTTCTATGTGACAATCGCTCGATTCGAAACCGTTTTCAGTTATACCAAGCCTCTGGTGAAATAAACGGAAAACGGGATTGGGGGCAATAAGATGAAGAGAGCCTTTCCATTCCTGATAATTCTGTAAATCGAAGAAAAGTTTGTCTTTCAGCCAACAGATAATTTCGGTGCTGGTAAATAGCTTACTGATTTCTTCAGGGACATTTTCTTGAATAAGATGATGAGCGCGGACAACACTCCAACAATGAAACGGAAGATCATTGCTCGTTATCAGATGTGACCACGATGGCTCTTCTGCTAAAGGACTAGTTTGAAGGGCTTTCCCTGCTAACTTCTCTCCAAACGCTGCAGGAATAGTAATAGATGTGTTGCGGCACTCCAGATACCAAGACAAAGCATCTTTTGAAGATATGACAACTCGCTGGATATTCAAATCATGCTGTCTTCCGAAATTTATTGTGGACAGAGACATTTTTCCCGACGGCTCCGGGGGAGGGAACTCAGCGGGGAACAATTCAACCATTCCAAAGACAAGAAATCGTTTCTTATCTTCGCGATACCATGCCAAATGTATGAGGGCATGTGCGTAATCGTTTTCGAATATGGCTAACCCTGGAAATAATGATTTATTCTCGCTGCTGAGTTTATCAATTTCCTCCATACGCTACTCTCCTCAAGCCCCTTCATCTTGAATTTAGTAAATCAAACTCCTTCTCGGACAATTTATTGCGCCCCCTCCAGACGTCTTCTATTCAACAGAAGCCCTCTACCCCCGCCCCTTCAACCGCTCCCTGACAAACTCAATCGCCCCCAGCACCTGCACCCAATACTCTCCCGCCTCCTGCCAGTAGTACCAAGCCTGATCGGCTCCGCCGACGGTATAGTGCCCTTCGCGCATATTCCTCGGTCGCGTATGGCGGGTTTTCACAAGCTCTCCCGCCACCAACGGCAAAACAGTAACCGCCTGCCGGAGCGCCTTTTCCGCCTGGGTCATCCGCTTGAGGGCGACAAGAGCCAGAACGCGGCCGTACACCGTTTCGGCCATGTGGTCGCCGAGCGAATCCTCGCATACCGCCAGGGCGTCCTTGTACATTTTCAGTTTCAGGCAGCAATCGACCACGAGCGCACGGACACCCTGGTTGTCGCCCGAATTCAGGGACATGATCGTCCTGAAGATGGAGAGGGCCATCTCGGTATTACCGCTCTCCATGTGTTGAAGTCCAAGTGAATGATAGGCTCGCAGAAAGGGGCGGTTTTCGAGCCAGCCCCATTCCAGCTTGTTGCCGGCGGCGCTGAACTTTTCGATGAAACACTGCATGCCGATGTTCACCGCCTGCTGCCACAGCAGTTGGGCCTCATGTCTCTTCCCCCGCTGGTCGAGAAGCATCGCCAGATGATGATACACATCGATGAAGTTGGGCGTCTCATGCAGCAGCTCCCTGAGTTGCCGCTCCATCTCCGCAGGAGTGACGCTGCCAAAATCCCGCGCGTCGAGCAGATCGTTAAACTTCATCTCCGTTTCATACGGTATCTCAGCGAAACGCCACTCCTTGTTGCCGAGATCTTCCAGTACGGCCCTGGCTGCGGGGTGGGCGTTTTTCCCACTCTTTTTCATCTTCATTTGCCTCTCCAGTTTTATAAGAAAAGAGCCCGATAATGCTGATCAAGAAACTTCTCTAACCTGCGGCACATTCTGGCAAAAGCATACAACTCGGCTTCACTCATATCATCATAATGATCAGGGAGGATGCCGTCAGATATTACAGAATCATACAGTTTCTCAAACGGATCGATGTGGTGTTCCTCGTAATTCGAGACCCCCGTGATGATCGTTCCGCCCAGAAGCCACAGATTATCCCGATACTGGACAAAGGTCTTTCTGGAGAAACCTTCATCATACAATTCCTGGAGGAAATGTTCGAAATAGGGGAGGATCTTCCTGCCGTATTCGAGATCTTCCTTGACACCCATCCATGAACTCGGCCATTTGTCGAAATCCGGAGTCCACTCGCGGAATGTGGCGTTCGAGGCTTTTCTATCCGTCATCGTCGCCTCCTCGGCATAAGTCTCTCCCGGCAATTCATCCCATGTGGTTCCGTACGGGAAGCCACCGTCGGTATACCCTGCGATAAAGGCGAACCGCTCATCCGAATCAGGCTGGATAAACTTGTTTTCGTAGGTATGCGCTGATGCCGTATCTGTACGTTGCTTGGGCTCCTTTTCACTTCACGTGCTCCCCGACGGTATTGACTGTTTCCACTGCATGTATGAACAGAGGGTTCCTGCTTCAGGCGAGATTCAGCCGCTTGCGCGGCCTCCGAACCGGAGTTTCAAGCACTCCGCATTAGCTTCGCCTTCACCAGCCGCTGCATCAGACTCTTCCGTTGCCCATGGCCGGCCATGAACCGGCGCAACTCGGCATCGAAGGCTTGCTTGCTGGCGTGTTTGGCATACGCCTCGGCCAGATCGACCAGAGCCTGACAGGCTTCATCATACGCCTTTCCCGACCCTACCTGCACCCGCTGGTTGACAGCCTGCCAAGCCTTGGGGAAATTTTCGGCCAGCCTAGCGAGATTCGCTTCCCGCTCCTTGAGCCGCTTGGCCTCCGCCTGCTCACGCCGCTTTTTCTCTTGCAGAAGACGGGCCTCCTCGGCCTTTTCTGCCAATTGCCACAGCTCCGCCACTGTCCTTCGCGGGAGAGCGGCAGGTGCATCGCCGGTGCTTTTGCGCCAAGCGGCAAACCGGCTTTTCACCTCGCGCTCGGCCTCAACTTCCTGGCCGGTCAAGAGCTTTCGCACCAAGAGACGCATCTCCGCCATCGGCAACGCGTCCAGCCAGGGGTCGATCTCGTGCTCACAAGCCATGCTCCGGGCGTTGGGGCGCTCCATGCCCGCACCTGCCAGCAGATCGATATCCACCTCAAGGAACTCGGCAAGGGCTTCCTGCGCCGCGGTAAAAGGGGCGAGACCGTCAGGCATCGGCGGTTCCAACTCGTCCTCATCCGCGCCCATGGAAACCGCTGCCAGCCAGCCTATGTAAAGACTGCGCAGATCGCCGCGCAGAAGCTCCTCGCGCAGCGGCGCGAGCCGCGCCATCCAGCCGGAGCCATCTTCCGGGCCGACCCGGTCGTAATCCTCCGAGTCATCCAGGTTCCATGAACAAATCCAGTGCGTCGGAGAGGCTTCAACCTCGAACACCCCGTTAACCGTGAACGCCTTTAAAACCTTGCGGTCAAGAGCAGTCATGGGAAGACGGAGCATGAAAACTGCCGTTCCCCAGTTGGCAAGATAGACATGTGCATCATAGAAACGCCGCATCAAACCATTGGGATCACCCTTGAAGTTGCCCCAATGATATTCGTTGGAAAAGCTGACCGGAGTGATGTGTCCCCTGGAGGATAGTGCCCTCATGTGCTCCATCTCCTTTTGCGAGAGCGGGCGGTCAATGGCGAGAAACTCGTAATACTGATATTTGCTCAAACTAGGTTGCCTCCCGGGCTTTGATCAAAATTCGGGATTGCGGAGAGGGACTAAAAAATCAGGAATCAACAGGGATTACGCGCAGTTATTGCACTTTATGTCTTTGTTGTCAATAACTTAAACCTCTTCCGAAAGTACGTTTCGGGGTGGAAAACCACCTGCGCTTATGATGAGGAAGGAGACAAGTGATGAAATTGATATCTAGGAGCCTGTCGGACTTAGGGAATCGTAACGAGAGAATGGCAAATCGAGGACAGATTATCGGAAATTTGAGAGCGAATAGTGGACCTATTTGTCGAAAATTTCCGGGAATATGGACCGATTTTCCGTTCTCGCAGTAGATTCATTCCTAAGTCCGACAGGCTCCTAGGTGTGCAGTTGTGGCGGCTTTGAGGTCAATGTGCAGAGTGTGCAGGGAGGAGTTGTTATTGGCGACGAGCGTGGTTCAGTATAATAGCAAAAGCTTCACTGCTCCATCCCCAGCCTCTTCATCTTTTCCACCAGCGTCGTCCGGTTCAGATTGAGCATCACCGCCGCCCTGGCCTTGACCCCCTTGGCCAGTACCAGGGCTTCACCGATCATTTTCCTTTCGATCTCGTTGACCGTTTTTACCAGGTCCACTCCGTCTTCCGTAACACGGGTAGACGATTCCTCACGCTCGCTGTAGGCCCTGTTGATATTGGGGGGAAGGTCGTGCAGCGTTATATGGTCCCCTTCGGTTAGGGCGACGATCCGCTCCATCACGTTTTCCAGCTCCCTTACATTGCCCGGCCATTGATAAAGCTCCAGTGCTTCGAATGCTTCTTTATCGATGCTCATGACGCTCCGGTGCATCTCCAGGCAATTTTTTTCCAGGAAATGGCGGATCAGGGGGAGGATGTCTTCGGTCCTTTCCCTAAGCGGCGGAATGGTGATCGGAATGACGTTCAGCCGGTAATAAAGGTCTTCCCGAAAGTTTCCCCGTTTCACCTCTTCTTCAAGGTCGACGTTTGTGGCGGAAATCACCCGCGCGTCGAGCTTTATCGGCTTGTTTGAGCCGACCTTTTCCACTTCCTCTTCCTGCAGAACGCGCAAAAGCTTTGTCTGCAAGTGCATGGGGAGAGTCCCTATCTCGTCGAGGAAAATTGTGCCATGGTTGGCGGCCTCGAATTTGCCGATCTTGTCCCGGATGGCGCCAGTGAACGAACCCTTGGTATGACCGAACAGCTCGGACTCCAGGAGGTTTTCCGGGATGGCGGAGCAATTGATGGCAATGAAGGGTTTCTCCCGGCGCGCGCCGTTGAAGTGGACTGCCTTGGCCACCAGCTCCTTGCCGGTCCCCGATTCGCCGAGGATCAGGACTGTCGAGTCGGTCTTGATGATCCTCTTCATCCGGGAAAAAACGTGCTGCATTGCCGGTGAACTGCCGATGATGTTGGCGAATTCGTATTTGTCGCGGAGTTGTTTTTTCAGGTAGACGTTTTCGTTGACAAGCAGGTGTTTTTCCACCGCCTTGTCAATGATGATGCGGAGTTCGTCGATGTTGAGCGGTTTGGTGATATAGTCGAAGGCCCCTTCTTTCATGGCCTTGACAGCGGTTTCGGCAGAGGCATGACCGGTGATGAGGATAACTTCCGTGTGCGGGGAGCTGTCCTTTATCTGTTGCAGGATATCTATGCCGCTGATATCGGGAAGGAAAAGGTCGGAAATGACGATGTCGAATCGATCCGTTTCCATGAGCCGGAGTCCTTCCATGCCGGAGCCGCACCCCTTGATGGAAAAGCCATTCCCTTTCAGAAGAAGCAACAGCGCTTCACGGCTCGGCTCTTCGTCCTCTATCAGCAGGATTTTTACACGATCTTTCATTGGTAGCACCATTAGAGCAAGATGAAAAATAACATTTATGTATCAAATTGGCAAGGCCCCATTTGACGGTGACTACACAGCAAGTATACTTTTCTGGTAGGTTTGCGGAGGCAATGATGCTGCGCTTATTGATCCTGACCCTGTTCATCATGACGTATTCGTTCCCGGCAGTTGCCGGTAAAGGGGTTGTGCGGAGCATCGACATAAATGGGCCCATAAATCCCGTCACCGCTGATTATCTGAAACGCAACCTGCGTGAGGCTGCACGCAGCAACGAGATGCTTCTGCTTGTGGAGATGGATACCCCCGGAGGACTGGACAGTGCCATGCGCGACAGTGTCAAGGATGTCATGGCCAGTCCGGTGCCGGTTGTCGTCTATGTTGCTCCGAGCGGAGCCCGTGCCGCATCGGCTGGCGCCGTCATTGCACTTGCTGCCGATATCTGCGCCATGGCGCCTGGAACCAACATCGGCGCCGCCCATCCCGTCAGTATCGGCGAGAAGCCGGACAAGGTAATGCAGGAAAAGCTCGTGAACGACGCGGAAGCCTATGTTGAAGGTATCGCGCGAAAGCGGGGCAGGAATGAGGTGCTTGCGAAACAAATGGTGCGGGAAAGCCTTTCCCTGTCGGCAGAAAAGGCGTTGGAGGGCAAAGTAATCGATCTGATCGCCGCAGACCGGGGGGAGTTGTTGCGGAAGCTGGACGGCCGTAACGTTCTCAGGAACGGCAAGTCGGTCGCCTTGGATCTGACCGGTGCCGAAGTAAAAGAATACGAAATGGCGACGAGGGAAAAGATACTGAACGTCATCAGCAACCCCAATGTGGCCTACGTGCTGATGATGCTCGGATTTCTAGGGATCTTCTTCGAGCTTTCCAATCCCGGCGTCATACTCCCCGGGGTTATCGGCGGCATTTCCCTCATTCTCGCCTTTTTCGCTTTCCAGACCCTGCCGGTCAACTATGCCGGGGTACTCCTGATACTGCTGGCGATCGTTCTTTTCATTGCCGAGATTAAGATCGTTTCCCACGGAATGCTGACAGTCGGAGGGGTGATTTCCATGATCCTTGGATCGCTTTTATTGTTTGAATCGCCGGAACCATACCTGCGCGTGTCATGGAGCGTAATCATCGTGACGGTGCTGGCAACAACCGTATTTGCCGTCTGCGCCGTGACCCTTGCCGTCAAGGCCCACCGCAGAAAGCCCGTATCCGGCCGGGAAGGACTGATCGGCGAAACGGGGCGGGCGGAGACGGCGATTGACCCGGAAGGGAAGGTTTTCGTGCGGGGCGAATACTGGCAGGCCTTTAGCGATGAACAGATCGCGCCGAACGATAAAATAGAGGTCGTAGCGGTGGATGGAATGCGGGTCAAGGTGAAAAAGGCGTAGGGGCGGCCCTGGGTGGCCGCCCTTAAAAGAAGGACAACCACATAGGGTTGCCCCTACCGAATGAAATCATGGAGGTTCTCAATGTCCGACATCTTTAATTACGTGCCGTTTGTCTTTGTCCTCATCCTGCTGCTCATGTTTGCGGCGAGCGCCATCAGGATACTCCCGGAATACGAGCGCGGCGTGCTCTTCCGTCTCGGACGGTTTGTCGGTGTGCGGGGTCCCGGGCTCTTTTTCATCATTCCCGGCATCGATAGGCTCGTGCGGGTTTCTCTGCGTACCGTAGTTTTCGATGTGCCGCCGCAGGACGTCATAACCCATGACAATGTTACGGTCAAGGTGTCTGCGGTCGTCTATTTCCGGGTCATGGCCCCGGAGAAGGCGATCATCGAGGTGGAGAACTATCTCTATGCCACCAGTCAGCTTTCCCAGACCACCCTGCGTAGTGTACTGGGACAGGTGGAGCTGGATGAACTCTTGGCCAACCGGGAAAAGATCAACATGGAACTGCAGGAAATCCTCGATCGCCATACCGGCCCGTGGGGGGTAAAGATTGCCAACGTTGAGGTGAAGAACATCGACCTGCCCCAGGAGATGCTGCGTGCCATTGCCAAACAGGCCGAGGCTGAGCGGGAACGGCGCGCCAAAATCATCCATGCAGAAGGCGAATTGCAGGCCTCGGAGAAACTGGCGGGTGCGGCCCATGTCATGTCCGGCGAGCCCATGTCTCTGCAGCTCCGCTATCTGCAAACCCTGACCGAGATTGCAGCGGAGAAGAACTCCACCACCATTTTCCCCGTGCCGATCGACCTGATCAAGATGTTCCTGGAGAAAACGGAGAAACCATAATTCATGCTCATCGAGATGCATTCTCATACCGCGGAACATTCACCGTGCAGCAGCGTTTCCGCTGTTGAACTGGTCAGGCGGGTATTTGCCAAGGGGCTGCAAGGGATCGTCCTGACCGATCACCACCACCTCTGGGCTATGGAGGATCTGAATTCGCTGCGACGGGCCGCTGAGGTGCCGGACCACTTCCTTATCCTTTCCGGGCAGGAGCTGAGCAGTGCGGAAATCGGCGATGTCCTGGTTTTCGGGGCAACCCGGACATTACCGCGCGGCACCCCGCTTCTTGAAGTCCGCCGGCTTTATCCCGAGGCGGCGCTTGTCTGGGCCCATCCCTACCGGGGATCAAGAATCCCGTCGGAAGAGGAACTCCAGGACCCGCTTCTGGACGGCATCGAGATATTCAATTCCAACCACACGGTGAGGGGGAACACTCGGGGACTCCAGGACTGGCACCGCTACCGGTTCACTGCCATCGCCGGCACCGATACTCACGGAAAGAGCTATGCGGGGACGTATCCCACCTATTTCGATCATCCGATAAATAACATTGCGGAATTGGCTGAGGAAATCAGACGGGGGCGTTGCCGTCCTTTCCTCAAGGAGATTCCCCGCTCAGGCGCCAATAGCCGGGTGACGGAAGTCACCATCGGCACCAAAGGGATGGATGAGGAGCGGGAAAGAATTATCATCAAGACCCTTGAGAACCGGCAGAAATGGAATGCGGCGGAACGTGGCTATCATATTATGAAAACGGTGTTTAGCCACGGGTTTGACGGCGGCCTTTACCGGGTGCCGCGGCCAATCGACGAGGATGCCGCTTCCATGACCCTCATCGAGCAGGGGATGCGCGGCAAGTCGTTGTTCGACAAGCTGCTCACCGCATCCGTGGAGGACGGCGCGGAATATCTTCGCTTAACTGCCCGCTGGCTGGCTAAGCTGCACAATTGCCGACTTGTGATAACCCCAGCCGATGAGTTTCTGGAAAGGGAATCAAAAAGGCTCGGTAAATATATTGAACGGTTTGCGGACATTCGTCATTCCCAACTGCGCAAGGCCTCGGAAATTGCGGCAGTGGTGCGGGAGGCCGAGCAGCAACTGGTCAGGGACGCCCCGGCTCTTCTGGTGCAGGGGCATGGAGATTTCCATCCCAAAAATGTTTTCGTCGGCCAGGACAGACAGGAGAACCGGGCTACCCTCTATGTGGCGGCCATAGACTTCGAAAGTTCCCTTTTGCTTCCCCCCGCGTTTGATATCGGCTGCTTTCTGGCCCAGTTCCGCAACCAGTTCTTCAATCACGAAGAAATCCTGCGCAATTGCCCCGAATCCCTTTTTCTGAACGCGTATCTGGAGGCCGCTGATAGCGTCAGCGCAGACTTTGGCCGGCAGGTGGAACTGTTTCGGGCCAGGACGAACCTGAGCATTGCCGCCTATCTTATCAAGCTCGGCCTGGGTGACAGCGAAGACCTGTGGCGGCTGCTCGTAGAAGCGGAGAAGGCAGTCTGCAATCTCGGTCCGTGACATTTTTACTGGCGCAATCATTATCTCGCGTTATAATGAAAATCATTATGCAAACCAAGGTGGAAAGGTGATTCATAGCTTGTCTTAACATCAACCCGTGTCCGAAATTTATTTTTTTTCTGGAGGGAAGTTTTTATGCTGAACAAAAAAATGTATGCGGCATTAAATAAGCACATGAACGTGGAACTATATTCATCGTATCTTTATCTTTCCATGTCTTCCTATGCCAACTCCATCGGCCTGAAGGGAACTGCCAACTGGTTCATGGTGCAATACCAGGAGGAGATGGTTCATTTCATGAAGTTTTACAACTACATCAATAGTCAGGGGGAGCATGTGGAGCTTTCCGGAATCTCTGCTCCGCCGAGCGAATACAAGTCGTTGCTCGATATGTTCGAACAGACGTTGAAGCATGAGCAGTTTATTACCAGGTGTATAAACGACTTGATCGATCTGGCCCTCAATGAAAAGGACCATGCAACGCATATTTTCATGCAATGGTTTATTACCGAACAGATAGAGGAGGAGGACAACGATCGCGATATTATCGGCAAGCTGAAGCTGATTGGCGATAATGGCCAGGGTATTCTCATGCTCGACAACGAGCTGGCGACCCGCGTCTTTACACCGCCTGCGGCTACTGTTGCGTAACCGGTTCCAGCATCATGAAAGTGCGTTTCTGCGAACACAACAAGGGGAAATCAAAGGTCGTCAACCGACTGCGGGAAAATTTCCCCAGGCTTGACGTGAAGGTGACCGGCTGCATAAAGAAGTGCGGCCCCTGCCACAAGACCCCTTTTGCAGCGGTTGACGGCAAGACGGTTTGCGGCATAGACGCGGACGACCTTTATAAAAAGATAGTAAAGGTTCTCAGTGGTTAGGGCAAATCCCGGTAGTGTCCGTTAAAAAATTGAACTGACTCACCAAGCCATAAAAACCAGCACATTGCACCCTCCCCCAACCCCTCCCATCAAGGGAGGGGAGCTTATAAGTCCTCTCGCCCCTTGTGGACCCAAACATCGGGCCTAAAGGAGAGGGCTAGGGTGAGGGGGGGCGTGCGGATGCAAAAACCATATACGGACATTGCTGGGTAAATCCCGGAAATTTCCTTCTAACAAAAAAAGCCCGCATCAGCGGGCTTTTTTAAATTGATTTCTATGTGGTCTCTTTACCTATAATTTTTCGATCTTGGCCTTGCCTTTCAGCTCAACCAGGCATTCGCCTATGGCCTTCTGAATCTTCAGATTCTTCAGGTAGTTCTCGATCTTTTCCTTAACCTCGTCGAACTTGATGGTTCCGCCTTCTTTCTTCTCGGTGAGTTTGATGATGTGGTAGCCGAACTGGGTTTCCACCACGTCACTGACCTCGCCGGGCTTGAGGGCAAAGGCTGCCTTTTCAAAAGGGGCAACCATCTGCCCTTTACTGAAGAAACCCAGATCTCCCCCCTGCTTGCTGCTCGGGCAGGTTGATTCGGATTTTGCCAGGGTTGCAAAATCTTCACCGGCTTTGATCTTTTTCAGCAAAGCCTCGGCCTTTTCCTTGGCTTTTTTCTTTTCTTCGGCGGTGGCGCTAGCCTCAACGCCGCACAAGATATGGCTGGCCTTTACGCTCGGCTCCTGCTTGAATTTGTCGGGATTATCATCGTAGAATTTTTTCGCGTCGGCCTCTGTAACCTTGGTTTTTTCGGCAATATTTTTTTCAATAAAGTTGCTGATGACTACGTCCTTGCGGGTGAACTCTTTCAGGTCTTTTTCCGTCATTTCCACGGATTTGAGGGCTTTTTCGAATTCATCTGCTGAAGGAAACTTTGCCTTGTTTTGGCTGACCTTTTCTTCGACCTGCTTCTCCAGATCCCTTATCTCGGTTTTCTGGCCAGCCTGGTAGAGGAGCTCTGCGGATATAAGCTGGTCGAGGGCGGCTTCCTCAGCTTGTTTCAATGATTCGGGGGGCAGCGGCTGTGGAAGTCTGTTTTGGGAAACCAGTACTTTCACCGCACGATCCAGGTCCAAACGGGTGATGATCGTGTCGTTTACTTTGGCGACGGGATCGGTAGGGGCACTTTTCTTTTCCGTCGTTTGAGCACTCTTTTGCTCTGTTTGTGGCGCCTTCTGCTCATCACCGAAGGCGGACCAGGTCTGGATGGTAATAAGGACAAGGGCTGCAAGCGAGTAGGAAAATATCTTCTTTGCCGAAATCATCAAAATCTCCTTTTGAAAAATTTTTGTAAATAATAGCATTAAATTATTGAATGGTAAACCTACATATGTTGTTTTGTTGGCAATTATTCATAATATAACGGATGTTTACTGTTGACTTTGTTTTTTTATTCTGGTTTTATTGTCATTCTGATACAGTATCTAACTATTCAAAATAACTAAACAATTTTAGTAGTGTTAAATTTTACTATCAGTGTATATGTTTTATTTTACATAAAAAACAGTTTGTGGAGGCTTTGATGGCACAACGGAAATTCAGAAAGATTATGGCGGCAAACCGTGGCGAGATTGCGATTCGCATTTTTCGCGCTTGTACCGAACTGGGCATAGGCACGGTGGCCATTTATTCCGAGGAAGATAAGCTGTCGCTGCATCGTTACAAAGCGGATGAGGCGTACCTGATCGGTAAGGGAAAGAGCCCGATCGATGCATATCTGGGCATAGACGAGATCATTGCCCTGGCCCTGAAAAGGGATGTGGACGCCATTCACCCCGGATACGGCTTCCTTTCGGAGAATGCCGAATTTGCCGAGAAGTGCGAGGCGGCCGGCATTGCCTTTATCGGTCCGACTGCGGAAATGCAGCGACGGCTTGGGGATAAGGTTGCTGCCCGTAAAGTGGCGGTAGCTGCCGGAGTTCCCGTGGTTCCCGGCACTGAGGACCCTATTGAGCACGAGGAAGAGGCCCTTATCTTTGCCAAGAACTACGGCTATCCGATCATCATCAAGGCGGCAGCCGGCGGCGGCGGCCGTGGGATGCGGGTTGCCAACAACCGCAAGGAGCTGGTCGAGGGGATTGCCAGTGCCCGCAGCGAAGCGAAGGCTGCCTTCGGTAATGCGGCGGTCTTTCTTGAACGCTACCTGGAGAACCCGAAGCATATCGAGGTGCAGGTGCTGGGAGACAGCTTCGGGAACCTGGTTCACTTTTTCGAGCGCGATTGTTCCATCCAGCGCCGCCACCAGAAGGTGGTGGAGTTTGCCCCATCGCTCTGCATCACCCCGGAGATGCGCGAAGAGCTGTGTGCCGCAGCGCTCAAGATTGCCGGTCAGGTTGGCTACCGCAATGCCGGTACCGTGGAATTTCTCCTTGATCAGGAGGGGAATTTCTATTTCATCGAGATGAACCCGCGTATCCAGGTTGAACATACGGTAACCGAAATGATTACCGGCCGCAACCTGGTGCAGGATCAGATACTGGTTGCGGAAGGGAAACCGCTTTCTGATCCCGAAATCAACATCCCGAACCAGGACGCCATCAAGATGTGGGGCCATGCCATCCAGTGCCGTATTACTACCGAAGACCCGGCAAACAACTTCGCCCCGGATTTCGGCATCCTCAAGGCATATCGCTCATCGGCCGGATTCGGCGTGCGGCTCGATGCCGGCAATGCCTTTACCGGTGCGCAGATCACCCCTCACTATGACTCACTCCTGGTTAAGGTGAGTTCCTGGGGCCTGACCTTCGAGGAGGCGTCGCGCATCATGCACCGCTCCCTCCAGGAATTTCGTATCCGCGGCGTGAAGACCAATATTGCCTTCCTGGAAAACGTCATCACCCATCCGGTCTTTCTCAACGGCAAATGCGACACGTCGTTCATCGACAAGCATCCTGAGCTCTTGAAGTTTGAGGAGAAAAAGGACCGGGCCACCAAGGTCCTCAATTTCATCGGCGATGTAATCGTCAACGGTTCGCCCGGGGTTGACAAGCCTCTCAAATCTTCCGATCTGCTTGACGCCAAAGTGCCGGACATCGATTACATGAAACCGCGGCCAGCTGGAACCCGCGACATTTTCATGGAAAAGGGCGCGGACGGCCTTTCCAAATGGATACTTGAACAAAAAAAGCTCCTCGTCACTGACACCACCATGCGCGACGCCCACCAGTCGCTGCTCGCTACCCGGGTCAGGAGCTATGACCTGCTGAAGATTGCCGAACCGACCTCCTATCTTGCTTCCGATCTCTTTTCCCTGGAGATGTGGGGCGGGGCCACATTTGACGTCTCCATGCGCTTTCTCAAGGAATGCCCCTGGCAGAGGCTGCACAAACTGTCCGAGGCGATCCCCAATGTCCTTTTCCAGATGCTTCTCCGGGGTTCCAATGCTGTCGGCTACACCAACTACTCGGATAACGTGGTCGAGCGATTTGTGGAGGAAGCGGCCCAGTCAGGCATCGATATCTTCCGCGTTTTCGACTCCCTCAACTGGACCAGGGGGATGCGGGTGGCGATGGACGCCGTGCGCAAACAGGGGAAGATCTGCGAAGCCTCCATCTGTTACACCGGGGATATTACCGATCCCAAGCGCGACAAGTATCCGCTGGAGTACTACGTAAACATGGCGAAGGAGCTGGAGTCAATGGGTGCCCACATCCTTGCCATCAAGGACATGGCCGGCCTCCTCAAGCCTTTTGCCGCTTCGAAGCTGATAAAGGCTTTGAAGGCTGAGATCGGCATCCCGATTCACCTTCACACCCACGATACTTCCAGCAACGGCGGCGCAATGCTTCTGATGGCCTGCCAGGCGGGAGTGGATATCGTCGATGCTGCGCTTTCGTCCATCTCGGGCCTTACTTCCCAGCCAAACCTCAATGCCCTGGTAGCTGCCCTGAAGGGTAGCGAATGGGATACCGGTCTTAACGAGGAGAGCCTGCAGAAGCTGGCCAACTATTGGGAGACGGTGCGCGACTACTACACGCCCTTTGAGTCGGGGCTTAAGAGCGGCACGGCCGAAGTTTACCACCACGAGATTCCCGGCGGCCAGTACTCCAACTATAAGCCGCAGGTGGCCGGTCTCGGCCTGTTGGACCGCTGGGAAGAGTGCAAGGAGATGTATCACAGGGTCAACCTGCTCTTTGGCGATATCGTCAAGGTGACGCCGTCTTCCAAGGTGGTGGGGGACATGGCCATGTTCCTGGTGAAGAACAACATGGATGTGGACGATGTGTACGTCAAAGGGGACGATCTTAGCTTCCCCGAGTCGGTAACGGGGATGTTCAAGGGGATGATCGGCCAGCCCTATCAGGGCTTTCCCCGTGAATTGCAGCGCATCATTCTCAAGGGAGAGGAGCCGATCAGCTGCCGTCCGGGAGAACTGCTCGAGCCGGTGGATTTCGACGAAGAACGGCTCAAGGTCGAGGCTAAAGTCGGGCATCCGGTTGATGATAAGGGGCTTATCTCTTACATCCTCTATCCGCACGTCTTTCCTGAATTCGACCGGCACCGCCAGGAGTATTCGGATACCTCGGTCATTCCGACACCAATTTTCTTTTACGGACTTGAACCGGGCCAGGAGACATCCATTGAGATTCAACCGGGCAAGACACTCATTATCAAACTCAACGCCATTGGCCGCGTTCACCCTGACGGCACCCGCCATATTTACTTCGAACTGAATGGCGATGCCCGCCAGGTAACGGTGCGCGACCAGTCGGCAGTATCCGGCGAGGCTGTGCGGGAAAAGGCCGACAAGGGCAATCCGCAGCATATCGGCGCCCCCATGCCGGGCAAGGTATTGAAGGTGAACGTCAAGGCCGGCGATGAAGTGTGTGCCGGCGATGTGCTGATGGTTACCGAGGCAATGAAGATGGAGACCAACATCAAGGTCAAAGAAGATGGCAAGATCGCTGAAGTCAAGTTCAAGGAAGGGGACAAGGTCGAGAAGGATGACCTGTTGCTGGTTCTGGGGTAAAAAAAGAGGGGCGGCTTGAAGCCGCCCCTCTTTTTTTACCTATGGATGTCAGACCGCTCTTCTCAGGAATCTTTGCCTTCCACCAGCATGACTTTTTCAGAGGCCCTGAAAGGTTCTTTATCGTTATAGCGGAGCAGCAGGGCATTGGTCAGCGAGTTGGGGAAGGTACTCTTGCATGTGTTGAAGTCATGACTGGCAGAATTGTAGTTGGTTATCGCTTCGTTGATGTGGCTTTCCACGACTTCAAGCCTTTTCTGGATGGTAATGTAACTGTAGTCGTTTATTAGCTCAGGGTAGTTACCGGTGATGACCTGAAGACGTGCCAGCGTCTTGGTAAGTTCTGCCTGAACGTCGCGGAATCTATTTAGTTTTTGCGATGTATCGGGAGGGGTTATGGGGCAGCCGGCACTGATAGCGTCGTGTGTGGCTGTTTCAACATCATGCAGGACCTTACTCTCATTGACCGCGTGTTTCCGCACTATGTCCAGATAATTCCCAACCAGTTCAAGGCGTTGCCGGCATGCGAAACCCAGATCGTTCCAAGCCTTCGATGTCGTCACTTCTTTACTCTTCAGCGTGTTGTAACCGCATCCGAAAAGGAGCGGCAGGGTGAACAGCCCCAGTAACATGAAAATCGTTCTTCGCAATACCGTCTCCTTTCTTGTCTCTCGAAACATGCTGTTGCAGCTTGTCTCTGGTTGGCCCTTAAACAAACTTAGTTTACAATATTCTAATCTGCACGTTCCGTTCCACACCCTCTGCGTTATCGCCGGAATATCTGTGATAGCGGCGGATTACAGGTGGGGGCGCCCCGGCAACAGCACACAACTGAAAAATGCGGCACCCATGTCTCCATGGTCCAACCGCGGATTTTTGGTTTGTCGTAATTTGCGATGGAAAGTCAGCCCATGTCCTGTAAATGACGGATTGGTTCCGTTATTGCGCTGAATGCGCTTTAATGTGGAAAGTGTTATGTGGTGGGGTGCCGGTTAGGCGCTTACGACTTGAGTCGTTACAATATGTGAGCAAAATGTTAAAAGCAAGGCATGACTCACGCAACGACGCGACGACGCAACGTTTTAAAACCTTGAACCAATAATTTGTTTAAAAGCCTTTTTGCGTCGTCGCGTGAAATATAATATTTGGGTTCCGATTATGCCGGTTTCGGGGGGATCATAGTCCGAGCTCTGACTTTATTTTCTCCAGATATTCGCGGATAGCGCTGCTGCTCTCCATCTGCAGTGCATGTTCGGCGATCCTTCGCGCCTCAGCCATGTCCACGCATCGTATTGCCTGTTTGATGAGAGGTATGTATGGGGCCGACAGACTAAAATCCGTTATCCCCATGCCGAGCAGGAGCACAGCGGTAACCGGGTCTGCGGCCATCTCTCCGCAGAGCGAAACCTGCTTATGCGCCTTTTTTGCCGCATCAGCCACTTGTTTGATGGAGTGCAGCACGGCCGGGTGATAGGGGTCGTAGTATTTTTTCACCTTCGGGTTGTTGCGGTCCGCCGCCATGGTGTACTGAATCAGGTCGTTGGTGCCGATGCTGAAAAAGTCCACTTCCTTGATGAGAATGTCGGCGATCTGGACGGCGGCCGGTATCTCCACCATGATCCCGAGTCGGATGTCGGTATCGAACGGTTTCTCATCCTGCACCAGTTCGTTCTGAACTTCTTTCAAGATCCTCTTGATTGTCCTGATCTCATCGACACTCGAAATCATCGGGAACATGATGGTGGCCTTGCCGTAGGTCGAGGCCATGAGTATTCCGGCGAGCTGCTCGCGAAAGATGCCTTCCTCTTCCAGGGAGACCCTGATGGAGCGCCACCCCATGAACGGGTTGTCCTCCTTGGGGTAGGCGAAGTAGGAAAGTCCTTTGTCCCCGCCGATGTCCAGGGTGCGGATGGCGACCGTGTGACCATGGAAGCCTTCGAGTATTTTCCGGTAAAGTGTGTACTGTTCAACCCTGTTGGGAAAGGATTTGCGGGCCATGTACGGGAATTCCGTGCGGTAGAGACCGACCCCTTCGGCGCCATTGGCCAGTGCAACCTTGACATCGTTTAAAAGACCGATGTTTGCCCGCAGCGAGACCCTGACGCCGTCTTTGGTTTCAGCCGGCAGGTCGCGCAGCCCATCGAGTTCGCGCTGTTTGAGGCTGAAATCCCGCTGTAGTCTTTCGTACTCGACCTTTATGCTGTTGTCCGGATTTATGTAGATGTGCCCGGAAGTGCCGTCAACTATCACCTCGTTGCGGAGGGCGATGTGCTTCATTAAACCATCCACGCCGAGCACCGCCGGAATACCGAGGGATTTGGCCATGATGGCGGCATGGGAATTCACGTTACCTTTCTCCGTGACAATGCCGAGGATTTTTTCATGGTCCATGGTTGCCATGTCCGAGGGAAGGATGTCGTCGGCAACAATTATCCGTTTTTCCCTGAACTTCGCCTGAGTGCGGCTGTTGCCGTTGAGGGCATCGATGATGCGCCGGCCGATGTCTTCCATGTCCGCGGAACGTTCCCGCAGGTACGGGTCTTCCATCTTGGAGAAGGCCTGCACGTAGTAGCCGACCACTTCCTTCACGGCCCGGCTTGCACCGTAATCACTGTCTATGAGGTCCACAATCTTGGCAACGAAACCGCGGTCTTCCATAATCATGAGGTGGCTGTGGAAGATTGCGGCGTCCTCTTTGGAGAGTATCTCAGCCACACGTTTTTCCATGTAGAGTGTCTGGATCTTCGCCTTTTCCAGGGCGATCTGAAACCGCTTGCGTTCTTCCGGGCGCGGTCTGATCCGTTCCAGCTCGATGCAGTCCTTTGTGTTGCGGTTCAGGATATAGATCTTTCCCCAGGAAAAACCGGGTGATACCGCCGTCCCGGTCAACGAGAACGGCTGTTTGGCGCTCTTCTTTGCCGGTCCGGCAGTTACGCCCTCCATGACGCCGCCGGCCTTCATTTTTTCGAGTTCCAGTGCAAAAAAGGCGCGCTCTTCCTCCTTCTGATGAACGGAGTCGAGTAGCTTGGCGTTGATGACGATGCTGCTGATCTGGTAGGCGATGGTGGAGATGGTGCTTATCTCCGCCGGGGTGAAGACCCTCGATTCGCGGGTTTGAACGACTATTACGCCGACGGGCGTTTTGCGCTCGAACAGGGGGACGCCCAGAAAGGACTGGAATTTTTCTTCCTTGGTTTCGCGGAAGTATTTATAGCGTGGATGGAGCGGGGCATTGTCGGTCGCCACTATTCCCCGCTGCTCCACAGCCAGGCCGGTGAGGCCTTCCGAGGTCTTCATGGTGATCTTTCCTACCGACCCCTTGGAAAGACCCTTGCTGGCCTTGAGCCGGAGGGTTTCGCCGTCGTCTTCCAAAAGGTAGATGGAGCAAACGTCGGAACCCATTCGCTTTGCCACAAGGTTGACTATATTATCCAGCGTCTCCTGTAAATCGTGGGAGTGGAGAATCAAACCGCTGATGTCTTCCAGCGTGCGGAGTCCCAGTGTTTCACGGCTGTCTTCGCCCATTATCAGTACCTTTGCTTAAAAATTTCTCCAATTATAAAGCAGGTAGTGGAAAAGGGAAGCATTAAATCCAATTTCAAATCAAGGATGAAATCAAGGCGCCGAAGACGAGCCAACGAAGATAGCACCTTGATTGGAATTGGTATGACTTAAATATTTCGATGGGCACGGGTATTTATGGCAATCACTCCCCGTTTTTGCTATAGTTCGCCTTAACACGAAATCGAATAAAAGCGGAGGGAGAGTGATGACGACAAATTTCGACGAGCGCCTGGCAGAGGGGATTTCGTTGCTGGAAACCGGAGAATACGGGAAAGCAGCCACAGAGTTCAGCGCCTGCATAGAGATCGAACCTGATAACCCGGAAGGGTATTTTTGCCTTGGCGAAGCGTTGGCCGAGTCGGGAAAACAGGATGAGGCGATAAAAACCATCACTGCCGGGTTGGAACTCGCACCCGATGATGTTGAGGCGCTTACCGCCTTGGGAGACTTGTATTTTGAGGGCGGACGGCACAAGGATGCCATTGCCTGCTATAAAAAGGTAACCGATTTGAGACCGAAAGAGGCGGACGGTTATGTCAGCATCGGACTCGTTTATAACAGTCTGGAGCGGGTTGATGACGCACAGAAGGCGTTCAACAGCGCCCTGGAGGTTGATCCGCACAATGTGTTCGCCCTTAATGCACTTGGCGATCTCTACTACGGCCTCGGCAAGAACGACGAAGCCGTTGCCGCTTACAGGAAAGGGATTGAGATCGACCCTGACGACGCCACGGCTTACTTCAACCTGGGTGACCTCTATTACGATCTCGGCGACCTCGACGCTGCCGAGAAGGAAACACTGGAGGCGATCCGCCTCGACCCGAATTTCACCATGTCCTACCTGACCCTCGGCAATGTCTGTATCGACCAGGAGCGCCTGACAGATGCCGTCAAGTATTTCGAGCTCTACCTGAAGAAAGAGAAATCGCCCCAGGCTGCGGAGATGATTGCAGAGGTCAAAGCCGTTGTGGAAGGTTTGAAGGAAGAAATGAGAAAATTGTAAGGCGGTTGATGGTTGATGGTTGATGGTTGATGGTTGACGAAGGGGGCTTTTGCCCCCTTTTTTTGTGCAAAAGGCTATAAATGCAAAACCTGCTGCTTTAATTGTGAAGTAGTTGATTCCTGATATAGTTTACTCAATGGTCGCCGGTTTCTGGTAATTCTGAGACGTATCAAGGTGGCAGCACCATGAACAATCGAGAAACTAGAGAACGCATATCCGGGCTCAAGCGGGTATCGGCCAGGATCGTAATGTTTTATGCAATCCTCGGCGGCTTGTGGATACTCTTCTCCGACCGGCTCCTCGCTGCGCTCGTTACCGATCCTGCCCTGCTCATCCGGCTGCAGACCGTCAAAGGATGGCTCTATGTCCTCGTCACTGCTCTTTTTCTTTATTGGTTGATAAACCGGGGGCAGGCAGAGATCGAGCGAGTCGCCATGGTGCGATGTGAGAGCGAGACGAGGTTCCAGTCGCTCTTCCATGCCGTCCCCGTCTCGATCTGGGAAGCGGACCTGTCCGGGGTCAAGGCGAGCCTGGATAGTTTGCAGGTCCAACAGGTAAAGGATTACGGACAATACTTCGCCAAACGACCGGATTACCTGCGGCAGATTTTGCAAGGCTTGAAAATCCTCGACGTCAATGCGACGACCCTTGAAATCTTCGCGGCGCAGAGCTCGGCGGAACTCCTTGGAGCCCTGGGCAGGGTGTTCACCCCTGAGTCGCTGCCGGCTTTCCGCGATGCGCTGAAAGCCATCGCCGAGGGACGACGGCGTTTTGATGCTGAAGTTCCTGTTCTCACTCTGCGCGGAGAGTGCAAAACCCTCCTGATCAGCCTGACCATTCCCTCCGACAGCGCAAAGTTCGTTAATGTGCCCATCTGCGTCATGGATGTTACCGCTCGCCGACGCACGGAGGAGATGCTGCGGCTCCTGGAATCGGCAGTACGGCAGACCAGGGAATCGATCACAATCACGACCGCCGACCTCGATCTGCCGGGTCCGACAATCGTCTTTGTCAACCCGGCTTTCACTGCCATGACCGGCTACGCGGCAGAAGAAGTCATCGGCAAGACCCCCCGCATCCTCCATGGACCCAAAACGGAGCGCAAGGTGCAGGAGCAGATGAAGCATCGCCTCTGGCAAAGGCAGACATTTCGGTGCGAGACGATCAACTACCGGAAGGACGGCACCGAGTTTATCAATGAATGGAACGTTGCCCCCATTATCGACAAAAATCATCAAGTCACCCACTTTGTCGCCGTGCAGCGGGACGTGACCGAGCGCAGGCAGGCGGAAGAGGAAATCAAGCAGCTTAATGAAGATCTGCGGCGCCGGACGGAAGAGCTGGAAGCTGTCAACGCCAGGTTCAGGGAACTGGGTTGCCGGTCCTGATCATTTTTTTTCGGATTGATTATTCAAGCGGCACGATCAGAAATAAAAGTGCGGAGCCATCAACCATGCCAAAGACGATCCAGCAGAGCATCACCTTGCCGGCACCTGCAGCGCGGCTCTACGACATGTATCTCAATCCGGAGATCCATGCAGCCATTACCGGCGCCTCGGTAACCATCAGCCCCGCGCCGGGCTCGGCGTTTCTGGCGTTTAACGGGATGATTTTCGGGACGATGTTGTACACTGTGCCGCACCGACTCATTGCCCAGACCTGGCGGGCCGATCACTGGATCTCGGATGACATCGACTCCATCCTGGTGATGTCGTTCTGGCCGGGAGGCGATTCGGGACGGATCGAGCTCGTCCATGTCAACGTGGCGGATCACGATGTGCAGGGGGTAAGCGAGGGATGGGAGAAGTATTACTGGCAGCCATGGAGAGAGTACCTGGAGAGGGGCGGGCCCCAAGGGAAAGAATGAATCGATGCCGGGAATTTTTAAGGATATCTGTAAAACCTTGGTACTCCATGCCGTGGCTGCCCATTTCAATAACGGCCTGCTTCCCGCCGCTCTGTTGTTCCTGCTTCTGGCCCTTAACAGTGGTGATCCGTATTTTGAGCGTACCGTTTTGCACTTGATAATCATTGCCACGTGCATGGTGCCGGTCTCCTTTTTCTCCGGCGTGCATGACTGGCGCACAAAGTTTAACGGTGGCCGCGCGCCCGTTTTTTACAGAAAGATGTGGCTTTCGGCCATCCTATTCTTGCTGGTGGGGAGCGCTGCATGCATACGCCTTATCCATCCCGGCCTGTTCTTTGATGGGGGCGTTTTCAAATGGATCTACATGGGATGTCTGTTCAGCGCCCTGCCGGTAGTGGTTATGTTGGGGCATTATGGGGGGAAGTTGGCTTATCAATGGAAGAACTTGAAATGACTTCAACGCAGCAACTATCCCCGTAGCATCAGTCTCTCCGTTGACAGCCGGACGCGGTCGGCTAAACTCTTCTACAGAGCCTCCACCCTTACTTCCCATACCGGCGGTAGCCATGCCCGAGGACATTATCAGCACTTATGCGGTGAAGCGCCTGCACATCCTTGATGAAAGCGGCATAGTGGATGATGCGCTCATGCCTGCAGTGACGGAGAGCGACATCCGGCGGATGTATGAGCTGATGGTGCTGGCACGGACTTTCGATGAGCGGGCGCTGGCTTTGCAGCGGGAGGGGCGGCTCGGCACCTACCCCCCCATCATGGGGCAGGAGGCGGCCCAGGTTGGGAGCGCCTTTGCCCTGCACCCCACCGACTGGGTGATCCCGTCTTTTCGGGAGATGGCGGTCCATTTCACTCTCGGCTATCCTATCCACCTGATGCTCCAGTACTGGGGCGGCGATGAACGGGGCCAGCGGACCCCCGACAACCTCAACATCCTTCCCATCTGCGTCTCCGTCGGCACCCATATCCCACATGCCGTCGGGGTGGCCATGGCGGCCAAGTACCGGCGCGACCCGGTGGCCGTGGTCGCCTACTTCGGCGACGGTGCAACTTCCAAGGGGGAGTTCCACGAAGGGTTCAACATGGCAGGCTTGTTCAGGCTTCCGGTTGTCTTCATCTGCCAGAACAACCAGTGGGCCATCTCCATCCCGGTCCAGGGTCAGACCGCGTCTGCAACCCTGGCGCAGAAGGCCTTTGCCTATGGTTTCGAGGGGGTGCAGGTGGACGGCAACGACGTATTTGCCGTCTATCGGGCCGCCAGTGAGGCGCTGGACAAGGCGCGGAGCGGCGGCGGGCCGACCTTCATCGAGTGCCTCACCTACCGGATGGCCGATCATACCACCTCCGACGACGCCTCACGCTACCGTTCCCCAGAGGAGGTGGCGTCCTGGCGCGGCAAAGACCCGATCCTGCGGCTGGAGCGATTCATGGCGAGCCGGGGGCTTATGTCTGATGAATACGCCAGGGACGTGAAGCAGCGGGCGGCAGATACCATCGATGAGGCGGTGCGTGCGGAGGAGGCTGCTCCGCCGCCGACAGCCGCGGACATGTTCGACCACGCCTGCGCGACACTCGGCCAGCGGCAGGCTGCGCAACGGAAGGAACTCTGACATGCCGCTACTCAACATGGTACAGGCCATAAACCTCGCCCTGAACGAGGAGATGGAGCGGGACGACCGGGTCGTTCTCCTCGGCGAGGACGTGGGGCGCGACGGCGGGGTGTTCCGCATCACCGAAGGGCTTTTGGAGCGGTTCGGATCGGAGCGGCTGATCGACACCCCCCTGTCCGAGTCGGCCATTGTCGGGGCGGCCATCGGCATGGCGGTCTACGGCCTGCGCCCCATTGCAGAGATCCAGTTCATGGGGTTTCTCTACGCCGCCTTTGACCAGCTCTTCACCCATGCTGCGCGGCTCAGGAGCCGCAGCCGGTCCCGCTACACCTGTCCGCTCGTGGTGCGGACTCCGTATGGAGGCGGCATCAAGGCGCCGGAAATGCATGAGGAGAGCACGGAGGCATTCTTCTGCCACATGCCGGGAGTCAAGGTGGTGGTGCCGTCCGGGCCGTATACCGCCAAGGGGCTTCTGACCGCTGCCATTCGCGACCCGGACCCGGTCCTCTTTCTGGAGCCGACGCGGCTCTACCGTTTGATCAGGGAAGAGGTTCCGGCAGGTGACTACATTGTACCGCTCGGCAGGGCGCAGGTGGTCAGGGAAGGGGATGACGTCACCCTCATCGCCTGGGGGAGTATGCTGGAGTGGGTGCTGAAAGCGGTGGGAGAGTATAGCGCCGAGGTGATCGACCTCCTGACCCTCAATCCCTTCGATGCCGAGACTGTGCTGGCATCGGTGCGGAAGACCGGCCGGGTGGTCATTGTCCATGAGGCGGTGAAGAGCTGCGGTTTCGGTGCCGAGATCGCCGCCACCATTGCCGAAGAGGCGATCCTCCACCTGCGCGGGCCGATCCTGCGGGTTACGGCCCCCGATGTGACGGTGCCGCTGGCAAAGCTCCTCGATCACTACCTGCCGTCAGCGGAGCGGATCCGGGCGGCGCTGGACGAGGTGCTGCAATATTAGCCACAGAGGACACAGCGATTGACGAGAAAAACAATAAAGAAAAACCTTTGAACCGCAAAGACGCAAAGGACGCGAAGTAAGGTAAAAATCGATAACATTTTTGGTCCAAAATATCAAAACCGTTTTCTTTCCGTCCTTTGCGCCTTCGCGGTTCAAAGATTCTGAAGATTTTCCGTGATGCGGCAAAAAGGAGTGGGCAATGCCCTATGATTTCAAACTTCCCGACCTCGGCGAAGGGATCACCGAGGTGGAACTGCGCCGGTGGCTGGTAAAGGAAGGCGACCGGGTTGTCGAGCACCAGGGGGTGCTGGAGGTGGAGACCGATAAGGCGGTGGTGGAAGTCCCTTCGCCGCGTAAGGGGACGATCAGCCGCATTTACCGGGGTGAAGGGGACATTGCCAAGGTCGGCGAGACATTGCTGACCATTGCCGAGGAGGGAGAAGTGCCGACGCAGGCCTCCACTGTGCCGGCGAAATCGAACGGCATCGTCGGCGTTCTGCCAGAGGCGGAGGAAGAACCCGAGATTCTCGCCACCCCCATGGTGCGGAAGCTGGCGCGGGAGCGGGGCGTCGACCTGCGCAGCATTCGGGGCAGCGGTCCGCGTGGCAGCATCACCCCCGAGGACCTGTCGCAGGCTGCAACGCCACGACAGCCTGAAGAGAGCTTTGGTCCGGTCGAGCGGCTACCGCTTCGGGGGGTACGAAGGACCATTGCCCGCAACCTCATTGCCTCGCAGCGAAACACCGCCTCCGTTACCTGCACGGAGGAGGCTGATATTACCGATCTTTGGGACCTGCGTGAGCGGGAACAAGAGGCGCTGGAGGCAAGGGGGACGCATCTGACCTTCCTCCCGTTTTTTATCAAGGCGGCCCAGCATGCCCTCAGGGACCACCCCTTTCTCAACGCATCCATAGATGCCGAAGCAGAAACGATCATCCTCAAGAAGCATTACCACTTCGGCATTGCCGTGGAGACCCCGGACGGGCTGATGGTGCCGGTCATCCGCGATGTGGACAAAAAGAGCATTATCGCCCTGGCGGAGGAGATCCAGGCGCTCGGCAAGAAAGCCCACGAACGGACCATTGCCCTCACCGACTTGAAGGGGCGCACCTTCACCATCACCAACTACGGCCACTTCGGCGGTGTCTTTGCCACCCCGATCATCAACTGGCCAGATGTGGCCATCCTCGGCTGCGGCCGCATCGTCGAACGGCCGTGGGTCTACCGCGGCGCGATCGTTGTCAGGAAGATCCTTCCCCTGTCCCTCACCTTCGATCACCGGGTCACCGATGGCGCCGACGCGGCCCTGTTCCTGGCAGAGATCGTCCGCTATCTGGAAGATCCGGCCCTGCTGTTCATGGAGAGCGTTTGAAAACAGGTTCGAGGACCGAGGAAAAAGGAACGAGGATCGAGGAATAAGGAATTTTTGAACCTCGCACCTCGCACCTCGCACCTCGCACCTCGCACCTCGAACCTCTCCTAGGAGTTTTCGACCGTGAATTCCCTTGATTGCCTTTTCAAACCTCGCTCCATCGCCCTGATCGGTGCTTCCGCCGATGAAAAACGGCTCGGGGGTGTTGTCTCCAGAAACCTTCGCGCCTTCCGGGGGAAGTTCTATCCGGTCAATCCGAACTATACCGAGATCGACGAAGTGCCGGTCTACGCTTCAATCCGCGACCTTCCCGAGACGGTCGACCTGTCCGTTATTCTCCGTCCTGCGCCGGAAGTTCCTGAGCTGTTGGCAGCCCACGCCGGGAAAGCCCGTTGCGCGATCATCGTCAGCGCAGGTTTTGCCGAGACGGGGTGCGAATCTTTGCAGCAGGAAGTCGTCCGGCTCGGGCGGGAGTTGGGCATCCGATTGCTCGGCCCCAACTGTCTCGGTGTGTTCGCTCCGTACCAAAGGCTCGATACCTTGTTTCTCCCCCGCGAACGCCTGAAACGGCCGAAAAAGGGGAATGTGGCGGTGGTTTCCCAGAGCGGCGCGCTCCTTCTCTGTCTGCTGGAGACGCTGGCGGTGTCCGGCCGCGGCGTGTCATTGGGGGTTAACTACGGCAATGCCGCAGATATCGATGGAGCCGACATCTACGACTACCTGGCCGAAGACCTGGAAACCGGCGTGGTGATTTCCTACCTGGAATCGATGGCGGACGGGCGGCGCTTCGTGGCGGCTGCCGAAAAACTGGCGCAACGCAAGCCGCTTCTCATCCTCAAGGCAGGGAAGGGGGAAAGCGGACAGCGTGCGGCCTATTCCCATACCGGCCGGCTTGCCGGGAAATACGAGGTGTTCAGTTCGATCATGCGGCAGTCCGGCATCCGCGAGGTGCGAGATTTGGATGAACTGCTCGATGCCGGCCACGCCCTTGCCAGGCAGAGGCCGTCCCGCGGCAACCGGATCTGCATTGTGACCAACGCCGGCGGGCTGGGGGTTCTGGCTGCTGACGAATGCGCGCGCCATGGAATTGAGATTACCCCGCTTCCTGAAGCGATACGACAGCGGCTGCACAACTGCTTTCCCCCATTTTACTCCGTTGCCAACCCCATCGATCTCACCGGGCAGGTTAAAGACGATGAGTACCTGGCGACGCTCAACGAAATTCAGGACGAGTACGACGGATTCCTCGTCATTGCCCATACCGGCGTGGTTGGTTTGACATTGCGATTGGCGGAGCTGTTGACGGTATTCCGGGCTGCATCCGGCAAACCGCTGGTCGCTTACCTGGCGCCGGGGGGGATTACGGATCAGCTGGCCAAACGCCTTGAAAAAGGGGAGATTCCGGTTTATCCGTCGCCGGAACGGGCGGTGAGGGGATTGAGCTCATTAATGAACTACGGGCAGGGGCCATGCAAGTGACGACGGAGAAACTGAGGCGGTTCCTGGCTGCGCACGGTAACAGTCAGACGTTCCTTGAGCAAGAGGTCAAAGGCCTGTTGCGCGAGCTGGGGATAGCTGTTCCATCCGGGGTTTTTATACCTGCCGGAGAGCCGGTCCCTTCGCCACACTCCCTTTTGTTCCCCCTTGTCGCCAAGGCGGCATTGCCGGGTGTTGCCTCCAAGAATGATATTGGGGGCGTGCGGCTCGGGATACGGGATGCAGCCGAGTTGTCGGTGGCGGTGGCCGAGTTGGAGAAAATCCCGGTTGCTGCCGGTGTGTTGGTGGAGGAAATGGCCCGGCCGGGGGTGGAGGTGATCGTAGGCGGGGCCGTAGACCCGCAGTTCGGACCGATCGTCATGTTTGGCCTCGGCGGTCTGTTCGTAGAGCTTTTCCGGGATGTGGCCTTTGCCATGGCGCCGCTTGACAGGAGGGCGGCAAGAAGGCTCGTGGAAGCGACGAAGGGGGCGGTGGTGCTGCGCGGTTACCGCGGCAAGCCGCCGGTGGATATGGAGTCGCTGCTTTCGGTTGTCGTAGCGGTTTCGGAGTTGATCGGGAGCGGGTTCATCGAGGAGATCGACCTGAATCCGGTGGAGCTCTATCCGGACGGGGCTCTGGTGGTGGACGCAAAGATGAAGCGGCGTTCTCAGGAATCCTGGTAGCACATGGCGCGCAGAACCCGCTCTTGTGCCAGGGCGTCTGCGGCGACGCGGGGGAGGGTCTGGTCGGTAGACATCTTTTCCAGGATCAGGCGGGTGTTGTTCCTGATGCGCTCTCTGATGGCGGTAAAGGCCTCCTGCTCAGCCTTTCCCGCGTATTCCATGGCAGCCATGATGACCCCGCCTGCATTGGCAATGAAGTCCGGTACGACGAGGATGCCGCGTTCGTGCAGTATCTGCTCAGCCCCTGTTGTGGCCGGAATGTTGGCCCCTTGAAGAATCAGGCGGGCTTTGATTGTTTCGGCGTTCCCCTCGTGGATGACATCCGGCGTTGCCGCAGGAATCAGGATGTGGCAATCGATACCGATGACGGCGTCGGCCGGCAGGATGTTTCCCTTTGAGTACTTGACGACGCTGCCGCTCTCTCTCTTGACCTTCACCAGCTCCGGCAGGTCGAGGCCGTCCGGGTTGTGCACCGTCCCCTGCGAATCGGCAACAGCCACCAGCACCGCACCCTTGTCCGCGAGGAACCGGGCTGCGGCCTTTCCTACGCTGCCGAAGCCCTGCACCGCCACCCGCGCCCCCTTCAGTTCCAGCCCCGCAGCAGACGCTGCCACCTCCGCGCACTCGGCCAGGCCATAGCCGGTTGCCCCCACCTTGTCCAGCGGCAGGCCGCCGATCTCCTCCGGAAGTCCGACCGAGCGGCCGATTTCATCGTGAATCCATGCCATTGCCGTCTCGTCGCACCCCATGTCCGGGCCGGGGATGTATTCCGTGAGGTTACGGATCATGCGGGCAAAGACACGGAACCGGCGCTCTTTGCCGGGGCTTGCCGGATCGGCGATAATACCGGCCTTGGCGCCGCCGTGGGGCAAACCGGCTATGGAGTTCTTCAAGGTCATGGTCCGTGCCAGGCGCCAGACCTCTTCCGCAGTTAGTCGGGACGACATCCGCACCCCGCCTATGGCCGGGCCGAGGGCGGTGTTGTCCACGACCACCACGGCACGCAATTGTTCCTTTGGGGAGTAAAGCTGAATGACCTTCGCCGGGCCGAGTTCATCACATGTAATTTCGCACATGCTGTAACTTTAGCAGAAAATGAAGGAATGGCAACGGAGGAGAAAAGGGGGAGGGCTATTGAAAAAGGGGGCGCGAGCCCCCCTTCGCTTATTTGCCGATTTTTTTCAGGATCGCTTCGACCACATGCCCGGCATCGTTGATGGCAGTGTATATGAGGTTGGGGTGTTTTTCCTCCTGGATGGTGCCGCCGCTGATTCGCATGTAGGAGGGGGAGATGGCACCGCCGATCACGTAAACCCCTTTGCGGGTCGATTCGAAATCCGCGGTGAGGAGAATCAGCCGGTCCCCTTCCTTGGCCACATGGCAGACCCCTTCGGCACAGGCAATGGTCTGGACGCCGATCTTGTCGAAGATGGGAAGCGGTCCCTGGGAGCCGATGCAGGCAATGACGTTTTTCATCGGGAAACTCATGGCGTTGTAGATTTCAATGCCATCGGGCTGTTTCAGTTCACTGGTGCGGATTACCAGCCGGTCCACACCTTCTTCGTCCACTTCGCCGATCCTTGGCGTTGCCCCCGGCAAGAGACGGATATTCCCGCCGAGCAGGATCTCTTCCCCGAGCCTTTGGGCCGTTTCCTTGTTGACGTCGAAGGTTTCGGCGATGTGAGCCCAGTAGACGGGGTTGATGTCCCCGGCTTGGCGTTTTTCCTTCATGATGGAAATGATGACGTCGGCGGCTGTATTTCCGCCGCCGATGACCAGCGTGCGGACTCCCACGTATTTTTTCGGATCATCGAGGGTTTTGGCGACCATCTTTGCGTCGCCGTAAACCGACAGCTC
This sequence comes from Geotalea uraniireducens Rf4, assembly GCF_000016745.1. Lineage (GTDB taxonomy): Bacteria > Desulfobacterota > Desulfuromonadia > Geobacterales > Geobacteraceae > Geotalea > Geotalea uraniireducens. The sequence goes on along the minus strand of NC_009483.1, from coordinate 3,357,172 downwards.
CTTGGGGATGCTGCTGCCGAAGGCCAGCACCACTTTGCGCGCCTTGATCGGGCCGCTCGATGTCTGAACGCTCAGGTGTTCCCGCTCTTCCTTGATGTCGTCAAACTGGGTTTCGGTCTGTACCGCGAGGTTTTCGTGCTGGACGAAGTGCTGTACGTACTGGATGTATTTTTCGACGGCAACCGGCTTGTCAGGAGGTCGCAGTTCCTCAACCAGAAATGGCTCCGGGTTTTCCTTCGGTTTGGATGGATAGACGTTCTTTCCTTCCGGGTAGGTGTTGGCTATTCCCTGGAAGATTCCCTTGCCGGATTCGATAATCAGGTAATTGAGCCCTTTCTTGTGGCAAAGGTATGCTGCCGCAACTCCTGCAGGGCCGCCGCCGACTATGAGCACATCGAGGATCTGGTTCATGGAGGACTCCGTATTTTTCAGGGCAGAAATTGATACAACGCACATTAACTATACCACGGAGGTTGCCAAGAATAAAATAAAACCTGCGCCACTAGGCATTGGTCGTTTTTACGGTACAATTTGTGTGATTAAATCATCGAGGAGGTAATAAATGGACGATAGAAACAATAATGCCGTAGTTGGTGCGCTTATGCTCGTGGCAGGCGGAATAATCGGCGCGGGCGCAGCTCTTTTGTTTGCTCCGCAGTCGGGGAAGAGGACACGGCGGGATATAGTGCGCTATGCAAAAAAGGCAAAACACAAAGCAGAAGGTGTGGTGGATGACTTCTCTGCTCAAGTCTCCGATATGGTCGAAACGGTCGGCGACAAGGCTGAAGAGATCCTCGACAAGGGCTCCGACATGGCCTATGAGGCGAAGAAAGACCTTCTGAAAGCCATCGAAAAGGGGCAGGACAGGTTGGAGAAACAGCGCAGCCGGCTGGCAAAGCTGATCGGCTGAAATAAATTGCCGGGGCGTGCAAACGTGCGCCCCTACGGCCCTTGCAGAAATATATCCCCGTAGTATGCCGTCACTTCGTCCTGGGTGTTGTCGGTATCGGTCAAGATGGCGATACCTCCGAGCAGTGGCGGCTCTTCGCCGAACATTTTCTTGTAATCTTCGTAAATATTCCGCTCTTCACTGACCCAGGTTCCCACTTTTTCATCCCCTGATTCCACTGCGACAATGATTGAGTTGGATGTGTAGGGGCTCGGTGCGAAAGAGTCTTTCGGCATTTTGGCTGCCCAGACGTAGTTGATGGCCCGCATCCGCCAGAAGAAGGTGCGGGGAAAGACCACGTAGACCCTGGCGGCAAAGTCGTCACCCTTTTTGGTCTTAATGTCTTCCTTTTTCAGCGTATGCTCAATCTTCCATGACCAGCGGAGAATCGGAAACTTCTTGCTGTCAACGCTCAGTTTTTTTATGAGCCCTGACGCAGCCTTGACGCTGTGGGCCTTGAGCACGTTCTTTTCGTCGTTCTTGGCAAGTTCGTAGGTGGTTTTTCCCTTGAAGGGCTTGTCGTTCCATCCTGATAGATCTTCGGTGCTGAACTTTCCCACGGTCATTTCCGCGGCTGAACAGGGAGTTGTCATCAGGAAAAGCATGAGGGTGATTATCAGCATCGGCATTATGTGGCCTCCGTTGTGGTTCATTTTGTGGGGAAGACTTTTGGTGGATGGTACAATAATCCAGATGTTAAGAAATTGCAAGAAATCACTGGGTGTTATCGAGGGGATTCATGACAGCGGCTGCCCGGAGGATTGACGAGAACGAGCGGCTTCCGCAGCTCGCGACAATGGACAAAAGCATCCTCCCGACGCTCCGTTCCACGCGGCAATGCGGCGGTCGGGGCAACCCTGGGGGGTGCTGTCGGCGCTCTGACCGGCTTTATCCTGGGTGAACAGGAAAAACAGCAGAAGCATCATCATAAAAAGAAAAGAGGGAAAAGCGGCTATTAGGCATCCCCTCGCAGACCGTTTCCGTCCACTTATTCATGGTAACGCCGCGTCTGAGTCTATGCGACTGTGTTAGCAGACATCTTACGCCTTTTCTTTGATTTCTATGCGGCAACTGCCATGCCGGTTTTATTTCTGCAGCCTGAAGGTATATGTGTCCGTAAAGATCGGCGTTTTAAAAGTGTTATTGTCTACGGTATAAAACTTGATCTTCATGCTCAGATCGTCCACGTCCATCACCAACGACCAGACCGTGCGCAGCGGCAACGGCTTTGCCGTCCCTTCAGATGCGTCATCGACGAAACCATATACCAGGCTCATGGCATACAGCCCGTCGTCAGGCGTATACTTATGAAAAACCGATGCCTGCAGATAATCGTACAGACGTATATAGCGATAGTAGGTGTTATACGATTGCGTATAGTCGATCGTGGGGAAGGTATTAATGGTCGGCGTTTTAAAGACTGAATGATTGGTCATGATGGTTGGACCGGGATAAGGCGGATCTACAAAGCGGGGGGAAAGATCCTTCTCGGAAAACTCCAGAATAAGGGCATTGCCGTTACGGTCGCCGATCAGAAAATGGATGCCGTCCATGGGAAAGTAGACCTTGAGATTGGAAACAAGCTGCCTGGCCTCTGCAACCGTGCGCGCCCCCTCAAGTATGACCCTGACCATTTGCAGGTAGCTCAGTCCATCTACCCTTTCCAAATCTGCCAGGGGCACAAGATTCTTCGGATCACTCCCCAAATTTTGGTCGACGAGCCCGCTAATGGTAAGGCCGTATTCGTTGAAGCCGTCATAGGCCCCGTTCAGCAGGTCCAAGGTGCCGACCACAAGTGACGCATACCCCCCATCCTGCGGGTACGTCTCCATGACAAAATTGCGGGAGAACAGCTTGTTCCCTTTTCCGGGATGTCCCGGGTTCAAGAACTCATACATGTCGACCGTGTAGAAATCCATGTTGCGAGCCTGGAACGAATGACCGTTAGCGGTGACGGTTTTGGGGAAAAAGATGGCGGAACAGTTGACCGGCTGCATGTCGTACCAGAGGGCGCTACTGTCATGCAAGTCGCTGTCGCCCCAGCCGTAGTAGGCGGCAACACCTTTCTGCCGCTCGGCCAAAGCCGGGAAATGTTGCTGGATGTAGCTGTTTCTACTGTTCTTGTACTGCAGCGAATCAAATGACATGGGGGGTACCTGGTAATAGTCGTTGGACAGCTGGGCAATCGCCCTGCCGATCTCCTGATTGGTGCCCCGCAGTACGATGTGCCTGACCTCCTGATAACTGTCGCTGACAGACTTTTCGAGAACCACCTGGTTGGCAACCACCGCTGAAGAGCTGCCGGAATCGGAATCGCCACAGGCGGATACCATGAACAACATACAACAGGCCAGGAGCCGGTAAGCAGTTTGTCTTAACATGGCTTATCTCCTTTTTTTATTCGTGGGCCTATTATCGAGGATACATGGTTAATGTGCTTTAATAGTTTATCATGTGGTGTTCAAACAACAACGAGGCAGCTGCGATTTTGACAGTCTGCGTGGCTTCATCCTTTATTTCCAAGTCGTTACTACATGATCACGATGTTGTCGATGTTCACCGTTCCGGCACTTATTGCAATGGAGCCATGTATAACGGTTGCATTGTTGATAGATGTGAACAAAGGGTCATACCCGCCCTGAAGAGAGAAAGAAACAGAACGGTTGAACACTATGGTCTCTGTTAAGTCCATACTTTGCAATTGTAATGTACCGCCGTCAAGAACATCGGATAATAATGCCGCGCCAACCGTAGTGTAAAAATTGTCGGCGACTTTTGCCGGGGCGTATGTGAATGTCGCTGTAGCGCTCTTTGCCGTGTCCATGGTTACTTGGCACACGCCGGTACCTGTGCATGCTCCGGACCAGCCGGTGAACGATGAACCGTTGTTGGCGGCGGGAGCAAGGGTCACCGCAGTGCCGATGCGTATAGACTGACTGCACGTGCCGGTACAGTCGGTGGCCGGCGGGTTTGGCTGCACAGCCACTGTACCGCCGCCTGTGCCAGTGAAGGTTATAGTCAATGGATAGGTGTTCTTCACGAAAGAAAAACCGACTGTGCAGTCCGACGTAATCGCGCCGGTGGTGTAGCTATTGCCGTTGAAAGAGCCGACCGGACAGGTGCCGCTTACGGTGGTAGAAGGCTGGTATGTGGCGGCAGGTGCGAGGGTGAAGGAGGCAGTGGCGCCGTTCGCCACATAGGTGGGGTTAGCAGAGGAGATGCTGCCGTTGCCGCCGCTGACGCTACCTGTGACGGTGAATCCCGTTCCGCTCAGGGGGGTATCGGTGTTGGGGGCATTCACGTCACTCCCGGAGACGCGCAGGGTGGCGCTCTTTGTCCCTAAGCTTGACGGGGTGAAGCTGACCGTGACGGTGCAGGAGGCACCGGGGGTGAGGATCGGCGTGGTGCTGCCGCAGGTGCCACCGGTACCGTCTCCGGGGTTGATGCTGAACTGGCTGGGGTTGGTCCCTCGCAGTCCGATTGCATTGATTTGCAGCTTGCTGGAGCCGCCAGGGGCAGTGTTGCTGATAGTGACGACCTGATTACTGGTACCGAAAGCTATCGATGCGGGAAGAACCGAAATGACCGAATTACCGAACTGTCCGCCACGAACGGGCCAGATAAAGTAGTTGCTGTTCGTCTTATAGAGGGTGTTGCTCACGCCGCCATCGTACATATTGACGCCCCAGGCGAAGTCTGTATAAAAATAGCCGTAGGTACTGGACGACCAGTAGTAGAAAGCCTGGACATTGATGAATGGATGGTTGTCTGGCAACGCTGGATTGTACGTTGACCTATCCACCAGGCTCTCCATCTCCAGCCGTGTCGGCAGTCGCCACTGACCGGCAGTGGAGCCGTCGGTCAGGCCGCAGGCGCCGCTTGCCAGATTATTGCCGCTGGCAAGCGCAGCCGCCCATGTCTGGCCTCCAAAACAGTTGGCATTCTGCAGCCAGATCAGTCCGGTCAGGTTGTCGGTGACCGCACCATCAGAGACGGTGAAACGTGGTGGAGTGGGCGTCCGGGGCTGACGATAAAAAAAGGGCTGCCGCAATCGGCAACCCTTTTCAGGCTTCACAACATGTTTTTTGCGAGGTTTTCTACTCCTTTGAGCCAGCCATGGCCTTGACCATCACGCCATAGATGTCGGTGTTGTCGATGGCTCTGGCCAGAGCCTTGCTCCCCGGCCCATCGCTCCAGATAAGGGTGTCAACGCCGGTGTGCTCGCCGGTTGTCCACCCCGCCTCCACCGTTTGACCAGCCTTGAGAAGCGCCGTCTGCGGACCGTTTATTGCGAAACCGCCGGTGTCATGGTCGGCCACCACGATCAGCAGGGTGTTTTCTTTCCGGTCTTCATCGGCGCTTATCCAATCCCTGACGACCTTTACTGCCTCGTCAAAAGCGAGCATTTCACCCAGTTGATAGGGATAGTTGTTGGCGTGGTTGGCCCAATCCACCTGGGAGCCTTCCACCATAAGGAAGAAACCGTGCTTGTTCTTTTCCAGGACATTCAGCGCAGCTATGGCCATCTCCGGCAGGCGCGGTTCGGAAATTCCAGGGGTGCGGGTGTATTCAGGGGTCAGGCCGGCGGCGTTGAAGAGCCCGAGGACCTTTGTGCTGCCGTCAGTAACCACCTTGTCCAGTTCCTTTTTGCTGTAAGCCACGGCATATCCCTTGTCCTGAGCTTCCTGGATAAAATCACCTTTGGTCCCACATTTGTCGGCCTTGACCGATTTGAACTTATCGACGCCGCCGCCGAGCAGCAGGTCGACCCCGGTCACCTCTATAAACTGGCGGGCGATTTCATTTTCACAGTTGCGGGAGACCACGTGGGAACCGAAGGCGGCCGGGGTGGCGTGGGTGATGGTGGAGGTGGCGACCAGACCGGTGGATTTCCCCTGTTTCTTGGCCAGTTCGAGGATGCTCGGCTTGAAGGGACGGCCGTCGCCGTGGAAACTGATCTCACCGTTGTTGAACTTCTCGCCGCAGGCCCAGGCGGAGGCTGCCGGCGCGGAATCGGTGATGGTGCTGTTGGCAGAGTATGTCCGCTGGTAGCCAATGTACTTCAGGGTCTCAAAGTTCAGAGGGGCGCCGTCCAGGCCATTCTTGTAAATGCGTGTGGCGGTGACGTCGGCAAGCCCCATGCCGTCAGGCACCATGAAGATGATGTTCTTTGCCGCGCTGGCCAAGGAGGCGGCCGGTGCGGCCAGTTGCAGCACCATGGCTGCCGATGCCACGTAAACTGAAAATAGACCTGCTTTTTTCATGTGGTTCTCCTTTTCTTGCGGTTAAAATAGATTAAACTGTGCGGCACTGTAACTTACCATTATTGCCGTACAGTTATGACCAAGTGAAAAGTATGTTAAATCATATCGGAAAACCCACCAACTGGATTTGCATCGGAAAACGGAAGAGGGTCAAAACGGGAGGGGGGCTGGGGGGCTAAGACCCCCGGCTACCCGATTGGGCTTCTTGCTTCATCTTACTTAACGATGAAATCCCAGTACCTGAACAGCAATCCGAAAAACAAAACTACAAGTGGTGGAAAAGTCCAGAAAAGGATTCGTTCCTTTTTGGGGCTTGCCGGGAGAAATCAGGAGTAGAAAATCTCCGATTTTTTTGCAGTGATGTTTCTGTAACCCAAAAAAATGTTAATAATTTTGACTATTGCAGGCATTAAGTTTGTAACATATATCACTTTTATCTATATATAAGTCAGTAATGGTTTTTAAACACATTACCTCCATTTTGGAAAATACACGAAGATTTGCCAGTTTTTCTATTGCCCTTTTATTTTCTAATGATAGTCTATTCATGGTGGCGCGGGAAAAGTATTTTTACTGGCAAAAAGGAGGTTGCATGAGAAATGTGATTATCTTGGTGTTGCTGTTGCTTCCCACCCCAGCTTTTGCTACTGACCCTTCACTGTACCCCCATTTCTGGACAGGTTCAGTTTGTGGACTGGCAGCTGATACTGTCTTGTATCACTACGCAGAGCACATGGGTCCGGTTGAACGTACATTGGCCTCTACTGGGTTAGGCTTGGTCCCTGGTATTATCAATGAGATTGTGGATGAATATATAATTGATGACCATTTCGGTTGGGATGACGTTGCGGCTGATGCCTTGGGTGCTCTTACCGGGGCTATTGCAGCTGAATTGATAAATGGCCAGTTATGGATATCAGCTTCCGGCAGACAGATAAGGCTAATAGGCAAATGGTAGGTTATGCTAGACCACTCCAGGACATATATTTCCCTTCAATTTTTTCCGCTAACGGGCCAGCCATTGACCTGCCGGGTTGTTAGGGCAGGTCAATGGCAAACACAGGGTGTCAGGGCAAACACAGGGTGTCAGGGCAAACACAGGGTGTCAGGGCAAACGGAGGGGGGCCTGGGGTCGGACCAAGCTAACTCGCGAAATCTAAAAGAGAAACGTCCAAAAAATAGCTGTTTTCTGGGCTTAGAAGTCCCATTTGGTTGCGAAAACCGGCGTTGTAAGGTGCATGTTCTTCTTTTAGTACAAACCGGTCTTCCTGTTGTTCTGCGATCCTTCTCCCTGCCGCCTTTATGCCAAGCTTGGCCTTGGTTTCTTCAATAAAACCTGAACTGCCAACAGCGATGCTCTCTGTCCAGCAACTTTCCCGCTGATTTTTGCCATTGTTGATTGCCTCATGAACCCACTGCCTATGCTGCTCTGCAAATTGCTCGGGGTCTGTAAATCCGCAAAGGTTCCGTAGTCCGGACATATCAATCACCCCGTATCGTTCAGGCGGATTCTGGATCTCGTTGTATCCGTTCATCTCCCACTCAACGGGATGGCTTACCACACCGGCACGAACCATATTCAGATCGATGTAAACAAGGCAGCGAATCAGATGTTCATTCCGCTCAACAGCCGTTGCATGATAACGGTCCTCCCAGAATGCTCCCTTACGGTCTTTTCGATGATTGAACTCCTGGGCAGTCCTCCCGGCAATCAGTTGAAGGCTCTTTGGAATAACATCCGGCCCACTATCGATCACCAAAAGGTGGATATGATTCGAGGTAACCACGTAGTTGAGAATCCTCAAGCCAAAACGCTTTTTGGCTTCAAAGAGCCAGGAATGCCAGCGCCGTCTATCCTTTGCGAATTTCAAAAGAAATCAGCATTGTCCGGTTTGGTCTTTGCAAGGTTCTTTGAGAATGTAAAAAAGTTGTAAAATCAGCGTTATACCGCATTATTTGCTTGACTTTGAGTAAAAAAACGGTGGTCCGCACTCGTAACTATCCAATATTACAGGAGTTACGATATGCGACCGTTCAAACGACTGAAACAAAGACGAAAATCACGCGCTTTCAAATTGCTTCTTACCCCGATTTTTGAGAGATTCAAGTCAGATAATGAACTTGAATCCAGGGGGTATCGCCCGTTGCAAATGACTTTCGATGATCAGCTAAAAGCCCTGATCTTTTATCACTTGGAAGAGTTCTCTTCCGGGAGCGAACTTCTCCAGGCGCTGGATCAGGATGACTTCGCCAAGGAATGTGTTGCTCCCCCCAAGGGAATCAAAAAGAGCTCTTTCTTTGAGGCAATCAACAACCGTGGTCTTGAACAGCTTTCCGAGGTATTCGGGCATCTTGTCAAGCAAGCAGGCAGAGTGCTTCCCGATGAATATGCTCACCTTGGCAATCTGGTATCCATAGACGGTTCTTTGATAGATGCTGTTCTATCTATGGAATGGGCAGATTACCGAAGCGGCTCTAAGAAGGCCAAGGCCCATATCGGCTTCGATATCAACCGTGGTATTCCAAGGAAGATATTCCTGACCGACGGTAAAGAGGGTGAGCGCCCCTTTGTTGATAAGATCATCGACAAAGGCGAAACCGGTGTCATGGATCGTGGGTATCAGTCTCATAATCACTTTGACCAGTGGCAGGCCGCCGAGAAGTTTTTTGTCTGCCGTATCAGGGAGAATACACACAAAACCGTCATCAGAGAGAATGCCGTAAATCCTGACAGTATTGTCTTCTATGACCAGATAGTACTTCTCGGCACCAAAGGTATAAACCAGACTGAGAAAGAGCTGCGCCTTGTTGGTTACCGTATTGACGGCAAGGACTACTGGGTAGCAACCAACAGATACGACCTGACGGCTGAAGAAGTGGCCCAGGTTTATAAACTGCGCTGGAACATAGAGACCTTCTTCGGTTGGTGGAAACGCCACCTAAAGGTGTATCACCTGATTGCCAGAAGCGAATATGGTCTCATGGTTCAAATACTTGGTGGTCTCATCACCTATCTGCTGCTAGCCATCTATTGCCGTGAGCAGCACCAGGAGCCAGTCAGCATTAGCAGGGTACGAGAATTACGCAATCAGATTGCAAATGAAGCAGCAGCCGAACAGCAGAGCCGTCGCACAAGAATACAAGGTAACTCAAACAAAATTAGACAGTTGAAACGTAAGAAACGTCGTGCAAAAACCTAACCGGAAGTTACTGAAAAGAAATTCTTTTTTGTGGCAACGGTGGGTAATGTGCCACACCTGCCCTGGAATATGATGTCGGTTCGCACGTGCCATTATTTAGGGGCCCTTTTTTGCCATGAAAATATGCCTTTAAGGCTGAAAAACGGGTCTAATTTGCTGCATTAATAAATAATTGCGGCATGTTAGCTTGGTCCGACCCCAGAGGACTTTAGAAAAGATGGCCGGTTCTTTTTTCCCGCCAGTTGATCCAGCGGGTATAGCGGAATGAGAGATTGTGCATGCCGCGTGATAGGGGAATATCGCCGGCCTGCAAGGCGATATGGATATGATTGGTCATGAGACAGAAAGCGTGAACGCGGTAGCCAAACCGACAAGTCCCTTCCTGGAGGAGGAGGTAGAAACGGTAACGGTCATCTTCAGTGAGGAAAACGGGCTGACCGCCGTTACTCCGGAAAATGACGTGGTAAAGTCCACCGGGGAGATGGATGCGTGGTTTACGTGCCATGCTGGAATGATACCTCCTTTCTTCAACTTGTCAACTTGGAAGCCTGACCCCATTTTCCCTCCTGCAATTGCAAGACGCATGTCTTCTTCGTCTATATCATTCTTTGGGCCTGTCAATAGTTTTGTGTAAATGGTTTTGGTTCCCGGTTTTTAATAGCTTGGCATTCTGTCTTCAAAAAGGATGGAAAAGCGATTCATCGCAGCCTTCCAGTCCCTGATCGGCAGGGTCCATTTCTTCGCGATGTTTTTCAGCGCCAGATAAAGTAGCTTGAGCATTGCCTCGTCATTGGGAAACGAACCCCGGTTTTTGGTCACCTTTCTGAGCGACATATTCAGGGATTCAATGGCGTTGGTGGTATAGATAACCTTTCTGATATCAGCAGGATAAGCGAAAAAAGGCGTGATTTGCTCCCAGTTCCGGCGCCATGACTGGCCGATAGTCGGGTGCGTTTTATCCCACTTCGCCTCAAATGCCGTCAGTTCCATTTCGGCCTGCTCTGCTGTCGCCGACTGGTAGATTACCTTCAGATCAGCAGCGACCTCTTTACGCTGCTTCCACGAGACGAATTTCAAAGAGTTGCGTACCATGTGGACGATGCAAAGCTGGACCTGAGTGTTCGGGAAAACGGTCTCTATGGCCTCAGGGAACCCCTTTAGGCCGTCAACGCAGGCAATGAAGATGTCCTGGACACCACGGTTCTTTAGTTCGGTAACAACCTGAAGCCAGAACTTGGCACCTTCGTTCTCGGAAACCCACATTCCCAGAACTTCTTTGGCGCCGTCTGTGTTGATGCCGATGGCCAGATAGACAGCCTTGTTCACAACATGGCCATTGCCTCTGGCTTTGACCCTGATGGCATCCATGTAGACGATGGGATAAAGCGCATCCAACGGGCGGTTCTGCCAGGTTTTGACCTCTTCAGCTACTGCTTCAGTCACTATTGAAATCAGGGCGGGGGATACCTCAACACCGTAGATTTCCTCCAAGTGTCCCTGGATCTCACGAGTGGTAAGCCCGCGGGAGTACAGAGAGATAATCTTATCATCGAACTCGGCGAACCGGGTTTGGCCCTTGGGAATGATGACTGGTTCAAAGCTGCTATCCCGGTCACGAGGGACCTCAATCGGCATGGTGCCGAAATCGCCTTTGATGGTCTTTGCCGACGAGCCATTGCGTGCATTGCCACCCTTGGCGGAAACGGAAGCATGCTTCTCGTGGCCGAGATGCAGTGTCATTTCAGCCTGGAGCGCCCGCTGAAGAACAGCCTTGGTCAATTGCTTCAGCAGCCCGTTTTCCCCTAGAATCTCTTCGGGGGTCTTGTAATGTTTGAGCAGGTCGTCGATTACGTCGGTGTTAATAGTCATGTGATCTCCTTAGGGTAACTTGGTGTACCCCCTAATGACCATTTACACAAACCTTTTTACACCCTCCATTCTTTTTCAGAATTGATTCCCAGTCCGCTCGTTCAAACTTAAGTTTATTTGGACCAGGAACTTTATTATGTCGTACTTGCTTTGCGAAATCGCCCATGAAGATAATTCCATTTCAGTTTAATAATCCAACGGTTCGGAAAATCACCTGCCGGTTTTAGGGCAGGTGCATTTTTCTGGTTATGCCATCTCATTCTTAGTCAGAAAATATAGTGAAATCGGCAACCGTGGCAGACTGAATTAGTTTTCCTTTGCCACCACAAGGAGTTTCTTTTGACATCCACTCAAGTTCAAATAATTCGCCTAGTCCGAAGTCTAAAAACACCTTCCTTTGTGCATAGGCTATGGATTTTCGGGGGTGCTTCCAGCGAAAAGTATAGTTTCCGTTTTCTTTCTCTCTTAAATCAATTCGCCCGGATACATAGGCTTCAATTGCGTCAAACACCCATACCAGTTTTTTGCCGTAAAATTGTTCTCTTTCATGGATTTCCTCTGGTGAGATTCCTGAATGTTGCAGTTCGTAAATTGTTCCGTCTGGCAGCGCAGCGTCTGCACGATGAGAGATGTCATGCTTTGTAATTACAGCCTCTATCTGTGCATTTCGGTATTTTTTAAGGATGTTTTGCCACTCCAGATGCCACTTTGTTAGTGGTTCATGCCAAGGGTCGCAGTCTGACCCAGAAAGGTGAGACCAATGGTCAGAAACAATATATCCGCACTTTCCAATAACTTCTCCTCCGCAACCGGGGCAAATAGCTCTCTGGCCGGAGTAGGAAGGTTCGATTTGTCTTTTCTGGATGTCGAGCGCGTAACGCATAGTCCGAATTTCCCTGGAAGGCATGAAATTGAATGTCTTGCTCTTATTTGTGAACTTTATTCCGAGTGTCGGAACAAAAAGCAGCGACTTTCTAAACTCAAGGAAATAGTTGAAATCGCCAAATCATTGGAAGTTTTATTTTCTGCATAACGGCTCGGCAGTTGACCCGCAAGCCCAGTCTTTTCGGGCTGGCGGTGTCCAACTGTCTTGTTGGGATCATCGCTTCAAATCATTTGTATAGTTGACCCCTCATATCTCTCCTAGACCTGTTCTTCCTACCTCTATGGTGACAGCACAGCATTCAGCGATAAGTGCGTCGAGCACAACTTGAAGTTTGTGCACCGAATAGTTTCCCGCCGATACTGTTTCGGCAGTCTGCTTTAAAAATGCTTTGGTATAGGAATCTTTGAATTCTAAAGCACCGTGGTAGAGGTCGAGTTCCTTCTTGTAGTTAGTCCACACTACTTTTGCCGGCTCGAAACCATGAAGGTTAAGGTCCAGATAGCACTCAATCGCGGCCGCACGTCCATTAATATCAGTATTAGTCACGCCTTCCGGACCTCGAGCTGGAAAGGCGCGGAACTCTTCCAATGTCGGTAACATCATTGCTCGCATATTAGGGGGCAGGTTCATATCCGAAATGCGTTGATATGCTTCGAAACCCTCGGCGTCGTTGTCGAGCACAAAAACTACCTGATTATGCACATCAATCTTAACAAGCCCTTCAGCAAACTTGACTAAGTTCCCTGTACCTGAGAATGGATGCCGCTCACTCACGTCAATAAACCTGAAAAAGTCAGCGATTTCATGCTTCAACAGTGACAGAGCGTGCTTGATAATATGGACATCGGAACTGCCTTCAGTTGCTATCAGAAAAGTCTGGTTCCTTCGAGCATCAGGTATAAATTCACTTTCGCTTGCCCAGCCATTTTCTACCAACGGTCCATACTGCCACACAACGTCCGCATTCAGGTTTGACATGTTTTGCGCTAGAAGGCGGAGAGTGGAGTAAGGGTGCATAAAATTGACTAAGCCGGCAAAATAGCTGCGCTCAGAGTACGTGTTATCGATAGCTGATGGGAAATAAGGAATTCTTCGTATTTCCGGCATGGCGTCAAATCTGCCTTGGATTTTCCGCTCGCTTTCCGCATTATCGAATGAAGAGATAAATGAATGGTCTAGAGTTTGGATAGGGTGCGCTGCAACAAATGCACAAAACTCCTGGAACGTCATCACATCCGGCTCTGAAAATTCTTCCACCTCATGAGCCATCATCTGGCATTGTTCAAGCCAGCTTTCAGTGCACTTCTTGTACTCGCGTTCTACCTCATTGAGTGTGAAACCAAGGAGTTCAATCCGAGGAACGATCTCCTTGAGCGGCCTACAAAGAGCCATTTCCATAAGGCCGGGATCCTGACCATTTTCAGTGAAGTAATCATAGTCAATCTGGTCGGAGTGGAGGCGTTTCCGGTCCTTCGCTTGGAAAAGCATACCGTGATCCATGCCGCGTGAATTTTTGCTCCAGCTAAGGCTGGCCCCTCCGATTTCAAACTCAATCTCTGTTCCCAACGAAATACTCCCTTAACGGTCTGTGACGAACTCTTTGCTGCTGATCGAAATACGTTCCTGGACTCCTAGACTTTTTTTCGCCAACGGGCCGCGCAGTTGACCCGTTCGGGCAGCCTTTCCGCCCGACCGGTGTCCAACTGCCTGGTTGGGATTTCGCCTTTTTATCATCAAGGGATGATCCCTCCGGGACTCCCCTAATCACCTCACTTACCAATTAATCCGTGCTTCACACGATAATTATACACTGCAGTTTTTGCTTGCCCGTAGCTAAAGCCCATGTTTTCCAAATGCTGGATACATTCTTTAGATTCTTTCTCTCTTCCTTCAAAATCATTTAGGAGGTGCTCATATTCTGAGCGAGATGCTCTTCGAGTTGCTGAAATCTTTGACCCATGGTGCAAATAGACATAAGCACCATTTTTTGCCTGCATGGTGGTTGCTCCTGCTGCCACAAGGATATTCTCACACTCAGATTGACTATAGCCTTTATTGCGAGCGCCATTTAGATCCAGAATTCGGCTGTACTCTATTTGAGAAAATTGAGTCAGTTTCATATTAACCTCCACTTGGGGGTACTCCGAAGTTAGGGGTTACATAAAATGTTTAGAGTTGCAATAAGTGTTACGAACCCGTTTCGATTTTGACAAATAAACCGTCCAAATAATCGCTCCAACTACAGACGCAAAGAATCCGCCAATAAATTGCGGATTGCCTGCTTCAGTTTTACCAAAAATTATGAATGGTATAATTATTGCCAAGTTAATTGAGGCAACAGGGCCAGTTAGCCACAAGATAGCTTTGGCTCTATTTACAACTGACACGTCGCGCCCCCGAGCCAAACCCCAACCGCCATAAAAGCTCATAGCGGCAACTATGTAAAATGTCCACCATGTCGCATTTTTAAAGGTTTTCCATTCATTCAATGACGTAATATTGGGATTTTGATGTTCTGCCATCATGAAATCATTTTCAATTCGGCCTGCCCCCATCAACGGTCCAAGCACCAGCATTCCAACGACAAGCAACTTTAGCCAGCCACCGACTCCAGTTGGTCCACACTTTGCGTCATCAGTGGCAGGGCTTGAATTCTGCATTGATGCAAGTGAAAGTGGAAGTTCCGGTTCAGTTATTACTGAACTTGTACCTAAAGCCTCACCACATTTAGCACAAAACTTAGCTTCTGAGACGGCTTGTGCGCCGCATTGAGTGCAATACATTTATCCTCCTTTCCGTTCGACTGCCAACGGGGCAAGCATCACCTGACGGTTTTGTGGTCAGGTGCATGCGTTTGTTATGCGATTTTTTTGCATTATAGAGTTCATAGTATTTAAGAGGATCTCTGTGCAGATGAGTACACAGGTTTTCTGTAAAATGCGGAAGAGATCACGGCAAATATAAAATGCATGAAAATTTATCTTTAATCATATTCAAACAGAATCGTTCCCATTCAAATTCCAGAAGATGCGTATCAATTAATATCTCATTGTAAATACAAGCTATTTTCTTTTTTAACTCAAGCCCGCGTAAATGATTATTCTTGGTGAGTTCGTTTGTTGCTTTATCAAATACGTATTTTTCATTTTCAAAAACTTGACTCCATGATAGGCCTTCATCAATTTCATCGATAGTGAATTTAATAATTGCATAAATATCTGATGAATGCTTCTTCAAGTCACTTTCTTCCTCTTGAGAAATATATATGTCGTTCAGAAAATCAAAAATTGTAGTTAATGTTTTTGGAGAATTCAATTTAATGTATTCGGAATTACCACTTGCAAGGGCAATAGCAGCACTAACAAATCCTTGAAGAGACAATCTATTAGTAGATAGTAGTTTGTACATATTTAATGCTAATATTCCTAATTCATCTGCGCAACAATTGTCTTTTTTACTGTTTAATTCAACCCATGCATTCAAAAACAGATCTTCATCATCGACGTGAACAAGAAATCCATCCTCACGGCCACTGTCATGCTTAAATATCACATAACCTGCGATCAAATTTAAATCTATTGGAGATAAGGTTATGTCCTCTTTTAACCAGTTAGGTAAATCTTCATCAATATCAGATATTGGATCAACTTCTACATCTTCGACAATGTTCTTATTTGCAGTAGTAATTAATTCATTGTTTAGCTCATCGCCTAAAACCCATGGTTTAATAAGTTGATTTTGGAATTTACCGAGATCATCCTGGAAATCAACCAAGTAAAAAGATGTTTTTGTTGGAGTTATTCTTGTACCTCTACCAATCATTTGGAGGTACAAAGAAACAGATAACGTTGGTCTTGTAAGAAAAATAGTTTTTACATCAGGACAGTCAAACCCTTCAGTAAAAATTTTACAATTTATCAAAACATCAATCATGCCGTTTCTAAATAACGATACCTTTGTATTTCTATCTGACAGATTACCTTCTCCAGAAACAATATAATCGATCATTTTCCCAGGAATTGCTTTCCTGAAAGATTCTGTAAGTCGTCTTGCATGATCACGATTAAGGGCAAAAACCAATGTTTTCCCATATTTTTCCGAATTGTCCATCCAGTGCTTAACTATGAAATCGTTGCGAGGATCGTTATCAAGTGAAGTAAGCGATTCTTCGCTAAAATCATCCATTCTTACATCAAGATCAAAGACCATGCCTGTTTGCGACAAGACAGGGTCTGGGCAAGCGAGCCATTTTTCATGTACAAGAGACATAAAGGTTTTCTGATATGCAATGGCTTCGTAATTTAGCACCTTTGCATCTAGTCTCTTGGGTGTTGCAGTTAGCCCCAAATTCTTTTTGAATTCAATTTTATCCTGAAAGGCTTGATAGGTCTGTGCTGGTTCATGGTGAGCTTCATCAATGACTAAAATATCTGTTGTTATAGATGGGAATGTTTTTGCGGCCATGATCGAAACGAGAACTATCCTACCATAAGGATTCTTCGGCTCTGCAACGAATCAAGTGGGTAGAGGGAATAGCGACTTTAGGTTGAGCTTGCCTGCAACCAGATAAGCCATGCAGATCAAGTTGTCAGGATTCCGATAGCCTCGTGCCCGAGTTTTGGCTGATTGAATTAGGCTGTTGATGCCCTCAATGAAGCCGCTAGTCAGGCCGCTTTCAAAATGTGCCAGAATGCCATCCCAATGCTCTTTTACAGATTCGGCCATGTTCTTGATGAGTTGGATTGAGCTTGCGGCGGCTTTCCGATGCCATTTGGTCAACAGGGTTTCTGCCTCCGTTCGGCTTGAAGCAAAATAGACGTTCTGAAGGTTCAGCTTGTGCATGTAAGCTTCCGTACTCCTTAAGCTTTGACTGGTGATAATGGCATCCAGGCGCTGTTCCTCTTCCGGTGTCAGGTTCTCTGGATTTTTGAGGAACAGGTTTCTGCTCTTTTTCAGGATTTCAGGAAATAACCTGGCTTCTTGAGCCCTTATCTTACTAAGCTTATCGTTCATAAGCTTGATGACGTGGAATTTATCGAAGGTGACCACGGCATGGGGCAACTGCTCTTTGACACCCTTTATGAATGCCTTGGACATGTCAATAGCAGCGTCTGTGATGCTATCAGGATCGCCGCCATGTGACTTAAGGTCCGCGACGAAGCTCTTGACTGTTTCGTTGTCCTTTCCCGTCGTGCCGAACAAGAGCTTATGCATGTCGAGGTCGAAGAAGAAGGTGACGAATTTCTCGTCATGACTGCGCCCGGCAAAGGTTTCATCCGCACCGACCCTCTTCACCTCGGAGAAGTCTTCTGCGGCCCTTGTCTTCTCGACATAGGATTGAATCAACCGCCATAGACGGGTATCGGTAACGGCAAACAGCCTGCTCATGACCTTCACCGGCAAATCACGAGCCATGGTCATGGCCAGGGCCTCAAACAGCAGCGTAAATCCTGAGCCTGCGCGAGCCCAGGGTACCTGGACCAACTTCACGCCGCAGTCGCTGTTAGGGCACTTTACCCGTGGAACACGCGCATGAAGGTAGGCTTCGTACTGGAAGAAATTCAGATGCCGCCACTCTTTCTCCGTGGTGTCATGGACTGGTGACAACGTTCCGCAGACCGGACAGGGAAAGGTGGCTCCCCGCTGGAAGTCGATGGTTATGTCCAAACGACTTGACTTCTTGTTGAAGTCAACAGAGGTAACCTTCCACGGGATGGCAATTCCAAGAGCAGCACCAAAAAGATCTTCAGGATTCATAGCGATTACTAACCTCCAGGCTGAGTGATGGTGGCCTATCTTACATCAACCCGGCCCAGGCTACCCACTCAATTCGTCGAGGAGCCGATTCTTCTCTCTTCCCCCGGCCCACCAAGTAATTTCAGAAGATAAATGCGGGGGCAGTAATTTCAAAAAAGTTGCATAGGCTTGATCAAGAAGTTCAGTTCTATGAGCAACCCAAATAACTTTACCTCCGCAATTAATTATATGATCGCAAATCCATTTTGCGGCAACAAACGTCTTACCACTACCAGTTGGAAGGGCAAGGATGACTTGGTTATATTTATTAAAAGCACTGCTTAGTGATTTAAGTGCTTCAGTTTGATATGGCCTGCTACTCCACTCACGAATGGGCACTTGCATACGCTTATGTTCTTGATAATTAAGAGTATTATCAACTTCAATCTCATTGGCTTTTATATTTCCCCTCTTATCAATAGTTTCAATTCCTAGAGGAGTAATCATTTCTATTGCTCGCTCCATTGAAATTCTAATTGTATCTCCGCCAGTAGTATCAAAATAAACTTCATATCGATTAACGGCAGAAATTAAAACTTTTCCTTGAGTTCTATGCTTACCCCAATCACCAACTGATAACGGAAACATTTAATGCACTCCAATAAATTTATTATTGCCTGTGAAAATAATACCAACCATCGCATCAATGGTTACGTAGATTTTATTACTACGTTAAAAGCACATTTCTGATCGATGTGGAATTTATCTAAAAATTCGAACCAACGCGTTAGAAATAATCTAAAATCAGCTGGAGATACACTGACAAACTGAAATCCGATGATCTTATCTCTATCCTCAATGGTTGATATAAATATGATAGATTTTATTTCACTACCACCTCTTGTATACAGGTTCCCATGTGCCAAAGAATTTCGTATTGTCTTAAAAATCGAATTTACTTTCTTTTCGCTAGATATTGGCTTTAACCTCTGAAGCTCAGGCCAATCGTCGGGTGCCCCATCTAATGACTTTAGTCTACCTGTGGCCCATGACTTTGCTTCTTTGTCAAAAAGATCAGACGCGGTAAAAGGTTTTTCGAGTAATGTTTTTAATTCAGTAGCGGCCTGTGGGAATCGCTCTTTGTCCTTAGACGGATGATCTTGTCGTCCTTCGGGTTTCAGCCGCTCAAATGGAATAAATAGGGCAGTCGCCGCCACCATAAGCATCAAGGTTACTTCTCTGCCCGCGTCTAAAGCAGGGCGTTCTGCCAAGTTTAAAAGCTCTTGACAACGTTTAGGGAAATCTTTGACGAAATCTTCATATTCAGACATTTCTTTTCTTTCTCTCCTGACATAACGAATAAGACTTTATGCGGTGCGTAGCGAAGCGGAGCCGCCGCATAGAGTCGTGTTGGACTAAACCGTCTTCGGGCCTGTGCACGTGCTATCTGGATTTTTATACCGATTTTTGTCTTTGGGTGCGTGGATAATACGGGTTTTATGAGGGCAATTCAATAAAGAATTGTTGTTGATTGTCTCATTTATCAGAATTTCTCTGATTCCCTGCCTTGTTTAACCATCGGACTTTACAATTTTTGCCAACTTCGGGCGCAGTTGTGGCGTTGCGCCGGTTTTGTCCCGCGCTGCTTTTCACTGTTTTGTCGTTATTGTCCGTGCCCTTCCTTGCGGCGGGCTTCTCGCTTTACGCGGCAGCCAGCTGATTATCACCATTGTCCCCTCTTCACAGCAGGGACAGCGGCGCTCTGCCGGTGGCGGAGAAGTCTCTTCGTTCTTTTCTTCTTTTGTCTTTCTTCTCTCTGCAAGCAGGAGCTGCAACCGTTTCAGGGTTACTCTATTTCCTGGACTTAAAAGTCCGTAGTAGCGGACCTTGTGAAACCCCTGCGGCAGGACGTGCTGCAGGTAGCGACGCAGGAACTCCTTTACCGGTAGCCGCATATTCTTCCACTCTCTGGTGTCGGAATTCTGGTAGCGGAAGACGACCTGACCGTTATCCAGGGCAAGAATACGGTTATTGGTAATGGCGATGCGGTGGACGTATCTGCCAAGGTAATGGAACACCTTTTTTGCCCGGTTGAAGGTCGGTTTGCAGAAGACCACCCACTCCTTGTCCCAGACTTGCCCAGGAAAGATCACCTCGGGAAGTGCTTTTCTGGCCATCTTCATGAACCGGTAGCGAAAGCCCTTTGACAGGGCTTTCACCGGCACGATGTGGATCGGCGTGCAATAATGACCCACTTTCGAGCATAATCGGCGTCCAAAATTGACCCACCCCAGCACTCTGCTCCATACTCTCTGATTTCATCAGAGAGAGGAGAAACAAAGGAGATGCTGAACGTGGAAACCATCCGTAAAGTCCGTCAGGCTCATTTTAGAGACGGCAAGGGAATTCGTGAGATAACCCGCGAGTTCAACCTGTCCCGCAACACCGTCCGATCCATTATCCGTAGCGGCATAACCGACCAAAAGTATGAGCGGAGTGAACAGCCCCGCCCCAAGCTCGGCTCTTTTGTTGAACGGCTGTCAGAATGGTTGAAGGAAGATCGTGATAAACCCGTTAAACATCGTCGTCGCGCCCAGATTCTTTTTGAGCAGTTGCAGCGGGAAGGGTATACCGGAGGCTATGATGCTGTACGTCGTTATGTGGGCACTTGGAAGGAAGACGATGGCACGGCTTTAGTCAAAGCCTTCATCCCTCTCGAATGGGAACCCGGTGACGCCTTCCAGTTCGACTGGAGTTATGAGAAGGTGGAGCTGGGTGGTATGCCGGTAGAAGTGAAGGTATCCCATTTCCGTCTGTGCCACAGCCGCAAGCCGTTCTGTGTCGCGTATACCCGTGAGAGTTTGGAGATGGTCCTTGATGCCCATTCCCGCGCTTTCGAATTCTTTGGCGGTATCTGCAAACGCGGCATCTACGACAACCTTAAAACGGTTGTCACCAAGGTACTGATGGGCAAGGACCGGGTCTTCAACCGGCGCTTCCAGAACCTGGCCTCCCACTACCTGTTCGAACCGGTGGCCTGTACCCCTGCCGCCGGCTGGGAGAAGGGACAGGTGGAGAATCAGGTTGGCGTGGTCCGGCACCGCTTCTTCGTTCAGCGCCGACGCTTTGCCTCCCTTGAGGAGCTGAACGAATGGCTGGAAGGTGAATGCCGCAATCACGCCGCCACAGCAAAGCATCCTGAGTTCAAGGAGAGAACCATTGACCAGGTCTTTGCCGAAGAGAAGACCAAACTCTTGGCACTTCCGGTATCTCCTTTCGACGGCTACCAGGAAAGCTTTGTCCGTGTCTCATCGCAACTGCTGATCAGCTTTGATCGCAACCGTTACAGCGTCAATGCTATGGCCGTAGGCAAATCGGTCTCGGTGCGGGCATACGCCAACCATGTCAGCATGATTCTGAATGGCACAGTTGTCGGCGTTCACCAGCGCAATCTTGGCCGTGACAAAGTCATCTATGATCCCTGGCACTATCTGGCTGTTCTGGAGCAGAAGCCGGGAGCATTACGAAACGGAGCGCCCTTCAAACGATGGGATCTGCCGGAAGCTATGAGCGAAGTCAGGACAATATTGGAAGGACGTTCTGGTGGTGACCGCCAGTTCGTCGGCATCCTCTCTGTCGTCAGCCGCTACGGACTGGAAGCAGTAGCCACTGCCTGTACGCAGGCTCTCTCCGATAAAACGGTCAGCAGTGATGTCATCCTCAGCATCCTGTCCCGCACACACGACGAGCCGCAACCGGAACCAGTGAAACTGTCAGCACAACTGCCGCTTCTCAAGCTGGTCCCGGTGGTTGATTGTTACCGCTATGACCGCCTCCTCTCGGGAGGTGCGCATGGTACTGCGTGACCGCCTGATGGAGGCGATGGAAACACTTGGGCTGTACGGCATGAAGGCCACCTTCGACGAGCTACTGGCGGCAGGCATAAAAAGCCGGGCCACTCCGGAGAAGATCCTCTGTGATCTTCTGGAAACGGAGATGGCAGAGCGCAAGGCTAGAAGCATCCGCTATCGCATGGGCTTGGCGAAGTTCCCCGTGGATAAGGATCTGGACCGGTTTGAATTTACGGCCTCACCGGTCAATGAGATGCAGGTGAGGCACCTTTACAGTGGTAACTTTCTCGCTGATCACACCAACATCATCATGGTCGGTGGCACCGGTACCGGCAAAACACACCTGGCCATAGCGATTGCCAAGCAGAGCATCAGAAACGGAAGGAAAGCCAGGTTCTTCAACGTACTGGATCTGGTAAACCAGCTTGAGCAGGAGAAACTGGACAACAGAGGTGGTAAACTGGCGGAACACCTGGTCAGGCATGACCTGGTCATACTTGATGAACTGGGATACCTGCCGTTCTCCAAGAATGGCGGCCAGCTTCTGTTCCACCTGATCTCGAAGCTCTACGAGAGGACGTCGCTCATCATCACCACAAACCTGACCTTCGGTGAATGGCCGCAGGTGTTCAGCGATGGCAAGATGACGACAGCTCTCCTGGACAGGGTCACGCATCACTGCGAGATAATCGAAACCGGAAACGAAAGCTGGAGAATCAGAACGAGGATCAATAACTGAAAACTACTACCTGGGGTGGGTCAAAATTGGACGCCGATGGTGGGTCAAAATTCAAAGCCGATTGACAGCACGAGGTACTTCTTGCGGGACTCCCGCCATTGGCCGTCTTTATCAAGTCCGCCGGCGGGGACCAGCATATGCACGTGGGGATGGTGCTCCAGAGCTCTTGTCCAGGTATGCAGGACGGCGAGGATGCCGAGTTTGCCGCCGACGAACTTGGGATCGAGTCCGATTGCGGTGAGGGTTTCCACTGCTGCCTGCATGAGGATGGCGTAGAGTACCTTCTGGTGTTTGCGTACCGGGTCCCGCAGTTCTGACGGAAGGGTGAAGACCAGATGAAAGTAGCGTACCGGCAGGAGTTCGCCTTCTCTCTTGGTCAGCCAGATTCTGGTCTCACTGCCGTGGCACTTGGGGCAGCTTCTGTTTTTGCAGGAGTGGTAGAGGTATTGTTGATGGCCGCAATCTTCACACTCATCGACGTGTCCTCCCATGCTTTCGGTGCGGCAGGCGACAATATCTGCCAGTGCCCTTTTGTGGCTGGGGAGTATCCTTGTGCCGAACTCCTGCAGATAGTCGCCGCCATGAACAGTGACGATATCAGCCAGCGTGACCACGGCTAAAGATCGCTCATCAGCTCGTTCAGGCTCTTGCCGAGGCGGCCGGTGAGCATCTCCGTCATGTGGAGATAGATGTTGGTGGTGGTGATGCTGCTATGACCGAGGATCTCCTTGAGGGTGGCACTGTCCTCGCCGTTTTCCAGAAGATGGGTGGCGTAGGAATGTCGCAGGGTGTGGACGGTGGCCGTCTTGCCGATGTCGCTTTTTCTTACCGCTACCCTGAAGGCGGTCTGGATGGTGCAGATGTTGATGTGGCCATCCCCGGAGGGGAAGAGATACTCTGAACCTGCGCCAAAAAGCCGATAGTGTGTCTGCAGTAGCTCCAGTGGCCTTTTGGGTAAGGGGACACAGCGGTCTTTCATGCCTTTGCCGTCCCGCACCCAGAGGAGCTTTCTGCCGCTGTCGATGTCCTTTACCTTGAGCCGTGCCCCTTCGGAGAGCCGCAGGCCGCAGGCATAGATGATGGTGAGCGCCATCTTTACTCTTGGGTTCTTGATGCTCTTAAGTAAGGTTCTGACCTCTTTCCGGGAGAGCACGACCGGCAGCCGTTTGCTCTTGGCCGGTTTGGTAATGCCAAAGACACTCCACTTGCGCTGCAATGTTGTTTCAAAGAAGAACTTGATACCGCTCAGGTAAATGGTGAAGGTGCTCCGGGCGGCTTTGCGCACTTTGAGCAGGTGCAGGAAGAAACCGCGTACATCGTCTTCCGACAGCAGGTCAGGGGAGCGCATGTAATACTTGGCCAGTCCCCGTACTGCATCGAGGTAGCTCTTCTGCGTCCTCGCACTGTACCCGGCAAGTTGCAGATCTTCCATCATCCTTCGTCGCAAGTCAGTCATGATTGTTTCTCCTTTTCTTGGTTTTTCGGCCCTCAGGCCGTGAAACGTACGATGAAAGGAGTAGTCTCGATTTGGCAATAAAAAAAGGCAGCCTCATAAGAAGCTGCCTAAGTGGGTCTTGGGTTTATTTTCGGTTTTAATTCGGATTTGCTTTTAATTCGCCTTTATGCCTTTGACTTTATTGGTTTTTAGCTACCGCGAAGCGGTTTAGTTCAACGTTTTAGAGGATGAACAGCAAGCCGCCCCAAAACATGCCTTTAGCGGCGATCTTGATCGGCGCGTCTGTTCCATCCGAGTGTTGAGCTTTTTCTTTGTGGTCTATGGAGTTTTCTCGTCACCGCCAGAGCTGATTTACGGTTTTTTTGTCAGTAAATTGTTGCCGTCGCTGAAATCTTCCTTGTCTTGGGCGGGTTTGGTGGTGTGATTTGCCTTTGACTCTCCCAGAAGCTTCGTTTTTCCTGTCTTTAAGGCATGCGTCATCACCGGCTGCTGATCGTCAGTCACTTCTTGCTGCCTGCTCATGCCGCCTCTTTCATTGGAAACTTCCTTGTCTCGCCCCTGAACTCCGGACGAAACACCTCCCGTTGCACCAGCCGTGAGCCGCATACCGGGCATTGGCCGGGGTTTGTCTCTCCCAGTCCCGCCACGCATTCCTGCCATGTGCGCGCCTTCGGCTCCTGTACCGGTTCTTGCCCGAGTAATTCCCGGCAGCGGTCAAGGGCCTGGCGCCGGCTTCCCGCGTACAATCCGTATGAACGCACCACCTTGTGGCCCGGTTCCGGGACATGCAGCAGCACCCGGCGCACAAAGTCATTGACGCTAAGCTCCATCGTTTTGCACTTCTTGCCGCCGCTCTCACTTTCTTCGCGATAATCCTTGTAGCGGAAACGCACCTGCTCTTCGTCGGACGAAATGATTCGGCGGTTCGAAATGGCTCCGCCGCGCAAGTACCGGCCGAGGTAGGTCAAGACACCGTTGCCGTGCGCGTAGCGCTCCCGGATGCAGACATTCCACTTCTTGCGGCCGAGCTTGTTGAGCAGGTTCAAAACCTGCTGCGGTCGCTCGCCATCCGGCACGGTCAGCTCTGCCCGCTCAACTCCGCGGCGAATTGCATCGAGGAACTTGCCGCAGAACAGGGAGCGCACGACCCGCACCGGTAGCAGATAGCCGTTGGCGACACTGCGCCATTCACCGCTCTGGGTCAGGCCGCCCCCCGATACCAGGCAGTGAACATGCGGATGAAGGCCGAGCATCTGCCCCCAGGTATGGCGCGCCATGATCACGCCCGGTTCGGCGCCCAGGTATTTATCGTCACCCAAAAGTTCAAAGAGCGTGTCGCGGGCCGACTGGAAAAGAATGTTGGTCATGGCCCGGACATTGACGAGCCAGAGGCGATCAAGCGCACTGTCCAGCGTGAAAACAACATGAAAATGTTCGCAGTTGAGGATTCGTTCTTTCTGGCTGTCAAGCCATCGTTCGGTGGCAGTATAGTTGCAGACGGGACAGGCGCGGTGCCGGCAGGAGTTGTACCAGTGCCTTTCAACGTGCCCCTCAGGGCACGCCTGCACGTGGCCGCCAAGAGTTGACGTCCGACAAACCGAGATTCGTCCGGCGGCCTTCCACATATACGGTGGCAACGGCTTGTTCGCTGTTCTCTGTTCGTATCCACGCGCTATGATCTGCTGTAATGTCATTCGTTAGCCTCATAAAGTGGCGTAACATCCTAATTTCTTTATATTATTTGCTCAACGTGTTATTGAGCAGTTAGCATGTGGCATCTATTATTAGATGCTTGTTTATAATACTATATGCCAGCATCTAGTATTATATGCCTGTAAGGTATCTAATATTATATGCTTTTGCCTGTTTTTTCATTTATTCCATTATCCAATTTGGCATCTATTACTATATGCTTTTCCAGTTTTGTGCCTTTAATCGTTCCGAACTGGATGGACCATAACCTTTTTCCCGGGTCCCACCTGCCGCCAGCCAACTTTGCCATACTTTTCAATTCGCTTTCAGTGTATGCGATTCGCACCGGAACAAGCTCATCGTCGGCAAACCTCGGTTTCGGGGGAGTCCAGTCCTTTTTCTCTACAATGATCTCCACAGTTTTTATTCGTGAGCAACTTTCCTCGTCATACCTGTATCGAACACAAACCAAAGCATCACCATAGACATCAACAAGCCCTTTGGTCCCTTTCTGACCAGGTTTCAATTTAAGCCGAGTCTTCATTCTCTCACTCCGAAATGCCCTATTAATTCAGGCAACTTATAACATAATAGAAGCTGATGCAAATTGTTTTTATTAATGTATCCTATTGACACCATCAAAGTATTTTTGATAGGGATGACATGTGACAACCTGACGTCGTTGAGCTGAGAGCCTTCTCAACTTGGAGCCGATAAATGATTACTATTCCGAATGCTGTTATGAGCCAATTTGAGGCGATCCTCAACAAAAAGGAAATCCAACCCTCCCGATATAACGAATACAAGAAATGGTTGCGGTATTTCCTCGATTTCTGTTCTAAATATCCACTACCAGAGTCTAAAAAAGAGCGAATTCGTCTGTTCGGAGAAAAGTTACTAGAAAAGAAGCAGACGGCACAGCAGCGTCAGCAGGCTATCCATGCCGTTTTTCTATATTTTGAAATGCTAAGCCTGGAAATGCTTAGTAAAGAAACAGCCGATGGGACAGATTCGCAGTCATCGTTAAACCCGGTTTCTGATCTGCCGCAAATCCCGGCTGCATACAAGCGCAAATCCTTTTATACTCCGGCAGGGTACCAGGATAAGTCCGACTCCTCAGAGTGGGATGCGGTTTTGGAGAAACTGGCAGAGGAGATCAAGGTGCGCCATTATTCCCGCAAAACCTTGAAAACTTACGCACTTTGGTCGAGGCAGTTCCAGCGCTTTCTGAAGAACAAGCCACCGCAAGAGCTGTCAACCGCAGATGTGAAGGAATACCTGACCTATCTGGCGGTTAAATGCCATGTCGCGGCCTCAACCCAGAATCAGGCATTCAACTCCCTGCTGTTTCTCTTCCGCCATGCCTTGCAAAGAGATTTCGGCGAGCTGCGAGACGTGCCGCGGGCGAAAAAGTCACTTTATATCCCGGCGGTGCTTTCCCGACTGGAAATCGACGCCATTCTGGAGCAGCTCTCCCATCCATACAATCTAGTTGTCAAGATGCTGTTTGGCTGTGGTCTGCGGTTGTTTGAGGGACTGCAACTGCGTGTGCGGGATTTCAATTTTGACGTCAATATTCTTACAGTTCACGGCAAGGGGAAAAAGGATCGGACCGTACCACTGCCGGAATCAATCCTGACGGAGCTGAAGGCGCAAATCAAGCGGGTTGGTGTGTTGCATGACCGGGATCTGGTTGCCGGATACGACGGGGTGTTTCTGGACGATGCGGTGGAAAGGAAATATCCCAATGCGGCGAAGGAGTTCATCCATCAGTGGTTTTTCCCGCAGCAATCGCTGACAATGGTGGAAGAGACCGGTGAGCGGCGGCGCTGGCATCTTCACGAGTCGGAGCTGCAGGAAGCGCTCTACCATGCCGTTCGCCGGGCGAAAATCCCCAAGCGGGTTACATCCCACATCTTCCGCCACTCCTTCGCCACCCACCTCTTGCAAGCCAATTACGACATCCGCGTCATTCAGAAGCTTTTGGGACACGCCAGCCTGAAGACGACCATGATCTACACCCACTGCGTGCCGGTCAGAACGGTGAAGGAGCCAAAAAGCCCGCTGGATTTCTGAGCGTACTGTGGCAATGCGGCATCGTCTGTTTCGAGTAGATAATAAAAAGCCCCGGCCGTTTCCGACCGGGGCTTTTCCCGTCTCTTATCTGTATCTTATCCTACTTCCCCTTGCCGGTGAGCTTCACCAGCGCTTCCATGTACTTCTCGCCGGTCTTCCTGACGATCTCCTCGGGGAGGGGAGGGGCAGGGGCAGTCTTGTCCCAGTCGAGGGTCTCCAGGTAGTCGCGGAGGAACTGCTTGTCGAAGCTCGGCTGCGGCCCGCCAGGCTGGTAGCTGTCTTTCGGCCAGAAGCGGCTGGAGTCGGGGGTCATGCACTCGTCGATGATGATCAGTTCACCCTCGTAGATGCCGTATTCGAACTTGGTGTCGGCAATGATGATCCCTTTGCCGTCGGCGATGTCGCGGGCCTTCTTGTAGATTTTCAGGGTGATGTCCCGCACCTTTTCGGCAATGTCCTTGCCGCACATATCGACCATTTTCTCGAAAGAGATGTTCTCGTCGTGGGTGCCGAGCTCTGCCTTGGTCGACGGGGTAAAAATCGGCTCGGGGAGCCGGTCCGATTCCTTCAATCCAGCAGGCAGTGTGATGCCGCATACGGAGCCGGTTGCCTGGTAATCCTTCCACCCGGAGCCGGAAATGTAGCCGCGGACGATGCATTCCGCGGGGAGCGGCTTGGCCTTTTTCACCAGCATGGAGCGCCCTTCGAGAACATCCGCGTACTTTTGGCACTCGGCGGGAAAATCCTTGACCTCCGTGGAGATGATATGGTTCGGGATGATATCTTCCATCTGCCGGAACCAGAAGGCCGATATCTGGGTAAGTACGTACCCCTTGTCGGGAATCCCCTCGTTCATGATGACGTCAAAGGCGGAAATGCGGTCCGTGGTAACGATGAGGAGCGTCTCTCCCAGGTCATAGATGTCGCGCACCTTGCCCCGTGCGGCCAGTTTCAGGTCGGGGAAGTCGGTTGTAAGAACCAGTTTGCTCATGGCTTTCTCCTTATAAATAATGTTCTAAGTTCTATGTTCTAAGTTGTAAGTCTGAAACCTCGAACCTCGAACCTCGAACGTAGAACGTAGAACGTAGAACGTAGAACGTAGAACGTAGAACGTAGAACGTAGAACGTAGAACGTAGAACGTAGAACGTAGAACGGCCCTTAGTCGGCAGTTATGGCCGGGTTGATAACAATCTTTGCCTTGCTCTTCAGCTCTTTCAGCCAGTTGTCCAGGGTTTCCTGCTGCTTTTTGGGGAGGAGGGCCTGTTTAAGCTGCTCCTTGCTCTTCTGGAAATCGGCTGTGTTGGCTTCGGTGCGTTGCTTGAGTTTCACGGCATACCAGCTGTTGCCAACCTTGAACGGTGTCTTTGCTGCCGGAGCGGCCGTGGTCAGGGCGAAGGCTGCTTCCATCAGGTCCGCCGAGGTGCCGATCCGGGGAACGACGCCGGTGGGGGCGTAGCCGAAGCTGCCGGTCTCCTGAAGTTTCACGGCGCTGCCTTTCGTCAACTGTGCCAGCGCTTCTTCAGCCTTTTTCTTCGCCAGTTCGCGGGCTTTTTCTTCGGCAACCTTCTGGCTGACCTGGGTCTTGATCTGCGCCAGTGGCGGTACGGCAGCCGGAATCTTTTCTTTCACCTTGATGAGGTAAATCCCCTTGCTTGTTTCAACCGGTCCTCCCAGTTCACCCTGCTTGAGGAATAAGGCCTTTTTGATCACGTCCGCTTCGCCTGCAAGGGCGGTTGCCGGCGCCTTTTCCGTGAAGAGCGGCGTCTCGAGGACCTTTACTCCGAGGGAAGCTGCTGCGGCGTTGATGTCGGCGTTTTTCAGGTTCTTGTTGACGGCGTCGGCCACCTTTTCATAGGCTTCCTTGGTGCTTTTCAGCTTCAGTGCGTCTGCCTTGGCCTGCTCCTTTACTTCGGCAAATGGAAGTATTCCCCCTTTGCCCTGATAGCGGTCGATGTTTTTCTGATAGTAAGTCTGCGCTTCCTCATCGCTCACGGTCAGCTTTGCCGCAAACTGGGCGGGATCGAGTACGGCGTAGGCGATGCTCAGCTGTTCCGGGGTCTTGAACTCTTCCTGGTGCCCCTGGAGGTAGCTGTTCAGGTCCTGATCGGTGACCTTGACTTCACCCTTGACCTCTGCGGGAGAGAATGCGATGAACGAGAGGTCGATCTTGTCGTTCTGTTTCTTGAAGGCCTGGAGCAGGTCCTGATCGCTTACAGTGGCGCGCTCCTTGATTTTTTCGCGGGTCTTTTTGACGAGCATGTCTTCTTCCATGCTCTCCTCAAAATTCTGCGGGGTTATGCGGTTTGCCTTCAACATCTGGGTGTACTGGTCGAAATTGAAGACGCCGTCTTTCTGGAAGGCCGGCATTTTAGCTATTTCGGCTGAAATTTCGTCCCGGTTGACATCGATCCCCAGCCGTTTGGCTTCCTTGAGGATCAATGCGTTGTCGATAAGCGACTCGAGGGCCGTTTTCTTGATCCCCAGCTGTTTCTCCATCTCCGGCGTCATGGAACGGCCATAAATCTGTTCGTAAATCCCCTTCATGCGGTAATAATTCTTTTGATACTCATCGAACGAGATCTTGGTGCCGTTGACTTTAGCGGCAAAGTCGCCGCTGTCGGTTTTGTCGCCTCTTCCCCAGACCAGGAAGATGGTGCCGATGAAGGAAAAGACGATGACGCAGAAAACAATCTTGATGAGGACCGATTGTTTATATTTTCTCATTATGCCAAGCATTGCGGTTCGACTCCTTTTTGACGGGAAATTTGGCAGAAAGCCCATGTGCGGCGGTCACGAATACTAATATAATTTAATCGCAAAAGCAACAGGAGAATGGCGGTAAATACGACGAAAGATTATCGAAAATAGTACTTTTCTTTCTTGCAAGAGCATGGGGATTTTGTTATTGTTCGATACTTTGTAGGAGTTCAGTTAACGTAACGGGTTACAAAGGAGTTTGCAATGCTTAAGATTTTTGATGCCCTGTTCGGCATGTTTTCCAACGACCTTGCCATAGACCTCGGCACTGCCAACACCCTGGTCTATTTGAAGGGTAAGGGAATAGTAGTTCGTGAGCCGTCCGTTGTTGCCGTGCAGAAAATGAACAATGGCCAGCAGAAGGTTCTTGCCGTCGGTATGGAGGCAAAGAAGATGCTTGGCCGCACGCCGGGCAGCATCACTGCCATCCGTCCCATGAAGGACGGCGTTATCGCCGATTTCGACATAACCGAAGAAATGCTCCGTTATTTCATTCATAAGGTACACAATCGCAAGACCCTCGTCCGTCCCCGCATCGTCATCTGCGTTCCGTCGGGCATCACGCAGGTGGAGAAGAGGGCGGTCAAGGAGTCAGCCGAGTCGGCCGGGGCTCGCGAGGTCTACCTGATCGAGGAGCCGATGGCTGCGGCCATCGGGGCAGGCCTGCCGATAACCGAGGCGAGCGGCAACATGATCGTCGATATAGGCGGCGGCACCACCGAGGTTGCGGTAATCTCCCTGGCCGGTATTGTCTATACCAAATCGGTACGGGTCGGCGGCGATAAAATGGACGAGGCGATCGTTCAGTACATCAAGCGCAAGTACAACCTTCTCATCGGTGACCGGATGGCCGAGATCATCAAGATAGATATCGGCGAAGCCTATGCCGGTGGCGATGTGCGCACCATGGATGTGAAGGGTCGTGACCTGGTGTCCGGCATACCCAAGACCATCGAGATCAACTCCAACGAAATTCGCGATGCGCTTTCCGAGCCGGTCAACGCCATAGTCGATGCGGTGCGTATCTGTCTCGAGAGGACCCCGCCCGAACTGGCCGCCGATATCGTCGACAAGGGGATCGTTCTCGCAGGTGGCGGTGCGCTTTTGCGCAACCTGGACAGCCTGCTTCGGGAGGAGACCGGATTGCCGGTGGTGACTGCCGAAGATCCCCTTTCCTGTGTCGTTCTCGGCTCCGGAAAAGTTCTCGACGAACTGGCGCTGTTGCGTAACGTGGCGATAAGCTCATAATGACAAGTCAAGCTGAGGGCAAAGGGTGAAAACGGAAAGTTTTCACCTTTTGCCCTTTGCCATCTACTTAAGCCGTATTTATTTTCCTATGCCCTGCCTTAGTCATTTCATTCTGAAATTTTACACACGCTTATTATCCGCATACCGGAACGGCAATGAATAACCCGGCACTCGACATCATTGTGCCTGTCTGGAACAGGCCGATTGAAACCCGTAACTGCCTCGTGAGCCTTCTCAATTATTCCCCCAATGCCCGCTTCATAATGGTGGACAACGGCAGCGACCGGGAAACGGAAAGACTTTTGCAGGAGTTTGCGGAAGGGCTTGACGACCGGGCGCTCCTTTTGCGCAACGATGTCAACCAGGGGGAGGTAAAGGCCCTGAACAGGGGGCTGGAAAAGGGATCGGCCGAATACCTTGCCGTGGTCAGGAATACCTCTTTGGCGAGCGCCGGGTGGTTGGAGCCGTTGCTGGAGTTTGCACGGCAGAGGCCGGATGCCGGTCTGATCGTCCCCCGGCTTGTCAACGCTGCGCATGCAAAGAGCGAAGCCCATGGCTCTCAGTCCGGTCCGTATCGTGAAGTGTGCCATGGTTCTTTTGCCGCCATGTTGATAAAAAAAGAGCTCTACGACGCAATCGGCGGTTTTGACGAGCAGATGGACGGCGGCCTCTGGTGCCTTAAGGATTATTCCCGCCGGGCCTGCCGGGCCGGCTTTCTTACCTTCAGCGTTTCCGGCGGGACGGTTTATTTCGTCGAGGAGGTGACGCTCGGCTCCGTCGTCAGGCGTGAGGAAATGATGCAGAGGACGATTTCCCAGTTTCGTGAAAGCTGGGGGGGGGCTGCGGCATATTGCATGATTATGCCGAAGGGTGCTGACCTGGCTGTGGTGGGACAAAAGATTGAATTGCTCTTGAAGGGTGCGCGTCAGGGGAATTTTTTCAGCATCGTCGTCCATTCGGCTTTGTACAAGGAGATGGTTAAGGCCGGCTACGTATCTCTCCATGAAAATATTCGCATAGAGCCGCTGCCGCTGTTTTGCACAGCCGCCAGGGCGCGTAAGATACTGGCCCGCATTGTGTCGGAACGGCCGGATACGGTGGTGGTTGCCGGCATCGATGGCATAACTTTTGCCGGCGTGGAGAGTCCGTTGACTTTTGCGGAATTTGAAGACAGGATCAGGAGGTTGCAATGATAGATGAGATCAAGGCTCAGCTCGATTCCCATCAAAAGGTGATGGAATCGGTTAAGGGGGAACTCGCACCGAAGATCGCCGCTGTCGCCGATCTTCTCGTCGATGCTCTGGGGAACGGGAAGAAGCTGCTGGTGATGGGTAATGGCGGCTCGGCGGCCGATGCCCAGCATTTTGCCGCGGAGATCGTCGGCCGTTTCAAGATGGAGCGTCGCGGCCTGCCTGCCATTGCCCTGACGACCGACACCTCCATACTTACTGCCATCGGTAATGATTACGGATTCGAGCAGATATTCAGACGCCAGATCGAAGCCTTGGCCTGCGAGGGGGACGTGGTGGTCGGAATTTCCACGAGCGGCACCTCGAAGAACGTCCATGGCGCCCTCCTGCTCGCCGACCAAGTCGGCTGCCGGACCATCGGCCTGCTCGGGAAGGATGGCGGCACCATCAGGGAGATCGTCGACGTGGATCTTACCGTTTCCTGTGACGATACGCCGCGGGTGCAGGAGGGGCATATCACCATCATCCATATCATCTGCGACCTGCTGGAAAAGCGGTTGTTCGGGTGAAGCGGTTGATGGTCGGCAGTCGGTGGGGGAAAAACGGTTGATGGTCGGTAGTCGGCGGTCGGTGGGAGAAAAGCGGTTGATGGTCGGGGGGCGGTGGTCGGTGGGAGAAAAGCGGTTGATGGTCGGTGGTCGGCGGGCGATGGGGAAAACGGTTGATGGTCGGTGGTTGAACCTGGAACTGAGAACGGATATATTGGTATGACAAAGCTGCGGCGGGCCGTATTTCTTGATCGTGACGGCACCATCAATGTGGAAAAGGAATACCTGCACCGGGTTGAGGAGTTCGAATTCATCCCCGGCGCAGCTGAGGCGATAAGGCTTCTGAACGATGCCGGTTTACTGGTGATCGTGGTGACGAACCAGTCGGGCATTGCCAGGGGGTATTACGACGAGGCCGCACTGGAAGAGATCCATCGCCATATGGAACGCGAACTGTCACGCTTCGGTGCGTCGGTAGACGCATGTTATTTCTGTCCCCACCATCCGCAGCACGGCATCGGCGACTACCGGAAGGAATGCGCCTGCCGCAAGCCGTTGCCGGGGATGCTTATCCAGGCGGCTGATGACTGGTCCATCGACCTCTCCGCATCGTTCATCATCGGCGACAAGCTGGCGGATGTGGAGGCCGGGCTCAAGGCGGGGTGTCTGCCGCTTCTGGTGAGGACCGGTTATGGCGCCGGGGAAGAGGCCGCCCTTCCCGAGGGGGTCAAGGCCTATGACGATATACTGGCCGCGACCCGGGCGATTGTCGATGCATCAGCAGCGTAACCTGAGAATAAGCATTTGAACACGGATCAAATCTGATTTATACGGATTTTCACGGATTTATACGACTGAGAGTATAAACCCAAAAGGTTGTCGCATTAAGCCGGGATATGTCTTTTATTTATCTGTGATAATCAGTCTGGATCCATGTTGATCCGTGTTCAATTATCGTTACGGGATTAAGTGTTTGACGATATTCCCTGGGATGTGTTAAAAAATAAAGGTTTATACAGGATAATCACCGAAAGGGCGCCAATGAACAAAGGTATCAAAAAAGGCATATTGCTCGCCGGCGGAGCGGGAAGCAGGCTTTACCCGTTGACCCTTGTGGCCAGCAAGCAGCTTCAACCGGTCTACGATAAGCCGATGATCTACTATCCCCTTGCCACGCTGATGATGGCCGGGATCGACGACATTCTCATCATCTCCACGCCACACGACACACCGCGCTTCGAGGCGCTCCTCGGTGACGGCTCACGGTGGGGCATCCGTCTCACCTACAAGGTGCAGCCCGAGCCGAAGGGGATTGCCCAGGCCTTCCTGGTGGGAGAGGATTTTGTCGGTAATGACCCTGTCTGCCTTATCCTCGGCGACAACATCTTTTACGGCAAGATGGGGCTGGACCGGTCGGTCGCCGAGTTCGAGGGTGGGGCGAAGATCTTTGGTTATTATGTACAGGACCCGGAACGTTACGGCGTAGTCGAGTTCGACGGCCAGGGAAACGCCGTAAGCATCGAGGAAAAGCCGAACAAGCCAAAGACCAACTTTGCTGTGCCGGGTCTTTATCTCTATGACGGCAAGGTAGTCGATATTGCGAAGAATATGAAGCCTTCTCCCCGCGGGGAGCTGGAAATAACGGACATCAACCTGGAATACCTCCGCCGTGGCGAACTGAAGGTGGAGAAACTGGGGCGGGGAATAGCCTGGCTCGATACCGGCACCCACCAGAGTCTTCTGGAAGCGAGTCACTTCATCGGCACCCTGGAGGCGCGGCAGGGGTTGAAGATCGCCTGCCTTGAGGAGGTTGCCCTGCGTATGGGATTTCTCGACTGCAAGGGTATGGCGGCTGCGATCGAGGACACCCCCAATTCCAGTTATCGCGACTACCTTGTGCGCGTCTACAACGAGAGCGAACTTTGCGGAGGGAGCAGGAAATCATGAGCAATGCAATGGAATTCAAAAAGGGCAAAATCCACGATGTGATCGTAAAACCCCTCGGCAAATATCTTGACGAGCGCGGCTGGCTTGCCGAGTTGTTTCGAGCCGATGAGCTGGACGCCGGGATCATGCCGGTCATGGCGTATATCTCCATGACCCAGCCTGGTGTAGCCCGCGGTCCCCATGAGCATGTGGAACAGACCGATTATTTCTGCTTCATCGGCCCCTCCAATTTCAAGGTATACCTGTGGGACCGCCGCAAGGACTCTCCCACATACGGCGTGAAACAGGTCGTTTATACCGGGGTGGACCTGCCGATGATGATGGTCGTCCCGCCGGGTGTGGTTCATGCTTACAAGAATGTCGGCATTGACAACGGCATCGTCTTTAACGGCCCCAACAAGCTCTATGCCGGGGAAGGGAAGAAGCTGCCGGTTGACGAGATTCGCCATGAAGAGGCTGTCGGATCGCCGTTTGTGCTGGATTGAACGCGTGATTGTCTACTATTCAATAGGATAAGAGTGTCGGGGGGGACTTATGTCTCCCCTTGACGTTTTCAGAGCGCCGCATGAGAGAACTGTTCAGCAAATACAAGATTCATCTGTTCACGGGGATATTTCTCTTTGTCGCCCTTATTTTCTATTCGTTCAACCTGAAGAATAAGGAGCATGCCAACCCCTTTGAACGGACAGTGATGAATGTTATGGCGCCCATATTGAGAATAGGCGCTGCGGGCAACGGTTTTGTCTCCGTAGTCTGGTCCGATTACCTGGACCTGGTTAATGTGCGCAAGGAAAACAAGGAACTGCGGCAGAGCATAAAGATACTGAATACGCGCCAGATGGAGAATCGTGAGGCGCTGATCGCCAATGAACGGCTGAAGAGGTTGCTGGAATTGAAGACCTCCCTGCAAACCCCCGCTTTGGCCGCTTCCGTAATCGGCGAAGATGGTTCGCCCTGGTTCAAGACACTCGTTATCGACCGGGGCGAGGCAGACGGTCTTTCTGAAGGGATGCCTGTTGTTGCAGTAGACGGGGTCGTCGGCAGGTTGATCAAGGTGGCGGCCAATAGTTCGCGAGTGCTTCTGCTCACGGACCATGCCAGTGCCGTAGCAGCTGTCGTTCAGCGCTCCAGAGCCAGAGGGGTGGTGAAGGGTACGGGGGGCGGCCGCTGTTCCCTGGAATTCGCCCTCCGTGATGAAGACGTGAAGGTTGGTGATGTCGTCATCAGCTCGGGCATTGGCGGCGTGTTTCCCAAGGGTCTGAATGTCGGCGAGGTGACGATGGTGAAAAAGGGGACGTACGGGATATTTCAGACCGTCGAGGTGCGTCCGACCGTTAACATAGCCAGGCTTGAAGAGGTGCTGGTGCTTCTCCAGCAGAAACATGATTAGATTTGTAAGGCTCTGTTTTATCATCATTGCCGCTGTGCTGGCTCAGGTAACGCTCTTATCGCCCTATTTGAGCGACCCTTTCCAGCCTAACCTGCTGATTATCATCGTCGTTTATCTGGGGCTCCGTTCAGCCGCCCGCTTTCGCGGCCTGGCCGCTTTTTCCCTGGGGCTCCTCCATGACTGTTTCAGCGGTCTCTACCTGGGGCTTAGCGGTTTTTCATACCTCTTTATCTATCTCCTCATCGACAAAACTTCGGACCGTCTCTATACCGACAGCCGCTACCTGATGATCCTCGTGGTTTTTCTTGCCTCCGTAATCTGCGGTCTGCTGGATCTGCTGCTGCTGCTGATCTTTTCGGCTGCAAACAGTATCTACACTACCCTGTTGCCGTCACTCCTTCCCCAGGCGCTCGTTAATACCCTCATCGCCTCCCTGATCTTCACTTTTCCGGTTTCCGTCGCTCAGGAGGAAAACCGATGAAGGATCAGCATTATATCCGGGAAAACGGGGAGCCCAATAGACGTATTTTCGGCCTTTCCATTACGGCAGCTGCCATGTTTTTCCTGCTCCTGACCAGGCTCTGGTACCTGCAGATCCTTGAGTCTGAAAACCTTCTCGATCAATCGGAGAACAACCGGCTGCGGTTCGTTCCGGTCGCCGCCCCGCGGGGAGCGATCCTCGACCGTAACGGCAAGGTAATCGTGAGCAACTCACCTTCGTTCAGTGTAGCGGTAATACCGCAGGATGTGAAGGACAAGGATGCGCTCATTGACAGCCTGTCCAGGTATCTCAACCTGGATCGGGCTGAGTTGCTGGGAAAATGGCAGAAGGGGAAGGGGCGGGCAAAATATTACCCCATTATCGTTGCGTCGGGGATTACCCGCGACCAACTGGAGTTTCTCGAAGAGAACCGGCTGCGACTTGCCGGTGTCGATATCGAGATGAAGCCGGTCAGGGAGTATGCCAACGGCATGCTTGCGGCGCACCTGCTTGGTTATCTGGGCGAGATAAGCGAGTCGGAGATGGATATCGAGCAGTTCAGGGAATACAACGCCGGTGACTATGTGGGCAAAAGCGGCATTGAGCGGAGCTGGGAGATGGAACTGCACGGCGCCGACGGCGGACGGCAGATCGAGGTGGACGCAAGGGGGAGGTTTTTACGGACCGTCACCGAAACAAACCCGACTATCGGCAACAGCCTGGTCTTGACCATCGATTCCGATCTGCAGAAACAGACGGAACAGGCCTTTGGCGATAAGGCCGGCGCCGCCGTGGTAATGGATGTCAATAGCGGTGAAATCCTCGCCTTTTCCAGCAATCCCGGTTTTGACCCGTCGCTCTTCACCGGACGGATGTCGCCGGAACAATGGAAATCATACCTTGAGGATAAACGGCATCCGCTGGAGAACAAGGCGCTCAAAGGCCAGTACCCTCCCGGTTCGACCTTTAAGGTGATCACTGCCTTGGCCGGCCTCGAAGAGGGACTTATCGACGAGAACACCACTGTCGATTGCGGCGGCTCTTACAAGGTGGGTAACAATACCTTCAAATGCTGGAATAAGAAGGGGCACGGGAGGGTAAACCTGAAACAGGCCCTGAAAGAGTCCTGCGATGTCTACTTCTACCAGCTTGGAGAACGCCTGGGGGTGGACAAGATAGCTGTCTACGCGAAAAAATTCGGCCTAGGGGAACCGTTGGGGATCGGGCTGGATAACGAGAAGGGCGGAATGATTCCCACCGCTGCCTGGAAGGAAAAAAAATACGGTAAGAAGTGGTATCGCGGCGAGACGCTTCCTGTTGCCATCGGCCAGGGGTATGTGCTGACAACCCCCATTCAGCTGGCCTCCATGATAGCCACTGTCGCCAATGAAGGAACGATCTACCGGCCGCAGTTGGTGAAACGGATAATCGATCCCGACGGGAAAGTGGTCAAGGAGTTCAAGCCCCGGGTAATCGCCAGGATCGGCATGAAGCCCGCCAGTTACAGGGCGATTAAGGACGGCCTCTTGGCCGTTGTCAACGAGTCCCGCGGCACAGGGGGCATGGCGCGTCTTTACGAGGTCAAGGTTGCAGGAAAAACCGGCACGTCCCAGGTGGTCAAATTGCGTGACAACCAGGGGAATGTTCCTTACCAGTTCCGGGATCATGCCCTTTTTGTCGGATTTGCCCCCTATGACAAGCCGGAAGTGGCAGTAGGCGTGATCGTCGAACATGGCGAGCACGGCGGCGGAGCTGCGGCTCCTATTGCCGGCCGTATCCTGCGGGCATATTTTGAAGGTAAGGGAATAATCAGGAAACCGGTCAAGAAAGAAGATGCGGTTGATGCGGCCGAGGTGGCTCCTGAAGCGGGCAAGGAAGAACAAAAAACCGTGAATAGTGAAGAGTAATCTAGAGGTTCCACATGTTTGACAGAAGGTTGTTTACAAATTTTGACTGGACGCTGTTGGGGTTGGTGCTGCTGATTTCCGCCATCGGCGTGCTGAATATCTATAGTGCAACGGCCTCCTACATGCAGGTCGGCACCACTTATTTCGTCAAGCAGATTTACTGGATAGTTGCCGGCGTGCTCCTCTGCGTCGTGGCTTGCAGCCTTGATTATCACCTCCTGGAGGATATCGCCTACTGGGTCTATGGTGGGGTGGTGCTGCTCCTGGTGCTGGTGCTTTTGGCCGGGAAGACATCCATGGGAGCTACCCGCTGGCTGCATCTGGGCTTTTTCAACATCCAGCCGTCGGAGCCGATGAAGATCGTCATCATCATAACCTTTGCCAGATTTTTCAACCGATACCCGGTTTTTAACGGACTCACCCTGAAAAACCTCTTTTATCCGTTGCTCATCCTCGGCGCGCCGGCACTTCTTATCATGAAGCAACCAGACCTGGGGACAGCCATACTGGTTTCGCTGATTGCCTGTTCCATGCTCATGTATGTAAGGGTGAGGTGGACGGCAATCGTAGCCGTGATCCTTGCAGCTCTGCCGATTATCTATGGTGGCTGGCATTATTATCTGCGCGATTATCAGAAAAATAGAATCATCAACTTTATCGACCCGGAGCAGGACCCCTTGGGGAGCGGTTATCACATTATCCAAAGCAAGATAGCCGTCGGCTCAGGTGGAATCATAGGCAAAGGTTTCCTGCACGGTACCCAGAGTCAGCTGCGGTTCCTTCCCGAACAGCACACTGATTTCGCTTTTTCGGTTTTTTCCGAGGAGTGGGGATTTGTCGGTTGCCTGGTGATGCTGATCCTCTATCTTTTTCTCGTACTGTGGGGGTTGCAAATTGCCCTGAGGTGCAACGACAGCTTCGGCAGTATGCTGGCTGTGGGGGTTACCGCCATGCTCTTCTGGCACATCGTCATCAATATGGGGATGGTGATCGGCCTATTCCCGGTGGTAGGCGTACCGTTGCCGTTCTTTTCCTACGGCGGGACCTCCATGGTTACCTCCATGGTCGGTGTGGGGATACTGCTCAACATAAGCATGCGCCGGTTCATGTTCTGATGATGGGGTAGATAAGGTATGAAAATCACCTTGTTGGAACCATATTTTACCGGCTCCCATGCGTCATGGGCCAGGGAATATGCCGGTTGCAGCCGCCACCAGGTTGAGATCCTGAGCCTTCCCGGCCGACACTGGAAATGGCGGATGCATGGCGGTGCCGTGACCCTGGCGCGCAAATTTATTGACTCTTCGTTTCACCCCGACCTGCTGCTGGCCACCGATATGCTCGACCTGACGACGTTTCTGACCCTGACACGGGGCAAGTCGGCACAGTGTAAAACCTCACTCTATTTTCACGAAAATCAGCTTACCTATCCCTGGTCACCTGACGACCGCGACCAGGCGCTGAAGAGGGATGCGCACTACGCGTTCATCAACTTTGCAAGCGCTCTGGCCGCAGATGCAGTGCTGTTCAACTCCTCCTATCATTTCCATTCCTTTGTCGATGAGCTCCCCCGTTTCCTTAAATCGTTTCCGGACAAAAATGAACTCGGCACAGTGGAAATGATCCGGCAAAAATGCCGGGTACTGCACCTGGGGATGGATTTGCGCAGGTTCGATCCGTATCGTCCGGCAAAAATTGAAAGGGGCGACGGAAAGCCGCCCCTTATTTTGTGGAACCATCGATGGGAATACGACAAGAACCCGGAGGAGTTTTTTGCTGTCCTCGAACGGTCAGCCGCCGCCGGCCTGGATTTTCAGGTGGCAATCCTCGGTGAGAGTTTCTCTGATGCCCCGGCGATTTTTCGTGAGGTGAGGGAGCGAATGGGAAACAGGGTTGTCCGGTTCGGGTTCGTGAAAAGCTTTGCCGACTATGCCGAATGGTTGTGGCTGGCCGATATTCTTCCGGTCACATCGCGACATGATTTTTTCGGCGCCAGTGTCGTGCAGGCGATATATTGCAATTGTTACCCCTTGCTGCCCAAGCGGCTCGCCTATCCTGAGCATATACCGAATGAACACCATTCCCGTTTTTTTTACGAAGATACTGCTGATCTCGGGGTGAAACTGGAGGGATTGCTGCGCAATTGTGGAGAAGCGAGTCGGCAACCGCTGACGGGCTTTGTTGACCGCTATGACTGGCAAAGGATGGCGCCCGAGTACGACGACTTCTTCGAGCGGCTGGTATCGGACGGCACCAACTGTTGAGGGGACTCCGTGGCGTAAACAGAGTCAGTAAAGGTTTGGCAGGAAAGAAACGCCGGGGTGTTTATTCCCGGCGTTTCTTATTAAGCTGCTTTCTTGTTCAACAGCGTAATGGCGCCGAAGTGATTGATCCAGACAGCACCGCACGAGGTGCATTCGAGGATATCTTTGGCGTATCCGTCAGAATGCATGTCGATCTCGATACTGTTGCTGCTTTTGCAGTGGGGGCAATTCATTGTTGTTCTCTCCTTTGTCGTTACCTTCGTTTTGAAATATAAATTATCGAAAGTATATCCGCAAGGAGAATATTTTAAAAAAACTAAATAAAACAGTAGTTTACGGTTTGTTGTTGCAGTGTGGAATAGGTCGGTATTTTAGAACAGCTGATAGACTATATTAGGCAATAACATGATGTTAAGGTGTAAGCAGTTATTATCATTGGATAAATCCGAAATAAAACAAAATTATGGATATTGTCGCAATCGATACGTTGCATATGCAAAAGAAATGTTACAAACAGGAAAATAATTTATTGTCTTATTTTTAAACTCTGGTTTGGACCAGCGTTGTCCGGTTTGGTCTTTGCATCAAGCTTTTTAGCCCCATTAGGGGCGTTCGCATGTAGCCGGGGGATTCATCCCCCGGAACAGATTCCTAATTTTCCCTGCGTCACGTACGTGACGTGATGAGATTTTACCACGACCGGGGAATAAATTCCCCGGCTACCAGCATTCTGTCCCTACGGGACGTAAGCAAAAAACAAACCGGACACTGCTGGGTTTGGACATGTTTGACAGACTGCGTTGATGTTTAATCACCGGTGAATCCGTGAGAATAAGCATGCCCCGATCTCTGGTCAAACGGGGTAGGGATGATATAGTTGGAATAATTTAAGAAAGTCGGTGTAATGATGCCTTAATGAAGGTGTTGTTGTGGCGTCATTTTTCTACTGAAAATTCTGGCGCCGATGTTCTGTTAATGCTACTATAATGATTCTGTAATGTAATCGTTTGTTGCGGAAACGTTTGATCTGCTGATGGATTATTGTTGGGTACGTGGTAGGATGGGCGACAAAGGGCACGCTTCAGTTTTTTCCGTTTTGTTTTACGCGACAGGAGGAGACCATGAAAGAAGCGATGTTTTATGAAAAAGTAGGGGATGAAAAGGTTCGCTGCGGTCTTTGCCGTTTCCGCTGCCTGATTTCTGCCGGCCGGCGGGGCATCTGCATGGTGAGGGAGAACAGAGCCGGAACTCTCTACACTCTCGTCTACGGCAAGGCCATTGCCGAACATGTGGACCCCATCGAGAAGAAACCGCTTTTCCATGTTCTTCCAGGCAGCAGGTCATATTCCATTGCTACTGTCGGCTGCAATTTCCGCTGTCTCCATTGTCAGAATTACGCAATATCCCAGTCAAGCGCAGGGGTGATGGATATAAGCGGGATTGACCTGGCTCCGGCTGATATCGTGGCAAAGGCGCTGGCAACCGGCTGCACGTCGATTGCCTACACCTATACGGAGCCGACCATATTCTATGAATACGCCTACGACACTGCCGTTCTCGCCCGTGCAGCAGGCCTGAAGAACATTTTTGTAACCAACGGCTATATTACACCTGAAGCGCTTGCCCATATCCGACCCTATCTGGATGCGGCAAATATCGACCTTAAGGGTTATTCCGACCGGTTCTATCGTGAGGTGGTTCATGCCATGCTCCATGAGGTGCTCGAATCCATCGTCGAATATAAAAGACAGGGTATCTGGATCGAACTGACCACCCTGGTCATTCCGAACTGGAACGATTCCGATGAGGATTTGCTGGGCATTGCCCGTTTCATTGCCGAAAAGGTCGGCGTTGAGGTCCCGTGGCACGTGACCCAGTTCTATCCTACTTACAAATTGCTGGACCAGCCGCGCACTCCCGTAGCGACCCTGCGCCGTGCCCGGCAGATAGGGCTCGATGCCGGCCTGCGCTATGTTTATGAAGGGAATGTCCCGGGTGAAGGTGGAGAAAGCACTTATTGTCCGGGATGCGGCGAACTTCTTATCCGCCGCTTCGGTTACGCCATCGATTCAAACCTGCTTCAAGACGGGAAATGCCCGAAGTGCGCTTTCGTCGTGGACGGCATCTGGACGTAGAGCAACTGCTTGTTCTGATTAATAAATCTGCAAAACATGAACCTGATACGGGATTGCTACAGTGGGAAATGACTCCAAAAACAACAAAAAACACCCCGAACGCATAATACTGGTTGCGGTCACTCTGGTGCTGATGTTCTGGGTGGCCGATTCGGTGATGGATGCCCTTATTTATGGAGAAGGAACCATTTATCAGCAGTTGTTCTCTCCCGATTCACGTGAAATCGGCTTTCGTTGGCTGACAAGCATGGTGTTTTTCGCGTTTATGCTCTACACCAGGCATATTGTAAACAAGCGAAAAGAGCTGGAAAAGGCGCTGCAGGCGGCGATTCAAAGGGCCGAGGACGAGACTGAGAAGACCATTGCGATTGTTTCGGCCATGGGAGACGGGATCAGTATCCAGGATACGGATTTTAAAATCCTCTTCCAGAACGAGGCGCACAAAAGATTGGTTGGCGATCACGTCGGTGAGTACTGCTATTCTGCCTATAATAAGAAGGACCAGCCTTGCGAGGGATGTCACCTGCTCGAGTCATTCCTGGACGGCGAGATCCATCGACGTGAGACGAGCGGGGCAAGTTTACAAGAGGCGACGCACGTGGAGATCATATCGTCGCCTCTGCGTGACAAGACGGGGAAGATTATCGCCGGCATCGAGGTGGTGCGGGATATTTCGCATCGCAAACAGGCGGAAGCTGCCCTCGAACGGCAGGCGAACCTTTTACAACGGCTTATAGATACCATACCCAGCCCCATATTCTACAAGGATACGCAGGGTGTTTTTCTCGGCTGCAATACGGCATTCGAGCATTGCAGCGGCATGACAAAGGAGAAGGTCATCGGCAAGACGGTATTCGATTTGTTCCCGGATGAAATTGCCGTCATGTACGATAAAATGGACCGGGAGCTGTTCGCCAATCCCGGCGTCCAGGTTTATGAATCCTTTGTTCCCTGCGTTGACAAC
Organism: Geotalea uraniireducens Rf4; assembly: GCF_000016745.1. Classification (GTDB taxonomy): domain Bacteria; phylum Desulfobacterota; class Desulfuromonadia; order Geobacterales; family Geobacteraceae; genus Geotalea; species Geotalea uraniireducens. Next base: position 3,312,622 of record NC_009483.1, on the reverse strand, counting down.
TGCTCGCGGGATGTGATCTTCAACAAGGCTACGTATACCGATAGCGACGGTGTATTGGCCGGACTAATCGGGATTGTCATCGATATTACCGAGCGCAAGCAGGCGGAATACGAAATCAGAAAGCTCAATGCGGATTTGTCTGCGCATGCTGCCGAGCTTGACGCTGCAAACAAGGAACTGGAGGCGTTCAGCTATTCGGCTTCTCATGATTTGCGCACACCGTTGACGCGGATATACAGCTCCAGCCAGGCACTGATCGAGGGGTATTCTCATACACTGGATGAGAACGGCAGATATTTTGTCAGGACTATTTACGAGGCGTGCGAACAGATGGAAGAGCTGGTAGAAGCCTTGCTGGCTTTGTCCAAGGTGACGCGCAGCGAAATGCAGCGTGAGGAAGTCGATATCAGCCTGCTTGTGCGGGAAATTGCCGCCGGCCTTCAACAAGCTGAGCCGGAGCGCCGGGTTGACTTTGACATCACTCCGAATGTGACGGCTTATGGTGATCCCCAATTGCTGATGGTGGCGTTGGAAAACCTGCTGGGCAATGCCTGGAAATATACCAAAAAGTGTGACGAAGCAATGGTCGAATTCGGCGTGGTCGAAGAAGAAGGCGAAACCGTTTATTTTATCCGCGATAACGGCGCGGGCTTTGACATGAATAAGGCTACCAACCTCTTTCAACCTTTTCACCGTCTCCATAATCAAAATGATTTCCCCGGTACAGGTGTCGGCCTGGCAACGGTGCAGCGTATCATCCAGCGCCATGGCGGGAGAGTCTGGGGTGAAGGCGCGGTGGACAAGGGGGCGACCTTTTACTTTACCCTCAAGTAGATTTGTCAGGAGAGCTCTTCCTCTAACCAGCTAATGTATTTCTGCACGCTTGCCCCCCCTTCGTAAATCATGCTATAAAGGGACATTCCAAATATCTCCAAGTGTAGAGGTCCCCTTGAAGGTTTCATACCTGCGCCGTTTCTGGGTCACTTTTTCTGCCTACGTCATCGGTTTTTATGCCTCGACAATCAACCGGTTCCGCATCAAGGGGAGTGATAACATCCCTTCTTCCGGTGCGGTCTTGCTTGTATCCAACCACATCTCAGCCTATGAAACCATTTTCCTCCCCTGGGCGGTCATTCGACAACATCCCATGCAGATGCTCTGGGCGCCGGCCAAGGAGGAGCTCTTCACCAGTTCTTTCCAGCGCTGGCTTTATTCATCGTGGGGGGCTTTCCCGGTTAAGCGCGGCCGTGATGTGCGGGCGGGAAAGGCCATAAACGATCTGTTGAAAGACCAGAAGGTCATGCTCTTTCCCGAGGGGACCCGCCACAAGGATGGCGTTTTGGGGAAGGGGAACCGTGGTGTCGGCAAGATCATCTACGACACCAGACCTGTCGTGGTCCCGACAGCACTTGTCGGGCTCAATCGCTGGAAATTTCCCGGCTTCGGCCAGGACGCCTGCGTGGTGTTCGGCAAGCCTTTGGATTTTTCCGACCTGTACGAGCTTTCCGATTGCAAGGAGACCCACCAGATGATAGTGGATCGGGTTATGGCGGCAATTGCCGACCTCCTCAAAACTGAAGGGGCCTATATAAATGAAGGTTGAGATTTTTTGTGACGGGGCATGCAGCGGCAACCCCGGCGTAGGCGGGTGGGGGAGCATCCTCCGTTACGGCGATACGGTCAAGGAACTATCCGGGGCCGATGGAGACACCACCAACAACCGGATGGAGATGACCGCCGCCATCGAGGCCCTCGCGTCCCTCAAACGACCTTGCGAGGTGGTCCTGACCACCGATTCCCAGTACCTGGTAAAAGGGATGACTGAATGGATGTCAGGGTGGATCAGAAAGGGGTGGGTCAACAGCAAAAAGGAGCCGGTCCTCAACCGGGAACTGTGGGAGAGGCTGCTGGCGCTGTCGAAGATCCATAAGATCCGCTGGGCCTGGGTGCGAGGTCACAACGGCCATCCGGAGAACGAGCGGTGCGACGAGTTGGCCAGGGCCGCGATAGAGGTGTTTAAAGGCAGAAAGCCGTGAGAAGTAAGTCGTGAGAAGTGAGTAGTTCACACTTACTTCTCACGACTTACTTCTTACGACTTACGACTCACGACTTACGACTCACGGACCTTATGAACTATTTCATCATCGAAGTCTCCGAGCAGGAGATCAAGCGGGAGCGGGAGAAGGCCCGCGAATTGCGCAAATCCCAGTGGTGGAAGAGCCGTCTGGCCAAAGGTGTCTGTCATTACTGTGGCGGCACATTTCCTCCTGATGAGCTTTCCATGGACCACATCGTCCCCATCATCCGCGGCGGCAAGAGTAGCCGGGGGAACGTGGCGCCGGCCTGCAAGGAGTGCAACAACCGGAAAAAGCACATGCTTCCCATCGAGTGGGATGAGTACCTGCAAAAAATTGGGAACGGGGAACGGGGAACGGGGAACGATTAAGAAGTTTTTGCAGGTCCCAGATACCTGGTTCCGGATCCCGCTATTGCTTATCACTGGTTTCTATGTTGAACAGAGAGGATACGGGTGAAAAACGGATATAAAGTTGTAATCTATGACTGCGACGGGGTGATGTTCGATTCCTTTGAGGCGAACTTCGCCTTTTACGAGCGGATTCTGTCCCGGTTCGACAAGCTCCCTCTGGACCGTAATGACGCAGAGACCATGCGGGTGCTTCACACCTACGCCAATGTCGACGTGATGGCCTATCTTTTTGCCGGTGACGACCGGCGAGTAGAGGCCCAGGCCTTTGCCGGGACCATCGACTACCGGGAACTGGTCCCCTTCATGCTTATGGAGGAAGGGTTCCGCGAGACCCTCAATGTGCTTCAGCCGAAGGTGGAGCTGGCGGTCTGCACCAACCGCACCACCTCCATGGACCTGGTGCTGGAGTCCTTTGACCTCAACCGCTATTTTGGCTGCGTCATGACTGCGGCCAGGGTGAAAAACCCCAAGCCGCATCCTGAGCCGCTTTTGAAGGTGCTGGAGCACTACCGGATTGCTCCCGGCGAAGCCTTGTTCGTCGGTGATTCCGATGTGGATCGTCAAGCCGCCGAGGCTGCCGGTGTCCCTTTTATTGCCTACAAAGCCGACATGCCGGCCTTTGCCCGCATCGATCGGCATGATGAAATACTGACCCTTCTTTAGCATTGCGATTGTTGACGGCATGCGCATAATCAGGAGGCAACTTTGGATGAGAACCCGACCGTCGATTTATTGAAATTCAGTCCCGGGCTCAGCATAATCCGCAGGCGACGCTGGTATTTGTGGGGAGTGATTCTCGTTTATTTGCCGGCGATGCAGTTGATTCTCGTAAAGACACAATCGATCAGGATTACCGGGGCAGCGTTTGTTGCCTGGCTTGTCATCCTCTGTATAGCCGTAACCATGTCAGCCGTAGCCAGGTGTCCCCGGTGCGGAAACTACTTTCACATGAACGGTTTGACCCTTCTCTACTTTCGTAATTGCCTTCATTGCGGGCTCCACATCAAAGCGGACAGAAAGAAGTGAAACCTGCTGTTGCAGCTAAAAAGGAATTGCCGCCGGAAGGGTACTAATGGTATATATGAACTGCACCTGAACCACAGGGATTACCTCTGTGGTTCTTTTATTTTTCTAAAAGGGAGTTTGTCAAAGCCATTTCATGACGAAAAAAGAACGTATCCTTTACCTCATTATCGAAAAACTCTCCGCGGATTTTGCTGTTGTGTTCAACGCTGCAAAAGCAGCCCATGAAGCCTCTATTCATGAGGAAAATATTCCTGACAACAAATATGAGACGTTAAGCCTGGAAGCATCGTACGTCGCCCAAGGGCAGGCGAATCGGGCACAGGAAATCAAGATCGCCCTGGATACGTATAAAAAACTGTCATTGCAACATTTTGCCGAAGATGTTCCGATACGATTGACTGCGTTAGTAACGCTGGAGGCCGGGGACGGTGTGGAAAAGACGGTGTTTATCGGTCCTGAGGCGGGCGGCTTGAAAGTGGAAGATGGTGGCGTTGAAACCATTGTCATCACGCCGAACTCTCCGCTTGGAGAAGGCCTGATCGGCAAGATAGCGGGTGACAGTGTGGAAGTGGGCAGAGGGAATGCAAAATCTGTATTCGAAATTGTCGAGGTCTGTTGACGAGAAGTAAACGGTCAATTTAAAGAGTCGTAGAGCTCTACTTTTATTACCCGAGGTTTTTACCATGGCTCAACCCTGGATAATCGTCGACAGTATCAGCACCAAAGAAGGTATCCTCGAACTGCGCCAACGCGGCGAGCGCGACTTTCTCATCACCGTGGGGGGGCTTGTGCTGATGAACAGTTCGGCACACCGTTCCGAGGTGGCCCTCGGCCAACTCGCTTGCGGCCACCTGAAGAGCCAGGCAAGCCCGCGGGTACTGGTCGGCGGCCTGGGGATGGGGTACACGCTCAAGGCTGTCCTCGACTCACTGCCGAACACCGGACGGGTAGTGGTGGCCGAACTGAATCCGGTTGTCGAGAAATGGTGCCGCGGACCTTTGGCAGGCCTTACGGACAGCGCCGTTGCAGATCCCCGGGTGAGCGTAGAGATTGCCGACGTTGCCGACCTGATTCGCAGGTCAAAAACAGGCAGCGGGGAAGAGGGGTTCGACGCCGTTGTCCTCGACCTCTACAAAGGTCCCCACTATCGCTCTCACAAGCGCGACGACCCGCTCTACGGCAGCAGGGCCATCGAAAATACGCGCGCCGCCCTCAAACCGGACGGAGTCTTCGCTGTGTGGGGAGAAAACTACGACGCCGAATTCGACAAGCGACTCTGTGCAGCCGGCTTTACGGTGACCAGCGAGCGGCCGGGCCGTGGTGGGCTCAGGCACGTGGTGTTTGTAGCGAGGCTGAATTCGCCACGGGCGAAGGGTAAGTAATAAAAAAACCTGCGTGAAGCAGGTTTTTTTATTACTTATTAACCCCAAAACGGCAGTTAGCCACGAATGACAGTCACCAGTCTGGTGATCACAAGAGCTTGTATATTCGTGCAAATTCGTGACAATTCGTGGCTAAAATGCTTTTTATGGGATCAACCTTCCTTGCCGATCCATCTCCCCCGTTATTCCTGTCCCGATGTCCCGCCCGATTCCGTACGCAATTCCTTGCCGATAACAAACCCCTTGCCGAGAATCTTCCCTAAACCGAAGTAGTTGCGCGTCCCCGGGTCGTAGACGATGGGACGAACCAGCTCCCCATCCGGGAGGCCTTCCGCGTTGAGGATTTCTTCTGCGGCTTTGACATCGACGATTTCGCCGATGAACTGGGTATGAATGCCGATCTCGATTGTATGAATCAGGCGGCATTCCAGAACCAGCGGGAACTCTGCCACATAGGGCGCGTCCACCAAGGTGCTTCCGACCGGGGTGAGTCTGGTGGCAGCGAACTTGTCGGTATCTCTGCCGGAGACTATGCCGACATAGTCGGCTTCTCGCACAAACTGCTCTGACGGCACATTTATGGTGAAGGCTTTGCGCGCCGTAATCGCGTCGTAGGAGTGCCGTGATTTACGCAGGGAGATTGCAACGGCCGGTGGATCAGAGCAGCAGACGCCGCCCCAGGCGATGGTTGCCAGGTTCGGTCGGTTGGTTGCGTCATAGGTTCCCACCAGCCAGGCTGGCGTTGGCGCAGCCAGGGTCTTGGCGCCAAGAGATATTTTCGACATGGGTTTCCTCCTCGGATGAGCGTAATAAATGTTGCTGCCGGGATTATAGCAGAAAAAAATATGAATGATATCAGCTTGTCAAGGCTGACAAGGCATCGACTTGTGTATGGTTGCAAGCAGTTAAAAAATAATATTTAATATGTGCGATTCAATGCCGATAAAACTATTAGAGTAAAACAATTACAAAGGAGGCGAAAATGTTTTCCAATTTAAAGGTCAAAACAAAAATGATCCTGTTGATTGTCGGTTTTTGCGTTGCGCTCTGCATTGTCGGGGCGGTGGGGTTGATCAACATGCGAGAGTTGAGCGGTTCCATAGGGGACGCAAATACCAGCCTGAAGCATGTGGCAAGGCTTTCCGAAATAGAAAAGAACTTTCTCCATATACGCCTGAATCTTGTCTATATGTTGTCCCTGAGCGATTCGGCAAAATTTCAATTAAAAGTCGAGGATATGAAGAAGAGGATCGATAAAATTAAAGAAGATATTGCTGCGCTGGAAAAATACGACTTGAATGCTAACGAACGTGCTCATCTTAATGAATTTAAAGAGGGGTTTGCACGGTATACGGTTGAAGGATTCAAGCTGGTTGAGATGGCAAGAATGGAAATCGGTTCCGGAAAGAGAGAGGATAGTGAAACCGTCAAGTATGCGACGAACTCTGTTGCCCCTCTTTATGAAAAACCGGCCCAGGCGGCTGTTGCACTGGTCGCAGACAATGTAAATGAAGGTGAAACCATGTTCAAAGAGGATATGGCGTCATACCACAAGGCTTTCGTTTTCATGGTTGCTTTGATCATCTTGTCCGCAGTCTTGAGTTTTGCGGTGGGCATTATTGTTTCCAATTCGGTCACAAAACCTATTGCCAGGGTTGTCGATATGCTGCGGGATATTGCCCAGGGAGAAGGGGACCTGACTAAACGGATCAAAATTACGGGTAAGGATGAAATCGGCGAATTGGCATCGTGGTTCAATATATTTATAGACAAGCTCCACAGCATTATTTCGCAGGTGACCAACAATACCATCCGGGTGGCTTCAGCCGCCGGTCAATTGTCTTCCACCTCGGAGCAGATGGCTGCCGGTTTTGAGGAGGTGGCGGCCCAGGCAGGAACGGTGGCCACGGCCGGCGAAGAGATGGCGGCAACCTCTACCGAGATAGCGCAGAACTGCAACATGGCAGCGCAGGGCTCACAGCAGGCCAATAAAGCGGCGATGAACGGAGCGAAAGTTGTCGCAGGGACGGTCCAGGTCATGAATCGGATAGCGGGTCGGGTCAGAGATACTGCCAAAACAATTGAGGGCCTCGGCGACAGATCGGACCAGATTGGCGAAATCATCGGCACCATTGAAGACATTGCAGATCAGACCAACCTTTTGGCCCTGAACGCGGCCATAGAAGCGGCGCGTGCCGGTGAACAGGGGCGTGGTTTTGCCGTTGTCGCCGACGAAGTGCGGGCCTTGGCTGAGCGCACGACCAAGGCTACCAGAGAGATAGGAGAAATGATCAATGCAATTCAGAATGAAACCAAAGGGGCAGTCGGCATCATGGAGGAAAGTGTGAAAGAGGTTGAGAATGGAACTTTCGAAGCTGCCAAGTCAGGGCAGGCCTTGCAGGATATCCTCGACCAGATTAACAGCGTTGCCATGCAGGTCAATCAGATCGCCACCGCTGCCGAAGAACAGACAGCCACCACCGCTGAGATCAGCAATAACATCCAGCAGATTACCGGCGTTGTACACGAGACTGCCAAAGGGGCGCAGGAATCGGCCCATGCGGCATCGCAACTCTCACACTTGTCCGAGGAACTGCAAAGTCTGGTCGGGCATTTCAAGCTGGTTGCCTAATGCCCGGACTCGATCCGATTCGCATTCAAACCGGCGTATGAACAGACCTCCGGGAGTTCTGAAATCTCGGAGGTCTCTGCCTGAAATATGCGCCATCCTGATTGCCTGGACGAATTATTCTGCGCTTTAAATTGACCGCATCCCTTCCATAAGTCCTGCCTTGTATCCCATATTTTTTTGCGTCTTGCCTCTCAGTTACTTCAACATCCATGGTGCGAAGTCCCTTGACAACCCGATACAACCTTCTATGCTTTATTTGTTATGTGAAAACATTTTAACTATTTACGGTTAATTGCTTATGTGCAATTCGATCTGAATGGGGAGGAGCCGTATGCGAAGAGTTATTAACATCGATTGCCCCTACTTCAAAAAGCAGGATCAGATCATCTTCTGTCTCACCGAGACCATCAACGTGGCGGATTCGGCAGCGGAAAAGAAGTCATTGGTTCATGAAAATCTCGAGGAAATATCGGTTTTGCTGAACTGTTCCGACTTCTCCGACGATAGCAACAGTTGCCTGAACTGCAAGACGGTGATGACGGAAAGGAAAGAGGCGGGGGAACTGATTCTGAAAGGGTTGGAACTTTCCCATTACAGGGGTTGACCGGTGCGCCGGCTCGTATACATACCGATAATCCATACCGAGGTGGACATGGGGTCCTTATCCGAGGATGTGAGGAATGAGTTCCTCGCCCGGTACGGAAAGAGCAAGTGGCTCGAACACTTGCGGCTTATCTCGCAACTCTGGGATACCATCAGAAAGCGGCTCCTCGCCATGCCTCTCGACTATGCCAGAACAAAACTCTATCAGGATGGGCTTCCGGTATGCGGAAAGGAATCTGACATCGTGCAGGAACTGGCCGGCATGGGGAGCCGTAATCATATGCTCCTCATGGAACTGGTGGAGAAAGGTGCGGCAATCATCGGGACAGAGGATCCGAACCTGCTCCTGGAGGAACACAGAAAAATCAAGGCGATAATCGCTGAACCCGGGGCAAGGGGGGGCAAGGGAAGGCTTGACGCATTCAGGAGCAACAGCAACGGACTCTTGGCAAAGAGGGATGAATTCATCGCCAAAAGAATTTCCGATACACTCGAAGAGGGGGAGACGGGGGTATTGTTCATAGGAGCCATGCACAAAGTCGAGAAGAGGCTCCCAAAGGATATCAAGGTGATTTATCTGACCTGAATCCAGTCGTGTCCGGTTAAAAAATAGCACTGACTCCAAGCCATACAAACCAGCACATGCACCCTCCCCCAACCCCTCCCATCAAGGGAGGGGAGCTTTAAAGTCCCCTCGCCCCTTGTGGGAGAGGGCTAGGGTGAGGGGGAAATGCGGATGCAAAAACTAGTTGGACAATGCTGACCTGAATCCACAGTCAGCCTCGTTATTGATATTGGTGGATAAACATATGGACAGCATGGACGAAGCTTGCCTCGCCCGATTGCAAACTTACTGGAATGGAGGAAAAGATGTCCGAGATCAGCCTGAAAGTCACGGAGGCTCTGCCGAAAGATGTGGGGAGGGGGATTGCCCGGATAGATCCCGAGGTCCTCACCAAATTGGAGGTGGAGATAGGGGATGTGGTGGAGATAACCGGCAAAAAGCCCACTGTGGCCAGGGTGATGCCTGTGTTCAGGGACCTTCGGGGAAAGGGGCTGATCCAGGTAGATGGTCTCACAAGGAGTAATGCCAGCACCGCGATCGGCGAGAAGGTCCATATTAAAAAGGTGGCGTGTAAGGCGGCCAACAAGGTGGTCCTGTCGCCGGTCGTCACCGGAATGGCCGGTAGGGACTCAAAATTCGTCGGGCGGCTTCTGGAGGGACTTCCCATAGTTTCTGGCGACCGGGTCAGGGCAACCGTGTTCGGATCGAGGTATCAGGATTTCACGGTTGCAGACACCATCCCGACCGGGGCCGTGATGATAAATCCGCAGACGCTCATAAGGATAGAGGAAAAAGGGGCCAAGCTGACCAAGGCGAGGGTGTCCTACGAGGATATCGGCGGGCTGGGAAAGGGGATACAGAAGGTCCGGGAGATGATAGAGCTTCCCCTGAGGCACCCGCAGATATTTGAAAAGCTCGGGATCGATCCGCCGAAGGGGCTCCTTCTGCATGGCCCTCCAGGAACGGGAAAGACCCTTATCGCGCGGGCGGTGGCCAACGAGACCAACGCCAGTTTCTACTCCGTCAGCGGACCGGAGATAATCCACAAATTTTACGGCGAGAGCGAGGCCAAGCTCCGGAACCTGTTCGAGGAGGCAAGAAAAAACGCCCCCAGCATCATATTCCTCGACGAGATCGACGCCATCGCTCCGAAAAGGGAGCAGGTCACCGGGGAAGTGGAGAAGAGAGTTGTGGCCCAGCTCCTTGCGCTGATGGACGGCCTGGCGGAGCGGGGGCAGGTCATCGTTATCGGCGCCACGAATATTCCCAACGCCCTTGATCAGGCCCTTCGCAGGCCCGGGCGGTTCGACCGGGAACTGGAGATAGGAATCCCCGACGTCAATGGGAGGATGGAGATCCTCGATATCCATACGAGAGGAATGCCCCTCACCGATGACGTGAACCTGCTGAAGCTTGCCCAGGTAACCCACGGCTTTGTAGGGGCGGACCTGGAGGCCCTCTGTCGGGAAGCGGCCATGAATTCAATCAGGAGGATCATTCCCAAGATAGAGTTTGAGCTTGAGCAGATCCCTTATGAACTCCTTCAGGAGCTGAACGTGACCATGGAGGATTTCATGAGAGCCCAGGGGGAGATAGAGCCGACAGCCATGAGGGAGTTCTTCGTGGATATCCCCAATGTGACATGGGATGAAGTGGGCGGGTTGCAAAATGTGAAAAAAGAGCTCAACGAGGCGGTCGTCTGGCCCCTTGTGCATGCAGACCTTTACGAATTCGCCAAGGTGAAGCCGCCGAAGGGTATCCTTCTCTACGGCCCTCCCGGGACGGGAAAGACTCTCCTTGCCAAGGCTCTCGCCACGGAAAGCAAGGTGAACTTCATTTCCATCAAGGGGCCGGCCCTCATGTCCAAATATGTGGGGGAGTCGGAGCGGTCTATCAGGGAGGTGTTCAAAAGGGCGAGGCAGTCAGCCCCCTGCATACTCTTTTTCGACGAGATGGACGCAATTGCTCCTGCAAGGGGAGGGGGCGGAGATTCCCATGTGTCGGAGCGGGTCATAAGCCAGCTCCTGACCGAGATAGACGGGACCGAAGAGCTGAAGGGGGTCTTCATCCTCGGCGCCACCAACAGAAAGGATATCATAGACCCGGCTCTCCTGAGGCCGGGGCGCATCGATATCCTCGTCGAGATCCCGCCTCCCGGCGAAGATGCCCGCCTGGAGATATTCAAGGTTCATACGAGAGGCAAACCGCTTCTCAAGGACGTTGATCTGAAGTCCATTGCCGCTGAAACGGAAGGACTGGTCGGCGCCGATATAGAGTTCCTGTGCAGAAAAGCTACCATTATTGCAATCTGCGAGTTCGTCGAGAAAGGCGCAGACGATCCCAAGACGTTGAAAATATCCGCAGCTCATTTCCAGGAGGCGATGAAAGTCTTCATGGAAGGGCGCAGATAAATCTTAAAACTTTTCACCACAAAGAGTCAGCACTGTCCAGTTTTTACATCCGCACTTTCCCCTCACCCTAACCCTCTCCTTTAGGCCCGCAATATGGGTCCACAAGGGGCGAGGGGACTTTAATGCTCCCCTCCCTTGATGGACCCAAAGGGCCTAAAGGAGGGGTCGGGGGAGGGTGCGATGTCTTTTGATTTGATCTGCGTCTTGTTCAGATTTTGGATATCTTTGCGTTCCGGCTTTGCGTGAATAATTGTCGAAAGATTTCAGGGGCGCAACGAGGTGACTGATGAATGAAGTATCCCTGCTGTTCCCGCATGTTTTCGAGGCAATACCCATGGCGGCCCTCCTCCTCGGGAGTGAGTTCCGCATTCAAGCGGCCAACAGCGATTTCATGGATCTCTTTTCAATCGACGAAGAAATTCTGAACAGGCCCTTTTCCGAAATTGTCCCGGACGATACTCTCAAGGGGATGATGGAAGATGTTTTGGGGGGGGAGGTCGGCAGAAGGGAAAGCAGGCTTCGCCTGAACAACGGTATTGACCTGAGGGTCGTGATGAAAAGCGCAACATCCGTTACGCCGGACGGGATCATCGTCCTCATGGAAGAGCTGTCGGAAAGGATGTGGCTGGAGGAGAAGTTTCTGCAGGCGGAAAAGCTCTTTGCCATGGGACAGTTGGCCACCTGCATCACCCACGAAATCGGGAATCCGCTGGGGATCATGAAATCCACCATGCGATTCCTTAACGACCACCTGACAAGGATGGGCGGCGATTTGACCATGTACAGCCAGGTGGTCATGGAAAACATCGACAGGATGCACGAGTTGTTGAAAGACATTTCGGAGTTTTCGAGGCCCAATAAAGAACAGATCGTTTTTCACGATATCTGCAGCAGCCTTTCACAGATCCTGCACTTTGTCGAGAAGGAATGTGAGGGGCACGGCGTGGTGATCGAGGCATCCATCGAGGATAATCTTCCGATAGTATGCTGCAATCCCCATCGCTTGAAGCAGGTATTTCTGAACCTGGTCAAGAACTCAATCGAGGCGATGCCCAACGGAGGAAAGTTTTCCGTAGCGGCAAAGAGAGTTGATCTCGACGGAAAGGACGCGGTTCTTGTGGAGGTTACGGACAGCGGCATCGGGATATCCGAAAAGGATATGAAGACGATTTTCAAACCGTTCCATACTACCAAGTGCAACGGGAACGGTCTTGGGCTCTTCATTGTCAGGAACATCGTCAGAGAGCATAACGGCAGGATTACGGTCACCAGCAAGGAAGGCGTAGGGACAACCGTTTCTATTCTTCTTCCGGCCGATGGGAGAAAAGATGAAAATGCATAGGATTCTTCTGGTTGATGATGAGAAGGATGTGGGAAAGATAGTGTCGAGGCTTCTCGCCGGTGACAATTATGAAATAGAGCAGGTAACAACCGGCAAGGAGGCCATGAAGAGGGTGCTGGAAGAGAGTCTTCCCGACATCATTCTGCTCGATATAAACCTTCCGGATATAGACGGCATGGACATGCTCAGGGATATGAAGGACGCCGTCAGGGGAACCCCTATCGTGATGATGACGGCCTACGGGAGTATCGAAACCGCGGTCCGCTCCATCAAGATGGGTGCAATGGACTTCGTCCAGAAGCCTTTCAACCATTACGACTTCAAAAGATTTATAAACGGGGTGATAAGTGCAAGAAACATTGCCGGCAACGACCATTGCGGCATTGTGGGTTCAAGCCCCCAGATGAAAAAAGTCTTTCGATTGGTGGATAAGTTCGCCCTTTCGGACATTACCATCCTTCTCCAGGGGGAGAGCGGAACCGGGAAGGAATTGTTTGCCAGGGCCATCCACCAGAAAAGCAAGAGACGCAGCGGGCCGTTTGTTCCACTGGACTGCGCCGCCCTCTCGGAGACGCTCATTGAAAGCGAGCTGTTCGGACACGAGAAGGGGGCGTTTACAGGGGCCACCGAAAGGAAGATCGGAAAGTTCGAAAGGGCCCATGGAGGAACGTTGTTCATAGACGAAGTTGAAAACCTCTCGTCTTCCAATCAGGCCAAGCTCTTGAGGGCTGTCGAAGAAAAGCAGATCGAGAGGGTCGGCGGCACCAAGGCAATTAAAGTGGATGTCAGGATAGTCGCGGCAAGTAACATCCCCCTTACGGAGATTATTAACAACGGAGTGTTCAGGAAGGACCTCTTTTACAGGTTCAGCCAGATGACGATAGCGATACCTTCCCTCAGGGATAGGGTAAAGGATGTGGACGTCCTGATCCGTCATTTCCTGGCCGCCTATTCCGAAGAATTCGGTAATGCGGCCAATATCTCCGAGGAAGCCTTGCTGCTCCTGAATGCCTATCCATGGCCCGGAAACGTGAGGGAACTCGAAAACGTCGTGAAGTCAGCTGTTATCCTTGCGGACGGAGATATCTTGGCGAAACACCTGCCGGAATACATCAGGAAGGGCAGTTTTTCCCTGCCGGAAGATGCTGAGGATTGCCATTTCCCGGGGATAAAGGTCGAGGAAGAGATAGAGAAGGGGCTGCTGGAGGGCTCTCTTGATCTGAAGGCGTTGATCAAAAAGTGGAGCGACCGGCTCGAAGAGACCGTGATAAGGAATGTAATGGAGAGATCAAACCTTAATATGGTCAGGGTCTCCCGGTTCCTGAACATTGACCCGAAGACGCTCCGTACCAAGATAGGCCAGATCAGGTCTGCCAGAAACAGGAATCCAATAGGCGGGAAGCATTTCCCCGAAAGGGGAGGAGCTTCCTTCCCCTTTCAGGAATAATAGTCTGGAATGAATGGATGTACCATTATTTTATCGAATGAAAAGCACGATATATCAACTGGTTCAGAGTTTTTTTAGCAATAAATACATTTATGGCATACCTCTTGTAATAGTCTCTTATTAGATATCTCTAAACTTTGAAGTAACCGACGACGCATGCGGAAAAGATTTGCGTGAGACGGATCGCTCCGTATCGATCGATGGAATAAAGGGTTTAGAGTGTCACGCCAGTTCAAAGAAAGGGGGTGAATATCATGGCAGTTGAGAAAACAAATGCATCTTCCAGTCTCGTCGAGGTAATCGACAGGATCCTGGACAAGGGCGTATGTATCGATGCTTGGGCAAGGGTTTCCTTAGTGGGGATCGAGCTTCTCGCTATCGAAGCGAGGGTCGTTGTTGCCTCTGTGGATACTTTCCTTAAGTATGCCGAGGCAGTAGGCCTTACAACCACTGCGACGGCAATGCATGCGTAAGATCCGAAAAATCGACGCGGAGGACATCCTTGAGGCATAAAGGCGCCAATGCCCCTTTATTATAAACAAGTTACTCAAGCATGTCTCCATCTCCATTCACACAAACAGTAGACGCGAAACCGTACAAGGATTATGAGCGGAGTTGGAAATGGAGTTTCAGGAACCTTTGAGAACTATAGGGTTGGAGATCATAAAATCGTACGAAAAGCGGTTAAAGCTTGTCAATACTCTCGTTGTTGAAGCAATGAAACGTGTGAATAACTATTGCAGGGAACAGGATGAGATGAGCAGACGTTTGAAGGAAAATCTCTCGAGGCATGGGGGGATGAGAAAAAAGGACTTTGATGCCCTGATGGAAACCGTCCTGGCCAAGAGGAGAGAAAGAGAGACAAAAACCCGGCAGCAGCTGGAAACTATATGGCAGGAAGAAGGGGAGATGATCCTCATCTTGAAGAAGGTCCTCACCGGGAATTGCAACCCTGCCGATTTTGAAATAATGAAGAGGGATATCCTTTTGCGGCTCAGGGAACGAGAGAAAGAGGTGGCAAAGTCACTGATGAAGTTCCAGCTGGAGCAGGAAGAGTTGATAGCGGCATTGAAAAATCTTTTGTCCAAAGGGGAGGAGGTAAGGATAAAGGACTTGAAATCCGTGGTTAAGACGCTCGGTAACCGTGACAGGGAATCCAGTGACGAGATAGACCGGATACTGGATGAGTTTGACAGGATACGCCGGGAAGTGGCCGCTCAGTGGGAAGGGGTGTTCAGTTTCTATGACAAGACGGCATGGCAGGGTTGAAAAATTCAAAAGAAAGGAGATACCAAAATGGCAAGAGTAGACGGATTCAAGGCACTAGCCCAGGATATTACCGCTTCTTTTGATGAAAGGATGGCTGTTCTTGCATCCATCAAAAAGGATGTCCACGAAATGACTGACGATGTCCACAGGATGCTTGACGATCTTCACAAGGAGCGGGGTGAGATGGCGTCACAGCTCAGGCAGGATCTTTCCAAGGCAAGGTACTCCATGAAGAAAGAGACGAGCAATCTTCTCAAGGGTTTCAAAAAGGAGCACGACGACGCAATTGCTGCATGGGGGCACTTGGGCTCCACTATGCAGGCGAAAAGAGGCGGCGCTGCCAGGAAAAGTGCGAAACAATAAAGTGGTTTCAAGGAGTCCTTGAACCGAAGGCGGTCCGTGCCGCAGAATATCGAACCTGACCCGCTGCATGGCACAACCTTTAACGGGCTGTTGAGAAAACTGACACCTGATGAATCCTGAACAAGGTGCGGGAGTAATTCCAATTTCAAATCAAGGATGAAATCAAGGCGGCGAGGATTGAGGCGACGAAGGCGTACAACTGCGTACGTTGAGGAGCCGAAGACGAGCCAACGAAGATAGCGCCTTGATTTGGAATTGGTATAACCTGTTTGAGAGGTTCCATGCTGCGTTCAGGACAACATTCAAACTCCGGTGTTTTCCAGCAGCCTGTTAATTATTCAGGCAACAGGATTCCGGAATATAGGTCCAATCAAGGAGAGAGCCTATGCAGGAAGAAAATGCTGAAGTACTGGCGACCGTTTTAGAGCCCCGTTCTTTGCCGAACTTTGTGGAAACGGACTATGTCCGGGATGTGACGGAGCGGGCTCTTGCCTATATTGCTGCTGGTTTCCCCGTCCACTTCAGGGGGACCTCAGGTACAGGCAAGACCACAATTGCCATGCATGTTGCCAGTAAGCTCGGCAGGCCGCTCGTTATCATGCATGGTGACGAGGAGCATTCCACA
Organism: Geotalea uraniireducens Rf4; assembly: GCF_000016745.1. GTDB lineage: Bacteria > Desulfobacterota > Desulfuromonadia > Geobacterales > Geobacteraceae > Geotalea > Geotalea uraniireducens. Next base: position 3,296,469 of record NC_009483.1, on the reverse strand, counting down.
TCCGACCTGGTGGGGGGGCAGCATGGCTACAGGAAAAAGAAGGTCGTGGACAACTTCATTCATTCAGTCCTGAAGACTGAAGAGAGCATGAACAGTTCCTGGATAGACAGCCGGCTGACGCTGGCCTGCAAAAAAGGGTTCACTCTGATCTATGACGAATTTACCAGGTCCAGGCCCGAAGCCAATAACGTTCTCCTGTCTGTCCTGCAGGAAAAGATGATGGGCATGCCCACTGCAAGGGGGGGAGAAGGGTATCTCAAGGTGCACCCGGATTTTGTCGCGATCTTTACAAGCAATCCCGAGGAGTATGCGGGAGTCTACAGGAGCCAGGACGCTCTGCGGGACAGGATGGTCACGATAGACATCAGCTATCCTGACAAGGAGACGGAAATGGCTATAACCTCGGCAAAGTCGGGATTGCCCCTGCACGATTCGGAAAAAATTGTGAATATCGTCAGGAGTCTCAGGGATTCCGGGAAATACGAGTTTGCACCCACTGTGAGGGGATGCATCATGATTGCAAAGACTGCGAAGGTAAGAAAGGCCGCGGTCGAAGCGGGGAACAAAATATTCAGGAGTATCTGCACTGATGTACTTGCCTCGGAAACGAGCAGGGTGGGAAGCGATGCCAATATAAAAAAGGTTAAGGAGTTCATAGCTGAACTGGTTGACAGGCACTGTGGGAGTAACCCTGAAGCCGGGGAAATGAATACGGATACGAAACCGTCCCTTAAGGTCGGCCAGAGAATAGCGGTGGGTGACAAGGCAGTCAGCATGCTGTAAAGCTGAAAAAAACGGAGGGTTGCAACGTGAGCATTACAAGTGGATCAATTATAAGAACCGCTCCAAGAACCGCCCCAAGAACGAAAATCCGTTCCGTGCCGAAGGCTTCGGTGAACCGCTACCTTGACCTCTATGTATTGACGCGGAAAAGGACCAAACTGGAATTGGAGTTGCACGCCCTGCTCAAGAGAAAGAAGAGTATAGAGGATGACCTGAAAGATCTCGGAAAAGAAATAATAAATATTGGAAAAACCGTATTGAAGGAAGACGGGAAAAGGAATTCCAAAGAAAATGCTCCGAAGGGGGCAAAGGAAAAATTCAAGACGATGGTTATGGATTATTGAGATAAGACCCCTCATACAAACCCCGATGAACGGGATAAGTCCCTTCACGAAAAATTCTTCGCAAAAAACATGCAAATAATTTTTCTAAGGGACTAAGAGGGAATTTTGTATTTCGGAGACCATGGGTGGAAAACAATTATTTATATTGCATCATAGGGACTGATGACGCGAGAAATTTCGGTCCCATGGGGATCGGTGGCCGTGGAGATGTGGTAACCACCATAAATTGCGAGAACATCGCTGCAGTTATCAGCGGGACCCCTGTGATCAAATACACCCTTACCAGAGAAAATCTGCTGGCCCATCAGAAGGTCATCGAAGAGGTCATGAAGGATCATACGGTCCTCCCTGTGAGGTTCTGCACCGTCGCTGAAAGCGTGGAAGATATCCGCAGGGTGTTGAGAAAGAGATATATGGAGTTCAAGGAACTCCTTAGGGATATGGACAACATGGTGGAGCTCGGGGTGAAGTCCCTCTGGAAGGATTTAAACGAGGTATTTCATGAAATCGGAGAAACGGAACCGGAAATAAAGAGACTGAAGGGGAAAATAGCCTCGGTCCCGCCGGATAAGTGTTACGCTGACAGGATCAACCTCGGCCGGATGGTCCAGGCGGCGCTTGTGGCCAGAAAGGAACGGGAAGCGGGATATATCCTCGACAAGTTGAAGCCGATATCCCGCAGAACCAGCGTAAATAAACTCCATGGAGACAACATGAATTTAAATGCGGCTTTCCTTGTAGAACGTGGGCGGATAAGGGAGTTTGACGAGAGAATGACGGAACTCGACGCCGCAAACAAGGATAGGCTCATATTCAAATATGTCGGTCCAATACCGCCTTTCAATTTTGTGAACCTAGTCGTGGAATGGAAATGAGGCGAAGAAGAGGACCAGGGGGTTAACATGGCTGAGAGAAAAAAGAAAGCGGAAAAAGAGGAAGAGGGGGTAGAGATCGATTTCGGTCTGGGCAAAGTCTCTTTTGGAGGGCTCTTCAAGGGGCTTGGAACCCTTATTGACCTTGCCGCCACAGCGGCTGAAAAGGGGGAAGAGATCCGCAAGGAGGGTGAGATAAGGGGAATGCCTAAGGAGGCGAAAGGTGTCTACGGCTTTACGGTGCGGACCATGGGCGGCAAGCCCGTTGTAGAGTCCTTCGGTAACGTCAGGGACACCGCAAAAGGGCCTGTGGTGGAGGAGGTCAGGGAGCCGATGATAGACGTGTTCGATGAGAAGGATCACGTGGTGGTGGTTGCGGAGATGCCCGGTGTGGAAAATGAGCACATCAGCATCGATGTTAAAGGCGATACCCTTTTCCTCAAGGCCGGGAATAAGGACAGGAAATACATGAAAGAGATTCCCCTGCCATCGTCTGTCGATCCGGCCACACTCAAATCCTCTTACAAAAACGGCATCCTCGATATCAGAGTTTCAAAAAAGAAGGCCAGGAAGAAGCCCTGAAGGGACAATGATGGCAAAGCATCTTTATTGCGTTGTAAGCCGTGATGGCGGGGATGCGGCGGTTTCGGGGGATTGCGCCTATCTCGTGCCGTACCGCGACATCGCCCTGGTGGTAAAGGAATCATCACCCATAAACTACGCATCCCTTCCCAAGGATATCCTTGTCCGGCACCTGGCAAACCACCAGTCGCTGATCGAGGGGATTATGAAGGAGTGTACGGCTGTCCCGATAAAATTCGGGACATCGGCCATGGATGACGGGGAGCTTCTCGAAATACTGGAATCGGGATACCCTTGCTTCAAAAACGCGATCGACAGCATGGCGGGCAAGGTCGAGGTGGATTTGATAGCCTTGTGGAATGATCTGGATTCGACATTGAGGGAACTGGGGGAGAGAGACGAGATTCGACGGTTCAAGGAAGAGATTGCAACTGCATCCCGGGAAGAGCTTAGGGAGGCGGCCATAGAGCTGGGAAAAATGGTCAGGGTGGCCCTGGAGGAGGAGAATGGGAGGGTCGGGAACGAAATTTTGTTCGCTCTTAAGGAGCATCACCTTGAGCAGAGGATCCGCGAGCATTTCGATGACAGGATGCTGCTGAACGTGGCTTTTCTTGTGGAGAGTGAGAAGAAAAACGCGCTGGATGAGCAGATAGAAGGGCTGGATAAGAGGTATTGCGGCAGAATAAACTTCCGGGTCATAGGCCCGCTTCCTCCTCACAGCTTCAATACCCTGGAAATATGCAGAATAGGGGCCGGGGAGATTGAGGAAGCGATGAATATCATCGGCGTGGTCCCTGGAGATGATAAGGACGAGGTCAGGAAGGCATATAGGAAGCAGCTCCGGAAGTATCACCCGGACAATAATTCCGGCGACCCCGATGCGCAGATGATTTTCGAGAAGTTCAGCCGGGCATACAAAATCCTGACGGGCTGCAGCAACCTCGCTTTCGGGAAGGATGCCATAATGGTAAGGGTCGTCGAATGATCTTTTTGTTGGATGACATTCTCCTTTCACCCATAAAAGGGCTGGTCTGGGTAGCCGATAAACTCAAGGACATGGCTGAGTCGGAGATGACCGACGACTCCAGGATACATGAGGAACTTCTCGAACTACAGATGCGCTTTGAGCTCGATGAGATGACCGAAGAAGAGTATCTGAGCAAGGAAGCGGAACTGATGGCCAGGCTGGAAGAGATCATGGAACGTAAAGAGGAATTATGAAAGTCGATTCGTCTGAACAGCCGGAGGCGGCAAAAATGGCGATGTCTATCGGGAATATCATCCAGAAGGCAAGAAGTGAGCTCAGCGTTCTGACCGGCCTGGAGCTTTCATCCACGCTGAAGACTGCGAAGGATGAGATGGGATGGCGAGTGTCGGTCGAGCTGGTGGAAAAGCGCGTCATACCTGATAACATGGATATCCTTGCAACCTATGAGGCCGTACTGGATAATCACGGCAATCTGCTCGAATTCAGCCGCAAAGGGATGCGCAGGCGCGCCGAAACGTTAGTGGAAGAGTAGGGGCATGTGGCTAACTCCAAGCTCCTTGATAACCCGGCTCTCCGGCTGATAATGTTCGGCGGAAAGGGGGGGTGCGGAAAAACCACATCTGCAGCTGCTGCGTCCATATACCTGGCGCGGCTCAGGCCCGGGAAAAAGGTGGTTCTCATTTCCCTCGATCCGGCTCATTCTCTGGGCGACTGTTTCGAGAGGAGCGTCGGGGGGGATATCACACGGGTCGATGAGCTTGATAATCTCTGGCTGCTGGAGATGGACGCTCGCAAGCTCTTCCAGGACTTCAGAAAAAAATACGAAGGGGTGATGAAAAAGCTGGCGGAAAGGGGGACCTATTTTGACCGGGAAGACGTCGAAGGGTTCTTTTCCCTGTCGCTGCCGGGGCTTGACGAGGTGATGGCGGTCATTGAAGTGGTCAGGCTTTTGAAGTCCGGCGAATTCGACCTGATTGTCCTCGATACCGCGCCGACCGGCCACACGCTGAGGCTTTTGGCCCTCCCGGCCCAGATGAAGAAATGGATTGCCGTTTTTGACCTGATGCAGGAGAAGCACCGTTTACTCCTGAGACGATTCAAGGGACGGTACGTGAGGGACGCGACGGATGAGTTCCTGAAGACGATGACGGACGACCTGGACCGAGTGGATTCCCTTCTCAAGGACGGCATGATGACCGAATTTGTCCCGGTGACTATCCCCGAACCGGCGGCGATCGAAGAAACCGGCAGGCTGCTGGCATCCCTGAAGGAGTATAGGATAGCGGTGCGGAGCCTGATCGTCAATCGCGTCGTCGAGGGAGGGGACTGTCCGTTCTGTTCTTCGCGAAGGAAAGGGATCGAAGGGTATCTGGCGGAAATCGGAGAGAGGTTCGCCGACTGCAATCTCGTGTTCGCCCCTCTTATCCACCATGAAATCAACGGATTTGAAAACCTGTGCAAATTTGCGGAGCTTCTCTTTGCGCCGGTAAAAATCGCGGCTCCGGCCGGGAAAGATGTTGCCTCACCACCCGTTCCCCCCGACTATACCCTTGCGGCTTTTCGCAATGCCATAGCGGAGCTTGCGCGCAAACCCGGTCTGGAGTTTCTTCTCTTCGGCGGCAAGGGAGGAGTCGGCAAGACCACTATGGCCGCATCGACAGCGCTTTATATGGCAAGGGAAAATCCGGAGAGGAAGATCCTGATACTTTCCACGGATCCCGCACATTCGTTGTCGGACTGTTTCGACCGCACGATAGGAAATGCCGTCACGCCGATCATCGACTCATCGGCGGGGGGACATCTCTTCGCACTGGAGATGGACGCCTCCCGCATGCTTAACGTATTCCAGAAAGAATACTGCGCGGACATCGAGGCGGTTTTCTCCCCCTTCGTCGCCGGAGGGGGAGATATCGCCTTTGACAAAGAGGTGATGCTGGGGCTTATCGAGCTTTCCCCCCCGGGACTGGACGAGATCATGGGCCTGAAGAAGATGCTCGAACTGAGAGGGGCGTACGACCTGTTCGTTATCGATACTGCGCCCACCGGTCATGCGCTCCGTTTCCTCGAAACCCCAGAGATCGTCCTTGAATGGTTGAAGGCGATCCTCAGGCTGCTGCTTAAATACAAGGAGATCGTCCGGCTTGGTTGTGCCGCCGAAGGGATCATGAATCTGCTCAGGGATGTAAAGAATGTGAAAAAGGCCCTTACCGACTCCCTGCAAACTGAATTTGTTGCCGTTACCATTCCGGAATCCCTTGCCATCCTTGAAACGGAACGCCTCCTTTCCGGCATCAGGAGATTGGGTATCCCGTCAAGGCATATAATCGTCAACATGGTGACCCCTCCTGCCGGATGCCGCTGCTGCAAGGGAGAGCAGGAAAAGTATCTGCGGCAGGTGACGGCAAAGTGGGGGAATGACTACGACGTTGCTGTTGTGCCGCTGTTTCTGAGTCCGGTCAAGGGGGTGGAAGCCCTTGGTCAACTGACGGGTGCGTAACAAATAGAGAGTCTCGCGTAACAGGTCCTAACCCCGATGAACGGGATAAGTCCCTTCACGAAAAATTCTTCGCAAAAAACCAGCGTTGTCCGGTTTGGTTTTTGCTTACGTCCCGTAGGGACAGAATACTGGTAGCCGGGGAATTCATTCCCCGGTCATCCAGGCGAAATATCATCACGTCACGTACGTGACGTGGGGAAATATAGCATCTCATCCGGGGGATGAATCCCCCGGCTACATTCGAACGCCCCTAATGGGGCTTAACAACCTTGATGCACAAACCAAACCGGACAACGCTGGCAAAAAACATGCAAATAATTTTTCTAAGGGACTAAGGAGAAACGGATGGCCATAGAAGGGACAATAAACAACAGCGCTTCCTTGCTGGATGTGCTCGACAGGATCCTGGACAAGGGAATAGTCATCAATGCGGACATTGCCATATCCATTGTCGGGACTGAACTCCTCAGCATCAAGATCAGGGCGAGCATTGCCTCTTTTGAGGTAGCGGCCAGGTATGGTCTGGCGTTTCCTTCAGGGATCAATCTTGAGGCTCCTGCCTGGAAAGAGGGGATCACGACCAAGGAAACCTGCCCCGAATGCGGAAAGAGGGTTTCTGTGGATGAACTGATCGCCGCAGGTTGTCCCTGGTGCGGTTGGGAGAGCGCCAGGGCGAAGATTGCAGCCCATACAACCGACTATAGTCTCTAGGAGTAAAATATCCCCATGAATATCGACATCGAGCAGGACAATCTCAAGCAGGGGGTTCTGGGGCTCGTCCTTGCCCTGGTGGAGATAATCAGGGATCTTCTCAAGACCCAGGCCGTAAGGCGGATGGAAAACGGAAGCCTGAACGCGGAGGAGGTGGAAAGGCTGGGAAAGTCCCTCATGGAGTTTGACAGGGTCGTGGAACAGATAAAAGAGGATAACGGTGTTACCGAGGCGGTCAGGTCTGTGAGGGATAGTCTGGACAACCTGGTGGAAGGGGTGCTTGGCGGAGACTTGCATGGAAGGTAGATATATCTATTGCGTGGCGGAGGGGGACGAGGAAATTTCGCTCGGAAGGATCGGGATAGATGGGAGCGAGGTCTATACTGTTCATTTTGAAGGCCTGTCTGCGATTGTCCATAATTACCAGGGAGACCCGCCCGATTGTTGGGAGAGAGAAAGTATGATCGGCTGGGTCGTCTCCCACCAGAAGGTGGTTGAAACGGCATGGAGGCGGTTCGGAACAATCCTCCCGGTAAGATTCCATACCGTCATCAAGGGGGGGGCGGATGATCTCAATGGATGGCTGGGGGGAAACCACGGGGAACTGCGAAAAAGTATCGGCCGGTTGAGGGGCAGGGAAGAATACGGTGTCCAGGTATTCTGGGACGAGGATCTTGTTGCAGGAAGGCTTGTGGATAGTGTGCCGGCCCTCAGGGAACTCAAGGCGAAGACGGAGGGTGGGACAGGAGCGGCTTACATGCATGGCCAGCTCCTGGAAAAGGCGTTAAAGCGCGAGATGGCAAGGGAGAAGGAAAGGTATTTCGAGAATATCTACCAGAGGATCGAGGAGCTGGCGGAACGGATAATCATTGAAGAGGTGAAGGCGGCAGATAACGGCGTACGGATGATCATGAACCTGTCGGTCCTGGTCCCCGGGGAAAGGCGTGATGAGATGACAGCGGAACTGGAGATCATCAACCTCAGGGAAGGTATCGCAGTACGCCCTACCGGCCCCTGGCCGCCGTACAGCTTTGTCGACATGTGACGGTGAATATGGAACATGCAAGCAAAGGAAATATTACGCTGGTTGATGTGCTGGAGAGGGTCCTCGACAAGGGGGTCGTAGTGGATGCGGACCTGGTTATCTCCATTGCGGGCATCCCCTTGGTCGGCGTCAACCTGAGGGCAGCCGTGGCCGGAATGGAAACGATGACCAAATATGGCGTCATGGAGGAGTGGGACAAGGAAATTCGGGCTACGGAGGAACCATGTCCAGGATAATCGGTATCGATCTGGGGACCACCAATACGGTTGTTGCCATTCTCGATAATGGACGCCCTGTGGTTATTCCCAATGGGGACGGTGAAAATCTGACCCCTTCGGTGGTGGCCTTCACGGATGACGGGATGCTGGCGGGAAAGGGTGCTTTGCACCAGGCGATCGGCAATCCCGAGGGGACCATCGTCTCGGTCAAGAGGTATATGGGCTCATTGCAAAGGTTTCATGCGGGGGGAAATGTTTACACACCGGCAGGGATATCGGGGATGATCCTTCGCAAAGTTGTCGGAGATGTGGAAGCGTATCTGGGGGAAAGGATAGAGAAGGTTGTGATCACGGTCCCCGCCTATTTCAACAACGAACAGCGCGAAGCCACAAAGGAAGCCGGGATCGTGGCCGGCCTGGATGTGGTAAGGATAATCAACGAGCCGACCGCCGCAGCTTTAGCCTATGGGCTGGACAAGGAGGAGATCCATACGGTACTCGTCTGGGATTTGGGTGGCGGTACATTCGATGTTTCCGTCCTGGAACTTGGCCAAGGGATATTCGAGGTCATGGCGGTCAACGGTGATACCCATCTGGGCGGGGATGACTGGGATCAAAGGATCGTCAAGCATCTGGCCGGAATCATACATCTGGAGACCGGAATCGATCCTTTGAGAGATAAAGCGGCCTTATCGTTCCTGAGAGAGACGGCGGAACTCGCTAAGAAAAAGCTGTCTCGTGAAATGGTTGCTGAGATAACCATTCCCCTTAACGCCCTGACGGGGGGAGATGCCAGGGATGGGAGTATATTGCCTATACGCCTTTCGCGGGAAGATTTCGAGGAATTAACCGACTCTCTCCTCCGAAAGCTGGTAGGGCCCACCCTGCAGGCGCTTTCCGATGCCAGGCTCAGGTTCGAGGATATCGACAGGGTTATTCTCGTTGGTGGTTCGACCCGGATGCCCGCGGTGCTGGAACTTGCAAAGAATTTGTTCGGCGATTCGAAGATTTGCCATGACGGCATTAACCCTGACGAGGTGGTAGCCATTGGCGCTGCGATACAGGGAGGGATCATTGCCGGTGAGTTCAGCGACGTCGTTTTGCTGGACGTCACGCCGCTCTCCCTGGGGATTGAGACCCAAGGAGGGACATTTACCAGGATCGTCGACAGAAATACCACAGTTCCCGTCTCAAGAAACAGGATATTTACAACCGCTGCCGATAACCAGACGTCGGTCAGTATCCACGTCCTTCAGGGAGAGAAAGAGACTGCCGGTGATAATATGAGTCTCGGCATTTTTGAGCTTGCGGACATCCCTCCTGAACCGAAGGGGGATCCGAAGATAGAGGTGACATTCACTATTAACGTCGACGGCATTCTCCAGGTTTCTGCTGCCGACCTTCGCACCGGGAATGAGCAAAGAATAGAAATAACCGCTATTTCCAGCTTCCCATTTGAATAAATATCGGAGAACGTCCGGAAGCCTTTATCTTCTTCTCTTCATATGACCTTAAATTTCTATCCTTTTTTGAGAGCAGGAAATGTGACTTTCAAGCCTTTGCCGGTCTTCTCGATCTTGTATGCAGGAAATGTTTTTCCTGCAGCATCGAAAACCAGCCGGACTTTGTCGGGGTAGGTGCCGACACGGGCTTTTGCTATGCCGAAACGTTTCACCGGCATATCCTTGGCAAGGATGGAGCACTTTGCCAGCGGCAGATCGATGACGAGCCGTCCGGGATTAGTCAGGGTGAAGGCGTTGTAGTCAGCAACTCCGGAGCCGGTGACAATCACAAGGTTGTCCTTGTTTACCTTGACTGCGCTGATCGGTCCTGACGGAATTTTCTGCGGTACGACAGGCAGCAAAACCGCCTTGGATCTGAAAGTCGCTGACTCTGTCCGTTGCAGTGACGCAGCTTGCCCAGTCTTTGTCTCCGCAATCACTACAGCGGATTTGTCAGTTGTTGCATTTTCCCCGTCGGATTGCTGCTCTTTGCCAGTCAACGCTGGTACTGCCGCTACCGGTTGATGCAGAACCGCTTCTGCGGCAGGAGCGGTTGCGATGATGGCTGCCGGTTGGGTTGTGATTGCAACTGAGGATAGCGGCGTTTTATCAATGGTTGCCGCATCCCCTTCCGTCTTGGCTTTATCTACCCCGGTCTTTTTGGATATTTCCCTGTTAGTGGAAGGGGATGTCTTGCCGAAAGAAACCTGTATTTTACCTTTGTCTGCCTGATCCGTCAGCACCGCAAACTCGGCGTCATTTTTCAGATTGATTACCACCCGGGTGAGGGAGAAATTCGAGATGGCTTTCTTTTCCACTGTTATTTTCGAAATCAACCCTGAATTGACTGTAACAGGGGCAACCGATCCGGGATCAACGAGCGCCAGATCGATTACCACCTTGAGCAGGTCGGGCATTTTGTAATAGGTGTAGGTGAGCGGTTTGTCGGCAACGATATCAATCCGGGTATCTTTGCCCGTCCCGGTTACCTGTATTTTTTGGAGGACAGGCTGCACCGGTTCTGCTGATGCGACAATACTAAAACCGGGAACTGTGAGAAACATCGTCAGTATGACAGTCAAAATTTTCAATTTTTGCATAGCGGACCCTCCCGGAACAAGGATTAAAGACTTTGCAGCTAGATCATTGCATGTGTTTCCCAAAACGTTAATCGGATGTATGGTACAGAAAAGGCGGAGCTGATGGCTCCGCCTTTTCTTGTTTATTCGGTCACAAACGCGACAGCGTGTCCCTTACATTTTGTGGCATTTTTCACAGTCACCCTTTACGCTAAAAGCATCCTTCGAATTGTGGCAGGTACCGCACGATTTTCCCTCTTCCATCTGCGTCATGGTGAAGTGTTTTGCTCCCGCCTTGAAGGGGAACAGTTTGGTGTGGCAGTCGGTGCATTTATACATGCCGAGGTGGAATTCATGGCTGAATTTGGCATCTCCGGATTCGGTCTTGAAAGTAATGTTACCTGGTTTGAAACCGGTATGGCATTTTTCGCAGTCGCCACTGGAGGCAAATGCATCTTTGCCGTTGTGGCAAGCGCCGCACGATTTGCCTTTGTCCATATCACCCATGGTGAAATGCTTTGCTCCGGCTTTGAATGGGAAGATCTTGGTGTGGCAGTCTTTACAGCTGTAAACGCCGGTGTGGAAAGTGTGGCTGAAGGTTGCGCCGCTGATTCCCTTGGTTTTGAAGGCGATATCCTTTGGTGTCATTCCCTTGTGACACTTGCCGCAGTTACCTGCTACCGTGAAGGCCTTCGCGCCGTTATGGCAGGCGCCGCAGGTCTTTCCTTTTTCCATCTGCGCCATTGTTACGCGGCCATCCTTGCCGGTGATGATTTTGCCGTTGTGGCAGCTTTTACATTTGCCGCCGGTTTTGGCAATATGCACCGCATGGCTGAACATGGCCTCGGTTGCACCTTTAACCTTGTAGGTAATGTTGCGCGGCTTGCCTTTATGGCAACGGACGCAGTCCTTTTCGTCGGCAACGCTGAAAGCCTTGACGCCGGAGTGGCAGGCGCCGCATGATTTGGTCTTCTCCATCTCGGCCATGGTGTAATGCTGGCGTTTTTTAAGGTTGAAAATTGCGTTGTGGCAAATTCTGCAATTGTTGTTATATTTCTTTAAATGGATATCATGGCTGAACACAACCGGTTCGGCGTTTTCAAGCCGAAACTGGACATCCTTGGTCTCCTTGGCGAAGAGGACGAGCGGTGCCGATAAAACAAAAAGAAATGTAAGGATGGTGAGACGAAGCTGCATGGCGCACTCCTTGTCATGGAATAATAACTGAATTTGCATTTCAAGCGCTGTAATATACACACTGAGTTTTCAGTCGTCAATTTAAAATATTGACTGTTTTTTATAATTGGAGCAAATTCTCGACGGTTTCCAGAGCGGAATGGGGAGATAGGGGCGATGAAGAAGCTTTTACCGGCATTGATTTTAACGGTACTCTTGTTCAATGTGGCGGCGCAGGCAGCAACCTACGAGTGGCTGGACGAAAAGGGTGTCCTACATTTCACCGATGATCCCGACAGGATTCCGGCAAAGTACCTGAAACGGGTTAAGGAAAGGGATTCCGTCAAGGGGGAGGTGTCAAAACCAGCCTTGCCGCCTGTTACGGAAAGCGCGGCCCCTGCCGCATCCGATGATACGGATAATGGAAGCAGGCTCTTTGGCGGTTACGGAGAGGATTGGTGGCGGTCCGGCTTTGCGACTCTCCGTGCAGAAATTAAAAGCCTTGAGGATGGTCTGACGGTAAAGAGGGAGAACTTGAATGTTGCGCGGCGTAAGAGGGTTATATATCAGCGCGGGAGCGACCGGGTCTCTTTTAATGATCTGAATGACGAAATTAAACGGGATGAGGCTAAAATAATAGAACTGCAGGAAAAGCTCAACGCCCTCGATGTGGAGGCGGCAAGGGTCGGCGTTCCGTTGGGATGGCGGCAGTAACGATACACTAGTGTTTCGTTTTCTGTTCCAGTTCCAGGTCCAGGTTCTTCAGCCGTTCGATAGCCTGCCGCAACTCCTTGTTTTCCTTGGTCAGGGACAGGTTAAGGCTTTTAATGTGTTGCTGCTCCTTGTTTTCTTTATTCAACGACAGATTGAGAATCTTCAGATTCCGGTTCTGGCGCTGCAATTCTTCCGCTGAGGTCAGGAATTCCATGAGCGGCCAGGCCATGCGGGTCCAGGAACTTGACGGGTATTCCCTCAGCAGGTGTTCCAGGCTTTTTTGCGTCTGTTCAAGCCCGTCCCGCCCCACGTCTGGTCGAAGTTGCATCAGGCTGAGACGGAACAGCGCCTCATCGGTGACCCCCGGCGTTCCTTCCGCTGTGGTGATTTCTTTCAATAATTTAGTGGCGGCTGCTTCATCCCCTTTTTCCAGCAGTTTAACCGCTTCCGCAAGTTTCCTCTCCTGTTTGAAGCGATGAATGATGCCACCGCTCTCTTTATTGATTGCGGCGCAGCCGGTTAGACCAAGGAGCGCAATAAGTATGATAATAAGCTTTTTCATCGTTTGATCTTACGCCGGTTGATCAGATAATTGCTCCCCGGCATTCCTTTTACATAATCTTTAATTTCGGTAGCGGCTTTCGCGATCTCGACGGCAGAGTCATATTCGCCCTGTCGGCAGATAGTGACGGCAATCGATATGGTCATTATCGGGAATACGCGCGGCACCCCATAGCGGTCTACCGCGTCAATCGAGCCTCTGCTCAGGTCTTCCGGTGTGTAGTGGTTGCGTATCTCGGCGTCGAATTTTTCTATCACTGCTTCACATGCTGCGGCTGCGTTTTCCATGTCGATTACCATGACAAAATCATCTCCGCCGATATGGCCGACAAAGGCGTTTGCTTCGGCAGTCGACTTGACCGCCTCGTATATGATTTCGCCTGCTCTTCTAATCACTTCGCTTGCCTTTATGTAACCGTAGTGATCGTTGTACGCCTTCAGGTTGTCCAGGTCGGCGTAACAGACGGCGAAAGGGATACCTTCCTGTAATCTTCTGTTCAGGACCCTTTCAATGGCAATGTTGCCGGGAAGCCTCGTCAACGGACTGGCGTCAAGGCTTATCTGTTCCAGAACCTTGAGCTTTGCTGCCATGCTGATGAAATCCCCGGCCAGATCGCCGATTTCATCACCAGGCCGGATTTGAGGATCGTAATCGAAATCACCTTCTGCGATGCGGTGTGTTGCCTTCTTCAGCCTTCTTATGGCACTCGAAATATTGTAGATGAAGAAGGCCGCCACGACGATTGCAAGGGAGAAGCCGGTAAAAGAGAGAATGAGCGTCCATCTGATTGTCGAGCTTTCCTTTTCGTCAGCGGTTTCGAGCTTGGCGTTCAGTTGGTTCTGTCGATTTTTGTAGATTGTATCGATGGCGTTGAATATCTTTTGCGCCGCTGATTTTATGGGAAGAGGATCGCTGGTCTTCCCCTGAAACAAACGGTAGGTATTGGTTCGATAGTTTTGATACAATTGGGCAAGAGGCACTATATCCTGATTCTGTTTGTTCTGTCTGAGTTTTTGCAGGATATCGAGAAACTCGGCTTCTCTGCGGCTGAAAAGTTCAATGAATTCGGGACTCTTCAGGATAGCATATTTGCCCGCATAGCGTTCCTGGGCCAGCAAAGACTCACGCAGCTTGTTGGTTGAATTGATAATCACCAGGTCATTTCTGGCAATCTCTCTGGCTATCGAATGGAGGGAGTACAACCCCATTATCGAGAATATGAGAGACGCCGTGGTGAAAAATGCCATCGCGACGTAGCCGGCGACGAGCTTCTGTACAAGTGAAAATTTGGGTAGAAAAAATTTGATCTTCATTAGTCCCGACTTATAAATGACATTGGTTCGATTATTCTATTGCAATGGGATTGTTTAGTCAAATTATTAGGGAAAGATGGGAAGGCGTAAATCAGTCAGAAAAAGTACCGTTATCGGTATTGTCTGAACGCTGGATTAGCGGTTGCGACCGGTGTTAAGCTGTGTTATAAAAAGGTTTGATTTTATTATCGGGAGACAGTTATGACCGGTCTTGACAGGATCATAGAAAATGCGCTCATGGAGGATATTCACACCGGTGATATCACTACCCTGGCCGTGGTGCGTGAAAACCGGAAAATGCGCGCCAGGCTGAAGGCAAAGGAAGCCATGATGCTGGCCGGCATTGATGTCGCGGCGCGGGTCTTCCATGTTCTTGATCCAGGCATTACATTCACGGCTCATTTCTCTGATGGGGATCTGCTTAACCCCGGCGACATAATTGCCGAGATTGTCGGCGATGCCTCGTTGCTTCTCCAGGGCGAGCGGGTGGCGCTCAACCTGCTGCAGCGCATGTGCGGGGTGGCGACCCAGACTGCCCGGTATGTGCAGGCGGTTACCGGGACCAACGCCCGGGTTGTCGATACCCGCAAGACTACGCCCGGGCTCAGGATGCTGGAAAAATATGCGGTAAGGGTGGGGGGCGGCATCAATCACCGCACCGGCCTCTATGATGGCGTACTGATCAAGGAGAATCATATAGCTGCGGCCGGTGGGATCACCGCAGCCATAAGTCGAGCCAGGGCCTATATCCCACACACCCTGAAGATCGAGGTGGAGACCGAGACGCTTGCCGAGGTTGGCGAAGCCCTGACCGCCGGAGCCGATATCATCATGCTTGACAACATGGATGTGACCACCATGCGCGAGGCAGTTGCCATGATCGGAGGAAAGGCGCTGGCGGAAGCTTCGGGGGGGGTAAATCTGACGACCGTCAGGGAAATCGCCGAAACAGGAGTCGACATCATTTCCGTCGGTGCGCTTACCCATTCGGTACGGGCCATGGATATCTCCATGCTGATGGAGGGCAGTTGAAAGAGACTTCAACGCAGACCGTTGATTGCACCATAAAAACGCTGAACCAGCAGATACTGGAAATATTCCGCGCCAGGAATGGGGAGGTCGTCTCCGGCGAGGAGCTGAGCAGCTCGCTCCGTATCTCCCGAACTGCCGTCTGGAAGCATATCAAATCCCTCAAGGATTTAGGTTACAGCATTGTTGCGGTTCCTGCGCGAGGGTATCGGTTGCTTGCCTCACCCGATTTACTTGTTCCGGCCGAGATTGCAGCGGGGCTGGCGAACAAACGGATCGGCACGAAGATTATCTGCTTCAACGAGACGGATTCCACCAATAACGTTGCCTTCAAGCTTGCAGAGGATGGCGCCGCCGAGGGGACGGTGGTGATTGCCGATACCCAGTCTCGCGGCAAGGGACGGCTCGGAAGGGAATGGGCGTCTCCGGACGGCGTCAATCTTTATTGCTCCATAATTCTCCGCCCTTCAATAACACCTGTTGCCGCTTCCCAGTTGACGTTCCTTTCGGTGGTAGCCGTGGCAAGGTCCGTGGAGCAGTCTACCCCGTTGCAACCATGGATAAAATGGCCCAATGACATACTGATCAACGGTAAAAAAATTGCCGGCCTTTTAAACGAAATGAGTGCCGAGACCGAGAAGGTGAACTTCGTGGTGCTGGGCATCGGCGTTAATGTGAATATGCGTTCCGAGCAGTTTCCAGCTGACCTTCGTCATCCGGCCAGTTCCCTGTTTATCGAGGGTGGGGTTCCGGTAAACCGCAACGATTTCGTCCGTACCCTCCTCCATGAGCTTGATGCGCTCTACGATAGTTATTTGGTTGATGGATACGGGGCGATCAGGGAAGAATGGCTGGCCCGTTCGCAAATGTACGGGCGACAGGTCAGGGTGTCCTGTCAGGATCGGGTAATGACCGGCGTGGTCAAGGGAATTGACGACATAGGCGCGCTGCTGCTCGATCTCGACGGCAGGGAAGAGCGGGTGCTGTCCGGGGATGTGACTATATTGTGATTTGTGATTTGGGAACTGGGAACTGGGAACTGGGAACTGGGAACTGGGAACTGGGAACTGGGAACTGGGAACTGGGAACTGGCTGATTAGAGTTTTACCGATCCCTGATTCCTGATCCCCGATTTTGGAGGTTTGATTTGCTTCTGGTAATTGATGTGGGGAACAGCAACATTGTTCTCGGTATTTATGACAACGAGCGCCTGGTGAGAGACTGGCGCGTCTCCACCGACAAGTCGAAGACGCCCGACGAATACGGCATCCTGGTCCATGATCTGTTCCGGCTTGCGGGTATCGGTTTTTCCGACATCAAGGATATCATCATTTCTTCAGTGGTTCCCACACTTACCGGGGCTCTGGAGAAGCTTTCACGCCAATACTTCGGGTTCAAACCGTATGTGGTAGGTCCCGGTATCAAGACCGGCATGCCGATACAGTACGATAACCCCAAGGAAGTCGGGGCAGACCGCATCGTCAATGCGGTCGCCGGATTCGAAAAACACCACTGTGCCCTGATAATCGTCGATTTCGGCACTGCCACCACCTTTGACTATGTGAACAAGAGGGGTGAATACTGCGGCGGCGCCATTGCTCCCGGTCTGATGATTTCCATGGAGGCCCTGTTCCAGAAGGCGAGCAAGCTGCCGCGGGTCGAGATAGCCAAGCCGCCGGCAATCATAGCGAAAAACACCGTCAACTCCATGCAGGCCGGGATTTATTATGGCTACGTGGGGCTCGTTGACGGGATAGTTACAAGAATGAAAGGGGAGGGAAAGGACAACCCGAGGGTTATCGCCACGGGAGGGCTTGCCGGCCTGATTGCGCCGGAATCGGCTACCATCGAGGAGGTGGATGAGTATCTGACCTTGGAAGGGTTGCGGATACTGTATCAGAGAAACCGGGAAACTTAACGGCAGGTAGGGTAACGGTAAAGAAGAAGAGCCGTTTGCGTTACTTTTACCTACTTCCAATCAAGGGGGGCATCATGGGAAAGTATGATACTGCAAAGCTGAGAAATCTTGGAATTGTTGCTCATGGCGGGGCCGGAAAAACCTCTTTAACAGAAGCAATCCTCTTTGACTCAGGGATGATCGACCGCCTCGGAAGGGTCGATGACGGTACCTCCACCATGGATTTCGAGCCGGAAGAGATCAAACGCAAGATAACCATCTCCTCTTCCCTCAATCACTGCGAATGGAACGGTTATTCCATCCATATCGTCGACACCCCCGGCTATGGCAACTTTATCGCCGACACCCGTTCCTGCATGCGCGCCCTTGGCGGAGCGGTCCTGATCCTTTCAGCCATCTCGGGGGTAAAGGTGCAAACCGAAGAAGTGTGGGAATGGGCCAATGAGTTCGAGATACCACGGATCGCCTTTGTCAACAAAATGGACCGGGAGCGGGCCAGTTTCTTCCGCGCCATAGATGATATGGAGAAGGTTTTGGGGGCTAAGGGGGTCGCAGTTCAAATGCCGATGGGCGCCGAAGAGGATTTTGCCGGCGTCATCGATCTGGTGAAAATGAAGGCCTACCTGTACGAAAAGGACCTGTCGGGTAAATTCCGCGAAGAAGAAATTCCCGCCGAGTTTGAAGCTGAAGCCCGCAGACTTAGGGAGCAGATGGTAGAGACAATCGCAGAGGCCTATGATTCCCTCACCGAGAAGTATCTTGAGACCGGCGACCTGACCGAAGAGGAGATAATGGACGGCCTGCGGGTCGGCACGCTCCGCTACACCTTCACCCCCGTGCTCTGCGGTTCTGCTGTCATGAATATCGGTGTCAGCCAACTCCTGGATTATATCTGCAGCTGCCTCCCCTCACCGCTGGATCGGGGCAAGGTGGTAGGAACCGATTCGAGAACCGGTCAACTGGTGGAGCGGGCACCGGACGAAGCGGAGCCTTTTTCCGCCCTGGTGTTCAAGACGACTTCCGATCCCTATACCGGCAAAATTACTGTATTCAGGGTCTATTCAGGGATACTGAACTCCGATTCGACAGTCTATAATCCCAACCGTGATATCATGGAGCGGATAGGGCAAATTTACGAGCTGGAGGGGAAAAAGCAGAAACCCGTCAAGCAGGCTGTGGCCGGAGACATCGTCGCCGTCTCCAAGCTCAAGGACACCCTTACCGGCGATACCCTTTGCGATGCGGATAAACCGATATGTTACGAACCTGCCAAACAGCTCCATCCGGTCATATCATATGCAATCCTGCCGAAAACCAAGAACGACGAAGACAAGATCCACGGCGCTTTGCAGAGATTGATGGAGGAGGACCAGACACTGGAGGTTCACCGCGACGATAAAACCAGGGAACTCATTATTTCCGGCATGGGGCAGGTGCACCTGGAAGTGACCATCGAGAAGCTGAAACGCAAGTTCAGCGTCGATGTGGAGTTGAAGACCCCGAAGGTGCCGTATCTGGAAACCTTCAAGGGGACCGTCAAGGTCCAGGGCAAATACAAAAAGCAGTCCGGCGGACGTGGTCAGTACGGCGACTGTTGGGTGGAATTCAGCCCACTTCTCCGCGGTGAAGGGTTCCAGTTCGAGGACCGGATCGTCGGCGGTGTAATTCCCCGTCAGTATATCCCGGCAGTGGAAAAGGGGATATTTGAGTCCGCGCAGGACGGATTTCTGGCCGGCTATCCCCTGGTGGATTTCAAGGCGGCGGTCTATGACGGCTCCTTCCATACGGTCGATTCGTCGGAGATGGCCTTTAAGGTAGCCGGCTCCATGGCGCTCAAAAAGGCGATGGAGAGCGCAAAACCAACGCTCCTCGAACCGATCATGAACATGAAGATTACCGTGCCGGAAGAGACGATGGGCGACGTGATCGGCGATCTCAACTCAAGGCGGGGTAAGGTGGTCGGTGTCGAGCCCAAGGCTAATTCGCAGATCATCAGGGCTGTAGTGCCGATGTCCGAGGTCCTTGCCTATGCATCGGACCTTCGTTCCATGACCAGCGACCGCGGGCTCTTCACCATGGAATTTTCACACTACGAGGAAGTGCCGGGTCATCTGTCACAGAAAATCGTCAGCGAAGCTGCGACAAATCATAAACATGCTAACCATTAGTAAGTAAGAAGTGATTTTTTGCGCTTTTTTAGTACGTTAAAAATGATTTCTGCGGCTTTTATGCAGAAATGATTTTGTGAACATACTTACAGAAAATAGCTTCGTTAACGCACTTATACTGTTTATCAGGGTTAGGATGTAAAAGGAGGAATTGTTACATGTCCAAGCAGTTTTTACCGGATTCCGAGGAAAATCTTCCAGGCCGAGGTGAGAAGGGGAATTCACGACAGGCCCTTCTCCTTGTCTTGCTCGTGCTGGTAGCAGTATTTGGCTATCTTTATTTCTTTACCGGCTTGATAAAACCTCGTGAAGTGGCTAAAGAGCAAGCGGTGCAGACGGCTCAGGTGAAAAAGCCGATGCCTCCGCGCAAGGAACAACCGGCTGGAAACGGGGAGCCGACGGCAAAGCCGGAAGAAAAGAAGCAGGTTGCTGACAAGGATGGGAAACCTTCTGCCGGCGAACCCGGCCAAGCGAAACCTGCACCGGCGCAGAAACCGAAACCTGCACCAGTCGCAGCCCCAACCCCAGCTCCAGCTCCAGCCAAAGCTCCAGCTCCAGCCAAAGCTCCAGCCAAAGCTCCAGCCAAAGCTCCAGCCAAAGCCGAACCGGTAAAAACTGCAAAAGCGGAGGCGCCGGCCGACAGAAAAGCGGCGGCAAAGCCGGCTCCAGCAATGAAACCCAAGGTGCAGGCTAAAACCGAAGAGAAAGCAGCTGCCGCGGCCAAGCCGTCAGGGAAAAAGCCGGCTCCTGTTGCCGCTGCTGCCGCAAAACAGATAACAAAGCCTGCTGAGAAACAAGTAGCAGGCGCTTATACGCTGAAAATCGGCGCGTACGTTCTTGAAAAAAATATGCGTGCTGCAGAGGCAAAACTGAAAAAGCTTGCGGTTACGCCGGTTGAGCGGCAAAAGATTCACAAGACTGAACCGATGCACAGGCTCTATTATGCTGAATTTAGCGACCATGAGTCAGCCGTTGCCGATCTTAAGAAATTGCAGAAAATTGCGCCTGACGCATTCCTCTTGAAAGAGGGTGACAAATTCGTGATTTATGCAGGGTCCTATTACAGTGAAGGCAAAGCAGCCATCGAGCAGGACCGGCTATTCGACAAGGGCGTAAAGCTGATCATGAAGAAAGCGGAAGTCGGAGTGCCGGTTACAGTCCTGACAGCCGGCAGTTTCGCCGGCAAAGACGAGGCCCGGAAAGCGGTTGCAAGGCTGAAAAAAGCCGGTATTTCCGCCACGGTAATCAATGCCGGGAAAAAGAAGTGATAGGTGTGCCCAAGAAAGTTACTCTGAAAATATCTGCGGCGGCAGCTCCCTATGTCAGGAGTGATACGCCGAAAACGGACAAATTGAGAGCGGCCCGCGCCGAGGTTTCACTTGCCCCTAATGATTTGATGGCGCTCCTCTTTTATCTAAGCCATGACCAGGACGCAGATATTAAAGTTGCAGCACTGAAGAGCTTGCGAGAGCTGTCGGAACCATTGCTTATGACGATTGTCGACCTTCCCGACATCAATTCGCGGCTTCTCGACGTGATTGCCCGGCTCCATTTTCCTCGGCAGGCTGTTGCGGAGAAGGTTGCTCTGCACCCGAACTGTGACGATGGTACGCGCCGATTCCTGGCTGAAAAGGGGATACTCTGTTTTGACGCCATGGCTGAGAGTGCAAGCCAGGATAAATTTGATCTCGATGCCGCAAATGAAGATGATAAACAGGCAGAAACTGCCGAAGATGCGGAAGTTGCAGAGGAAGAAGAGGCGTTCAAGTCCAAGTATCAGTTGTCGCAGCAACTGGGGGTTGCCGACAAAATAAAAATGGCGCTTACCGGTGACAAGGAGTGGCGCTCCATACTGCTGAAAGACTCAAACAAGCTGGTTTCCGGGTCTGTGGTGAAAAATCCAAGGATTACCGAAGGGGAGATACTCACCATTTCCAAGTCCAACGTACAGAACGACGAAATCATGCGCGTCATATGCGCGAACAAGGAGTGGGTGAAAAACTATCAGATCCGCAAGGCCCTGGTGGAGAACCACAAGACGCCGCTCCCGGTCGCCCTCCGATTTATGGCGTCTTTAACAGAGAAGGACCTGGCGTTTTTGGCCAAGAGCAAGAATGTATCTTCGGTGATATCTACCCAGTCACGAAGAATTCTCATGAATAAAAGCAAGAAGTAACTAAGGGGGACACCAATGGCTTTGGTGAACAAGATCAAACGGGAAATCAATGCAAAGCTGGTCTTTTTCGGCCCGGGACTTTCCGGCAAGACCACAAATCTTAACCATATCTACAGCAAGTTAAAACCGGAATTTCGTGGCAAGCTCAAGTCGATGAACATTCAGAACGATAAGATGCTCTTTTTTGATTTCACCCCTCCTGGTGACGGGAAGGTAAACGGTTATAGTGTCCGTTTCCATATCTATACCATCAAGGGTGAAACCAAAAGCTCTTCTCCATGGAAAATGGTGCTGAAGGGGGCTGATGGCGTGGTGTTTGTCGCTGATTCTGCGCCGGACAGGATGACGGCTAACCGGGAAAGCCTGGAAAATCTTGCTGAATACCTGGGTGTATATGGTCTAAATCCGGCGGATATTCCCGTTGTTTTCGAGTACAACAAGCGTGACCGTGTTGACGCGGTTCCTCATGAAGATTTGCAGCGTATGTTGAATCCCGGCAATTTGCCCAATTTCCCGGCAACGGCGAGCAGGGGCGACGGTGTGCTCAATGCGCTGCTTGCACTGGTTAGAATAGTGCTGAAAAAGTTGCGTGAAACCGGGCTGGACCTGGAAGAAGGCGTTGAAAAACTTCAGGGCGTCAGTGAACAGGTTGCGGCGGGTTCGGCCGCGGCGCAGGTTCAGGTCGAGCAGGCAGGAAAATCTTTTGCCGATGAGGACGAGGTTACGACTGTCTCCTTGGCTGAGGAGGAAATTGCCGCAGAACCGGAAGCTTCAATCGTTACCGCACCCTCAATCCATGGCGAGGAGCCCGACGTGTCGTTTAACGGGGACGTTGAAATGGTGGCGCCTGGCAGACTGCGCCTCCCCATTACTATCAAGTATGCCGGCAGGGAGAAAACGATTGCCTTGAATCTGACGATCAGTCTTGATTGAGGTAAACCCCAATTCGCGCAAGTACAGCCATAGTGTCTGGTTCGATGTAATAGTGCTGAATTTGTTGTCCATGCCAGGAAGATGAGGCTTAATGGTTTTTTCAGTTGATATGGAAATGGTGGTTCGGCTCCTTCTTGCATCTCTGCTTGGAGGGATAATCGGCCTGGAGAGAGAGGTGCACGGCAGACCGGCCGGATTCAGGACCCACCTGCTGGTTTCACTCGGCTCATCCCTTTTTGTAATAACTTCAATAGCGTTTTACAAGGTTTACGGTGATTTCAGCGGTAATATACCGGTAGGGGTTGATCCAGGGAGGGTTGCAGCTCAGGTGGTAACGGGGATCGGTTTCCTCGGCGCGGGTGCTATCATCAGGGAGAAGGCCTCCATTCGCGGCCTTACCACGGCAGCCTGTCTCTGGGTGGCGGCTGCCATCGGCATTGCATGCGGTATCGGCCTGTTCGGCATTGCCGTGATCGTAACCGGGATTGCCTTGCTCAGTCTATTGCTGCTGAAAAAAGTCGAGAACAGACTTGCCAAGGACATCTATGTTTCGGTCAAGATCTGGAGCAGCGACCGCGAAGGGCTGATGCCGGAAATTGAAGAACTGATGGCCGGCTGCCAACTGCATATAGCCGATGCCAGGTTTGAAAAAGACATTGAACAGAAGCTGTTGGCTATCGAGTACGACGTCAGGTTTACCACCCGCGACATGGCCTGCAAAGTGGTCGACCGCATAGCGCTCGTTGAAGGTGTTAAGAAGGTGAGGTTGGAATGATCGGTGGGAATAGCGGCTTTCAGGCTAATTACCGGTCTGTCGATTCGATAGCTCAGCTTAAAGCAGCAATCTTTTTTTCCTTATCGTTTTATGCATCTTCTGTAAAAACTCGGTATGAACATCGGTACTTCATCCCGATAACGTCGATATTCTTCACCGAACTCTAAAGCAAGCCTCTTTTCTTCAATTACCGCACCGAATATAAAGTATGACGCTGAAAGCAGTGTCAAGACGATCCCATTGACGCTTATAACCGGATTCAACAATAAAAAGACAATGGCCAACGAATACTGGGGATGCCTTACCCTGGCGTAACAGCCGCTTTTAACCAGTACATGCCTGGTCATCCTGCCCCTGAGTTGGTTGAAGCCGAGAAAGTCGCCGATGCCGACTTGTGCTGCGCAACGGAAGAGGAGTAAAAGGAGTGCAACCTGCACAAGATAGCATAATGGACCCCAGAAGCCCGGAACAAGGAAGATGATGCGTGAACTGCGGTATGCGGCCATTACCCAACCGAACATGATAATAGATAAAAGGTTATAACCAAGACGGTAACCCCGCCACCCGCTGCCGAAAAGGCATTTGAAGCGGTACTGCACCGCAGGGGTTGCCAGAATGGAATGGCAAATTGCAAATGCGATAAATCGGCAGGCAAAAACGTAACTGTTGTCGTGCAAGAGGGCTCCTTTTTCCAGCAGGAAAGGAATGATTCAATGGATTATATACTATATCCTTGTATACAAAAAGGTTACATGATAATATTGGCCACTTTTGCATGACGGGAGGGGAAGTGTATGGCGATCATTACCATATCAAGACAGATGGGCACCGGCGCCTATGCCATGGCCAGGGAACTGGCCAAAAAACTTAAATATACCCTGATTGACGGCCCTAAAATTGCCGAGCTGGCGCACAATTACGGCCTGAGCGGCGAAATCCTGGAAAGGGTCGATGAGAAACCCCCCGCTTATATAACCGCAGAAGACCGGCTGCAGGCCGCAAATCTGAGCACCATGGAGTTGATACTTCTGGATTGCGCCAGAAAAGGAAATGTTATTCTGTACGGCAGGGGGGCGCAGTATCTCCTTGAGGGTATGCGTAATGTCCTGCGCGTCCGTTTTATAGCCCCGTTCGACGAACGGGTCGAAAATTTTGCCGAGCGGGAGTGGATCGATCCGGACCTTGCCCGTGAGCTCATCCGTAAGAGCGACCACCAGCGCGGCGGCTTCATTCATTTCTATTTTGACAAGGACTGGCAGAACCCGTTGGAGTATGATCTGGTTTTCAACACCTCCCATTTATCCAAAAGCGCCATGGTGGACAGCATTGTTGCGGCGGCAAAAGACCAGAAGCTTAAGGATGCCGAGGCTGAAGCGACGGCGCTGCTGGATGATATCATTCTTCGCAAGCGGGTAGAGGCCGAACTTCTCAAGTCAGGGAAGATCGAGAGCCTCCACTTTAAAATTGAGTCACTGGATGGAGAGATATGCCTGAGTGGCCATGTGCACACCGAGCAAGAGCGGGAACAAGCCGTAAAAATTGCCGCCAAGGTAAAGGGCGTCAGCCTTGTTGAGGATGATCTCCAGGTGGTCAACTATAAACCTCACAAAGAGTAGGCAGCACAGCGCTCTTTAAATGAAAAAGGCCCGTCAGGGCCTTTTTTTTGTGTCCTCACCGATGTGAGGTCATGCTCCTGACCTTTTTTCTTCGTGTAGCCGTTTCAGCGCCTCTGCCGAGCTATAAGGAACCGCCAAGTGGCCTCGGCCAACGCCCATCTCTATGCCGGCTTCAATGCCGTGAAAATCGGAACCGCCGGTCATAACCAACCCGTGATCGATCGCCTGCCGTTCAAGGAAACTCATGTCGTCGTCATTGCACATATTGTTGTAGACTTCAATGCCTTCAAGCCCCATTGCAGCCAGCTCTTTAATGATGGCTTTCAACGTGTTCCTGTCTTCAGTGATGCTCGTAGGGTGGGCAAGCACGGAAATGCCGCGTAACCGCCTTATTTCAGCCAGTGCCTCCTCCATGGGGAAATAGCGTTTCGGCACATTGCACGGCACCAGGTAGCGCTCGAAAGCATCCTGCAAGTCGTGGGCAAACCCCTTATCTACCAGAACACGAGCGATATGCGGGCGACCGAATGCACCTTCGGCAAGGGCGTCAGCCTCCTCATAGGACATGCTTCCTTTCTTTTCCCGTTCCAGCTTGGCGTTGATGTTTGCAATAATGGCCTGACCGCGGTGATCGCGGCTTTCACGAAAATCAGCCAATTTCTCCAGAAAAACCGCATCATTATAGTCGATGTAATATCCCAACAGGTGTACGTCATGGTGCTTTTTGAATTCCACTGATAATTCGACTGCCGGAATAACCTCAACCCCGAGGCGTTCACCAGCTTCCAGCGCCTCATCAATTCCTTCGACAGCATCATGGTCTGCCAGGGCAATTGCCTTCAGATTTTTTTCTGCGGCCATTGCCACCAGTATTTCCGGCTTGTGAATACCGTCGGAGTAGGAAGAGTGCATGTGGAGATCCACAAATTGCTTCATAACGTTGACCTGCTTTCTGAAAAATTGAATTCTTTATCCAAAGGTATAAACCGTTCGCCCGCTAAAGGCAACAGTATATATGGCATTAATTTGCCTGGTCAGGCGAGAGTTTGCTGTTGCCTTGGCGTAGGGCATCAAGTAGAATATCAGCCAAATTGCCGGGCAAGCAGGGTAGTGAAATTGCCGGCCGGGCATGGTTAACCAATAAAGGAGCAATGCATGGCAAAGAAGCAGGGGATTGCGCTGGCGGTTGTGGCGTTCGGGACCTATATCTTCGGAGGGATTGCCGCCTTTGGCGGCCTCGGCCTGATAGCATTCATGCGTGGCCGCGATCTCTGGGGTTGGGGTGAGGGACGGAGCATCGGTTACCTTTTTCTCTGCGTCGGCCTTTCGTTGTCGATTCTCGGAGTGCTCTTAATGCGGATATTCAGGAACAGAGGCATGGCGTGAAAGATGGTGAAATCCGCGATGCCATGGCGATTCTGGCAGAAGCGGTAAAAAAATGGCGCACACCGGCCGTGACCATCGTTTCTCAACGGGAGGGGGACCCCTTCAAGGTATTGGTATCCTGCATCCTCTCTTTGCGTACCCAGGATAAGACCACGGCTGCGGCCTCCGAGCGTCTTTTCGCCCTGGCCGGCACCCCGTCCGACCTTGGCACACTGCCGACTGAAACCATCGAAAAGGCCATATACCCGGTCGGATTCTATCGCGTCAAGGCTGCGCAGATTAAGGATATAAGCAGGCTTATCCAGGAGAAATACGCGGGGAGGGTTCCGGATGAAATCGATGAGCTGCTGACCTTCAAAGGGGTGGGGAGAAAGACCGCCAATCTTGTGGTCACCCTCGGTTACGGCAAGCCCGGCATCTGCGTCGATACCCATGTGCATCGTATCTGCAATCGCTGGGGGTACGTGCAGACAAAGACTCCCGAGCAGACGGAATTTGCCCTGCGCGGCAAACTGCCCCGTGACTATTGGCTCGTTATTAACGATCTGCTTGTGACATTCGGCCAGAACCAGTGCTTACCCGTTTCACCACTCTGCTCGACTTGTCCGCTCGCTAAAATGTGCGACCGGGTCGGAGTAAAAAAATCACGCTGATTACCGGTCTGGAGCGGATTTTTTATCATTATAAAGTTGTTTCTGTGCAAGAGAGGTTGTACACTTATAATTCATGACATGATGCATTTATTTTAGTTGCGGGAGGCCAGTTATGTTGAGAAAGATCGGTTTTATAGGTTTGGGTACTGTCGGCAGACACATGGCTGCCAATCTGACCAAGTCAGATTATGATCTAACAGTTTATGACGACGATGCGGAACCGTTAAACGACCTGGTAAAGCTTGGTGCCAAAGCGGCCGCAACACCCAGCGAGGCTGCCAAAGGGAAGGATATGGTTATTGTCATCCTTCCTGAAAGCCATGGGCTTGAAACCTTCGTTTTCGGTAAGGACGGTGTTCTGGAAGGGCTTGATCCCGGTACCATCCTGGTGGATATGGGAACCCATTCGCTGGAAACGACTTTAAAACTGGCTGACGAGGCGATCAAGCGCCGGGTAATGTTTCTGGAAGCGCCGGTATGGGGAACAAAAGAGCATGCCGCCAACGGCCTCGTGACGATTCTTGCCGGCGGAGATCCTTCCCTGCTTGGGCGTTGCCGGGAGGCTTTCTCATATTTCGGCCTCAATATCATCCATATCGGCAAAATCGGCGACGCAACCAAAATGAAGTTCATCGTCAATCTGGTTCAGGCTGAACTGATGCAGTCCCTGGCTGAAGGAATCGTTTTCGGTGAAAAACTTGGTTTTAACGCAGATAAGATACTCGAGGTTCTCGATTCCGGCGGTGTCGCTTCACCGCTTTTCCATTCCAAGGGGCGCAGTATCGCCAGGGGGGATTTCTCCCGCAATCTGGCCCTCAAGTATGTTCACGAGCAACTGCTGCTGGTGATGGATGCCGCGAAAAAGGTCAATCTGGACCTTCCCGGTGTGGAGGTGGCGTGCAAGTTGTATGAGCAGGCGGTCAAGGACGGCCGCGGCGAAGAGGATTACTCGGCAGTGGTGAAGGTGCTCCGCAAGTAGTCATCAGTTGCGTTTCAATCGTTGCATGAAAATAGGGCGTTCCTTACAAGGGACGCCCTATTTTTGTAGGATTTATCGCATTGCAGAAGGTTAGAAAAAATGTTAAACCACTCAACAGTTAACACAAATTAATGGACAAGTTGTGTTAAAGCTGCTATAAATTTGATAAATTAATTAACTCAACTTTCGCACTAGCGAGATTGGCCGTAACTAGTTGACAGATATATGGTTTAGCTGCATACCGGGGCCAAAAGTAGCATTCGCTCCCTGAAAGCTCTTGGTAGTGTTTCTATAAAGCGTTGTATCAGTTGTTGCACCTGCTCTTTGCACAATCCAATAATGCTGTTGAGTGATTCTTCCAGAAATGTGAGCAACAGTGCCATTGCTTCTGTGAAGCCAATTCGTCTTATTTCATCGCATAGAGCGTGAAACAGGCTGCCAAGAGTTCGAGGATCAGCATTTTCCCGTTTCACCAGCTCAAGCAGAATGTAGCGGCAGCAGACCAGTGTGGCGTGGGCGACCAGAGCATCGAAGGAACGACTCTGGAACTCCTTTGCCAGATTCAGAAACGACTTGGCCATTTTGAAGAACACCTCGATGTCCCAGCGACGGCCGTAGAGCGTGATGATCTCCTCGGCGGTCAAGGTCGTATCGGTGGAAAGGAGCGCCAGCCATTTCTTCGAACTGCGGTCGCGGACGAACACGATCTTTGCTGCCACCGGTTTACCGTGAATGTCTTGACCTATGGTCACCAGCACCTCTGCCAACACTTTGGCTCGACCGGGTCGCTTGCGGACCTCTTTGAATAGTTCTTTCAGGGTGAACGGCCACCCCTGCACCTCGTAGGTGACCTTACCCGTATCCTTGAGCATGCAGATGGTATGCATCCCCAGGGCGCGGATCCGCCTGATGGTGGCGGGGAAAGCAAACCAGCTGTCAAAGAGCAGGTGCCGGGCAGTGGTTCCTGCCTTCATTGCCAAGGCAACCATGTCCACCAGTACGTCGGTGGATTTCCTCATGCTCTCCCGGCGGCGCTGATATCCGTTGGTGCGCTTATCGATGCCCTCACGCATTGGGGCAAGGCGGTTCTTATCCTTGGCAGAGCTGAGCATCGACAGCATCATGGGTACAAAGCTGTTCCCATCGGACCACCCCAGGGTGAGCATCCTGAAGCCACGCACGTAACGACCGGTGTTGTGGTCATGCACCCGTGCCAGCAGTTCGACCCGCTTGCTGCGGTCGCGACGATACAGAGTGTCGTCAGCGATCAGCACCTTGGTGGTCGTCTCATCGGTCAGCGGGAGAAGCCTTTGGACAATGACCCGCGTGCTGAGCAGCAACAGAAAACGGCGCCAGTTGGCATTGACCGAGTTCAACAGCCGATACGCAGTGTCTTTACCGATACCATCCGGTGAATCTGGACTCTCCAGGAGACGGAACAGATTTTTTCCGGTAAAGGCAAGGGAAAGCAAAAGCTGGAACAAGGTGTCGAGGCTAACGCCCTTTTCCTTCCTGACATTGCTTTGCCGAAGTAACTGGCCGAGGTTCTGATTGTGAAAGAACGAATGAATCCGGTTTTCTACGGATGCAAATCCTGCTACAATCTGCTGCATAGCGTCGTCTCTCTGTGCTAGTGGATTTGTTGGGGAACAAAGCCATTTTAACCCAGATTGCGACGCTATACTATTAATAATTACAATATGTTACATATATTTACCAGCTGCGAAAGTTGAGTTAATTAACTAAAAACGTTTCATGTCGCTGAAAGGAAAACGCATGGGTAACCGTGCGGAGCAAAGCTGCTATCCGGTGAATCTGGTTAGAGGGCTGTCCAAGTGGCAGAAGGAATGAAGCCTACCTTTTCGCCGGTAGGCTTTTTTGTTAGTCCCTTAGAAAAATTATTTGCATGTTTTTTGCGAAGAATTTTTCGTGAAGGGACTTATCCCGTTCATCGGGGTTAGAGCTTGATTTAGCTGGATAAGGAGGGACACTTTCTGTTCGTGGGGATCAGGCTCAAGCTGTCTCTCATAACCTTTCTGCTCGTGACCATCGTTATCCTCGTATCATCGGTTATCGTCATGAGCATCATGGATACTTTTCTACTGGGAGAACTTGTCAAGCGCGGCTTGTCCTTGTCGAGATGGGCCGCCAATGCCGCCGGCTACAGCATACTTGCCCGCGACCGTCTTTCCGTTGACAATCTG
The DNA here is from genome assembly GCF_000016745.1 of Geotalea uraniireducens Rf4. GTDB lineage: Bacteria > Desulfobacterota > Desulfuromonadia > Geobacterales > Geobacteraceae > Geotalea > Geotalea uraniireducens. The sequence goes on along the minus strand of NC_009483.1, from coordinate 3,266,246 downwards.
GTCGCCAAAATCAAAGAGCGCCAGGTTGACATCATCCATGTGGCTGTTGTTGGCCGCAACGGTATGGTCACGGCGCATAGCGAACTGGTGAAAAGCGGGACAAGATATGCACCTCAGGTAGGAGTAGTGCTCCACAGTGACGCCGATGGTTCCCTGGTTTCCAGGGTAAACAGGGATGGGAGAGTTTCCTACGAATTCAGCACCCCCATCAAGTTCGCAGGCAATGAAATCGGCCATTTTTACCTTGGTATCGACGCTGCGGCTCTGACCAGAGCCCAACTTGATGCGCGACGTAAAGTGGCGTCCGCTTCCGCAGTGATTTTGTTCCTGGCGGTGGTGGGAGCCTTTTTCATTGCCCGCTTCTTCACTACGCCGATCAAGCAGCTGACCGAGGGAGTTTCACGTTTGAAATCCGGTAGTTATCATGGGGCGATCAGGGTTAATCAGCGTGACGAACTTGGTGAACTTACCAGTAACTTCAACGACATGGCGCAGGTTATTCTGTGCCAGCAGGAAAAACTTGAAGAGTATGCACGTGGACTGGAGGAATCATATATGGCTACGGTAAAAATTCTGGCGACTTCCATCGATGCACGAGACGATTATACCCTGCAACATTCGACCCGGGTTGCAGCCCTGTCACTCATGCTCGGCGAGGAAATGGGGCTCGGCATAGAAGAACTGCGTGATCTCGAAGTGGCTGCCCTGGTGCATGATCTGGGAAAAATCCGCATACCCGATCATATTCTGAAGAAGGCCGGACCGTTGGATGAGTGTGAGTTTCAATTAGTCAAGCAGCACTCCCGGGACGGAGCAGACATCCTCAGTCACTCCCGGGCACTGCACAGATTCATTCCAGCTGTCCTTTACCATCACGAATGGTACAACGGTCAGGGATACCCCGAGGGACTAAGCGGAGAGCATATCCCGCTCTTTGCTTCGATCATCTCCATTGCCGATGCCTACGATGCCATGACCACATCTCGGCCTTACCGTAAGGGTCTTCCTGCAGAAACGGCAATCCGGGAAATTAGCCGGCATCGAGGTTCACAGTTCGATCCCCACCTTGCCGATCTTTTTGTCGCATCTCTGGGAAGATGGGATAACGCATTGCCGCACCTGGTTCTTGAGGTGCCGGTATGAGAGGGACGTGCGGGCCGATTATCCTCCTGCTGGCACTCACGGGGATGGTTTCGTGTTCCAGCCAGGATAAAGTCCTCGTGGATTCCGCAGATGAAAAACTTCAGCAAACACCCCCTTCGAGAAATAATTACCAACAGGCATCCCCACTGCGAAAAAAGGTTGCATCTCTTCTGGAAAAAAGAAATTACAGGCGCGCCATTGAGCTCATGGGCGATAGAAATCAGTTAAACCGCCCTGTTGCCGGGATGGAAAAGGAGTATATCCTTGCAGTCAACGGGCTGCTTGATGCAGGGGAGGTAGCTCTCAACCGTGGTGATTATGCGGTTGCCGGACATGCTTTCAAGTGGGTGCTTGATGCATATCCTGCTGAGCCTTCGCTACGGAGAAAGATACGGTGGAACCCAAAAAAAGCAAAAACGTGCATGGAAACCTGTTCGAACAGGTTGATGGATCAAGGGCTTCGGGAATACCGCCATGGAAACCTGGAAAGCGCCATCAGGACGTGGAAGGGAATTATCGCTTTTAATGCCGGTCACAAGGAGGCGCGAAAGGCAATTGAAACTGCGACGATTCAAATGCGTTCGCTTCAGAATCTGGATACCGTTGTCAGCAAGGGGGGCAACCAACCAAGGTCTTTGGATAAAGCCGAGAGCAGACCTCTGACGCGATAGGTTGTCTCGCAATTCCAGGTTTACGACTTCATTTTCACCAGCAAAGCCACATCCTCCACGTGCGGCGTCTGGGGAAACATGTCCACCGGCTGGATCTCCGTAGTCCGGTAACCGAGGGCGGCGAGGATATCGAGATCGTGGCTCAGGGTCTGCGGGGAACAGGATACATAGATGATCTTTTGCGGACCGATTGCAGCGGTTTCACGCAGCACCTGTTCGTCACACCCCTTGCGCGGCGGGTTCAAAATGACAAGATCGACTTTTTCGCCTTCCTCACGCAATTCTCCCAGAAGTCTCGCCACATCCCCTGCTTTAAAGCGACAGTTGCGGATGTTGTTCAACTGGGCGTTCATCTCCGCGTCGGCCACTGCTGCTTCCACCACTTCGATTCCCAGCACCTCCCGTGCCTTTCCTGCAAGGAAGAGGGATATGCCGCCGATGCCGCAGTAGAGGTCCAGTACCCGTTCCTTGCCGGTCAAAGCCCCCCATTCACGCACCTTTTCATAAATGATTCGCGCAGCGCCGCTGTTCACCTGGAAAAATGAGCGGGGAGAGATGTGGAACCGCGTCCCGCCAATTGCGGCCGGCAGGACATGCTCCTTTGTGACAAAGTGGTCTTTCTGGCCGAATATGACATTGCCCGATGAACCGTTGATGTTCTGATCAATGACGGTAACTTCGGGTACTGCGGCCTGGAGATGTTTTGCCAGGTGATGGATTTCGTTGTAGCTGCGCTCTGAGGTTACGAATACGACCATCGCTCGATTTGCGGTTTCGGAAACACGGATCACCAGGTATCGCAACAGCCCCATTTCGCTTTTGGGGTTGTAAATGGGAACCTTCCCCTTTTTTATGCCAGCCTTGACAGCCGTAATGATCTTGTTGATCAGCGGGTGATGGAGGGGGCAGTCGCCGATATCGAGCACATCGTGGGAATTCCTGCGATAGATGCCGATGATGGGTTCGGCAAATTTGCCCGTTATCACCAACTTTGCCGAATTGCGATAATTAAGTTGCTGCGGCGATTCGATGACATCATGCAGTACCGCTTTCTCCAGCGTTTTGTAGCGTCGGACAAATTTTCCAACCAGCTGTTTTTTCCAGGTCAGTTGAGCGGGATAATTCATCTGGATGAGTGGACAGCCGTCGCACGATAATCCTTTAGCGCAGGGGGCGGTTGGCAAACGGTCAGGAGAGCGTTGCACGAGTTTGATCATCCTGGCAAACGTTTCCCGGCGGCCGACGTAGGTTACTTTTGCCCGAATGATTTCTCCCGGAAGCGACCCGGCGACCAGAATCGGGGTTCCTTCGTAGGAGGCAGCGCCGAATCCGTCTTCATTGAGAGAGTTGATGGTGAGATCGAGCAACTGGCCGATTTTCAGCTTGTCGCTTTCGGATTTTAACGTTTTCGGTTTTTCGGATTTATTTTTCATGATTGATAATAAATAGGAAAAAACATCTTCTGTCAATGCTGGAATTCTGAGTAGTAATTGTAATGGGTAGTGTAGAAAAAGTAATCAAAAAATCAAGACCGTGACTAAATAATACGCAAAAGCTGAAAATATGTGCACGTTAAGTGCTTAATATTTAAGCTGAATTAAAATATGATCACAAATATAGTGATATGTGCCTATTTATGGTGCACTATGTGCATATTATTTAATCGGTTTTTGAAGGGCCAACATGTGTTGCCCTCTGGCTTATGGGGCTGCTCATGAGTATTTAATTCAAACCGAGGAGGTAATATGTCACCACAGATTGATGAAAAAGTAGAACCGATTTTTCAGGAAGTACTCAAGCGTAATCCCGGAGAAGGCGAGTTTCACCAAGCGGTCCGTGAGGTGCTGGAATCACTTGGACCGGTGCTGGTCAAGCACCCCGAGTTCTGCGAAAGAAAGATCATCCAGCGGATATGCGAGCCGGAACGGCAGATTATCTTCCGGGTGCCCTGGCAGGATGACAACGGCGCGGTACATATCAACCGCGGCTTCCGTGTGGAATTCAACAGCTCGCTGGGTCCTTTTAAAGGCGGTTTGCGTTTTCATCCCTCGGTTTACCTGGGGATCATCAAATTCCTCGGTTTTGAGCAGATTTTCAAAAACTCACTGACCGGTCTTCCCATCGGCGGCGGCAAGGGGGGCTCGGACTTCGACCCTAAAGGCAAGTCCGACAATGAGATCATGCGTTTCTGTCAAAGCTTCATGACGGAACTGTATCGGCATCTGGGAGAGCATACCGATGTGCCTGCCGGCGATATCGGTGTGGGCGGCAGGGAAATCGGCTACATGTTCGGACAGTACAAGCGGATCACCAATCGCTATGAACCGGGCGTTCTGACCGGCAAGGGGCTTGATTGGGGCGGGTCGCTGGTACGTACGGAGGCGACCGGCTACGGTGCGACGTTCTTTGTCGACGAGATGCTGAAGGTGCGTAAGGATTCTTTCGATGGGAAAACCTGTGTAGTTTCCGGTTCAGGCAACGTGGCAATCTACACCATCGAGAAGATCAACCAGTTGGGTGGCAAGGTGGTGGCCTGCTCCGATTCCAACGGCTATATCTATGATGAGCAGGGGATCGATCTCCAACTTGTCAAGCAACTGAAAGAGGTTGAGCGCCGTCGCATCAGCGCTTATCCGGATGCGCACAAGCATGCCAAATATGTTGCAGGCGGCAACATTTGGGATATCCCCTGTCAGGTTGCCATGCCATCAGCAACCCAGAACGAAATTAACGGCAATGATGCCGCAAGGCTTGTCAAAAACGGCTGCATTGCCGTTGGCGAAGGTGCGAACATGCCGACGACCCCGGAGGGGGTCAAGGTATTTCTCGATGCGAAGATCTCCTACGGTCCGGGCAAGGCTGCCAATGCCGGCGGTGTTGCCACCTCGGCACTGGAGATGCAGCAAAATGCCTGTCGCGATGCGTGGACCTTCGAGTACACCGAGAAGCGTCTGGCGGAGATCATGAAAAACATTCACAACCTCTGCTACGAAACAGCCGAAGAATACGGCACGCCGGGCAACTACGTGAACGGAGCCAATATCGCCGGTTTCATAAAAGTTGCCAAGGCTATGGTTGCGCACGGTCTTATTTAATCGGCATTCTTTGTAACTAAACAACTAACCCAAAAACGGCAGTTAGCCACGAATGACACGAATAAACACGAATGTTTTTAACTTCTTGTTAAGTCTTTGAGTAGTCATCGGTCTGTTGAGTGTCTTCTAGCACAAGAGCATGTATATTCGTGCACATTCGTGAAAATTCGTGGTTAAAATGCTTTTTATAGGATAAACAGGCCCGGTTATGCCGGGCTTGTTTGTTTGAATTCTCAGGCCAAACCTTCCTTGACTTTTCCTGCATATTTCCGCTAAGATGCGCCGTTATGAAAAAAGCAACCAGACAGATCCAGATAGGTAATGTAAAGATAGGCGGCGGGGCGCCCTGCTCCGTGCAATCCATGTGCAGCACCGATACCCGTGACGTGTCCGCAACCCTGGCGCAGATCGGGAGACTTGCCGAAGCGGGCTGCGAGTTGGTCCGTTGCGCTGTACTGGATATGGATGCGGCCGAAGCGCTCGGCAAGATCAAGGCGCAAAGCCCGATGCCGGTTATTGCCGATATCCATTTCGACTATAAGCTGGCACTCAAGGTGCTGTCAGGGGGCATCGACGGTCTCAGGCTCAACCCGGGCAACATCGGCGAGCGTTGGAAGGTGGCCGAGGTGGTACAGGCTGCTGCCGAACGGCGGGTGCCGATCCGCATCGGTGTCAATGCCGGCTCTCTGGAGAAGGAGCTCTTGCAGAAGTACGGCCATCCCACGGCCGAGGCGATGGTGGAATCTGCGCTGGGTCATGTGCGCATCCTTGAGGAGCTTGGCTACGACCAGATTAAAATATCGCTCAAGGCTTCCGACGTGATGAAGACGGTGTCGGCTTACCGGCTTCTTTCCGACGCGGTTGATTATCCCCTCCATATCGGCATTACCGAGGCCGGGACGATCTTTTCAGGGACCATCAAGTCTTCGGTGGGACTCGGCATCCTCCTGGCAGACGGGATCGGCGACACCATGCGCGTCTCCCTGACCGGCGATCCGGTGGATGAGGTGCGGGTCGGTTTCGAGATATTGAAGGCGCTCGGGATAAGGCAGCGTGGGATCAACTTCGTTTCCTGCCCTACCTGTGGCCGCTGTCAGATCAACCTCATTCATGTGGCCGAAGAGGTGGAAAAGAGATTGAGGGGCATCGACAAACCGCTCACCGTGGCGGTAATGGGGTGCGTGGTCAACGGCCCCGGCGAGGCCCGCGAGGCTGATGTGGGAATTGCCGGCGGCAAGGGGGAGGGGTTACTCTTCCGTCATGGTGAGATCGTCCGCAAGGTGCCGGAGAATGAACTGGCCGACGCCCTGGTGGCTGAGGTTTTAGAGGCAGTGAAGGGTGAATGAGGTAGGGGCGCATGGTATGCGCCCCTGTTTTAATACGAAAAAAGGAATCGATCATGCGTTATTCTCAATATTTTATACCAACAGTCAAGGAAACCCCCTCCGATGCGGAGGTTATATCGCACCAGCTGATGCTGCGGGCGGGGATGATTCGCAAGCTGGCGGCGGGCGTTTATAACTATCTGCCGCTCGGGCTTCGCTCCATCCGCAAGGTGGAGAACATCGTCCGCGAGGAGATGAACCGTGCCGGCGCCATCGAGTTGCTGATGCCGACCGTGCAGCCTGCCGAACTCTGGCAGGAGTCCGGTCGTTGGGAGCAGTACGGCAAGGAACTGCTCCGCTTCAAGGATCGCAAGGATACCGAATTTTGCATGGGACCGACCCATGAAGAGGTCATCACGGACCTTGTGCGCCGCGAGGTGAAGAGCTACCGCCAGTTGCCGATAAACCTCTACCAGATCCAGGGGAAGTTTCGTGATGAGATCCGCCCCCGCTTCGGCCTCATGCGCGGCCGGGAATTCATCATGAAAGACGCCTATTCTTTCGACGTGAATGAAAAGGCAGCGGATATCTCCTACGATAAGATGTACCAGGCCTACCGCCGCATATTCGAGCGCTGCGGCCTCCGGTTCCGTGCGGTGGAGGCGGATACCGGCAGCATCGGCGGCTCCTATTCCCACGAATTCATGGTCCTTGCCGAGTCGGGCGAGGACGCCATAGTTTCCTGCACCGCCTGCGATTATGCGGCCAACGTGGAAAAGGCCGAGGCCAGGCAGTCGGGGGCTGCGGACCATGCCGAACCGCGTACGCTGGAAAAGGTTGCGACGCCGGACAAAAAGAGTATCGAAGAGGTCGCGGGTTTCCTCGATGTCCACGCATCGTCACTGGTGAAGACCCTGGTGCTGCTGGCGGATAATGAGCCGGTAGTGGCCCTGCTGCGGGGCGACCACGAGCTGAATGAAATCAAGCTGAAAAATCTGCTCGGCTGCGATCTGCTCGAGATGGCCGGAGACGATGTGGTGATGAAGGTGACCGGCGCTCCGACGGGCTTTGCCGGGCCGGTCGGTCTTGGCGTCAAGATCATTGCCGACCTGGCAGTGCAGGGAATGAAGAACTTTGTTACCGGCGCAAACGCCAAGGACCTGCACCTGAAGAACGTCAATCTTGAGCGGGATTTTACGGTAAGCTCGTTCGCCGACATTCGCAATGTCGTCCTCGGCGACCCTTGCCCGCGCTGCGACAGCGGCACGCTGGAAATGTGGCGCGGCATCGAGGTCGGCCATGTTTTCAAGCTCGGCACCAAGTATTCCAAGGCGATGAAGGCAACCTACCTGGATGCTGACGGCAAGGAGCAGATCATCTTCATGGGGTGTTACGGCATCGGCATCGGCCGCACCGTCGCCGCCTGCATCGAGCAGAATCATGACGATAACGGCATCATCTTCCCGCTCCCCATTGCCCCGTTTCACTGCATCATATCCGCCCTGAACATGAAGGAAGAGCCGGTCAGGGATAGTTCCGAGGCGATCTATGCGCAACTCGCCGCTGCCGGGGTCGAAGTGCTCTTGGACGACCGGGACGAGCGCCCCGGCTTCAAATTCAAGGATGCCGATCTTATCGGCATTCCCCTTCGCATCGTGGTGGGGAGCAAGAACCTGGCAGACGGCAAGGTTGAACTGAAGAACCGCAAAACCGGCGATGTTGAGTTGTTGTCCATTGCCGATGCTGTGGAGAAGGTTAAGGCAGCGGTTGGTGAAGCATTAAAACAGTAAATCGTGATCGGGGATCGGGGATCGGGGATTAGGGACTTGGGATCGGGGATCGGTATAAACTCTAATCCACTAGTTCCCAGTTCCCAGTTCCCAGTTCCCAGTTCCCGCCTTTTAGAGGATTGTTATGACCAGAGATGAAGCACGGGCAAAGGTAATATTTGCCCTTGATGTGCATGAGTTCAGCGACGTGGAGCAATGGGCCGATATGCTGGCTCCCCACGTGGGGATGTTCAAGGTGGGTAAGCAGCTCTTTACCTCTTGCGGTCCTGCGGCAGTGAGGATGATCCAGAAATGCGGCGGCGAAGTTTTCCTCGATCTGAAATACCACGACATTCCCAATACGGTGGCCATGGCTTCCCTTGAGGCAGCCCGGATGGGGGTGAAGCTCTTCAACCTTCATGCACTCGGCGGTTATGAAATGATGGCCAAAACCGTTGAGACCCTGGACAAAGAGTTTAAGGGGGGAGAGCGCGGCAAAGTGTTGGCGGTCACTATCCTGACTTCATCGAACGAACAGACGTTGCAGGATGTGGGTATAAATATTCCTGTTCCCGAGATGGTCGTTAAATTGGCGCTGTTGGCCAGGAAGGCGGGCATTGACGGAGTTGTGGCCTCACCGCAGGAGGTTCCCCTCATTCGCAAAGCGTGCGGCAAGGATTTCCTCATCGTTACTCCGGGTGTTCGCCCTGCATTCGCCTCAAGCGATGACCAGAAACGGATCATGACGCCGGCCGAAGCAGTCAGAACCGGGGCCGATTATCTGGTGATCGGCCGTCCCATTGCCGCGGCGCCAAAGCCGGTGGAGGCTGCCGAGGCTATTATAGACGAGATCATGGCGGTGGAAGGCTGACAGGGGAATTTGTCGTGGAGCCGCTGGGCACAGTTCTCCATGTCTGATGATGGGCAAAGGAATATATAATGAAAGATGAGATCATATACGGGCTGAACTCTGTTATGGAGGCCCTCCGCGGTAAACGGAGGGCCTTCGAGCTTTTTGTGGCTCCCGGCGGCAGTGACAGGCGTCTGGAAAAGCTCCTTGCTCTTGCAGCTGAAAAGGGAGTGCCTGTTCGGCAGCGGGACAAACGTGATATAGCCCGCCTCTGCGGCACCGAACATCATCAAGGGGTGGCTCTCAGAGCGGAGCCCTTTGCCTACGCCCAATTGTCCGACATCCTCGTGCCCGGCACAGATGGACTATTGCTTGTTCTGGATGGCGTTCAGGATCCCCACAACCTCGGCGCACTGATCCGCAGTGCCGCCTGTGCCGGAGCGCAGGGGGTCATCATCCCCAGGGACCGGGCGGTGGGAGTGACGGCGACGGTTGAGAAGGCTTCGGCAGGCGCAATTGAGACCATTCCGGTTGCTGAAGTGACGAACGTTGCCCATACGCTTGAAGAGTTGAAAAATGCGGGGTTCTGGATTTACGGTGCGGACGGCGAGTCACCGCTGTCCATATTCGACCAGAAATTGACAGGAGCAGTGGTTCTGGTTATCGGCAGCGAAGGGGAAGGAATCAGACCGCTAGTAAAAAAGAAATGCGATTTTCTGGTGTCGATTCCACTGCGGGGAGGGGTAAATTCCCTCAATGCCTCAGTTGCCGGCGGTATACTGTTGTTTGAAGTGGTGCGGCAAAGAAGTAAAAGTTAAATATATCCATTCGACTGAAACTTTTTATTGACATAAAAGTTACGTCTGTGGTACAAACAAAAAGTTAACGCGGGGTGGAGCAGTCTGGTAGCTCGTCGGGCTCATAACCCGAAGGTCAGAGGTTCAAATCCTCTCCCCGCAACCAAACAAATTCAAGGGGTCAGCCGATACGGCTGACCCCTTTTTTTGATGGCAGTAGAGTATTTTGTACAGTAAGATCATCTCCAATCTGAGACAACTGTTTGGTCCCGTCTTCCCCAGTCTAGAAATCCGCAACTCCAAAATCAGCTCAATGGAAACTCCTGATGAGAAACAAGTTAGAAAATCCCTAGCTAGTGTCCATCCGGAAACTCCGGATGTGACACTATTGGTTTCCAATTCGGAAACGAGGGATTTTTCGTCCTGGCAAGGAAATCGAGGGATTGCGCGGAGGCGTACATCGGTACGCCGCACAAGCAAGCCTGAAGATTGACACCGCCAGGGCGGAAAAGAACCGTTTCCGGATGGAAACTAGCTAAAGGTTGACACCGAGCGCATCCAGGGTGTAAATAGGAGGCTCATTTTATTGCGTTATGCGGAGTTTTTGGGGATGGGCGATAGAAAGTGGAATGGATGCACTGCGTGTAGATATAAGCCGCCGGGTCAGTGATATGCTGATTGGCGGCTTTTTCATGTTTGAGATGCCGATTGTTGTGGCAGAGGGTGGGGTGACAACGGCTTTGGGAGTGTGCGTTGACGCAACGTAAAACAACAAAGCGGAGTAAGGGCCGCGAGGGTGGAACTGCAGTTCGGCCAGGGAGCGATGTCGTACCTGCCGAATTCTGCCAGGCGGTGGCTGATCTCCTTCGTAATGCCCGCTCCAACAGCTATCGTGCTGTCAACTTCATATGATCGAAGCCTACTGGAACGTAGGACGGATGATCGTCGAGGAAGAGCAGCAGGGGATGGAACGCGCGGGATATGGTAAGGCGTTGATTCGCGATCTGTCTGAGAGGCTGACATCGGAATTTGGCTCAGGGTTCGGCGTCTCGAATCTCTCTTACTTCAGGCAGTTCTACCTGTCTTTTCCAATATTCCACGCACCGCGTGGAATATCTGCGGACTGTACGAGGACAGGGTCAAGGGTGAGGGGGACAATCCGACCGTTGGTATCACCCTCTGCACGGAGAAAGACCACACGGTGGTGCAGTACTCGGTGCTGAACGAGAGCCGGCAGCTCTTTGCGTCCAGGTACCGGCTGTATCTGCCGAGCGAGGAGGAGTTGCGGGCCGAGATTGAGCGGGAGCGGGAGATGGTGGTGAAGGAGAGGATGGTGAGGTATGGGGCGTAGAAGTATTTCGTGTTGGGAATATGAGGTTGAAAAGAGTGAGTTTGTCTCATGTCAGGGGCTGACCCCATTTTTCTCACTGACCCCATTTTTCTCACCCAAGCAGGAGCTACGCAAGCGCATGCACACTCCCATCACGGAAGTGGGAAAATGGCTGCGATCCGTATTGTTGGGGCATTACCGATACTATGGGGTGCCGCGCAACAGTCGCAGACTCAGCGCATTTAGGTATCATCTGCTCTGCTACTGGAAGTGGACGCTTCGTCGCCGGAGTCAACGGCAGCGAACAACCTGGGAGCGCATGAGCCTGATAGCAACACGCTGGCTTCCCCCGCCGCGCATATATCACCCTTATCCTGAAGCTCGCTTGCGCGTCACTACCTGAGGCAGGAGCCCAGTGCGGGAAATCTGCTCGCTGGGATCTGTGCGGGGGGTGCCGGGTAACCGGCATTCCTACCGCGACACCCCTTCAGATGATTCAGACCCCTTCAGATGATTGGTAGTTAACCCATCATGTACCACTGGTTACCAAATACCATGGCCATATAGACTTATAATGAAAGAATAGCCCTCCTTAGCCTTTGAATGCAAAAAGTAGACATCGTTCCTGGACCAGATAGAGGCATGTTACCAACCATTTACTCGATAATGATGAATCAACTTCTTGGGATGGGTGGTTTTTAATGTTTATGCAAGCAAGAGTCGATCCTGAAGAGGATCGGTAAAATATCAATAGTAGCCTTAAGGGCCAAGTCGCATGACTTGGCCTTTTTACTATATGATAGGTGTATCTCTTAGAAATTATTAGGATATCTGGTGCTGATGATGTATATTATACAGTCAAGTTATTCCGTGATACGAGACTCTGGATGCCCACACTGCACTGGATAGGTGTGAAGGTCGTCAAGCATTACCATGAGGTTCCGTTCAAGACCTATGGCAAGAGTACGCTTTCTCTTCCTCGGAAGGTATACCAGCCAACTCGACCGACGACTATTTTCTTGAGAGCCCACAGATCGGCAGTAAATACGGAAGTCATGCGAAAAAGCAATTCTAGGCAACTGTGCTGCTCTAGGGGTAGGCCCCGATAATGGATAAGAGCCATTTATTAAAAAGCCCCATCTCAAATAATTGCCGCTCCTAATGGAGCCGGAAAGACAAAGAGAGCCAGGATCTGCTGCAAGGAACGTGGAGGGAGCATTAGTATGGCGCAGCCATTAGATAAATTAACAATTAAGGGCTTTAAATCAATCCGGTCCCTTGAAGATTTTGAGCTATCCAACTTGAATGTCCTCATAGGTGGCAACGGCGCCGGAAAAAGCAACTTTATCGATTTTTTTCGTCTGCTGCGTGCCATGTTGGAATTGCCATTGCCGGGCCTTGCCAGTGCTAGCTTGAAAACCTATATTGCCGATGGTGGCGGTAGTGACGATTTCCTGTTTAATGGTCCAAAGGTCACAGATCAGATCGAAGTTGTAACAAGATTCGGCCAAAACGGTTATCGTTTTAAACTTGCCCCCACCGCAGACGAGAACTTTATCATAAATGATGAGGCGAGCTACTATGAAGGCAGCACTGTCGGCTGGTGGGAACTGGGAAGCGGACAAACTTCGCCGGAATTGCTTAAAGAAAAGGATAAAAGGGGCGTTGCTGGTGGTCGCAGCGTTGCCTCCCATATCTATAATGCGATTTCATCATGGAAAATCTATCATTTCCACGACACCAGCAAATTAGCTCAGATGCGCCGCTATGGGACGATTGACGATAGCGAATATTTACGGTTTGACGCGGCTAACATCGCCTCCTTTTTATATGATTTAAAAAATAACAGACGAGTTAGCAAACAAAAAGTTTATGAACAAATCATTGATACAATTCGTTTGGTTACCCCCTTCTTCGACGATTTTATCCTTAAGCCGGACAAAAATGAAAGGGTGAGGCTGCGTTGGAGACAGAAGGGTTCCGACTATCCACTTAAACCTCATCATCTGTCCGATGGTACTCTCCGATTTATCTGTTTGACGACGGCGCTTCTGCAACCTGACCCGCCCTCAACCATCATTATTGATGAGCCGGAACTGGGCTTGCATCCATATGCTATCGAAATTTTGGCCGAGCTGATTAAGGCTACATCCAAAAATACACAGCTCATCGTGTCAACTCAGTCCCCTGCTCTCGTCGATTATTTTGAACCGGAAGACATTATTGTCGTGAATCGAAAACAGGGCGCATCAGTCTTTGAACGGTTGAATAAGCGCGAACTTTCTTCATGGCTTAAAGATTATTCGTTGGGCGACCTCTGGCGTAAGAACGTTGTCACCGGAGGGCCTGCTTATGAGTAGTATTGAAATCTACATCGTTGTGGAAGGGCAGACAGAACAGACCTTCGTGCGTGATGTGCTGGCCCCGCAGATGGCACATAAGGGAATATATCTGCTTCCAGCTTTAATTGGTAAACCTGGTCAAAAAGGCGGAGACATTCAATTTGACAGGGCTAAGACAGACATTGGCAATTTTCTCAAACAGCGTCCTGAGACTTATGTGTCAACGATGTTTGATTACTTTAGGATAGATTCTGAATGGCCAGGAAGAGCTGAAGTTAGCAGGCAAATACGAAATGGAAGTTCTCTTACAGCTATCCAGAAGGCCGATATTCTTGAGGCAGCCACTAATTCTGAGATCGTGAAAGAGTTCACTGGCTATAACGCAGAAAGCAGATTTATCCCATATATCGAAATGCACGAATTTGAAGCGTTACTTTTCAGTGATGCAGACGTCCTAGCAGAAAAGACTGACATAGATGTGTCCAAGATTCAGGAAATTATTGGGAAATATAACAGCCCGGAAGAAATAAACGATGATCCTGCGAAAGCACCATCTAAGCGGCTTGAAGCATTAAAAAATGGATACCGCAAGGTCGCCAATGGCAAGACGATTTCCGAGGCTATCGGCATTACAACTATACGAAAACAATGCACCCACTTTAATAACTGGCTGACAAGACTTGAATGTCTTCAGATGCGAGTTAATGTCTGAATTGCGGAGGCCTACGGTGGGAGCACAGTACAGGGATAAAATAGAAGAAGCGCTTGCCGACCAGGAAAAGATAACCGACTCATTGGCAACCGGTGTCCAGGAAGCTCTCAAGAAGCACAAACAGACCGGTAATCCTGTTGTCGTCTGGCGCGACGGTAAAATGATCTGGCTCAAGCCGGAAGAGATTCAAGTCTGAAAAAATCAAGCTTTGTGTATGTTCTATTGTCAAGGGGTTAGCCGATTCGGTTGACTCCTTTTTCAGTGTATATGTACCATGGTTTCCCACCAAGACCCCCATCCCCGCCGTTTTGCAGCCTTCGCTTCCTCCAAAAGCGCCGCTCCTTCGTATAGGTAAATGATGATTGACACAAATGGAGCGATAAGAGTAACTTCATAACTCAGGCACATTGACGGGTTATCGACTATGCACAATCTTCTCATAAATTTGCTGGAACGGCTCGGGATTTTTGCCATTGCATTCATCCTGATCATGCGTTTCGACATCTTCAAGAGGCTTTTGACGGGGAAAGCCAATCGCTACGAAAAGCTTTCCCTGTCGGTTCTCTTCGGTCTTTTCGGAATCGCCGGAACCTACATGGGTGTTCCCATCCAGAATGCCATTGCCAATTCAAGGGTTGTGGGGGTCGCGCTGGGGGGGATTCTCGGCGGCCCGCTGGTCGGTTTTGCGGCGGGTGTTATTGCCGGCGGGCATCGCTACCTGATCGACATCGGCGGTTTTACCGCCACGGCCTGCGGGGTGGCGACCGTCATCGAGGGCGTGGCCGGCGGCCTGATCTACCACCGCCTGAAGCGGCGACCGTTCGATCCGGCTGTGGCCTTCATCACCGGGGTGATCGTCGAAAGCCTCCAGATGGCTATACTGCTCATCATTCCGAAGCCCTTTTCGGCGGCGCTCAACCTGGTTAGCATCATCGGTCTTCCGATGATCCTGGTCAACTCCCTCGGGCTGGCGCTGTTTGTGGAACTGGTGGCTTCCGTGTACAAGGAAAAGGAGCGTTTCGCTGCCTCCCAGGCCCAGACCGCCCTGGATATCGCCTTGCGCACCCTGCCGTTCCTGCGTAGTGGTCTCACCGGCGCATCCGCATCCGAAACCGCCCGTATCATCCTGGAAATGGCCGATCTGGATGCGGTGGCCATTTCCGACGAATCGCAGATTCTGGCATATGCCGGGGCGGAAAACGCCCATCACCGTCCCGGTACATCGTTATTGCATGCTTCCACCCGAACAGTGCTCACCAGCGGCCGCATTGCGGCGCCGCTCACCCGTGAGGAGATCAGCTGCACCCATGCCGACTGTCGCCTGGGCTCCGCCATTATCGTGCCGCTCGTCAAGCAGGACAGGACCATCGGTACCCTGCAGCTGTTCCGCTTGAAGGAGAACGGCATCACCCCCCTGGACAGGGAACTGGCCAACGGTCTGGCCCACCTCTTTTCCAACCAGCTGGAGATATCGGCCCTGGACGAGCAAAAAAAGCTGGTCAAGGATGCCGAGATCAAGGCGCTCCAGGCCCAGATCAACCCCCACTTCCTCTTCAACGCCATCAACACCATCATCAGCTACACCCGCACCAGCCCGGAGACCGCCTCGGGGCTGCTGGTGAAGCTGGCCGACTTTTTCCGCACCAACATCAATCCGGGAGTGGGGAATGTATCCCTGGCGACCGAACTGGAACACTGCCGGGCCTATATCGCCATCGAGTCGGCCCGCTTCGAGGAGCGAATCAGGGTGTCCTACGACCTGGACGAAACGGCGCTCGGCTGTCTGCTCCCGCAGCTGATCCTCCAGCCGCTGGTGGAGAACGCTCTCAAGCACGGCATCCTGCTCCGCGAGGAAGGGGGCGAGGTAAACATCGCGGCGCACCGGGACAACGGGCTGGTACGGATCGAGGTCAGGGACAACGGGGTCGGGATGTCGGCTGCCCGGTTGGCGGCGCTGTTTATTGACACAGACCGCCCGTCGCCCCAGGAAGGGGCCGGGATTGCCCTGAAGAACGTCAATGCCAGGCTTTCGGCGCTCTACGGGGCTGAGCACGCTTTACAGATCGAGAGCGAGCCCGGTCAGGGCACGACCGTTTCGTTCACGGTGCCGCAGCCATGAGTACGGCACTGCGCACCTTCATCATCGATGACGAGGCCCCGGCCAGGAGGGAACTGCGCTATCTCCTGGAGCAGATCGCAACGGTGGAGGTGGTTGGCGAGGCCGCCAACGGCAGCACTGCGCTGAAGGGGCTCCGCGAAACCAAGCCGAACCTGGTCTTTCTCGATATCCAGATGCCCGGGCTGAGCGGCCTGGAACTGGCCCAGTTCCTGTGCGAGTTGCCGGAGCGCCCACTACTTGTGTTTGCAACCGCTTTTGACGAATACGCACTGCAGGCCTTTGAGGTCGACGCCATCGATTACCTGTGCAAACCCTTCACCCTGGAGCGGGTTGCCAAGGCGGTTGCCAAGGCCGCCAAAGCCCTTTCCCCGACAGTCGCTCCACCGGTACCGGAAGCGCGGCAGCCCCTCGAAGCCTGCCGCAAAATCATCCTCTACCGGGGGGAGACCATCGTCCCGACCGCAGCGGAGCGGATCATTTTTGCCCGTGCCGAAGAGGGGGAGGTGCTTGTCCACGCCGTTGACGGCAGGTACCGGACCCGCTGCGCCCTCAACGAACTGGAGCAGAAGCTCGCTGCAGCCGGATTTGTCAGGACCCACCGCAGCTTCCTCGTCAACATCAATCATGTCCGCGAAGTGATCCCCTGGTTCAACGGCAGCTACAAGCTGATCATGGACGACCGCGAACGGAGCGAGGTGCCGGTCAGCCGTTACAATGTGAAGGATTTAAAAAGGCATTTTGATTTATAATCTGCTGTTCATCCCCGATAATCTGCCATTCATCCCCCGATTGCGACCATTCACAGACTACCCCTTTATCTTCCGTAACAACCTCACTATCCTGAACATAACAACGGAATAGTACCATGTAACACTTATTTTTGCGGATAACCCCTCTAAATCTCCCCTTATCTAAGGGGAGACTTCAAGGCTTCCCCCCTTAGGTAAGGGGGGACTGAGGGGGGGTAGATTCAGATATTACAGTGTACTAGTCCTGTTCGGGGCGCATCTCATTACCTGCCGTATCGCTTAGGGGAATAAACCTAGAAAAAGCAGTTCATTACCGCAAAGCCGCAAAGTTCGCGAAGAAATCAAAGAGTTAATAAACAGCCTGTGATCACCTTTTGGGTAAGAAGGTTTTCTGTATCAAATGTATTGATTTTCTTCGCGTTCTTGGCGTCTTTGCGGTTCAAATGCCGTTTTTAGGATAAATGTCGTCTACCAAGAAAGGGGGATTCAGATGAATTCGTTAACACTCATTTTTGCCGCAGCATGTGTCTTCGCAATCGGCTATCGGTTCTACGGCCTGTTCCTGGCCAACAGGGTCTTGAACCTGCGGCCGGAACGGGCCACACCGGCCGTGACCTACGAGGATGGCCATGACTACATGAAGACCAACAAGTATGTCCTGTTCGGTCATCATTTCGCCGCCATCGCAGCTGCCGGACCGCTGCTCGGACCGGTGCTGGCGGCCCAGTTCGGCTTCCTGCCCGGCGCGCTCTGGATTCTGATCGGGGCGGTGCTGGCGGGCGGCGTGCACGATGCCGTCGTGCTGTTTGCATCGGTGCGCCACAAGGGCAAGAGTCTCTCGGTCATCGCCGAGGCCGAGATCGGCAAGGTCGCCGGCAAGGTGGCCTCCTTCGCGATCCTCTTCATCCTGATCCTGACCCTGGCCGGACTCTCCATCGCGGTGGTCAACGCCATGTTCAACAGCCCTTGGGGGACCTTCACCGTCTTCGCCACCATCCCGATCGCCATGATCATGGGCGTCTACATGCAGAAGATCCGCCCCGGCGACATCAAGGGGGGGAGCATCATCGGCGTGATCCTGCTGGCGCTGTCGATCCTCGTCGGCCCCTATGTTGCCGCCGACCCGGCCCTGGCAGCCATGTTCACCTTCTCCAAGAAGCAGCTGGCCCTGATCATCCCGGCCTACGGCTTTGCCGCCTCGGTGCTGCCGGTCTGGTTCCTGCTGGTGCCCCGCGACTACCTCTCCACCTATCTCAAGATCGGCACCATCGGCCTTTTGGCCATGGGGATCGTCTTCGTTCATCCCGACCTGCACATGCCGGCCATTTCCTCCTACTTCTTCGGCGGCGGTCCGATCATCCCCGGCGCTGCCTTTCCCTTCATCTTCATCACCATTGCCTGTGGCGCCCTGTCCGGATTCCATGCTATAATCGGCTCCGGCACCACCCCGAAGATGATTGCCAACGAACGCGACATCCTGTTTGTCGGTTACGGCGCCATGCTGGTGGAGGGTTTTGTCGCCATCATGGCCCTGATCGCCGCCTGCGTGCTGGTGCCGGCCGATTATTTTGCCATCAACGCCGCGCCCAAGGTTTTTGCGACCCTCAACATGACGCCGGTCAACCTGCCGGTACTGGCCGCCCAGGTGGGCGAACAGGTCCAGGGGCGCCCCGGCGGCGCCGTTTCCCTGGCGGTCGGCATGGCCTACATCTTCTCCGCCGTACCGTTCATGAAGGGGATGATGGCCTACTGGTATCACTTCGCCATCATGTTCGAGGCGGTCTTCATCCTGACCGCCGTGGACGCCGGCACCCGCGTGGGACGCTACCTGCTCCAGGAGATGCTCGGCAAGATCTACGCGCCATTTGCCGACAACGGATGGAAGCCCGGCATCATCGTCACCAGCGCCTTGTTCACCTCGGCCTGGGGCTACCTGGTCTACACCGGCGACATCTCCACCATCTGGCCGCTGTTCGGCATGAGCAACCAGCTCCTGGCCACCTGTGCCCTGATTGTCGGCACCACCATGCTGATCAGGCTCGGCAAGGCGAAGTACGCCTGGGTGACCGCCGGTCCCGGCCTGTTCATGATGCCGATCTGCATGTGGGCGGGCTACCTAAACATCACCAAAAACTTCCTCCCCAAGGGGCTGTATCTCCTGGCCGGCATGTCAGTAATCCTGATGGTGCTGATGACCATCGTCTTTGCCGAGGCCTTCCGGCGCTGGTATGCACTGATGCAGATCAATAAAACGGTTGCCGACAGCCATGGCGATCAGGTGCTGGCGCTGACCGAAGAACGGAAGGAAGTGTTGTTTCCGTTGCCGGTGCAGGAGTGAAGGTTATGATGCTGTTGCAGGCAACTCAATAAAGGAGCACACGAGCATGACGAATAATGCAAAAATCGCAATTCTGGACGGTTATACCATTAACCCCGGCGACAACCCGTGGACTCCGCTGGAGTCCCTGGGCGACTGCACAATTTACGATCGCACCCCGCCTGAGCTCAAGCTGGAGCGCGCCAGGGACGCGGAGATCATCCTGCTCAGCAAGGTCAAGCTGGATGCCGACACCCTGAAAGCCCTGCCGAAACTCAGGTATATCTCGCTATTGGCCACGGGCTACAACAATGTCGATGTGGCTGCTGCCGGCGCACTCGGTATTCCGGTCTCCAATGTCCCGGCCTATTCCACCGAATCGGTGGCCCAGACAACCTTTGCACTGCTGCTGGAGTTGGCTGTGAACGTCGGTGTACACGATGCCGCCGTAAAAGCCGGTGAGTGGATCCGCTGCCCGGACCATTCCTTCTGGAAGGCGCCGATCGTCGAGCTGAACGGGTTGACGATCGGGATCGTCGGGTACGGCGTGATCGGCAAGGCCGTGGCTCGTATCGCTGCCGCCTTCGGCATGCGGGTGATTGCTTATGCGCCACGTATTCCGCAGGACGCCGGCCCGGTCCCGGTCAGTTTCGTCCCGCTGGAGGAGTTGTTCGCCATCGCCGATGTGGTGACGCTCAACTGTCCCCAGACCCCGGAAAACACCGGTTTCGTCAACTCCCGCCTGCTGGGGTGCATGAAGCCCGGGGCCTTCCTGATCAATGTGGCGCGGGGAGGGTTGGTGAACGAGGCCGATCTTGCCCATGCATTACGCTCCGGACAGATTGCCGGTGCCGCTCTGGATGTGGTTGCCCATGAACCGATGCTGGCGGAAAATCCGCTCTTGTCCGCACCCAATTGTATCTTTACCCCGCATATCGCCTGGGCTTCTCTGGCCGCCCGTCGGCGGCTGATGGATATCGTGGCCGCAAATGTGGCTTCCTTTCTGGGCGGTTCCCCGATAAATGTGGTGAATGGTCAATATCTGGCTCCGGCAAGCTGATCCAGTCGTTGCATCTGCCGGCCAGCGCCGGCAATAAAACCATACGGCGCCCCACCAGGAAATTCTGGTGGGGCGCCGTGCGTCCAGGGGCGTTTCAGCCTGGATTCGGCAGTTGAAAGCCCCCTACTTTCGCTCCGAATGTCCTATTTCTGCTGCTCATTACGCTACAGCCGATAAACTCACCCTTTGGGTTCAGACAATATCGACTGTTAACGCTTCATTTCGCCAAGAGCAGCAACGAAATAGTCCAAAGTCACTCTCTTCGGGCGCTTCCAACTGCCGGTTTTAGGTTCAGTGAAAGAGTCTGTACTGAACTATATATGTGGCAATTCCTGCAAAGTAGCCAACCAGTGCCAATCCACTGATTTTCTTCACGTACCAGAAAAAATGTATTTTTTCCAACCCCATGGCTGCTACCCCTGCTGCCGAACCGATGATCAATATTGACCCCCCTGTGCCGGCGCAGTAGGCTATGAACTCCCAGAGGAAGCTGTCGGTCGGGAACTGGGCCAGGCTGTACATTCCCATTGAAGCGGCAACCAGCGGCACGTTATCCACTATGGCACTGATCATGCCGATTATCGTGACGATGACATCCTGACGCCCCACGGTCTGGTCGAGCAACCTGGCGAGATTGGTCAGGATGTGGCTATGCTCGAGAGTTGCCACAGCCAGCAGGATACCGATAAAGAAGACGATGGAACTCATGTCGATCTGCTTGAGAGCACGTACCAGCGTGAGGTGCTCCTTTGCTTCTTCGTCTTTCTTGCTGTGCACCACTTCCCCCACGAGCCAGAGGATACCCAGGCCGAACAGAATACTCATAAATGGCGGCAGGTGGGTTACGGTCTTGAAGATCGGCACGCAGACCAGTATGCCGATCCCCATGGCAAACATCAGATTCTGCTCGAACGGTGAGGTTCTGGTGCGGTGGCCATGCTCCTCGTTTTTGGATGGGCTGATTACCTGCCTCCCTCTCAGAAAATAGCTGGTGACAGCCAGAGGCACGACCATGTTGAGGAACGATGCGAGAAACACCCCCTTCATGATGGCCAGGGTGGTGATCTGTCCACCGATCCAGAGCATGGTGGTGGTGACGTCGCCGATGGGGGACCAGGCGCCGCCGGCATTGGCGGCGATGACGATGATGCCGGCGAAGAAGAGCCGGTCCTCGTGCCTGTCCAGCAGTTTCTTCAGCAGCGAGATCATGACGATGGTGGTGGTCAGGTTGTCCAGCACGGAACTGAGGAAAAAGGTGACGATGCCTATCAGCCAGAGGAGCGAGGTGAGACTGGTGGTCCTGATGCGTGAGGTGATCACATTGAAGCCGTTGTGGGCGTCCACCACCTCGACAATGGTCATGGCCCCCATCAGGAAGAAGACGATCTGGGCTGTGCCCGTCAACGATTCCTCAAGCTGCTTGCCGACCAGATTGTGATCGCCTGTCGACAGGGCATATATGGTCCACAAAAGTCCGGCGGCTATCAAGGCTGATGCGGACTTGTTGATTTTGATCGGATGCTCCAGGGCAATGGCGGTATAGGCGATGATGAAGATAACAATGAGTGCGGTTAACACGACGATATTCCTCTGTTGTCAATAGTCGATAATTGGTCGGCCGCCGGATAAAAAAACCGGGGGATTGCTCCCCCGGCCTCGAAAGGAGCACACATGGCAGTATGTGCTCTTCCAGCATCAGTTACATTGATGATTGTGCCGCACTGCGAAGCCCGGCATCAGGAGTGCTGCTCCGGTTTTGGCGGCAGCGGCATCCAGTGGGTAAATATGGGTACCAGCTTCCCGTTTATTCTGGCAGTACAGGTCGTGATGCTCTCCTTGTTTCCTACGCACGCGTGATCATCTCCGAAAATCTGATACGGAGTGAAAAGGAGAACGCGTTCAGACGCATTCGGCAGACCATCCTTCGCAGCGATCCATTTCATTTCCTTCCCTTTCCTTTCATTGCGTTCATCTGAAATTCCTGAACACTTATACGGTTACTCTCTTTGGAACACCAAGCTGGTTGAAGCTGCGTCACAGAAGTGATCAGTATCCCAGCATTCGCGGCAGCCACAACGATATCGCCGGCACATAGGTTACCAGCAGCATGAATCCCACCATGGCGAGAAGCCACGGCATGACCGCCAGCGTCAGCTCCGATATCCCCATCTTGGTGATGCCGCTGGCCACGTACAGGTTCAAACCTACCGGCGGATGACACATGCCGACTTCCATGTTCACCGTGATCAGGACGCCGAAGTGGATCGGATCGATACCGAGCTGCATTGCCACCGGGAACAGGATCGGCGCCAGGATCAGGATGATGGAGGAGGGCTCCATCACGTTGCCGGCCAGGAGGAGCAGCACGTTGGTGACCAGCAGGAAGGAGACCACGCCGAGGTTATGGCCGAGGATCCAGTCGGCCATGATCTGGGGGATGTTCTCGTGGGTCATCAGGAAGGAGAATAGCACCGCGTTGGTAATGATATAGAGCAGCATGGCCGACATGCTGGCCGAGTCTAGCAGCACCTTGGGGATCTTCTTGAACGGGACGTCGCGGTAGACGAACACGGCGATGATAAAAGCATATACCGCACTCATGGCAGCTGCTTCGGTGGGGGTGAACATGCCGCTGTAGATGCCGCCCAGGACGATCACGATTAGCAGCAGCCCCCAGACGCTCTCCCGGAAGGCCTTGATGCGTTGAGCCGTCGTGGCCTTGGGCATCCGCGGGTAGTTGTTCTTCCGGGCAAGATACCAGGCAACCAGGCCCAGCAGGGTGGCCAGCATCAGGCCGGGAATAACGCCCCCCATGAAGAGGGCACCCACCGACGAGTTGGTGGCCACGCAATAGATCACCATCGGGATCGATGGTGGAATCAGGATGCCCAGCGATCCGGAGGTGGTGATGACACCGGCTCCGAAACGTTTTGGGAAACCTGCCTTCACCATCGCCGGCATCATGATGGAGCCGATGGCCACGACCGTGGCCGGGCTGGAACCGGACACCGCAGCAAACAGTGCGCATGCCACGACGCCGGCCAGGGCCAGGCCGCCGTGCCAGTGCCCCACTATGGAGGTGGCGAAATTGATCATCCGTTTGGCAACACCGCCGTGGGTCAGGAAATTCCCCGCCAGGATAAAGAAGGGGATCGCCATGATCTCGAACTTCTCAATGCCGGTGAAGAGTTTCATCGCCACCGCTTCAGTCGGCACATCGGCAAAGAAGAACAGGAACGAAAGAACGGTGAGACCGAGGGCGATGGAAATCGGCATGCCGGTCAGCATCAGTGCCAGCAACAGCGCAAAGACGATTCCGGTGCTGCCGAGCAGAGCGATGGCCCCGAGTGCGGCGGCAATGCCGATCAGCCAGGTAGCCGCCTTTTTCTTGGAAAACTGCTCCCAGCCAGCTACAGCAGAACTCATTTGGCACCTCCATCTTTTTCCTGTTTTTCAAATTTATGCACTTCAAACTCCTCAAGCGCTTCGGTTTCGTCGACGACTTCTTCTTCGAGGCCATCCACATGGGTGTGATCGTGATGGGGCAGCTCGCCGGTGCGGAAGAAAGTCCAGCCGACCTGCAGGAAGCGGAAACACATCAGGTAGGAGCCGAGCGGAACGGCAGAGTAGATGATCCAGGTGGGCCACTCGAGGTCCGGTGTGACCGGCCCCTCGATCAGCTCCGTGAGGTCCATTGCAAGTTTGCTGAACACGGCGTAATGCATGCCGTTCTCCCATACGAAGCGTGCGCCGAGGGTGCCGATCAGGCCGGTGAAGAGTGCGCCGCCGGCAATCCCAAGCAGGACGCACTTCAGACGCCAGGTTTCGGGCAGCCGGTTGACCAGCACATCCACGCCGACGTGGATGCCGGTACGCACGCCGTAGGCAGCGCCGAATTTGGCCATCCAGACGAACATGTAGATGCACAACTCCTGGGCCCAGCTCATGTTGACGGTGAGCAGCCAGTCCTGCATACCGGGGATGGGAATGCCCGATAAATAGCGGTGCGCTACGGCGACAGCAATAATGCAGGTCGCAGCGCCGATGAGGAAGGTGATGATGATTTCCTCAAGGTGGTCGAGGTATTTCATGGGGGTTCTCCTAGCCCCGATAAACGGGATAAGTGCGTTAACGAAGTTATTTTTTGCTGGTGAAGCGCAACAAATAACTTCTAACTTACTAATACTACTCCGACACATATAGTTCTTTAACATTTCAATATTCGCACCAGAAGCTTTGCAATCTGATGCCTGATGTCAGGCAAGGACGGCATGCCTTTGAGTCGTTGCCTCCGCCTCCATCGCTCAGAGGAACGAAGAGAACAGCAACGATGGCGCCACTTTTCCAGGTGTTTGGTTTTCAGAACAAAGCGTCGTTGGCCAGTGTCGATTTTTTCTGAATCCAGTTGCTCCGCGCTGTCGCACTCTTCTGTTTTTTTTGCTGCAAACGCAACAGTGTCAGATAGCCATATGCCAGGGACGTCAGGAGCACATGTCGATGCCATCCGCTCCATGAGCGCCCTTCATGGTGATCAAGGCCAAGCTCTTCCTTTAGCTGTTGATAGCCATGCTCTATCCAATAACGTTCATGGTAGAGGCGGGCAAGGTCAATCGTTGCCAGATGCTGCGGCATATTGCTGAAGAAATAGCGAAGCTCGTATCCACCCAGGTTCAGGGGGCGGCGCTCTATCAGGAGCCAGACTTGTTCATGATGATTGCCCTGCCGCCATCCGTGAGCCGGCCACACTCTCATTGAGACGGCCTCTGCAACAAGTGGCTTGTCCTTGGAATTGAGCCTCAATTCTAGCCGTTGCCATGCATCATCGGCAATGCTTTCGCCCAGTACCGACAGCTTGACCGGTTCGGGGTTTGTGGAGACTACCTTAGGGCGAGTTCGTGGACGCCCTCGCTTATGCTCTTTGACTGGCGCAATTTCAAAGACCGGCTCCTCAAGAAATACCGGGGTGTTGGAGTAAGCTCCCAGGATGTAATTTTCACTGCGGGACTCAAGCTCCTTGCGAAACTCCGGAATGTTGCCATACCAGCTGTCAGCAAGGACTGCACGATGGGGAACATTGTCTTTTCGGGCCAGGTCAACAAAATCAAGTGCCATGCGCCATTTTGACTTATGGTGCACTGACTCCGGCATGTGAGCCTTTTTACGCTTTGCGGTGCAATCATCATTTTGCTGATCCCAGGATTCCGGGACGAACAGTTCCATGGCATATGGCCAGGCGACATCTCTGCCGACATACGTCATGCTTACGCCAATCTGACAGTTGTCAGTCTTGCCTGATGCACCGCAGTATTGCCGGGCAACACATACACTGTCGTACCCTTTCTTAGGGAACCCGGTATCATCAAGAACCAGGATCCCCTGCGGGTCGGAAGTGACGTCAAGCATGGAACGGCGGAATTGCTCAGCAACAAGTTGATCGTCCCATTTGGCAGTCGAAAGGAGGCGCTGCATACTTCGTTCAGATGCGTTTACCTTCTCTGACATGGGTTCAACTGACTTGCGCTCACCGTCCATGAGCAGGCCGGCCAAGTAACATTCTGCCAGTTCACGGCTCTCTGACCGATGGAAATAGCCATAATAGGGAGCCATATATTCTTCGATGCCGGGGAAAACGATCTCTGTTGTCATTCGCAGAGATTATCACATGAAACAGATTATATCAAGCTATGTGTCGGAGTAGTACTAAAAAGGTCGTTAAAAAGGCCGCTGCGGTGGCCGCAGCGGCCTGCACTGATGGAGCCTCAGTAGATCGTTAGTTCGGGTTGTAGCCGGTGGCTGCGTAAACCTCTTTCACCAGGTCGGCGCCGATACGCCCCGTATGTTCCTTGTGGGCCTTGTCCATGGACTTCTTCCAAGCTGCCCGCTCCTGGGGGGTCAGGGCGATCAGCTGTGACCGGCCGGATTTCTTGACGGCAGCGAGGGCCTCATCGTTGTCCTTTTTGGCAATTTCGTTGGCATACTTGGTGGCATCCTTCATGGCGCCTTCCAGGATGGTGCGTATGTCGGCCGGCAGACCATTCCAGAACTTCTTGTTGACGATGACGGCGTAGCCAAGGTAGCCGTGGTCGGAAAGTGTCACGTATTTCTGCACTTCGTGCATCTTCTGGGTGTAGAGGTTTGAGGGGGGATTCTCGGTGCCGTTGACGACGCCGGTCTGCAGGGCCTGATATACCTCGGAGAAGGCCAGCACCTGGGGATTGGCCCCTACGGAGCGCATCTGGGAATCGAGCACCTTGGAGGACTGGATGCGGAGTTTCTGCCCCTTGAAATCAGCCGGGGTCTTGAGCGGCTTGTTGGCGCTCATCACCTTGAAGCCGTTATCCCAGTAGGAAAGTCCGATAATCCCCTTGGGCTCCAGTTTCTTGAGCAATTTCTGGCCGACCGGGCCTTGGGTGACCTTATGCAGTTCTGTGTAGTTGTCGAAGATGAAGGGGAGGTCGAATACCTCAAAGTCCTTGACCCCCAGCGGGGCAAACTTGGCCAGTGAAGGGGCCAGCATCTGGACTGCGCCCAGTTGCAGGGCCTCCATCTCTTCCTTGTCCTTGTAGAGCTGGCTGTTGGGGTAAACCTCGACCTTCACGCGCCCCTTGGTGCGTTCTTCGGCCAGCTTCTTGAAGTAATCAGCGGCCTGTCCTTTGGGGGTGTGCTGGGCAACAACATGGCTGAACTTGATGACGATGGGGGCGGCCAGTGCAGTTGAAGAGAATGCGGTCAAGAGGGCGAATGTGAGCAATGCTTTCAGTTTCATTTGGAACTCCTTTGTGAGTTATTGACATCTGCTTTCGATGTCTGAATTGCAGTCAGGTTGTGAATTTCGATTGACGTTCTATTGCCGGTTAACATATGAATTAAGCATCTTCAGGTAGTCAACCGGTGGTAGCGGTTATCCTTGCTGCTATTTATGAAATAATGTTTTAGCAATATGAATGCCAATCTAAAGCCTTTACGCAACTGCTCGAAATGTTTGGGTAAATATCGCGATAAGCTGGTATAAACTGCGAATTATGTGCCTTGTTGGCTAAAACTTGCCACCAGTTTTGGCCAATTTCCGCCAGTGGGAAAGAATAGGGGAAGAAAAGGAAGAAGGGGGCAGGTCTACCCGATTCATGGAATATCTAACGACTGTTTTGGAACAGACATTTCGCAAGATAATACTTGATAAACTCGTGCCATATGCGCGAATATCCACTTTGTTTATTCATTAAAGTATTTCCCTCCGGGAGAAGGCTCCCTCGGTGGGGTGATGAGTGAGATATTGATGGATTGCAAATACCTGACGGGAGACCACTGGCACGCCATGGCGCTGGTGCGCGACATCGACGAACGAAAGTGCGCGAAGGAGCAGCTGCTAAAACGCGAACGGGAATTCCGCACCCTGGCGGAAAACTCGCCGGACGTTATTGTGCGCTATGACAGGGAATGCAGACGCATCTATGTGAATCCTACCTTCGAGAGGGTAAACCGCCTCTCATCGAATGAGGTTCTCGGCAAGAGTCCGGTCGAGCTCTCGACCGAATTGGCGCCGATGGCGGTCTCTTTTACGCAACGTCTCAAAGAAGTTATGGAAACCGGCGTTGCAACCCAAATCGATCTCATCTGGACAAAGGACGGGATGGAAAATTGCTGGTTCGTGCGTGCGATCCCCGAGTTCGACGCCAACGGAGAGGTGGTCAGCGCGCTGACCATATGGTGCGACATCACCGAGCGCAAACGGGCCGAGGAGGCGCTAAAAGAACAATACTCCATCTTGCGCAGCATCATCGACAGTGCCAATGCGCTCGTCTTTTCCGTGGATCGGCAATATCGTTACACCAGCTTCAACAAGGGACATGCCGTAGCCATGCAAGCAATCTACGGCGCGGAAATAGAAATCGGTCAATGTCTGTTGGATTATATGACCGTGACGGCGGATCGGGAGATCGCAAAGCGCAACCTGGATCGGGCATTGGCTGGCGAACAGCTCATGGAGGAAGCGTATTCGGGTGAAGAACTCCGCACGCGGAAATATTTTCATGTCTCACATAGTCCCATCAATACTGAGACCGGAGACGTCATCGGCGTAGCCGTGCTTGCCCAGGACATGACCGAGCGCAAGCGCGCCGAGGAGGCGTTGCGCGCCAAACAGCAGAGATTGTCCGACATGACGGTGGAGCTTTCCCTGGCCGAGGAGCGGGAACGGCGGCGCATCGCCGCCGAGCTCCACGACAACATCGGGCAGGACCTCGTCCTCGCCCGGATCAAGCTGGGGATGCTTGCAAAGATGCCGCTGACGGACGAGGAAGCCGGTATTCTCGGCAATACGCGGGAGATACTTGGCGGCATGATCCAGCGCGTGCGATTTCTTACCCATATGATCAGCCCGCCCATACTGGAGAGCGGTGGCCTGGAAGCGGCGCTGAAATGGCTGGGAAGACAGATGGAGACGGATTACGGCCTGCGGGTGTCGTTCGTGGATGATACGAGCGAAAAGCCGTTGACGGAAGAGATGCGGTCGGTGCTTTATCACGCTGTCCGCGAACTGCTCATCAATGTCGCCAAACATGCGGAGAGCGACACCGCGCTGGTCGCGGTCGGCCGTGAATGCGGCAGGATCGTCATAAGGGTCGAGGATGACGGGATCGGATTCGATCCGGATGCCATCGAAGAGAGCCTAACCAGGAAGGGAGGCGGCTTCGGCCTTTTCAACATACGGCGCAGGATCATCCATCTCGGAGGCGCGTTCGACGTTGAATCGTCGCCGGGAGCCGGTACCTGCGTGACAATCGGGATGCCGCTGACTAAAAACAATGATGAATTGTGAATTATGAATGTATGAAGGCATAAATTCCATAATCCAAAATTCAAAATCCACCATTTAACCTCACGGAGAACAACCATGACCATACAAGTGCTTCTGGTCGACGACCACAAAATCATGCGGGATGGATTGGTCTCCCTCCTGGGCTGCGCGGGGGACATCGACGTCGTGGCCGAAGCCTCCGGCGGCAGGGAAGCCGTCGAAAAGGCCCTGGTACATTCACCCCATGTGGTGGTGATGGATCTGACCCTGCCGGATATGGGAGGGATTGAGGCGACACGGCGTATCATGGCGAAAAATCCCCGTATCAGGGTCCTGGTGCTGTCCATGCTCTTGGACAGGAATTGCGTCCTCGAAAGCCTGGAGGCCGGAGCCAGGGGGTATCTAGCCAAGGACTGCGCAGCCGAGGAACTGGTGGCGGCCATACGGACGGTATTCGCGGGAAAGCCCTATTTTTGCGCCGGCGCCACGGAAATCATGATCAAGGGGTTCGCTCCCGGTTCCGCCTCTCAGCAGATCGCTCCTGTACTTACCAAACGCGAGAGGGAAGTGCTGAAGCTCACTGCCGAGGGATATAACACCAAGGAAATCGCCTTTACGCTCGGCGTCAGTATCAAGATGATTGAGATCCACCGTATGAACATCAGGAAAAAGCTCGGACTGAAGAGCATTGCGCAACTCGCCACCTACGCGGTACGTATCGGCCTGATCTCCATCGATTAAACATAAATTATGAATTATGAAGTAAGAAGAATGAAATTTCATACTTCATAATTCATCCTTCATTAGGGTTTTCCCTACCTCTTCCTTCCGAAAATCGCAGCATGTCAAGAACGAATTAATGAGATACATATTCTCCCGTTAACCCTGATAAACAGGATAAGTGCGTTAACGAAGTTATTTTCTGCCAGCCCCAATAAACGGGATAAGTACGTTCACAAAATCATTTCTGCATAAAAGCCGCAGAAATCATTTTTAACGTACTAAAAAAGCGCAGAAAATAACTTCAAACTTACTAAATCTTTATTGCAAGCGGCATGGCCAGGCAATGACGGCGCAATTGCACCCTCCGTCCGACGAGGAAATCACCATGCAATCAAATGAACCTGCCCAATCCCCCGGGAAATTCCCGATCAGACGCCTCCGCCTCGCCGCGATCCTTGCCTGGACCGTCCTCGCTATTATCACTGCCATCTGGGAATGCAGCGACAACGAGGAGTTCAAGACCTCCAACGCCCTGGCCACGGCGCGGGCGTGCATCGAAAAAGACCTTGTCTTCCGCCGCTGGGCCGCCGGACATGGCGGCGTCTATGTTCCCGTATCCGACAAAACACCTCCCAACCCCTGGCTGAAGGTCCCGGAGCGGGACATCACCACCCCGTCGGGCAGGCGCCTGACCCTCATGAATCCCGCCTATATGACCCGGCAGATCTTCGAGATCGGCCAATCGTCCGCCAACGCCCCCCAGGGGCATATCACCAGCCTGAAATCGATCCGCCCGGAAAACGCGCCGGACCCCTGGGAAGCCCGCGCCCTGGCGGCTTTCGAGGCTGGGCTGGCGGAGTTCGGGGAATTCATGGTCATGGACGGAAAGCCGGTCTACCGCTACATGCGCCCGTTGAATAGCGAAAAAACATGCCTGAAATGCCATGCGGCCCAGGGATACCGGGAAGGCGCTGTGCGCGGCGGCATCAGCATCGCCATCCCGACGGCCGGGCTTGAGCGGGCCGCGCTCCGAAGCAACGTGATTCACGTGGCCATCATAGCCGCCACCTGGCTGATGGGGCTTGGGGGGATCCGGCTCGGCTTCCGCAGGATCGACGCCGACGCCGCTGCACTCATGGCCGAGCGGGACAATCTCAGCTCCGTTTTCGACGCGACGCCGATGCCCATGCTGCTGGTCGACGACCGGATGGAAGCGGTGCGGGTCAACTCGGCATTCCGGGAATACTGCATCGATTACGACGCTCTACCCGACAAGCGCTGCGGCACGATCCTGAAATGCGCCAACGCCCTTTCGGAACCCCAGGGGTGCGGCAACTCCCCGGTTTGCGATTCATGCGGTCTTATGCGCACCCTGCAGGAGGTATCGAGAAGCGGGCTGTCCGCCCGCGGCGAGGCAACCGTTCCACGGCTCGGATGGGGAGGGGATGCGACGGAGGCGTGGCTGCTTTACGGTGTGGAGGCGGTTTCGCTCGATGGACGGAACCATGCGCTGATGTCGTTCATGGACATTACCGAGCGCAAGCGCGAGGAAATCCTTCGGCGCATCAGGGCCGAGGAGTTCCGCGCCCTGGTGGAGAACTCGCCCGATGCCATTGCCCGCTACGACCGTCTCTGCCGCCGCGTCTACGTCAATCCGGCCCTGGAATGGCTGGCTGGCCAATCCGCAGATAACCTGACCGGCAGAACCCCCACCGAGGCATCCGTGGCCACCCCGGAGGTGGGCCTGCAGGTGCAGGGCGCCGTGGAACAGGTGCTCGACCGGGGCGTTTCGCAGGAGCTCGAATTGTCGTGGAAGGATTCCGGCGGTGAGATGCGCCATTTCCAGGTCCGTTTCGTGCCCGAGTTCGACGCGGAGGGAGATGTGGCGAGCGTCCTCTCCATCACACGGGAAATCACGTCGTTGCGAAAGACAGAGGCCCAACTGCTGCATGCGCAGAAGATGGAGTCCATCGGTACCCTGGCCGGAGGCGTGGCCCACGACTTCAACAATCTTCTCACCGTGATCGGCGGCTATGCCGATTTGCTGCGGTTATCCCTCAAGGGCGATGAACGGAGGGTTGCGTTCGCCCTGGAAATCTCCAATTCCGTGAAGCGGGGAGCGGAGTTGACCAGAAGCCTGCTGGCCTTCAGCGGCAAGCACGAACCGCAGAAGCGCTATGACGACCTCAACCTGATCGTCGCGAATCTGCAAAAAAGCATATCACGGTTGCTGCGGTCGGACATCACCCTTACCTTCGGGCTTTGCGACGACCGGCTTTCGGTGTTCGCTGAGCGGGTCCAGATCGAACAGGTTTTGATCAACCTGATGGTGAACGCGCGGGATGCCCTCACTTCCGGCGGAAGGATACATGTGGCCACCGCGCTGGTGGAGGTGCGCGAAGCGGTCGTGACAGGCGGAGTGACTGTTCCGCCGGGAAGCTACGGTCTCGTCACCGTTATGGACAACGGGGTCGGAATGGACAAGGAAACCGTCGGAAGGATATTCGAACCGTTCTTCACCACCAAGGAGACGGGCAAGGGGACCGGTCTGGGGCTTTCCATCGCCTTCGGCATCGTCGGTAATCACAACGGCCGTATCACTGTGGAAAGCGCGCCGGGAAAAGGCGCGATGTTCAGGGTCTACCTGCCGATTTCCGAGGGAGAAATGCCGCCGAACCATTCGCCCGACTCGAAAACCGCGGGACTTCATGGCAATGAGACCGTGCTCCTGGTCGATGATGATCCGAATGTGCTGAGGATAACCCGCGAAATACTGGAACTGTATGGCTACACGGTCCTGACCGCAGCCGACGGGGTAGAGGCGCTGGAGGTCTTCGAGGCGCATCGCGATGAAATCCGGGTGGCGGTCTTCGACCTGATTATGCCGCGCATGACCGGTAGGGAGGCCATCGAGCAGATACGGCTGCAAGAACCGGATCTGCCGGTTATCCTTACGAGCGGCTACACCGACGACATCATCGACCATGCAGCCATCGATGCACTAAACGTCGTCTTCCTGCCAAAGCCGGTGTGTCTCCAAAAATTGGCGGCTGCGATCCGCGCCGGTCTCGCAGGGTGAATACTTCATACCGTGGCATAATCCTCGACATCACGAGCTGAAAAGGGAGCCGGTGAGTGAGCCGGGAGATACGAACAGGAGGTCCAATGAATATCAGGGTGTTGTTGGTGGACGATCATAAGATCATGCGGAAGGGATTGAAGGCCATCCTGGCGCTGGAACATACAATTGAAGTGGTGGCTGAGGCGGCCAACGGTCGGGAAGCGATCCGCAAGGCCGATGAGCTCCTCCCTGACGTGGTCGTCATGGATCTGACCATGCCGGAGATGAATGGCATCGAGGCGATACGGCAGATCGTGGCGGCCCATCCCGATGTCAGGACTCTTGTCCTGTCGATGGTTCTGGATCGCGCCTGCGTAATGGAAACTTTCAAGGCGGGCGCCACAGGCTATCTGCTCAAGGACTGTGCCGTCGAGGAACTTGTAGGGGCCATCCATACCGTGGCGTCGGGGGAGCCCTACCTCTGTCCGCAAATCACCTCCCTGGTCATCAGGGACTATACCAAGGGTGCCGATGCGAATTCCAGCGATTCCTGCGTCCAACTCTCCAAACGGGAACGGGAAGTACTTCAGCTCATTGCCAACGGCAACAGCACCAAGGAGATCGCGTTCACATTCGGAGTCAGCATCAAGACCGTCGCGGTTCAGCGTATGAGCGTCATGAAGAAACTCAACTTGTTCAACGTAGCGGATCTCACCAAGTACGCAGTTCGCGAAGGGTTGACCTCGATCGAATAAGGACGGCCCTCTGTGGCTGCCCTGATCGGGCAGCCACACAGCGTTGCCGTACCCATCCCCCCCTCCATACTACTTTTTCCTATTCATAGCGTAAATCATTTTGCATTGGTTTTGCGTAATCCTCCTATTTATCCATATGTCGGCGGGCCGAAGAGAATATTTAGTTTCCATCCGGAAACGGTGCTTTTTTGCCCTGGCGGCGTCAATCTTCGGGCTTGCTTGTGCGGCGTACCGATGTACGCCTCCGCGCAATCCCTTGATTTCCTTGCCAGGACGAAAAATCCCTCGTTTCCGAATTGGAAACCAATAGTGTGATAGATGCAAAATGGTCTTTTTACCAATCGGATACGAAAGGAGTCGGGAAATGAAATGGTTCTACAATCTGAAAATCGGCAAGAAACTCGTCATTGGCTTCACATTGCTGGCCCTGATAGCCGTGGGTGTCGGCGTGTTGGGGATTCTCAAGATCAATGAGATAGAAGAATCGGCTTCGGCAATGTACAAGATGAACACCGAACCTCTCATGGTGCTGCTCGATACGGCGGTACCGTTTCAAAGGACTCGCGTGAACCTGCGGGATCTGATTCTCGATAAAACCATCGAGGAGAAGAACAAGCGTGTGGCTCTCATCAAGGAACTGGATAAGGAGGTCGACGATGGGCTGGCAACCTTTGAAAAGACAGTGAAGAACGCGGAGTTGAAGAAGGAGTACGAATCCCTCAAGGGTCTGATAGCTAAATACGAGCCTGTTCGGGAAAAAATCATAACCCTGGCCATGGCGGACAAGGATGAGGAGGCCGTTACCTATATGCGCAGTCCGGAAGCGGCCGGGCTGGCCAAAGAGCTCGAAACCTTGATGGACAAGTTGGGGGATATGAAGGTTGAACTTGCCAGGAAGAAGGATATTGAAAACGAAGCCGAGGCCCGAAAGGCCGCTACGCTGATGCTGACGATCCTCTGCTTCGGGGTGGCTGTTGCGATAGGTCTCGGCTTGTTCATAGCCCGCATCATATCCCGGCCTCTCCGGGAAGCGGTGGAGGTCGCCAACCGCTTGGCCGCCGGTGACCTGACGGTAGTGCTTGAGTCAAACACCAAAGACGAGACGGGCCAGTTACTGGCCGCCATGGGGAACATGGTGGAGAAGTTGAAGGATGTGGTCGTCAACGTGCAGTCCGCGGCCGACAATGTGGCTTCCGGCTCTCAGGAGCTCTCCTCGGGCTCCGAGGAGATGAGCCAGGGCTCTTCCGAGCAGGCGGCCGCCGCCGAGGAGGCGTCGTCCAGCATGGAGCAGATGAGCTCCAACATCAGGCAGAACGCCGACAACGCCCTTCAGACCGAGAAGATCGCCGTCAAGAGCGCCTCCGACGCCAGGGCAGGCGGCAAGGCGGTCGAGCAGACGGTCCACGCCATGAAGGATATCGCTGGCAAGATTGGCATCATCGAGGAGATCGCCAGGCAGACGAACCTTTTGGCCCTGAACGCGGCCATCGAGGCGGCGAGGGCCGGGGAGCACGGCAAGGGGTTTGCTGTAGTGGCGAGCGAGGTGAGAAAACTGGCCGAAAGGAGCCAGAAGGCGGCCGCGGAGATATCGGAGCTGTCCGCCTCCAGCGTCGATGTGGCGGAACGGGCCGGAGAGCTCTTGACCAAGATGGTGCCGGACATCCAGCGGACCGCCGAACTGGTGCAGGAGATCTCTGCCGCCAGCCGGGAGCAGGATACCGGCGCCGAGCAGATCAACAAGGCAATCCAGCAGCTCGACCAGGTGATCCAGCAGAACTCCTCTGCCAGCGAAGAGATGGCCTCCACGGCCGAGGAGCTCGCTTCCCAGGCCGAACAGCTCCAGAGCGCAATCGCGTTCTTCCGGGTGGACGAACAGGGGCGGGGTGCGATGGCCGGTCTGCCTGCACAGGCGGCAAAGCCGGCAACGAAGGCGGTCCGCAGTGGCAAAGTCACACAGATCACCCATCTGGACCACGGCGCGGCGATGAAAAAGGCGGTGGGCGCAGAGGGGGTGGCTTTCAATATGGGTGATGCCGCCATCGATGACCAGTTCGAGAAGTTCTGAGGAAGGGGCATCCATGTTAACACGAAAGTAGTCAACACCGCGCCGGAGGCGAGCATTTTGCAGCGGGTGGCCGGAACAGAACGACGGAGAAGTCAGCATGAAAGTTAAGCACACTCGGCGAAGAGTGTTTCGTCCGGGTTACCCTGGGTGAGGACAAAGACAAGTTTTTTGGGGGGGGAGCCGGCTGTCCACCCCTGAAATTTCCTGAATCCTCGCCTCCATGCCGGTTAGCGCAGGCTCCTCGTTTCGTCGGTTTTTGACAGCAGGTAAATGCCTGTTAATATAGACAGAGCGGAACGTGGTTCATCCTGACCGTCATTTTCCCGGTCGATTTCTGGTGAACAGCATGAAAATATCGTGGCTTATTGCCGGGCTGATCTTCGCTGCGGGCGTTGTTGTTGCCGGCTTGGCTTTGATGTACTATCTGCCGCTGGATATGCGGGACCGCTCTCCGTTACAGCCGCTCGCTTTCAGCCATAAGGTGCATGCCGGCGACAACGGCATCCATTGCCTCTTCTGTCATCGCTACGCCCCTGAGTCACCCGTTGCCGGCATCCCGGCGGTGGCGGACTGTCGGGCCTGTCATCTGTTCATCTCCCCTGACGCACCGGAAATAAAGAAGCTGATGTTGTACTGGGAAAAACGGGAGCCAATACCCTGGGTCAGGGTCTACAGCCTGCCGGATCACGTCTACTTCCCGCATATGATGCACATCCGCGCCAGACTCTCCTGCACCGTCTGCCACGACGAGGTGGCCGCCATGGAACGTGTCGCCCGATCTGCCGAGCTCAAGATGGGGTGGTGCCTGAACTGTCATCGACAGCACAAAGCCAGCATTGACTGCTGGACGTGTCATAAATGACTTAAATCCTTCAATTCTGCCACGGAGACACAGAGACTCAGAGAGAAACCATGAGTAATTACAAGAGGTTGGTCTTTAAAATTTATGAATGAACTTAAAGATTCAGGTTGTCAATTCTAAAGAAATCTCTGTGATCCCTCTGTGTCTCTGTGACTCTGTGGCAAAGATTGTGGAATCTGAAGTGTGAGGCCGCTATGAAACGGCGAACATTTTTGCAGCTCAGTGGCATGACGGCCGCCGGTACCGTGCTTTCGGGGTGCCAGTCGGGAAACGAGAAACTGATTCCCTACCTGGTCCCGCCCGACGAGGGGGTGACACCCGGTAAAGCCGATTACTACGCCAGTTCCTGCCGGTTCTGCCCGGCCGGCTGCGGCATCCTGGTCCGGGTGTCCGAGGGGCGGGCCAAGAAAATCGAGGGGAATCCCGCCCATCCGGTTAACAGGGGAAAACTCTGCGCCATGGGGCAGGCCGTTCTGCAGGAGCTTTACCATCCCGACCGGGTGCCGCAGCCGCTCAAGCGGAGCGGGCCCCGCGGTTCGGGCGCATTCACGCGGATTTCCTGGGAAGAGTCGCTGGAACTGCTTGCAGGCCAACTCAGGGCACTGCAACGGGAAAAGGCAACCGACCGTCTGGCTCTGGTGACGCCACAGCTGAACGGCACCCTGGTGGAGTTGACAACGCGCTTCATGCGCGTCTTCGGCTCGCCCCATCATCTCTCCTTTGATCTCCTCGGTCCCGATTGGCTCCGCACGGCCACCCGCCGGAGCTTCGGCCAGCCCGGCCTCCCCTGGTACGACGTGGCCGAGACCCGTTATCTTCTCAGCTTCGGTGCTGATTTCGTGGAGCACCACCTGTCGCCGGTCCAGTACGGTTACGCCTTCGGCCGGATGCGCCAGGGGCGGGATACGGTCCGCGGTCATTTTACCTACGTCGGCGGCAGGATGTCACTGACCGGCGCCTCGGCCGACCGTTGGATGCCGGCCCGGCCGGGAAGCGAAGGAGCACTGGCCCTGGGCATGGCCAGGCTGATCCTGGCCGAGTCTCTTTCCGACGCAGGTTCCCTTGCGGTGAACGGGCTCCAGACGGAGAAACTGCTGAGGCGGCTGGAAGCGTACGATCTTCCCCGGGTGGCGGAACAGACCGGCCTGCCGCAACGGATAATAGCCGAGGTGGCGCGGGAGTTTGCCACCACCCGCCCGGCGCTGGCCATGGCCGGGGAGACGGTTGCCTTTCAGAGCAACGGCCCGGATGCAGTCCGCGCCGTGCAGATGCTGAATCTGCTGGTGGGGAACCTGAACCGGCCAGGAGGGGTCTATCCGGACGGAGGGTCGCGCGTGGGCCCGGAAAACTCATTTACCGAGCTCCTTTCCCTGGTCGCGGCGATGCGCGATGGCCGATTCCGGGTGGCCATGATCCACGGTGATCCGGTCCATGCCATTCCACCGGCCACCGGTTTCCAGGAGGCACTGGCCCGAGTGCCGTTCATCGTCAGCTTCTCCTCACTGATGGACGACACTGCACTACAGGCCGATCTGATCCTGCCGGACCACGCTGCTCTGGAGAGCTGGGGAGACGTGATCCCGCTGGCCGGCACCCGGGATAGGGTGATCGGGCTGATGCAACCGGTGGTGACGCCCCTCTTTGACACCCGCCAGTTCCCCGATGTGCTGATGGCTATGGCCGACAAACTGGGCGGGAAGACGGCGGCGTTCCCCTACCAATCGTATCAGGAGATGCTGAAGGGGACGATGGAAAAGCGGGTCGGCCGTGCGGCGCGGAGGGATTTCGAAACGGTGTGGGTGGAGCTCCTCCGGCAGGGGGGGCTCTTCGAAACTCGCCAAGGCCAGGAGAAGGGGTATCGCCGGGCACCCGGTTCATCCCTCCCCAACCCGGCCGAACCCAGGTTTGCCGGGGATGAGAAGCGGTTTCCGCTGCATCTGCTGGTATATCCCTCTATCGCTTTTTATGACGGCAGAGGCGCGCCGCTTCCCTGGTTGCAGCAGCTCCCCGACCCGATGACCACCGTGGTCTGGGATAGTTGGGTCGAGATCAACCCCCGCACCGCCGCAGAGATGGGGATCGGCTTCGGCGACCTGGTGGAGGTAACCTCTCCCCAAGGTGCGATGCGTCTGCCGGCGGTGATCTACCCCGGCATCCGCCCCGACATGGTGGCGATCCCTCTCGGGCAGGGGCACCGGGGGATGGGACGCTATGCCCGGGGCCGGGGTTCGAATCCCCTCGTGCTGCTGGCGCTGATAACTGACGGAACGGAGACCCGGCCGGCCTGGCACGCCACCCGGGTGAGGCTGACCCGGATCTCGGAGAAGGGGGAACTGGTGACGGCCGGGCATCCGCAGGGGAGCTACCGGAGCGAGCTGATCGAGATTTAAACCAACGGATATTCAAGAAACCTTTGAACCGCAAAGACGCAAAGATGCAAAGGAAAGCAAAGGAAAGCAAAGGAAAGCAAAGCAAAGGCGAAATGCTTTTCGCCTGATTTTGTGCCAAAGCAAAGACTTTGTCTCTGAAAAGTATTTGTCTTTTCTTGCGTACTTTGCGTCTTGAGCGACTGAAAGGAGCGGGCGGTTCAGAGATTTTGTTTGCCAAAAGATAGAAGGTCATATGGAAAAAATGACGAGTCCATACAAATGGGGAATGGTCATCGACCTCGACCGCTGCACCGGCTGCGGCGCCTGCGTAGTCGCCTGCCAGGCTGAGAACAACGTGGGGCTCTGTGATAAAAAGGAGATTGCCGAGGGGCGCGACATGCACTGGCTGCGCATCGAGCGTTTCTGGGTGGGGGAATACCCGGACGTGCGGGTACGCTTCCTGCCGGTGCTTTGCCAGCACTGCCACGATGCCCCCTGCGAGCCGGTCTGCCCGGTCTACGCCAGCTACCATAACCCCGACGGCCTGAACGGCCAGGTCTACAACCGCTGCGTCGGCACCCGCTACTGCGGCAACAACTGTCCATATGCCGTGCGGGTTTTCAACTTCTACCCCCATGATTGGCCGAAGCCTCTCGACAACCAGCTCTCTCCGGACATCACGGTGCGCTCCAGAGGGGTGATGGAAAAGTGCACCTTCTGCGTCCAGCGCATCCGCCGGGCCAAGGAAGAGGCTAAGGGGGAAGGACGCATGGTCCGCGACGGCGAGGTGCAGCCGGCCTGCGCCCAGACCTGTCCGGCCGAGGCAATCGTCTTCGGCAACATGGCCGATCCGCAGAGCCGGGTGGCGCGGCTCTCCCGCAG
Organism: Geotalea uraniireducens Rf4; assembly: GCF_000016745.1. Lineage (GTDB taxonomy): Bacteria > Desulfobacterota > Desulfuromonadia > Geobacterales > Geobacteraceae > Geotalea > Geotalea uraniireducens. Next base: position 3,226,453 of record NC_009483.1, on the reverse strand, counting down.
CCCCCGCCGCTTTAGGCTGCTGGAGCATCTGGGTACGCACCCTTCGGTCTATTACCTCAAGGGAGGGGGCAGGGAGCATGTCTGAGTCCCATGAGTCATATTCGTCGCATGAGTCCCATAAGACCAATGGGACCCATGCGACTAATGAGACCAAAACCGTCGGACAGCTGAACGACGAGCTCCTCTCCTCGCTGCGCCCCCCGACCCGGCGCTGGTATCTGCTCGCCTTCTTTCTCGGCGCAGTGGTGGCCTGGGGCCTGTTCGCCTTCACCTGGCAGGTGACGCACGGCATGTACGTGACCGGCAAGGACCGGCCGGTCATGTGGGGTTTCTACATCACCGGTTTCGTCTTCTGGGTCGGGCTCTCCCATTCCGGGACCATGGTCTCGGCCATCCTGCGCCTCTCCCGGGCCAACTGGCGCCGGCCGATCCTGCGTGCCGCCGAGGCGATGACAGTTTTCTCCATCACCGTGGCCGGCCTCTTTCCGCTTATCCACCTGGGGCGCAACTGGATCTTCTACTACCTGATACCCTATCCCAACCAGCGGGGGCTCTGGCCCAATTTCCGCTCGGCGCTTCTGTGGGACGTTACGGCGATCACGAGCTACATCATCGGCAGCAGTATCTTTCTTTACCTGGGGATGCTCCCCGACCTGGCGGTGGTCCGGGACCGTTCGCACGGCTGGCGGAGGAAACTGTATACCGTCCTGGCCATGGGGTGGCGGGGAACGGCCCGCGAGTGGGTGGTCTACCACCAGGCCTCGACCCTGATGGCGGCCCTGATCATCCCGGTTGCTGTCTCGGTGCACTCCATAGTCGCCTGGGACTTCGCCGTCACCGTGGTCCCCGGCTGGCACAGCACCATCTTTCCCCCTTATTTCGTCATCGGAGCCATTCTCTCCGGGGTGGCCGCTGTGATCACCCTGATGATCATCATCCGTCGCGCATTCCACCTGGAGGAGTACCTGACCCCGCTCCACTTCGACAACATGGGGAAGATTTTGCTGGTCATCTCGCTCCTCTGGTCTTATGCCTACTTCGTCGAGGTCCAGACCACCTGGTACGCCCATGAACCGATCGAGTGGGAGGTCTTCAGCTTCATGGCAAACAAATATACCTTCTTGCTGCTCTTGATGCTTGTGGGCAACTCGTTGCTGCCGATCACGGCAATGTGCTTCAAGAGGCTGCGGCGTTCCATCGGGGTGATGCTGTCTGTTTCCCTGCTGGTCAACGTCGCCATGTTCATCGAGCGTTTCCTGATCATCGTGCCATCGCTTTCCCACAAGAACATGCCGTTCATCTGGGGGAGCTACCGCCCCTCGTGGGTGGAGATCTCCGTCAACATCGCTGCTCTGGCCGGCTTTGCCCTGCTTTACACCTTCTTTGCCAAGCTGTTTCCGATTGTGGCGGTGACCGACGTGCGGGAGCTTGAAGTTCGCGAGGCTCGTGTCCCGCTTGGCCGCGCCGAGGTGCCGACTGTCGCGGGGGAGGAATAGTCATATGGAGATCCTCGGGATTTTCAGGGATATCGAGAGTGCGGGTAGGGGGGTGGAGGGGCTGCTCAGGGCAGGGTTCACGGAAGCGCAGATCACCTCGCTCACCTCCGTTTCCTATCCGGACGGCGTGCTGGTTAAGACCGACCGGCGTTCGTGGTTCCGCTGGCTGGCCCTGGCCGGAGGCATTGTCGGCGTGGTCGCCGGTTTTCTCCTGGCCGCCGGCACCGCCTGGCTTTATCCGGTGCAGACCGGCGACAAGCCGATCATCGCCTTTTACCCGACCGGCATCGTCACCTTCGAGTTGACCATGCTCTTCGCCATTGTCGGCACCATGGTGGGGATGTTCCTGGAAATGAGGCTTCCTCCCTTGGGAAAACGCCTCTATGACCCGGCAATCGCCGAGGGGTGCATCGGCATAAGCGTTACCGCCCACGCCGGCGGAGAGATTGTGGCATGCGGGCGCGGAACAACGCCGGGAGAGTGCATTGGCACCATCGCCTCCGTTCCCGTCAAAGAGCAGAAAAGCCTGGCGGAGGAGATCATGAGGGAAGCCGGCGCCATCAGGCTCATCGCAGAGGCGACGCTATGAAAGGCATTGCGAAACTGGTCATTCTGGCCGCTGTACCTTTGCTGACGGCGGCCCTGTGGATGGACGAGCAGCCTTCCTACAAGGCCTATAAGGCGCCGGTTCCGGCCACGCCCGCAGGCAGCGTGCCGATTTCCGGCAAGGAGATCGTCTCGCGAGAGGCCGTGCTGCAAAATCCTGTCGCCCCGACTGCCGCATCAATTGCGCAGGGCAAAACGCTCTTCGATATCAATTGCGCCATGTGCCACGGCCACACTTCGGACCGGCGCGGCCCGGTCGGGCTAAAGCTCTCTCCTCCTCCGCCCGGCCTCGACCATGACCTGCTGCAGAGCCTGAGCGACTCCGATATCTTCAAGGCGACCACCTTCGGCTTCGGCCGCATGCCCCCATTCCAGGACAAGCTTATGCCGCGGGAGCGGTGGAGTCTGGTCAATTTCCTGCGGACCCGCAAATAGGAGGGCCGGGTTTCCTCCTGCCTGCACGGCCACCTTGATCTGGTCGGCCTATGGATTTACGGGCGTCAAGATTGGGGCAAATTATTTTGTCTTTGTTATTAAGATAAGTTATAGTGACAAAGTTAGGTAACGACGCCTGCTTGTGCATCGAAAGACTTTTTCGTTTTTTTGTCGCTGTCTGTATTGCGTTGAGTCTCAGGATACCCCTCACGGATATGACCATCAAATTCTCTATTCAGACAATCAGGTTTCTCATCATTGCACTCTGCCTTCTGTTTCCAACCTTTGCCGCTGCCGGGGTGATCACCAGGGATACGGTCTGGCAGGGCGAGGTTGCGCTTCAGGACGATATCCTGGTGCCGGCCGGCGTTACCCTGATCATCAGGCCGGGGACGGTTGTCCGGGTGGCCACGTCGGAGAGCACCAAGACCGATCCCGAGTACATGTCGCCGCTTACGGAGATTACGGTGCGGGGAACCCTCAAGGTTGAGGGGACCGCAAAGTCGCCGGTGCTGTTCAGCTCAGCCGGGGAAAATAAGGCTGGGAACTGGGCCGGTATCATCGTTGATGGCGGCCGCGCCGACCTCCGGTCTTGTCGGATCATGCATGCCGAGTCTGCCCTTTATGTCGTTGACGGTACGGTCCATCTGGCAGATTCGGAACTCAGGGGAAACCGTTACGGAATTACCGCCTTGGGCGCAAAGAGCAGTCTGACGGTTACTGCCTGCCTGATTACGGACAACGACTACGGCCTCTTTCTCTATAAGGAGGCAAAGGTTGACAGTCGTGACTGCACAGTCAGGGACAACCGGAAAAAGGACTTTTATACGGGCAGTTTCAGGGAACACCCCGGAGAGAGGTCTTACACAAGCGGAGCGGGGCCGGCAGTCGCCCGGATTTATGGGGATGAGGTGCTGCTTGGCGATACCATTTGGCAGGGGCGGATAGAGGTGAAGGGGATTATCCGGGTGCCGGATGGAAGCAGGCTTGTGATAATGCCGGGAACAATCGTCGAGTTCGGGAAGAGGGATACCAACGGTGACGGCATCGGCGAAAACGGTCTGTTGATCCAGGGGCTCCTGCTGGCCAAGGGGAATGCCAAAGCGCCGATCATTTTCCGCTCCGCCGGGAAAACCGGGCGGCAGGGGGATTGGGACGCCATCAATATCATGAACAGCGATGGGGCCCAGAACCTGCTGGAGTATTGTCAGATAGAGGACGCCTATCGAGGACTGCATTTTCACTTCTCCAACGTGGCGGTCATAAGTTCGGTACTGAGAAACAATTACCGGGCGATCCAGTTCCAGGAATCGACGGTGACAATGCGCGGTAACTGGCTGTACGGCAATAAAAGCGGTATCCAGGGAAGGGATTCCGAGGTGGATTTTGCCGGCAATGTCGTCAGTAACAACTACCTGGGGGGAAATTTTTTCCGGAACGACATTCAGGTGAGGGGCAACAGGTTCCTCAGAAATCTGAAGGAAGGTCTGCGGCTGCGGGAAGGCGCGGCGGTCGTGGAAGGGAACCTGTTTGACGGCAACCGGTTCGGGTTGCTGGTGGCTGACGCCTATTACGGCAGTTTTGGCCGTAACGTTATCACCAATAATACCGAAGCCGGTTTTTCTCTGAAAAATGCGGACAACATAGAGATCACAGATAATTTTATCGGCAATAACGGCATTAACGGGATGAGCGTTCAGGATGTAAGGGCCGGCATCAGGGGGAACCAGATTGCCGGTAACGGCGAACGCGGCATGGGAATTATATCTTTTTCCGGGTTGATAACCGGTAACAATTTCGTCCGCAACGGTCTCTACGCCATTGATCTGGAAGGAAAAAACGACGTGGATGCGCCGGCAAACTGGTGGGGCGGGGCGGATGCGGAGCGGGTTATCCTGGACCGCTCTGATGAGCCGATGCGTGGCAAAGTCACCCATGACGGTGCAATGCAGACGCCGCTACCCTACGTATGGCCGCTGCGGGATGTGCTTGTTTCCACCACCTGGGAAGGGGCGATCGTCGTGACCGGCAAGCTTGATGTTGGAAAAGATGCGACGCTATCGGTCCTGCCGGGAACAAAGATTAAGTTTGCAGAAGGCGCCGGTCTGGCAGTCAACGGCAAACTTCTCGCCAGGGGAGAAAAAACGCGTGAGATCACGTTTACCTCGTTGCAGAAAAAGGAAGCCGGCGCCTGGGATGAGGTGTTGCTGGAGCATGCCAACAACAGCGCCATTGCCTACGCGGTCTTTGAGTACGCAACGTGGGGGGTTCACAGTCACTTCACCAACCTGTCCCTGTCGGATAGCAGCATCCATGGCAACTACGGCGGGATGCGCTTCCGCAGCGGTCCGGTAACGGTCACCCGTTGCCTCTTTACGGACAACACCATCGGCATCCGTTCCTACATGGGCAACGGCATCTTCACTGAAAATGTCATCACGAGGAATGAAACCGGTGTGTTCGTCAGAGAAAAGGGGGGCGGGCTGACCATCAGCAAGAACAACCTGTTTGCCAACAGCGGCTACAATATCAGGGTCGGCGATTTTAACAATGAAGACGTGAACGCCAGGGAGAACTGGTGGGGCGGGGGAGATCCGGCCGAAACCCTGTTCGACGGGCGAAAAGAGCCGGGAATCGGCATCATCCTGTATGAGCCGTTCCTTCAGAAGCCGATATCCGCAGGTCAGGCGGTGGGACAATGAAACGGCAATGGTTGGCCGTCATAATGATTCTTGCCGTCGCAGCAGCCGCAGTTTTTGACTGGTCCAACGCCTTGGCCGGCGAGACTTTCGTCCTGCGCGGCAAAGTGCTGGATCCGGCCGGCCAGGGGGTCGAGGGGGCCGAGGTTTTCATTTACGACAGCGCAAAGACCAGGCGCCCCGCCGAATTCATTACCCCCAAGACGGACCGGGACGGACAATACGCTATCGAGCTGCCGGTGGGGAGATACTGGGCTGTGGCAAGGGTCAGGCAAGGTGTGAAGTTCGGTCCGCTTTTGCTGGGGACCAGGCATTCCGGCGAACCGGTGGTGATCGAGCCCCCTGCGGAGCGGGTTGCAGAGCAGGATTTCACTGTTGCCGATATCCGGGAAGTGGCCCGGAACAAGCACCGAACCAGGGATGACCATGTGAAAATAAGCGGCCGTGTACTGGACGGCAGCGGCGCGCCGGTTGCAAATGCTTACGTGATTGCCCATCGGGGGAAAGAGATAGCGCAATTGCCGGATTACATCTCAGGCTGGACGGATGAAACAGGGCGTTATGTCCTGTATCTCCCACCAGGCAATTATTTCCTTGGCTCGGCAACGGTTTTTCCACCGGGTCGGGCTGTTTCGCCGGGCAGGGCTCTGTCCCTGGTTCCCGGCAAAATAGATATGGCAATTGACGTTGAAATAACATTAAAATAAACGCTATGGCAGGTTGTGGCGGTGATACGCAGGCAGCCGAAGAATTGGTGCTTGCCGTTAACGGTTGCACGCGGTACTTTAAGAAAAAGCTGTTCGTGGTCGCACCGTAGATTCGGAATGAAAGGTTTTGTCGCGTTTGTCTCCCAAGCAGATGTATATAACTGTAGCAAAATATCTAGCTTCCACCGAACTGGCTATTGCGCTGTTTATTGCAATATGTCTGGCCGCGATTCCCGGGTCCTTCACCGAATCGAAAGCTATCTATTCCAGTCCCCCGTTTGTTGGGCTGATCGGATTGTTTGCGTTAAACCTTCTCTGTTGCACCTTGCGGCGGTGGAAGACCCTGGCAAAATCTACCCTGATTCTGCATGGGGGGGTGTTGCTGACTCTGGCGGGCTGTATTGTCACCTCATTCGGCTATGTGGCCACGGTCAATATTTATGAAGGGTCCTCCGTTGATCAGGTTTACCGCTGGGACAGGGAGCAGGATGTTCCGCTTGGTATGGAGCTTGCCGTCAAGCGGATAAATCGAGAGTTTTACCCGGTACCTGTACGGGTAGGGGTGTTGCGCGGTAACGAAAAATTCGCTCTCTTTACCCTCCGTACCGGCGAGAGTTTCAAGCTGGGCGACTACCGGGTTGCCGCCGGTGCCTTTGATCCGGCCGGTCTCAATCTCAATCTCACAGTTTACAGGCAGGGCCGGGTAATGGGCACTGCCGATACCTCCGGGATGAACAACCTTCCCGCGGATTTCCCCTATGAATTTAAACTGGTGTCGTATCAGAGCCCTATCCTGAAAAGGTGTTGGATCGATCTTCATCTCTCGGATAAGGATAAGACTCTTGCGGCGGGTACGGCGGAAGTGAACGGACCTTTCAGGTGGCAGGGGCTCTATTTCTATAATACCCTGACAGGCAGTGACGAAAACGGAAGGCCTTTTGCCGGGATACAGATTGTCAGAGACCCGGGCCGTCCTTATGTATTCAGCGGATTTGCCGTTATGGGGCTTGGCGCTATATTTGCTTTTTTCAGGAGATTTTATGGATGTAAGTAGCTTCGGCATGTTCGGTATCTATAGTGCCGCTTTATTGTTGGGCGCCGCCCATTCCCTTGAACCCGGACACGGGAAGTCTGTTGTTGCGGCCTATCTTGTCGCCTCCCGGGGAAGGAGCATCGACGCCGTGATTCTCGGTCTGGTCGTGACCTTTACCCACTCGTTCAGCATCATCCTTCTCGGACTGCTTGCCAAGGCGTCTTCCCGCTACTTTACTGATCAGGAACTCCACGGCTATCTCGGCATCGTATCGAGCATCATCATCCTCGGCATCGGTCTCTGGATGCTAAGGTCGCGCTGGATCGGTATGCGTGATCCGTCACGTGCCCATGGCCACTTCCACCTGTTCGGAGGGGGGCACCATCACCACGGCCACGACCACGGTCATTCCCATGGCAACGGCCATACGCACAATCATGGCGATGACCATGATCATAACCACGGACACAACCACGACCACGGCCATAACCACGGACACGGCGTTGACCAGAAGTTAGGCCTGACCGGCCTGATTCTACTCGGCATTTCCGGCGGCATTGTTCCCTGTCCGGCTGCCCTGGCAATCCTCCTTGCTTCTGCGTCGGTGGGTGATATCGGCAAGGGGCTTGTTCTGGTGCTGATTTTCAGTCTGGGACTGGCCGCATCCCTTGTTGCCATCGGCCTTGCCGTTGTCAATGGAGTCCGGGCCACCAGCCGCTTCATCGACACGGAACGCTATGCGCCGAAGGTCGCCTTTGCCAGTGCCGCGCTCGTTACCCTTATCGGGGGTGTTACCCTGTACTCCTCCTTGACCCACTTTGGTGTGAAATGAACAGAATTTGCCGCTTCATATCTCTTGCCGGCGCCCTGCTCCTGGCCCTTCCCGCGGTGAGCAGCGCCCACCCCGAAACCGGATTTCTCCCTGATTCGGTGGCTGAGACCGAATACCGGATTGTCGTGGAGATCAACCCGAAGGATATCCAGACACGCAATAAGCTGGGGATCGTCCTCTATCGGAAGAACAAACTGGGTGAGGCCGCATGGCAGTTCGGCGAGGTGCTGAAGGTATCTCCCCGCGATTTTGATGCTCACGACGGCATGGGGCTGGTGAGCTGTAAAACCGGCAACTACAAGGAGGCTGTGGCATGGTTCACGAAGGCCATAGTCTTGCGCCGTGAGGACACCATGGTTCATTACGGATTGGGATTCGCCCATGAGCAACTGGGCAACCTCGCAGTGGCGGAAAAGTGCTACCGGGAAGCCCTGGCGGTGAATAGCCTCCTGCTGCAGCGGGGAGTCAACCGGGAACTTGAAAACGGCAAGAAGAAAATTGTCCTGGCAGCGTTGCAAAATATCCGGAAAAAACGTGCCCAGGCAGGAGGAAAGCGCTGATGACGTCGCTCTTACGAACCATCTTTTCCGCACTGCTCTTGAGCCTGCTCTTTCCCCTGTCAGGCTGTACCGATAAAGGGGTTGAGATCGGCAAGACCACCATTCAGAAGGATACGGTCTGGCAAGGGACCATCAAGGTAACCGGCGACGTCTTCGTTCCCGCCGGCGTCACCCTGACGATTGCCCCCGGCACGACCGTGAAGTTCGTCAGAATTGATGAAAAGAGCGATCGCAACATGTTCGGCATCGACTCCCCCTATTACCCGCAGGCGGAGCTTATCGTGCAAGGGCGGCTCATCGCCCGGGGAACGAAAGACAACATCATCGTCTTTACCTCTGCGGAGCGGGATGCAAAGCCGGCTGACTGGGGGGCCATCAATCTCCTTGGCGGCGACGGTAATGTGATCGAGTACTGCAAGATACTCTTCGCCTACAACGGCATCCACGCCCATGGCGCCAGCGCTCGCATTGACCACAATGAATTCACCAAGAACGCCGTCGCCATCAGCGTCAAGAAGGAAGAAGAAGCGCCGGGAGTTCCCTGGTTCGGACGGCCTGCGGATATATCCGCCAACTTTAATTATATCCACAACAACAAGGGGGGAATCACCTTCCGCAGTTCCCGCGCCGTGATCACCCGCAACACCATTACCGACAACAAATTCTTCGGCATCTGGCCCAAGGAGCAGAGTACCGCTGAGATAACCGGCAACGAGATATCCGAAAACCTGAAGGGAATATACTTCTATAAGTCGGCAGGTGTCCGCATCGCCGGAAACAACATCTACGACAACAAAGAATATAATCTGGCCATAGCCGATGAGCAGAACGTGGATGTGGATGCTCGCAACAACTGGTTCGGCACCACCAGCCGGGATAAGATCAACGAGCTTATCTATGATCGGCATTCTGATCCGTCCGTGGCAAGCATCCTGGTGGAGCCGTTCCTGAAAGAGCGGGTCAAAGAGGCGGGACAATGAATGCCAACGAACGGAAAGTAGCCTGGCTTGCCAGTTTGTCGCACGGCGTAAATCACGGCTATATGACCCTGCTCCCTGCGGTTCTCGTGGTGCTGGCCGGCGATCAGTCCCTCGGCTTCTTTGCCCTCGGGGCCATCATAAATGTGGGATACTGCCTTTTTGGTGTAGGCTCCATCCCTGCAGGCATCATGGCTGACCGGCTTGGCGCCAAGAAGATGCTGGTCTTAGGCCTTTGGGGAATGGCGATCTCCGCCATACTTGTCGGACTGTCGCCGGGGAGCTGGAGCTTCGGTTTTGCCTATGCGCTCCTTGGGCTTACGGCAAGCATCTATCACCCGTCCGGTCTTTCTCTTATCGCTCACCACATCGCAAAAAAAGGTAAGGCGCTGAGTCTTCACGGGATATTGGGCAACCTGGGGCTTTCCCTCGCTCCTCTCTTTGCCGGAACAATGGTGATGTTGTTCGATACCTGGCGAGCCGCGTACATTGCCTTCGGCATATTGGGGCTCATCTTTGCCTTCGTTGTCCAGATAACCGTCATTGACGGGGAGAATGAGTGGTCGCGGGCCGACCTGATGGGAATTCTTTCCTGGCGGCCGTTCCGCCCCCTGTCCAACGCGAGCGGCGCCGTCACAATCGGTGCGGAAGCGTCGACTGCTGCGGAGCCGGCAGTCACACCGCCAGTTTCGAAGATTCCCGTAGCGCTGCTGGTTCTTTACGGCGGGTCGATCCTGTTCGGCTTCGTTTATCGGGGGTCTCTGACATTCTTTCCGGCCCTGTTCCAGCAGGAGATCAATTTCGTATCCACCGCCGACCAGCCGGTCATGGTCGCCGGAATGCTGACTTCGGCGATACTTACACTGGGGATCTTCGGCCAGTGGCTTGGCGGCTACCTTTCCGACAGAGCCCGGCACCCGGAACTGGTCCATATCGGCATCTACCTGATTGTCATACCGGCCGCGTACTATATAAGCCGTTACACCAATACTTCTTTGATCGTTGCCAGTATTGTCTTTACTCTGGTCTTTTACGGCTGGCAGCCGATTCAGAACTCTCTCATTGCTTCCTATACCGCAAAAAGATCCTACGGCAAAGGGTATGGCTGGAACTTCTTCTTTATTATGGGAATGGGGTCTATTGCCACACTGGTGGGAGGTTACATAGTCGACAGCAAGGGGGTTGACGCGGTTTACACGCTACTGGCGGCGCTTTCCATACTGGGATTAATGGTATCGATCCTTGCCTATACCCTGCGTTATCGTTCCGATGTTGCACGTAATGTGTAAATGGAGGTAAATGATATGTTCAGGATGGATGGGAATTTGCTACGCTATCCGTTCGCGACAGAGCAGAGACGTTGCCAGGATAAACGTGAAACCGGCAAGGACCGCCACTTTGCCGTAAAATGAGACCCCTGCTGCCGTGGCTGCTATGCCCCAGGATTGCACCAACGCTCCACCGATGAACATCCCCAGCACTACCAGCCCCGCGTCCGCATCCCCCTCGCCGGCCTTGATCAACTGTCGAAACGGGCAACCGCCGATTATTACCGAGATCCACCCGACCAGGCCCATGCCGAGAAAGCTCCAGATATGGTCCGGATGGGAGCCCGGCTGCCCGAACATGCCAGGGTGAAAGCGGCCGGAGCTGATGTTGAACATCACCGCCGCGCCGCAGAAAGCCAGGAATCCCCATGGCATGTAAGATCTCAGCCCCATGAGCATGGCGTCGCGCACGCTGCCGGTAATGCAGAAGCGGCTGCGCTGGGCCAGGGCTCCGAGCAGCAGGCCGACACCCAGGGAGATTGCCCATGGAGCGTATTGGGCGGCGCTTCCTTTGTCGGAGGAGAGTACAAAGCCGGGACGGAAGATCAGGAATACAAGCAGCAGCGCGAAAAATACAGGAACCAGCAGGCCGCTCCCCCCTTGTTCCCGCTGGTGAGTCCCCAGCTCAACGCCATTGGAAAGCCCCCGGAGACCTGCCCAAACTCCCGCCACCAGGCCGATTACCCCGGCCGCTGCGGTAAGATCGCCGGCAGTCAGGCGGAGAAAAAGCTTGATCGGGCAGCCGATAAATACTGCACAGCCCACCATCAGGAAGATTCCGGAAACAAGCCTCGGCAGCGGCGCTCTCCCGCCTCGTGAGCGGAATTCGCGGGCGGCGATGGCGCTTACAGCTGCACCGAGCACAAAACCGATCAGTTCCGGGCGCAGGTACTGCATACGCGGGTTATCATGAAAACCGAGCGCACCGGCGCTGTTTTCGATGAAGCAGGAGACGCAGATCCCTGAATTCTCCGGGTTCCCCCAAACGGCCAGCAAAACGCCGAGCGTTCCCAGAAGGGCGCCGGTTGCTAATATGATCCAAAAATGGCGATCTCGCAGATTCATGGTTACTCACAACCGCCGGCCAGACGGCTTTGCAGGTAATAGACGTTCTTCATGGCAGCAGCCAGCGAAGCGTTGCCGGGATTTGCCTTGGCGCGGCCGCCGATATCTTTCAACCCTTCATCGACCAGGCGGCGAATGTCGTCATGTCTGGAAAGGGGGCTTTTCTTGTCGATGTAATCGCCGCTGAGCTTGATTCCCTGCACGTAACTGGCGATAGCTTCTTCCCTGGCGCCCAGCTGGTGGAGGATCTCTCCTTTTAATATATGACTGTGCGCCTCGCCTGGATAGGTGCGGGCCAGTTCATCAAGTCTGAACAGCGCCCCCTGGAGGTCACCGCTTTTGCACAGATTCTCAACAGGGGCGTAGAGCTTCTGCAGCAGCGCCACCCGTGCCTGGTAAGCCATTTCCCGCTCCAGCGCCTTGTTCAGGCCGGTTGCAGAACGGTCGTTGCCGCCGCCGGGCGAGTGTGTTCCCAGTAGAATCAGCAGGGCTGTTATTGCCACGGCCAGCAGAAGCCAGAGCAGCCTATCGAACCTGTCCTTAAACATGCTGCCTCAATACTTCTGATAGGGGGGCATATTGACCCGTCGGGCCATGTCACGGATGGTGTTGTAGTCGCTGTCCAACAGCTCTTCGTAACCGTCGGCCCATGCGGCCTTGAGGACTTTGATCCGTTCGCCGTTGATCTCGACGGTATCCGAAGGTTTAAGATCCAGTAAGGCCTGGCGGAATTTGGCTATCAGTTTCGGGTCGGTTTTGCTGTCAGCGCCGAACGTGCAGTAGGGGATGATGGGCGTTTGCGCCAGGATGACAAAATCATCGGGAGCTATTTTCCCTTCCCGCGTCATGACTTCGAGATCGAGGAGAGGCGCCGCGGCAACGTCATATTGACCGAACAGGACACCGTAGACAAGCTTTTCATGCTTGTATGAACCGGACGGGATGGCATAATAGGCCAGATCCTTCTCGGGGTCGATGCCGGACCGCAGCATCAGGTCGTATTCGGCAAGATAACCGGTGGGGGCCAGCATCGGCCCGAAGACCATTCGCTTGCCCCGAATATCGGACAGTTTGGTGATGCCGCTACCTTTGCGGGCGATGATGGCGCCGCCGGTGCGGGCGCCGAAATTGCCGCGCTTGTCCGACGCGATCAATCCCAGTTTGTAGTTTTCCCGGAGGATGATGTAGATGAGTGAATTGGTATGGGTAAAAGTGAATTCTCCGTCGCGGAACCGCTTCTCAAAATCGTGGGTATCCACCGGCACAGCGACGAATTCCACGTCGAGCTTTTCCGACAGATAGCGGGTCAGGGGGAGAAAACGCTGCATTGTTTCCTGCTCGTTGTTGCAATTCATGTAACCGATACGCATGACCGGTCTTTTTTTCGTGTCTTTGCAGCCGGACAATAGGAGAGTCGAGAAAACAATGGATGTCAGCATGAAGTATATGCTGGTGCGGTAGATGGTCATCATTCCTGGTCGCATCAAGTCTTTTCTCCAATCCCGTCGGTATCGATCGTAAATTACCGTATTCTATCTGAGAGTTGTCTATATTAAAAGAAATAACTTTGCGTTCGTCCGGCTTGAAACAAGGTTGGAGCAGATTGTTCGCATCGACCCATCTGGTGAAATCGCAGGGGTGACATCGTTTGAAGGCTGACAATTCGTTCCTTCCCTGTGTCGACGTAAGCGTGATTACCAGGCTTACGCATTTGATAGCCGGTTGTCGGTCATAAATAATCATGGCTGTCCTGACCTGTGATTCGTCAATGTTTAATGTGTTTTAACGAAGGGTGCGGCTCTGCGTATTTGTCTTTTGAAGACCCCATCCCCAGTGCCCGGGGAAGTCGGTATATTTATTGCACTTTTATTAAGCCGACCATGGCCAAAATATAAAAATCCATGAGCAGCGCAAGTACCATATATCACCACCTTCAACTTAACCGGAGAGAAGCAGACAAAGATGACTTATATGCACATCAAAGAAAGGAGGTGCTCTGATGAAACGTAGCTACGTCACTCCTAAAATCGTAGGCAGCGCAGTTGTTCATCCCTGTTAATAACTAGTGTCCATCCGGAAACTCCGGATGTGACACTGTTGGTTTCCAATTCGGAAACGAGGGATTTTTTCGTCCTGGCAAGGAAATCGAGGGATTGCGCGGAGGCGTACATCGGTACGCCGCACAAGCAAGCCTGAAGATTGACACCGCCAGGGCGGAAAAGAACCGTTTCCGGATGGAAACTAACTAATAAGGATGAGAAAGAGAGGTGAGGCTGCTCACCTCTCTTTTTTTTCTGCGTTATCCAGCCTGTTGGACTTTTCTGCTCCCCCCGAACGACATGACATGCTCGAACCCCAAGTCTAAAAAATATGTTGACATGCGGCACCAACTCTTTATAACTATTTGTGTTACTAAAATTATAATCGTGCTACCCTCTCCTGGTGATGAGCAGTTATTGCGGAGGCTACAACCATGCATATGGCAGACGCGCTTCTCTCCCCCGCGGTTGGTGTGACCATGTGGGCGGCTTCAGCCGGCGCCATCGCATATTGTTCAGCAAAGGTCCGTTCAGAGCTGGATGACCGCAAGGCGCCGCTCATGGGGGTGCTCGGTGCATTCCTCTTTGCCGCGCAGATGATCAATTTCACAATTCCGGCAACCGGATCCAGCGGCCATTTGGGTGGAGGTCTACTGCTGGCGATCCTGCTCGGCCCCTGCGCCGCTTTTCTGACCATTGCTTCGGTGCTCGTTGTCCAGGCGCTTTTCTTTGCCGATGGCGGCCTGCTGGCCCTCGGCTGCAATATTTTCAACATGGGCTTTTTCCCCGCGTTTATTACCTATCCTTTTGTCTATAAAAAAATACTTGGCAGCAACCCTGATCAAAAGCGTCTGACAATGGCAACCCTGATAGCTGCCGTTGTCGGGTTACAGTTGGGATCTTTCAGCGTCGTTCTGGAAACTTTATTCTCCGGTATTTCTGCACTGCCGTTCACCACGTTTGCACTCCTTATGCAGCCAATTCACCTGGCGATCGGGATTGTGGAAGGGTTTGTGACCGTTGCGGTGGTGTCGTTCGTGTACAAGGCCCGGCCCGAGATCATGCATGGAGCCATGGAAGTCCGTCCCATCGGGAACCATCCGGTGCGCAACGTGCTGCTTGCTTTCCTGGCTGCTGCCATCCTCACCGGCGGTGGAGTCTCCTGGTTTGCCTCGAAAGACCCGGATGGCCTTGAATGGGCCATTGCCAGGGTAACGGGCAAAGAAGAGCTGCAAGGACCGGAACATGGACTGCACGGAGCATTGGCCGCTATCCAGGAAAAATCCGCTTTCCTGCCTGATTATTCATTTAAAAAGCCTGTTGAGCCAAAGAACAAAGGGGAGAATCCTGCAATAGAGAAGAAAAAAGAGGCGGAGGGCAACCTTGGCACCAGTATCGCGGGGATCGTCGGCACACTGATGACCCTGGCGCTTGCCTTCTTTAGCGGATTTCTCCTCAAGAAGCGCAACAAGGCGGCCTGATGAGCCGAATGCCGGAGTTGCAGGAGAACCGGAAACGAGGGATGGGCCGTTGGCTCTCCCTCGTTTTGTGAGAGCTTATGTTATCCATTGATGGGGTACTACTGGATTTCAAGCGTCTGGACAGCCTGGCAACCGGGGATTCGGCGATCCATCGCCTCGATCCGCGAGCAAAGGTTCTGGTGACCTTCGTCTTTATCGTGACCGTAGTTTCCTTTGGCAAATATGAGCTGACCGCCATGGTTCCCTTTTTCATTTTCCCGGCGGTTATTATCGGGCTCGGCAATCTTCCTGCCGGTTATATTGCCAGGAAAATCGCACTTCTCTGTCCCTTTGCCCTGGTAGTCGCCATATTCAACCCGGTTTTCGACCGGGAAGTGCTGGTCCAGCTAGGTCCATTGGGGATAACCGGTGGCTGGATTTCCTGTGCTTCTATCGTGGTTCGAGCCGCTCTCACCGTCGGGGCTGCGATAATTCTATTGGCCGTAACCGGCTTCCCCGCCATCTGCCGGGCATTGGAAAGGTTGGGTATGCCGGCGGCGTTTGCCGTGCAGCTCCTTTTTCTTTACCGCTACATCTTCGTTCTCACCGAGGAAGGCGGGCGGGCGTCGCGGGCACGGGCCCTCCGCTCATTCGGCAACAAGGGGCTGGGCATGAAAACCTATGGCTCCCTGCTTGGGCATCTCCTGCTCAGAACCTGGCTGCGGGCAGAGCGAATCCATATGGCCATGCTGGCGCGAGGTTTCACCGGCGAATTCCACACGCGCCATGAATTCCGCTTCGGCAGAAGAGAACACCTCTTTTTGCTTTGCTGGTCAACACTCTTCATCACCTTGCGGCTCCAGAACGCCTCGCAGCTTCTGGGATCGCTTGTCACAGGAATATCCCGATGAGTCATCATATTGTAGAGGTCAAAAATCTTCGCCACGTCTATCCCGACGGCACGGCAGCCCTGAGTGACATCTCCTTCAGAATCACCCATGGTGAGTCCGTAGCGATCATCGGCGCCAACGGCGCGGGTAAATCGACCCTTCTGCTCCATCTCAACGGTTATCTGGCCCCGACCGCTGGTGAGATCCGCATCGGCGATTTCCCCATGAACAAGGCAACCCTGCCGGAGATTCGACGCACGGTTGGGATGGTTTTCCAGGACCCGGACGATCAGCTCTTCATGCCGACGGTTTATGACGATGTCGCATTCGGCCCTTTGAATCTCGGTCTCTTTGGGGCAGAGGTGGAGCAGCGGGTAATGGATGCGCTCCAGCGTGTGGGGGCGGTTCATCTCCAGGAGAAAGCTCCGTATCACCTTTCAGGAGGCGAGAAGAAACGAGTGGCCATTGCCACGGTTCTTTCCATGTCCCCGGATATTCTCGTCATGGATGAGCCGACCAACGGACTCGACCCGTTCGCACGGCGGCAGCTCATGGGACTTCTCAAGGATTTTCACCACACCAAGATCTTCACCAGCCATGACCTTGATATGGTTCTCGAACTCTGCGAGCGTACAATCATACTCAACCAGGGGGAGGTCAAGGCCGATGGCCCCACCCGGGAGATTTTCCAGAACGAAGCCCTGCTTGCCCAATGCCGGCTTGAGAAACCACTCTCCATGCAGGGATGTCCGGTGTGCGGGAAGCGATGACCCGTAGCTGAAAAACGATCCCCTTGTCATACGGTAAGCAGCAGTGCTTTACGTATCATTTCTTACAGCCGAACAATCATTATCCTCTCAACTACGCCAATCGACATATACAGCCATTACCATTTTACCGACGAAACTATTCAGCATATCCCGGAGCGCGGGCATCGTGCCTGCGTTTCAAGCGGATGTATCGCTTGAATTGGTTACAAGCAAACCGTATTCGGGCATAAACCCGCCCGAAACACGGGCAGGATGCCCACGCTCCTGAAAAACCAGTCCGTTACTTCGCCGTGATGGTTCATTAGTGCGTTATAACCATTGTTCTGGTCAAATGACCGTGCCCCAGTTTTTCCTGACCGTCCAATATTCCAGAACAGAAGTCAGCCCCCTTCCTTGTCATGTGCATCACTTACCATTGCAGCTCCACTTATGCTTTCTGCTCAAACAGAAATACAGGCAAGCAAAATGAGTACGTTAAGTCGCTGCATAGCTCCAGGCTTGCGCGTCTTGATGTGCGATAATTAAAACCACATGTGCTGGGTTCGTGTGCAGGTTTCAACATTCCATATATCTTGGTATCCATCTTGCTTTGATAAGTATCATATAATTAACACTCCTTAAGTGTGATGCGCTACGCAAGGATAGTGAAATGAGATGCGATCTATTTACCACTTATTTTTCTTTGTGTGTTGTGCTTGCCACTGCTTCACCTGCCCACGCCGGCTCCTGTTTTACCGCCGCTTGTCACAAGGCGATTGCCGACCTCAAAAATCTCCATCAACCGGTAAAAGAAGAAGACTGTCTCGCTTGCCACGTGAGGCGCGCCCCGACGCATCCAATCCTTGGGGGAGGCAAGAGTTTTGAGCTGATCGCCAAGGGAGCGAAACTCTGCGAACAGTGCCATCCGGCCATGGGGCAAAAGAAGGTTGTGCATGGTCCGGTGAAGGACGGAAACTGCCTCTCCTGCCACAAACCGCACGGCGCCCAGGGACCTTTTCTCCTGGATGTGGAAGAAGACCAGGCAGCGCTTTGCCTGGGGTGCCATGACAACGCCCGGTTCAAATCAAACTTCATGCACGGCCCCGTTGCGGCCGGGGCATGCACCAAGTGTCACAACCCGCATGAATCTTCGGAAAAATCGCTTCTCGCGGGAAATATCCGCGATACGTGCCTGAAATGCCACGAGGACTTTGCCAAGGCAATGGGAGCTGCACCGATCGTCCATCCGCCGGTGAAGGACGATCCCTGCACAGCCTGCCACAATCCACACGGCTCACCCTTCGCCCATATCCTCAACAAAAAGATGCCCGATCTTTGTCTTGAATGCCATGAAGCCGTGGACAAGAAATTAAAGGGGGTGAAAACCCTGCACAAGCCGCTCCAGGAGCAAGGGAGCTGCGGCAATTGCCATTCTCCCCATTTTTCCAAAGTCAAAGGTCTGCTGCCGTACGACGAACAGACCGTATGCCTTGGTTGCCACGGGAACGACAGTCTCGGCAAGCCTCCACTGAGTAATATGAAAAAAGAACTGGATGGGAAGAAAGATCTGCACGAGCCGGTCAAGAAAGGGCAATGCGGAAAATGTCATGACCCCCATGGGTCCGAATTCGCAAAAATCCTGAAGGGACCTTATCCCGGTGACTTTTATGCGCCTTTCAAGGATGGCGCATATGATTTTTGTCTGTCCTGCCACGACAAGAACCTGCTCCGTTTCCCGGAAACGACCATATATACCAGGTTCCGCAACGGCAAACAAAACCTCCACTATGTTCATGTGGTCAACAAGCGCAAGGGTCGTACCTGTCGGGCCTGTCATGAGCCACATGCCGGTAACGGTCAAAAACTGGTCGGCAATGAAGGCCCCCCATTCGGTGATTGGAAAATTCCGAGCCGCTTTGAAATAGCGCCTGCCGGCGGAAGTTGCGCCCCGGGCTGCCATCGCAAATTTCGTTATGACCGGGAACACCCTGTCGATTACAACCTGGATGACAAGAAATAGGCTTCAGACTCCGACGGGTTTCAGGCCATGCTTTTATCGACAACAATTTATGGATCTTCCGCCAACAGCAATTTCTTGGAAAGTCCCCCTTTAAGAAAGGGGGATTTAGGGGGATTTGTCTTTGACGGTGCAAACCAAATCCCCCCTGACCCCCCTTTCTTAAAGGGGGGGAGCTCTCAGCGTAAGATTGACGCTAATCAGTACAATTTATGGAGGACACATGCTGACATTTGTTTATAACACTTCGGTATTCAGGGAAAAACTGCGGTTTCTCTTTGTTTTCCCATTTCTTGCTTCCGCCCTGTCCGGCTGTGCCGGTTCCAAAGCTGCAACGGGCCCGGTCTTTTTCCCACCCGCGCCGAATCCCCCACGGGTGCAATATCTCATGAAAATTTCCGACTCCCAGGATATCGAGGATAAAAAGAGCAGTTTTTCCCTTTTCGTCCAGAAAAGCCTGGAAGGGGATACGGTCAAACCCATTAAAAAACCGTACGGCGTTACAACCCGCAACGGCAAAATCTACATCTGCGATGTCGGTGGCGCCACGGTCTCCATAATAGATCCCCCCCGGAAAACCTTCGAATACTTGAAGGGGAATTTCAGCGTCGGCAAACTCAAGAAGCCGATAAACATAGCAGTCGATGGCGAGGGAGCCATGTATATCGCCGACATTGAACGGAAAGAGATCCTGGTTTACGACGCTGCCGGCAATTTTAAAAATGCCTTCGGCAAAGAGCTCGACATGAAACCGACTGATGTAGCGGTCGACGGAAAGTATCTGTATGTGGTCGATATAGGCCATTCCGAGGTCAAGGTGCTCGACAGCAAAACCGGAAAGCTTCTCGACCGGATCGGCAAGGGAAGCGAACAATCCGAAGGGTTGGCACTCCCGACGAATTTTGCCGTGGACGGCAAAGGATTTATCTACGTGACCAATACCATGACCGGCAAGGTAATGAAGTTCGACCGGGACGGGCATCTCCTCCTGTCATTCGGCAAGCTCGGCGACGGCTTCGGACAGTTCGGCAGACCCAAGGGTGTTGCCGTTGACGATGCCGGCCGCATATATGTGGCTGATTCCGCACACCAGAATGTACAGATTTTCAACGATAAGGGACGCTTGCTGATGTTTTTCGGCGATCCGGGCACGGCGCCGGAAGGAACCATGAATCTGCCGTCAAGCGTAGCCGTCAGTAGAGACAACCTCGATTATTTCCAGAAATTCGCCGATCCTTCTTTTCAACTGGAGAACGTGATTTTCGTAATCAATCAGTACGGACCGAACAAGGTGGCTGTTTATGGGCTTGGACAGCAGAAAAGCGCCCTGGACGATGTGAAAGTTGTCCAGGAAGGAAGCGACGGGACAAAGGAACTGCAAAAAAAGGCTGAGGCGGGACAGGAGAAGAAATAATTGTGAAAGACGGCAAGCACTCGGCAAATCAAGGGAAAATCACGGCAAGCTTCATGGCCTGTTTGCTGATTTGTCTTGTTGTAACAGCGGGGTGCAGTGCCGTCAGCAGGCACGAGATTTTGTCGACTGTTTTTGATGGTGTCCCAAGCTATCCACCGCCCGATGAATTCTGCAAGGATTATTATGAAAAAACCACGGCAGCGGGAGGTAATGATCTGCACGCAAAAGAGGAGTCGGGGAAAAGCGCCGGCCAATCATCGAGACATCAACCCTATGAGGAGAAGAAATGTGACGATTGCCACGACAAGAGCAAAGAGGGGGGGCTTGTTACAGCTAAAATTGACCTTTGCTTTCAGTGCCATAAGGATTTCATAAAAGGCTCTTTTGTGCACGGCCCTGTCGCAGTGGGAGAATGCCTGGCTTGTCACGAGCCGCATACCTCCAGATACAAGTCCTTGCTCAAGGCCGATAAGAATCAGATTTGTTCCGTTTGTCATCGCGAAAAGAGACTGTCGGTCGCATTGCACGACAAGGTGTCGGAACGTCAAATATATTGTTCCGACTGTCACGACCCGCACTATGGGAACGCATCGAACTTTATGAAATGACAGGACGGTCGTATGCGGCTCAAGAAAATCCTATGGCATACGGGCATCATCCTTATTCTAACAATGCCGGATGTGGCAATGTCTCAACAAAGGGGTCTTATCCTGCTCGGTGAACTGCAACAATCAGTGGATTTTATATATGACTACAACGGAAAACGCGCCTCCTACGCCAATAGTCGGGATTTTTCCTTAACAGAGCATCGCTTTGAAGAGAAGTATCACTTCGATATTCCCTATGGGATATATTCCCACCGATTACTCAAGGGGCATTTAAGCGCCGACTTCAGTCTCAATCAGGAGATGTTTTCCGCCAGCGGAACATCGCCCGGAAGCGGTTCCGCTGTAAATTTCCAGTACAGCATTGACGGCATATTACTGGATCGCAAACCGTTTCCGGTCAGCTTCTTCTCCAATTCATCAAGGAATCATGTGCAACGGGAGTTTTCCGGCGGCTATGATTTACTGACCGACAGTAACGGGGTAGGTCTTTCCATAAAGAACAGATTTCTACCTATGAAAGCATATTATTCGGTCATAAACAGTAAAACCAGTGGTCAATATCAGGACAGAACACAGGACACCGAGAATATTTCAATGAGCATGTCGAACAAAATCAGGGACATCAGTCAGACCGATGCCGCCATTTTCCATAGCGAGAACCGTAGTGCCCTGATAGGTGGCGCTGATTCGGCACGTTTCACGAGCAGTGAATATTCGGTCAGGAATCGCCTGAATTGGGCTGGGCAGAAAAAAGAACTCAACTCTTCATACAAGCTACATGACTCATCGGGACTGATTGACAACACATATTCCATCTGGGTGGAAAATTTCAACATGGCGCTGGGCAAGGCAATGGATGCAGGTCTTGAGTATGAGAATACCCATAATCGGAGCATGGGCCAGCGGGAGATTTCTAATTTCGGTGGCGCATGGCTGCAGCATAGACTGTTTCAAAGCCTGACTACCCGCCTGGCTTTCCAGATAAGGCAGAATGATATAAACAGCGGCAGTGAGAACGATATCGGCGGTTCATTCAACATCAGCTATCAGAAGCGATTGCCGCAGAGAAGCAACCTGAAGCTGAATTTTTCACAACGAGTCGATGTTATAGACAGTAAAAGGGACGGCAACACGGCATTGGTTATCGATGAACCGCTCACTGCCAGGTATTTTGAGCAGAATATCCTGATCAACAGGAATGTGGTGACGGACAGCATCATTGTTCGCAGTGCGGATCCGGCTAAAAGTTCGATTCGCTATACCCTCGGGATGGATTATTGGGTAGAGCAGATCGGCACTCAAACGAGGCTGATATTCCTCAGCAGCCCTACAATTAACGATGGTGACAACCTGTTTGTCACCTATTCGTACCTTCTGAATCCATCAATCAAGTATGCGACATATTCCCGCAGTATCGGAGGATATATTTCTTTCCTTGATGGACGTTACAGGTTGTTCGGCGACTTCAATGATATGAATCAGGATCTTTTGGCCGGCCGGGATGACGTCATACGCTTGAGTTCACAGCACTCTTACCGGTTCGGCTTTGATTCCAAGCAGGAGAGTGTTTCCTTCGGAGCCCAATATCTGAATTACGATTCAAGGGAAGACAAACACCAGACCATGGAAGGGTTTGCCGGCCATGACCGGGGATTTGCCCGTGGTTTGCTTTCCCTTTACATGAAGGACACCTATACCATGTACGATGTAAACCCTTTTGCCGGATCGAGTTCCACGGCCTATTCGGAAAACCTGCTGAAACTCGGCATGCTTTACCGCAAAGTCCTTTTTGGTATGGCAGACATGAAATTGAAGACCGACTACGCCAACTCCAGGGGCGGGTCCGTCAGCAGGGATCTTATTTCCGTCAGTCTTAATATGCAGATGGTTGTCAGGAACGTTATCATAACGCTTCTATCGCAGATGAACTGGCAGGACCTGGGAAGCAATTCAACACGTGACGAACAGGTGCGGCTGGAGTTGACAAGGTTTTTTTGATCTGTCAACGGTCCACCTCGCCCCCTCCCCAACCCTCCCCCTCCTGGGGAGGGGACCTGCTTCCTCCCCCCAGCGGGGGGAGGTCGGGAGGGGGGAAGCCTTTGGAAAAGGAGGTTGCAACTGGGAACATCCGTCCTTGTAAAAAGCATGAAGGTTATCTGCGCTGTACTTGCCTGCCTGTATGTAACCGCCTGTGCATCCTCATCCGCCACCGGACAAAGGTCTGCGAGTCGTGAACTTCAATGGCCGCCTTTGCCACTGGAGCCGAGGATAGAATGGGTAAAGGACATTAACGATTATCGCGATGCAGGGATCAGCAAAGGGTTCTGGCAACGGCTGGCGGATCTGGTTTTCGGAGAGGATAAAACCCGCATCATCAAGCCGTACGGCGTTTTCTGCGACGAGAAAGAGCGGCTCTTCGTCGTTGACGTGGGGGCTTCTGTCGTTCACGTCATGGACATGAGAAACAAGGAATATTTCCTCATCGGGAAAGAAGACAAAGCCGTTTTCAGGACTCCGATCGCCATTACGGAGGATGAACAGGAGAATGTCTACATAACGGATTCGTCAGCAGGCGCTATCTACCGATACAGCCTTATTCGAAAGGAGCTTTCCCCGTTTGTACCCTTCAAGCTGGGGAGACCGACGGGGATAGCCTACAACCGGCGCAATAAGCTGATCTATGTGACCGATACCGCGGCTCACCAGGTAATCGCCTTCGGCCTCGACGGCATGGAGCGAATGAGGATAGGCGTCAGGGGGGATCTGCCCGGTCAGTTCAATTATCCTACCGACCTGTTTGTGGATGCCCAGGGGAGCTTGCTGGTAACGGATGCGCTGAATTTCAGAATTCAGAGATTTTCTCCTGATGGACAGCTGCTGGATGTGTTCGGCAGGGCCGGCGATTCCTCCGGAAGTTTCGCCAAACCAAAGGGGGTTGCCGTTGACAGCGAAGGTCATATTTATGTCTGCGATGCGCTATTCGACGCGGTGCAGATCTTTGACGGAACAGGCCGGGTTCTCCTCGATTTCGGGAGCAACGGTGGGCAGGAAGGGCAATTCTGGATGCCGTCAGGCATTTACATAGATGGGAAAGATTATATCTATGTTGCAGATACCTATAACCGCCGGGTCCAGGTGTTCAGGTACCTGAAGCTGGGTGACGCAATGGTGAGAGGCGCTAAGAAATGAACAGGCAAATACGGCCACTGCACGCATTTTGGATACTATGCGCCTTTGCCCTTCTGAGCATGGGGCAGGCCCATGCATCCAACCGGGGCTCCAATGTTGCCGATACCCCGCACAATCTCTCCACGAGCGGTAAAGGTGCGCCTGATAAAGGGCACACCCCGTTGTACCAGTCGACAAAGGAAGAAAAGATCTGCATCTTCTGCCATGCACCCCACCATGCCAATGGCGACGGCCCGTTGTGGAGCCGTCAGATTTCGACTCTTACCACCTATATTCCGTATGGGTCGACAACCCTCAAGGCAAAGCCCGGTCAACCAAAAGGGGCATCGCGGCTATGCCTGAGCTGCCATGACGGAACCGTGGCTCTCGGCGCATTAACCGGTACCTACAATCTGGACAACGGTATGCCGAAGATGGTGAAGGATGCTGTCGACACCGATCCCGCTAAAATAACCAACCTGGGGTGGGACCTGTCGGACGATCATCCCATCTCGTTCCCTTACACCTATGAGGCAGATGCCGAGCTGGAAAACCCGCAGTTGTTGGCAGCCAAGGGGATCAGGCTGTCGGAGGGCATCTACCTCGAATGCACTTCCTGCCATGACCCGCACAATAACCTGAACGATAACTTCACCGTCATAAACAACATCCCCTGGGAAAATCCCGGCACTCCGCTCTGTACCGCCTGTCACAGGAAGTCGGGGTGGAACCTCCCTGACAGCACCCACCGGACAGGTGGGGTAAGAGATTCCACCAACGGCGCCAACGTCTCGAAATCGGGATGCATCACCTGCCATTTTCCGCACAGCGCTCCCGGAGCAGTCCATTTGCTGAAGAGCGCCGTTCCCGGCGAAAACTGCTTTCACCGCGATGGCAGCGGCACCTGCCATAACGGCGCAAACACCGACGGGGATATCAGATCGCTGTTCAATAAAGCTTACACCCACAGTGTGCCGTCGGCAGGGGAGGGGGGGCACGTGCAGAACGAACCGCTGCCGGCCAAGGTCAAACATGTGGAATGTGTGGACTGCCATAACCCTCATCAGGCGGGCTATCAGGGCGTTCCATTCGGATCCGGCACCCCCCTGGTTGCTCCTGCTGCAACTCCGCCGGCAATTAACGGTGCTCTGAGAGGGGTGAGAGGCGTCGACGAATCCGGCAAAAGCGAAGTCGCACCGGCTACAGCCGAGTTCCAGATTTGTTTCAAGTGCCATGCATATACGAACGCCGTCTTCAAAAAATTCATAGAACGTCCTTTGCGGCAATCTGATGTGCTGGACGAAAGCCTTCGTTTTGCGGCAAGCAATATGTCCTACCACCCGGTAACAGGAAGTCGCCAAGGGACTGGGAAAAGCCTCCTGTTGCAGTATCAGACCAGGATGACCATGATTTACTGCTGCGATTGTCACAGCCCCATGGGCGCAGACGAGCCTCACATGCTGAAAGAAAAAAACAGCGAGACCTATCCGTCTGCCGACAAAACCTATCCGCTCTGCTTCCGCTGCCACGACCCGGACTACCTGCTGAACCCCACGAGGCCGCCAAACGCTCCATCGGTTGCCCTGCATAAAGCGCATGTGCTTGATCATACGGGAAAAGAAGCACCTTGCTCCGCCTGCCACGACCCCCACGGTGTTGCGGCTAATCTTCACCTGATCAACTTTGATACACGCTATGCAGGACCCACTGCCGTCTATGGCGCAGGAAGCTGTTCAGTCAGTTGTCATTCCACCAACCCGAGAAGTTATTAGTTCCCGGCCCATGCCGGTGTGGAATACCTTCACCAGGGAGTTCCGAAATGAAAAGGAAGCAGTTGTTTTCAGTGGTATTCCTGGCGCTACTCGTTGCGCCGCTCTTTACCGCGCGTTCCAAGACAACGGAGAAACCGGTGGTCCGTTTCGGCGTCAACCTCCGTTACAATCCCATCAGCATGTACAAGCGTTACCAGCCGCTCATGGACTACCTGACGCAAAACACTCCTTACCGCTTTGAACTCAAGATCAGCCGCGACTACCTTGAAACCCTGAGATTTCTCAAATACGGCACGACCCAGCTCGGCTTCCTCGGCGATATCGCCTTTGTGGAGGCGCGGCTCCGCTTCGGCGCGGTCCCCATTCTCATGCCGCTGAGGGAAGACGGCCGTCCTTCGTACCGGAGCGCGATCGTTGTCCCCCGCATCTCTCCGCTCAATTCCTTGCAGGACCTCAAAGGCAAAAAAGTGGCGTTCGGCAACCTTCACTCCACTTCCGGCAACCTTTTCCCGCGCTATCTGCTGTTGAGCAAGAGGGTCTATATGCAGGAACTCGGCTCGTTCACCAACCTCAGAAATCATGATGAAGTGGCCAGGGCCGTGCTCAGAGGAGAGTACGACGCCGGCGCGGTAAATGACATAACGGCAGAAAAGTACCGAAAAGAAGGGCTGCGCGTGTTGGCATATTCCAATCCCATACCGACGGCCCCGATCGTGGTGAGGGGCGACGCGCCGAAGCAGCTTGTCAAGGCTGTTACGGACGCCCTTCTCATGCTGGACAGGACCAATCCTTCCCATGAAAAACTCATGAGCAACTGGGACGACACGTTTAAATACGGCTTCACCACGGCCAAATTATCAGACTACCGGCAGGTGTCGCGAATGTTCAAAACCATTCCTTCCAGTTGCGGCAAAGGCTGTCATTGATGAGAACAAGGCTCGTATTCAGTCTGAAGACAAAATTCGTATTGACGGCTGCCGTAATCGTGGCGATCTCGTCTTTTACGGTGGGACGATGGTTCTTGCATGTCGAAGAGAGAAACCTGTCCGGGAAGCTGGAAAGTGACGGGAAATTGCTTTTGACATCCATGAAGGTTCCCATAATCAACGCCATCATCAACGAAGAACTGGGATCACATGAAGCACGCGATTTCCTCGACAATCTTCTCGAGGAAATCGTAGAGAATCGGGAATACAAGACGGTTTATGCCTTTATAACAGACCAGCACGGCAAGGTTATTGCCCACAATCGTCCGATGGAATACGGCAAGGTGTATAACGATCCTTTTACCCTTGCAGCACTTTCAGACAACAAATATCGCAGCATGAAGGTTCATGGCGAGGGGGATGGCAACTCCGTTCTTCACATGGCTATGCCGCTGAACATCCACGGGAAAAGTTGGGGGGCGCTCCGTGTCGGATTTTCTCTTGCACCGCTTGAATCAATGCTCGATTCAATGAAGCGAACGATATG
Organism: Geotalea uraniireducens Rf4; assembly: GCF_000016745.1. Lineage (GTDB taxonomy): Bacteria > Desulfobacterota > Desulfuromonadia > Geobacterales > Geobacteraceae > Geotalea > Geotalea uraniireducens. Next base: position 3,199,125 of record NC_009483.1, on the reverse strand, counting down.
GAGCTTTTCCGCCCTGATCTTTCTTACGGGTACAACGATTTTCTACATAATCGGTTTGACCATGACACGTCCCTTGAGGCAACTTTCCATAGCTATGGCCGATGTTACGCACGAAACGCTGGATGCTTCGCTACCGGGGCAAAGACGCGATGAAATCGGCCTGTTGCAAAGGAGTTTCAGCGCCATGATCGACCGCTTGAAACAGAGCGAAGCCGAGCGTCAGCGTGCTGTTCTTTCGATGGTGCAAAACGAGAAACTTGCATTAACCGGCAAGCTCGTTGCCGGGGTTGCCCATGAAGTGAACAACCCGCTGGCAGCCATTTCGAGCTGTCTTTATAATCTCGGACTAAGCGCTTCGGAAAAAATGCAGGCCGACATCGACACCCTGAAACAGGGATTTTTCAGGATACAGAATATCGTCAAGCAGTTGTCGGACTTCAGCCATGCCGGCAATCTGGCCTTGCAACCGGTGCGAAGCGACCTGTTCTTTCATGAGGCAGCCTCTTTCGGCGGAATGGCATTGAAGAAACATTCTCTTTCGCTGAAAGCAGCGGATATGTGCGTTCCCCCTGTGGCTATCCTGATGGATAAGGGGAAGCTCCATCAGGTTGTCCTGGACATATTGATAAATGCCGCGGATGCTTCGCCGCCACAGGGAACCATCGAGTTTTCCACATTCCTGTGCGGCGACCATTACTGTTTTTCCGTTAAGGACGAAGGAGAAGGAGTGCCCGATGAGGCACGGGAAAAAATCTTCGAGATCTTCTACACCACCAAGCCGTCCGGCAAGGGGAGCGGGATTGGGTTGGCCATATGCAAAACCATCGTGGATATGCATCATGGCGCCATACTGCTCGACAGCCGCCGTGGTGAAACCGTTTTTACCGTTATGATACCCATCAATGGGGAGGGGCATAATGAGCAGGATTAAAATACTTGTAGTGGATGACGAGCCGCTTTTGGGCGAGCCCCTCAAGCGGGCGCTGGAAAGCTCCGGCTATCAGGTAAGACTGGCACAAAGCGGTGCCGATGCCCTGCAGGCGCTGACAGAAGACAGCTTTGATCTCCTGCTGGAAGATCTCGGTCTGCCGGATGCCGATGGTCTGGATATCATGGGCGAGGTTCTCGGCAAAACCCCCTATTGCCGGGCCCTGGTCATGACCGGCAACGGAACGATAGAGAAGGCGGTCAAGGCCATGAAAATGGGGGCCTTCGATTTTTTAACCAAGCCGTTCACCATGGAAACTCTGTTCCAGAAACTGCAGAGTGTGATGGAATTCAGGCAAGTGGAAAAAGAGATCGATTCCCGGGACGAAGCCGCTGGGTTGAGTTGTGAATGCATAACCCGCAGTCCGGTTATGAAAGATATTTTGCAGACGGCCGCAATGGTGGCTGCTACAGATGCCACGGTGCTGCTGCTGGGAGAGAGCGGCACCGGCAAGGATTTACTTGCGGAAATTATTCACGCAAAAAGCCGCAGGAGCAAACATCCATGCATCAAGGTGAATTGCGCAGCCATACCGGAGACCCTGTTCGAAAGCGAGCTGTTCGGCGTCGAACGCGGGGCATACACCGGCGCGGATAAAAGCCGATGCGGATACCTGGAAGCGGCGGATAAAGGGACCTTGTTTCTCGATGAAATCGCAGAATTGCCGCTTTTCCTCCAGGGGAAATTCCTGCGGGCGCTGGGGGAGAAGGCCATCCACAGGGTCGGCGGCAGCATGGAGTATGACGTGGATTTCCGCCTTGTAGCCGCAACCAACAGGGATCTCAAGGTGCTGGCCGGTACACGGGCATTTCGCGAAGACCTTTTTTTCCGCATAAACGTTGTGCCGATAACAATTCCGCCATTAAGGGAAAGACGGGAAGATATTCCACTTTTGATCGCCTATTTCCAGAAGCGGTTTCAGGAAAAAAATCCCCGCCCGAAGCCTCATTTTACTCCCGAGACCCTGGAAACACTTTGTAACTACGGTTTTCCGGGAAATGTCAGGGAATTGCAAAACATCGTCGAACACATATCCATTCTCTATCCCGGAGAAATCATCAAACCGCGCCACCTGTCGGTTTCGATGCAGAATCCCGACTTGGCCGCCAGGCTTTTCGAATCGTTTGCCGTCGGCAAACCCTTGAAGGAAGCGGTTGCAGATTTCGAGAATAAGTACATTGAAAAAGTCCTCCATAGTGTCGGCGGCCATAAAACCCGTTCAGCGAGTATCCTGGGCCTTTCCCGAAAGGTTCTGTGGGAACGGTTGAAACGTATCCGGGCGGTTTGAAATCGTGTTTCTGCTACTTTCTTGGTAATGCCTTCCCGGGTAACTCCCTCCTTTCTCCTGTTTATCAGTTCGGTGAATTCTTCGCCACCCTCTTCAAATAAATAATAACTAATTATTTGGCATTAATACTGCTCCTCTCTCTTTAATTTCATGTAACTATTCAGCAGCGATGGATAACTCCCCCTGTCCCCCTCTTAACTTAAGAGGGGGGACGTGAAAATCGGCTTCGTCTGGGACTTCCGATACAGCGACAACATAGCGTCCCTCCCCTTAGCTTAAGGGGAGGACAGGTGGGGTTATAGGTTTTGGCAGTAAGCTGAATAGTTACGATTTCATAAGGTCTGAACAACACCCTTGAATGATGAAATTAATGCCTGTCGACAGGATGTGGCAGGGTGGAGGCGTCATGACAAATAAAATACTGGTGCACAAATCATTCATCAATATCCACGGGAATGATTACCCCATAATGGTATACAGCTGCCCGAACGGCCGACATAGCGCCGAAACCGCACTGGGTGCAAACGACATCATCATCAATGATGCAGGTTCGCTGGAGGAGGTGCTCGTCAAACATAAAAAGCTTCTTCCTCTGGCCGTATACGCCCATGGAATAAGGCAAAGGTCGAAAGGCGTCAAGCGCTGAAAGCATGGTGCATCGCCCTCGGTGCAAACTCGGACGCCTGCAAGCGGATACGTTATAACACCGAGATGTTACTTTTAAGTAACGTTTGTGCCGGAGCAATCGGCTGTTATCGGGTCGGTACATCCTACTGCGAAAGCGGCTCCGACATTTGCCCTTGGCTCCCATGCCCTTATAGATGCGGTCATACAGACAACTTGCGCAAGGGCACACAAATAACAGGAACCAAACATACAACCGTGTGTAAATGGTGGCATCAGTAATGCTTTATTAATTATAAATAATTAAAGCGTCGTGCGGCCCATTACTCAAACGAACTTTTCCGTGCAACCAGGGGGTGAAAGGAGGTGACCGAACGTTTTTCCCTTCAGGAATGAAAACAGTGCAGGAATGGGTAGTTCGTAAGGTTGAAAGAGAACAATATCAATCGAAAGCCGGGAAACAAAACAGAGTGAAGTCATTTCAAATGCTTTTGAAAAGGAGATCACATCATGAAGAAGAACTTTTTAGCTGCATTTACTCTTGCCGCCATTATAGCTGCCGGTACGGCAACTGCTTTGGCCTGGACCGCCCCTGGCGGAGGTATCACGGGATCGAGACATGACATCAACGCATACGCAAAACAGAATACCGAAGGTCTTACCGTTCAAGGTGATGTGCAGGAGCGTGTCTGCGCATTCTGCCATACGCCTCACCATGCCTATGATCCGGCTGCAAACAATGCCGACTACCTACCGCTCTGGTCACACGAACTGACCAAGAAGAACTATGCCCCTTATGCGAGCGACACCCTGCAAGCGTCCATCGGCGACCCACTCATCGGGCCTTCCCGGCTCTGCATGAGCTGTCATGACGGCGTCGTCGCCATAGATACCCATTACACCAACGCAAACGAAACCGGTTCCGGCACATCACAACTTACCGGCGACATCTTCTCCATAAAAGATTCCGAACATGGCGCAGTAGGCGCCGGCGACAGCCTGATCAGCGACCATCCGATCGGGTTTAATTATATAGACGCCAAAACCGCGGATAAAAATGCCGGTGGCAAACTGAATCAAGGGATCAATGAGGAAAGCACTCCGTTTGCAGGTAATCCCAATAATGTCCAGATCAAGGACGTATTGCACCTGGGCACGACCATGACCTGCGCCAGCTGCCATGATGTGCACAACAAGGACAACGTGGCAAGCACGGTCGTCGACGCATCTGCACCCGGCGGCCGCACTGAATCCTCGGTGAACTACTTCGTGTACGCTCCGCAGAACGGCTCGCAACTGTGCGTTACCTGCCACAACAAGTAACGGACCGGTTAGGTTGTTAAAAACGTCTCTCCTGATTGTTATTAGGATTGTATTTCATCATCATGGAAACCTTTAACATTATTATGCGAGGAGATCCCTATGTTAAGAAGACTCATATATCTGCTGACATTGTCGTTTGCCTTGCCGGCAATCGTCAATGCGGCGTCAACGTGGACGGTCAAGGCGACATCCGCCCAGCCGTCCATGGGCAGCGTATCCCCAAACGGATACGCCAACTTTACCACCAACACGGTCAAGACCTTTACCATTACGCCCATTACTGGAAATGCAGTTTCGAAGGTTCTCCTGAACAATGTCGACCAGGGAAAGGTAGCCACGGTAAACGTTTCCTACAGGTCGACGATGCAGACGCTCACTGCCTACTTCGCCGCGCAGACCTTCCAGGTGACGGCTGTTCAATCAAATGGCGGTTCGATCACCAGCCCCACCGGCACGGCGGTTGGGTACGGCAAGTCCAAGACGTTCACCATCAAGCCCAACATCGGCAACACGATCCTTCAGCTGAAGGATAATGGAGCGGACGTCCCAATCACCGATCCCGCCGGCATGACCTACACACTCACCAACGTCACGGCTGACCACGCCATCACTGCGATATTCAAGGGGGTGACCGCCGAAGCCGGGGTGGATCAGAGTGTCATTACCGGGATGCAGACATCTCTCAGCGGCAACGCCACATCACCGGCCGGGAGCATCGCATCCTTTGCATGGACTGTCGAGTCCCGGCCTGTAGGTTCGACGGCTGGCATCGTCAACCCCGCTTCGGCAAACGCCACTTTTACTCCCGATGTGGCGGGGATGTATGTTCTTAAGCTGACGGCGACAGACACCACGGGCAACACTGCCGGTGATACCGTCAAGATCAATGCTTTTGACTCAGCGGCGGCTGCTTCCAACCAATGCGCTGGTTGTCACTCCAGCACCACAGCAGGTGCCCAGATGATTAGCGATTACATAGCCTCAACGCACCAATCGGCTCTTACCTGTACGGAATGCCATAACGGAGCTCAAACAACCGCCCACCCCGGCACCGTAACCACAAAGACGTCTAACAACAATACCTGTTTGAGCTGTCACACCCCTTCTTCCGCTGAGACGACCAAATTTCAAGCCAGTGCCCACTGGAACAACCATCTTGAGTACGGCCCGGAATTTACCGGTGGCGCGGTGGCAGGCGAGGCCAACGCCAACGAAACCTACACGACACTGGAAAACGGCAAGCAAATGACCTGCTACTACAGGTGCCATTTCAAGCCGGGAATGGGCCCTGACCCCAGCAAGAGAGACACGAATAACGTTGACCCTGTTACTAAGGTAAAGGTACGTCCCGGCGGAGATGGCTGCATTGCCTGCCATGACCCGCACAAACTCTCGGCGACATACGAGACGACCTGCTTAACCTGCCACACCGGGAGCAAGCACGGCAAAGTGCCGAATGAATTCTTCGGCAGCAAGCACTGGCAGAATAACTTAGAGTATGGTCCGGAATTCGCGAACCAACTTAACACGACCGTTACCGGCGGAAAAGTCGTGTCACACGGCACATATTCAAGTGGGTATCTCAATGCCAACGACAGTTACACGACAACAGAAAACGGCAGCACGGTAACCTGCGCCTACCGGTGCCACTTCAGGCCCGGCATGGGTCCTGTACCCGGCCCCGCAGCATATGTCTCCAACGGGAAATCCACTACCTACATAACTTATACCGACCCTGTCACCCAGGTAGTATACTCACGTCCCGGCGGGAATGCATGTATTGCCTGCCACGATGAACACGGCCTTGCAGCGACTGCACAATCCACGTGCTACACCTGTCATGCAGGTGGTAACCACGGCTGGTCTGTAAAGGCTTTCGAGAAATCCACACACTTCACCGGCGCCAATGCAAAACTTGAGGGGATGGACAAGGACGCCTGCGTCGCCTGTCACAACCCGCATTCGACCGAGGCTACCTTCGGGGCATATTCATCTCTTAGCCCGGTCGCCGCAACCGGTTGCCAGAGTTGCCATACTCCCGACTCGCCTTACGGTATCTACAATGCCGACCAGAGCGGCAAAGCGCCGCACTTCCAGACCGGCACTGCCGATGCCGGCGGGTATTTCCCCACGGCCTCCTACATTACCTCCGGTGGCGCCACCTGCGCTGACTGCCATTACCACAACAACAGCATCAACGCCGGCTGGGCCGAAGGCGGCCACGGCAAACTTGATGCAGCAGCGTTCGTCAGCAATGCCAGCCACAACTGGAACGGCCAGGGGAGTGACGGCGTCAACTATCAGGTTTCACCCCAGAAGACCAACTGCATCCGCTGTCACTCTGCCCGCGGTTTCGCGCAGTACTGGGATTCCGGCTTCAGCAACATCGACAAGGTCTATCTTGATCCCGTCGCCAAGACCCTGGATAAAGCCAGCGCACCCCTTGTCTGCAGCGGCTGCCACACAAGCTTCAAAGGGGCGGTCCGGCCTCTGCCGGCAGGTTACGCCAAGGTCAAGTCTTTCTATGGTTACAGCACCGTGGCGATAGCACCGGCGAAAATGGTCGTAAATCTTGAATTCACCGACAACAAGAACTCCAACATCTGTATCCCCTGCCACAGCCAGCGCGCTGCCGGTACCGGCATCAAGGCCTTGTTTGCACAGGGGGCCTTCAAGCAGTACTCCGTGGGAACGAGCATGTATCCGCATGAAGCACAGCCGGCCGCAATCGTCGACGGAAAGGGCGGATACGAGTTCACCTCCGCACAGGGATACCAGGACCGCATGCGTCACATCCGCATCGGCAACAACGGAACAGGGACCGGCTACAACAATACCGGCGTTACCTCGGGTAACTGCGCCGGCTGCCACATGACATCAACTAAAACGCACTCTCTGGAAGCAGTAACGGCAGATGCGATCACCGGTCAGATCAACGGCATCGTCAGCACTGCCTGTGTGAAATGCCACCCGGCTGACTTCACCTACCAGGACATCCAGGCGAAGAAGGATGAATTCAATGCAGCAGTTGCGGCCCTTGGCAACCTGCTCGTCAAAAAAGGGTTCACGCTGGATGGCGTTAACGTTCTTCCTGAGCGTAAAGCCTTTGACATGAGCCGCGGCACCAAAGACAACGCCATAGCCGAGAAAAACATAGGCGCCTGGTTCAACTGGTACCTCTTCAAAACCGCCGACAAGGCCGCCTACGTTCACAACCCGGCATACTCCAGGCGACTCATCTTCGACTCCATCGACTGGCTTGACGACAACGTCACAAACAACTCCTCGGCCAACACTGTTCTGGCCATGGCCAATTCCCCGACGTCGCAGTACTACAACCCGACGGTCATCACCTCGCAAACGGCCAGCCAGGCCTTGGCCCAGTTGAACAACCCCGGCTGCATGGGCTGTCACTTCGGCACCGGAAGTACACTCTCAGGTGAAGCTGTTCCAGGCGTCGAGCAGGCGCCGCACTACAACACCACCGGTGCTCTGGTCCCGGGACAGACGTTTACCCAGGCCCAGTTCGTAACACCCGGCACGCAGTGCAACTACTGCCATGGCTACGGTCATGGTACTGATTCGCCTAATTACAGCGCAGTCAGGGCCGATAAAGCATTGTACTCTTCAATGTCTACGGCAAGCATCCTGGAGAACTATGCCGAATCAGCCCATGGTGACATCAACGGGCTTGCCTGGACCGATTACGACTTCAAGACAAGGTCCGGAGGCTGTGTTGTCTGTCACACCACCGCCGGCTTCGTGAAGGGCGTAACCAACAACTTCGCCGCCGGTGTCAGCGCTTCCTTCGGTGCAGGCGATACCACGAAACAGGTGCTGGGCTGCGACGCCTGCCACAGCAGTACCGCCTGGAAGACCAGCGTCCGGACCATCGCCGGCGGTTACAATGCGGTGTACGGTGGTGATTACGGCGCCGCTCCAACTGCCAGCGTCAACTACGTACAGTACGAAGATGTCGGTGAGTCCAACATCTGTATCACCTGCCACGCCAGCCGCGAAAACGGAACGTCCCTTGCCAACGGCGTAGCCGACTTCGCCAACGCCAGCTTCAAGAACCCCCACTACCTCGGCGCAGCAGCGGTGTTCTACGGCAAGGGCGGCTTCCAGTGGTACACCTCCAACACCGGCAAGCTGCGGTATCAAACGTACGGCGCCGTTAAAGCCGACGGCACTGTCCAGGTCGGCAGGAATGCAAACTGGTCGCATGGCAAGCTTGGCATGGGCAACTTCTCCACTGCCAAGAGCGACAAAAATCCCGGCAGGATTGTTGATTCCGGTAACAAGGGGCAGTGTGTCTCTTGTCACATGGGTCCTGCAAACACCCATACCTTCGGGGCTGCTGAAACTGCGAAATCCACGAACGGCACCAACACCACCACACTCGGCGGTTGCTATGGCTGCCATACCAGCGAACCGATCGAAGAGCTCATCGAAGGCGAGAAGAAGATCTTCGACAGGGCCATGGACTTCTTCGACTGGACCCTGAGACAGAACAACATGATCTACACCGACAACTACCCCTACTTCCAGAACGCGATCGGTGGTACGCTCAAGAACTGGACCCTTGGCGGCGGCGTTGGTCCTGCTGCCGGCACTGGCGCGCAGAACATGGGCGCAGCAATGAACTACAAGCTCCTCAAGGCTGAGAAGGGCGCCCATGTTCACAACCGTGCCTTCACGCGGGCGTTGATCTTCGACTCGGTCCAGTATCTGCAGAATGGCTCGGTCTACAGACCGGCTGCCAATGCTGACGTGAACCAGATCCTCAACTTCACGAACTACTCAACGGCCCGGACTGCTGCTCCTGATGGAAATCCGACCAGCATCAGCCAGCTCAAAGGGTATCTCACGAGATCTTCCGGTGGGATGTACACCGCAAGATAACGTGTTCAGCAATGCCCTGTGATGTTTCATCATGCCCCGCCTCGCAAGAGGCGGGGTTTTTTATGGAGATGCGGATTTGAACGGGGCAGAAACTTCTAAAGGAGGTCAGCGTTGTCCGGTTTGGTTTTTGCTTACGTCCCGTAGGGACAGAATACTGGTAGCCGGGGAATTCATTCCCCGGTCATCCAGGCGAAATATCATCACGTCACGTACGTGACGTGGGGAAATATAGCATCTCATCCGGGGGATGAATCCCCCGGCTACATTCAAACGCCCCTAATGGGGCTTAACAACCTTGATGCACAAACCAAACCGGACAACGCTGAAAGGAGGTCGACAATTGGTTAAAACGTGATCGTCCCTAAGGACAGGGATTGGTGTCGGTCTTGAAGGTGCTGTTTCCACCGCCGATGGTCAGTGTGGTTGTGACGATGGAGTTTTCCGTGCCGGTGTCGGCTGCCGAGATGTGGCGGACCCTGACCGACTGGCCGCTGCTGACATTGCCCGCAGAGCTGGTAAAGGGTCCGTCATTGATGGAGTACTGACTGTCATTGTTGTTGGAAACACTTATCGATGTCGGACCGGTGATTCCCGATACCGTTACGGCGTTGGAGGTTATTTGCGTACTTGTCTGCACCCCGCATTGATTTGTGAAGGTCGAGGAATCGGCGGTGGGTGTTGATGCCGTAATGGTTGTTGCTGGTTTCTCTTCCGGGAACCATTCAAAATCCCCGCAACCGGCCAGCATTATCATGGCCGATACTGTCAATATCCGTTTTTTCATAATCCCTCCATTGAACACAAGATCATCTATCTACTGGCTATTTGGCGTAACGGTTCACCCGGCAAGAGCTGGAAGGTTACGCCTCATGCAATGTGTAACCATTCAATATGACGAGTAAAATGCCTTGACCAAGGGGTGCTGAGTGTTGCCGGTCCCTCTTTGGTCTGAGTATTGCTTAATAAGAAACATGTAATCAAATCGCGCGCTGTCAGGAGGAAATCATGCGTACAAAATTGGTTCTATTGGTGCTGCTCACCCTCTTTATTTCTGCCTGCGGTAGTGGTGGCGGCACTCCCGGTATTACCGGCGGTAGCACGAATGACAACACCGGCGGCAATGTCACTGTTTCTGCCGGAGAGAAAGGCAGTTACTTCCCGTTAACGGCCGGTAGTACCTGGACCTATCGCAAGGCAGACCAAGCTGCTGTCACTAAACTGGTAACAAATGATGGCAGAGTCAGAACCAATGTCGGCAGTGAACCACCTAAATACAGCACTTATACCATATCAAACAACTCGATAGTCTTAACGCTTGAAACGGTAAGCGGCGTTATCAATGCAAACCAGGTGGAATTTACATCAAAATATGATGTCAGTTCTATCGGGCTCCTTGTATTCCCATCCAATACTACGGTTGGTAATGTTGAAACGTCTAATTATACACTTCTAGTCGGAATAGACGGTGGTGGAACCCCGGTCGGCAAGACGACTACGTTGACCGTTGTCGGCACGGAAACGGTACAAGTTGCTGCCGGCTCTTTTAACGCCATTAAGATACAGGAAACTAACATTGTCGGCTCCGTTGCATCTTTACCCGCCTATAGCTGGTATGCTGCCGGGGTAGGACTGGTCAAAAACGGCGACATGGAGTTGGTTTCATATTCAATCAAGTAGCAGAAGTAATGGAACAATGCAGACCCGTCTTACGTGACCTGACAGGCTCCCCCTAAGACGGGTTTTCATTTTAATATCCGGAACTGTTTTTGCCCATGCCCATATGGCATCTGCGGCAATCGTTCATGGGGAAAGCTACCCGCATGTGACAGACGCCGCAAAACTGTCCATAGATATTGATTTCCATTGAGAAAAGCCTGGTTCCCTTTTTCTTGATATTGAAGATATCAGGGTGGCAGATGCTGCAGTCCATTTCAGACAGGTGCTCCCCGTGGGAAAATGCAACGGAGCTGCGGGGCGCGCTTGTCCCGAGATCGAGCGGCTTCTGTAAAGCTTCAGGTGTTTTGATCAACAACGTCCCTCCCGATAACGTTTTCTGCGGAGCAACCAAACCTTCGGCCAGCGCTGCTCCCCAGTCGATTCTGTTGCCGAATGATGTGGCTGGTAGGCCGGCGGCAAAACTTCGGAACCGCTTGTTCAGGGCGGCCGTATCTTTCATATGGCAACGGTCGCACTGCCTCGGTTCTTCATCTCTGACGCTGAACGCCGTTGTTCCGTTGTGGCAGGCGCCGCAGAATTTTCCTGCCAGATATTTCCCCCTGGTAATCCCGCTTCCACCCGAGCGCATGGCAAACTCCAGCTCACTGTGACAGACGCGGCACGTATAGCGGCCACGGTGGCTCCAGTGGGGGAATACGACCGGTGGCATACCCGATTTTTTACTGCTGCGGCGCATGACTACATTGCCGTATTGCTCAGCAGGGCCGTTGGGAGGCATGATTTTCAGTACCTGCCCCAGTTCTTCTCTTTCGACGGCCCAGGATGCGTGCATCTCGAAAGAAAGCGACAGGGCAAAAAAACCTGCTGATATCAGCCCGATCCGACAACCCCACTTGTTCATAATTCTGTTCCTCTCTTTTCAATCACATGCATAAATGAATCGAGGATATCTTCATACATGATGGGTTTGGGAATGGCGCCGGAAAAGCCATAGTCCTTGAAGTTGACCATGCATGGGTCATCGGGATAACCGCTTGAAACAAAAGCTATTATCTCCGGGTTCAGTTCGTGGAGGCTGCCGATGACTTCTTTGCCCCCGATTTTACCGGGGATATTCAGATCAAGGATGACGGCAATGTATGGTTGCCCCATTTCCAGTCTATTTCGGTAGAGGTCGATTGCCGCAGGACCATCTGGCGCACTCTCCACGTTGAAGCCCGCATACCTCAGCGCATAATCAACCAGCAGGCAGACATCTTCATCATCATCCATGATCAAAACCGTCCCTTTTATTGCCTTGTTTTCTTTCTCTAGGTGTTCGTCCACTGGTACTCCCGTCTATTCACCAAATTTAAAGATATGTCTGCTCAAATCAGCGCGTCTCATTAAAGTATCATCGGCAGATGTCGATAAGGGATATCATATTTGTAACATTTTCGATAATCAAGAGAAGATTTATTTATGGTAATTTTCGGCACAATGCCGATGCATAATCGAATGGCAATTCCTGCAGTGGGTAAATTTAATGGTGTGACGATCAGATATTGCCAGTTTCAGGCCAATTCTCGGCGTCAGACTGCGATGATATCGAGGTGAGTCATGTCGAAACTCTTTAATTCGGGTGCTGCATCCGATTGGCAATTGCAGGCTGTGCTCAATGCGGCAACGGAAATTTCAATCATTGCAACTGATACGCTTGGCCTGATAACCATGTTCAATCGCGGTTCCGAACGTATGTTGGGCTATACGGCAGATGAAGTGGTCGGCGTAGCTTCTATTGACCTCTTCCATCTGGAAACCGAAGTACGCGGCCGAGGTGAAGAGATGAGCCGGGCCCTGGGCAGAAATGTCTCAGGTTTTGATGTGTTTGTGGAAAACGTCAAACAGACCGGAGCCGAGACTCGTGAATGGTTCTATGTCCGCAAGGATGGCGATGTTTTCCTCGTTAAATTGACAATCACCATTATTCATGATGAACAAGACCGGGTAATCGGCTATCTGGGGGTGGCGGAGGATATATCCGATCGCAAGGCAATGGAAATAGAACTCATAGAGAATAAGAACCTGCTCGGTTCAATTCTCGAGTCCATCCCCAACCCTATATTCTACAAAAACGCGGATGGTGTCTATGTGAACTGCAACAAGGCATTCAGTTCATATCTCGGCATTCCCAGGGAGAAAATCATTGGTTCTACGGTCTATGATATTGCACCGAAAGAACTTGCCGATATATATCATCATGCAGATATGAAATTAATGCATGAACGGGATCCGCAGGTTTATGAAGCACAGGTGAGATATGCCGATGGATTGTTGCGTGATGTACTCTTTTATAAGTCGTTGATTTGGGGAAATAATGGTTCTTTGCAAGGACTTGTCGGGGTTATGCTCGATGTCACTGAGCGCAAGCGGATTGAGACAGAACTTCACGAGCAGGCGATTCTGCTTGAACAGGAAATTGCGGAGCATCAGTGTGCTGAAGAGACGCTGCGGGAAAGCGAGGAACAACTCCGCGTCATCTTTGAGACCTCTCAGGCGTCCATATTCCTGGTTTCTCCGGTGGGGCGGATTATATTCGCCAATCATCGTATGGCGGAAATGTTCGGCTGCACCTACGAAGAGTTGATCGGCTCCCATTATCAGGACTATCTGCACCCGTCGGAAAAGATGGTCGGTGGCGCTCGTATGAGAAAACTGATTGACGGGGAAATTGATCATGTAAGCACCGAACGACACTATGTGCGCAAGGACGGGGGTGATTTCTGGGGTTACCTGTCCGGCAGGCGGCTGGAAGGTCCTGACGGTAATCTCAGGGCACTGGTCGGCATTATCACGAATATTACCGATCTGAAAAAGGCGAAGGACGATCTGGAGAAAGAAAAGGAACGACTGGGGGTAACGCTGCGTTCCATCGGTGACGGCGTCATTACAGTCGATACCGATGAGCGGATTGTCATGCTTAACAGGGTGGCAGAGCAGCTTTGCGGCTGGAGCCAGGAAGAGTCGAAGGGGAAGATCCTCAGCGAAGTCTTCCACATGATAAACGAAAAAAGCAGGGCTGTCGTGAATAATCCCGTCGGTCGGGTGCTTAAGACTGGCATGATAATGGAGCTTACCAATCACACTATCCTCGTTGCCCGTGACGGTTCGGAACGTGTGATTGCTGACTCAGCCGCTCCCATCCTTGATCAGGAAGGCGCCATCATTGGGGTTGTCCTCGTGCTCCGCGACATGACTGAAAAAAAGGAGATCGAGGAAGAGCTGTTCAAGGCGCGCAAGCTGGACTCTCTGGGTATTCTGGCCGGAGGGATCGCTCATGATTTCAACAATCTTCTGACAGGCATCCTGGGAAACGTCTCTATGGCAAGGATGATAATTCCACCGGATCATGATGCTTACCTGCTTTTGGATCGAGCCCAGAAGGCTTCAGAACGGGCACGGGACCTGACGCAACAGTTACTTACCTTCTCCAAGGGAGGGGCGCCGGTGAAGAGGCTGACCGGCATCGAGCATATTCTCGTTGATTCTGCAACGTTCGCCCTCAGGGGGTCGAACGTTCGCTGCGAATTTGCTATCCCGGCCGACCTTTGGCCGGCCGAGATCGATGCAGGACAGATGAGCCAGGTAATAAACAATCTGGTCATCAATGCTGATCAAGCCATGCCGGATGGAGGGGTTATCAGTATTCAGGCGGAAAATATAGAAACTTTCAGCGATGGGGATAACCCGGACGACGGGAGAATAATTCAGCTTACCATCAAGGATACGGGAATAGGTATTCTTGAGGAACATCTTCAGCGGATATTCGACCCTTATTTTACCACCAAGCATCACGGCAGCGGGCTTGGTTTAGCCACTGTTTATTCAATAGTCAAGAATCATAACGGAGAAATAAGGGTTGTTTCACAAACTGGCGTGGGAACGACTTTTATCATTCGTCTCCCGGCATCACCAACGGCGCCGACCGTCAATGAAAAGAAGGTTGATGACCATCGGGCGGGAAAAGGCAAAATTCTGTTCATGGATGACGAGGAGATGATCCGCGAGTCGATGGAAGTCGCACTCAAGATGCTCGGCTATGAACCGACTGTCTGTGGCGACGGCATAGAGGCTGTGGAACTATACAGGCAGGCAACGGCAGCAGGAACACCATTCGCCGGCGTCATAATGGATTTGACGATACCTGGAGGAGTGGGTGGGAAGGATGCTATTGCCAAACTTCTCGAGATAGACCCGGCAGCCAGGGTGATTGTATCCAGCGGTTACTCAAGTGACCCTATAATGGCACATTACGCTCAATACGGATTCTGCGGCGCCATCAGCAAGCCGTACAATTGTAAGGAACTGGGAGCCTCGTTGCGGGAAATTCTGGAAAATAGTCCGGGGTAGGGCAGGAAGGTTTTTCCTCCACCTTTTTTCTTGACAATCTCAAAAGGATGCTATATATACCTATGACTCTGAGGTGACCGCAGGAAGAAGACTGATATTCACTAAGTGTTCTCCCCGCAATCAAATAATATCTACCTCTTTGGTTATGCCAAGGAGGTTTTTTATATCACCATAGGCCTTGGCGGCGTAGCTCAGCTGGTTAGAGCACACGGCTCATATCCGTGATGTCCGGGGTTCAAGTCCCTGCACCGCCACCAATTTTAAATCCGGCACTGTCCGGCGAAGTACGAAAGGCCCTGAGAAATCAGGGCCTTTTCTTTTTGCTTTGTCCGGCGAAAAGTGCCACGCTGAAGAATCAGGGGGCGAATCGGGGAGGTGACTTCTCGCGGTGGTCAATGACCATCGGCCACGGCAGCAAAAGCTGACCGTAAGGCAATCTAAAGCGGCGCGAAACCAGGCAGTCCAAGAAGAACAAACTCCATGATGCCACCCAAAGCCTCCCCATAAAGGAGGCTTTTCTTTTTTCTGTTAAGGAGCATTTGAAGGTAGCCAAATTGGTTCCATTTATGGGGGCCTTTTACCATCCAAATAATCGTCCATAGTCCACGGCATCGAAAAAGTAACCAAAAAGGTGACCAACTATGGAACCAAGAGGAGAGAATGTGGGAATCTGGGCTTGTAGCCGCGGGGAAGGGCTTTCTCGTTGACTTTAAGGTTTAAAAGGTGTATTAAACTTGCGTAATATTGCGGTGTTATCGGAGGGAGATGATGGAGTGCGAACGCCGGGGGAAAAAGAAGTAATTAAAGCCGCCTTATCAGCATGATGCAGAAGGCGGCTTTTGAATTTGTGCAGCAGTTGACGGAAGATCAGCCGCGAAAAAAATCTGTCCCGGAATTCTCATGTCCTGGTCTTTTCCAGCTACAAAGGATTGTATGAACATGGCAAATATATTCTTCTCCTACTCGCACAAAGACGAATCGCTTCGAGACGAGCTTGAAAAACACCTTTCCGTTATAAAGCGGCAGGGGCTGATCGAGACGTGGCATGATCGGCGAATTGGTGCGGGCGGGGACTTCAGTCGGGAGATCAGCAGCCACCTTGAAGATGCCGACATAATCCTGCTCCTCGTCAGTTCTGATTTTCTCGACTCGGACTATTGCTATGACATCGAGATGAAGCGCGCGATGGAGAGGCATGAGCGAAGCGAGGCTACGATTATACCCGTCATATTACGTCCCTGCAGCTGGCATGGCGCTCCTTTCGGAAAACTTCTTGCCGCCACAACAGATGGAAAACCAATAGTTAAGTTCCCGACGCTTGATGATGGCTTTCTTGAGGTAACGGCTGCCATCGAAAACGCTGTACAAAGAATTCGGTCACAATCGGGGCCTGAAATTGCAACTGAACCGGTAGTCTTATCTCGCCCCTCAACCGCAGCCACTCCTCGTTCAAGCAATCTGAGAATCACCCGGCAATTTTCTGATCACGATCAGGATGTGTTCCTCGATGGAGCCTTCAACTTTATCTGTAATTTCTTCGAAGAGTCCCTTCGGGAGCTGGAGAGGCGGAGTCCCGGCATTCAAACCCAAGGAGCGAGGATTGACCTGCGCCACTTTTCCGCGAAGATCTACCGCGATGGACAACAGATCACTGGTTGCAGAATCTGGCATGGCGGCAGAACATCTTTTGCAAGCGGCATTCTCTACTCCAGTAATGCCGACTCCACCTCCGACGGTTCATATAATGAATCATTGTCTGCTGAAAACGACGGGTATTCTTTGCACCTCAAGCCTCTCGGAACGGCTCATTATGGGAACCCGCCCGAAAAGCAGTTAACGGAAGAAGGCGCGGCTGAGTACCTATGGTCATTGCTGATTGGGCCGCTTCAGCGTTAAATTTGGCAGTCAAGCAGAAATGAACATAATGTAGTAATGTAGGCCGGATGAAGCGTAGCGCATCCGGCAACGGTGGTAGCCATGTCAACTACGTTGCAATTAATTTAAGAAAGTTCCTCAAATATCCAAAATATCCAAAATCAAAGTCTGACGCTGTAGTTTTCCCCAAGCAAGGGTTAACCTTTTAAGACATCGGAGATCAATATGTCTAAATTAACAAATGACCAAGTTATTTTAAATCAGATAATAAAAAGTAAGTGTGCTGATTCAGGCGATGAAATTACTGAACCAGAATATTTCGAAATATATACAGCATCAGAAATTTTGAAAGATCACGATTTGTCGTATGATGATGTTAAGTACGGTATTGTTGGTGATGGGGGTGACGGCGGTATTGATTCAATATTTACACTTCTAAATGGTGAATTAATAAACGAAGATTCAGACATAAATGTAAATCAAAAAAAGAACGTAATCGAATTAAAGATAATACAATCAAAAACGTCTACAACTTTCAAAGAAGTTGCAATTGTTAAATTTAGAGAAACAGCTGAAGATTTATTTGATCTTTCAAACGACCCATATAATTATTCTGAAAGATATAACCAAGAATTGATCGAACGAGTAATAATATTTAGGACTGTGTATGAGAAACTTGCTGCCAGTTTCCCAAAGCTAGAAATCAGTTATTATTATGCGACCCAAGGAGACGAAGTTCACCCTAATGTTTCCGGAAAAGTTCAGAAACTGGAATCTTTAATTTTAGCACTTTTTAGTGGGTCATCCTTTAAATTCGAATTTATCGGGGCTCGTAGATTGTTAGAACTTACACGCAATATACCCACCACAAGTAGAACTCTAGAAATTGCAGAAACCCCAATCAGCACGGAAGCTGGTAGCTACGTATGTCTAGTTTCATTGGATAAATATTATGATTTCATATCTGACGACGGTGCATTAGCCAGAAGTATATTCGAATCAAATGTCAGAGACTATCAGGGTAGTGTTGTTGTTAATACCGGAATCAAGCAAACACTATCAAATACAAAATCTGAAGATTTTTGGTATTTGAATAATGGTGTCACAATTATAACTCCAAATGCAGTTTCAGCTGGGAAAAAAATAACAATAGAAGACCCCCAGATTGTTAATGGACTACAGACTTCACACGAAATTTACAATCACTTTTCTGAAGCTGCGCAACTTCTGAAAGATGAACGTAAAATTCTTGTCCGCATTATTCGCGAGGAAAACGAAGAAGCTAGAGACCGAATCATCAGGGCTACAAACAGTCAGACTTCAATACCACCTGCATCCCTCCGCAGTTCAGACGAAATACACAGAAATATTGAAGATTTTCTCAAAGCAAATGGTTTTTTCTATGATAGAAAGAAAAACTTCTATAAAAACCAAGGCAAGCCTGTATCCAAGATCATTAGCATTCCATATATGGCACAAGCTATGATGGCCTTAACATTAAATAAACCAGATAGTGCAAGAGCACGACCTTCTACGTTAATCAACTCTCAAACCGAGTACAAAAAGATATTTAGCCTTGATACACCCATTGATGTCTATTTAAAAGTGATTCAAATTATGAAGGCTGTGGAAACGTATATCAAACCGCAACACTGCGGTGTAGATATTCCTAGAAAGGATATAACAAACATCAAGTTCTTTGTAGCAACGCTTGTGGGAATATCGGTTGCTGGTACAAAGGATGGTATAACAGACGCACTAGCACAAGTGCCAAAGATTGATATTCCAGCTGAAGTCCTCGATAATGCTTTACATAAAGTGCTTGATAAATATACTGAACTTGGCGGAACTGATCAGGTTGCAAAAGGTTCGACATTAGTTGGAGCACTACTTGGCGGAGGCTAACCAGGCGCTGGTATGGTTAAGGCCGCTCAGCGCCTGCACCGTTCCACCGGGACTGATGAATGTTCCGGGGACACTAACTGATGTCCATTTGATAGGAAGAATAATCAGAATTATGTTCCCAGATTTACTAAGGAGCTTTTAAATATGCCAACACTGGAATTCAAGGGAAAGCAGTTTGTCTATTCCCACCACCTGAGCGTGCCGTTTCGGGAGCTAAAAGTGGATGCGGCCAAGTCTCTGCCCGCCGAAGGACAAAAGCCGTCGCTGGACGACAACCTGATCATCCACGGCGATAACCTGGAAGCGCTAAAGGCCCTGCTTCCTACCCATGCAGGTAAGATCAACTGCATCTTCATCGACCCGCCCTACAATACCGGCAATGAGGGGTGGTGCTACAACGACAACGTCCGTTCGCCGCTGATGAAGGAGTGGCTGAAGAAGTCGGCCAATCCGGTGGATAAGGAAGACCTGGAGCGGCATGACAAGTGGCTATGCATGATGTGGCCAAGGTTGAATCTGCTGCATGAGCTGCTTGCAGATGACGGGGTGCTTTTTGTCACTATCGACGACAACGAGCAACACCGTCTGCGCGACATACTCGATGAGGTTTTCCATAGTGAGGATGCCTTTTATAGCCATATTGCATGGCAGAAAAAATATGCTACATCGAATGACGCCAAGGGTTTTTCCACTATGTTTGACCATATTCTTGTCTATCGCAAGAGTGAGGAATTTAGCCGGAATCTCTTGGGAAGAACGGCAGGCAATGACGCAAACTACCGCCATGAAGACGACAAAGGGACCTTTCGTTCCGACAATTATACTTGCAACAAGACAGCGGAAGAACGCCCAAACCTTTATTATCCGGTAATTAATCCGAATACAGGCGAAGAGATCTGGCCAAAGAAAACGGCAGTTTGGCGTTATTCAAAGGAAAGGCATCAATACAACGTCGATAATGATCTAATTTGGTGGGGAGCCGACGGCACAGGCAAGGTTCCGGGCTTCAAGCGGTATAAACACCTTCTCCAAGGGGGCGGCGGCACCGTTCCCAGCACTTGGTGGCCCCATGACTTTGCAGGGCACACGGACGAGGCAAAGAAGGAACTACGTGAAATCATGGAGGGCAAAGGCACGGAATTTTTTACGCCTAAACCGACACGTCTGCTTTCGCGCATCCTCGAAATAGCCACTGACGAAAACTCCATCATTCTCGATTCCTTCGCCGGTTCCGGCACCACCGCCCATGCCGTTCTCGCCGCCAACCAGAAAGACGGCGGCAATCGCCGTTTCATGCTGATCGAGTGCGAGGAATACGCCGACACCCTGACCGCCGAGCGGGTACGGCGGGTCATCAACGGCTATCCCTTCAGCGGGAACCAGCGCGAAGAGCTGTTCAGCGAGAAAATCACTTGGACCAATTTTTCCAAAAAGTCACAAAAACTACTCCTTGAAGTCGAACATATCGAAAAGACCAAAGGCGCAGCGTTCGACACAGTTAAAAAAGAAATCAAGGACGGCGTGCTGACTGTTACCGGCGAACGGAAGATTCCCGAAACAGCGCCGGGGCTGGGCGGCAGCTTCACCTACTGTACCTTGGGCGAGCCGATCGAGATCGAAAACCTGCTTTCCGGCAAGGGACTCCCCAATTTCGAGGCCCTGGCCCGCTATGTCTTTTATACCGCCACCGGCCGGTCACTGGAAACGGTTGCCGCACACTCCACCGATGGCTTCATCGGCGAAACCGAACTGTTCCGCATCCATCTCTTCTATCAGCCGGATACCGCCTGGCTGCGCTCCAACGAGGCGGCACTGAACGCCGAGCGAGTGGCTGCGATTGCCACGGGGAACAAGTCCGGCAAGCGCTCCATCGTTTTTGCCGTGGCCAAGTTCATGAGCCAGAAGGAGTTGACCAAGGAACGCATCGAATTCTGTCAGTTGCCTTACGCCGTCCACCGGATTCTGGGAGACTGACGCCATGGAACTGAAAGAATACCAACAGGGTGTCTTACGCAAGATTGACCATTATCTTGCGGTTCTGTCTGAACAGACCGAAAAGGTAGAAAAGGTCAAAGTTCTGATTGCTGAACAGGGGCTTGATCTCGATATTGGCGATCCTTGCCAGAAAACCTGGGACCATCTCAACAACGAACGTGTTCTGCCCTCCCTGTGTGACAAAGATGGCAACACCGTTGTTGCACCTTATCTTTCCCGCCATGACGGACTTAACCGCTCCATTCCCAATATATGTCTGAAAGTGCCTACCGGAGGCGGCAAGACGCTATTAGCGACCTGTGCGCTGGAACGCATTCATACCGACTATTTCAAACGGCAGACCGGCTTGGTTCTTTGGGTAGTGCCGTCGGACGCCATTTATCGTCAAACATGGAAACAGCTTGCCAACCGTGAACATCACTATCGCCAGACGCTTGAACGCGCCTCGGGTGGGCGGGTAAAACTCCTGGAAAAGGGAGACGCCTTCACACGTCTGGATGTGAAAGGTCAACTTTGCGTCATGCTGCTGATGCTTCCCTCGGCGGCCCGCCAGTCAAAAGACACCTTGCGGATGTTCCGCGACAGTGGCCGTTTTACCTCATTTTTCCCACCTGAAGACGACAGTGAAAAAAACCGTGCGTTACTGAATGCCGTGCCTAACTTGAGGATCAATGATTTAGCCGACATGGGCTACATGGACGGCATTGTGCCCGGTTCGCTCTCCATCAGGCAGAGCCTCGGCAACGTGTTGTGCCTGGTACGTCCGGTGGTGATCATCGACGAAGGGCACAAGGCTTATTCCGACACTGCCCGTGAAACGCTGTGCGGCTTCAATCCCCGTTTTATGGTCGAACTCTCCGCCACCCCCAACACGGGCGGCAAGCATCAATCAAACATGCTGGTGAACGTACCGGGCCGCGACCTTAAAGACGAGGAGATGATCAAACTGCCGATCAATGTGGAGAACGAGGACAAGGGTGGCTGGAAACACACCCTTACTCTGGCCCATCAAAAACTTGAGGATCTGGCAAAGGAAGCGGCCCGGCTGCAAATGGAATCCGGCCGTTACATCAGGCCGATCATGCTGGTGCGGGTGGAACGAACCGGCAAGGAACAGCGCGATGCCGCCTTTGTTCATGCTGAACATGCGCGGGAATATCTCCAGGAAAAATTGGGGGTCAAAGAGGAAGAAATACGTCTCAAGACCTCTGAAAATGACGAACTGGGAGATGAAGACCTGCTGGCTGAAAACTGCCCGGTACGTTACATCATCACCAAGGATGCCTTGCGGGAGGGATGGGATTGTCCCTTTGCCTATGTGCTGACAATCCTCTCCAAAACTACGGCGAATACCGCTTTGACCCAGATGATTGGCCGCGTGCTGCGACAGCCCCATGCACAACTGACTCATCGACAAGCACTTGATGAGTGTTACGTCTTTACCTTTGATCAGGATGTTTCCGAAGCGGTAAACGGTGTGCGCAAGGGTTTGCAGGATGAGGGAATGGCCGATCTTGCTTCCAGTGTCAAGGTTGTCGGTGGTGGCGGCAAGCAGCGATTCACCAATAAGGTCACACTTAATCGCCGAGAGGCATTTGCCAAGCTGCCGACAATCTTCCTTCCAAAGGTTCTGGCACGCGATGAAAAGGCCGTCAAGGGGTATCGACTGCTCGACTATGACCGGGATATTCTGGGAGAGCTAGACTGGGAGGCGTTTCGTTACCTGCAAGCCGATAACGTCAAGGTGGAGGATCAGGAAAAGCTTAAACGGACCATAGCCCGTGTCGATCTCGACCAAAAGAAAGAAGATGAAGCAAAACTTTTCTTTCAGGAAATGGTTGACCACATTCCGGATGAAGGGCTCGATATTGCTTTTCTCGTGCGACAACTGCTTGATGTGGTGCCGAACCCTTGGCAGGGGATGCGGATTCTCGATGACACACTGGCTGTATTGCGTAGCCGTGGGGTGAGCGAAAAACGGCTGTATGTAAATCGCCTTGACCTGTTGAAGTCGATGAAACTGGATTTGAGAAAACAGGTCGATAGCGCTGCTGAAGCGCTCTTTCGTGAAAAGCTGGAAAGCGGGGCCATATCCCTGCGTCTGGTATCCTCGGGCGACGCCAAACTGAACTGGGAGCTGGCTAAAACCCTGGAGATCGATGTATCCGATGAAGACCGGCTTCTTCACCGCAAGGATGGCGGCGATATTGAAAAAAGCCTGTTTGAGAAGGTATACCAGCGGGACTTCAACGAACTTGAAAAAGAGACAGCCTTGTATCTGGATACTCGCCAGTCCGTCTACTGGTGGCATCGAATAGCCGTCAATCAGCGTTCCTACAGCCTGCAAGGGTGGCAGCGGAACAGGATTTATCCCGATATACTTGCGTGTGTCCACGGCACCGATGAAGGCAAGTTCAGATTTACCGTCCTGGAAACCAAGGGTGAGCACCTGAAGGGGAATGACGATACAGAATACAAACGCAAGATGTTTGAACTGCTGACCGCACATGTGGATACAGCCATCCGGGCGGGAGAACTGGATTTGGGAGAATCATCGCAACCGACGAGCTTTACTATGCTGATGGAAAAGTCTTGGCAACAGGAAATAATTAATGCTGGTGTTGTTTAAAAGTAGGGGTTCGGAACAGGCGACCGGCGACCTGGAAATTACGGGCAAATATTAGTGTCGCGTCTACATTTTGACAAAGGGAAACACTGGGGGTCGGGGAAACACTGGGGGGAAACACTGGGGGGAAACACTGGGGGGAAACACTGGGGGGAAACACTGGGGGGAAACACTGGGGGGAAACACTGGGGGGAAAGGAAACACTGGGGGTCGCGTCTCCAAATTCCATTTTTTTTCGGCGGAAACGTAGGGCGGAAACATAGTGTCGCATCTCCACATTGACAAAACATTGGGCACAAAACATCGGACTGGTATTGACCAACGCGTCTACGCATTTTACAGGCTGATTCCCGAGGAAACCGCCATGGCGGAGGGTAAAAAATGAAGGATCTCTTTACCGCACCGGAACTGAAGCGCCTCATCAGCAAGGGCGAAGGTCAGTTCATCGAGTTCAAGTCCCTCTGGGATCAGAAGGACGGCAATAAGAAAGCCCTTAACCGCCGGGCGGTCAGGGACTTCATCGCCGAATATGTGGCGGCATTCGCGAATGCCGATGGAGGGACACTCTTGCTTGGCGTTGACGACGACGGCATTCCCTCCGGCCATGGCTATCCAGACGATGTTGTCGCCGACTTCATTGCAGTCCCGGAACGGCGTCTACGACCGGCGGTGCGGGTTGAGACGCAGAGGATCGCTCTGGATGGCCACGAAGTCATTGTCTTGCAAATACCCATAGCCCCGGAAGCGGTCATGGTTGACGGCGATGGCTTTCCCTATCGCGTGGGAGACCAGGTCATCCACGAACCGCAGGAAGTCATAAACCAGCGAAAACAGGCCTACCGCAGGGTCGGCTACGAGCAGCAGATTCGGCCCGACGCTACCATTGACGACCTTGACCTGATCCTGACAGAGAAGTTCCTGGCTGGCACCCCGTATGCCGGCAGGCCTATTCCGGAGATTCTGCAGCGATACAGTCTCATTATTCCCAAGGGCAACGCGTTTGCCGTTACCAATGCCGCCCTCCTGCTCTTCTGCAAGCTGCCTTCCGCGCGATGGCATCCACGCAGCGGTGTCCGTATTTTCCGTGTTGACGGGACCGACCGCAAGCATGGAACACGGCGCAATGTCACGCAACGGACCCCGCTCGAACCACCGCTCGCCCGGATGATCGAGGATGCTTATCAGTCCACGGTCGTGCAGATAGGCAAGTCAGAGAAGCTGCATGACCTTTTTTTCAGGGAAATGCCGGAATACCCCACACTTGCCTGGCAGGAAGCCTTGGTGAACGCCATCGCCCACCGGGATTACAACGAGCAGGGGCGGGAGATTGAAATCTGGTTCTTCGACGACCGGATGGAGATCCAGAGCCCCGGAGATCTCGTGCCACCGGTCACCATAGAACAACTTAAGAACCGCCAGCGTGTTCATGCCAGCAGGAATCCGCTTCTGGTGAGGGTCTTGGTGGATGCCGGCATCATGCGCGAAGAAGGCGAGGGAATCCCGCGCATCTTCGAGGAGATGGAAGAGTCGCTTCTCTGCCAGCCTGAATTTTCCCTGGAAACATCCACGTTCTGCATCACCCTCAAGAATGAGCCGGTTTATACCGGTCACAGCCCTGTGTGGGGGATGCTCATTGAGCGCTTCCGCCTGGGGATGAACCAGAAGAGAGTGCTGCTGGCCAATTCCGGCGGATTCTCCAATGAGACATACAGAAAGCTTACCGGCGTTGATCGGGATCAGGCGTACCGGGAAATCCAGGAATTGGTCACCATGGGTATCCTCCATGGCGCACCTTCCGCGGGCCGCGGGGCAGTCTACAAAATTGCGCCGGATATCAAACAGCAGCAAACCTGGCTTGAAAGCCGTGTGCCGAAGCTCATCACGTATTTCTCTGCTCATGATCGGCTCACGAATCAGGAATATTGTCGAGTTTTTAGCGTGACCCGCAGTACAGCGACAAGAGAATTGAAGCGATTGTGCGATGAAGGGTTCCTCGTCGCAGTGGGAGTAAGAAAGGGTGCCCATTACACCATCGGGTCCATGCTGAACCGTGTGGTTGGCCCATGAACTTTTTGCGCGTTATGAACGGGATATGAGCGCTCATAACTTCGTTGCTGAATAAAATCCAATTGTTACGAGTAGAGCAGCCCCCGACACATGACAACTCTCCGGTAATTTCAGTTGTACAAAACCTGTTGGTTCATGGATAAGTACGGGCTGACGAAGAAGGAGATAAAGGTACGCCATGACATTCACCAACAGAATCACGGAAGCCGAAAAACTCCAGGAAGAGATCAGCCAGCATCGCCCCTTGAAGGGACAGGCGCTCAAACAGTTGCGGGAATACTTCCGCATCGGCCTGACCTGGGCGAGCAACGCCCTGGAAGGAAACAGCCTGACCGAGACCGAGACTAAGGTGGTGATCGAGGACGGCATCACCATTGGCGGCAAGCCGCTCAAGGACCACTTTGAGGCCATCGGCCACGCCGAGGCCTTCGACTATCTGCAAAAGCTCGCACGCCGCACGGAAATCACCGAGCGGGACATCCTGAAGCTGCACAGGCTCTTCTACTACCGTATCGACGAGGCCAACGCCGGTCACTACCGCAAGCAGAACATCGTCGTCACCGGGACCGACTTCGTTTTTCCCGCTCCGAGCGAACTGAAGGGGCTAATGGCCGCCTTTGCCGATGAGATTCCCCGCCTCCGGGCTGAGAAACACCCCATCGAGTTCGCGGCGCTCTTGCACGTCCGACTGGTCACCATCCACCCCTTCGTGGACGGAAACGGCAGGGCCGCCCGGCTGCTGATGAACCTTGCCCTGCTCCAGGAAGGCTACCCGGTGACCATTATCCCGCCGGTGCTCCGCAGTGAGTATCTGGCGGCGGTCAGGGAGAGCAATACCGGCAATGTCGCGCCCTTCGTGAAGCTGTTTTCCAGCATGGTCTGGGAAAGCCAGCGGGACTACCTGCGGCTGCTGCTGAGCCTGGAGAGGAAATAAAATGACCGACAAACTGAAAGTCCCCAAAGCCATGCAGTCGGTATTCGACACCGTTGCCGGGATCATCGACGAATTCTGCCAAAAACATCTGAACGAGGAGTACTCCCACGTCTCACAAGAACTGGCAGCGGCTCTCTGCCGCAAACGCCCCTCGCCGCTGGCGAAAGGCAAACCGGAGCAGTGGGCCTGCGCCTGTGTCTATGTTATCGGCAGCGCCAACTTTCTCCACGACAAGAGCCAGACGCCGCATTTGCCGCTGGGCAGGCTGTGCGAACTGTTCGGAATCGGAAAGAGTACCGCAACCACAAAGGCGCGGAGCATCGAACAGATGATGGGCATCAGCTATCTCGATCCACGCTGGACCTTGCCAAGCAAGCTGGAGGGCAACCCGCTGGTCTGGATGCTCAACGTGAACGGATTTGCCGTGGATATCCGCACTGCGCCGCTGGAGCTTCAGGAAGAGGCATTCCAGCGAGGGCTGATTCCTTTTGTGCCGGGTAAGAAAAAATAGGTTTTTGACTGCCGTCCGTGTAATATGCTATATTAAATATATTCACTCAGAAGAAGAGGGCAGCCTCCAATTTATGGGGGTGCATTTGGTGGCATGTCGGGAAAATCACATTGAGAAAATACCGATTACAAAAACACCCCTCAATTTGAGGGGTGTTTTTGTATCCGAGCTATGAGAAAATACGGTATTATCTCATGTAATTCGGACGTATGGAGTTATTGTGCTGAAAAAGGTTGCTGGATTTATTGAAGAACACGACCTCTTCTCCCCTGGAGACACGGTGGTTGTGGCGGTTTCAGGCGGGGCCGATTCTGTTGCGTTGCTGGATGTTCTGGCCGGTTTCAGCTCGCTGAGACTCCGACTTATTGTCGTCCATCTCAATCATTGTCTGCGCGGCGCAGAATCGGATGCGGATGAAGCCTTTGTCCGTGAGCTTGCCGGGAAATACGGCGTTACATTTGTCACGCAGGCCGTTGATGTACAGGATCTGAGCAAGCGGGAAAAGCTTTCCCTCGAGGAGGCGGGAAGGGCTGCCCGTTACCGGTTTTTTTCCGAGATAGCTGCCAGTTGCAAGGCACGGGCCGTGGTATTGGCCCATCATGCGGACGATCAGGCTGAAACCGTGCTGATGCGCCTTCTACGCGGAGCGGGGGGCAGCGGATTGTGTGCCATGGCGGCAAAATCCGCAGGCATGTATGTCCGGCCCCTTCTCTCCGTTACCCGTTTTGAGATCGAGGCTTACCTGCGCGAAAGGGGGCTCGTGTTCCGTACCGACAGCAGCAATGCGGATGTCAACTTTCTCCGTAATCGCGTCCGGCATGAACTGATTCCGTTTCTGAAAAGCTATAACCCGGCTATAACCGACAGGCTGGTTACGACCGCTGCGGCGCTCTCCGAGGATGAGGAAATACTGGATAAGGTCACCACTGAGGCGTTCAACCGCTTTGGGACTGTAGAAGCCGGCCGGGTAAAGTTTGTCGTTGCCGGTATCGCAACGGAGTTGCGGGGGTTGCGCCTGCGTCTTTACCGTCGGGCGGTTTTGCAGGTGAAAGGTGATTTGACGCAAATCAGCGCCAGGCACCTCAACGATATCGACTCCCTATTATTGTCCGCAAGCCCGAATTCCAGGCTGGTTCTGCCTGAAGGGTTCACGGTGAAACGGTGTTACGGAGAACTGACATTTCAGAAACATGGCGATGCATCGTCCGTTCCCTACGAATTTTTCATAGAAGGCCCCGGTAGCTACCCAATCCCCGGCGGCGGACTTCTGACTGTCGAAGTCGCGGCGGTCCCGGAGAGCTGGGATGGGGTGCCGGCCACGGTTGCATATTTTGATGGGGATGGAGCGCCATTCCCCTGGCTGGTGCGGACCTTCATCGACGGGGATGTTTTCTCTCCCCTCGGCATGGCCAGGTCGAAAAAGGTGAAAAAACTATTTATCGACAAGAAAATCCCGCTTCCGTTTCGCCGTCGCATTCCGCTTCTCTTCTCGGGTGAAACACTTTTCTGGGTAGGCGGGGTCATGCCGGCGACTGCGGGGAGGGTAACGGCTTCCACAAAGTTGGTGCTGAGGGCAGAAATTCTTGATTTCACTCCTTAAAGCACTTGTCAAGAAGTGGCCTTTATGGTAACTTTTCAGCTTTAAACCACCACAAAATCGCTCTTTAGAGGCAGCCCGGCAACGCCGGGTTAATCAAAACGGGGGTAAACTTGAATCAGTTTTATAAGAACCTGGCATTATGGCTTGTTATCAGTCTGATGATGATTCTGTTGTTCAATCTTTTCAACAAGCCGAAGCCGGCCCAGGAAAAGCTGGACTACAGTGATTTTATTGAAGCGGTTGAAACGGGCAAGATCAAAAATGTCGATAAAAAGGTTGTAACAGTCACTATTCAGGGCAATGAGATCTTGGGCAAGTTCAGCGACGGCAAGGACTTCCGCAGTTACAAGCCGGCCGACGCCAACCTATCTGAAAAGCTCCTGGCTCAAAAAATCGCAGTCAACGCCCGACCCGAGGAGGAGAAGTTTTCCTGGTTTTCCATTTTTATTTCCTGGTTCCCGATCATCTTCCTGGTCGGCGTCTGGATCTTCTTCATGCGCCAGATGCAGGGAGGGGGCGGCAAGGCGATGGCGTTCGGCAAGAGCCGCGCCAAGCTTTTGACCGAAACCCAGGGAAAGATCACCTTTGAAGATGTGGCGGGGATTGAAGAGGCCAAGGAAGAACTGGAAGAGATCATTTCCTTCCTCAAGGAACCGAAAAAATTCACCAAGCTGGGCGGACGGATTCCCAAGGGGGTTCTGCTCATGGGCCCTCCGGGTACGGGCAAAACGCTCCTGGCGCGCGCCATTGCAGGAGAAGCGGGCGTTCCGTTCTTCTCCATCTCCGGTTCCGACTTTGTCGAGATGTTCGTCGGCGTCGGCGCCAGCCGCGTGCGCGACCTTTTCGTCCAGGGTAAAAAGAGCGCTCCCTGCATCATCTTCATCGACGAGATCGATGCAGTCGGCCGCCACCGCGGCGCCGGGCTCGGCGGCGGTCATGACGAGCGCGAGCAGACGTTGAATCAGCTTCTCGTGGAGATGGACGGCTTCGAGTCCAACGAAGGAGTAATTCTCATTGCCGCCACCAACCGTCCCGACGTTCTTGACCCGGCGCTTCTCCGTCCCGGTCGTTTCGACCGTCAGGTAGTGGTGCCGCGTCCCGACGTCAAGGGACGGGAGGCTATTCTCAAGGTCCATACCAAGAAAACCCCGCTGGGGGCGAATATTGATCTTGCCGTCATCGCCAGAGGCACCCCCGGCTTCTCCGGCGCAGACCTTTCCAACGTGGTCAACGAGGCGGCCCTTCTGGCGGCGCGCAAGGACAAGAGCGTCGTGGACATGCAGGACTTCGACGATGCCAAGGACAAGGTGCTGATGGGGGTCGAGCGGCGCAGCATGGTCATCTCGGATGAAGAGAAGAAGAATACCGCCTATCACGAGGCGGGACATACCCTCGTCGCCAAGCTCATTCCCGGCACCGACCCGGTCCACAAGGTCTCCATCATTCCTCGCGGCAGGGCTCTCGGCGTCACCATGCAGCTTCCCATCGAGGACAAGCACAGCTACTCCCGCGAGTCCCTCCTGGACCGGATCGCCGTTCTCATGGGCGGTCGTGCCGCAGAGGAGATCATCTTCAATTCCATGACCACCGGCGCCGGCAACGACATCGAAAGGGCCACCGAGATCGCCCGCAAGATGGTCTGCGAGTGGGGGATGAGTGAAAAGATGGGGCCGGTAAGTTTCGGCAAGAAGGACGAGCAGATCTTCCTCGGCCGGGAGATGTCCACTCACAAGAACTACAGTGAGGCCACAGCCGTTGATATCGACGCCGAGATCAAGCGGATCGTCGAGGAAAACTACATCCGCGTACGCAGGCTTCTGACGGATAATGTCGATGTGCTGCACAGGCTTTCTCATGAACTGATTGAAAAGGAAAACCTGAGCGGCGAAGAGGTCGACCGGATTATCAACGTGGAAGCCAGTGTAACGCCCACTGCTTCTGCTGACGAGGTCGCTCCGGCATAATGGTACGTTTCCCCGAAACCTGGGCGATTGGCCGTCGCAGCCTCGATTTGTCCCGGCGTCCGTGCATCATGGGGATACTCAATGTCACCCCAGATTCATTTTCCGACGGCAACAGTTTTTTCAGCCGTGAAAAGGCCGTAGACCGTGCTCTGGAGATGGAGGCCGAAGGGGCTGACATTATCGACATCGGCGGCGAGAGTACCCGTCCAAACGCTGCGCCGGTTGACGAACAAGAGGAACTCAGGCGGGTGATACCCGTCATCGAGGGCCTTGCCGGACGGCTGAAAATTCCCATTTCCATCGATACGTACAAGGCATCCGTAGCCGGGGCCGCTCTTGCTGCGGGTGCAGAGATCGTCAACGACATCAGCGGCCTTTCCTTCGACATCCGGATGGCGGAGGTGGTCGCAGTCGCCGGTTCCGGTCTGGTAGTGATGCATACCCGCGGCAATCCCCTGGAGATGCAGGCCAATACGGCTTATGGCGATATAATTGCCGAAATTACCGCATCCTTGCGAGGTTCCCTGGCTCTGGCAGCATCGGCAGGGATAGCCGCCGACCGGATCGCCGTCGATCCCGGTATCGGCTTCGGCAAGAGCGTGTCTGGTAATCTGGAGATTGTGCGGCGACTGGCGGAGTTCGCAGAGCTGGGCCGCCCGGTTCTTGTGGGACCGTCACGAAAGTCCTTCATCGGCAAGGTCCTTGGACGAGAGTCGGATGACAGGCTTTACGGTACGGCAGCCGTAGTTGCCGTTGCGCTTGTCAACGGCGCTTCAATTTTCCGGGTGCATGATGTAAAAGAAATGCGTGATGTCGCAGACATGGCGAGGGCACTCAGCAGGCCTGGAGCCTGATCGATTTGATCATGGGAAATGAACTGTTCAGCGGAGCTACCGCCGGCGGCAGGACCGGTAACCCCTCACACGATAATCATGACAGACTTTCCGCAAAATTACGGCCTGTTGCTGGATTTGTTCGATATAGCACTGGCAGCCGTCATCATCTATCGACTCAGCCTGCTCATAAAGGGAGCGTTGGCGGTTCGAATCCTGCTTGTGCTCGCCTCGTTGCTTCTCTGCTCCATGTTTTCCCGTCTTGCAGGCCTGCAAACCCTGCGTCTGATCTCAAACAGCGTACTTAGTTCCTCATGCATCGTTCTCGTCATCATTTTCCAGACCGATATCCGTCGGGCATTTGCGACCCTGAACCGGGTCCGCCACGGTAAACAACGGGAAACAGGAGAGGCCGAGTCGATTATCGAGGAGCTTGCCACTGCTGCGGAGACGCTGGCAAGCAAGCGGATCGGCGCCCTTATCGTCATTGAACGGGGGATGTCCGTCGACAGTTTCATAGCGGTGGGAACCGATATTGACGCCAAGGTCACCAGCGAGCTCATATCTTCAATATTTCTCCCGTATTCGCCGATCCACGACGGGGCGGTAATCATTCAGAAGGGAAAACTGACGCGGGCCGGTTGCTTTCTCCCCCTGACCCAGAACCCGGAAATCAGCAAGGCCCTCGGCACACGGCACAGGGCCGCCTTGGGGTTGACGGAGCTGGTGGATGCAGTGGTCATCGTAGTTTCCGAAGAAACAGGCGCCATATCGGTCGTGCTTGGCGGACGAAAAACCAACGATCTTGAATCATCCACCCTGCGCAAGGTTTTGAAGCGTCTTATCGAAGCCAGGTGGTTGTCATGAGCATACGCGAGAACCTGGAGAAGGAAAAGTGGCTCATGGTGCTGTCGCTTCTGGTGGCAGTGCTCCTCTGGTTGTTTACCGCGGGGGAGAGGGATGGGCAGATTGTGCTGAACGTTCCTCTGGAGTATGGAAACCTGTCGACGGATCTCGCCATCGTCAATCACCCTCCCGCCCAGGTCGAGGTGACTGTGGCCGGACCGCGCATCCTCCTTCTCAAGCTCAAGAGGGAGCGAATGAAAATTACGCTCGATCTGCGCAGCGCCAGGGAAGGGAGCACCGTTTTCGGCGGGCTGGAAAGGTTTGTCAGGCTTGATCGTGAACTGCGGGTAACGGGGCTCTCTCCGGCGATTGTCGAGGTGAAAACGGCAGCGGCTGGAAGACCACAGGGCAAATAAAAACGCATTGCCGGATCATCCGGTCAGGAGGTGCAAAAATGAAAAAACTGTTCGGTACCGACGGCGTCAGGGGGGTGGCCAACGTTTATCCCATGACCACGGAGATGGCCATGCAGATAGGGCGGGCTGCCGCCTATATATTCAGGAACGGCAAGCGCAGGCACCGGATCGTCATCGGCAAGGACACCCGTCTTTCCGGTTATATGATAGAAAACGCCCTCGTCGCCGGCATCTGCTCCATGGGTGTTGACGTGCTCCAGGTGGGACCGCTGCCGACCCCGGGGATCGCCAACATCACCTCATCCATGCGCGCGGACGCAGGGGTGGTCATCTCCGCTTCCCATAACCCTTTTCAGGATAACGGCATCAAGTTCTTTTCCCGCGACGGCTTCAAGCTTCCCGACGAGATGGAACTGCGCATCGAAGAGCTGATTTTTTCCGGCAAGATCGATTCCCTCCGCCCCATTGCCACCGAAGTGGGTAAGGCCTACCGGATCGACGACGCCGTCGGTAGATTCGTCGTCTTTCTGAAGAGCACGTTTCCCAAAGACCTGGATCTGTCCGGGCTCAAGATTGTTCTGGACTGCGCCAACGGCGCCGCCTACAAGGTTGCCCCGGCAGTGCTTGAGGAGCTTGGGGCGGAGGTCATCGCCATCGGCGTGAAGCCGAACGGCACCAACATCAATGCCGGCTGCGGCTCCCTGTATCCGAATATTATCAGCGAGGCGGTCAAGGAGCACCGGGCCGACCTGGGGATAGCCCTGGACGGCGACGCCGACCGGGTGATCTTTGTCGACGAGTTCGGCCACGAGGTGGACGGCGACCATATCATGGCCATCTGCGCCACCGACATGCTGAAGCAGAACAAGCTGCGCGAGAACACCCTCGTTGCCACGGTGATGAGCAACATGGGGCTCGATATCGCCGTAAAAAAAGCGGGGGGCAGGGTGATAAAAACCGCTGTCGGCGACCGCTACGTGGTGGAAGAGATGCAGAAGGGTGGATACAACCTGGGTGGCGAGCAGTCCGGCCACATGATCTTCCTCGACCACAATACCACGGGTGACGGGGTGCTTTCGGCCCTCCAGGTGCTGGCCGTCATGCAGCGTCATAACAAGCGCCTTTCCGAGCTGGCCGAGGTCATGATTCCGCTCCCCCAGGTGCTCGTCAACGTCCGCGTAACCGAGAAGAGAGACGTCATGACCATCCCGGAAGTGGCGGGTCTGATAGGAGACATCGAAGCGAAGGTGAAGGACGAAGGGCGTATCCTGATCCGTTACTCCGGCACTGAGCCGCTCCTGCGCGTCATGCTTGAAGGTCAGGACAAGTACCAGATTACCGGCTGGGCCAAGGAGATTGCCGAGCTGGTCGAGAAAAACATCGGAGGAAGCGAACATGGCTAAACTGGGGGTCAATATCGATCACGTCGCCACCATCCGCCAGGCGAGGGGGGGCGTCGAGCCCGACCCGGTAGCAGCGGCCGCCATAGCCGAGCTGGCCGGCGCCGACGGCATCACCATCCATCTGCGTGAAGACCGCAGGCATATCCAGGACCGCGATCTGAAGCTTCTGCGCCAGACCGTGAAGACGAGACTCAACCTGGAGATGGCCGCCACCGACGAGATGGTCAACATCGCCATATCCGTCAAGCCCGACATGTGCACGTTGGTGCCGGAGAAGCGGCAGGAGCTGACCACCGAGGGGGGACTCGACGTGCGGCTCAACCTGGAAAGCATAAAAGAAGCGGTGCAGCGGCTGCAGGACGGCGGCCTGATCGTCAGCCTCTTCATCGATCCCGATCCCGACCAGATCAAGGCGGCCGACAAGACGGGTGCAGACTACATCGAGATCCATACCGGCGCCTTCGCCGAAGCGCGTGACTGGAAGAGCGAACAGGCGGAGCTGGCAAAGATCGAAAACGCCATAAAGCTCGCCGGAAAGCTCGGCATGGGGATAAATGCCGGTCACGGGCTGAACTACGCCAACATCAGGAAGGTCGCGGCCTTAGGCGGCATCGAGGAGTACAACATCGGCCACTCCATCATTTCCAAGGCGGTGCTGGTTGGGTTGGATAGGGCGGTGCGGGATATGGTGGATCTGGTGAAGTACGCTTGAAAAGGCGGTCGGTGGTCGATGGTCGGCGGTCGGTGGTAAAGGCGGTCGGCGGTTGATGGTTGATGGTTGATGGTTGATGGTTGATGGTTGATGGTAAATTTCGAGGGCGCTGGTGCAGCGCCCTTTTTTTATGTACTCTTGGGCATGGAAAAAGTGAAGGTGGTCCCATCGGGCTCTTGGCTCGTGAAGGCCACCTTTCCTTTCAGGTAGCGCTCGCCGAACAGCTTGACGCTGTAAGTGCCGATGCCTCTCCCTTCGGCTGCCTTGGTGCTGAACGAACGCTGGAAGAGCTGGAGCTGCACATCCTCCGGCATCACGCCGGGGTTATTGACGTGGAAGGTGAGCCATTCATCGTCCTCAACGCAGGACAGAGTCACCGTTCCCCCCTTTTGCGTGGCTTCCAGTGCGTTTTTGACGAGATTGCCGAGGATCTTCCGCAGGATTGCCCCATCACTGATGATCTTGCACTCGGTTACCGGGCCGAGGACCAGGTTTCTGTCTGCAGCTACCCCATGCTTGGCGTAGAGCGCATGCTCTTCGCGCAAAAGCTCTCCCACCTCGACAATCCCCAGGTTCGGTTTGAATTCCCCTTTTTCCGCCGCCAGCAAGTTCCGCTGATAGAGAATCTCGTCAACCAGCTTGCCTGAAAGGGTAACCATCCACTGCTTGTAGTGCCTTTCCTCATCCGCATCGAGCGCGTTTTCCTCAGCCAGCGTCTCGGCCAGTCCATGTATGCCTCCGGCAGTATTGATCACGTCGTGAAAGAATACCTGCTCCAAAACTTTCCGCCGCTTTTCCGCGCTGATATCACGCATGACGAACAGATTCAGCTGCATGTCGGCAATTTCCAGCGGCGTCACCAACACCTCCAGGTCGAGTGCGCCCCATTCTCCCTTGTCGACGGTGATTCGATACTCTTTGGTTACCTGGCCATGGGTCAGCTCGGTTTCGACAATGGCCATCACCGCCGCGCATTTTCGGCAATGCTTGCCGCTGCCGCAGCCGTCCGGGCTTTCATCGGCATGAATACAGTGCATGACCTCGCCGGGCCGCAACCCGATCAGTATCCGGGCATCCGCTATGCCGAAGGCTTTCAGCAGGCGGCTGTTGACCGCCAGCACCCGGCGCTGCCGGTTGAGGACCAGCACGTAATCCGGCATCGCCTCGATCATGACCGGGATGATGGTGTCGAGGGCGATCTTCTTATGGGCGGCTGCGAGTTCCTCCGGGATTGGTCCCTCGTCGAGGGTAGAAAAGCTTGCAGTTGCTGTGTTGTCGGTCATCTCGGCCATATCCTTCCCCCTTCGATACCTTCAACCTCAATTATCCAGCAACGGCCAACTGCCGAGTTTAGGTCTGGATGTTGACGGCGAAAACGGGACTTATTGTGAAGAAGCTTATTGCTTGTGAGGCGGCAAGTACGTCCGCCAGGAGTTTGGCTCGCGTTTCATGTGCATGATGGAGACAACGAAGAGCAGGTTGTTTTCGATGTAGTAAATCACGGCATGGGGAAAACGTTTGGTGCGGCACCGGTGGCAATAAACGGAGAGCTTCGTCCATGCTTCTGGATTGCTGATTATGCGTTCGATCGTTCGCTGTATCTCCGCAGCGAACTCGAATCCGAGGCCTTCGCATTGGCTGTTGAAGTAGTTGACGGCGTCTTGAAGCTCAGCTTCAGCCGATGGGAAAAACCTGATTTTCATTGACTTGTTCACCGATTGATTTTGGCGAAGACTTTTTCCATCGGGATCGTTTCAAATTCACCCTGTTTAAATGCCTTTATGCGATCATCCGCTTCTTCAGCCCAGAGCCGGTCGAGGCGTCGGCGGTCGGGGAACTCGAAACTGGTGAGGAGCTCCTCGATCAGCTCGGCTCGCTCTATCGGCGGGAGATTCAGGGCTTCGGCCAACACTTCTTTTTTGGTATGCATACGCATTGTCCCTTTTTGTTCAACATAATTGCGAACACAATCTAGCATATCGGAAACAGCTTGTCACTTCAACTATCTAAATCCTAAACCGCTGAGATGGACGATGGACAAGGAAAACCCGGCAAACGAACCGTAGGGGCGCTGCTTGCCGCGCCCGGTTTTAGCTTGCCGCGCCCCTACGTTTGTGCCCGGATGATTGATAAAATATGGATTGCGGTATTTGCGACGTATTATGTCATAGTAGTGTGGTAGGCTGCCAGCGTGGGGATTTTAGAGGCGGGAAGTCTTGTAAAAGGTTACCTATGCCGCGTTAGGTTGTCGATTGTTTTATAACGGTTTTCAATTAACTTCTTGAAATAAGTTTGGTTTTGACGCTATAAAGTGGCGGCGCTTTTTTGCAATCGTCTGATTTTTTACTGCAAAGAATATTCTGTTTTGGAGTGGGAGAACGGGCTACGGGAGAGGTGATGGAGAGTTATTTCCGATATTTGGGGAAGGCGGAGAAGGACGGCTATGGATTTTAAAGCAACGATAGCGCATGTGGCGGAGGATGGACGGTTTGCGGGGTTGTGGCATGAAGAGGCTGAATTATGACGGATTATTATGCCCATTCGGAAAACGATAACAAAGATAAGCACCTTCTAGCAAAGCATCTGCATGAAACCGCTAATCTTGTGGAATCATTTGCCTGTCGTCGGGAATACAAACCCATTTTCAAAATGACGGGTCTATTGCATGACCTCGGCAAGTACCAACAGGCATTTCAGAACTATCTTGAAAACGGCGGACGTCGTGGCAGTGTGCCTCATGCTTCGTGGGGAGCCGGATATGCGAGTAAATTCAAAATACATGAAGCATCAATTGCAATTGACGGCCACCATAAGGGAATGCCAGACAAAGCAGCATGGAAGAGCGACACAAACCCTTACATTCACGATGACGTTCCTGATTTCAAGGATGTCGTGCAAAAATTTATTGATGATGTCGGTTTTGTTGAGTCAGATATCAATTCACAGGAACCTGTATCCTTTAATAATGGATTTCAGCGGGAAATCTTTGTTTAGTTCGCTGACGGACAGTGATTGGCTTTCAACGGCAGTGTCGCCCCTACGAGCAACCAAAATCCAGGGTGCGGCAAGAAGTGCGTGGGCTCAGGCCGGAGATTATTGACGGTTACTAAAGAAATTAGCCACCGGAGCTTCTCATGACCAGCAGAAAAAGAAATCCGCACATCACCCGCCCGTAACCGACTACGAAGCCATGCTCTCAGGTGTCGTAAGCCTTTTGGAGGAGGCCCGCCGGGCCTCCTCGCGGGCGGTGAACTCCATCATGACTGCCACTTATTGGGAAATTGGACGCCGGATAGTCGAGAGCGAACAGGGTGGCCGCGAACGTGCAGCATATGGAGAAAAGATATTGAACGGCTGGCCCATGACTTGACCAGCCGGTTTGGACGCGGGTTTTCCAAACGCAATGTCGAACAGATGCGTTTGTTTTACCTGACTTGGCCAATTACGCAGATACCGTCTGCGCAATTTGGTAGTTGCAGGAAGGGATTTGAACCGCACTCAGCTGTTGCAAAATTTGCAATAGTTCAACCCAAAGGAGTTTTGTTTCGATGATACCTGAACCCTCCGACCCCATCATGATCTCCGCCCTGGAGCATTACAGCTACTGCCCGCGCCAGTGCGCCCTGATCCATGTGGAGCAGACCTTTCACGAGAACCTCTACACCATGCGCGGCCGCGACGTACATGAGAATGTTGACGCGGAATCCTCCCACGAGATTGCTGGAGTGCGCTATGAACGTGCCTTGCCCATCTGGTGCTGCCGGTTGAAGCTGGTCGGCAAGGCCGATCTGGTGGAGTTCCACGGTGACGTTCCCTATCCGGTGGAGTACAAGTCGGGCCGTCATCGCGCCGGACATCATGAGGCGTTGCAGCTCCTGGCCCAGGCGGTCTGCCTGGAAGAGATGCTCAACATAAATGTGGAGAAAGGGGCACTCTACTGGCATGGTTCGCGGGAGCGGAAAGAGATTGTATTTACCGATGCCATGCGGGCGCATCTGGAGGAGGTCGTCGCCGCCACTCATGAGATGATCGCGAATTGTCATCTTCCGCCGCCGGTGAACGACAAGCGTTGCAAGGATTGTTCTCTGAAAGAGTCTTGCCTGCCGCATGTTGTGGGGGAGAAGGGGAGGAGCCGGAAGGCAGCCCGTGACTTGTTTGTGTTAAATCCCCCCTGACCCCCCTTTCGTAAAGGGGGGATAAAAATAATCCCTGAAACATAAAAAGTTCCCCTTTGAGTGGTGGGAACAGAATAAGTCCCCCTTTGAGAAAGGGGGATTTAGGGGGATTTGAAAGAGGTCCGTTCATGCGAGAATATGGTCGAGTACTGAAGGATGCCTCCCGTGAACTTCGAAAAAATATGACTGAGGCTGAGCAACGATTATGGTCACATCTACGAGGAAAACAGTTGCTTGGTGTGCAGTTTTATCGTCAAAAGCCGATTGGACCCTATATCGTGGACTTCTTTGCTCCCGGTGCTGGATTGGTGGTTGAAGCTGATGGCAGTCAACATCGGGAACCGGAAAATGCAAGGAGAGACGAGGAGCGGGACAGGTTTCTCGTCGGAGAAGAGTTAAGAGTTCTGAGGTTCGACAATTATCAGATATTGCGTGATACGGATGCTGTGATACAGCGGATTATTGATGCAATTCAAGAAGGGCTCAGAAATCCCCCCTGACCCCCCTTTCGTAAAGGGGGGAATAAAAATGTCCCCCTTTGGGAATGGTGGGCACAGAAAAAGTCCCCCTTTGAGAAAGGGGGATTCAGGGGGATTTCTTCAGATTGATCGGGGGTAACCATGTGGATAGTCGTCTGTTATGACGTGAACACTGAAACACCAAAAGGGCGGAAACGTTTGCGCAGGGTGGCACAGGTATGCAAGAACTACGGCCAACGGGTGCAGAAGTCGGTGTTCGAGTGCCAGGTGAATGAGATGAAGTTTGAGGAACTGCGCCGGAAACTTCTGAGAGAAATCGTCAAAGAAGAGGATAATCTGCGGCTTTACCGCCTTACTGAACCTAGGGATGATCATGTGGAGACCTACGGTTTGAGTCGCACGATATTTTTCGAGGAGCCGTTGATTGTCTGACGCGAACCTGATGCACTGGCAAAAACATGGGCGGTTCGCGGATAGATATTTCGTTGATTTTAAACTATTTTTCAGGAGAGTGATGAGCCTCTGGCCTTGCTCAGGCCCCAAATTCCCTGGTTCGCAGAATCGGGGATGTAAGTTGCTGTAATCTGTCGCCAATAAATGGGGACAGAAGCGCCCGCCTTCAATGGCGGGTGAGGATTGAAACGAAAGGAGACAGCATGATGCGCAACAGGTTACTGGAAGCGCCCGCCTTCAATGGCGGGTGAGGATTGAAACCTCGGCTACCATGACTACGAACGTAAACTGGACGAGAAGCGCCCGCCTTCAATGGCGGGCGAGGATTGAAACATGGTGCGCATGGCCTCGGCGATCTTCCCGTATTGAAGCGCCCGCCTGCTACGCGAAACGAGGGCGGCCACATGGGGCCGCCCCTACGGTGATTTTATGACCTATAACCCTGACATTCACCACCGTCGTTCCATCCGTCTGCGGGAATACGATTATTCCTCGAACGGCGCGTATTTCGTCACGATATGCGCGCAGGGGCGGGAATGTTTGTTCGGCGATATTCTGGATGGTGAAATGCGCCTGAACGATGCGGGGCGGATGGTGGCGGAATGGTGGGTAAAATTGCCGGGGAAATTTCCGAATGTGGCATTGGATGAATACTTCGTCATGCCCAACCATTTCCAAGGCATCATTTGCATCGTAGGGGCGGGGTTCCCCCGCCCTGTTTTTGCCAATGACGATGTTGGGGCGGGGTCATCCCGCCCTGTGTTTGCCAATGATGACGTAGGGGCGGGGTTTCCCCGCCCGCTTTCGCCGGAAAATCAGAACCTGGGCGGGGAGACCACGGAGAACCTGGGCGGGAGGACCCCGGAGAACCTGGGCGGGAGGACCCCGGAGAATCAGGGCGGGAGGACCCCGCCCCTACGGAAACCGACGCTTGGGCAGATTGTTGGTTTTTTCAAATACCAGACGACGAAGCAGATCAACTTCATGCGCGACAATCCGGGCGTGCCGGTCTGGCAACGCAATTATTTCGAGCGCGTCATCCGCGACGAAGCGGAATTGGCCGGCATCCGGGAATACATCCATTTCAATCCATCGAAATGGACAGAAGACGATGAATATCCAACGTAGGGGCACCCCCGTGTGGGTGCCCGCCGTTATAACACCAGAATCGGGGCAACCACACGGAGATTGCCCCTACGAGCGGGGTCATCACCCCGCCCCCTGTTTGCCAATGATGACGTAGGGGCGGGGTTTCCCCGCCCGCTTTTGCCGGAGAATCAGAATCCGGGCGGGGAGACCCCGGAGAATCAGAATCCGGGCGGGGAGACCCCGCCCCTACGTTTATATTTTCCGATTTTAAGGAGCGCCCCATGACCGAACCCATTCTTCCCCCATTGAAACCGATCCCCATCAAAGACCGCCTCTCGGTCCTCTTCGTTGAGAAGGGGAACCTTGATGTGCTCGACGGCGCATTCGTTGTGGTGGACAAGACCGGGGTCCGCACCCATGTCCCCGTCGGCGGCGTTGCCTGCCTCATGCTGGAGCCGGGGACGCGGGTCTCCCACAATGCGGTGGTGCTGGCCAGCCGGGTGGGGTGCCTCCTCGTCTGGATCGGTGAGGCCGGGGTGCGGCTTTACGCCTCCGGTCAGCCGGGCGGGGCGCGTGTTCCCCACATGCGTGGGGATTCCCCAGGTTTCACCCCCCTTTTTCAAAGAGGGCTAAGAAATCGGCAAAGCCAGTGTTTGTCGAGATCTCGGGGTTAAAGCTGATCTGGCCACTTGCGGGATGTGTGGTAGACACGAAGGATGACGATTGTGGAACTGCTGATGCGATAGGGGACTATAAAGGGGAGACCGGGAATGACCAGTTCCCGAGTGTCGGGGACTCTGCCGGGCCGCCCCATTTCCGCGTGCTGGGAGAGCGATTCTACGGCGGCAATGATTTTCAGAACCGTTTCTGCAGCAGCGGTGGGGTTGTCCTGTGAAATGTAACCATCGACGCTGTACAAGTCACGACGTGCCTTACTTGTCCACTTGACGTGCACGCCGTGTCTCCCATTCAAGTTTGATCTCTTCGTGGGCAATCAGGTTGCCGGAATCGGCCTCATGCAAAGCTTCCCTGATTCCCTGAATCTGCCACTCTTCCACGGAGAGCATCTCTTCGACAGCGGCCGAAACGAGAGACGACCTGCTCCGATGTGTGGCCTTGGCGAGACGGTCCAGACGTGTTTTGACCGGTTCCGGCAGTTTGACGGTGACTGACGCGCTTTTCATGGTCATCTCCTTTGATGGCAAAACTATAACAGAAACGCAGTGTTCGTGGTATCTCTTTCTTCTTCAGGTGCAACCGCCATGACCATCCCCATCCTCCCCCCCGAATTATCCCACGATCTCGCTCAACCCATCGATCACATGGTTCAACTCTTCGGGACTTGCCTCGGCGATCTTCTTACCGATGCGTTCGACAGATAACGTCCGGATCTGGCTGATCTTGACCCAGGACTGCTTGGGAAGTATTGGGGAGGAAAGTTCGAGGGTGAGGGGGAAGCCGGCGCGCGGCGGCTGGCTGGTTATCGCTACGGCGATGACTGTACCGGAGCGGGCGTTGAAGACATCGTGACTCAGGATGAGGACAGGTCGCAGTCTCCCTTGCTCGCTGCCACGCACAGGGTTGAGATCGGCCCA
Source organism: Geotalea uraniireducens Rf4 (assembly GCF_000016745.1). GTDB lineage: Bacteria > Desulfobacterota > Desulfuromonadia > Geobacterales > Geobacteraceae > Geotalea > Geotalea uraniireducens. The sequence continues at coordinate 3,156,453 of NC_009483.1, read as the reverse complement.
GCGGATGTCCCCTCTCAGTATTCGGGCCATTCGTTCAGCTCCTCTCCCATTCCTTCTTCGGCCATGGACTTTTCGAAGTCCGGGTCGAGCAGGGCGCATTCGCGGGCCAGACGATCGCGGTTCAACCGGGAAACCTTCTCGCGGACCGCTTCCTCGATGAGACGGCTGCGGTTGGGAAACACGCGTCTTTTGACCAGGCTATCAACCTCGGAGAGCGTTTTTTCGTCGAGCGTTACGGCAAGCTTTGCTTTTGCCATTGGGCACCTCGCTTTCATTGGTATGATGATGTGTCATACCATTTGGGGTGTCAAGGATGCTTTTCTTGAGATGGGGATGCTCTGGGGGGATGAACCGTGTAGGGGCGGGGTGTGCGGGGTGTAGGGGCGGGGTGTAGGGGCGGGGTGACCCCGCCCCTACGGGTGTGTTTTTCCGTATTCACATCGTCCGGCCGATCTCAACACCTACAACCGTCTCCCCAGCCGGTCCCTCTCCTCCGCAATCGCCCTGGATGAATATCTCCAGACGGTGAGATGCTCAAGCGTGATAATGGAGAGCCCGACGACCAGAACGACCAGGAAGTTTACATCCAGCGGTTCGGTAACCAGATAGAGCGGGTAAAAAACCGTCGGCAGCCCGATGTTGATCCAGCTGTGGCAAGGCCTGGCGCTTCCCACTGCCCTACCCAGGATGAGGACCAGGGCGGAGACCGTGGAGACGGCCAGGGCGATGTGCACCAGGATCGGGGGGGGCGGGGCGCCGAGTATCTGCCGTATACCTTCGGGAAGGGGGACGAGCAGGTTGATGTCCCGCAGGCAGAGCGCCAGGGCGCTGATCAGGAGGAAGAGCGCCATCGCCCAGAGGCCCCGGCGGGAAAGGGATTGAAGCCGGCGCATATCGTCTTGTGCCGCGGCGGTGAATGCTTTGCGGGGATGGTTATCTTCCAGCCGTTTCGTTTGTCCGATCATATGTCCGAGCATGATGGGCCTCCTTTCCTTTCGGGTTCAGGCGCAGTGCGTCAGTTATTCCCCTGTTCCGTCTGTTTTACTTCTCCATGCTCTTCCGCCTCTTCCCACCCGGTCCACATGGGCTTGATGTGCGCCATCGGGGAGTGCCCCAGCGTCGCCAGGTAGACGTGGGTAAAGAGAAAGGCGCAGAGCGAGCTCGCCAGGAGGAAGTGCCCCGATACGAGAATCTTCAGGCCGCCGCTCAGGAGCACCAGTTCCCGCAGGGGCGTGACGTTCATCAGCAGGATGCCGGTCAGGCTCACGAGCGGCATAAGGACGAACATGATGGCGAGATAGGCCGACTTCTGCATGGGATTGAACTTGTTGTCCGGCGTCGCGTGGTGCGGGCTCGGGTCGCCGCGGAAGTACCTGAAGAAGTAGAAGATTGCCTGCCTGAGGAGACCGTGCTGCAACTCCTCCTGGTTGGGGACATACAGCTTGAGCAGGGTGCCGGCGATCATCTTGTAGTAAAAGAACCAGAGGGAGAAGGAGACGGCCACGACGATCCCCGCCGTGTTGTGGAGGAGGATGGCCGTCTTGTAGCTGCCGAAAATTGCCAGGTATTCCGGGAAGCGGATCTGCGCGCCGGTTATGCAGAGGGTGACGATGCCCAGGGCGTTGAGCCAGTGCCAGATGCGCACCGGGGTGGGCTGAAGATAGATCATCGTATGTTTACTCATGACTGGTGCTCCTTTCCTTTTCTGTTCTTCCGCGTCAGGAAACGCAGGAAGCCGTGTCCGACCGGCATGACCATGCCGCCGGCAATGATGACCAGGCCGATCTTGTTGAGCGATGCGTTGCGGGAGGCCCCGGTCAGATAGAAATCGGGCGGGCCGTTGAGCGTGTCGAGAACCGCCCCTTTCTCCACTGCGACCCGCTGGAAGGCGCCGCTTTTATCCGGCAGGGCGATAGAACTGGTCTGCATGGCGTCGGGGCCGGAGGCGTGGCAGAAGGTGCAGTCCCAGCGGTTTTCAAGGATCTCGAAGTTGTGGGTCACTGTTTCCGGGGTCAGCACCCCTTGCAGACGCAGATGCTTGTAAGCGGGGTTGCGGTTGAACAGGCCCAGTTCGGCGAGGGAGATGTAGTTGTCGCCGTTACCGTCGATCATGGAGCGGATCCCTTTAGCTCCGGCAATTTTTTCCAGCTCTGCGTGGCCGGCCAGTTTAAACTCTCCGTTGCGCTTGTATCCCTCCCGTTTGATGATGTAAAGGGTGATGACGTAATTTTTCGATCCGGTGTGACAGGTGATGCAGGGGAGCATGCCGAGATGGAGGTCGGCCTGCGGCAGCCACCTGGCGTGCTTTGCAACCATCCCTTCGTTGTTGTGGCAGGTGGCGCACATCCTGTTCATCTCCTGCCCTGATATTTCGTTGGGGGCGTGCACCAGGTGCGGGTTGTGGCAGTCGTTGCAGGCAGCTTTTGCCGCATGAGCGGTCCGGGCATATTCCTCGGCCGTGTCGCCGTGGCACTCAAGACAACCGGCTTTGGCCGGGACAAGCTGGTCGCCTGGATGTCCACCGCCGATGGAATCGTGGCAGGCGGGGCAGCCGATTCTGGCGTGATTGGTGTGTTCGTATTTCACCGGGTCGATGAAATACCGGTCGCCGATATTTTTCGCATTTCCGTGACAGTCCAGGCAGTTGCCGCTTTTCCCGGTAATGCCGCCGTATGCGTAGCCCGGTCCGCCCGCTTCCGCGGCAGAGGCCATGGAAACGGCGGCGAGCAGGGCGAGCGCCGGGAGAAGACGGAGCGTCCATTTTATAATCTCTGTTTTCACTGTACCTTCCTCCTTGTCTTGAAATCAGAAATACGTTTATTTCTGGAGCCGGGGGATTCATCCCGAAGTCCTCCCCCCTCAGGGCGAACTACACCTCCCCTTGGTTTAAGGGGAGGCCGGGAGGGGTTACAACCTCATAACTCCCCCCACCCCCTCTTAATCTTAAGAGGGGGATTCTTGAATCAATGACGGTGCTCACCGGTCAACCTGCTGCTCATCCTCTTCACTCTCTGCTTTAACTGTTTCGACTTCCGCTGCCTCGTCTTCGGCCTTCCTGGTGCGGAAGATGGGGAGAAGCTGGCCGATGACGATCAGTGCGCAGAAGGCGAGGAAGATGGCGATCGCGATGCCGCTGCCGTCTTCTCTCGTCTGCGGCGCAGCGAAGGCGAGGGAGCCGGACCCCGTTGCCACGGCTGCAATGCCGCATATCCATGCCTTTGTTTTCATGATTTCCTCCTTGTGGTTTCCTGCTGTGAGTTATCGTGGCGGTTCGTGAAAGCGCATTCCACCGCCTGATGTATTTCCTCGCTGTCTTTGGGCCCGGCCGTTTTCAGGGCGTGGTAGAATATCCCTTCCTTCCTGATTTTCCTGATAAGCGGCAAGGGGAGTTCATCGGAAACCAGGATCACGGCCAGGCGCCGGTTGCATTTCTTGAGCAGGTGTATGAGGTCCGCCGAGTTGACCTTTTTATCGAAATCGTTACCCAACAGGACAACGGGGGTCTGCTTTTCCAGGATGCTGCAGAACGCATGGACCGCCGAATCCGTCGTCTCCACCTGGTAGCCCGCTTCTCTGAAATAGTCGGCCACCTGCTTGCGGAACTCGGTATCTCTGTCCGCTATGAGAATTCCTCGCTCGTCCATTGTTCTCTCCCTTTCACAGGCTGAAAACGCCGTTCATTCCGATTCCCGGGTTTCGACCTGTAGTTCTTTTTCCTTGCGGAACAGGCTGCATAGCCCCTTGACCATTGCCCCGAACAGAATCAGGCCGGGGACGAGCTGGATGGCGATGATGGCACCGATGAATCCGATGAAGAGGTTCGCCAGGATTCCGCCCCTCTGGCCTACATCGGCTATGCTGGAGACGAAAATCGTTCCGGCGAGTACAAGTGCTATGATCACTCCGCTTACGATCTTTCCTGACATCGAGCTTTTGATTAATGCGTTCATGGCGATCTCCTTTCGAAATGTTTTCCCTGAAGGGTTGTTTACCCTGGTAAGAGCAACGGAGATGCCATGTTGTTGGAATTTGTTAACAAAACAAATAAATCAGTGATGTCAGCTGGTTATGTGGGATGATGAGGTCGGTAAGTTGAAGGCGGGGGGATATGCGGTGGATATTTATCCTGCGGCGCAGGAATTATTCCTGTCCGGCAGGAAAAATCATAGAACGACACTTCTTTCGGACATGGTGAACACCTTAAAACCAATGGGACGCAGAAAAGGCGGAAAAAGAGGAAAAAACGGATTTAAAACCTGAGATTTCTGGGTTCCGGTTTAATCCGCCTTTATCCTCCTTTTCCGATTTTTCTGCGTTCCATCAGGTTTAGGGATGGGAGATTTCCTGTTTTTTGAGAAGGGCGTAGAGGCGGGACTGGGACAGGCCGGACAGCCGGCATGCCTCGTTCATGTTTTCTTGTGAGAGTGCCAGCAGGTCGTGGAGATATTGCTTTTCCGCCTGGGCATAGACGGACTCCCTAAAATCGTGCAATTTCGGAAATCCCGCCGGAGGCGCAGCTTCCGGACGGTCGGCGTCCGGTCCGTTTCGCACCGAGGCCTGCGCCACCTGGACGCGGATCTGCACCGGCAGATGTTTCGGGAAGAGAATCGGCTCCAGCCGGGCTGCGGCAATGGTTCGTTCCAGGCTGTTGACAAGCTCCCGCACATTGCCGGGCCACGGATATGCGGCGAGCGTTTTCATGAATTCGGGTGAGAATCCCTTGGCCGAAAGGCCGTAACGTTCGCACAGCTTGTCCACATGATATCCGGCAAGCTCCCTGATGTCTTCCGGCCGCTCCCGCAGGGGGGGCAACTCGATGACGAAGGAACGGAGGCGGAATAGGAGGTCTTCCCTGAATCGGCCGTCACGTACCATGCGGTCCAGGTCCCGATTGGTCGCTGCCACCAGTCTGAAATCGCTGGCGATTTCACGGTGACCCCCGACCGGCCGGAAGCGGTGTTCCTGGAGAACCCGCAGGAACGCCTTCTGCATGGAGAGGGGGAGTTCTCCCACCTCGTCGAGGAAGAGCGTCCCTCCGTTCGCCTGAAGAACCAGCCCCTCCCGGCTCTGTTCCGCACCGGTGAAGGCGCCTTTTTCATGGCCGAAGAGGAGGCTCTCGACGAGCGTTTCCGGGAGCGCCGCGCAATCGACCACCACGAAGTTTCTCCCGTTTCTCCGGCTGTTCTCATGTACCGCCCGGGCGAAGAGCTCCTTTCCCGATCCTGTTTCGCCGGTGATGAGCACGTTTGCGTCGCATTCCGCAGCCTGGGCCACCAGTTCGAGGCAGACCTTCGTCTTCGGGCTGTTGCCGACGATATCCTCCCGCTTCAGGACCACCACATTCCTTGCGCTTTTGCCGTTCCTCTTCTGTTTCCGGTATTCCAGGGCGCGGACAAGGGAAAGGGTTATCTCCTTGACCGACGAGCCTTTCTCGATATAATCCCAGGCGCCGCTCTTGATGGCCAGTTCTGCCCCCAAAGGGTTGCCGAAGCCGGTCATGATGATGATTTCCGGGGAAGAGGTGGTCGCCTCGATTCTGGGAATCATGTCCAGCCCGTTGCCGTCGGGCATCCTCACATCGAGAAAAACCACGTCGAACGCCTGTGAGGAGGCCTTTTCCAGCCCTGCTCCCAGGGTGTGGGTGCAGGTGACCTCATGCCCCCAGCGGCCTGCCACAAGGGACAACGACTGACACATCAGGTCATCGTCATCGATTATGAGTATCTTTGCCATGGGGCTTCCTCCGTACTATCCTGCTGGTCAAGCACCCGGCGGATGGTTTTGGCCATTTCCGCCCGGTCGAGGGGCTTCAGCGCCAGTTCACGGATACCCGCCGCTACCTGTCCCTCTTTCGTGGCAAAGTCCCTGGCCGCGTGGCCGAAGCCGGTGCAAAGGATGACGGGTATGTCTGGGCGGATGCGGAGGATCTCCCTCGTCAACTCTGTGCCCGTCATTTTCGGCATGGTCTGATCGGTAATGATCAGGTCGAAGTCGTTCGGCTGGGTATGGAACAGTTCCAGCGCTTCGCCGCCGTCCTTTTTCGCCACGACTTCATAGCCCAGTCGCTCAAGCATCATTTTTCCGGCGAAGACGAGGTCCTCTTCATCGTCGATAAAGAGGATGCGTTCTCTCCCGCGGGGAGTCGACATGTTCGTATCGATTGTTCCATATTCCGTTTCATGGTCGATGCGGGGAAGAAAGACGTGAAAGCTGGTTCCTTTGCCCGGTTCGCTATTGACCGTGATCGCCCCTCCGTGGTTCTTGACAATACCATGAACGACCGACAGTCCGAGACCGGTCCCTTCGCCGTGTCCCTTGGTGGTAAAAAATGGATCGAAAATGCGCTCCATCGTCGCACTGTCCATGCCGTGCCCCGTATCCTGCACGGTCAGCCTCAGGTACGGGCCCGACGGCAAATCCGGGAAACCGGAGACGGCGGCGGTGTCCAGGTCAATGTTGACCAGCATTATATCCAGCTTCCCTCCATTTGCCTGCATGGCATGTCCGGCGTTGGTGCACAGGTTCATGACGATCTGGTGCATCTGGGTCGGATCGGCCTGAACCAGCCCCGGCCGGCCGGCGATATTCTGGCTGATCTCGATGGATGTGGGGAACGAGGCCCGCAACAGCTTAAGGCATTCGCTTATGATGCGTTCGACCTGTACCGGTTGCCGCTCCTGTTCGACCTGGCAACTGAAGGTGAGGATCTGCTTGACCAGGTTTCTGCCCCGGTAGCTGGACTTGAGCACCACGTCCAGAAGTTCGCGCATGGGGCTCCCTTCCGGAACATCGTCTCGCGCCATCTCGGTGCAGGTTATGATGGAAGCGAGGTTGTTGTTGAAATCGTGGGCAATGCCGCCGGCCAGGGTCCCGATGGCTTCCATCCGTTGCGCCTGGCTCAGCTGCCTTTCCAGTTGAACCTCATGGGTAACGTCACGGATCAGGGCAACGTAGTTGCTGACAGCGCCGGAGTCATCGGAAATGGTCCAGATGGCAGCGTCTATGTCGTACGGCCGCTCGTCTTTACCCTTGTGGATGGAGTTGCTGATCCGTACCTCGCCGCGGGAGATGGCCTCCCATATGGCCGAATAAAATCCACGCATGTGAGGCCCGCAGTCCAGGGTCTGGAGGTTGTTGCCGATCATCTTGTCCGGGGCATGGCCGGTGATGGTCTCCACAGCCGGATTGGCATACTGGATCAAGCCGTTGCCGTCGAGGAGGATGATCCCTTCCAGCGCCTGTTGAATCACCGAAGCGAGCAGCTTGCGCTCCTTCTCCACCTTCTTTCGGTCGGCGCTTGTACGCAGCGCGGCAATGCCGTATGACAGATCGTCCGCCAGTTCTTCAAGGAGTTTGACTTCCCTGTTGTCAAAGGCACCTTCTTCGCCGGCAAAAATGACCAGCGCGCCGAAGGGGCGCTCTCCGGAAGTCAGGGGAAGGGAAATCGATGCAGCGAAGCCGTGTCTCAGCGCTTCTTCCCGCCACGGTTTCCATCGCGGGTCCAGGAGGATGTTCTGCACTACACACGTTGTGCCGCAACGTATTGCAGTGCCGGTAGGCCCCTGCCCCCAGTCGGATTCCGACCAGGATAGCTTCAAACCGTTCAGGTATCCTTTCTCGTCTCCCCACTGGGCCACAGGCCGGACGGTCCTCTCTTCGTCATCCTCGGCTATTCCCACCCACGCCAGCCGATAACCGGCTGCTTCGACAAAGGTCCTGCATATTTCCTCCATCAGCCGCACTTCGTCTGTAGCATGGATGAGGGCCTTGTTGCAGTCGCTTAACGCTTTGAAGGCGCGATTGGCCCTGTGGAGCGCTTCCTTGCCCTGCATGATCTCTTCCAAGCTGTGGTGAATGAGAAAGTAGAGTATCAAGGCGGTGAAAATAATGAAAAACGCATGGTTGGTCGCTTCCATGCGAATAAATGTCCAAGGTTCGTCGTATGGACCCGAAAAGAACAGATTGGCTGCAACTGCCCACAACACCCCGATAAGCATATAGATTACTGCAATCGAAAGGGGGGTCAACTTCCATTTTGCAGGCATGCGGAGCATAGTTCACCTTCTGCCGTGAAACAGGATTTGTGAGACTAATTACAATGCGTTAATTATAACGCAAAATGATTGCTATTCCACTTCTGCTAGGCCGATATTTTGTAAAAAAAGGGGTTTTGTAGGGGCGTACCCTTGGGTCGCCCGCCTTTGCCTGATGTGAATAGAGCAACAAGGTCTGATTTGACGACAAGGGCGGGCCAAGGCCGCGCCCCTACAATTTGAATTTCTTTGCGGCTTTGTGTGCGTAAAAGGATCTTTGGCGTGGGGATTCTTTGCCTAGTGCATTCCCGCTGGAGCGGCGTGGCGCTTCGGTTTTTTCAGGAGGAGCAGGCAGGGGATGATGATGAGAAAGGCGATGCCGACCACCCAGAAGATCCGGTTGTAGGCGAGCATGGCAGCCTGGCGTCTGAGCATGCTGTAGATTGTGGCATAAGCGTTCTTGTCGGCGGTGACCGCATCGAGTCCCCGGCTCATGGCGGCCTGCTTCAAGCCGGCGAGCCTCGTCTGCGCCACGGGATTGTAAGGGGTAACCTGGGCGACGAGATTGGACTGATAGAACTGGGCGTAGCGCGACAGCAAGGTTGCGGCAATGGCGATGCCTACACTGCCGCCGACGTTTCGGAGCAGGTTGAAGATGCCGGTGGCATTGCCCATTTCTTCCTTCTGGATGGTGGCGAGGGTGACGGTGGTAAGGGGAACGAAGATCATCGCCAGCCCTACGCCGAGCACGATCCTGGGCCAGACGAAGTCCCAGTAGGCTGCATCCAGGGTAAAGCCGCGCATGATGTACATGGAAAAGGCGCCGATCAACAGCCCGCAGAAGACCACCTTGCGCCCGTCGTAGCGCTGGATGATCGCGCCGACAAAAGGCATGGTGATGAGGGTGGCCACCCCGCCCGGGGCGAGCACCATGCCTGCCATGGTGGCGTTGTACCCCATCAGGGTCTGGAGGAAGAGGGGGATGAGCATGATGGAGCTGTAGAGGCAGAAGCCGACGATGAACATGATGAAGTTGCCGGCGGAAAAGGAGACGTTCTTGAACAGCCGCAGGTTGACGATCGGGTGCGGGTGCTTCAGCTCCACGTAGATGAGCATGAGCAGTGAGACGGCCGAGACGACGGAGCATGAGAGGATGAAGGACGAGTTGAACCAGTCGTCCTGCTGCCCTTTGTCCAGAACCACCTGGAGGGCGCCGAGACCGATGACCAGAAGCGCCAGTCCCCAGTAGTCTATGGCGACCTTGGCCCGCTTGAGATAGGGTGGGTCGAAGATGAAGTACGTAGCCATGGTTACCGCGACGATGCCGATAGGGATGTTGATGTAAAAGATCCAGCGCCAGTTCATGTTGTCTGTGATCCAGCCGCCGAGAGCGGGGCCGATGATCGGCCCGAACATGGCGCCTACGCCGAAGATGGCCATGGCCATCCCCTGCTGGTAGGGGGGGAAGGTTTCCATCATGATCGCCTGGCTGGTCGGGATCAGTGCCCCCCCGGCTGCCCCCTGGAGGATGCGGAAAAAGATCAGTGTGGCAAGGGTCGGTGCTGCGCCGCACAGAAGCGACGACAGGGTGAAGAGGATGATGCAGGTGATGAGGAATCTCTTCCTGCCGAACATGCGCGCCAGCCAGCCGGTCATGGGGAGGACCACGGCGTTGCTCACCAGGTAGGAGGTGAGCACCCAGGTGATCTCGTCGGTGCCGGCATTGAGGCTCCCCTGCATGTGGGGGAGAGCGACGTTTGCCACCGACGTGTCGACGATCTCCATGATGGTGGGGAGCATGACCGTGATGGTGATGAGCCATTTATTGATGTTTTTTGCGTCGTTTTTCATGGATGAACCGAGAAAAGGCTTTAGGCCCTTAAAAACAGTTAAAAAGTCAGAATCCACCACTAAGTCACTAAGAGCACTAAGGAAGCAAAAGATTAAACCGTCTTTTCGGTCTTCTTGGTGTCCTTAGTGCCTTAGTGGTGAAAAAGGTTTTTTGCGACTGCATCAAGCTTTATCGAGACTTGATGCGGTTTCCTCTGTGATTCCTCAGTGTCTCCGTGCCTCTGTGGCGGAAGTGCCGTTCTTTTCTCAGTATTCGGGCGGGGAAACCCCGCCCCTACGAAAACGGGTTCAAATCCTTGAGGATGTCCGCCAGTCCCCGTTCGATGATGATCGACGGAACGACGCTCATGCCGATCCTCAGATGGTGGCCGGGGTCGCTGTTCCTGTCGACAGCTATTTTGATCGGGATGCGCTGGACGACCTTGACGTAGTTGCCGGTGGCGTTTTCCGGCGGCAGCAGGGAGAAAGCCGCGCCGGTGCCGGCCATGATGCTGTCCACCGTACCACGGAAGGTCTGGCCGGGATAGGCATCCACGTTGAATTCCACTTTCTGACCCGGTTTGACATGGGTCAGCTGGCTTTCCTTGTAGTTTGCCGTCACCCAGGAGTCTTCCAGCTTGACCAGGGCCATGAGCGGCTGTCCCGGCTGGATGTAGTTGCCGGCTTCCACTGATTTGCGGGTGATGTAACCGTCGGCAGGGGCGAAGATTTTCGTGTAGGAGAGGTTCAGCTCCGCCTCGTCGAACTGCGCCTTTTTTTGCGCCACTTTTGCATCCTTGCTGCCGGTGCCGATCAGGCCGACCTCTGCTTCCGCCCTGCGCAACGTTTCTTCTGCCTGGCGTTTCTCCATGACTGCGACCTTGTATGCAGTTTCCAGTCGATCCAGCTGCTCTTTGGGGACGACTTCCTTGGCAAACAATGCCTTGCCCCGCCTGAGGTCCGTATCGGCCTGTTCGAGCTTGACTTTGGCGAGACTGACGGCTGTCCTGGCTGCGTCCACCTTGGCGTGTTCACCCGAGGTCTCGTTCCTGGCCATGTTCATGGTTGCCGTTGCGTCAGCCACCCGTGCCTGGTAGTCGATGGGGTCCAGTTCTACGATCAGGTCCCCCTTTTTCACGAACTGGTTGTCCCGGACCGCGACATTCCTGACGATCCCCGGTATCCGGGCGGAAATGGAGTGGATATGCGCTTCGACGAAGGCGTTGTCCGTTGTGATGTGGGTCTGGCCTTTTATCCACCATTTAAAGCCGAAGGCGCCGCCGACTGCAAGTATGATGAGCAAAAATATGCCGGCGCGCTGCTTCTTGCCGGGCCCCTTTTTCTTTTCCTCAGCCGGCGGGGTTGCGTCGCCGGTGTTGTTCGTTTCCGTTTCTTCAGCCATCTGCTTCCTCCGTTACTAAAGCAGGTTGAGGTTCAGGTTGAGGTTGAGATATTTTGTAACTATTCAGCTTACTGCTTATAACCCCACCTGTCCTCCCCTTAAGCTAAGGGGAGGGACGCAACGTTGTCGCCGTATCGGAAGTCCCAGACGAAGCCGATTTTCACGTCCCCCCTCTTAAGCTAAGAGGGGGACAGGGGGAGTTAGCAATCGGTGTTGAATAGTTACGATATTTTCACAGTTCACCGATGGATCTTTTGACCCGCGCCGCCGCCACCTGATAATCGAAGACGGCGCTGGAATATTCCGTCCTGGTCTGGGTCAGGAGGGTCTGGGCGTCGATCACTTCGGTGGCCGTGCCTACTTTTTCCAGATACCGGTCATTGTTGATCCGCAGGTTTTCTTCACTCTGCTGGATCGCTTTTTCAGTTACGGCAATCCGTTCTCCCGCAACCTTGAGATCATTGAGGGCCGTTTGCAGCTCAAGCCTGATGTTTGCCGTAAGGCTTCGGAGTCTTTCCTCTTCCCTTGTCTTGACCTTCAAGGCCTGCCGCTGGCGTGAGGTTGTGGCAAGGCCGTCGAAGAGGTTGATCTTGAAACCGATGGTGGCCGACATGATGGTCTGTTCCTGGACCTTGTCGTTTTGCGCATAGTCAAGGGCGAGTTTGGCGAACAGCTCGGGATAGTAGTTGCTTTTGCTTTCCTTGACTGCGGCCTCGTCAGCCTGAACGAATTTTTTCAATGCTGCGATCTCAGGGCGCTTACGCAACGCTATTTCCATCATCATGTCCAATTCGGCGGCTTCTTCGCGTGCAACGGGCTCTTGCAGTTCATCGCGGTAGCCGGCCGGCTGGCCGGTGAGGAAGTTGAGATAGAGCCAGCCGTTTTCCAGGTTGTTCGCAGCTGCAAGCCTTCTTTGCTTGCTGTTGGCAAGTTTCACCTGTGCCTGGAGAAGGTCGTTGCGTGTAACAACCCCCTGTTCGTAAAGGGTTTGCGCCATCCGCTGGTGATCGGTCGTCTGCTTGACCTCTTCTTCCGCGGTAAAGAGGAATTTCTGCCCTTCGAGGATGCCGTAGTACGCCTGCACGACCTGGAGGAAAACATCCTGTTCCTGGCCGCGATAGCCGTGGAGGATGGCTTCCCTGGCAAGGAACGCCTGTTCGCGGCGGGACGCGGTGCGGCCGAAATCATAGAGCGTTTCGTAGATCGAGAGGTTGGCAAAGCCGAAATTCGTTTCCTGTGTCGGTATCGCCGTAGGACCTATTTTCACTGACTGCGGTTCCTGTTGAGCCACATATCCGGCCTGGAAATCGACCCGGGGGAGATAACCGCTTTCAGCAATTGCGATATTTTCTGCGGCGATCTTTTCGTCGTGGGACGCCACTTTCAGGACGGTATTGGCTGCTGCGGCCCTGGCCAGGCAGTCACGCAGGGTCAGGGGAGAGGCTTGTGCGGCCCCGACGGAAAATATGGTCAGTGCTGTTGCAAAACAAACGATTCTGTACATTGAATTCTCCAGGTCAGCTGCGGAGTTTCTGCAGAAGCTCTTTTAACGTTTCCAGTTCATCCTCTGTAAGCGCGGCGGTGAACCGGCTCTGCGACCGCACGGCAATGGCGCACAGTTCGTCTTCCAGGGATTTGCCCTTGCCGGTGAGGCAGATGCGGTACGCGCGACGGTCGTCGGGGTCGGCGAGGCGCTTTACCAGCCCTTCCTTTTCCAGCCGGTCGATGAGCCCCCCCATGGTGGTGCGGTCTATCTGGCTCCTGGTGGAAAGCTCGGCCTGGGAGAGGCCGTCCTCCTGCCACAGGAAACCGAGCAGGCCGAACTGCTGGGGGGTCAGGTCGTGCCCCTCGAATTCTTCCTTGAAGATGGCGCAGGCTCTCTGGTAGGCCTTTGCCAGCAAAAAACCGACACTTTTCCCGATGTCTATCATAAGAACGTCCCGAACAGCGTGATTTTTATAAACTATACAGATTTAGTCAGTATGCTGTCAATGTTTGTTTGGTCGCTGGAAATGCATGCTGAGAACCGTCTATGAGGTATTGAGGCTGGGAAGTAATGTGCGCTGACAGTTGCGCGAACGCTGTTTTTCAGATGTGCCGCTTGATCCAGAGGATCGGCCGCAGCGGATAATAGAGCCAGAACAGACTGTCCGGCAGTGGGAATTCCTCGAAGTCCGTAGGGGATATCAGCAGGCGCTTCAAGGCGGTGTAATGGGATATGGTCTTTTTCAGACACATGCTATACCGCATATCTCTCAAACCATTCAGAAATCTATACCCCTCGGCACCGAGCATGGCGTCGAGAGCTTCTGTTGCCAGGGCGAAGGCGGATTTTTCCCGGATGATCAAGGTGAGCAATGGTTCGGACAACCTGATTCCGTATAACCAGTGCGTAAGAAGGGCGGTCTGTGCCAGAATGAGCGTCAGGTCGAGCCTGCGGGCAATGGCGAGCAGATCGTCGCACTCGGCGGGCCGCTGCCGGGACAGCAGCATGGCGACGTCGCCCAGCCACTTGAGACGCATCCATTTGTGGCGCGCCCCGTGATCAGAGAGAAACAGCAGCAGGGCATCTTCAGCCGGACATTTGATGCGGACCCCCATCCAGTCGACCGGCCGGCATTGGCCCCAGAGCTCTTCGGACTGCTCCGGCGTCCACAACTCGCAGCGCCAGTGAAGTTCCAGATGCAACCCGAGCCTTTCGTGCAGATATTCATAGTGGTAATTTTTCGATACGAGATACCTTCGTTGCCTCGCCGTCATCCCGGTTCCCGGAAAGATGCGTCGATACCCCTCTGCTTCGAGGAGACGGTCGGTCCGGTCGAGATCTTCCAGCTTGACCATCAGATCCATGTCCCGCGAGTGCCTCATTCCCGGATCGCCGAACAACTGCAACGACAGCATCACCCCTTTCAACGGGAGCACTTCGATGCCGTGACCGGCAAACTTCCTGATCAATCGAACCAGTTCCGCCGCATGAAGAAGCGCCTGTCTACGCACTTGCTCGCTTCGACCCTTCAGTTTTTCCCTTACGTTGTTGGGAAAGCGGTTGTCCGCATGCTTCCGCAAAGCAGCGTAAACCAGTGCCGACACCTCATGTCGGTTGACCAGAGCGGTAAATGCGCCCCAGTCTGTGCACTCATTGCAAAGGGAGACGATCTTCTCCGCCTGGTCCTGCTCCAGCGATGACGGGGCGACCCAGGAACACGCCGCGAGCAGCCGGAATTCCGGGGAGAGTCGGAAATGACCGGGAAACGACGGCAGCGACTCCGGTTTTGACATGTCAGCCATTTGTCGCCTCCCGCATCTGCGTCAGCCATGAATCGGCGTAACGACCTCCGGCGGCGACCAGTTGGGCATGGGTGCCGGATTCCGTAATCCGTCCCTCTTCCATGACGTGGATCATGTCGGCATGCATGGCGGTGGTGAATCTATGGGTGATCATCACTGCTGTACGTCCTTCCGTCAGTTCCCGGAATCTGCCCAGCCAGTCGGATTCGGCCCACGAATCCATGGCGCTGGTCGGTTCGTCCAGGGCGATGATGGCGGCGTTGCGGAGAAAAGCCCGGGCCAGTGCAACCCGCTGCCATTCGCCGACACTCAGTTCCGCACCGCCGAACCATTTTCCCAGGACCGCTTCATACCCTTGCGGCAAACGCTCGATGGGGAGAGCGGCTCCAGCTGCCCGGGCCGCTGCCTGGATACGCTCGGCATCAGGGCTCGACGCCAGGTCCCCCATGGCGATGTTCTCTGCGGCGGTGGCGTGATAGCGAACCGGTTCCTGGAAAAGGACAGTGATTCCTTTTCGCAGCTCCGCCAGTCCCAGATCCCGCAACTCTGCGCCATCCAGGAGGATTTTTCCCTCCTGCGGATCGTACAAGCGGCAGAGAAGTTTGACCAGGGTGCTTTTGCCGGCGCCGTTGTGGCCGACGACGGCCGTTACCCGGCCTGCAGGGAGGGTAAGATTGAAATCGTTCAGGGCGTTCCGCTCGCTGCCGGGATAACGGAACGTGACCCCGGCGAAACGGACACCCTCCCTCAGCGGCACAGGCACAGGTCTTGGATCGGGTGCCTCGTCGAGTTGCGGCGAGAGCGCCAGGAATTGAAAGAGATTGTCCATGAAGAGGGTGCTTCGGTAGATTCGGCCAGTACTTTCAAAAAGGGACCTGAGCAGCTTTTGTCCCTGCTGGAATGCCTGGTAGCAGAGCACCAGGTCGCCGAGCCGTGCAAGCCCCCTGGCAGCGCGGATGAGCATCCAGACCATGCCGGCCAGGCCGCCGAGCCAGGCGATCGTCCCTGCCGCCAGCTCCGCCTTCATCCCCTCGCGTGCAAGGGCGAGGCGGCCTAAGCGTAGCCGGGAGCGCAGCCGCTGAAACGCGCCTCGATGGTGCTCGCCAAGATCGAAGAGGCGCATCTCCGCCGCACTCCCCCGATCCGTCAGCATCCAGTCGTAATAGCGAATGCGGCGTTCATTGGCGGTATTGCTGATGCGCCACTGGTGCTCGCGCAGGACATAGCGGCCGACGGTCCAGAGTCCCGGCAGAGCGCTGCCGATGAGCAGAACGGGTAGCCAAGGCGTGTAGGCTGCCAGCATAAAAGCCAGGACGACAAGTGTCAGCCCGTTCTGGATGAGTGTGCCGAGACTTTCCAAAAGGGCTATCGGCTGGGTGATGGCGTCTACCCGTGCCCGGTGCAGCAGGTCGTAGGAGCCGGGATTCTCGTAGAACGACAGGTCGAGTGAAAGTGCCTGGGTGTGAATAAGGTTGTGGATCTGATCCTGCACCAGTTCCGCCTGGGCTGTCCGCACCCAGGTCATGAGGCTGGTCAGGAGTTGGCTGGCGATCCAGAGAAGGGCGATGGACGCGATGGGGGGCCATACCGATAAAAAGGCGTCCAGAGGCGCGTGCCCGGCCAGTGCCGCCGACAAACGATCCACCGTGATCTTGGTCAGGTAGACAAGCGCGGCCGGCGCTACACCCTGGAAAAGGAGAAGAATGCCCCAGGCGACGGTCCAGCCCCGCGCTGCACGCCAGACTAGACTGAGTCCCCGGCCCATCAGGGGGAGACATCGATATGATTCCCGTAAAGCTCTATTTATCATTTATTTTAATGGACAGTTCCTATCCTGCTTAAGTGCTTACATGTTTAGGAACCGCCCTGACCCGCAGTCATGCTGATCGGGAGGCATTGTGATGAACTAAAATTAATTGGCGAAAGATTAGCATATAAAAAGAAAAAGGAAAGGAACGGAATGAAAAAAATCGAAAGAGAGGGTATCGGCTGGTCGGTTTAAATGTGAAACGGTCTCTTCAACCCTGTTGCCTGAAAGGTGCAAAACCTGTAGAAACAGGCTTTGCAGTATCAGAACCGGAACAAGATAAGGTTTTAAACGGGTGGTGATTTTGGCGGTGAGCTAGGCGCCGTTTTGTCGGAGGCTTTGTTCCCCAGGTTGTAAAAACGCTGATAAATTTCGATTCCGGCCAGCACCTTTTTCACGTATTCCCTGGTTTCGCCGAAGGGGATGCTTTCTATGAACTCTTCCCGGGGCAAGTCGCCGAATCTTTTCTGCCAGCGGCCCACATTGCCGGAGCCGGCGTTGTACGAGGCGATGGCCAGCACCAGGTTGCCGTTGTGGAGGGACAAGAGGTCCTTTAGGTGCTTTGCGCCGTAACGGATGTTCAGTTCCGGCCGGGTGAGATGGTTGGTGTCGAAGGTGGCGGCTCCCCCTTTTTCGATGGCGGCGGCGGTGGCGGGCATGAGCTGCATGAGCCCGACCGCCCCTGCAGGTGAGAGGGCGGTTGGAGAAAACGTGCTCTCCGCGCGGATGATGGAGTAGATAAGGCTTTCCTGCAAGTTGTTGGCTGCGGCGTTTTGGGCCACATATTCCTGGAATGCGAGGGGGTAGTTTATGCTCCAGAGAAGCGCGCTCTCCTTGTCGTATCTGCGTAGCCGCTCTTTTCTGAAGAGGTTGATGGCGCTGTTGTAATTGCCCATTTCCAGGTAGAGACGGGCAATTCCCTGCTGCAATTTCTGCTTTTTGGCGCCGTAAAGTTCCTTGCAGGCTTCATCGTAAAATCCCATGGCTATCAGCGCCTTTACCCGTTCAAAGCCGGCGGGGACCGGCAGCAGTTCAGCAGGATTTTTGGCTGGGGTGGTAGTTTCCGCCTCCTTGATGTCGGCTTCATTTTTGTAGGCAAGGGCATAGTAACCCAGCGGATATTCGCTCATCAGGTCGGAAAAGCAGCCCTGGGCGCTTTTGGGGTCCCCTGCGGCGAGCAGGGACCGTCCGCGCCAGTAAAGGGCCTTTTCTCTCGTGCTTTCCTGGTTGGCCAGTTTGTTGAAATATTCAGCTGCTGTCTTGAAATCGCGGGTCTGGTAACTCCCCCAGGCGATCTCCCAGATAACGTTCTTGCTCTGGTTCGAGTCGGGGTAAAGGTGTAACGATTTCTGGAGGAGCGGCAGCGTTGCGTCCCACTTCTTCTGGGACTTCCTGATCAAGGCCGCCTCCAGGAGCGCATCGTCGGCAAGTGTGGATTTAGGCGAGGACTCCGCCAGCTTCAGGTATGTATTGAAGGCTTCTTCATCTTTGCCGATTTTTGCATTGGTTCTTGCCAGCCAGAATCGGACATCGTCACTGGTCTCTTTTTTCAGGTTTTTCTTCAAAAGCTCGTTGAAAGCCAGCTCCGCATCCTTGTAATGCCTGGACTTGAACAGGGCCTGGCCGGTTTTGAATTGCAGCTTGGTGAGAAAATCGCCGTTAAGGTCAGGGGATTGCCGGCGCGCCGCATTGAAGGTCTTTACCGCCTGGCTGTACTTTCCCAGGTCGAAGAGGATGGTTCCCTGGTGAAGAAGTTCGGAAGGGGAGAATGGCGCGATGTCGGCCCCTTTTCGGCCGACCCGCTCCAGATCTTCACCGGCTTTGACGGCCACAGCCGATGCCGGATAGTTCAGGGCGATGGAACGCAATATGGAAACAGCGCCGGTCATGTCCGCCAGTTGTTCACGGCAGAGCGCCGATTTGTGGAGTGCGGAAAGGGAATCCGCTCCGGCCGGATATTTTTCGATAAATTCGCCGAAGGCGCTGAGTGCGCCTTTGTAATCTCCGCTGTCATACAGGGTGTTGCCAAGGAGCAGTGCGGCTCCACGTACGAGTGGACTCTCTGGATAATTCTTCAGCACCTTGCGCAGCGGCACCAGGGCTTCGGCATGTTTGCCGAGTTTGTTCAGGGCGCGGGCCTGATGATAGAGGGCGTAATCCGCGAGAAGCGGGAAGCCTTCGGTTGCCCGGGATAAGCAGTCGGCCGCTTCCTCCCACTTTTCAAGCCTGCTTGCCGCCATGCCGATCATGAACTCCCGGGCGTCTCCTTTTCGGGCCGACAAAGCAGCCTCCAGCGCAGCCTGATACTCCTTGTCCCTGAAGTGGGCCGATGCCTTGATGAGCGCATCATCCGGTAACGGGTAGAGGTTTATTCCCGAAGCCGGCAGGGTAAGGAACAACAGCATGGCAATGGTGGAAAACGAGCGGAAAAACATCGGAACTCCTTTGGGAAAAGCTTTTGCGTGGTGTTGCGTCGGCGCCATCCACCATCGACTATCAACCATCAACCGCTTATACTAACCGCAACTTTTTGTAAAATGCAAAGGGTTTTTGCCGATAATTCAAGTAAACTGTTTGACAAGTCACTTCCGGTTTTGCATAGTCAAAATCTAATCAGCGTTGTCCGGTTTGGTTTTTGCTTACGTCCCGTAGGGACAGAATACTGGTAGCCGGGGAATTCATTCCCCGGTCATCCAGGCGAAATATCATCACGTCACGTACGTGACGTGGGGAAATATAGCATCTCATCCGGGGGATGAATCCCCCGGCTACATTCGAACGCCCCTAATGGGGCTTAACAACCTTGATGCACAAACCAAACCGGACAACGCTGAAATCTAATGCGATAATGTACGACATGAGGGGTGTTATGAAGATAGGTAAAGATGCGGTAGTAAAACTACTGCGCAGTCATGCCGGGGTTCCCATGGAGTTCAGGGAACTCATGCAGGCTTTCGGCATAAACAAGGCGCAAAGGCCCCAGTTCAAGGAGATCATCGACGGCTTCGTCGAAGATGGCGTGCTGGTCAGGCTGAAAGGGCGGCTCTATGTTCTGCCGACGGAAACGGCCGGGATCGTCGGGAAACTCACTGTCCACCGCGACGGCTACGGTTTCGTTATCCCGGAAGCCGGCAAGGAAGACATCTTCATACCGGCCCGATATCTGCGGGAAAACATGCATGGCGACAAGGTGGAGGTGCGGATCGTAGCCAAAAAACGGGACGGCAAGCAGGAGGGCCGTATCGTAAAAACCGTCGAGCGCGGTTTCACTAAAATTGTCGGGCGGTTTGAGTCGGCGCGAGAGTTCGGCCGGGTGATACCGGACGAGGTGCGCATAAACCGGGATATCCTGATTCCGATAAAGGCTTCCGGAAAGGCGCAAAACGGCCAGGTGGTAGTTGCGGAGATAACTTCCTATCCGGTTGCCGGAAAAGGCTTGGAAGGGAGGATCGTCGAGGTGCTCGGCTGGCCGGATGAGCCGGAAGTCGAGGTGCAGACGATCATCAGGAAGTACGATCTTCCCTATATTTTCCCCGCCGAGGCCCTGTCCGGCGCCCGCGCCGTATCACAATCGGTGACCGCTGCCGACCTCGAAGGGAGAACCGACCTGCGCGGGCGACCGACCGTCACCATTGACGGGGAAACGGCCAGGGATTTCGACGATGCGGTTTCGGTGAAAAGGGAGGGCAAAGGCAATATCCGGCTCTGGGTTTCTATTGCGGACGTTTCCCACTACGTGAAGCCCGGTTCTCCAATCGATCGGGAGGCGTACCTGCGCGGCACGTCGGTCTATTTCCCCGACCGCTGCATACCGATGCTGCCGGAAGAGCTCTCAAACGGCATCTGTTCGTTAAACCCGACGGTAGACAGGCTGACGGTGACGGCGGAGATGCTTTTCGGTCCGTCCGGCGAGATGCTCCAGGCCTCGTTTTATCCGAGCGTGATAAAAAGCGCCGCCCGACTTACCTACACCATCGTCAAAAATATCCTGGTGGAGAAGGACCAGAAGCTCTGTGAAGAGTACGAGGACCTTGTTGCCGATCTCAAGGTGATGGAAGAGCTGGCCCTGCGCCTGATGACCAAGCGGAAAAAGCGCGGAAGCATCGATTTTGACCTGCCTGAACCGGAGATATTGCTCGACATGCAGGGGGGGACCCTTGCCATTATCCGCGCCGAGCGCAACCTGGCCCACAAGATCATCGAAGAATGCATGCTCGCCGCCAACGAGGCTGTGGCCTCGCACATCGAAGAGCGCCACATACCTTCCCTCTATCGGGTCCATGAGACTCCGGACTTTGCCAAGCTGCAGGACTTCAGAGAGTTTGTCTTCAATTTCGGCTATGAGCTGCGCCTCAAGGAGGAGAGTGTGGAGCCGGGTGAGTTCCAGCGGCTCCTCGATCAGGCGGAGGGAAAACCGGAAGAGCGGATGATCAACGAGGTGCTACTCCGCTGCATGAAGCAGGCCCGCTATTCTGCGGAAAACCTCGGCCACTTCGGCCTTGCCGCAGCCTCGTACACCCATTTCACCTCGCCGATCCGCCGCTATCCCGACCTGGTGGTCCACCGGATACTGAAGACGCTCATCGGGAAAAAATTCAGCGAGAAAGAGAAGGAACAACTCGCCGAGACGCTGCCGGAGACCGCTGTCCACACGAGCAAGCGCGAGCGGGTGGCCATGGAGGCTGAGCGGGAAATCGTCGAACTGAAGAAGATGCAGTACATGCGGGACAAGATCGGCGAGGAGTTCGACGGCATCATTACCGGCGTTGCAGCCTTCGGCTTTTTCGTCGAGCTGGTGGAGCTGTTTATCGAAGGGATGGTTCATATCTCGACGCTGAAACAGGATTTCTACCAGTACGTGGAGAAACAGCACTCCCTGATCGGCGAGCAGAGCCGGACGGTTTTCAGGATCGGCGACCGGGTGCGGGTCAGGGTGGCTGCCGTCAGCCTGGAAAAGAAGCAGATAGAATTCGTCCTTGCAGGGATGAAAGAAGCCGGTGCATTGAAGACGGAAAGCTATGCAGGCGAGGAGTTCCCCAAGATCCCCGTCAGAGGGAAGTGGCCGACTGCTGGTAAGGGTGGCAAGAAGACGGGGAGCACGAGCGGCGATGACAAAGGGCGGAAGGCGACACGGGGCAAATCGGAACGAAAACGGAGATAATGCCGTTTTGATGCAATCGCAAAAAACCTTTTTTCACCACTAAGACACTAAGGACACTAAGAAAACCGAAAAAAATGGTTTTAGTCTTTTGCCTTCCTTAGTGCTCTTAGTGCCTTAGTGGTGGATTCCGACTTTTTGCATGTTATTGCTATTTGTGAGGGGAAACGTGACGGAAGAAACCGTTCAGATCGGAAAAAATGCGCAGACTACCTGGAAAACTGCGCCCACCTGGATTTTTGTCGAGATAATGCTCGCCATTTTCATAGTGGAAAGTCTTGACATGGTGTTATTGCACTATGCATTCCCGTCTCTCTCCATATTTGCCAAGGTTGTGCTGGACGGTCTCATACTGCTGGTGTTCCTGTCTCCTGCCCTTTACCTGTTGATCTTGAAGCCTTTCTTACGCCAAAATGAAGAACGCAAGCGGTATGAGGCGGATCTTGCAGATGCATTCGCGGAGTTGCACGATCGCAATCGTTTCATCGAATCGATTCTGACCCATATTCAAAGCGGGATTATTGTCACCGATCCGGACATGCGCATCAATCTGGCAAATGATTACGTGTCGCATTTCTTCGGCAGAAACAGCGCCGAACTGATCGGCGCAGAACTCGCGGAGGTCTGCCCCGGAATCTTCGCCTCCATATGTGCCGGCATCGATGCTGCGGAAGTGGCCGTGAACTCCTCCTCGAATTATCTGATCGTCGGATTCAAACGGGTTGACCTGAAACGGGTCGATGGGACCCTTGCCGGGCATATCATCACCTTTGTCGATATTTCGGAAATCATCAAGTTCCGCAACGAAATGAGAAAGAAGGAGCGTCTTGCCACCATGGGGGAGGTTGTCGCCAGGGTTGCCCACGAGATGCGTAATCCGCTTTTCGGCATAACAGCCGCGGCGCAGATACTGGCGATGGAGCTGAAGCTGACCGCGCCGCAAAAGGAACTGATGAATTCCCTGTTCACCGAAGCGCGCCGCATGAATCACCTGGTGGAAGAACTGCTCGATTGTTCCAAGGAAATGATTTTGAAAAAGACCCCTTTTGACCTCGTCAAGGCACTCAATGAATCCCTCAGTTTTAACGAGGTATTCATCATCGAGAAGAAGCTCAATCTGCAAAAGAGGTTGCCCGATGGCGAACTGACGGTTGTTGCCGACCCGGAAAGGGTCCGGCAGGTGATGGTGAACATCCTGAAAAACGCCGTGGACGCCACAGCGACGGGCGGGACTATTGCGGTCGGGCTGGTGAAAACGGGTGGCGATGTTTCCATACACGTGACCGATTCCGGTCCGGGAATAGCCGATGATGCCATTGAAAAGATATTCGATGTCTTTTACACGACCAAGAAGCACGGCACCGGCCTGGGGCTTTCCATAAGCAGAAAGATAGCCGATGCCCACGACGGCGCTTTGACGGCGAGTAACAACGCGGGAGGCGGGGCGACATTTACCTTCACCTTACCGGTAGGTGCAGCAGCATGAGGGCGCTGGTAATCGATGACGAAAACAGCATTCGCCTTGCCTTGACCCATTTTCTTTCCGGTCGCGGTTATGAGGTTTTTCAGGCAGGGACGGGAGCGGAAGGGCTTGCCGTAGCGCAATCGGCCTTGCCTGACATAGTGTTTCTGGACCAGCGGCTCCCCGATATGGAGGGTGAAGCGCTCCTGCACCCCCTGACCGCCCCGGAAATCGGCGCCAGCGTCATAATGATGACCGCTTACGTGGAGCTTGACAGGGCTGTTCAGGCCATGAAGAACGGTGCTGCGTATTATTTCCCCAAACCCCTTGATCTGGATCAGGTCGCCGACATTCTTGCGAGCATGGAAGAGCGGCTGAAGCTGCAACATGAGGCCGAACATTTCAGGCAACTGAACGGTCCGCCGGACGACGAACCGATCATCGGCGAATCGCCGCAGATAATAAAGATTCAGCGGTTGATCTCGCTGCTGGCGAAAAACAGTTCCACGCCGGTTTTGATACTGGGCGAATCGGGGAGCGGCAAGGAACTGGTGGCCAGGTCCATCCATTACCGGAGCGGCTTTTCCGGGCCGCTGGTGGAGATCAATTGCGCCTCGCTATCGGAAAACCTCCTTGAGTCTGAACTCTTCGGTCATGAAAAAGGCGCTTTTACCGATGCCAGGGAAACCAAGAGGGGGTTGTTTGAAATAGCCGGCGCCGGCACAATCTTCTTCGATGAACTGGCGGAAATGCCCCTCTCCATCCAGGCAAAACTGCTGAAGGTCCTCGATGCCGGGAGGTTCAGGCGGGTGGGGGGGCTTGTTGACATAAGGAGCAATGCCAGGTTCATGGCGGCCACAAACAGGGATATCGCTGCCATGGTCAAGAGGGGGGCATTCCGCGAAGACCTTTATTACCGGATCAATGTCCTGCCGATTACCGTTCCTCCGTTACGCGAAAGGGGCAGGGATGTGGTTGTCCTGGCTGACTACTTTGCCCGTCGCATAGGGAACAACATGGGCAAAGGGAAAATCGGCATTTCACCGTTGGCAATGGGTTATCTGCTTGATTACAACTGGCCCGGAAATGTGAGGGAGTTGAAAAACATCATTGAACGGGCACTTATTCTGACTACCGACAGGGAGGTCCTGCCCGGGCACCTTCCATTTGAAATCAGGCAGAATAAGGCGGCGCCGTCTGTTTCTGCTGGAAATGAGCGGCTGCGGCCACTTTGCGAAGTCGAAGACGAATACATTGCCCATGTATTGCAGGTTACCGGCAATAACCATTCCCGAACCGCGGCGACTCTGGGAATAAGCCGCTCGACCCTGCTGGCCAAACTGAAAAAAAAGAGGCAGGTGTAGTGAAATCGTACATGTACTGTTTTCGTACATAAACCCGCTTGCCCTGCCGTACGCTTCGGCCCGTTCCCGCTCCAATCGTTTTCCAGTGCAGAATTAAAGCGTGCTTGCCTTACCCGACTCCTCTCCATTTCTGCTTTTTCTGCTGTCCTGAAATCAGACACCTTGTCATCTTCACCGTACGCTTAACTTCAACCTATAAAGCATTTTAGCCACGAATTTTCACGAATTTGCACGAATATATAAGTATCTTGAGATGCAGAAGAAACTCACCAGATCGGTGACTACTCAAGACTTAACAATGGGTTAAAAACATTCGTGTTTATTCGTGTCATTCGTGGCTAACTGCCGTTTTTGGTTCAATATTCTGCCGTGGCATGCTCCATGCTTAACCACTTTTAATAACGTTCTGAAGGAGGTTGAATGAGCAACAAGCCGTTAAAAAAAATCCTGATCGTGGATGATGAACAGTCAATCCTGTTGAGCCTCTCCTATGCACTCACGACCGAGGGGGTTGAGGTTATAACCTGCAGCGAGATCGAACAGGCTGAGGTGGCACTGGAAAACACCCGTTTTGACCTGGTGATTACCGATATACGCATGTCGGGAGTCAACGGAATCGAAGGGCTGGAACTTCTGAGCTATATCAAGGATCGATACAAAACCGAGGTGATAATCATGACCGGTTACGGTACGGACGAGATAGAAGCTGAAGCGTACCGGCGCGGCGCATTTCACTATTTCAAAAAGCCGATCGATATTACGGAATTGCTGAAGACGGTGGCTGAAATCGGCGTACCCGTGAAGAATATCTGATTTTTCATAAACACGGTCAAATCTATGGATACGAGGTTGATATGCTGAATAAAATGCTTGTTGTAGACGATTCATCGTTGATCCATCAAATGTACCGTCTCGTAATGACCCGCTACAAGTGCGAGATTCTCGATGCGATGAACGGCCAGGAGGCTTTGGATATTCTGGCGTTACAGAACGATATTCAGTTGATTCTGCTGGATATCAACATGCCGGTGATGAACGGGTTGCAGTTTTTGGAGAAGGCGTCGGTCCTGGGCATAGCCAAAAGGATACCGATCGTCGTCATCAGCACGGAGGGGAAGGAAGAAGATACCATCCGCTGTCTGAAGCTGGGGGCAAGGGGCTATCTGAAAAAGCCTTTCAATCCTTCGGATCTTCACGATCTCATTGACAGGATCATGCCTGGCGCGGTCGCAGCTCAGGTTTTCAACATCTGCTGAACGGAGTGAACGTTGGATACTACCATTGATATGTCGGTATTGCTGGATGAGTTTTTGGAGGACGCGGCGGAACACCTGGAAGCTGCAGAAAGTTCGCTTCTGCTGCTGGAAAAGAGGGTAAACGACGGGCTGCACGACGAAGGTGGGGTCACACTTCTTCTCGGCAACCTGCACACCCTCAAGGGGAATGCCGGCATGATGGGGCTTACTCCGTTGCAGCAGTATGTCCACAAGATGGAGAGTGTCCTCAAGCAGGTGGTGGACGGCTCCCTTTCCCTTACATCAAACCTGTTCGAATCTTTTTACTCCGCTATCAATAGCTTGCGGGAATCTCTGGAAAAGCTGGCGAAAAACTCCGCCGAACCTCTCGATTTCAGCGATGAACTGACCCTTCTGGAATACCTCGTTTCCGGCGGCGCGGAGAGAAATGGAGGGATTTCCTACGGCCGGGAGAAAAAGGACGATTTCGGCTACATCACCCAGAAGTCCAATACGTTGAAGGTCAACTTTGAAAAACTGGATGACCTGCTGAATCTGGTGGGGGAACTGGTAATCCAGAGAACGACGCTTCTTGCCTTTGAGGCAAAGCTCAAGGAGACGGTCAAAGACAGGGCCGTCATCGAGGCGTTCAGCGAGTCGAGCCAGCTGATCGGCAAGAGCGCCGCCGACCTGCGTGAAGCGATCATGAAGGTCAGGATGCTGCCGGTGAAGGTGGTTTTCCAGCGTTTCAACAGGTTGGTGCGCGATCTTTCCCATAAACACGGCAAGGAGATAAACCTGGTTTTCGAAGGGGAGGAGACGGAGCTGGACAAAACCGTGGTCGATGAGATCGGCGAGCCTCTCCTGCACCTGATCAGGAACGCTGTCGATCACGGCATCGAGAGCCCGGATGAGCGAAGGATGGTCGGCAAGCCGCCTGTTGCTACTGTTGCCTTAAGGGCGCGGCATGAAAACAATCATATGATCGTCTCCGTAGAAGACGATGGCCGCGGAATCTCGATCGAAAAATTGAAAAATTCAGCTGTGGCCAAGGGGTTGATCGATCACCAGCAGGCGCGGGCTCTTACTGACCAGGAAGCGTTGCAGCTTGTCTTCATTCCCGGTTTTTCCACCAGCCGGGAAGTGACGGAGACGTCCGGCCGCGGCATAGGCCTGGACGTGGTAAAAAATGCAGTCACCGCATTTAACGGCATGATCGACATAGACAGTATGCACGGAGCAGGAACGACCTTCACCATCAAGCTGCCGCTTACCCTTGCAATCATTGCATCGCTGATGGTTGAGGTGTCAGGGGAAGTATTCGCCGTACCCCTTTCCGGGGTACTGGAAAGCATAAAAATCGATAAAGCCGAGATTCACCAGGTGGCAAGCGGGGAGATAATAAATCTCCGTGACCGGATTCTCCCCATCGTCAGGCTCAATGAATTTTTCGGGCTGAATAATACGCCAACGACGGAGGAGATGGAGTATGTGGTCATCGTCGGCAGTGGCGAGAAACGCGGCGGCATAATCGTTGACCGGCTCATCGGCCAGCAGGAGATCGTCATCAAGGCCATGGACGATTATCTGGGACCATTGCCCGGAATATCGGGCGGTACCGTGCTCGGGGACGGCAGTGTTGCCCTCATTCTCGATATCGGGTCGCTTATGGGAAAAACTGGAAGAGGAGGAACAGATGGGGGACTGTGAAGAGATAAAGCTTCCGTCTTCGGGCTTGGCGGAGGATATCCTGGCCGGGTTCATGGAAAAGGCTCAGGAAGAGCTGAACGCGAAGGTTGTAGCCACGGAAAAGGTCAAGGGGGAAACCATATTCCACCTGGTTACCTTTTCCCTGGGGCGCGAAGAGTATGGCGTGGAGATAAGCAGTGTCCAGGAGATCATCAGGGCTGCCGACATTACGCCGGTGCCGGGTGCGCCCGTCCACGTCAACGGAGTAATCAACCTGCGGGGAAAAATCATCCCGGTGGTTAATCTCAGAAGGCGTTTTGGACTGCCGGAAGTCGAGGCAAACGAGGAACAGCGGATCATCATTGTCGAGATCGGCGAGAAACGGCTGGGGATGCTTGTAGACAGCGTTTCCCAGGTGATCAGGATCCCATCGGCGGTCATCGAGGATCTGCCGGAAGAGGCGACAAGTCTCGACGAGAACTACATAAAGGGGGTCGGCAAGCTGGAGAGCCGTCTTATCATCATCCTCGATCTCAATCGCTCGCTTTTGGTCGCATTGCATTAAAATTACAAGTTCATTTAAATATCCGGTTGTTGCCGTTAAGGAGGTGTCATGCTTGCAAACATGAAAATAGGGGCGCGTTTAGGCCTGGGTTTCACCTTGTTGCTGTTGTTGCTGATCATTGTCGGGTGTGCAGGGTATTGGGGGGTCAAGACCAGCACCGATACGACCATCAAGATGCTTAAAAGCGACGCCATGATCGCCCAGCATTCGGCCCGGGCCAGAGCAGACGTGCTTGACATGAGGCGCTTCGAGAAGGACATGTTCCTGAACATCCGGTCAAAGGAGAAGGTTGCCGAATACTACGAAAAATGGCAGCAGGCGCAGGTGCTTCTGGCGGCAAGGATCGCTGACCTGGAAAAAGTGGTGACGTTGCCCAAGGACAGGGAAGCAGTCAAGAAGATGAAAAGCGACATGGAAGACTACGACAAGGGACTGGCCGATGTCCACGGCACGATTGTCGCCGGCCGGTTACTAACCCCCGAGGCGGGGAATGAGGCCATTGCCCGATACAAGGATGAAATCCATAACCTGGAAACGCTTGCAACGGACCTGGCGAAAGACGGCGTCGAGCGGATGGAGTCCAAAGAGAAGATAATGGCGGATCTGGCCAAGCAGACGAAACAGATTATCTGGGTCTGCATTTTGTCGGCGATATTCCTGAGCTTCATAACAGGGCTTTTTTTGACGCGGAGCATCACCATTCCGCTGGGAACTGCCGTTGATACCGCCAATAAACTTTCCGCCGGCGACCTCACCGCCAGCGTAGATGTGAAGTCAAAGGACGAGGTCGGCCAGTTGATGGCGGCCATGAACGCGATGGCGAACAATCTGCGCGCCATGATCGCTAAAATACGCGATACGTCCGAGCAGGTGGCGTCCGCCGCCAATCAGATCTCCTCCAGTTCCAACCAGCTTACCAAGTCCGCCCACAGCCAGGCTTCCGCCGCAGAAGAGACCTCCAGCACCATGGTGCAGATGGCTGCCTCCATCCAGACAGTGGCCTCCAATGCCGATTCTCTGGCCGGCAATGCCGACGAGGTTGCTTCGACCATCCAGGAACTTGGCGCCACCAGCGAGCAGGTGGCGAAGGGCGCGGAAGTGATGTCGTCCTCCGTCGCCGAGACATCCGCAACCATAGAGCAGATGACGGTTTCCATCGACAAGGTGGCGCAGAACACCGATGAACTGGCTTCCTCCGTGTCCGAGACATCTTCCACCATCGAGCAGATGACCGTATCCATCGAGCAGGTGGCCGGCAATTCCCAGGAACTGCAGCAGATCGTCTCCGAAACAGCGTCCATAGTCGAGCAGGTAGCGGGTTCCATCAGGCAGGTGGCATTAAATGTGGATGAGGCGGATGCCGTGGCAAAGTCGGCCGCCAAGGAAGGCTACGCCGGTCGGCAGGCCGTCCAGGAAGCCCTGGCCTCCATGAACAGGGTAGCCGGGGTGATAGAGAAGACAGCCGAATCGATCCTCAACCTGGACAAACGCTCCGAAGAGATCGGGAGCATCGTCAAGGTCATCAACGAGATAGCCGACCAGACCAACCTTCTGGCACTGAACGCCGCCATAGAGGCAGCGCGGGCCGGCGACGCAGGAAGAGGCTTTGCCGTTGTGGCCGAAGAAGTGAGAAAGCTTGCGGAGCGAAGCGTCAACGCAACCAAGGAAATCGGGCTCGTGATAAAACAGGTGCAGGTCGATACCAGTAATTCGGTCAAATACGGCGAACTGGCCTCAAAAGAAGCACAGGCATCCATGGAACTTTCCGGCGTCGCCGGGAACGCCCTGGAAAACATGGTCAGGAGCATCGAATGCACCAGCAACCTGATGTCATCCATCTCCGCCACGACCTCGGAGCAGGCGAGCGCATCCACCCAGGTAATGCTGGCCGTGGAAAAGATGAGCCAGTCCGCGGCCATTGTGGCCAACGCCGCAAGAGAGCAGGCATTGGGCGGTCGACAGATCAGGATAGCCGTGGAGAGGATGAACAGTCTGACCCAGGAAGTGACCGGCGCCACCAGGGAGCAGACCCAGGGAAGCCGGCAGATCAGGATAGCCGTAGAGAACATGAACAACATCACCGGCCAGGTGACCATAGCCACCAGGGAACAGGCGCTATCCGCCCGCCAGATAGCAGAAGCGGTCACCGCCATGAACAGCCTGACCCAATCCGTAGCCAACGCCACCGCAGAACAGAAAAAAGGCGGGGAAATGGTGGTGACCGCAGTAGAGAACATCAGCGACATCACGAGGGAAAACCTGTCATCGGTAGAGGAGCTTTCCAAGTCCGCCCAGAGCCTGTCAAGCCAGGCGGTCGACTTGGCCTCGCTCGTGGCGGAATTCAAGGTGAACTGAAGAAACTGTTCCGGCTCGGGGCAGACACTTGCCCCTTTGACTTGTTTGGCACATGGGTGATGCGGGTAGAATGAAAGATCGAGCGTTCAACAGCATAGAACAGTTTGTGCATGACCGAAGCTTGCTTCATTTTCAGGGACATAAGCGGCAGGTTCTGAAGAGTAAGCTTAAGGAGCGTCTTGCCCGGTTAAACCTGCCGGACCTTGGTGCTTATCTCGAACTGCTGAAAACGTCCAGCCGCGAGGAAGCAGCGCTGCTCGATCTGATTACGACCAATGAGACATTCTTCTTCAGGAATCCTGCGCAATTTCGTTTCCTGATGGAGAAGATCATTCCCGGTTTGGAGGAAGAAAAGGGGCGGGCGGTCGTCCGATCCTGGGGAGAGGCTGAACCGCTCTCCCCCGCCTCCATTATGAAACTACGCATTCTTTGCGCCGGCTGTTCGACCGGAGAAGAACCCTATTCCGTGGCGATGGCTCTTCTCGAAGCGCTTCGCTATCCCAAGGCTTGGAACATCGAGATACTTGCAGGCGATTTGAGCGAGAGCTGCATAAAAAGCGCTGCAACCGGTCATTACGAGGATGAAAGGCTGAAAGGACTGCCGGCGGATTATCTCGACAGATACATGGAGCCGACAGCTGGCGGCTTTATCGTTAATGACGAGGTTAAAAAGCTTGTCAGGTTTTGTTCGTTCAATCTCGGCAGCATCATAAATGGCGAGAGTTTTCCCGGGACAGGCGAGGGTTTTGCCGGCTTCGACCTGATTTTTTGCCGGAACGTGATGATATACTTTTCCGTCGAGACTCAGCAACGCCTGGTGTATGCCCTGTTTCATCTCCTTGCGCCCGGTGGGTATTTCTTCACCGGTGATGCCGAAGCCCTGCATATATACGATCATGATTTCCGGTCCGTTCATGATGCGGGTTGTCTTATTTATAGAAAGATGGAGACGCGGGAACATGGTTAAGCCGTTCGATGACAGGGAGCCGGTAGAAATAAGTCTGGACGGGAAATCGGTAGAAGATTTACTGCTCCTGGTCGGTGACGAGGATCAGGGGTGCAAGCCGGAGGCCATGGATAGAATTCTTTCAATGGGGCTCGAAGCGAATTTTCCCGTACTGGAAAAAGCGGTAAGGAACGATTTCGATGCCGACCTGCGGAATGGTGCGATGGAGGTGCTGGTCAGGTTCGGCAAGCAGGCGGTTCCCGACCTGCTCAATCTGTTGCAGGATGAAAACGAGGAAGTAAGAAATTTCAGTGCGGTCATGCTGGGAGACATTTCCAGCCGGCAGGCTGTCGGTCCCCTGATAGAAGCGCTACGCGACCGGGACATCAATGTGAGGCATGCCGCTGCCGAGGCATTGGGCAAGATCGGAGACCATGCCGCACTGCTTCCCCTTATTGAACTGCTCAAGGAGGATTTCTGGCTGCAATACCCGGCAATCGTGGCCATGGGAGAAATGCGCGACAACCGGGCAGTGCCCCAGCTCCTTCAGCTTCTGGACGATGAAATGCTGAGAGAACCGGTAATCGAAGCTCTGGGAAAGATCGGCGATACACGCGCCATCCTTCACTTGGCGGAGATGCTCTGCGATCCATCGGACAAACTGGTTGCCGCGGCTGCCAGGGCGCTCGTGGCAATCCAGCGGGCAGGATGATGAAGTAAAAATCAAGGCGGCAATGGCGTTGAAGAGCCTCACCATGGAGAAGTACTGTTAATGGATATTCCCGGTGCACCTGTCATGACGCTGGAAGATTTCAGGATGATCAAAGAATTTGTCGCCGAGAACTTTGGTCTGCTCCTGGAAAATGAAAAAGAAGGTTATCTTTCGGCTAAACTCTTGCCCCGTCTCGAAGAACTGAGACTTTCAACCTTTGCCGAGTATTACGCCTACCTGAAATTTGCACCGGGGGGGGCCGGGGAACGGCTCAAGTTTATTTCCCGGATCACCAACAATGAGACCTATTTTTTCCGTGAAGAAATCCAGCTGCGGGTTTTTGCCGAAGAAGCGCTCCCTGCACTGAAGGAAAAGAAACTCAGGAATGACGACAGAACAATAAGGATTGTCTCAGCTGGCTGTTCCAGCGGCGAAGAAGTCTATTCGCTGGCAATGCTCGTTCTGGAATCCGGCTGTTTTGCCTGGAATTGGGACGTGAAGATCACCGGAGTGGATATCGATCCAAAGGTCATAGAACGGGCGGTAGCCGGTGTCTATAGCGGTCGGGCCTTCCAGTCGACACCAGGGCAGTACCAGGAACGCTACTTCAGAAAATGCGATAATGGCTTCCATGTTAAGGATTCAGTACGCGCCATGTGCAGTTTTGTCCAGGGGAACCTGCTGGATCTTGACGATATCGTCTCCGAATCAGAGGTTGATATCATATTTTGCCGAAACGTTTTGATATATTTTAACGATGAGACGGTAAGGAAGATCGTCGAAAATTTTGCAAGATTTCTTGTGGATGGCGGGCTCCTTTTTCTTGGCCACTCGGAGTCTCTTTCCAGAATCACACGTCGTTACATTCCCATACGCTTTCCCGGCGCCGTTGTTTACCGCGTGAGAGGTTGATGCCGCGATTATGAATGCTCATGATCACAAGAAAATACGGGTGCTGGTCGTTGACGATTCGGCATTCATTCGCCGTGCCCTCATCATGATGTTTAACGGAAATCCGGATATTCAGGTCATCGATGTGGCCTCCAACGGAGAAATGGCTGTTGCACTGGTCAAGGAACTGCGCCCCGACGTTGTGACCCTCGATGTCAAAATGCCGGTGCTGGACGGTTTGTCTGCCCTTGAAAGGATTATGAAGGAGTGTCCCACGCCGGTAATCATGCTCAGTTCCCTGACCGGGAAGGGGGGCGATAATACTCTGAAGGCGCTGGAACTGGGCGCTGTCGATTTTGTCGACAAGTCTTCTGCCGGCGGCCCGATGGATATTGCCGCGCTTGCAAGTAGTCTGATTGCAAAGATCATGATCGCAGCGCGGGTGGATGTCGGTAAACTGAAAGGAGCAGAGGAAAAGTTCTCAGCTCCCAGGACACCGGTATCGGCTGCAAAAAAAGAGACGGAGGTGGTTGTCATCGGCGCCTCTACCGGAGGCCCGCCGGCATTGCAGGCTGTTTTAACCAAGATTCCCGAAAATATCCCCTGTCCGATACTTATTGTTCAACATATGCCGGTCGGCTTCACTGCTTCTCTGGCCGACAGGCTCAACAGGCTTTGTGCTTTAGCGGTAAAGGAAGCGGTCGACGACGAGCCGATCAAGCAAGGGACCGCATATATCGCACCGGCCGGCATGCATTTGAAGCTTAAACGACTTGGCGGAGAGCTGCGCATCAGGCTTGATCTTTTGCCGGAGGACACGCTTCACCGGCCGTCGGTTGACGTTCTTCTTGAGTCTGCCGCTGACGTTTGCGGCGAAAAAACTCTGGCTTTTGTCCTTACCGGGATGGGTAGGGATGGGGCGAGCGGGGCTCAGGCGATAAAGAATGCCGGCGGAAGGATTTTCGTGGAGTCCGAGGAAAGCTCCATTGTTTTCGGCATGCCGAAAGCGGTTATGGATTCGGTCTGTGTAGATGGCGTTGTTCCTCTTGAGGCTGTCGTGGATACGTTGATCAAAATGATTTAAAATTTCCTCCTTTTTCCTTACGTCAATACCCTCCACGTCACATTTATTATTTTGGCGTATCATTTCAAGTTCTCGGTATGCATGACCATGGCTTACCATGGTGATCAGGTTAAAGCAGTTGCGCTTGGACTTTGTGCTGTGTTATAAAATTCGTTTAGGTGAAGAGCTGGTCAATAAGGGGATTTATTTATGGCCGATGAGAAAGTCCTGCCGTTCATCGAACATCTTGTCGAATTGCGTAAAAGGCTGATTGTATCCATTATTGCCATAGTCATCGGCATGGGGGTGTCGTGGAATTTTTCCAGCGACCTGCTGAGTTTCGTGGAAAAGCCACTGACCGGCAAGACCTACCTGACCGAGCTGAAGAAACAGGTCTATGGTGAGGTAAAAAAACGCTACCCGGCAATCTACAACCACTACAAGCTGGAACAGGACGTAAGCGCGCCGGTCAAGGAAAGAATGCTGAACTACAGCGCGCCTCTTGAACCGTTTTTCATCCAGTGCAAGATTTCGATTATTGCCGGCCTGATCCTGGTCCTGCCGGTATTGTTCTATCAGGTATGGCTGTTCGTCGCGCCGGGGCTGACCCGCAAGGAAAAGAAACTTGTCGTTCCCTTTGTCACGGTCAGCACCATCAGTTTCTGTGTCGGGGCGCTCTTCTTCCTTATCGTTATCTGGCCGGTCATCATCAACTTCTCCCTTTCCTACGAGGCGCAAGGGCTCCAGAGCTGGTTCAACCTGAGCGCATACATAAACTTTTGTCTACGATTGATTCTCATCTTCGGCCTCATCTTCGAGCTGCCGATTCTGTCGCTGCTCTTGTCCAGATTCGGCATAGTCAGCTATTCCCTCCTGGCCAGAAACCGCAAGTACGCATTGCTGGCCAGCTCGATTATCGCTGCATTTCATGCCGACCTGATCACGATGTTCGTGATTATGGTCCCGCTCTACCTGATGTATGAGGTGAGTGTCTGGGTGGCGCTGATTTTCGGCAAGAAGAAACCGGCTGTAACGGCAGAGGCGTGAACTGGGGACTGGGAACGGTTCCCCATATAAAATCCATGATAATTTTTAAAAACTTATCCGACATAAGCGAAAAGCTTCCCAATGCCGTTGTCACCATCGGTAACTTCGACGGGGTTCATCTGGGACACCGGGAGATATTTCGCCGGGTCAAACAATTGGCCGCTGAACTGGGCGGTGTGTCGGTGGTTGTGACCTTTGTTCCTCACCCGCTGAAGGTGTTGGCGCCGGAAAAGAGCCCGTTGCTGATCAATACCTACGCCGAGAAGGAAACCCTCATCGAGGCGTCCGGCATCGACTACCTGATTGAGATCCCGTTTGACGAAAAATTTGCTGCCATAACCGCCAGAGAGTTTGTCGGCACGGTTCTGGTCGAAAAAATCGGGGTGAACAAGCTTGTCATCGGCTATGATTACGCCTTCGGTCGCAATCGTGAAGGTGACGTGGCCCTGCTCAGGCAGTTGGGCGAGGAGTTATCCTTCAAAGTCGAGGTGTTGGAGCCGATAAGCAATGGGAGAACCATCTTCAGCAGCTCTTTGATTCGCACCATGATGATGAATGGTGACGTTAAAGGTGTAGTTTCGCTCCTTGGCCGTCATTTTTCCCTTGGCGGCACGGTAGTTCACGGACACCATCGCGGCAAAGGATTGGGATTTCCCACAGCAAACATCGAGACCGATAAGGAGCTGCTTCCCAAAGATGGTGTCTATGCCGTTAAGGTGAAGATTGACGACGTTCTCTATGACGGCGCCTGTAACATCGGAAGCAATCCCACTTTTAAAGATGAAAGACTGGCGATCGAAGTCTTTCTCTTTGACTTTGAAGGGGATCTTTACGGCAAGGACGCACGGCTTTACTTTATCGACAGGATTCGTGGCGAGCTGACCTTTCCCGATGTCCCGTCCTTGCAGAAGGCCATTGCCAAAGATATTGAACGATGCCGTGAGATTTTACGCGATGCGGCCATTATTGAATACCGTGAATACCTTGTGAAGGATTGAATGTGACAAAGAAGGGATTTGACAAGAAACTTTTGCTCGGGATTGGGATCAGTCTCTTCTTTCTCTTCCTGCTTTTCCGCAAGATAGACTTCAATAAACTGGTTATCGCTTTCAGTGAGATGGATTACCGCTATCTGCTGCCCGCGGTTGTCGTAACCTTTGTCAGCTACTATTTTCGGGCGGTACGCTGGAAATACCTCCTTCTGCCGATCAAAAAAACGTCAATGGCCAATCTCTTCCCATCGACCATCATCGGCTACATGGCTAACAATCTGCTGCCTGCAAGGCTGGGGGAATTTGTCCGGGCTTATGTGCTCGGGCAAAAGGAAAAGATCGAGACGAGCGCAGTGTTTGCCACGCTGGTAGTAGATCGCCTCTTTGACGGCTTTACCGTGCTCCTTATTCTTCTGGTCACCTTTTTCACTGTCAGGCTCCCCGCGGGCATGGAAAATGTGCAACACGGGCTGGTTGTCGGCGGTTATGTCACCCTCGCCATTTACGCCCTGGTGGTGGCTTTTCTGGTAGTTTTGAAAAAGCGGACGTCCTGGACGATTCACCTGGTCGGCTCGCTGCTGAAACCTTTTCCGGCCAGGATTTCAGAAAAGGTTATTCCGCTTCTCGGCTCGTTCATCTCCGGCCTCCGCCTTTCCTCAAAACCGGTGGAGCTCTTTGCCCTGTTCGGGACCTCTCTTATTATCTGGGCCACTGCAATCTGGCCGGTACACATGCTGCTCCGCTCCTTCGGCATTGTCCTTCCCATTACCGCTTCCATGTTCATCATGGTCTTCCTGGTCTTTGCGGTGATGGTCCCCGCTTCCCCCGGCTATGTGGGGACATATCATGCAGCTTGTGTTTACGGGTTGATGGCTTTTGCCATCCAGAAGGAGCAGGCTTTGAGCGTCGCGCTCGTTATCCATGGCCTCAGTTTTTTCCCGGTTATCTGCGCCGGGTTCTATTACCTCTGGCGGGACAAAGTATCCCTGAAAAAGATAAGCGAAACCTCGACCCAACAGGAGAAAATACTTGAGTAATGTAAAGCTTTGGCAAAGGATAGACCCGTTTGCGGTTCTTTCCGTTTCGGTGCCGTTGTTGATTTATCTTTTGACTCTTGCACCTACTGTGACTTTTTTTGACAGCGGTGAATTCATTACCGCCATTTCCTCCCTCGGCACCGCCCACTCTCCGGGCTACCCGCTGTTTGTGAACTACGCAAAACCTTTTACCTATCTTCCCTTCGGCAGCATCGCCTTCCGGGTAAACATCGCCACAGCCATTTCTGCTGCCGTCGCCTGTTACGGCGTGTACCTGATAGTTTCCCACATCCTGGCGAAAGAGGTTCTGACCGAGGACCACGGCTTTTCCGAGCTATACAAAAAAATCATCGCCTTTTGCGCAGCCGTCACGTTTGCCTTTTCTGCCAGGCTTTGGCTCCAGTCCAATCACGATAAGCCTTATCCCCTCATCGCTTTTCTTTCTGCAATGATTTTTTATCTCCTCCTTCTCTGGCGAGACAGTTACCGCAAGGGGGAGGAGCGTCCCGCCTATGTGTATCTGGGGGCTTTTCTCGCCGGTCTGGCATTCGGCGCACACCAGACGATTGTGCTGCTTTTGCCGTCATTCGCTTTTCTCATACTCTCCGTGAACTGGCGCTTGGTCGGCCGGGTGAAGGAAATAATAATCGCTGTTTTTTTCGCCATTCTCGGTTTTTCCGTCCATCTTCACATGCCGGTCAGGGCCTTACAGAACCCACTCCTGAACTGGGGAGATTCCAGGAATCTGACCCAGTTCCTCTGGAACCTGCTGCGTAAAGGTTATCCGGTGGAAAAGCCCGCCAGGGACCTCTCTCTCCTTTGGGCACAGATAAATGCTTTCAATGTCCCTTATGAATTCACCTGGTTTGGCCTTGTCTTGGTTCTGATCGGAATTGCCGCTTTTTTGAAAAAAAGACGAGATGAGGTACTTGCCTATCTGATAGGCATCGTATTCTTTCTGCTGGTCATAGCCGGATATTTCAATACTCCTGCTGACATGATCTTCCTTACGGAGGAGTTTTTTACCCCCCTCTATCTGCTGTCAGCCGTATTGATCGGTCTGGGTCTTTTTGCTTTATTGAAGAACGGCCTGGCATTTTTCTCAGCGCAGGTTATTTCTTCTCTGCCGGTAAAGGTTGCGGCAGGCGCAATTCTGCTTGCCCTGCCGGCAACCGTTTGCGCCCTTCACTATGTGGAGAACGATCAGCATGAAAACTACATAGCCTATGACTATGCAAGCAACACCCTCCGTTCTCTTCCGCAGGGGGCGGCGCTCTTTACCTGGGGTGACAGCGGCGCCTTTCCGCTCTGGTATCTTCAGGGCGTCGAGAAGATGCGCGACGATCTGGACCTGCTGCACACCCCCCATCTGGTTTTCAACTGGTATCTGGATTCGTTTCCCGACCTGTTTCGTTACAGCATGCTCAAGTCGATTCCCATGGAGACGCTGTCCCCTGAAAATGCTCTCCAACTGGCCGTTACCGAGCAGATAGCGCGCAGGCCGGTATATATCGATTTTTCAACCAGGTATTCCGTCCAGTTTTCCAATTATTCGCTCCGTCAGCGCGGCATATGTTATCAACTGCTCAGTGGGGGCGGAGATACCTTTCTGTTCCCGGATATTTCAGTGTGGAACAGCTATATCCTGAGAGGGATTTCCGGCGAGATGTTCTTCC
This sequence comes from Geotalea uraniireducens Rf4, assembly GCF_000016745.1. Lineage (GTDB taxonomy): Bacteria > Desulfobacterota > Desulfuromonadia > Geobacterales > Geobacteraceae > Geotalea > Geotalea uraniireducens. The sequence continues at coordinate 3,117,901 of NC_009483.1, read as the reverse complement.
GTGACCTGGATACGGGAAAGGCTATCCTTATATACGCCAACGGTCACATGGAGGCGGGTGAAACATTGCTGCGTCTGAGACAATTTGGTGAGGGCGTTCAGGAACTTCGGGCAGCGGAAAAAATAGCACCGGAACTGCAAATGCAGGTTTCAGGGATACTGAGTGGGTATGGACTCCGATGAAAAGTAGAATAACCGGTCAAACAAAGGTGTTGGGAATCATCGGTTCGCCAATTAACCATTCTCTTTCACCGCTGATGCAAAATGCTGCCATTGAAGCCGTTGGACTGGACTTTGTCTACGTTCCCTTTGCCGTCCCTGCCGACGGATTGTGTGCGGCGGTCCAGGGATTGCGAAACCTGGGGGTTGCCGGTTTCAACGTTACCATTCCTTTTAAAACGGCTATCATACCTTATCTTGACAAACTTTCTCCCGAAGCGGAACTGATAGGCGCTGTCAACACCGTTAACCGGGAAGGTGGATTTCTTGTCGGATACAACACCGATGGCGCCGGCTTACTCAAATCTCTTGCGGAAGACCTGGATTTTACCCCCAAAGGTGCGCATGTGCTGATTTTGGGAGCAGGTGGCGCCGCAAGGGGCGCCATTGCATCACTATGCAAAGCCGGGGTAGAATCGGTCATCATTGCCAATAGAACCCGCAACAAGGGCGAGGAATTGCTTTCGTGCTTTAAAAGCGTTTTCCCGCAGGTGAAACTTGCACTCTCTTCCCTGGATGTTCTTGGATCATCGGATTTACTCCATGGAATCGACCTCATTGTCAACACAACCTCGGTGGGGATGGATAATACGTCATTTGACGGCCTTGACATGTCACTGATGAATCCTGCCACCCGCATCTACGATATGGTTTATGCTCCGCTGGAGACGCCCTTCCTGTCGGCGGCAAAGGCAATGGGCTTGAAATCCGCCAACGGCATAGGTATGCTTGCCGCACAAGGTGAAATTGCTTTTGCTGTCTGGACCGGTTGCGCCCCTCCCTCAGGGTTGATGAAAAGCTGCCTTTTGACGGCGGTTAAAGCTAAGTAATGCTTGACATAGCATGGCATTCAAAATACTATTCTTACGGTTCACTTTAATTAATCGAGGTTTTTTCATATGCATGTGAGTAGACTGGGAGAACTCCTGGTTAAAAATAACATAATAACAAAAGAGCAGTTGACGAAAGCCCTTGAGGAACAGAAAGAATCGGGCGGGCAACAACGTCTCGGTTCCATACTTATAAAAAATGGTCTGATATCCGAGCCGGATCTGACCACTTTTCTCTCCAAGCAGTACGGCTTCCCCTCCATAAACCTGGCAGACTTTGATGTCGACGCTTCGGTTGTAAAGATAATTCCTGTTGATATAGCCCATAAATATCAGATTGTGCCGGTAAACAGGTCAGGTTCCACCCTGATTATAGCCATGTGCGATCCTTCCAACATCTTCGCCATCGATGATATAAAATTCATGACCGGCTACAACGTCGAAGTGGTGGTTGCTTCCGAGTCGGCCATAAGAACAGCCATAGATAAGTTCTACGATCAGTCCGCCTCTCTGGCCGACGTAATGAACGATCTGGAGCTGGAGGATCTGGAGGTAATAGGCGAGGAGGATGATGTCGATGTCTCCTCTCTCGAACGTGCTACCGAGGATGCTCCGGTAGTAAAACTGGTGAACCTGATCCTTACCGATGCCATCAAGAAAAAAGCAAGTGATATCCATGTGGAGCCTTATGAAAGAAGCTTCAGGGTCCGTTACCGCATCGACGGCATATTGTATGAGGTAATGAAGCCTCCCATGAAGCTGAAAAACGCCATTACCTCACGCATCAAAATAATGGCGGAACTGGACATAGCCGAACGGCGTCTTCCCCAGGACGGCCGCATAAAAATCAAGCTGGGGGGGGGCAAGGACATGGATTTCCGTGTATCCGTCTTGCCGACCCTGTTTGGCGAGAAGATCGTCATGCGGCTTCTCGATAAATCCAATCTGCAACTGGACATGACCAAACTGGGGTATGAACCTGATGCGCTGGCTCATTTCCAGAAGGAAATCCATAAACCGTTCGGCATGGTCCTGGTGACCGGGCCTACCGGCAGCGGTAAAACAGTCTCTCTCTATTCAGCCTTGTCGGAGTTGAACAAGGTCAGCGAGAATATATCCACTGCGGAAGATCCCGTTGAGTTCAACTTTGCCGGTATAAACCAGGTGCAGATGCACGAAGATATCGGTCTCAATTTTGCCGCTGCATTGCGCGCATTTCTGCGTCAGGATCCGGATATAATCATGATCGGTGAGATCCGAGATTTCGAGACCGCGGAAATTGGAGTAAAAGCCGCTCTGACCGGTCATATGGTTCTTTCGACGCTGCATACCAACGATGCGCCATCGACCATCAATCGCCTGCTTAATATGGGGATCGAGCCGTTTCTGGTCGCTTCTGCTGTGAATCTCATTACGGCACAAAGGCTTGCAAGGCGTGTTTGCTCCGAATGCAAGGTAGTTGATGACATTCCGGTCCAGGCGCTGATAGATGCCGGCGTATCTCCTGCAGAAGCTACCGAATATGTATGTTACAAGGGGGCTGGATGCCCGAAATGCAACAGCACCGGCTACAAGGGGAGGGTGGGCTTCTATCAGGTCATGCCGATGCTTGAGGAAATCAGGGAACTGATCCTGAACGGCGCAAATACCGCCGAAATAAAACGTGAGTCGATGCGCCTCGGTGTAAAAACAATGCGCCAGTCAGGGCTTACCAAGCTAAGCGAGGGGGTCACCTCGTTTGAAGAAGTGCTCCGGGTTACCGTGGCTGACGATTAGGAGTCAATACTTATGGCGAATTTGCATCAACTTTTAAAAGAGCTTGTTGAAAGAGGAGGATCGGACCTCCATATCACGACAAACACCCCGCCACAGATAAGAATTGACGGTAAAATTACTCCGATGGATTTTCCTCCTCTTACACCGGTCGAAACCAAGCAGCTGTGCTACAGCATCCTGACTGATGCGCAAAAACATAAGTTCGAGGAGGAGAGCGAACTCGACCTGTCCTTTGGCGTCAAGGGGTTGTCGCGCTTCAGGGGGAATGTATTTGTCCAGCGGGGAGCGGTTGCCGGAGTATTCAGGGTCATACCCTACAAGATTCTCACGTTTGAAGAACTGGGACTGCCGCCGATAGTAAGGGAGCTTGCTGCCAAGCCAAGAGGTCTCGTTCTCGTCACCGGACCGACCGGCAGCGGCAAGTCGACCACCCTGGCCTCCATTATTGATAAAATAAATATGGACCGCCACGATCACATCGTTACGATAGAAGATCCGATAGAATATCTCCATCCACATAAGGGGTGCCTGGTCAACCAGCGCGAGGTCGGGGCGGACACCAAGAGCTTCAGAAACGCCCTCAAATACGTTTTGCGTCAGGACCCTGACGTCGTACTAATCGGTGAGCTCAGGGATCTTGAGACAATTGAGGCCGCCCTGACGCTGGCTGAAACCGGGCATCTTTGCTTCGCTACTCTCCATACCAATTCCTGCGCACAGACAATCAACCGCATCATAGATGTGTTCCCACCCTACCAGCAAACCCAGGTCAGGACACAGCTCTCCTTTGTCCTGGAAGGGGTTCTGTCTCAAACCCTCGTTCCGAGAGCAAGCGGCCATGGCAGAGCGCTTGCCTTGGAGGTGATGGTTCCGAACCCCGCGATCCGCAACCTGATCCGGGAGGATAAGGTTCATCAGATTTATTCCCAGATGCAGGTCGGGCAGGATAAATTCGGCATGATGACCTTGAACCAATCGCTGTACGGTCTTTTTACTAAACGTATCATTTCTCTCGATGATGCGATGGCCAGATCACCTGAGCCTGATGAGCTGAAACAGATGGTATCTGTCGGCAGTGTGCAGAGCCAGGTGCGAAGGCCTCTCACGGATAAAAGATAGTTTGTTGATGGTCAATAGAGGCAATTCGTCAAAGTAATGTGCCGGAGGCAGGAGGAAATATGCCTAAGTTTGATTGGGAAGCCAGAAGCAAGGCCGGATCGGTTCAAAAAGGAATCATGGAAGCTGCGAACTCCTCACTGGTGGAGGCGCAACTCAAAAGATACGGATTTACTAATATATCGATCAAAGAAGCCGGCAAAGGTCTTAAACTGGAGTTGAAGCTTTTCGGCGGGGCAAAAAAGATTTCAACCAAGGATCTGGTAGTATTCACCCGCCAGTTTGCCACGATGATCGACTCAGGGCTGCCGCTCGTGCAATGCCTGGATATCCTTGCCGGTCAGCAGGAAAACAAAACGTTCAAGGATATTCTCGTCAAGGTCAAGGAGAGCGTCGAAAGCGGCTCCACCTTTGCCGATGCGCTTTCCAAGCATCCGAAGGCATTTGATCAACTTTATGTCAACCTGGTCGCCGCCGGCGAGGCGGGCGGCATTCTCGATACGATCCTCAATCGTCTGGCGGCATACATCGAAAAGGCGATGAAGCTGAAAAAGCAGGTAAAGGGGGCGATGGTTTATCCTGCCACCATCATGTCCATCGCGGTGATCGTCGTCGGCGTGATCCTCGTTTTCGTCATTCCGACCTTTGCCAAGATGTTTGCCGACTTCGGCGGGGACCTGCCGGCGCCGACGAAGATTGTCATCGCCCTGAGCAACTTTTTGCAGAGATACATACTGGTCATAATAGCGGCATTTTTCCTGTTAAAGATGGCTTTTGGAAAATATTACGCAACGGCAAACGGCCGTAAAACCATAGACAGACTGGCATTGAAGGCGCCGATAATCGGCCCTCTGGTGAGAAAGGTTTCCGTGGCCAAATTCACCAGGACCCTGGGCACCATGATCAGCAGCGGCGTGCCGATCATGGACGGATTGGAAATCGTTGCCAAGACCGCAGGCAACAAGGTTGTCGAAGAGGCGATCTACAGCGTGCGTCAGTCCATTTCCGAAGGTAAAACCATTGCCGAGCCGCTGGCCGCGTGCGGGGTCTTTCCGCCGATGGTGGTGCAGATGATCTCCGTCGGGGAGGCGACCGGTGCCATGGACGCCATGCTCAACAAGATCGCAGATTTTTACGACGATGAGGTTGATGATGCGGTCGGCGCGCTCACCTCCATGATGGAACCGCTTCTGATGGTTTTCCTCGGCACCACCGTCGGCGGTCTCGTTGTCGCCATGTATCTGCCGATCTTCAAACTTGCCGGCGCAGTCGGCGGCTAGCCGATGGATGAGAAGAAAAGACTAACCTGGTTTATCCTCCTCAGGCTGGTGGTGGTTTCGCTCTTTCTTGCATCCACCACCATCCTCAATGTCAAAGAGCCTGAAATCGTCGTCAACGAGGCGCTTCCCGTCCTGACCAGGCTGATCGTCTCCACCTATCTCTTTTCCATCCTTTCCCTCCTCGCATTAAAGTTCACCGACAGGTTCAAACTGACGCTGACCTACCTACAGATAGTCTGGGACCTCTTCCTGGTCACGGTACTGATTCTGCTGACCGGGGGGATCAATTCCCCCTTTTCATTTCTCTACATCCTGGCCATCATCAACGCCAGCGTCCTTTTGTCCCGCAGGGAAGCCTTATACACCGCATCCCTCTGCGGCATCCTCTACGGGGCCATCGTCGATCTGCAGTACTTCGGGAGGCTTACGGACATCGGGTTGAGCCAGGTCGCGGCCCTACAGTACGGGGCCAGTCATATACTCTACACGATCTTCATCAATATCTCGGCCTTCTATATGACTGCGTTCCTGACCGGCTACCTGGCTGAGCGGGCAAGAAGGAGCGAGAGCGCCCTTAAGGAAAAGGTGATCGACTATGAGGAGCTGGAGCGGCTGAACAGCACCATAGTCACCAATCTGGACAGCGGCCTCATGACCATCAATAACAGCGGGAAAATAAGGGCATTCAACCGTTATGCGGAGGAATTGACAGGCGTCTCCCAGCGGGATGCCTACGACCGGCCGGTGACCGATCTGATCCCCGGGTTCAGTGCGTTCGGCGACGACATTTTCAGCCTGCAACGACAGGAGGTGGAGTACGAGACCCCTGATGGAAACCGGATGATTTTCGGCTTCAAGTCAGTTCCCTTTACCGACATGGAGGGGAACCGCCTCGGGGCGATCATAGATTTTCAGGACCTGACCGTATTGAAGCGGATGGAGGAGAAGCTGAAGAAGGCAGACCGGCTGGCCGCCATTGGGGAGCTTTCCGCCCGCATAGCGCACGAGATCAGGAACCCTCTCGCTTCCGTCAGCGGCTCGGTGCAACTCATCGCCCAGGGCGGGGGAATAGCGGCCGGCGACAAAAAGCTCCTCGATATCGTGCAGAGGGAGACCGAGCGATTGAACGCACTTATCACCGACTTTCTCGCCTATGCACGCCCCCGCAGGCCGGTCAAGGTGACGATGAACCTGAAAGGCTTCATGGGGAACCTGGTCGCGCTGCTGGCGACCGATTCCCGTTTTGAGCGGGTGAAGATCCTGAACGACTGCCCGGACGATCTGTCCGTCGAGGTTGACCGCGACCAGTTCCAGCAGGTGTTCTGGAACCTGTTGATGAATGCCGCCGAGGCCATGCCCGCCGGTGGGACAGTAAGCATAAAAGCGTCAGCCGCGCATAAACGCCGGCACTTGAAAGGCCCCGGTGGTGAGGTGCGGATTGCCGTGACGGACAACGGCGCCGGTATGGTACCGGAAGATGTGAACAGGATCTTTGAACCGTTTTTCACGACCAAGACAGGCGGGACCGGCCTCGGCCTTGCCACGGTCTACAGGATAATAGAGGCCCACGACGGGATGATAGCGGTTGACAGCAGTATCGGCAAAGGAACGACGTTTACCATATATCTGCCGGTGTAAGGCCGTGAGAAGTGAGAAGTGAGAAGTGAGAAGTGAGAAGTGAGAAGTGAGAAGTGAGAAGTGAGAAGTGAGGTTCTATGCAGACTAAAATTCTTGTAGTAGATGATGAGCAGAGCATGCGGGAGTTTCTCGCAATCCTTCTTGAGCGGGAAGGGTATTATGTGGCGCAGGCGGAAAACGCCGAAGTTGCTCTGAAATTGCTCGAAAGCGACACATACGATCTGGTGGTTTCCGATGTGAGCATGCCGGGCCTGAACGGCATGGCCCTCCTGGCGCGGATCAAAACCACGACCCCTGAGACCGCGGTGTTGATGATCACGGCTTATACCACGGCTGAACAGGCCGTAGAGGCGATGAAGCTCGGGGCATACGATTATATAGCCAAACCCTTCAAGGTTGAAGAAGTGAAGGTGCTGGTGAAAAACGCCCTGGAAAAGAGCAGCCTGCAAAAGGAAAACCGCCGCTTGAAGCACGAGGTCCAGGAGCGTTACAGTTTTAGCGGCCTGGTCGGAAAGAGCAAGAAGATGCGGGAAGTTTACGACCTCATCGAAAAGGTCGCAAACAGCATGGCAAACGTGCTGGTGCTCGGTGAGAGCGGAACGGGCAAGGAGCTTGCGGCAAAGGCCATCCATTACAACAGTCCCCGACACGACAAGCCTTTCGTGGCGGTCAATTGCGGGGCGATCCCGGAAACGTTGATGGAGGCCGAGCTGTTCGGCCATAAAAAGGGTTCATTCACCGGCGCCATAGCCGACCGTGCCGGTCTCTTCGAGCAGGCGGAGGGTGGCACTCTCTTTCTCGATGAAATAGGGGAAGTGCCGCTGCAGCTTCAGGCCAAGCTTCTGCGCGTGCTGCAGGAGCGGGAGTTTCGCCGGGTCGGGGGAACGTCGGCAATTAAGGCCGATGTGCGGATCATTGCCGCTTCCAACAGGGACCTGGAGGAACAGGTCAAGGAAGGAACGTTCCGCGAAGACCTCTTTTACCGACTCAATGTGGTGCCAGTGCTTATGCCCCCCCTCCGTGAAAGGCCGGAAGACATACCGCCGCTTGTGGAGTTTTTCTATAAGAAATTCGCTCAGTTTTCCGGAACCGGCGAGATAATCACTCCCTGTGCAATGAAGGCGCTCATGTCCTATCCTTTCCCCGGCAATGTGCGGGAGCTGGAGAATCTGATCGAGCGCTGCGTGGTCCTCGGCAACAGGGTCGTCAGCGAGGATTGCCTGCCGCCGCAGGTGGTTAATTTCCAGGCGGGAACAGTAGCGGGTGGCGTTGTCGATCTTCCCGAAGGGGGGATGAACCTTGAGGCCTACCTGGACGGCATAGAGAAGCGGTTCCTTTTGCAGGCACTTTCCCGGAGCGGTGGGGTGAAAAAGAAGGCGGCATCGCTTCTGGGGATGACCTTCAGGTCGTTCCGCTATCGGCTGGCCAAGTTCGGGATGGAAGATGATTAAAGACCGTGAGAGTCGCTTGTTGGTGACAAATTGTGTCACTTCCGGTGCCGTTAAATTGTTCGAGTGGGCGCTTGTCATTTGAGTGGTGATTCAATGATTTCTTAACTTATCGAAATTACGTGTGAAAACTGTGCCCTCTCATGTTGGCACATCTCTGGCATCTTATTCTATAAAAATTGAAACTAAAGCTGCCTGAGGTGATTGCCGATAGGAAGAACTATTGGCCCATAAAACCAGGTTCAGCAACAAACCCAAGCGAAAGGAGAAGTAAAATGTTAAACAAACTGAGAAGTAACAAAGGTTTCACCCTCATCGAGCTCTTGATCGTCGTCGCGATCATCGGCATCCTGGCAGCCATCGCCATCCCGCAGTTCTCCAAGTATCGTATCCAGGGCTTCAATGCCAGCGGTAACTCTGACTTAAAGAACATCCGTACATCGCAGGAGAGTCTATATGCTGAGTGGCAGCATTACGGTTTGACTCAAGGACTTGCGACCGTAGCCGGTCTCCCTGGTGCAGGTAAATGGGGAGTGGGTGCCTTGGTTACCCCGACTGCTGCTCTTCCGGTATGTATTATAACAACTGATGATAACAACCTTGTCCCGCGCGGTCTTCAGATCCCTGTTGGTAACAATGTAACTGCAATGGCTACAACTGCTGCTGCGGGAGCTGGTGATGGCGGTTCGTACACGTTGGCTGCAAAGCATCTCCAGGGCGATGTGATTTTTGCCGCTGATAGCGATTCAACTGCTAATTACAAAATGACGTTTGCTGCTCCGGCTACAGGTCTAAATGCTGGTTATCCATTGACCGCTGCTTTTGTACCTGTTTCAGTCAATAATGTAGATGACTATCAGGCGTTGCCAAACTGGGTAAAAATGTAATCTGGTGCTGAAAATGTTACAAAAAAGCCGGGTTTCCACCCGGCTTTTTTGTATCTATTGCCAAAATCGAGCAGTGTTTTGCTTGCACATAACGTTGTGTTTGTTTATTTTATTACAGCATTGTCCGGTTTGGTCTTTGCAAGGTTCTTTGAGAATGTAAAAAAGTTGTAAAATCAGCGTTATACCGCATTATTTGCTTGACTTTGAGTAAAAAAACGGTGGTCCGCACTCGTAACTATCCAATATTACAGGAGTTACGATATGCGACCGTTCAAACGACTGAAACAAAGACGAAAATCACGCGCTTTCAAATTGCTTCTTACCCCGATTTTTGAGAGATTCAAGTCAGATAATGAACTTGAATCCAGGGGGTATCGCCCGTTGCAAATGACTTTCGATGATCAGCTAAAAGCCCTGATCTTTTATCACTTGGAAGAGTTCTCTTCCGGGAGCGAACTTCTCCAGGCGCTGGATCAGGATGACTTCGCCAAGGAATGTGTTGCTCCCCCCAAGGGAATCAAAAAGAGCTCTTTCTTTGAGGCAATCAACAACCGTGGTCTTGAACAGCTTTCCGAGGTATTCGGGCATCTTGTCAAGCAAGCAGGCAGAGTGCTTCCCGATGAATATGCTCACCTTGGCAATCTGGTATCCATAGACGGTTCTTTGATAGATGCTGTTCTATCTATGGAATGGGCAGATTACCGAAGCGGCTCTAAGAAGGCCAAGGCCCATATCGGCTTCGATATCAACCGTGGTATTCCAAGGAAGATATTCCTGACCGACGGTAAAGAGGGTGAGCGCCCCTTTGTTGATAAGATCATCGACAAAGGCGAAACCGGTGTCATGGATCGTGGGTATCAGTCTCATAATCACTTTGACCAGTGGCAGGCCGCCGAGAAGTTTTTTGTCTGCCGTATCAGGGAGAATACACACAAAACCGTCATCAGAGAGAATGCCGTAAATCCTGACAGTATTGTCTTCTATGACCAGATAGTACTTCTCGGCACCAAAGGTATAAACCAGACTGAGAAAGAGCTGCGCCTTGTTGGTTACCGTATTGACGGCAAGGACTACTGGGTAGCAACCAACAGATACGACCTGACGGCTGAAGAAGTGGCCCAGGTTTATAAACTGCGCTGGAACATAGAGACCTTCTTCGGTTGGTGGAAACGCCACCTAAAGGTGTATCACCTGATTGCCAGAAGCGAATATGGTCTCATGGTTCAAATACTTGGTGGTCTCATCACCTATCTGCTGCTAGCCATCTATTGCCGTGAGCAGCACCAGGAGCCAGTCAGCATTAGCAGGGTACGAGAATTACGCAATCAGATTGCAAATGAAGCAGCAGCCGAACAGCAGAGCCGTCGCACAAGAATACAAGGTAACTCAAACAAAATTAGACAGTTGAAACGTAAGAAACGTCGTGCAAAAACCTAACCGGAAGTTACTGATTTTATTACGGATAAATACTGATCGGAGCAGGCCCTAATGATAAAATTTGCGGGTGTATCAAAGGAATTCAAGGAGGGGGTTACCGCCAAAAGGGTCAAGGCCTTGGTGAATCTCTCTCTGGAAATCGAGCAGGGTGAGATCTTCGGCTTTCTTGGCCCCAATGGCGCCGGCAAATCCACCGCCATCAAGATCCTTATAAACTTGATTTACCCGGATAGCGGCCAGGCTACGATCATGGACACGGATGTGGGGGATAAGAATGTGCGCCGTTTTGTCGGTTATCTACCCGAAAATCCCTATTTTTACGATTACCTCACAGCGGAGGAGCTGCTCTGGTTTGGCGGTAAGTCGTCCGGCATGGCAAAAGATGAGATTCTGGAACGTTCGAACCTGCTGCTGGACAAGGTGCAGCTTCTGGAGGCGCGCAAACGACCGTTGCGCACCTATTCCAAGGGTATGGTGCAGCGGGCAGGGTTGGCGCTGGCCCTGATCCACAATCCCAAAGTTGTTATTCTCGACGAACCGATGAGTGGCCTTGACCCGATCGGCAGAAAGATGGTCGGCGATATCATTTTGGAGATAAAGGGGGAGGGGAAGACGGTTTTCTTCTCATCCCACATTCTTTCGGATGTCGAGCGGTTCTGCGACCAGATTGGTATTATTGTCGGAGGACGGTTGCGTCGCACCAGCAGTGTGGCTGACGTGTTAAAGCATGGCGAAACGCTGGAGGATGTGTTTATGCGTGAAGTACACGCAGCTGGTCTCAAGGAGGTACGCTGACAATGCAACTGCTCTTGCCGATTGCACTGATAACGTTTAAAGAGGGCATCAGAAACAGATCTATCTATGGTATTTCACTGCTGGCTCTCCTGATGCTGCTGGCAAACTTCATCATTTCTGATATGGTCGGTCAGGAAGTCGGCAAAGTGGCCGTGGATATCGCTCTGTCGGCCGTTTCCTTTTCTGGCCTGTTGCTGGTGCTGTTCGTCGGGATCAATCTTTTGGCCAAGGATCTTGACCGCAAGACCATCTACATGGTTCTGGCAAAACCGATATCGCGCTCACAGTATCTGATAGGAAAATATTTCGGGGTAATCCTTCTGCTTACGGTCTGCCTCTGCATTCTCAGCTGTTTTGCCGCCGTTTCCCTGCTGCTGATAAAGTTTGGGCATCCAGCGTATTTCCAGCGTTTTTCATGGCCTCTGGTCGGACTGTCATTCTTCTTTACGACACTGATGCTCATGCTGGTTTCAGCCCTAAGTTTTCTGTTTGCCTCGTTTACCAGCACGTCGTTCCTGACATTTATCCTCACAATCATATCCTACATAATCGGCATGTCGTTAAACGACGTCAAGGCCTTGGTTGAGGCTCCGCAAGCGGTTGGGATTACGGTTTCTCCGGTCACGGTCAAGGTCGTACAGGCAGCGTATTATATTTTCCCCAACTTGTCGTTCTTTGACATCAAGATTCAGGCGGCCCACGGCTTGTCAATTCCTGCGTCGTACGTCTTCGGCATTGTGGCATATTCGATTATTTATTCTGCCATCGTCATGACGCTGGCCTGTCTGATTTTCAGAAAAAAGGAATTTCCATGAGAATCTCGCGGATCTTTCCTGTGGTGCTGCTGGGTGTTCTTATTCCGGGCTATTTCAGCACACTTTCGTATGTTTCTCTTACGAACAAGAGACTGCCAAAAGGTGAAGAGGTGAATGTTGTGCTGCCGTCGCCGGTCCTGAAGATCACCAGCCTGGAGTATGACGGTCTTGCCTCCGATGTTCTCTATCTCAAGTCGCTGGTCTTTTACGGCAGTACTTGGGTTGGAAAAAGTCAGCGCAATGTAAAAGAGTGGGAATATGACTGGCTTTACAATGTGTTAAAGGCTTCGACCGATCTTGATCCCTATTTTCTCGATCCCTATTTTCTGGCCAATGGTGTACTGGGATGGGAAGCCAAGCGGGTGGCTGAAACCAATAGATTCCTGGCAAAAGGGAGCCGTTACCGCGATTGGGACTATTGGCTGCCATTTTTCTTGGGCTTTAATTACTATTATTTTCTTGGTGAAAATGATAAGGCGGCCGAATATCTGATGAAGGCGTCGAAAAAACCTGGCGCTGACCCCTTCTATGGTTATTTTGCGGCTCGTTTGGCTTACAAAGGCAACAGAACGGAAAATGCCATTATTTTTCTGGAAGGTATGCTGAAGACAACCAAGGAAAAAACTATTCGCAAAGACTACGAAACCCGTCTCGAGGCGTTAAAGGCAATTCTTTACCTGGAAAAGGGCGAAGTGGTATATAAAGATAAATTCGGTAAGAATCCTGATAATCTCAACGCCTTGATTGAACATCGTATCATCAGTCAGATACCCGTAGACCCTTATGGCGGAGAGTTTTACATCGACAAAGATGGCTCGGTAAAAACCACGAGCGATCTGAGGCCGATGAAGAAAACAAAGAATAATTAAGAAAAATCCTTGACAATGTCAGCCTGAATTGTTAAAACTACTCTGTTTTTAAGCAGGCGCGTAGCTCAGGGGTAGAGCACTAGCTCGACACGCTAGGGGTCGGCGGTTCGAAACCGCCCGCGCCTACCAAAATGATAGCAAAATTATGGGCTTAGCGATTTATCGTTGAGCCCATTTTTTTAGTAATCATTTTAGTAACCCCTCTGCCGCCGAACGATTTACTCCTGTAAGTCGGGATTTCATCCTGAAGATGATATTTCGTCCCGTCGTCGGTCCCACTATTACCCCCTTGGTCCTTTTCTCGCCTTTTTTCCGACACTTATGCAGTTATCTCCCCCCGTTAATCTGTTGGCATAGTTCTCGTAACGTGGCAGCATGAGGTATTATCGTATTCGGCTTCAGTGTGCATTTCTGCAGGTTGCCCAGGTTCGATGCGCGGAAGGAGAAAACTGACAATGAGAAAACAAGTTCGCTTGATAGTCTTCACCCTCATGCTGATAATCGCAGTACCACCGCTGATGGCGTATGCTGCCAGCAAGGCCGAGATCGACCGTGACGTCGACTCCGCCTTGGTGAAGCTTTATGACAGCACCCCCCTGGCAAAGTTGCTCGCGGAGAAGGCGAGAGGAATTCTTGTTTTTCCGTCCATGGTCAAGGGCGGATTCATCTTCGGAGCTCAGTTTGGTGATGGTGCCCTCCGCGTACATGGTAAAACTACAGGTTACTATCGGAGTGTCGCCGCCTCGTACGGCCTGCAGGCGGGCATACAGTCGTTCGGTTATGCGCTGTTTTTCATGAACGATGCTGCGCTTGCGTACCTGGATAAATCAAAAGGGTGGGAGATCGGGGTCGGTCCGAGCATTGTCGTCGTTGACAAGGGCATTGCCAAAACGCTCACGACAACGACCGCCAAGGACGACATCTATGCTTTTATCTTCGATCAGAAGGGTCTGATGGCTGGTCTCAGCTTGCAGGGCACGAAAGTTACCAGAATCAAGCCGAAGTAGACGATCCGATTCCCCTTTACCTCATCGTAGACGACCAGAGCGTTATTTACTGCCGGCCAGAACCCAGCCAATGATTAGAATTTGGCTGGGGACCTTGCCGGCGGTTGCGCTTCCTTTCGCGGGTTGTCCACCGGAAGCTCCTTCTGCGCTGACCACAAAGAGATAACCTCATTTCAGAAATTCCCCCCCATTGTGACATGCCGTCGCCCAACTGTTATGGTAGTCATCAACGTCTCAAGTTGCATGTCCGTGCCGATAGAGGCTGAATAAATCTCGCAATTCAGCAGGGTTATTAATTGCTGCCAGAGGTGGCGAAGACGAAACTCGTGTCGAGATGAGATGTCGTCTTCGGGTTGAATTGTCGACTTGCTAAAGGTGGAATAAGTGTTAGTGTTTGCTAAGATTAGGTTCGACTACACATATGTCGCCATCGGAGAATGCCAGGATGCAGGCCTTTTGGGGGCATCATTCTGTTTACATAGGTTACCGCCGGACAAGGAGATACCATGCAGCGATCAGCACTGCGAAATAAGGCGAGGAGCAAGCCGGCAGCCGAGAAAATTCTTCTGCCGATTCCTAAGGCAAAACCCAGGGATACCATGCAGGAACTGCTTGAAATGGAGCGGCTGGTTTCCGATTCCATGTCAAGAATCATCACTGTGTCGGCCGACCTGGTCGACCGGGAAATTGCGGCCTTGTTGAGGCAGATGCTTACTACCTGCGGTTTCGACCGGTGCGGCCTGATGATGCTGACCCAGGACAAAACCGAGGTGCGGGCCTCCCATGCCTGTCACGGAGAAGGCATCGCAGCCGTGCCGGAAACATACACACTCAGGGACCTGTTCCCCTGGACAGGCGAAAACCTGTTGCACGGAAACATCGTCAGCTTCTCCAGTCTCGCCGAGTTGCCGCCACTGGCAGAAGCCGACCGCCGAAACTATGCGGCGCTGGGTGTACAATCATACCTCGCCATCCCGATATATGCCGGCGGATCGGTGGAATTCTTCATTGACGCCCATCATGTCCGTGCCAGACACATCTGGAGCAAGGAAAGCATTTCACTATTGCGCCTGTTCGGCGAAGTTTGTGCGAACGCCCTGGGGGGGGGCCACGATACCCGGAACGAAGAGGTTCGGCTGCAGTTCGAGCGATTTGTTTCAGATCTTTCAGTCAAGTTCATCAACGTAACGGCAGATGAGGTCGATCGGGAAATCATTGCCGCACTGGAGCAGGTCCGGGAAATGTTTCAATTTGATGGTTTCGGGCTGATATCGCTGTCCCCGGACAAGGGCGAGGCGATTGTCTCCCACGCTTGCTATGGGGAGGGAATTGAGCGGAGCCCGGAGAAAATAGATATCAGCCTGCGGTTCCCCTGGACAAAGGAGAGGCTGCTGCGCGGGGAAATGATCCACTTCAATTCCAGGGAGGACGTACCCGAGGATGCAGCAGTTGACCGGCAAAGCTGGCAGGCGATGAAGGTCAAGGCAAATTTTTCCATTCCCATCCTTGTGGCAGGTTCCGTCGCGTATATCATTGCGGCCCACGACGTCCGCGCCACCCGTTGCCTGGACGAGGGACTGTTGCTCCGGTTGCGCCTGCTGGGCGAGATTTTTGCCAATGCCCTCTTTCGCTGTAAGTCGGAGGCGGAATTCCGTAACTCCTGCACCGAGATTCAGCGGCTGAAAGAAAAATTGCAGTTGGAGGCCGAGTATCTCCAGACGGAAATCATATGTTCCCATTGCAATGAGCAAATAATCGGCCAGAGCGCCGCTCTTGACAAAGTGCTGAGGCTGGTGGAACAGGTCGCGTCAACCGATTCGACTGTGCTCATCTGTGGCGAGACAGGCACCGGCAAGGAACTCGTGGCACGAGCTATCCAGGAACTCAGTCTGCGCCGGAACAAACCCATTGTAAAGGTGAACTGCGCGTCGCTGCCGGCTGCCCTGGTGGAGAGCGAACTGTTCGGCCGCGAGAAGGGGGCGTACACAGGTGCGTTGACACGGCAGGCTGGACGCTTCGAGGTGGCCGACGGAGCGACCATATTCCTCGACGAGATTTCCGAAATGTCGCCGGAACTCCAGGCGAAGCTCCTTCGGGTCCTGCAGGAAGGGCAGTTCGAGCGGCTGGGGAGCACGAAAACCATCCATGTGGATGTACGGGTGATTGCAGCCACCAACCGCAATCTTGCCGAAGAGGTAAAGAAGGGGACGTTCAGGGAGGATCTTTACTATCGCCTGAATGTCTTTCAGATCGTCGTTCCTCCGCTGCGTGAACGGGCAGAGGACATCCCACTGCTGGCCTGGGCCTTCGTCCACGAATTCAATGAAAAGATGGGGAAGAAGATCAACAGGATCGCCAAGTCGGATATGAATGCGCTGCAGAACTATCACTGGCCGGGAAACGTCCGCGAACTGCGCAATGTCATCGAATACGGTGTCATTGTCTCTACCGGCAACGGGCTGCACGTGCGGCTGCCCGAAGGGAGCGGGGAAGAGATAGCCCGGCCCCTGCTGATGGACGAGGTCGAGCGGCAGCATATTACGGGGGTACTCCAGCGCACCGGCTGGCGTATCAAGGGGGAGAACGGTGCTGCCAGGATCCTGGGGATGAACCCGTCCACCCTCTATTCACGGATGCAGAAATTAGGTATAGCGGTTCGAAATGGTCAAGACGGGATATCGCCTTAAAGACGAAATTCCGCCCTTTCCGATACATCAGTCTCCGCTGGCAATTCCGCCCTAATCTGGGGAACTCATCAAATTTACACAATTTTTTGCACGCGAGATTGAACGACCTGCCATTGGCATGAATCTGGGATTAGTTATGTCCATGATGCTGGCGATGGTGAAAATAGGGGCTTCTCCTGGCAAACGCCAGGAAATCCTCGACATTCTGCTTTCCGTCAAGGGACCGACCCTGGCGGCCCCGGGCTGCCGTGCCTGTTCGATTTACGAGGAGTATGGTGCCGACCAGACCATTGCCTATGTCGAACTGTGGCAGTCACCGGCGGAAATGTATCGCCATATCCGCTCTACGCTTTATTCCCGGATTCTCGAGGCAATGGAACTCTCCGCCAGCAATCCCGAAATCAGTTTCCACATGATCTTAAGGACGGAAGGAATGGAGTTGATCGAAAACTTGCGAAGCACGTCCACCACATGATCCGGACAACTGTATCGTCAGTGTACCAGCGCATCGGCAAGACTATTTCTCGGAAAGGGAGGAGCATCATGAAAACAATGGGGACAGTAGGCATGTTCGTAATGGTTGTGGCGGCTGCGCTGCAATTCGGCGGCTGCGCGGTGGGAAGCTATCAGGCACGCAGTGTGGATCTCAATGCATCACCTCTGGTCAACCCGGATGTCCTCGTGAAAGGGACCGGTGACGAGGCCCTCTATCGTTATGTGAAGCCGGGGGTAGACGTCAAGAAGTACGACAAGGTCATGATCGATCCGGTCCTTGTCAGAAAGGATGGGGAACTGGACAAGGATGAGCTGGAAAACTTCCAGAAACTTGCCAACAACGCCTACGTCTACCTGACGCGGGAGCTGGAGAAGGATTACAAGGTCGTCCAGGCACCCGGACCCGGCACATTCAGGGTCCAGATGGCCATCATCGACGCTGACAGCTCGAAGCCGGTCCGTAACACCCTGTCAACCCTCATGCCGATCGGCATCGGACTCTCACTGGTAAAGTATTCCGTCACCGGTAAGCAGTCAGGGGTGGGGGAAATAACCATAGAAATGAAGATCACCGATGCCGACACCGGGGAATTGCTCGGCGCGGCCCTCGACCGGCGCGTTGGCGGCAAGGAAATCTCGAAGCTCTGGAGCAAATGGCACAACGCTGATGATGCCCTGCAGTACTGGGCGAAGAGGCTGAATTATGCCCTGTGCGATGTGCGCGGGGACACGACCTGCGTGAAGCCCTAGTAGTCGCGGAGAGACGGGAATACGTCGACAGCAACGGCTGCCCCACGATTGATGGCCTTTGCTGCCTGGCCTTCCGGGCGGGCGATCGACTGGCATTAACCACGTCCGCCCGGATTTGCCTGCCGCATTATCTCAAAGGAGGCAGTTTATGAAACAATTCGCTGTAATCATCTGTGCTGCCGCTGTCCTTGCCATGCCGGTGTTCGGCGTGGCAGACGACGGGCAGCAGGACCCGGCTCCGCAGAAAACAAGGGGGCGGATCGTCACAGAAACCATGGTTGCGGAACATGCCATTGTCAAGGCGGTAGACATGGACAAGCGCACGCTCACCCTCACCATGCCGGACGGCAAGGAGCGCACGTTCGTCATCGACAAGAAGGTCAAGAAGCTTGGACAGGTAAAGGTCGGAGACGTGGTGACTGCACGCTATCACGAGGCGGTATCGGTGAAGCTCAACAAGACCAGGGTTCCCGCGGGCGTGACGGTCGAAGAGACGGTTGCGCGAGACGAGAAGTCGGTTAAACCGGCAGGCTTTGCCCGGAGGCAGGTGACGACGACCGCGACCATCGAGAAGATATTCGACAACGGCAAGATGGTGACTCTCCGGAAGCCGGACGGTTCTGCCGTCGATGTCAAGGTGCGCGACAAGGAAAATCTGGCGAAGATCAAGAAGGGCGAGGTGAAGGAGGGGGACCAGATCGAGATTACCTATACCCAGGCACTGGCCATTTCGGTCGAAAAGGTTGCGCCGGAAAAATAAGGGCTCGACCTTTACCGCTCAGGAGCATGTATGAAACCAAAGTCGTTCTGGATGAGTGCGTTGAGCCTGTTTGTCGCCCTCCTTCTGGCTCTGCCCCTGCAGGTCGCGGCACAGGGCGGTGGCGATGACCCGCAGCAGAAAAAGCTGCAGAAGGAGGAACTGGCGCAGCTGGTGGCGCCGATCGCCCTATACCCCGACGAGCTGGTCGTACAGATACTGATGGCCTCGACCTATCCCCTGGAGATCGTCCAGGCCGACCGGTGGGTGCGGCAGCACAAGGAGCTCAAGGGGGACGCCCTGGCCAAGGCCCTGGAGAAGGAGAGCTGGGACCCGAGCGTCAAGTCGCTGGTGAACTTCCCTTCGGTGCTTTCGGCCATGAGCGAGAAGCTCGACGTCACGTCGAAGCTCGGCGATGCGTTCCTGGCCCAGCAGAAGGACGTGATGGACACAATACAGGCGTTGCGGAAGAAGGCCTCTGACGCGGGAAACCTGAAGACGACCAAGGAGCAGAAGGTCGTGGTCGAGAAGGAGACGATCGTCATTCAGCCCGCCAGTCCGGAGGTCGTCTACGTACCCACCTACAGCCCGACGGTGGTGTACGGCGCATGGGCCTATCCCGCCTATCCCCCCTACTACTATTATCCGCCGCCGCCCCCTGCTTATCCGCCTTACTATTTCGCCGCCGGCGTCGCCGTCGGCGTTGCCTGGGGCTACGCCTGGGGCCACAGCGACTGGCACGGCGGCGATGTCACCATCAACCACAACCAGAACATCAACGTCAATAGAAACATCGACCGCAGCAAGTACCAAGGGGACTTTGATCGACATCAAGGGGGTGGAGGAAACACCTGGCAGCACGACCCGAGCCACCGCAAGGGAGTCGCTTACAAGGACAAGGCGACGGCCCAGAAATTCGGCCAGTCTCCGGCGCGTTCGGCCGAGGGGCGGCGCGACGCCCACGGCCTTGGTGACGGTCGCGGTGCCGACCTGGGTGGCCGCGGCGACAAAGGCGGGCAGGACCGGGGAGGGAGGGGGACTGCCGATCGCGGCGCTTCAGACCGGGGACGAGCTGGCGCAAGTGGTGGTGCCGACCGTGGCACCGCCAGGGGAGGCCGGGACAGTGCCTTCGGCGGCGGGTTCGGCAACGGCAACGCGGAACGCATGTCGAGTGAGCGGGGCAGCGCAAGCCGTGCCAGTGCCGCCGGCACGGGCGCGCGCTCCGGTGGAGGTTCATTCGGAGGGGGCGCGAGATCCGGGGGAGGCTTCGGCGGTGGCGGCGGCCGGCGCAGATAGCCGCAATCGGAAGGCCGAAGGCGACATCCGGCAGTAGCCCAAAGACGGGGGAACACCATGACGGTAATGAAATACTGCAAAGACAATCTTTCACGCTGCCTGCTCATACTGTCGGCCATGTTGCTGATCCTGGTTTTGGGAGTGTCAGCCCTGGCAGCGTCTGCGGGGAACAAACAGAAGTCCTTCGCTTCACCGGAGAAGGCGGTGCACAACCTCATTGCCGCCTTGAAGGGTAACGATGACAAGGGGCTGGCAACCGTCCTCGGCCCCGGTTCCCAGTCCCTCATCTCGTCGGGCGACAGGGTAGCGGACCGGGCCGGCAGGGCCGAGTTTGTGAGGCTCTATGAGGAAAAGAACCGGATCGAGCTGGAAAAGCCGGATAAGGCGGTTCTTTCTATCGGCAACCAGGATTATCCTGTGCCGATCCCGGTTGTGAAACGGGGTAATGCCTGGCTCTTCGACACCAGGGCGGGGAAGGAAGAGATCCTCAGCCGGCGGATCGGCCGGAACGAACTGAAGGCAATCGACGTTGCCCATGCATATGTGGATGCCCAGCGCGAGTATGCGTTCAACGAGCGGGGCGGCGTCGAAGTGCTGGAATTCGCCCAGAAATTCCTCAGCACCCCGGGCAAACAGGACGGTCTCTACTGGAAGACGCAGGAAGGCGAAGAGGAAAGCCCACTCGGCCCACTCATAGCCCAGGCAGCCCGGGAGGGGTATACCAAGGGCAAGGACGATAAACCGGTCCCATTCCATGGCTATTACTTCAGGATACTTAAGGCGCAGGAGAGTAATGCCGATGGCGGTGCCTTCAACTACGTGGTGAACGGCCACATGATCCTCGGCTTTGCCCTTGTAGCTTACCCGGCGCAGTACGGGGCATCCGGCATCATGACCTTCATCGTGAACCATGATGGCGTCGTCTACCAGAAAAACCTGGGCAGGAACAGCGCCAAGGTCGCGGCGGCGATGAAGCTTTACGACCCGGACAAGAGCTGGCGGAAAGTCGAATAGAGCGACGTTGCCCGGCGAGCTTCAGAAGGAGCCTGCGGCTGCAAAGGCGGCTGATCAGGGGAGCACGCTCCCGGGAGCGCCATGAAATTATCACCGCGTAACAGTCTGAAAGGGTTCGCAGAATTCTGGTGGTGTGACCGCGGGCTCTCCGTGCTCCTCCTTTCCCTGTTGCTCCTTTTTTTTTCTCTCCTCCTTCATCGAGTCGCATCTGGCTTCGATCCTCATTCTAATCTTCTTTGTCCTCCTTTACAGGGGGAGGATGTGAAGCTTCAGCGGTATGAATCGAAACCTCGATCCCGCTGAGACGAAATGTCGTCTTCCGGATGATATGTCGTCTTCGTTTGAACATTGCCGCCTTCCATGCCACCGCCGGGTTGAGAATATCCCTTTAATATCAATCGGTTCAAGCTCCAGGGGGATGACCGGGCAATGGCATGTTTCTGGAAAGGTATGTGAATGTGAAGCCACGCCATGTACACACGGCACGGAAAAGACCGTTCATCGATCTTTGCCGGATCACGGGGGGTAACATGAAAAGGGTCAGGAACTTTCGGGTTACGTTGTGGTCGGTCAAAGCCGGGGTACGGGTTTTTACAGTCGCTGCCCTATGTCTTGCCGCATTGCTGGCCGGCGGCTGCCACAAGAAAGAACAGGCGGCCGCGCCACCGCCGCCGACGGTAACAGTGACCGAAGTCGTCGCGAAGGACACGCCGATTACCTTCGAATATGTCGCGCAGACCCAGAGTTCGCGACAGGTCAACATTCAGGCCAGGGTGAGCGGCTTTCTCGATAAACGTGTCTATACCGAGGGCGCCATCGTAAAGGCGGGGGATATCCTCTTCCTCATGGACAAGAAACCGTTTCAGGCGCAGCTGGATGGCGCGGCAGCGGCGCTGGCCCGGCAGAAAGCGGCTATGGAAACGGCCCGCCTGAACCTGGAGCGCACCAAGCCGCTCACCGCCCAAAATGCGCTGTCCCAGAAGGACCTGGACGATGCTACCGGTGCGTTCGAGTCGGCAGCGGCAGCCGTGGAGCAGGCCAAGGCCGATTTGCAGACCCAGCAGCTCAATCTCTCCTACTGCACCATCGCCTCCCCCACGACCGGCATCACCGGTGCCGCCATACAGCAGGACGGCGCCTACATCAATGCAATGAACAGCCAGCTCACCACCGTGGCGGTACTCTCTCCCATCTGGGTAAATTTCAGCATTTCCGAGAACGAGTTGAAGAGATACCGCGATCAGGTCGCCAAGGGTGAGATCCGCTCCCCCAGGTACGACAACTACGATATCGAGGTTGTCCTGGTTGACGGGTCCATCTTTCCGCATACCGGCCGGATTACCTTTGCGGCGCCGTCGTTCGATGCGAAGACCGGAACGTTCCTCATCCGCGCCAGCGTCGCCAACCCCAAGGGGATACTCCGCCCGAACCAGTATGTGCGTGCCCGCATGAAGGGGGCCATCAGGCCGAAGGCGATCACCATTCCTCAGCGGGCGGTGCAGCAGGGTGCCAAGGGGCACTTTGTCTGGGTCGTGAACAAGGAGCGCAAGGCGGAATCCCGACCGGTAGTGGTCGGCGACCTGATGGGGGACGACTGGTTCATCACCGAGGGGCTGCGGCCCGGCGACAGGGTGGTTGTCGACGGCGGCCTTGCCCTGCGGCCCGACGTGGTCGTGACGGTGAAGTCCCCTGAAGCTCCGCCCGAAGCCGGGCCGCGCAAGGCCACGGAGCCGAAACCCATCCCGGCGAAGAAGGCCGACTGACAGAGGAGGGGCGCCATGTTTTCAAAATTCTTCATCGAACGGCCGATCTTTGCCACCGTCATCTCGCTCATCATCGTGATTGCCGGTCTCGTGGCGATGAAGGCCCTTCCGGTCGCCCAGTACCCGACGATTACGCCGGTGCAGATCCAGGTAACGACCACCTATCCCGGCGCCGACTCGAAAACGGTCGGCGACTCGGTCGCGGCACCCATCGAGGCGCAGATAAACGGCGCTGACAACCTGCTCTACATGACGTCGACGAGTTCCAATACCGGACAGATGACCATAACGGTCTTCTTTTCTCTCAATACCAACCCCGACATCGCCCAGGTGGATGTGCAGAACCGGGTGAACCTGGCCATGCCGCAGCTTCCCGACGCGGTGA
Organism: Geotalea uraniireducens Rf4; assembly: GCF_000016745.1. Taxonomy (GTDB): domain Bacteria; phylum Desulfobacterota; class Desulfuromonadia; order Geobacterales; family Geobacteraceae; genus Geotalea; species Geotalea uraniireducens. Next base: position 3,094,638 of record NC_009483.1, on the reverse strand, counting down.
AGCAGTACGGCGTCTCGGTGCAGAAAAAATCGTCCAGCCCCCTGATGATCATCACGTTGTTCAACAAGGATGGCCGCTATAAGCCTGAATACGTGACCAACTATACCAACGTGTACGTACTCGACGCCATCAAGCGGGTTAACGGGGCCGGCCAGGCGCAGATCTTCGGCGTGCCGGACCAGGCGATGCGGATCTGGATGAACCCGGACCGGATGGCCTCCCTCGGCATCACGACGAGCGACATCCAGACTGCGGTAGCGAATCAGAACGCCCTGTTCGGGGCCGGCCAGGTGGGTTCCCAACCGAATGACGGTAAGGTGCAGATGACCTTTCCGGTCGTGACCCAGGCCCCGTTCATCAAGCCCTCGGAGTACGAGAACATCATCCTCCGCGCCAGCCAGGACAGCAGCGCCATCGTCCGCGTCAGAGACGTGGCTCGCGCCGAAACCGGCCGCCGGTCATATATCGACGACAACCGGCTCAATGGGTTTCCGGCGACGCCCATTATCGTCTACCAGCAGGCCGGCGCCAACGGCCTCGAAGTGTCGAAGGGGGTCCGGAAGGTCATGGCGGACCTGAAGAAGACCCTCCCCGAAGGCATCGAATACACTATTTCCCTGGATACGACCGATTTCGTGCGGCTCTCCATCAAAGAGGTGATCCAGACCCTGTTCGAAGCGATCATACTGGTGATACTCGTTGTCTACCTCTTCCTGCAGAGCTTTCGGTCCACGATCATCTGCACGGTCGCGGTTTTCGTCTCGCTGATCGGCACTTTCGCCGGCATGCTCGCCATGGGGTTCTCCATCAACCTGCTGACGCTGTTCGGCATTGTGCTGGCGATCGGCATGGTGGTCGACGATGCGATTGTCGTCGTGGAGAACGTGGAAGCCAAGATGGTGAAGGAACATCTCTCTCCCAAGGAGGCCACCATCAAGGCCATGGAGCAGATCAGCACCTCCCTTGTCGCGGTGGTGCTGGTCATGGCATCGGTCTTCATCCCGGCGGCCTTCCTTCCCGGCACCACCGGTCAGCTCTACAAGCAGTTCGCAATCACCATCGTCGTTTCCGTGGCCCTTTCCGGGTTTGTGGCGCTCACGCTGACCCCGGCCATGTGCGGGTTCCTGCTGAAACACAGCACCCCCCCACAGAAAGGCCCCTTCGCCTGGTTCAACCGGATGTTCGACCGCTTTACCCTGAAATTCGGCGACGCCGTGGTCCTCATGATCAAGCGGATGCCAGTGGCGTTCGTGCTGCTCGCCGTCATGATCTGGGCGCTCGTGCACCTGTTCCGGACGATCCCGACGAGTTTCGTGCCGAACGAGGACCAGGGGTACCTTTTCACGCAAATCCTGATGCCCGACGCGGCCAGCCTGAACCGCACGACGCAGATGGCCGGCAAGGTGGACGCCCTGTTCGCCAAAAACCCGGCCGTGGCGAACCGAACGCAAATCAACGGGTACAGCCTGATCGACAGCCAGTACAAGCCGAATGTGACGACCTTCTTCGTGACGCTCAAAGATTTCGAGGAGCGCTATTCCTCCAAGGAACGCGCCCGCAAGGAGAACGCCAGCGCCGTCCTGAAAGCAATAGGTGGTGAAGCACGGGGCATCAAGGATGGGATAACCATCCCGATCGCGCCGCCGGCAATCCCGGGGATCGGCACTACCGGGGGCTTCGAGTTCTGGATCCAGGACAAGGGTGCCGGGGACCCGGCGCGCCTTTCCGAACTCACCCAGCAGTTTCTCGCCAAGGCCCGCCAGCGCCCCGAGCTTACCGGACTGAACACCACCTTCCGCGCTGCCTCACAGCAGTTGCGGGCTGATGTCGACCGCTCCAAGGCGGTGCTCCTCGGCGTCCCGGTGGCTGACGTCTACAGCGCCCTGCAGGCCCAGTTCGGCTCGATCCAGGTCAGCCAGTACAACCAGTACAGCCGCGTCTGGAATGTCATTCTCCAGTCAGATGCCCCGTACCGCCGGACCCCGGCTGACATCACCCGGCTCTACACGAGGTCAACCAATGGCCAGATGGTGCCATTGTCCGCCGTGGTGACGACCACTTACGTCAGCAACCCCGACCTGATACCACATTTCAACGGCTTTCCGGCCGCCCAGGTGACCGGCAATGCCTCAGCGGGGTTCAGTTCGGGAGAGGCAATCAAGACAATGGAGGCGGTGGCGCGCGAAGTCCTTCCCTCAGGCTATGGCTTCGATTGGTCGGGCATGGCCTACGAGGAAAAGAAATCGGGGGGGACCTCCACCGCCGCCTTTGCCTTCGGCCTCATCATCGTCTTCCTCCTCCTGTCCGCCCAGTTCGAGTCGTGGACCCTCCCCGGTTCCGTCATGACGGCGGTACCGTTCGGTATCCTCGGCGCTCTGACGTTCAACTGGATGCGCGGCCTCAGTAATGATGTCTACTTCCAGATCGGCCTCCTGGTGTTGATCGGCCTGGGGGCGAAAAACGCGGTCCTGCGGGTCACCTTCGCCGTGGAGCTTCGCGAGCAGGGGCTGTCGATCATGGACGCCACGGTCAGGTCCGGCGAGGAGCGGTTCCGGCCAATCATCATGACCTCGCTGGCGTTCATCTTCGGCGTGCTGCCGCTCGCCATCGCCACCGGCGCTGGCGCCAACGCCCGCCACTCCATCGGCACCGGCATCATGGGGGGGATGATCGGCGAGGCCACCCTGGCAATGCTCTACGTGCCGCTCTTCTTCTACATTTTCGACCGGCTCGCCGAGCGGAAGAAGAAAAAGAAGGGCGCTACCGAAACACGCCCGGCCGATACGCCTCCAGGCGAGAGTCCTCCGGAGAGCCTCGGACCTGCACAGGAAGGGGGTGACTGATATGCGCCGACTCTTTATGCTGGCACTTGCCGCCTCCCTGACCGGCTGCATGATGGGCCCGGACTACCGTCGGCCGGTCGTGGACATACCGCAGTCCTTCCAATATGAAGACAAGGATGCCCGGGATACCGTGAATACCCCATGGTGGCAGCAGTTCCAGGACCCGGTGCTCGACGGGCTCATCGCCGAAGCGCTCGCCAACAACAAGAGCGTGAAGATCGCCGCGGCCAACATCGAGCAGGCTGCCGGCGTGCTCACCCAGACCCGCGCGCCACTCTTTCCCCAGGTCAGCTATGCCGGCAGTGCCTCCCGCCAGCGAGTCAGCGAAACCAATGCCACACCTTTCCCGGACGGCGTCTCAAACCCCTTCAATTCGCTGCAGTTGTTTGGCGGTGTCACCTGGGAGCTCGACCTGTGGGGCCGCGTCAGGCGGCTCTCGGAATCGGCCCGCGCAAGCATGTTCGCCTCCCTGGAGGCGCGCCGCGGCGTGATACTCTCCCTGGTCGCCTCGGTGGCGGGCGATTATCTGCAACTGCGCGGCCTCGACGAGCAGCTGGTAATCGCCAAACGCAATCTCTCCGCCTACGCCGAATCGGTCAAGCTCTTCGAGCTGCAGTTCCAGTATGGCCAGATATCCCAGTTGAACGTCGAGCAGGCCCGCACCCAGTACGAGACCGCGGCCTCGACCATCCCGCAGCTCGAATCGCAGATCGTGCAACTGGAGAATGCCCTGTCTATTCTCCTTGGCCGCAACCCGGGACCGATCGCGCGGGGTAAGACGATCTACGAACTGGTGTTTCCCGCCGTTCCGGCCGGCCTCCCGTCACAGCTCCTGGAACGCCGTCCGGATATCGCCCAGGCAGAACAGAACCTGATCGCCGCCAATGCCTTGATCGGAGCGGCCAAGGCCCTCTATTTCCCGACCATCAGCCTGACCGGCAGCTACGGCTATGAGAGCGAAGACCTTTCCAAGCTCTTCCGGGGTCCGTCCCGGGCCTGGAGCTTTGCCGGGTCGTTCACCGGGCCGATCTTCACCGCCGGAGCGATCTCCGGCCAGGTGCATCAGTCTGAGGCGGGGCAGGATGCCGCGCTCATCAGCTACGAGGCGGCGATTCAGAGCGCATTTGCCGATGTGGAAAATGCGCTGATCATCCGCGAGAAGCTTGCCGGGCAAATCCAGGCCCAGGAGCGGCTCGTGAAGGCGAGCCGGGAATACGAGCGACTGGCCAAGCTCCAGTACGACGGCGGCTACGCGCCCTATCTCACCGTTCTCAGTGCGCAGCAGCAACTCTTTCCCGCCGAACTAACCCTTGCCCAGCTGCGCGCATCGGTCTTCACCTCCTATGCCAACCTCTACAAGGCGATGGGAGGGGGTTGGGTGACGGAGGCGGACAGGATGACCGGCGGGCAGACCGCCGCTGTCCCTGCGCCGGCGGGCGCGAACGAGGCGAACAAACCAGGTCAGCCGGCAAGTCCGCTGGCGGGTAAGTGAGGTTTCGGAAAGGTTGAGGAGGATGCGTCATGAAAAAAATCGTGCTGCTGCGTCACAGTGAGAGCCTCTGGAACCGGGAGAACCGCTTCACCGGGTGGACCGACGTGGGGTTGACCGAGCAAATAACTATGCCGGGCTCTTTCTGACGGTACATTATTTCCGGAAAGGATCTATCATGGACACCAAGCTACCCAAGCAAAAGTCTGTTGCCGCGGTGCCGTCTCCGGCCGATGAAGGTCGCGAAGAATTTCGCCGGGGAAGCGCTGTCGATGCCCTTACGCGCGCCATCCTCGATCACCTTTACTTCACCCAGGCGCGGCCCTTGACGCTGGCTACCCGCAACGACTGGTACATGGCCCTGGCATATGCCGTACGCGACCGGATGCTGGACGACTGGCTCAAGTCATTGTCGCACCTGCGGAACAGGGAGCTGAAGATCGTCAGTTACCTCTCGGCCGAATTCCTGATGGGCCCACACCTGGGAAACAACCTGGTGAACCTCGGCATCATGGAGCCGGCCCGGGAGGCACTGGCCGCCCTGGGGCAGGACCTGGACGAGTTGCTCCGCCAGGAGGAGGAGCCGGGCCTCGGCAATGGGGGCCTCGGCAGACTCGCCGCCTGTTACCTGGATTCCCTCGCCACTCTGCGGGTCCCGGCCATCGGCTATGGCATCCGCTACGAGTTCGGGATCTTCGACCAGGAGATCCGCGACGGCTGGCAGGCGGAGAAGACCGACAAGTGGCTGCGCCTGGGAAACCCTTGGGAGATCTGCCGTCCGGAAATAACCTACGAGGTGAAGGTTGGCGGCCACACGGAGCGGTTTACCGACGAGAAGGGGTGCGTGCGGGTGCGGTGGGTGCCGAACAAGGTGGTCAAAGGGGTTGCCTACGACACCCCAGTTGCCGGTTACCGGTCGGGGGTGACGGACCTCTTGCGCCTCTGGAAGTCGGAGGCGGTCGAGTCATTCGACTTCCAGGCGTTCAACGTGGGGGATTACTACCGGGCCGTGGAAGCGAAGATTTTCTCCGAGACCATCTCCAAGGTCCTCTATCCCAACGACGAGCCCGAGATAGGCAAGGCGCTCCGCCTGGGCCAGCAGTACTTCTTCGTCTCCTGTTCGCTCCAGGACATGGTGCGTATCCACCTGTTGCGTGAGAACAGCCTCGACACCTTTGCCGCGAGTTTTGCCGTTCAGTTGAACGATACTCACCCCTCCATCGCCGTGGCTGAACTGATGCGGCTTCTTGTGGATGAGCACCAGTTCGAGTGGGATGCGGCCTGGCAGATCACCCGCGCTACCCTGGCATACACCAATCACACCCTCCTGCCCGAGGCCCTTGAGAAGTGGCCGCTGCCGCTTTTCGCTTCCATCCTCCCCCGACACCTGGAGATCATCTACGAGATCAACCGGCGCTTCCTCGACGAGGTGCGCCTGGTGCACCAGGGGGACGACCAACTGGCCGCGCGCCTGTCGATCATCGACGAAAATGGCGAGCGTTACGTGCGTATGGCCCATCTGGCCTCCGTCGGCAGTCACGCCATCAACGGGGTGGCTGCGCTCCACACGGAGCTTCTGAAACAGACGGTCCTCAAGGACTTCTACGAGATCCATCCGGAGCTTTTCCGCAACGTGACGAACGGCGTGACCCCCCGGCGCTGGATGGTGCTCAGCAACCCCGGCCTCACCCGGCTCATCACGGAGAGGATCGGCGACGGCTGGGTGACCAATCCCGATGAATTGCGGGGGCTGGAGCCCTTTGTCGCGGACCAGACCTTCCAGAGCGCCTGGCAGAAGGTCAAGAGAGAAAACAAGAGCGTCCTGGCAGGTGTGATCAAAGCGCGGACCGGCATCGTTGTCGATCCCGCCAGCCTGTTCGATGTCCTGGTGAAACGCATCCACGAGTACAAGCGGCAACACCTCAAGGTGCTCCACATCATCACCCTCTACAACCGGATCAAGCATGATCCGCAGGCCGACGTGACGCCGCGGACCTTCATCTTCGGCGGCAAGGCTGCTCCCGGCTACTTCATGGCCAAGCTGATCATAAAGCTCGTCAACTCGATGGGGGAGGTGGTCAACAGCGATCCGGACGTGGCGGACCGCCTGAAGGTGGTCTTCTTCCCCGACTTCAACGTCACCAACGGGCAGATGGTCTATCCAGCCGCCGACCTGTCCGAGCAGATCTCCACCGCGGGAAAGGAGGCGTCGGGGACCGGCAACATGAAATTTTCGCTGAACGGCGCCCTCACCATCGGCACCCTGGACGGTGCCAACGTGGAGATTCGCGAGGAAGTCGGCGCGGAGAACTTCTTCCTGTTCGGCCTGACGGCCGCAGAGGTCAGCGACCTGAAGAGCGGTGGGTACGACCCGCGGAAATGGTACGGGGAGAAGACGGAGCTGCGGGAGGCGATCGACCAGATAGCCGGCGGGCTTTTCTCCCACGGCGACCGGGGCCTGTTTCAGCCGCTGGTGGAGCATCTCCTCAACCGCGACGACTACCTGCTGCTGGCCGACTACCAGGCCTACATCGACTGTCAGGATCGGGTAAGCGCGGCATTCCGTGACCGGAAGCGGTGGACGGAGATGTCGATCCTGAACGTCGCCCGGATGGGAAAATTCTCCTCCGACCGGGCGATCCGGGAGTACTGCAGCGACATCTGGCAAGCTTCGCCGCTGCCGCAAGACTAGTTAGTTTCTGTCCGGAAAGGGTGCTTTTCCGCCCTGGCTGTGTCAATCTGCGGGTTTGCTTGTGCGGCGTACCGATGTACGCCTCCGCGCAACCCCTTGATTTCCTTGCCAGGACAAAAAATCCCCGCTTTCCGAATCAGAAACCAATAGTTTCTCATCCGGGGTTTCCGGATGGAAACTAGTTAAGAATTCAGGAAAGATTTCTCCTGAGAGAGGAAGCACAGGATGTTACGGTTCCTGCAATCCATATTCGGCGGAGTAGAGCAGGGGCGCTACCCCGAGTCGCTCGTCAAGGCAGCGATCGAGCGGGCCGTGGACGGCACCGACCCGTGGCTGCGCGCATTATCCGGTTACAAGAAGAAGCTGCGGCCAGCGGTTGTGCGGGCCATCGATCATGTGGTGGCGCTGGTGAACGCGCTGCCGTCGCCCATTGCCGTAAGCTCAGGAAGCTATGGCAGCGATCCCCGGCTTAAAGCCTTTTTCATGTCTACCGCCGAGATGCGTCAGATCTTGGGCAGCGACCGGAACCTGGCCGATTTCCTGAAGGAGCCGGCCGCCGCCGCTTCACAGGTTATTGCCCTGCTGATGATGGAAATGCAGGAGAGGGTGGGATTCGGCGTTGCACTTTCCGGCGACGTCGTCGTGCACGACGTGCCCCAGGTGACGGTGAGTTTCGTGGGCCATCGTCTGATCGACCCGTCAGAGAACGAAGAAAAGACCCGCCGGCAGCTGATGCGGCGGGCATACGATCATCTGCTCAGCATCGCGCTCGGTCGCATCGCGATAGTCAAGGGGGAGCGCGAAGACCTGGAGCGGCGCCGCGCGCTCCTCAATGCCAAGCTCGACCTCCTCCAGCGCGGGGGGTGGGGGTTCGATGAGACCGGTTCCGCCGGGGTACCGCCTTCCGCCGCGTTGGAGGAGCAGCTCGCGCAGATTGAGGCAGAGCTGGAGGAAGTCGGGGGCGATGACCGGATGCTCGATGTCTATCTGGGCATCGTGGCCGACGTGCTTGGCCGGCCTGAGGAGTATCTCTGGTCAGGGCTGGAAACGTTGATCGTCGATCGCCTGGGGATCAAGCGGAGCGAGCCGGCGGACGACGCGCCCGAGCTTACTCTCGGTGTGCTGTACAACTCCGTGGGGCAAAACCGGGTCGTGACGCTGGTCGCCCTTCCCGGCGAGGAGCTGCGGCGTGCTCCGGGGTGAGCCGGCTCCTGTTGTCGCGGATCTGCGGGAATGCGGCGAGAAAACAAATAACGCCAAAGGAGGCAGGAATGGGAGCGAGAGTGGCAATCAACGGTTTCGGAAGAATCGGCAGGCTTGTCCTTATGGCCATGGCCGAGCAGGGACTCCTCGGCAAGGGGATAGACCTCGTCGCCGTCGTCGATGTGAGTACCGATGCGAAATACTTCGCCTACCAGTTGAAGTATGACTCTGTACATGGCCGTTTTTGCGGGGAAGTGGCGACGGCGAAGAGCAATTCTTCTCTGGAGGAAGACGATCTCCTCGTCCTGAACGGGAATCGGATCAAGTGCGTGGCCGCTGCCAAATCGCCCGATCTCCTTCCTTGGCGGGAGCTGTCGGTCGACTACGTGATCGAATCGACCGGTTTGTACACTGATATCGCCAAAGCCGAGCTGCACCTTGCGGCTGGCGCCAGGAAGGTCGTCATTACCGCGCCTGGGAAAGGAAACCTGAAAACCTTCGTGATGGGTGTGAACGAAGGAGAGTATGACCCCAGTACCCACCACGTGGTCTCCAATGCTTCCTGCACGACCAACTGTCTTGCCCCCCTGGTGCACGTCCTGTTGAAGGAAGGGGTGGGGATCGAGTCCGGGCTGATGACCACGATCCATTCGTACACGGCTACGCAGAAGACCGTCGATGGCCCGTCCAAAAAGGATTGGCGCGGCGGCAGGGCCGCTGCCATCAACATCATCCCGGCGACGACCGGGGCAGCCAAGGCGGTGGGAGAAGTGCTGCCGGCGGTTAAGGGGAAACTGACGGGGATGGCGTTCCGCGTTCCCACCCCCGATGTCTCGGTGGTCGACCTGACCTTCCGCTCGGAGCGGGAGACCTCCATCGAGGAAATAGACGGGCTGATGAAACGGGCTTCCGAGACCTATCTCAATGGGTTCCTCGAATACGTGAACGAGGAACTGGTCTCCACCGATTTCATACATTCGAAAAGCTCCTCCATCTACGACTCTCTCGCCACTCTGCAGAACAACCTGAAGGGAGAGAAGAGGTTGTTCAAGGCCGTTTCCTGGTACGACAACGAATGGGGATATTCCCATCGGGTGGTTGATCTGCTCAGGCATATGATCTCAAGGCAGGGCTGATTCACCGGCAAAGCTTTTCACGGAGTCCACATGAAACGGGCACTCTTTCTTCTTGCCTTCCTGGCAGCCGCATTCATCCCGATGCCATCCCTTTCGGGAGAGGCTGCGCACACGCCGGCAAAGAGTGCCCCGGTCAAGGAAACTTTCGCCAAGACCGCCCCGGTCATGCTCGACAGAGCGGATCCGGGTGCTGTTCCGGAGAATGCATACAGCGGTCGAAGCTGGGGAAGGGCGATCGTTCCGCTTTCAGAAGGTCGAGATTCTCCGTCTCGAACAGGTCAGAGCGCTTCTTGTCGGTGGAATTCGGGCTGCGGCAGAGATCACAAATTGAGAGGAACTCTTATGGGCGCAACAATTCAGCAGGACAAGAGCGGTGTATGGGTGGTGCGCATTACCGGAGCGCTGCGAAAGGAAGAGATGGACGCTATCCAGGCTGTGGGGATCAAGGCTGCCGGCCTCAGAGCGCAAAATCCCGAAGACGTCAAGTTGCTGGTCATGGTTGGAGAGGATTTTTGCGGCTGGGTGGGAGGGGAAGTCTGGAACGATATGACGTTTTTTGTGCATTACGGCGACAGGATCGCGAAGATTGCGATCGTCGGCGATCCCAAATGGGAAACCAGAATGCTGATGTTCACGGGAGCAGGCTTTCGGCGCGCACCGGTGAAATACTTTGCCGAAAACCGCCTTGCTGAAGCACGCGCCTGGCTGGAGTGAAGACGGACGCGATCCAAGGGAAGAATTATGCCGGTTGCCGATTTCAAAGTCTACTGCGAGATGCTCGACCGGGCAAGGGCGCAACTACCTGGCACTGGCCGAGACGGCCATGGCCGAGCGGGTGAAACGGTGCGGTGACGGAGCTGCGGGGAACCGGCACTACGATGTTCAAGGGTAAGGGGGTGCCATGACTGACCAGGATCTGGACTTCACCATCGAGCGGCTCGGCGAGTGCCGCTTTCCGTCGCCCATGCGCAAAGGCCGGTTTGCCGGCGACGGCGAGCGGATCATGTACCACTCCCGCTTCGATGACATGAAACCGTACCTCGCAGCGGGAGCGGAGCCGCCGGCGCTGGAACTGGCCGGGCCGCGGGAACGGATCTTCTTCGACCCGGCGACCATCGCCTGCGGCATTGTGACATGCGGCGGCCTCTGCCCGGGGATCAACAACGTGATCCGCGCAGTTGTGCTGAGCCTCTACCATCACTACGGCGTTCGGCGAATCTACGGCTTCCGCTACGGCTACGAAGGTCTGGTGAAGCGCCTCGGTCACAACCCCCTCGATCTTACCCCCGAGGTGGTGGAGCGCATCGGCGAGATGGGGGGGACGATTCTCGCCTCTTCCCGGGGGCCACAGGATCCGGCCGAAATGGTCGACAACGTGGAGGAACTGGGAATCGGCATCCTCTTCGCCATCGGCGGGGACGGCACCCTGAAGGGGGCAGGGAAGATAGCCGGGGAGGCGGCCCGGCGGGGGCGTCCCATCAGCGTCATCGGCATCCCGAAGACCATCGACAATGACATTTCCTTCATCCAGACGACTTTCGGTTTTGAAACCGCCGTAGCCGAGGCGAAACTGGCTACCTACGCCGCCAACACCGAGGCCCTCGGGGCAAAGAACGGCATCGGTCTGGTGAAGCTCATGGGGCGCGACTCGGGATTCATCGCCGCGTACACGGCACTGGTGGACAGCCAGGTGAATTATTGCCTGGTCCCCGAGGTACCCTTCACCCTGCCGGGACTGCTCCGAAGCCTGGAGGAGCGGCTTACGGCACGGGGGCACGCGGTGATCGTCGTGGCAGAGGGGGCCGGCCAGGAACTCCTGGCAGCCACGGGGGGGCGCGATGCCTCGGGCAATGTCAAGCTGGGCGACATCGGGACGTATCTGCGGGACGCCATCAAGGAGCATTTCGCACGCAGCGGACGGGAGATCAATCTCAAGTATATCGACCCGAGCTACATCATCCGGAGCCAGCCGGCAAATCCCCACGATTCGGCCCTCTGTCTCCTGCTTGGTCACAACGCGGTGCACGCGGGGATGGCGGGGCGGACCAACATGGTGGTGGGGTTCTGGAACAACCAGTTTACCCATGTGCCGATCGATCTTGCCACGCGGCAGAGGAAGAAGATCGACCCCGATGGGTGGCTCTGGAGCAGCGTGCTTGCCTCCACCGGTCAGCCACGGGACATACGCTGACATTCGGCCGGAGCGCCTGGCGAGAGGGAGGTAGATTATGTCTGAGCGTCACGACATCGAAGAGTCCCTGTCCGGGGAAAAAGGCACGAAAGTCGGGGTCATCAACTGCGGTAGCTCCTCGATCAAGTACGAGGTGTTCGACCGGAAAAAGCGGACAAAGCTTGCCACGGGGCTGGTGGAAAGGATCGGCAGCGCGGAGGGGCGCATGCGCCAGAGCCGCCTGCAGGCGGACGGCACCTTCGTCGAGCAGGTGCATATGAAGCCCCTCGCCGATCACCATGAGGCCTTCAATTTCATGGTGGACATGAACCGGGAGAACCGGATCATCCGGGACGACGCGGAGCTCTTCTGCGTCGGCCATCGCGTGGTGCACGGCGGGGAGCTGTTCCGGGAGCCGGCCATAGTCGATGACGAGGTCGTGGCAGCCATCGAGAGGCTCATTCCGCTGGCCCCGCTCCACAACCCCTCCAATCTCCTCGGCATCGAAGCGGCCCGGATGCGCTTCCACGGAATTCCGCAGGTGGCGGTCTTCGACACGGCGTTCCATCAGACGCTCCCTCCGGCTGCCTATCGCTATGCCTTGCCCCATGAACTCTACGAGAAGTACCAGGTCCGCAGGTACGGGTTTCACGGGGCCTCCCATGCCTTTGTCGCACGGGAAGCGGCGCAATTCCTGGGGCACCCTATGGAAGAGCTCAACCTCATCACCCTGCATCTCGGCAACGGTGCCAGCGTCGCTGCCATCCGGGCAGGGGAGTGCATCGACACCTCCATGGGGATGACCCCCCTGGAAGGTCTCGTCATGGGAACGCGCAGCGGCGACCTCGACCCGGCGATACCTTTCTATCTCATCCGGCAGCTGGCACTGACGCCCGAGAAGGTGGAAAACCTCCTGAACAAGGAAAGCGGGCTCAAAGGTGTCTGCGGCTTTTCCGACATGCGGGAGATCCAACAACGGGCCAGCGAAGGGGACGAACGTGCCGCGCTGGCCTTCGACATGTTCTGCTACCGGGTCAGGAAGTACATCGGTGCGTACTGTGCCGTGCTCGGCCGTCTCGATGCCATGATCTTCACCGGCGGTATCGGGGAAAACTCGGCGGCGGTGCGCAGCGCAGTGTGTGCCGGTTTGCGGAACCTCGGGATTTCCGTGGACGCACGGAAGAACGGCGCAGTGGCGGGGAAGGCCGCAGAGATTCAGGAGGAAGAAACCGCAGTCAGGGTCCTCGTTGTGCCCACCAATGAGGAACTGGAAATCGCGCTCCAGGCCGAAGCGGTCATCGAAAAGCGTATGAAAACGGGGCAATAAACAAAAACCTTTTTCACCACGAAGGCACGAAGAGCACGAAGAAAAACAATAACCTTTTAGATGGGTTACCTTCGTGTCCTACGTGACTTCATGGTGGATTCCGATTTGCCTCACGTAGGGTTATGAATACGGTAAAACAAGGAGAAACTCCGTGAACCTTGCCGACCACAAGACCAAGATCGTCTGCACCATCGGCCCGGCCTCCGAATCTCGGGAGGTTATGGAACGGATGGCACGGGGGGGGATGAACGTCGCCCGCTTGAACTTTTCCCATGGCGACTTCGCCGCCCACAAGCGGGTGATCGATAATCTCCGGGCCGTGTCCATGTCCACAGGTTGCCGGATAGCGATCATGGCCGACCTCTCCGGACCCAAGATGCGCATCGGCAAGCTGAAAGAAGAGCCGATCGAACTGAACCCGGGTGATCCCTTCGTGTTGACGACCGACGAGATCGACGGTGACAGGGGCAGGGTGTCGGTTTCCTTCAATCGGCTGCCCCAGGCGGTCAAGCCCGGTGATGCGCTCTTCCTCAATGATGGCATCATCCAGCTGGAGGTCGAGTCAGTCACCGGAAGCGACGTTGTCTGCCGGGTGGTCGTGGGCGGCGAGTTGCGCTCCCGCAAGGGACTCAATCTCCCCGGTATCAATCTCGGCATCAACGCCTTCACGGAGCGTGATCACGCGTGCCTGAAGTTCGCAGCACAAGAGGGAGTCGACGCGGTCAGCCAGTCCTTTGTCGAGTCCGGTGCCGACATCAGGGCTGTCCGTCAGGCTGCGGAAGCGCTCGACTACCACCCGTTCATCATCGCCAAGATCGAGCGGTCGAACGCCCTTGAACATATGGATGACATCTTGGATGCTGCGGACGGCATCATGATCGCCCGGGGCGACCTGGGCGTGGAGGTACCGATAGAAAGGATCGCCATTATCCAGAAGGATCTCATGCGCCAGGCCAACCGGTACGCCAAGCCGGTTATAACGGCAACGCAGATGCTCGAATCCATGACCGAGAACAGGCGGCCGACACGCGCCGAGGCCACCGATGTGGCAAACGCCATCCTCGACGGCACCGATTGCGTCATGCTCTCGGGAGAGTCGGCCATGGGCAAGTATCCCGTGGATGCCGTAGAGATGCTTGCCAGGATAGCGGCCACCGTCGAGCCCCACAAACAGCCGGTCACGGTCAAGGGACTCTTCGAGGGTATAGACCTCAAGGGGAGGCTGAAGCCCGGGCACCTCATTGCCATGGCGGTCGAGGCGAGCATTACGTACGCACCTCCCGCGGCGGTCTTCGTCCCGACCCACAGCGGATTAACCGCCCGGAGCCTGTCGCTCTTCAGAATGCCGGTCTGGACCGTGGCAGTGAGTTCACTTGAACAGACCTGCCAGAACCTCGCCTTTTCCTACGGGGTGTTTCCCGTGTTCGAGCCGGAGCATCCGGAGGACTGGGATTCTTTTGTGCGGAGCTGGCTTGCGAAGTATGGGGTGACCGGGGACATGGCAATCCTTACCGAAGGCCCCTCGACAAAGCATCCCGGGACGCACAACCGGATGGAGATCATCGCCCTGTAGGAACTACCGGGCAATACAGGCGGGAAGGGGAGAAGTTGATGGATGCGCATGAATTTGCCGGGAAGCCGGCGCCACGGTCGATGCTGGCGAACATTCCGAGGCTCATCTCGGCCTATTACATCCATGCGCCGGATGTCACCGACCCGGCGCAGCGGGTCGCCTTCGGCACCTCGGGCCACCGGGGGTCGTCGCTGAAAAGCAGCTTCAACGAGGCGCATATCCTTGCCGTCAGCCAGGCCATCTGCGAGTACCGGAAGGCGCAGCGGATCGAGGGGCCGCTCTTCCTCGGCATGGATTCGCATGCCCTGTCCGAACCGGCCTTTGCGAGTGCCATCGAGGTCTTTGCCGCGAACGACGTGGAGGTGTTCATCCAGGATGGTCTCGGGTATACGCCGACCCCGGTGATATCCCATGCCATCCTCACCTGGAATCGCGAGCGCGGGGAGAGGACGAACCGGGCCGACGGCGTGGTCGTCACCCCGTCCCACAACCCCCCTGAAGACGGCGGGTTCAAGTACAATCCGCCCCATGGCGGTCCGGCGGATACGGCAACCACGACGGTCATCGAAAAGAGGGCCAACGAACTGCTGGCCCAGGGGCTAAAGGATGTCAGGAGAATACCGTTCCCGAGGGCGATCGGGGCGGAGTGCATCCACCGTCATGACTACGTCTCACCCTATGTCAACGACCTCGGAAACGTCATCGACATGGAGCTCATAGCAGCTGCGGGGATCAGGATCGGCATAGACCCGCTCGGCGGGGCAGCGGTTGCATTCTGGGACCCCATCGCCGAGCGCTATGGCCTGAAACTGGACGTGGTCAATCGCATGGTCGATCCCACGTTTTCCTTCATGACCCTGGACAAGGACGGCAAGATCCGGATGGACTGCTCGTCCCCCTTTGCCATGGCAAGCCTCATCCAGATGAAGGACCGTTTCGACATCGCCTGCGGCAATGACACGGATGTCGACCGGCACGGCATAGTGACAAAAAGGGAAGGTCTCATGAACCCGAACCACTATCTCTCCGCCGCCGTCTGGTATCTCTTCCGGAACAGGGACGGGTGGAGCAGGGACGCCGCCATCGGCAAGACCCTCGTATCCACGTCCATGATCGACAGGGTCGGCGCAGCGCTCGGGAGAAGGGTAGTTGAGGTGCCCGTCGGATTCAAGTGGTTTGTGGACGGGCTTATCGACGGCTCCTTCGGATTCGGCGGCGAGGAGAGCGCCGGCGCTTCGTTTCTCAGAAGAAACGGCACGGTCTGGACGACCGACAAGGACGGCATCATCATGGATCTCCTCGCCTGCGAAATGACCGCCAGGACCGGCAGGGACCCCGCCGAACAGTACCATGAGCTCGAAAGCCGCTTCGGCAGTCCGGCGTACACCCGGATCGATGCCCCGGCGACAGCGGAGCAGAAGAAGGTCCTGAAGAAACTCTCTCCGGAGCTGGTGACGGCGCAGGAGCTGGCCGGAGAGCCGATCACGGCAAAACTGACCCGGGCGCCGGGGAATGACGCCGACATCGGGGGGCTTAAGGTACTGACGCAGAACGGGTGGTTTGCGGCGCGTCCGTCAGGCACGGAGGACATCTACAAGATTTATGCGGAGAGTTTTCTGGGGGAGGAACATCTACAGAGGATTCAGGAAGAGGCCGTGGCCATCGTCAACGCCGCGTTAGCTGAGGCTGGAGCCTGAGTAAGTTCCTTTGTGGCTACGATTTACCCTTGCCATGGGAAAGCCGATTTGGTGTGGTATAGTTAATAAAATAAATTTCAGATATCGATGAATGCCATTGGCGCCTCTCATTTTGGATGTTAACCACCATGGATGAGGTCGAGATGATGAACGCTTTGATTTTTCTGATCGTGTTCCCCCTGGCAGTTTCCTTCCTGGCGCTGGTGCCGCCGCTCAGCCTTGTCGCAAGAAAGGCTGTCGGCGCGTGCGTCAATATCACTCTCTGCGCCGTGCCGATCTATCTCCTCGTTACCAATCTTGACCGGGGGCCGGCGTATTTTCACCTGGAGAGCCCGCTCATCGACATCGGCATGCTCCTTGTCGAGCTCTTCGTTGCCGTCTTCATCGTGTATGTATCCGTCAGGGCGAAGAGATATCTCCCGGTCCTTCTGGTGGTCGTCCAGTCGATCATCATGGTGGTTTTCGAGTTCACCTCCGGACACGGGATGCAGGTCGAGCACAGCCTGTTCGTGGACAAGCTCTCCATCATCATGGCGCTCATTGTCGGCATCATCGGCAGCGCCATCTGCCTCTACGCCATCGGCTACCTCCCCGAATATCACGAGCACTACAAGGAAGTAAAAGACAGGCGCAGATACTTCGCGTTCCTCATGTACCTCTTTCTCTCCGCCATGTTCGGCATCGTCTTTTCCAACAACCTCATGTGGCTCTACTTCTTCTGGGAGATAACCACCGTCTGCTCGTTCCTGCTGATCGGCTATCGGGACGACGAGGCATCCCGTGAGAGCGCTTTCAGGGCGCTGAACATGAACCTGATCGGCGGGGTGGTGTTCGCCGTTGGCCTTGTCTGCCTCTACTCATCCTCAGGGATCATGGAACTGGACAAAATGCTTCGGCTCGACAAGGGGCTGGTGCTGCTCCCTGCCGTCTGCCTTGCCTTTGCCGGCCTGGTGAAGTCGGCGCAGTTCCCGTTTTCCTCCTGGCTGACCGGCGCCATGGTGGCGCCCACGCCGGTGTCGGCGCTGCTCCATTCGAGCACGATGGTCAAGGCCGGGGTCTACCTCATCCTGCGGGTCGCGCCGGTCATGGAGCACACCGCGGCGGCCAAGATGCTCACCCTCATCGGCGGGGTGAGCTTCCTCATCACGGCACTGATCGCCATTTCCCAGAGCAATGCCAAAAAAGTGCTCGCCTATTCCACCATCTCCAATCTGGGGCTCATCGTCGCCTGTGCGGGGGTGAACACCGATGCGGCGGTGTGGTCCGCGATCCTGCTGATCATCTTCCATGCGGTGGCGAAGTCGCTCCTCTTCCTTTGTGTGGGCATCATCGAATACAAGCTGGACAGCCGCGACATCGAGGACATGGACTACCTGATCATGCGCCTGCCCAAGCTCACTGCGGTCATGATGACCGGCATGGCCGGGATGTTTCTGGCGCCGTTCGGGATGATCATCAGCAAGTTCATTACCCTCAAGGCCTTTGTCGAGAGCAATCCGGCCATGGCGATCATCCTGGCCTACGGCAGCGCCGCCACGGTCTTCTTCTGGACCAAGTGGATGGGCAAGATCATCTCCATCAAGCATGGCGTAACCGAGGTTCTGGAGCACCGGGTGAGCCGCTGGGAATGGATCACCCTGGGCATCCTGGCCGTTGCCACGGTGGCAGTCTGCCTCGGCTTTCCGTTCATCTCCTTCCACGTCATCAACCCCTATCTCCTGGAAATGTTCGGGAAGACGCCCGTTGTCGATACCTTCAATGTCCTCATCGTGTTCATCATCATGGTGGGCCTGCTGATTATCCTTCCCCTCGGCCTCCTCTACTATGCCTTCATCAACAAGCACTACAAACGGGTCGGCACCTACCTTGGCGGTGGGAATATCGACAATGTGACCTTTGAAGGGGCCATGGCTTCGACGCAGACAATCGAGCTCAGGAACTACTACCTGACGAAGTACTTCGGGGAAGAACGGTGGTGCAATGTCGGGATTTTTGTTTCGTTGACGTTGCTCTTCATCATGTTCGGGGTGGCAGCCTTGTGAAGCGCATGTTACCTGCGCCTTGCAAAAACCGCTGTAACCGCAACCAGAAGTAGGTGCCCTTAGGCAAGACGCAAAGAACGCAAAGAAAGGAAAAAAACCAGCATCGTCCGGTTAGAAAATTGCACTTATCATTTGGGCATGAAATCACTGCCATGCACCCTCCCCCACCCCCTCCCATCGAAGGAGGGGCGCTTGTAATCCCCTCTCCCCTGGTGGAAGAGGGTTAGGGAGAGGGGGAGAAATGCAGATTGCAAGGACCTTGGAAAAAATCCTTTTTTAAGGTTTCTAAAACCAAAACGCCTTGGATTTTCCTGGCGTCCTTCGCGTCTTGAGCGACCGGAGGGAGCGGGCGGTTCAAAGGTTTCGACGTAGTGCAGGAGCCTCATATGAACGGCATCTACGAGTTGATAAGGTCCTGGAGCATCATCGAACGGATGCTGGCGTTCGTGCTGCTCGCACCGCTTGCGGGTGGGCTGCTGGCCGGGATCGATCGCAAGGTGAGTGCGCGCCTGCAGGGGCGCTACGGTCCGCCGGTGATGCAGCCGTTCTATGATGTCTTCAAACTGTTGCGCAAAGAACGGATCATCGTCAACAAATTCCAGGATTTTCCCATCGTGCTCTTTCTGCTCTTCACCATGTTTTCCGGGGCCCTCTTCTTCGCCGGGGCCGATCTCCTGCTGATCATCTTCAGCCTGGCCCTGGCAGGAACCTTCTTCGTACTGGGCGGTTACTGTGTCGCCTCCCCTTACAGTCACCTCGGGGCGGAGCGCGAAATCATCCAGATGGTCGCCTATGAGCCGATGGTCATCCTCATGGCGGTCGGTATGTACCAGGTTACTGGAAGCTTCAGGGTGGGGACGATTGCCCAGCATCACGCGCCGCTGATCCTTTTTCTGCCCGGGGTGTTTGCCGGCTTTCTGTTCATTCTTACCATCAAATTCAGAAAGTCGCCGTTCGACCTTTCCATGTCCCATCACGCTCACCAGGAAATCGTCAGCGGGATCACCACCGAATTCGTCGGGCCCGCGCTTGCCCTCATCGAGATCGCGCACTGGTATGAAACCGTGTTGCTGCTCGGCATGATCTACCTCTTCTTTGCCTTTACTCCCTGGCTGGCCCTCGTCATGGCCATGGCGACCTTTCTTTTCGAGATTTTCATCGACATGAACTATGCCCGCTTCAAGTGGCAGCTCACCTTCCTGAGTGCATGGCTGTTTACGGCCGTGGCCGGGGTGTCGAATATCATCGTTCTCAGCCTGATGCGATGAGAACGCGGAGAAAAAATTATGGGGTGGTTCAAACGTTCACCATGGGTGCTCCATTACAATGCGACCAGTTGCAACGGCTGCGACATCGAGCTGATCGCCAGCCTGACGCCCCTGTATGATCTGGAACGGTTCGGCATCATGAGCACCGGCAACCCGAAGCATGCCGACATCCTGGCGGTGACCGGATCGGTCAACGAGAAGAGCAGACAGGTTCTGCAGAATCTCTACGACCAGATGCCGAATCCGAAGGTCATCGTGGCGGTGGGGATCTGCGCCACGTCCGGCTGCGTGTTCCAGGACTGTTACAACGTGCTGGGCGGGGTCGACAAGGTGCTGCCGGTGGACGTGTATGTGCCGGGGTGCGCCGCCCGGCCGGAAGCGATCATCGACGGCGTGCTCAAGGCGTGCGACATCCTTGAAGAGAAATATGCGCAGCGGAAAAAGACCGGACGGTGGCCGTAAGGGCCGTGAAATATCCGAAGAGGTCGAACCCAAAATGCAATTTCTCGCGCAAAGCCGCAAAGGACGCAAAGAAATGCGAAATCTTATGTAGACACAAACCAAAACCATTAGTGTACGCGTCCCCACCTTCAGCAACATTCCGGCCATGATCAAGGTGCTGAAGGGATCGGAGGTCGCCGACGTGCCGAACATCATATTAACCCTGGACCCGTGCATCAGCTGCACGGAAGGTGAGGACACGCCACCATGAAAATTTTCACGATGACGAAAACGGTAACTAAAAACCTGGTCACAGGGCCGGCCACCCTCATGTATCCCCAACGGGAGCGGATTTTTACCGCCATCACCCGGGGGAGGATAGAGAACGCCATCGACAGGTGCATCTTCTGCGGCATGTGCGGCAGGCGCTGTCCGACCTACGCCATCACGGTCACCAAGGAGAGCAAGGCGTGGCAGATCGACCGGCTTAAGTGCTGCATCTGCAACCTGTGCGTCGAGGTCTGCCCGGTAAAGTGCCTCTCCACGGGCAACCATTATTCCCAGCCAGTTGTCGAAAGGCAGATGGGGATACAAAAGGAAAGCATCACAGTTTCTTCTCTGGAAGGCCAGGAAACAACATGAAACATCCTGAATTTCTTTGCGTTCTTTGCGGCTTTGCGCGAGAAACGCTTCTTTTTGGATAATAGAACAAGCCGAGGTGACGTATGAACATGTTCCAGAGAGTGCTATTGGTCGATCCGGCGACCGGATTTTACAAGACTCGAAAGTACGGCTTCGACCGTTATTTCGGGCCGGTGGACCTCGGTATCCATCTTGCCGCAGAGTACCGGAGCCTCAATTTCGGCGTCGGCATCTTCGCCGGCTCCATCTTCCCGGGCTCGAACCGGCTGGTGGTGACCGGCTTTTCCCCCTGCTGGCAGGGGTATTACATCAGCTCCATGGGGGGCGCGGGGCTTGTGTTCGACAACCTGGGGATCAACATGCTCAGCCTGGTGGGGAAGGCCCCCGTCCCGTCGGTCCTCTGCCTGAACCGCAACCACGGTGAAGAGATCGAGGTCGAGGTGGTCCCCGTTGACGTGGAGTCCATCTGGAAGGCGGGGCGCACGGGGGTTTACTCCCTGACGGACAAGGTCTACGAGATGTTCGGCTCCCGTTACGCGAACGATCCGCGCATCCTCGTCACCGGTCCGGCGGCCATGCATACCGACGTGGGAGGGATCATGTCGGTCCCCATCACCAAGGGAAAGATCAGCTTCGTCGACACCTGGGCCGGCCGCGGCGGCTTCGGCAGCGCGATGGTCCGGGAGCATGGCATCGTCGCAATCATCTACGGCGGCACGATGGTAAACGAGGACTTCCGCGACCACACGGTGGCCGACGAATGGTTCCGGAACAAGTACAACCTGCGCCTGATGCAAAAGGACATGGAGGCGACCAGCAAGTATCGTTACGACGAAAAGCTTCATACCGGCGGCACCTTCGGCGTCAACTACGCCACCATGGGGGGGAAGATCCTGGCCTTCAACTACCGCACCATTTTCTGGACGGAAGAGGAGCGCCAGGCCCTGCATCAAAACTTCGTGATCGATCACTACCTCAGGCAGTTCAACGAAGAGACCATCACACCCAAACAGCAGGCCACCTGCGGCGAACCCTGCGCCGCCGTCTGCAAGAAGATGAGCGGCATGTACAAGAAGGACTACGAACCATACCAGACCATGGGCCCCCTGTGCGGCATCTTCGACCAGCGGGCGGCGGAAAAACTCAACCACCACTGCGACGCCATGGGTTTTGACGCCATTTCCGGCGGGGGGGTGCTGGCATGGCTGATGGACCTTCTGGACGCGAAACTGTTGACCTGTGAAGAGCTCGGGGTCACGAGGCTGCCGCGCTGGGAGGTGGCGGGTTTCGATGTGGTAAGCGATTCCATGCACAATGCCGATCTCGGCTGCGAACTGATCGACGCGATCCTGGAGCGGCGCGGTATTCTCGATTTCGGAGAAGGGGTGCGCAAGTGGAGCCGGATCCATTCACGGGAGAAAGGTGTGTCGCTCCATGACCGCCTTGTATACATCGCCTTCAGCCGGCGGGGATGGATGGTCCCCAACCAGTACTGGGTCGCCGGCGCGCTGGCCCCGATGGCCATCATGGGGAAGTACTACATGATCTACAGCTACGACTTCATCCCGCCCCGGGTCCTGGGGAGAATGTGCGCGGATCGGATGAAGAAGGAACTCATTCTCGACAATCTCGGCACCTGCCGTTTTCACCGCGGGTGGGCGGAGGAGATGCTCCCCGAGGCCGTGGGCTCGCTGTACGGTTGCAAGGAGAGCTTCCTGCGTGCCATCGACGTGCTCGCGAGCCGCCTGCACAGCCGAAACAGCCCGATTTTCTGGGAATCGAAGAGTAACATCGACTATCTGCATACCTTCCTGAAACGGAAAAGGGACGTCGACCACGAGAAGGACCCCCGGCTGGGCGATTGGCTCGAAAAGTTCGACCGGGACAGAGTCGAGGCTGCCCGGGAGTTCTGGTACGAAACACTCAAAGGGATCGACGAAAATCTGCGGGAATTTTTCTGAGGTGGACGGTCCGGTTGCCGGGTCGGGATGAAGGGGAGGCCAGCAATGAACGTCGAGTGTCTTCCGGAAGATAAGTGGTGAATGATGAGAATAAGCAACCGTTTAGCATGACGCGGAGAAAGGAGCGGTAACCATGAAAGGTGCAAAAAAGGGAAAGGGTAAAGGGGAAAATGAGAAATCCGGTGAAAAGTTGAAAACCAAGGATTATGAACAGGAACTTGCGAAGCTTCACGTGGAGCTGGTCAAGCTCCAGGAGTGGGTCAAGTACAAGGGGCTCAAGGTCTGTGTGATCTTCGAAGGGCGCGACGGCGCAGGGAAGGGGGGGACGATCAAGGCGATCACCGAACGGATCAGCCCGCGGGTATTTCGCGTGGTGGCGCTCCCCGCCCCGACGGAGCGGGAGAAGACGCAGATGTATGCCCAGCGCTATTTGCCGCATCTGCCGGCGGCAGGCGAGGTGGTCATCTTTGACCGCAGCTGGTACAACCGGGCCGGGGTCGAGCGGGTCATGGGCTTCTGCACAGAGGAGCAGGCCAGGCGCTTCCTGGGAGTTGTGCCGCTCTTCGAGAAACTGATGGTCGAATCCGGCATCATCCTCCTCAAGTATTGGCTCGAGGTTAATCCTGATGAGCAGACCCGCCGGCTCGAAGCGCGTATCGACGACGGGCGCAAGATCTGGAAACTATCGCCCATGGACCTCCAGTCCTACAGCCGCTGGGACGACTATACCAAGGCGCGCGACGAAATGTTTGCATCGACCGACACGGCGTGGGCCCCGTGGTACGTGGCGAAATCGGACGACAAGAAACGCGCGAGGCTGAATCTCATTACCCACCTTCTCGGCAAGATTCCTTACGAGGAGGCGCCGCGCGAAAAGGTGAAACTGCCGAAACGGCAGAAAGACCAGAAGTACAAGTCGCCAGATTACCCGTTCAAGTTCATCCCGGAGGTTTTTTGATCTGTATCTGTGTGACAGCGAATATCACGCATATGGGAGGCGCACCATGTCGGTGAGCCACTGGCAGCGGTGATGAACAGGGGCATTGCCGACTTCTTCTCAAGATTGACAATGATAAAACCTGTGATTTAATTAAATTAAATTAATCAGGTGCGCCCGCCCTCGCTAACGGGAATTGGGGCGCGAATCCTGCCTGAAGGAGGTTAACATGCCAGTTACAGTGCTTACCCCATCGGTGGAACAGAGGCTGAGGGCGTACCACGAGCTCAGTAACCGCGCCAAGTCGCTGGTAGAGGGTGCTCCGCTGAAACCGACCATAACCATTTCCAGGGAGTTCGGTTGCGAGGCATACCCGATTGCGGAGGAGCTGAAAAAGTTAGTTGAACAGATGACCGGCGAAGAGTGGCTGATAGTGGACATTTCACTCCTCGATGCAGTGGCCAAAGAGCATAAAATCCCGGAAGAGGTCATGCTTTCCCTGGGGCACAAGCCTCGCTGGCTTGATGACATGTTTGCCACCCTCTCTCCGAAATGGAAGAGCGACGCTGACTACTACCGGCTCCTCTGTGAGCAGGTCGTGTCGCTTGCTACGGCCGGCAACGCCATTTTCGTAGGCCTGGGGGCGGCCATCATCACGAAGACCATGAAGAACTGTTTCCATATTCGGCTGTTTGCTGAACAGGGGTTCAAGGTGCACTCCGTAGCCCGGCGGATGAACATACCAATACAGGAAGCTGAAATCCTCGTCGTGGACCAGCAGAAAGAACGGGACAAGATAATCCGCAAACTCCTGGACGCAGCCGAGAGCGACCCGCTCCTCTACCACATGATTTTCAATAACGGCAAGGCCAGGAACGCGCGGATTGCCAGAACCATCGCCGACTTTGTCCTGAAATAGCCGGGCAAGATGGTCATGGAGGAATTAGCATGTTTATCGAACTAACGGTGATCTATACAGATGGCAAGAAAGATACCGTTAGCGCCTCCAAAATTGTCGAATTGATGAGGTCAAACAGGATTGCAGCCATCCAGTGCGCTGAGGGATGGTTAGAGATCAGACGAAATCAAATAGTGGGATTTACGACCGATTACAAAGGGCCGGAAAGAAGGAAGCCGGAACCTGAAATTAAGAGCATTGGTTAATAAAGGAGTGTCAGGAAAGGCGCCATGAAACTCTATATCGTACGTCACGCAGCGGCCATCGAGAGGAACGCTGAGGTTCCCGAAGAACAGCGCTATCTCACCCCTGAAGGCCGGGACTTAATCCGGAAGACTGCCCGGACGTTGCTGCAAAAAAAGGTAAACCCCGACCTCATCCTCACCAGTCCGCTCATAAGGGCGGTCCAGACTGCGGATATCCTGGCGGAAACCCTGTCCTATGACGGTTCCCTGCAAGTGACGGATGAGCTCGCGCCGGGGTTCGGCATGGTAGCGCTACGTAAAGTGCTAGACGCCTTTCCGACTGTTCAGGAATTGGTGCTCGTGGGCCATGAGCCTGACCTGAGTCAGGTCATCTCTTCACTACTCTCCCTTCCGGGAGGTTTCAATCTGAAGAAAGGCGTTGGTGTCAAGCTGGTTATCGACCCGGCGGCGCTCCAGGCGCCGGCCACCCTCAAATGGGCAGCGGTGGGGAAGAAGCTGCTGAAACCGGATGAGATTGTTATCGGATAGCGCAGATCGTGATTTTGAATCCCATGACGGAGAGCGTGCATGAAAAAGAAGTTGAGTGAGCTGCAGAAGCTCAGAGGGGTGGGGGAGGTCCTGTCCGGACGCCTGGTCGAGGCGGGCTACGACACGTTTGCCAAGGTGGCCGCAGCGGGCGAGGATGGGCTGAAAAAGATTCCGGGCATAAACCCGCGCCTGGTCACCTCGATCGTCGAGCAGGCAGGTCAACTGGTGGGCGAGGCGCAGACGACCAGAGCCCAGAAGGTGGAGAATCTGAAGCGAAGCGCGGCCATTCTGAAGGAGCAGGTCCAGGGTGTTGCTCTGCGGGTTCGGGACAGCTTTGCCCAGGAAGCCGTCGGCAAGACCGGCAGGAAAGTGGAAAAGGAGATCCTGAAGGTAATCAGTTCACTGGAGAAGGTGGAGGGGAAGCTGGACACCAGGGTGAAAAAGGCCGGTAAAGGGTTGGCCAAGGCCGAGAAACGACTTGCCGCCCTCGCCGATGCCGGGTTGGCGGATATCGGCCGGGGGCTCAAAAAGGCGCGAAAATCGCTGAAGAGGGTTCTCGCCCGATGAAAAGCGACATGTTCACGGAGCTTCCCGGCAAGCTGGTCGCTGTCGAAGGACTCGATGGCTCGGGTAAATCGACTCAGCTCTATCTCCTCAAACGCTGGCTGGAGTTGCGGGGACTCAAGGTTTTTTTCACCGAGTGGAACTCGTCGGTCATCGTCAAGAAAGCGACCAGCAAGGGGAAGAAGAGGCACCTCCTCACCCCCACCACCTTTAGCCTCATCCACGCAGCGGATTTTGCCGACCGGTATGAACGTCAGATACTGCCGCTGCTCAAGGCCGGCTACCTGGTCCTCTGCGACCGGTACTTTTACACCGCCTTCGCCCGGGACGCCGTCCGGGGATGCTCCTGCACCTGGCTGCGCAGCCTGTACGAGTTCGCCCGTCGCCCGGACCTGACCCTGTTCTTCGATACCCCCCTTCCCGTAGCCCTTTCGCGAATCCTTGCCGGCAGACCCCAGCTCAAGTACCACGAAGCCGGAATGGACCTGGGGCTTTCCGCTGATCCCCAGGAGAGTTTCCGGCTCTTTCAGGAGCGGATCTATCGCGAGTATCTTGCCATGCGGGATGATTGCAGCTTCGTGACCATTGACGGGTCGGCCACGGTCGAAGATCAGCAGAAGGTAGTACGCGATCTCGTCGCCGGCGCCTTCGACTTGCCGACCTATCGCTGGAAATCCTTGTGATAAGGATGAAGAATGATTTAAAGGCCTGTCAGCCTGAATTGCGAGGAATTGGATGAACTTTTACGGAGAAGGACTTCCCGGCGTCGACACCAGCCAGCTTGCCGGGAAGCTGATCGTCATCGAGGGGGCGGACGGCTCCGGCCGCTCGACCCAGATGGCGTTGCTCAAGGATTACCTGGAGGGGAGGGGACACGCCACGGTGGACGTGGGGTTGCGGCGCTCGACCCTGGTTTCGGAAGAATTACAGGAAGCCAAGCAGGGAAACGTCCTCGGCGAGATAACGCGGAGCCTCTTTTACGCCACCGACTTCGCCGACCAGCTGGAAAACCGGATTATCCCGGCGCTGAGGGCAGGGTTCATCGTGCTCGCCGACCGCTACATTTACACGCTCATGGCGAGGGATATCGTGCGGGGGGCGGATCGCGACTGGGTCCGGTCCCTTTACGGTCTCGCGCTGGTGCCGGACCTGGTGATCTATCTGCGGGTAAGCCCCTCGCAACTGGTGGAGCGGAATTTTCGCAAGAACGCCACGCTCGACTACTGGGAGGCCGGTATGGACCTGGGGCTTTCACGCGACATCTTCGACAGCTTCATACGCTATCAGCGGCTCATCCAGAAGGAGTTCACTTTGATGCAGCAGGAGTACGGCTTCAATGCAGTGAACGGCAACCGCTCGATCTGCTCCGTTGCCGGGGAAATCACGGCCCGGGTCGAAGGGCTTATGGGGATCTGACATGGGGGGGGAGCCCAGAAACAACAATCATGGCGGCAACGGAGCGGCACGCGAGGATTTGGTCCGCGAGCTGAAGCATCTCCGGGAGGTGGTGCGCGACGTGGGGGAAAGCTTCATCCTGCGCCGGGAAGGGGAGATCGAGACGATCCTCAGCCATCTTGCCGCCGTTCCTGTCGGGACCCTCAGGGGCGAGGCGCCCAATTGGCTTCGCGAGATCCACAGCCTCAAGGTGAAGCAGGCCAAGGGGCGGCTCAAGGACCTGAAGGAAATCGACGGTCTGATTGAAGAGCTTGCGGAGCAGGTCGTGAGTGCCCAGGACCGGCGCAAGGGGAAGGGGAGAGGGAAACGGGGATGAAGGCGCAGGTCGAGGGCGCGACGCCGCTCTGGATTGCGTGCCGGCTCCTCCTCTCCGAACGGGGTGACGACTTTTTTGCGCGCCGGGACAAGGCGCTTGCAACAGCCGATGCCGAGGACATCCACGACCTCCGGGTGGCATCCCGACGTTTGCGCGAAGGCCTTGCGCTCTTCGCCTCCTGTTATCCCCCTGCCGAAATTGCCCCTCTCGGCAAGAGTTTTCGCCGGGTAACGCGCGCGCTGGGCGCGATCCGCAACACCGACGAGGCGCTTCTTTTCTTCACGTCCCTGGCAGAAGAGTTCGGCGATCCCTACCGCGCGGAGCTCGCGCACGTGCAGGATTCTTTCCGGGTGGAGCGGAAAAAAGAGCTCAAGCGGCTGCGTGCGGCCCTGCGGGAATTCGCGCCGTGGGCGTTGCGGCGCGGGTATCTGCGGGTCGTGAGCGCGCCATCCCTTTTCGCATCCGGCATTTCGGTCGATCCTTTTGTTCCCCTGTCGGTCTTTGCCCGGCAAGCCATCGATGCCGGCCTCTCCGCGGTCATGGAACTGGTGCCTCAAGCGCGCCGGGCGGGGGAGATCGAAGCCCAGCACCGCCTGCGGATCGCCGTCAAGCACTTCCGTTACCGGGCCGAGATACTGGAGGGCCTCTTCGGCGCCGGTTTTCCGGAACTCTGTGACAGGCTCAAGGCGTATCAGGATGTCCTCGGACGGATGCATGACCTGGATGTCTTTGCCGGCATCGTCCGGGATGCCAAGCTGGCCGGCGGGACCGGGAAGACCGTCCTCAACGCCATTGCCACTCGCAGGGAAGGGCTTTTTGCCGAGTTCACCGGCATGCTGGACACCATGTCACCGGAGAAGATCGGGGAGCGGTTAAGGAGCGCGCTGTGAGAAACCGGAGATTGGCAGCCATCGACATCGGCACGAATTCCATCCGCTGCATCGTGGTGGAAGCGGACCTGCAGGGAAAGTTCCGGGTTCTGGACGATGAGAAGGCAACGGTGCGCCTTGGCGAAGGGCTCGCCCGGGATAACACCATTGCGGAAGCCGCCTGGCAGCGGGCCATGGAGGCGCTCGTCCGGATAAAGAAAATCGTCGACGGGTTCGGGGTGATCGGGGTTGAAACGGTCGCCACCAGTGCGGTACGGCGGGCTGTCAACGGGGACGCCTTCATCAGGGCCGTGGCGGATACCGTTGGCCCCGGCTGATCCGGAGCTGACAGTGGTCAGCCTGTTCTGAGCTTATTCAGCTTTCTGCGCCGGCGGCTCATACCACTTCTCCCGCGGCACGACCTTGGGCTCCGGCGTGTCGGCCCGGTAGGCAGGGGTCATGATCTTCGGCGGCGCACTCTGGTGTTCGAAAACTTCGCCGACAGCTCGCTCACCTTTACCGCCTATTTCTCAGCGTTGTCCGGTTTGGTTTGTGCATCAAGGTTGTTAAGCCCCATTAGGGGCGTTCGAATGTAGCCGGGGGATTCATCCCCCGGATGAGATGCTATATTTCCCCACGTCACGTACGTGACGTGATGATATTTCGCCTGGATGACCGGGGAATGAATTCCCCGGCTACCAGTATTCTGTCCCTACGGGACGTAAGCAAAAACCAAACCGGACAACGCTGCCTATTTCTGGATCGAAATGGATCCCGCGATAAACAGTCTCGTGGTCTGCAGCGACATCCGGCACCGCATCACCGGGCGGCTCGCTGAAGCGGGTATCGCCATTCCTTTCCCGCAACGGGACCTGCATCTGGCTGCCGGTCAGCCGATTGAAATAAAGGTGATTCCTCCGAACAGAGACGAAATATCACGCTAGAGACGAAATGTCGTCCCCACCGCAAAATTCCGGTTATGCCCGAATGCCACGAACCTTTTGTTTTTGCAGTTGTATGCCGCGGAGAAGAAAGTGGCATGGTTTTCCCATTATGAAATGGTGTTAATTCGCCACCGACAGAGTGTCATAGAGAAAGGCGCGTGCCACAGCATGATCCCGAGCGAACTCAAAATCGATAAAACCCCGGACGGTGCCCTGCTCACCCTGGCCGGAGATTGGCGGCTGGGAAGTGCGATCCCATCACCGGACGGCGTGATTGCCGGACTTGGCGCGGCGGAGAAGGGACAGCGTCTTGCCTTTGAAACCGGGAACCTCCAAGGTTGGGATAGCGGGCTCCTGGTCTTTCTGGCGAAACTGTTCGATATCTGCCGCCGCAACGGCATCAGTGTCGATGAGTCCGGCCTGCCGGCGGGGGTGCGGAAACTAATAGACCTGGCATCTCCCGAAAAGCAGCGCTCGGGGGTGACGCATGGCGGAGAGCACCCCTCGTTCCTTGTGTGGGTTGCGGATACGGCTTTGGCTCAGGTCAAGGGGGCCAAGGAGGTGCTTGCCTTCATCGGGGAGGCGACGCTGGCGTTCGTCAAGATGCTGCGGGGCAAGGCCGATTTCAGGCGTATGGACCTGATCGTCACCATCCAGGAAACCGGCGCGCAGGCGCTCCCCATCGTGACCCTCATCAGTCTGCTGGTCGGGATGATCCTGGCCTTTATCGCGTCAATCCAACTGAAGATGTTCGGGGCGCAGATCTACGTGGCCGACGTGGTGGGAATCGGCATTGTGCGGGTCATGGGTGCCATCATGACCGGCATCATCATGTCCGGCAGAACCGGCGCAGCCTTTGCCGCCCAGCTCGGCACCATGCAGGTCAACGAGGAGATCGATGCCCTGGAGACCCTGGGTTTTTCGCCGGTGGAGTTCCTCGTCCTGCCGAGGATGCTGGCGCTCATGCTGATGATGCCGCTCCTCTGCGTCTACTCGGACCTGATGGGGGTCCTTGGGGGGATGATCGTCGGAGTGGGGATGCTCGACCTTGGTTTCATGGAGTACGTGCACCAGTCCAGGTCCGCCCTGAACCTCACCCATTTCCTGGTCGGCCTTTTCCACAGCTTCGTTTTCGGCATCCTCGTAGCGGTGGCCGGCTGCCTGCGCGGCTTGCAGTGCGAGCGGAGCGCCTCGGCGGTAGGTTATGCCGCCACTTCGGCGGTGGTGACCGGCATCGTCTGCATTGTCGTTGCAACGGCGATCATCACCCTTTCCTGTCAGGTACTGGGGATATGAACATGCCGGCGGAAGAGTCCAGGAGCGGCAAAGATGCTGTCATCGAAGTGCGCGGCCTGGAGATGTCCTATGGCAGTTTCGTGCTCATGCGAGACCTCAACTTCACCATCAACCGGGGTGACATCTTCATCATCATGGGGGGGAGCGGTTGCGGCAAGAGTACGCTCCTCAAGATGCTGGTGGGGCTCAAGCGGCCTGCCAGGGGGGAGATCCTCTATGACGGCGTCAGTTACTGGGAGGCCGAGCACGAGGTTCAGGAACGGCTCAAGCGGCGCTTCGGCATCCTCTTCCAGAGTGGGGCGCTCTGGAGCTCCATGACCCTGGCGGAAAACGTCGCTCTGCCGCTTGAGCAGTACACTACCCTCCCGCCGGGGCAGATCCGGGATCTGGTGTCCTTCAAGCTGTCATTGGTCGGGCTCGGCGGCTTCGAGGACTTTTATCCGTCGGAGATCAGCGGCGGCATGAAGAAACGGGCGGGTCTCGCCCGGGCAATGTCGCTCGATCCGGACCTCCTCTTTTTCGACGAGCCGTCCGCCGGTCTCGACCCCATCAGCGCCCGGCTGCTGGATGACCTGATCATAGAGCTGAGCGAAAGCCTCGGCACCACGGTGGTGGTGGTGACCCATGAACTGGCGAGTATCTTTGCCATCGGCACCAACTCGGTCTTTCTGGACCCGGATGTGAAAACGATGACCGGCGCCGGCGATCCGAAGCGGCTCCTCAAGGAGTCGCCTGACCCGAAAGTCATCAACTTCCTGACGCGGGGTGAAGGCGCGCAGCAAAGCTGAGCGTGTCCATATTCCCTCAGAACGGAGAAACCGATGAGTACGAAAGTAAACAAAACAGCGATCGGAGCGTTCGTCCTCGGAGCAATTGCCCTTTTTGTCGCGGGGGTGCTCGTTCTTGGCGCCGGCAAGTTCTTTACCAAGGAGTTCGTCTATATCACCTACTTTGTGGGCTCCGTGAAAGGGCTGAACGTGGGGTCGCCCGTGATGTTCCGTGGGGTGAAGGTCGGCTCGGTAACCGATATCAGCATCATCGTAGATCCCTCGAAAAAAGAGTTGCTCATACCGGTGGTATTCACGCTGGATCCGGAGAAATTCAGAGGGGCCAAGGTTCAGTTCCGGCAGGATCCGAGGTATGTCAAATACGCTGTCGACCTTGGCTTGAGAGCCCAGCTCCAGACCCAGAGCTTCGTGACCGGGCAGTTGATGGTTGCCCTCGACTTTTTCCCCGACAAGCCGGCCAACTATGTGGGGCTGACCAAGAAGTACCCCGAGATACCGAGCATCCCGACGTCGCTCGAGCAGTTGCAGAAGACACTCGAGAACCTCCCGCTCGAGGAGATCATCGACAACCTGAATAGCACGCTCGAGGAAATCGACCGGGTTGTCAGCTCCATAGACGCGAAAAAGACGACGCGGACCATAGAGGCTGCCATACGGGATGTTCAGGCACTCGTGAAGCATGTCAACGACAAGGTCGATCCGCTCGTCGAAAACCTCTCGGAGACCTCGGTTGCAGCCCGTGGCGCTTTTACCCAGGCTGAGAAGACCCTGGCACTGAAAGAAGGGGTGCCGGGGGATATTGCGGTGAGTCTCCGGGAAACCCTGGCGAAGAGCAGCGCCTCCTTCGATCAACTGCGCGCGGCCTTGTTAACCTACGAAAAGCTGGCTGAGCGCAATGCCGATCTCGGGTATAGCGTGACCAAGACGTTGACAGAGCTCGATTCGACGTCGCGCGCCATCCGCTCACTTGCCGACTATCTCGAGCGACATCCCGAGTCACTCATCAAAGGAAAACAGTAGTTACAGGAGTATGTCATGAAAAAATACCGTCCAATCCGGTTCCTGCTTCTGGCCTGCGGCCTGTCCCCTGTCCTGGCGGGCTGTTTCGGAGGCACGTCACCGCCCTCCCGTTTTTACACCCTGGCGCCGCTGGAAACCCGCAGCAGTCAACTTCCGACGGGGCGATCTGCCATAATATCGCTGGGTCCCGTATTCATCCCCGATTACCTGGACCGTCGGCAGATTGTTACCCGCTCCGGGCAGAACGAGCTCATCATTGCCGAGTTTGACCGATGGGGAGGGTCGCTCGCCGATGAGATCACCCGCTCTCTCGTGGCGAATCTCTCGGGCCGGCTGGCATCTGCCAACATTTCGGTGTTCTCCTGGCAGTCAATGCCCCTGAGTATAATGGGGACCTCGTATCGGGTTCCGGTCAGCATTTCCCGCTTCGACGGTATCCCCGGCGATTCGGTCGTGCTGAGCGCGAGGTGGGGGGTGTTTGCCAAAAAGGAGACAACCGACGAGTCACTGCTCGTAAAGGAAGCGGCGATAACCGAGAAGGTCGACGGCCAGAGCTACGATGCGATGGTTGCCGCGATGCAACGGGCGCTCGACCGGTTAGGCAAGGAGATGGGCGACAGTATCACGGCCAGAGACGTCATGAAATCGCCGTGAATGAAGTTCGGTTGAGCACCTGCTAGATTTTTGACCATGGGGAAAATGCCAATGACGCCCTATCATACCACCCCGGATATCGCCCGCACGACCCTGGCGGTGCTCTTTATCGGCATCCTCACGGCCGCCAGTTTCTGGATACTGCGCCCGTTCTTTACGGCGCTTGTTTGGGCAACCATGATAGTGGTGACAACGTGGCCGCTCATGCTAGGCGTTCAGAAGCGGCTCCGGGGCAAGAGGGCGCTTGCCGTGACCGCGATGACCGTTGCGCTGCTGCTGGTGTTCATCGTCCCCTTCACGCTCGCCATCATCAGTATCATTGAACGGTCCGACGAGATTGTCGGCTGGTCAAAATCCCTTGCCACGTTCACCATGCCGCCGCCACCGGAGTGGGTTGAGCAACTCCCCTTAGCCGGTCCGAAACTCGCCGCCCGCTGGCATTATCTCACGACGGTGGGCCAGGCAGAGCTGTCCGAACGCCTGGCTCCCCATGCGAAGGAGATCGTGAGCTGGCTGGTTACCCGGGCGGGCAACGTCGGAATGATGATCGTTCAGTTCCTGCTGACCGTGATCATCAGCGCGGTCCTCTTTGCCAATGGCGAGAAGGCTGCCAGCGGCATCTGCCTCTTTGCACGGCGGCTGGGCGACCGGAACGGCGAAGACGCTGTAATCCTCGCTGCCAAAGCAATCCGTGGCGTAGCGCTCGGGGTCGTCGTCACAGCCGTGATCCAGTCGCTCCTCGCCGGCATCGGTCTGGTCGTGGCCGGAATCCCGGCTCCGGGCCTGCTTACGGTAGTTATTTTCATCCTCTGCGTGGCCCAGGTCGGTCCCGGCCTCGTGCTCATCCCGGTGATCGTGTGGCTGTACTGGGTCGACCAGGCCCTCTGGGGAACGGCCATGATCGTTTGGGGGATCATTGTCGGTACCATCGACAACTTTATCCGCCCGGTCCTCATCAAGAAGGGCGCTGACCTCCCCCTGCTGCTGATCTTTGCCGGCGTGATCGGAGGCCTCATCGCCTTTGGCGTTATCGGGCTGTTCATAGGGCCGGTGATGCTCGCCGTGACCTACACCCTGCTCGGGGCGTGGATCACGCGGGGCAGGCCTGAACAGGAGGAGTTGCAACCGGAAGAAAGACGCACGGATTGAAGGGAAACAGGGGAGAGCCGTCGGCAGTGTCACCCGGGCGTCTCAATGTGCCCGGGCGACACGGTGAAAATATGCAGAGCTGATAAGTCATATCCAGGGGAGGTTCAGCCATGAACGAGAAAAAGCCTTTGACAAGCGAAGCGCAGCGCCTGGAAGAAACCCGTAAAAATAACGTTCTGTGGCGGAAATGGGGACCGTACCTCACCGAACGACAATGGGGGACGGTGCGGGAGGATTACAGCGAAGGGGGTGACGCCTGGAATTTCTTCACCCACGATCATGCCCGCTCGCGCGCCTACCGCTGGGGCGAGGACGGCATCGCCGGCATTTCCGATGACAAGCAGCACCTCTGCTTTGCTCTCGCCCTCTGGAACGGGAAGGACGCCATTCTCAAGGAACGGCTCTTCGGATTGACCAACAGCGAAGCGAACCACGGCGAGGATGTGAAGGAGTACTACTTCTACCTGGACAGCACGCCGACCCACTCGTACATGAAGTACCTCTACAAGTACCCCCAGGCTCCCTATCCCTATGAGGATCTCGTCAGGACGAACAGTGGTCGGACCCGGAAGGAGATGGAGTACGAGCTCCTCGACACCGGCGTCTTCAATGACGACCGCTATTTCGACGTCTTCGTGGAGTACGCCAAGGGGGATGCCGATGACATCCTCGTGCGGATCACGGCGGCCAACCGGGGACCGGACGCGGCAGAGCTGCATCTGTTGCCGACGCTCTGGTTCCGGAACGACTGGTCGGCGTGGATTGCCGAATCCAACAGAGCCCCCGAGAAACCAAACCTCAAAGAGATCAAGGCGCCGGCGGGCGCTGTCGCGGTCGCGGCGACTCATCCGCTGCTGAGTGAATTCATCCTTTTCTGCGAAGGTGAGGTGCCGCTCCTCTTCACCGAGAATGAAACAAACCACGAGCGGCTTTTCGGGGTAAAGAACGAGAGCCCCTACGTCAAGGACGGCATCAACGACTGCGTGGTGGACGGTCGGCAGGAGGCGGTGAATCCCGGCAAGCAGGGGACCAAGGTAGCGGCGCACTACCTGGTCACTGTCGGCGCCGGTCATAGCAAAGTGATTCGCCTGCGGCTCTCCAAAAGTTCTCCGGACCGGAAGGGGGAACCCTTTGGCGATAATTTCGACAAAGTCTTCGCTGACAGGCTTCGTGAAGCTGACGAGTTTTACCAGTCGGTCACGCCGCCATCAGTGAGTAAAGACGCGGCCAACGTGATGCGCCAGGCCCTGGCCGGCATGCTCTGGAGCAAACAGTTCTTCTTCTTCGACGGTGACAACTGGCTGGACGAGCACCACTCCAACCCCCTCCATAAAGGATATCGAAACGCCCGGAATTCGGAGTGGTTCCACATGCTGAATGAAGACATCATCTCCATGCCCGACAAGTGGGAGTACCCCTGGTACGCGGCCTGGGACCTGGCCTTCCACACGCTCCCCCTCTCCATTGTCGACCCCGACTTTGCCAAGGACCAGATGAAACTGATGCTCAAGAGTGTCTACCTGCACCCCAGCGGCCAGAT
Organism: Geotalea uraniireducens Rf4; assembly: GCF_000016745.1. Lineage (GTDB taxonomy): Bacteria > Desulfobacterota > Desulfuromonadia > Geobacterales > Geobacteraceae > Geotalea > Geotalea uraniireducens. The sequence continues at coordinate 3,058,930 of NC_009483.1, read as the reverse complement.
GCCTGCCTATGAGTGGAACTTCAGCGACGTGAACCCCCCGGTCCACGCCTTTGCGACGCTCTTCCTGCACCGCACCGAGCAGGCCCTGCGCGGCGAGACGGACCTTGATTTCCTCAGGGCGACGTTCAACAAGCTGATGTTGAACTTCACCTGGTGGGTGAACCGCAAGGACCGCTTCGGCAAGAACGTCTTCGAGGGGGGCTTCCTCGGCCTCGACAATATCGGCGTCTTCGACCGCAGCGCCCCGCTCCCCACCGGCGGCCATCTGGAGCAGGCGGACGGCACGGCCTGGATGGCCCTCTTCAGCCAGAATATGATGGAACTCGCATTTGAGCTCGCCAGCCACGACCCCATCTATGAGGACATGGTCCTGAAGTTCGCCGAGCACTTCTACTATATCGCCGCGGCCATGAACCGGTCCGGAGCGGACGGTATGTGGGACGAGGAGGACGGCTTCTATTACGACCTGCTCTGTCTCCCCGACGGCAGTTCCCAGAGGCTCAAGGTGCGCTCCATGGTGGGTCTCCTTCCCCTGTGCGCCACCACGGTGCTCGAGGCGTGGCAGCGTGAGCGCGTCCCGCGGGCGCTGGCTAAGATGAATGAGCGCCTGCGCCGGATGCCTGAACTTTCGGCGACTATTCACCCTACCGGCCCAGGTCATCTTGGCGTGAACGATCGCGGAATAGCTGCCCTGGTCAACCCGGAGCGGCTGCGCCGGATACTGACGAAGATGCTCGACGAGGACGAGTTCCTGGGCCCCCACGGCATCCGCTCCCTCTCCAAGTTCCACGAGCAGAACCCGTTCGTTTTTAACGTGCAAGGCCAGGAGTATCGGGTGGACTACCTGCCGGCGGAGTCCAACACCGGCATGTTCGGCGGCAACTCCAACTGGCGGGGACCGGTCTGGATGCCGGTGAACGCGATGATCATCCGGTCGCTCCTGAATTTCTATCTCTACTACGGCGACAACTTCAAGATCGAATGTCCCACGGGGTCGGGGCGGATGATGAACCTCTTCGAGGTGGCCAAGGAGATCGCCGATCGGCTCGGCCGGATATTCCTGCAGGGCGAGGACGGCAGGCGACCCGTCTACGGCGGCACGGAGAAGTTCCAGACCGATCCCCACTGGCGCGACCATATCCTCTTCTACGAATACTTCCACGGCGACAACGGCGCCGGGCTCGGCGCCAGCCATCAGACCGGCTGGACCGGGCTGGTCGCCAAGTTCATCCAGCTTTTCGGCCTTCTGGACGCCGAACGGCTCCTGGCGGCGGGCAAGAAGTCTGCGTTCGTGAAGGGCGCCTCGCAAGCAGGGGAGGCCTCGATTAAGGAGTGACCATGCTGAAGAGGGGTTCCATCGACAGGACGACGCGCGGGGTTGTACTGCTGAGCGTGATCATGCTCTGTGGCTGCAAGGAATTTGCGGTACACGACACGTCGAGCCTGCTGATCCCCAGGTTTCAACGGTCCGAGGTCCTTGGTTTTGTGGCAGGATTTGGAACGACCTTTGCCGCCATGCCCGACTTGATCAAGATGATCAAGCGACGGTCAAGCAAGGGTATAAACCCGACGATGGCGGGCATTATGGGGGTTTTTCAGATTGTTTGGATATATTATGGCCTCTTGATTGCGTCGCGGCCGGTGATTGTGTGGAACCTGGCCGCCGTGGTCATCAATTCCATGACTGTCTGGGCGTACTTTCGATTCGCCCGCATAGAAAGGAACCAAGCAAAAGAATGAACGCGTCGCCAGCGTGAATCATGGAGTTTTTGTCTGTGTTTAAGAGGAGGAGCAAATGAAGAGCAAATCGATGACCACTGCAGCATTGATCGTATCAATAGTGGGGATTACGCTGCATATATACCTCACCTGTTTTCACACGCCGTCTGGTTCATTCTATTTTCTTATCGTTCCCCTCATGAATATGATTCCGTATCTGATATGTATAGTTCTGATCAAAACAGTGCCAAAGCCGACTATTCCACTGTGTGCAGGTTTGCTGCTCCTGATATTTGATCTGTATTTGTTCGAAAGCTATTTATTTTCAACTAAAACTTACAGGTATCAATTTGTTGAAGTTTATCAAATCATGTTTAAAGCAGCTGTGATTGTGCCAATAGGTTGCTTGATAGGAAATTTACTTGATAAGGTGATACGGAGGCAGGGGGGAGGGCAATGAGACGGAAATATGCTGCGTTGACTCTCTGCATGGTCATAGTGGTCGCGCTGCTCACCGGTTGTATGGGAATCGGTCCGGGGACGGTCGCACGCGACCGCTTCGATTACACCACCGCGGTCGCCGAGTCGTGGAAGCGGTCGATGCTCCTCAATATCGTCAAGATACGCTACGGCGACGCCCCGATCTTCCTCGACGTGGCTTCCATCATCAACCAGTACCAGTTGACGACCGACCTGAACGCCTCGTTCGGCTGGTCCTTCCCGCCGAGCGGCAACAACCAGAGATTCGGTGTAGACGGCAATTTCGTTGACCGCCCTACTATCACCTACACCCCATTGACCGGTGAGAAATTCGCCCGCATCCTCATGACCCCAGTTGCCCCTGCGACGGTCATGAGCCTGATCGAAGGGGGGTACCCCTTGGACCTCGTCTTCCGGATTCTCGTCCACTCCGTCAACGGCATACAGAACCAGTTCGGAGGCTCTGCCCGGATGCGGAAGGCCGACCCGGAATTTTACGTTATCCTGGAGAAGCTCCGCCGCATCCAGTCGTCAGGGGACGTCGCCCTGCGGGTGAAGAAGGGGGAGGAACGTGGAGCCCTGGTCATGTTCTTTCGCAAACGGGTGGACCCGGAGATGGAAAAGGAATCGAGAGAGGTGCGTCGGATGCTCGGCTTGAAGGAGGAGGGGGGAGAATTCAGGATCGTCTACGGGTCGGCGTCGAGCAGTGACGAAGAGATCGCCCTCCTGACTCGGTCGATCACAGAGATCCTCTCCGACATTTCATCGACTGTCGAAGTGCCTGCCGAGCACGTGGCCGAGAAGCGGGTGCCCCCGACCATGGAGCCCGAAGGCGAGGGGATCAAGGGGCCGCTGATACGCATCCTCTGCTCCAGGGAGAGATCCGGGGACGACTTTGCTGCCGTGTCGTACCGGAACCGCTGGTTCTGGATCGACGACCGGGATTACCAGTCGAAAAAACTCTTCTCGTTCCTCATGTTCGTGATGACACTCACCGAGACCGGCGGCAAGGAAGGCGTGCCGATCGTGACGATTTCCGCGGGAGGTTAGAGCCATTCCAACGTGTGGTGCCCTTTCACTGATAATGTTGATATTTGGCGCTCTGATCGGCGCTCTGATCTGTTCGGGCGGAGCGCGGGCCGACGACGGTCTTCCGGGCGCCCAGGCGAAGCTGGACCTGGTCAAGCAGGCCAACGCGCCCATATCGTCCATTCTACAGTTCCGGCTCCAGGATACATATCAGCCTCAATTCACGGGGCTGGACGGGCAGGGCAACGCTGTTACCCTCGCTATGACCATGCCGTTTCCCAAATACCGTCTGCTCCCTCTGCCTCAGCTTTCGCTCCTGACAATTCCCGCAGCAATCACATTGCCCGGTGGCTTGACCGGGTTCGGCGACCTGCGGTTAGTCGACGTCGCGGTCTTTCAGGCGGGAGACAGCGCCGTCTGGGGTGTCGGGCCGACCTTTGTGTTTCCGACGGCGAGCAGTCGCGAGACCGGTCAGGGAAAGTGGCAGGCGGGACCGGCCGCAGTGGTGGCGTTTTACCCCGGGAGGTGGCTGGCGGGCGTGCTCGTCCAGAATCCGATTTCGTTTGCCGGCGACAGTGGACGGAAAGAAGTGAATGCCATGGTACTCCAACCCTTCGTAACCTATCAGCTGGGCAATGGCTGGTTTGTCAGATCCCAGCCCCAGATGCTCTTCAACTGGAAGAACGGCAACAAGCAGCTGCCACTGGATCTCGGAGCGGGACTTGTCTTCAGGATCGGTCGACAAAACGTGAGCTGTTTCGTCGAGCCGTTCTGGAACATTACGCACGACGGGCCGGCGCCGAAATACGGAATCCTGTTTAGCGTATCGCTGCTCTATCCCGACTTCTGGCAGGGGCGCTAGCAAAGTTTTCGTCCACCTTGGCACAACACGGAACGCAAACCTTCCCCTTTTGACTCCCTTATCTGAATTGTCTTGACTCCTGGTTGAATAGATGATAAATACTCTTTTTCAAATTTTATTAAGTCGCGTTTCATTATGGTAGATTCTTCCATCTGACTTCAGTAGCTCAGTAACCTTTTCAGTAACCTTTTTAAAAAAGTACAGTATGCAATACCCTGCTACGTAGTGAAACAGAAAATACTGATAACTTGTTAGAATATCTATAGAAAGTGTGATTTTGGTGCGGTTGAGATGCAATACTATGTAACATTGTGAAAACAATTAGTTAGAATTATATTTTATCTCGACACGCAAGGGGTCGGCGGTTCGAAACCGCCCGCGCCTACCATTAAAAACCTGCCACGGTTAAGGGGTTCAGCAGGGGCATCGAGGTTCGATGCCTCTTTCTGTTAAGGGGCCATTTATGAGTGATACCAAGGTAACGCTGCCTGATGGAACTGAAAGGACGCTGCAAGAGGGAGCTACGGTCTATGACCTGGCTGCCTCGATTGGTGCCGGTCTTGCCAAGGCTGCTATCGCCGGCAAGATAAACGGCGACCTGGTGGACCTTGCGACGGTCCTGCCTGACGGCGCCAAGGTGGAGATAATCACCGAGAAAAGTGCGGAGGCGCTTGAGATCATCAGGCATTCCACCTCCCATCTCATGGCCCAGGCGGTCAAAAGCCTCTTTCCCGAGGCAAAGGTTACCATCGGTCCGGCCATTGAAACCGGTTTTTATTATGATTTTGACGTTGATCACCCCTTCACGCCGGAAGACCTGGAAAAGATCGAAAAGAAAATGTCCGAATTGGCCAAGGCCAATCTCAAGATAGAGCGTCAGGTCCTTACCGGTGCGGATGCCATCAAGCTGTTCAGGGATATGGGGGAGATCTACAAAGTTGAGCTCATCGAAGACCTGAGTGCTGATACGGTTTCCCTGTACCGCCAGGGGGATTTCGTTGACCTCTGCCGCGGCCCGCATCTACCTTCCACTTCTCATATCAAGGCCTTCAAGCTTACCTCCATCGCCGGCGCTTACTGGCGGGGCGATGAAAAGCGCAAGATGCTGCAGCGGGTCTATGGTACGGCATTTGCCGACAAGAAGGAGCTTGATGCCTATCTGGCGCGACTGGAAGAGGCGAAGCGACGTGACCATCGAAAGCTCGGCAAGGAGCTCGACCTGTTCTCCTTCTCCGACGAGGTCGGAGCCGGCTTGGTCATCTGGCACCCCAAGGGTGCGATGCTGCGTACCATCCTGGAAGACTTCGAGCGCAAGGAGCATTTCCGTCGCGGATACGATATAGTTGTCGGGCCGCAGATATTGAAGACCGAGTTGTGGCAGCGCTCCGGGCACTACGACAATTATCGGGAAAACATGTACTTCACCGAAGTGGATGAGCAGGGGTACGGCATCAAGCCGATGAACTGTCTTGCCCACATGATGATCTACAAGTCGCAGCTGCGTAGCTACCGTGATCTGCCGCTCCGTTATTTCGAGCTGGGCACGGTGCATCGCCACGAGCGGGCAGGCGTGCTTCACGGCCTGTTGCGGGTGCGTGGCTTTACCCAGGATGACGCCCATATCCTTTGCACCCCGGAGCAGCTTGACGGCGAGATTAAAGGGGTGCTCTCCTTTGTCAAGGATGTCATGGGGATTTTCGGCTTTGAGTATGAAATGGAGCTTTCTACCCGGCCGGAGAAGTCCATCGGTTCTGACGAAGACTGGGAGCGGGCGACCAAGGCCCTTCTGGGGGCGTTGCAGGATTCCGGGCGTCCTTTTGAGATTAATGAGGGCGATGGCGCATTCTATGGGCCGAAAATCGACATCAAACTGCGCGATGCCCTTGACAGACGGTGGCAGTGTGCTACAATCCAGTGCGATTTTACCCTGCCGGAGCGCTTTGATCTTACATATATAGGCGCAGACGGCGAGAAAAAGCGGCCGGTCATGGTGCACCGGGTCATACTCGGCGCCATTGAGCGGTTTATAGGTGTATTGATCGAGCATTTTGCGGGAAGCTTTCCGGTTTGGCTCGCCCCGGTTCAGGCAATAGTCCTAACTGTCACCGATAACCAGGTTTCCTATGCCAACGAGATTTACACGGCTTTGCGTGCAGCGGGGATACGCGTTCAGCAAGATTTCAGGAATGAAAAGCTCGGTTTTAAAATCCGCGAAGCGCAGTTGCAGAAGATTCCTTATATGCTGATAATTGGTGATAAGGAAGTTGAATCGGGAATGGTAACTCCCAGATTCCGGGATGGAAACAATCTTGATAGTATGAAGCCGGCTGAACTTATTGAGTTTATAGAAAAGGAAGTCAAAAGTTTTCATTGAGGAGGTGGCGTCATAGCTAAACCGACAGTTAACATCAACCAGGCAATCAGGGCGAAAGAAGTCCGCGTAGTCGGGGCTGAAAGCGAGCAACTCGGCATACTTCCGCTTAGGGAAGCATTGGCGCTGGCCGAGAGTCAACAGCTGGATCTGGTGGAAGTTTCACCTACAGCTGTGCCGCCGGTATGCCGGATCATGGATTACGGGAAATTTAAATATCAGCAGAGCAAAAAACAGCAGGAAGCAAAAAAGAAGCAGGTGCAGGTACAGCTGAAAGAGGTCAAGTTAAGACCCAAGACCGATGAGCATGACTTGCAGTTTAAGATAAAGCATGTAAGGCGTTTCCTGGAAGAGGGAAATAAGGCCAAGGTGACGGTAGTTTTCCGCGGCCGCGAAATTACCCACATGGATCTGGGACAGAGTGCCCTTGATAAGTTTGCTGCCGAATTGCAGGACATAGCACTAATCGAAGTAAAACAGAAAATGGAAGGGCGCAGTATGTTTATGATTGTTGCCCCTAAAACAAAAACCAAATAAGAAAATAACGATAAAAGGAGAAGACAATGCCTAAAATCAAAACCCATAGGGGCGCTGCCAAGCGCTTCAGAAAAACCGGTACCGGCAAGATCAAAAGGAATCATGCGTTTACCAGTCATATCCTGACCTCCAAGACCAGAAAAAACAAGCGCAATCTGCGCAAGGGTGCTATTGTCGCAGCGGTAGACCATAAAAATATCGCCAAGCTTATTCCGTATATGTAATAAAGGCGGTCGATGGTCGGTGGTCGGTGGTCGATAGCAATGCATCAGATTCTTAATTCACCATCGACCGGTTACCATCAACCATCAACCGATTTTTAAAGTCCGTGAACCGTGAGGAAACGTCTCCCCTTGCGGATCCGGCAAATAAACAACAAAAGGAGTTAGTATGCCACGCGTAAAAAGAGGATTTAAAGCGAGACAAAGAAGGAACAAGGTATTAAAACTGGCCAAGGGCTACAGGGGCGCCAGGAGCAAACTTTTCAGGAGTGCGACTGAAGCGGTAGACCGTGCACTGAACTATGCGTTTCGTGACAGAAGGGTGAAGAAAAGAGATTTTCGCGCTCTCTGGATTGCCAGGATCAACGCCGCTGCAAGAATCAATGGTCTTTCCTACAGCAAGCTTATCCATGGTTTGAAGATAGCCAAGGTTGAGGTTGACCGGAAAGTAATGGCAGATCTTGCCGTTTCAGATCCACGCGGGTTTGCAGAGATTGCTTCTCTTGCCAAAGCGAATATTTAATTAACTAATTAATGCATAAAAAAGAAATGGGATACATGCTGTCTCATTTCTTTTTTTATTAGAAGGTTATTTGTCATGAGGGAAAAACTGGAAGCACTTCTTGCGGATGCCGTTGCTGAGCTTTCTCAGGTTAGTACTGAAGATGGTTTGCAGGAGCTGCGGGTAAAATATCTCGGGAAAAAAGGTGAGCTGACCGCTGTTATGAAGGGTCTGGGCGCACTTTCTCCCGAGGAACGGCCGGTCATCGGCCAGGTTGTCAACACGGTAAAGGGTGAGCTGGAAGCAAAGATCGAGTCTGCCGGTCTCAAGATCCGTGAGGATATAAAGGCTGAAAAACTAAGGTCGGAACGTGTCGATGTAACGCTTCCCGGCCGGAGACGGCCGATTGGTACCAGGCATCCCATTACCCTCGTTATCGAAGAGATTACCGCCATCTTTGCCGGTCTGGGCTTTCTCGTGGCCGAGGGGCCTGAAATCGAGCATGACTTCTATAATTTCGAGGCATTGAACTTCCCCAAGGATCATCCTGCCCGCGACATGCAGGATACCTTTTTCATCAGCGACACCGTTCTGTTGCGCACCCATACCTCTCCGGTCCAGATACGCACCATGCTCAAGCAGGCTCCGCCGGTGCGCATTATCGCGCCGGGCACTGTGTACCGTTGTGATTCCGATGCCACCCACTCACCCATGTTCCACCAGATCGAGGGGCTGATGGTCGATAAGGGGGTAACATTCGGTGATTTGAAGGGTATTCTGACCATTTTCATCAACCAGTTGTTCGGGCAGGGGACCGGTGTGCGGCTGCGCCCCAGCTTCTTTCCCTTTACCGAGCCGAGTGCTGAGGTTGATATCGCCTGCGTCATCTGCAAGGGGAAGGGGTGCCGTGTCTGCAAGAACACGGGCTGGCTGGAGATCCTGGGAGCAGGGATGGTCGATCCGGAAGTATACCGCCATGTTAATTATGACTCGGAAATCTATTCCGGTTTCGCATTCGGCATGGGGATCGAAAGGATTGCCATGCTGAAATACGGCATCAGTGACATGCGCCTGTTGTTCGAGAATGATCTCCGTTTCCTTAAGCAGTTTTGATGGGTTCATTACGGTCGTCTGCGGTGTTACGCTATTATTCGCATTGGTTTGTCATATTAAATATAAAAGTGTGAGATTATGATAGTTACCTATAACTGGCTGAAAGAGTTTGTTGATTGTGATCTCCCTGCTGCCGAACTTTCGGACCTTCTTACCATGCTCGGACTTGAAGTCGAACGGATGGAAACTGTCGGCGGTGGGATGGACGATGTGGTGGTTGCACAGGTCGAGGAAAAGGCGCAGCATCCAAATGCCGACAAGCTTTCGCTGTGCAAGGTGAACAACGGCTCCGAGATACTGACGATAGTCTGCGGTGCCCAGAATTTCAAGACGGGCGACAAGGTTGCCCTGGCGCAGATCGGTGCGGTGCTGCCGGGCGAGTTCAAAATCAAGCGCTCGAAAATAAGGGGCGAAGAGTCGTATGGCATGCTTTGCTCAGAAAAAGAGCTTGGGCTTGCCGATGAGTCGGCCGGGATCATGATCCTGCCTTCCGACTTCCAGCTCGGCATGCCCGTGTTCAGCGCACTTGGCCTCAAGGATACCATCTTTGAAATCGGCCTCACGCCTAACCGGGCCGACTGCCTCAGTGTCATCGGCATAGCCAGGGAAATAGCCGCCAAGCTCGGTAAAAAAATCAGCTATCCCGGTCATGAGCTCGTTGAAGGCGCAACTCCCATAACGGATGTCACATCCATTAACGTCGAGGCGCCGGATCTCTGTCCGCGCTATACCGCACGGTACATTTCAGGATGCAAGATAGGGCCTTCCCCTCAGTGGATGGTGAATCGACTCAAGGCTGTCGGACTCCGCTCCATCAACAACGTGGTCGATGTCACCAATTATGTGTTGATGGAGTACGGCCACCCGCTCCATGCCTTTGATTTCAATCACCTTGCCGATGGAAAGATCATCGTTCGTCCGGCAGGAGACGGGGAACGCTTCGTCACTTTGGACGGCCAGGAGCGTGTACTCCAGTCATCGGATCTCACCATTCGCGACGGACAAAGGGGGGTTGCGCTTGCTGGGATCATGGGGGGGCAGAATTCCGAAATCGGCGACGATACGACGAATATTTTACTTGAGAGCGCCTATTTCAATCCGTCAAGCATTCGCCGGACGTCCAAGCGGTTGGGGATTCATACCGAATCTTCCCATCGCTTTGAGCGGGGGGCGGACGTAAATATCCTGCCCAAAGCTCTCGACCGCGCCATTTCCCTGATTGCAGAACTTGCCGGCGGCAGCGTGGCTCAAGGTATTATCGACATCTACCCGCAACCGGTTCTGCCGCGAAAACTTACCGCCCGTGTTGAGCGGATCAATCAAATGCTCGGTTTGTCCCTTTCTTCCGACGAGGTCTGCGACCTGTTCCAGCGACTTGAATTCAACGTAACGGAATCGGTGCAGGGTATTGTCGAGGTGCTGGTTCCTTCATTCCGTGTTGATTTGGAACGGGAGATCGATCTTGTTGAAGAAATTGCCAGGCTCAACGGATTCGAAAAGATTCCGGTCACGATGCCGCAGGCGAGGATATTTTCGGATCTTCCCTCAAAGCATCAGATAATCGGTAAAAGTGTGAAGGACCTGCTGGTTTGTCAGGGGCTCTCCGAGGTCATCAATTACAGTTTCTTCGCTCCCGATGCATACGATAAAGTTATCCTTGTCCGGGACGACTACCGGCGCAACACCATAAAACTGCTCAATCCGCTGTCCGACGAGCAGTCAATAATGCGTACCACACTCCTTCCCGGTCTTCTTGAAACCGCGGCCAGAAATGCCAGTTTCAGGACGTTGAATCAGCGCATTTTCGAGATGCGGCGGATTTATCTGCCCAAGCATGGTGATGAACTACCCGAAGAACCACTTTATGTGGCGGGGTTGCTGACGGGGTTTCGCAACGTGGAAGGGTGGAATCAGGATAAGACCGAGGTGGACTTCTATGATGTTAAGGGGATCATAGAAAATATCTTTGTCGAATTGCACATTTCCGGCGCTTCCTTTGAAGCGGGAAACCCAGAAAGTTTTTATCATCCCGGTAAAGCGTGTACAATCCTGTGTGCCGGCGAAACCATCGGTTCTTTAGGGGAGCTGCACCCCACTGTGCAGGAAAACTATGGGTTGGAGAAACCGCTGTACTACTTTGAGATCAATTTTGAAAAGATGGTTCCCCATAGCATGGATACTGTGTCGGTGAATCCGCCTTCACGCTTCCCTGACACATGCCGCGATATTGCAATGCTTATTGATGATGACACACCATCAGACGCGGTTGTTGCCTGTGCAAAGAGCATAAAAGCTGCCGAGGTTCAGGACGTTGAGATATTTGATTTATACAAAGGTGAAAATATACCGGTCGGCCAGAAGAGTATTGCCATACGGGTTCGTTACAGTTCCAGGGATAAAACTCTCAGCGATGATGAAGTAACACCAATCCACCAACGGGTTATCGACACGTTACGGAAAAAATTAAATGTGACGATCCGGTAAAAATGGGTTGATTAAATAGTTCCCCTATGATATAAACCAACGCGCTGTTTAACCAGGCTGCTCACCGAATTACCGATTTTGTTGAGGGGTTTATGACGAAAGCTGATATTGTTGAAAGAATTTACGAAAAGGTCGGATTTTCTAAAAAAGAATCTGCCGAGCTGGTAGAAACCGTATTTGACCTGATTAAAAATACCCTGGAAGATGGGGACAAGATTAAAATAGCTGGTTTCGGTAATTTTGTGGTAAAGGAAAAAGCTGATCGTCGAGGTAGAAATCCTCAAACTGGTGAAGAAATTACCATCAGTGCCAGAAAGATACTTACCTTCAAGCCGAGTCAGGTGTTAAAAGCTGCCATCAACAATCAGTAATAGTCTTCCTGGATAAATTAATGGAAGCTGCAATTCCCGACAAGATCTTTTATAAAATTGGTGAAGTTGCTGATATAACTACTTTACGACCGTCGGTTCTACGTTATTGGGAAAGTGAATTCAATGTTTTAAATCCTAAAAAGAGCCGTTCCGGTCAACGACTTTACACAAGGGAAGATCTTGAAGTTATTCGTGAAATAAAGCAGTTACTATATAATGAGAAGCTTACCATCGAGGGCGCAAGGAAAAAAATTGCCGGTGGTTTGAAAAGAGCGGGTTTAAATAAAAATAGCGTTGAGATTCCGAAAGAAAAGCTGATGACAATTCTTCATGAAGTCATAGTTGATCTCAAAAACCTCAGAAACACATTGTAATAACCGTAGTAAAAGCAACATTCAGTATTTAGTTTCGGTGCGTAGCGCAGCCTGGTAGCGCACTAGACTGGGGGTCTAGGGGTCGAAGGTTCGAATCCTTTCGCACCGACCATTTATAGCTGTAAAACAAAGGGTTACGCCCCCCAGGCGTAACCCTTTTTCTTTTTTTATCGGATTCTAAGTTCGTTGGTTATGATGACCTCCTGTCGTCGATCGAACAACATGTGCAGAGGCGGGGGCATTTGTCACCAAAGAAGTAATTCCAATTCCAAATCAAGGCGCTATCTTCGTTGGCTCGTCTTCGGCTCCTCAACGTGCTATCTGTACGCCTTCGTCGCCTCACTCCTCGCCGCCTTGATTTCATCCTTGATTTGAAATTGGAATAAGATTACCTGCCAGAGCCGGCTTACCAATGCTTTCGGACGAATAGGGTTTCTGAAGCCCAGATCGAGGCTTCCAGCCGGCTCGACACATTTATTTTTTTGAAGATATGATTGAGGTGGGTACGGACGGTATGAGGGCTGATGAACAGTTTGTCGGCGATGACTTCGTTGCTGGAGCCGAGGGTCAGCAGGCCGAGAAGTTCAACCTCGCGTTGTGTGAGGTCATGGGGGTATATGTGGACGTGGCTGGGGATCTGCATGCGTCTGAGCCTGAAGCCGTTTTCCAGGATGGTTTCCGCCATTTTCTGGCGAGAAACCCAGAACTCTCCGCCGAATACGGCGGTTAATCCCTTGAGGAGTGTTTCAACAGTATCATCGTTGTAAAAGAACCCTTGAACACCATACTCCAGAGACTTCTTTTCGAAATCAGAATGTCGATCCAGGTTGAACAGCGCCTTCGCCCAATTCGATGGGAACTGTTCCAGTTCAGCCAGCAGGTTGTCAGACAGGTTGTCGCTGCTCAAGCCGAAACAGTCGAAGAGGACCGCTGTGTGGCCGGGAAATTCTTTCTCGTCTTTGTGTGGAATTGCTGCAATGCTTTCAACAACGCTGCTTTTCCACTTGCTATGGGTTTCGATGTAAGCGGAGAGAAGGGTGTTTTGAAAGTGGTTGGGACCGACTATAAAAGCCAGACAGTCAGAAGATGAAGTCGAAAGAGTTGTATCTGGGTTGTCAACCGTCATGCTTGGTATCTCCCTTAACTCTATTTGCAATAATTGATATCATATCTTTTGACTGTTGCAAGTCATGTAACCTTTCAGGCGCTTCAACAGCGGATCTCCGACTGTCCAGCAAGGGCAAAACAAGATCAGAATTTGGTCATCTGCTGCAACCGGGTCCGGGCTTCTGGTCCGAGTCGAAGTAATCCACTTGCGTTCACCTATCGGACAGTGCTAGTTTGTCACCTGTTGATAGATTTTCAGGCGGCATACAAGCGTTGGTCGTCTTTTTTCATCTCAATTGTCGGCAGGAGGTATCTTTTTGAAGATATTATTGACTAATGACGATGGAGTCCGTGCGCCGGGACTTGCTGCGCTGGCAGAGGCGATGGGGGCAATCGGCGAAGTCTATGTTGTAGCCCCTGACAGGGAGCAGAGTGCAGTAGGGCATGCCCTTACGCTCCACCATCCTCTGAGGGCTACCAGGATCGAGAACAACATTTTCGCTGTTGACGGCACGCCCACCGACTGCGTGAATCTCGGCATTCACAGCCTTCTCTCCTTTAAACCCGACATTGTCGTTTCCGGTATAAACCGTGGCGGGAACCTGGGCGACGATATAACCTATTCGGGCACGGTTTCTGCGGCAATGGAAGCCACCCTGATGGGAATCCCCGCCATTGCCGTATCGCTCGTGACCCAGAATGATGGGGGTAATTACTCTGCGGCCGCGGCTTTTGTCGTCAAGCTGGCCGGCATCGTCAGCAGGGAAGGGTTGCCTGATGATACTTTTTTGAACGTCAACGTGCCGGATTTGCCGGCGGAGCAGTTACGTCATCCCGTTATTACCACTCAGGGGAAGAGGTCCTATGAAGGGACGATCGTTGACAAGGTCGATCCGCGTGGTCGCAGCTATTATTGGATAGGAACCGTAGATCTGAATTTTAGCGATATCGAGGGGAGTGACTACAATGCCGTTTCCCGCGGGCATATTTCCATAACCCCACTCCATCTTGACCTCACTAATTATAATTCACTTGCAGCTCTGAAAAGATGGGATTTGACCTGATACTGGACTTTTACGCTTCTGTTTGCTATATTTATCCACTTTAGGGGTCAATGTATATGATTAACCTGGACATCGCACGAAGACGAATGGTGGAAAACCAGATCGTTGCACGTGGTATTAAAGATCGGCGTGTGATTGATGCGATGCTCAAGGTCCCCCGCCATATTTTCGTCGAAGAGGCGATGTCGGCCCAGGCCTATAGCGATTCATCTCTGCCGATCGGGGAAAAGCAGACCATTTCCCAGCCATACATGGTAGCATTGATGTCCGGGATGTTGCAGCTGACGGGCAAGGAAAAGGTCCTGGAACTCGGGACCGGTTCCGGTTATCAGGCGGCGATTCTTGCAGAGCTTGCCGACAGGGTTTATACCGTCGAGAGGATACGTCCGCTGGCTTTGCGTGCCCGCAAGGCGCTGGACAGTCTGGGATACTTGAACGTCAATCTGAAAATCGGCGACGGTACCGATGGATGGGCGTCAGAAGCCCCCTTTGACGCGATACTTGTTACTGCTGGTGCGCCGGATGTGCCGATGCACCTTATAGACCAGTTGGCTGTCGGTGGAAAGCTGGTAATTCCGGTTGGAAACCAGTCGGAACAGACCCTGGTCAGAATTACCAAGGGGGAGAACGGGGCCGTTTCGCGGGAAGATTCGATAGGCTGCCGTTTTGTCAAGCTGATCGGCAGGTACGGTTGGAGTGGTGAAGATTGATTGGATCGCATTATGTCCTTTCTGAAGAATGCCTTTTGAGACGATTCCTGAAGTGAACCCATACCTTTACGAGAGGTTGCCATGGACAATGATGATTTGATAGAAGATTTTGCCGGAGACGAACAGCATAAAGATCTCGATATCTTCATAGAGCCTGAACTTGAGCCTGATGCAGTCGAGCTTGGGAGCGTAGAAGAGGTTGAGGAGGCTGAGGAGGTTGAGGAAGAAGAGATAAAGGTTGCTGTTGTCGAACATTTCGATGACGCCATAAAGCTTTATCTGCGGGAGATCCAGAAAACAAAACTTCTTACCGCCGATGAGGAAAAAGAGCTGGCAGCGCGTATCGACAAGGGTGAGAAGGCTGCTCGCGACAAGATGATCGAATCCAACCTCCGGTTGGTGGTAAAGATTGCCAAGCGCTACATAAACCGTGGCCTCCCCTTTCTCGATCTGATCGAAGAGGGGAACATGGGGTTGATCAAGGCTGTGGAGCGCTTCAAACTCTCCAAGGAATGCCGTTTTTCCACCTACGCAACATGGTGGATCAGGCAGTCCATAGAGCGAGCGCTGGTTAATCAATCACGGACCATCAGATTACCGGTACATGTTTCCGATGACATCAACAAGATGCTCAGGATAACCAGGGAACTGGTGCAAAAGGTGAACCGCGAGCCGTCGATCAAAGAAGTGGCGACAGCAATGGATGTTAACTCCGCCTACATACGGAGACTCATGGTCTTGCTGAAAAAAACCTACTCCATTGAGCGGCCGATGGGGGAAAACAACGATTACTTCCTGATTGATACCATTGAGGATACATCCACCGTATCACCTGCAGAGCTTCTGGAAGACGTGAACAGATATGAGATGGTTTCAAAGTGGTTTGAAACGCTTTCGGATAGCGAAAAAAGAATTCTGACCCTCCGTTTCGGCCTCGATGACAAGGACCCCCAGACGCTGGACACCATAGGCCGCAGCTTCGGGGTTACCAGGGAGAGGATTCGCCAGATCGAAGCAAAATCCTTGGAAAAGCTCAGAAAAATACTTGAAGCTACGGAAGTGGCAGCGCGTAATAATTATCCCGGCAATTAAGGAGAGCATATGGATGAGTTGAAAAACATCATAAGAGACATCCCGGATTTCCCTAAAAAGGGCATTATTTTTAAGGATATCACCACATTGCTTGCCGATGCCGCCTCCTATCAGCGGATGGTGGACCTGTTGTCGCACCGTTACATCGGCAAAAAAATCGACAAGGTCGTGGGGGTGGAGGCCCGGGGATTCATTATCGGTGCTGCCCTTGCCTATAAACTTGGCGCAGGTATCGTGCTGGTCAGAAAGCCGGGCAAGCTCCCTTCGGAAACATTTAAGAAGAGTTATGAGCTTGAGTACGGTACGGACACGCTGGAAATCCACACCGATGCCATTGAAAAAGGGGAGAGGGTGCTGATAGCCGATGATCTGCTGGCCACGGGGGGTACGATGGCGGCTGTTGTCGATATGGTGAGTTCCATGGGGGCGGAACTTGTCGAGTGCTGCTTCATGGCCGAGTTGGAATTCCTGAACGGCAAGAACAAATTACCGGCCGACAAGGTCTTCTCGCTGCTGAAATTCTGACGGCCGGATTGTCCGGCCACGGCTCATAAAACAGGGTAATGTCTGGAAAATACTTGCAAAATACAGTGTCCTGTTGTACAAGGAGCATCTGTTTTGTCCCCGTAGCTCAGCAGGATAAAGGTTACTGTGGGAAAAACGTAATTATTACAATGGGTTAGCAAGTTTGCTAGCCCATTTTTTATTTGGAGTAACCTTTATCTGCAAAAGC
This sequence comes from Geotalea uraniireducens Rf4, assembly GCF_000016745.1. GTDB lineage: Bacteria > Desulfobacterota > Desulfuromonadia > Geobacterales > Geobacteraceae > Geotalea > Geotalea uraniireducens. The sequence goes on along the minus strand of NC_009483.1, from coordinate 3,042,161 downwards.
ACCCCCAAAAACAACGGTAAAACAGGGACATGTGGCAAAGCAATGTGCTGCAATATTTTGCAATACGATGCAATATTTTTGCGTTAGCTATAGCATTGATCTCAAGCGAGACGTGAGAAGGTCGCAGATATTTTGCCAGCTTTATTGCCAGTCCCACCCAGAGAGAGTAATCTTTTTTGTGCTACTTTTTGAATTCCATGTAAAGCAGAGATAGTCCTGCTTTCGCCATTTTCCTAACCAACAGCCTTTATATATTGCAATATTTCCCAATATGGAATTCAGCGATTTTTTGCAGTTGATGAGACACAATCGAAAAGTCCGGTACATGATGGCGTTCATCTGCACTGAAGGAGGAGACGACAATGCCTATACTCCGAAGGAAAAATGTGATAGCACAACAGCAAATTACCCCTATCTAAAACTGACTCACCTCAAGCAGCAACAAACCGTCCCAAAAACCACGAAAAAATCGTGTCTCTAACCCAGCTTGTTTCCTCAGTTCCTCTTCCAGCTATTCCTGCCCCTAAAAGAAATGTTTTTGTCGAAGAGCAGGGGGCTTCTTATTGCCCTTCGACATAATTCCTATCAAAGTAGTTCAAGGTGTCCCAATAGTCTTCCTCAATACCTTCGAGGTAGTTCAGGAAAAAGGTTGTACAACAGGTTGCATAAACGAAAGTCCCGGCAAGCCGGGACTTTCGTGAATACCATTCTGCTTGCGGATCGGCGTCTAGTTCATGGGCAACATCGTGATCTCCGCCTCGCTAGATGGGGTGGTGCTTTTGCGAAGGTCGATTGACCCAGTGCCTGCGGCTTTGCTGCTGACGTTCCAGCCAAAGGCGTAGAGGCCATAGTAGGAGTCGAAACGGCCGGCAGGCAGAGTAAATGGAGAGTACGAGCCGGCTCCGCTCATATCCGCTTCAACCCGGTCGATTATCATGCCGCCGTGAGTAGCCAGTACATACCCTTTAGTCATGGCGGTCGGAGCTCCAGCTCCCAGGCTGATGGTCCCTTGTACGGCAACGCCTTGAGCGGTATCCAGGGCAAGCGGCGAAATGCTGTTCAGTGTCTGCCCGGCATTGGCAGCAGTGATGTCCATGTCGGCGGAGGGTTTGTGAAAGAGGGCGTTCGCCACTACTTTGTAGGCCCCATTGTTGTCGGCATGTGCGAAATATTTAAAGTCTTTTTCGCTAAAAGTTTTGATATGGGGCGGATTGGAGGAGAGGTAGAGCGGCGTCGCAAACTTGCCGTTGAACGGATCAAGGTGATAGGTTTCCGTGACGGATGCTTGACCAGTGTGGCATTCAACACATGATGCCCCTAAACTACTGAAAGATGATGTCCGTGAGAAGCTCAGGCTGGCGCCGGTAGGTTTCACGCTGAAATTTATCGGGTATTCACTGCCGTTGACGATCGGTACCGGGTCTAAATTGACAAATGATTTAAGTGACTCCGCTGTCACGGGGAAATTGGTTGCTTTTACGGTGATATTATGGATTAAAAAGGTATCGGTTTTCCGTCCCTGAATGACAACATCGTAGGTATCTTTCGTCACCGGTAGCGGGTACAGGCTGAACGCTAAATTGCCGTCTGCATTAATACCGTTTGGGGTGCCGGACAAGACTTCGTTACCGGCTTGGACTACCTTGACAACAAAATTAAATCCGGACATATTGGCAAACGTTTTGAGGCTTCCTTTAATGCCGCCGACATTGGCCATATTGATGATGAGCGGTTGCGGTTTCAGGATATATTCATAGATTCCGGTATTTTCCCGGTCGGTCTTAACCAGATCCCGCGCCAGGTTGAAGTTAATGGCGTATCGTGCGTAACTCCCAGCCTGCACGACGATGGGGGATTTTGCGTCTCTGACAATACTGATTCCCTGGCTTGCTGCAGGAATGCGGAGCGGGCGGGAAGTGACGACGCTTGTGCCCGGATCGATATCGTCCACCTGGTTATTGTATTTCAGGCTCTTTGCAGCTGCAGATGATGCCAAAGGATCTTCTGTGGCGGCGAGAAACAGCCTTATCTGATAGTAATCGGCCGCAAGCACCGTGAGCCGGTCGGCTAGCTGGGCAACGCCCGTTCCTCCACCATCTATGCCGAGTGCCGGATCAGAAAGATTAATGGTCAACGGTTTGGCCGAAAAATCAAGCTTCTGCCAGCCGCTGTCGGTAATCTCGGCAACGGGGTTAGTGTGCACCCATAGCTGCTTTACCGTTATCCATACATTTTTACACCCAGGCGCAGTTGCGTAGCTGACATCAATGCCGACGTCTCCGGTTGTCAGGGTTGTAGAATCCCAGGCCAAGCTGCCGCATCCTCCCAGCAATGCCGCCAATATTGTGATTACAAGTCCATTCCATAGTTGTGAAAAGCTTTTCTTCATCATCGTCCTCTTTGTCTCCTCGTGTAACAATTGTTCTCCGCGTAAGCCGACAATTCCAAACAAATAAGCACAGCTACCCGGCTCCATTCAAAAAGCTTCCTTTATTTGGCAGACCTCCGTGTTTTACACAAACTCGGAGCTACCGTGGTCATTGAATGATGGCAAGTTTGGTATGAAATGCCTGGGCATAGGTCAGCCAGCATGCATTTTTGCAAGCATGCACTGAATTTTCATATTTCCTGTGACAAATGGGTAACGATTTATATTCCGCTGCAGAGAAGGTTGATTTGCGGCGGCCGACAAGAGGATCGACTCACATTTTTGTGACCGGAAAAGATTCAATTCGGTAATGGAAATTTCATACAGCTGTTGTGCTGATGTAACAAACCTCTGTTAGGGTGCGGGACCGTAAGTGGGAACAGGAAGGGGATAAACATGACGAAGTCCGGTTGGAACATCAGCAATATCATCATATTAGTCGCGGCTTTGCTGGTGCAAAGCGGGTGCGCTGCGCACGTTCCGGTGGTTCAGAATGGCGACCGCGTCGGTTTGCATTATGCCTGCCGTCTGCAAAACGGCGAACTGGCCGCGGCAACCATGGTTAAGGATCAGTCGGCAGCCAATGCAGGAATTTATCTCCCTAAAAAGGATAGTGAGCCGCTGTCGTTAACTGCAGGCTCACCAGAGAGCGTTGCCGCAGGCGTCCGGTTCCCCAGTTTCGAAGATGAGATTGCCAGAAGAGTGGCGGTCCAGGTTGTCGGCATGCGGCAGGGTGAGAGCAGGAGCATGACTGTGGTTGAAAAGAAAACAGCAACGGATGGCCAGGGAAAGCTGCAAGTAGCGCGGGTCAGGGTCCGCCCCAAGGAATTGCGTATCTCCCGGGATACTTACATGGCTCAAAAGGGGACAGCACCTGAGGTCGGTAAGGAGTACGCCATAGACCCGCTCATACCCGGCAAAGTGGAGTCGGTGAACGACAATGAGGTGCTGATCCGTTTTTCAGCCATACCGGGGACAGAAGTTTCGACACCGTTTGGCAAGGGGATAATACGGTCGGCAGAGGATCAATATGAAATTCACATCGATGCCCGGCCGGGAAGTCTCGTCAGGAGCGGGCCGATGGTGGGAAAGATAATCAAGGTCGATGACCGCTTGATTACCCTGGATTACAGCAATCCATTCGGCGGCGAAGAACTGGCTTGCGACATCACGGTGCTATCGGTGGAACAACAGGCAGGACAAAAGGATAAATGAACATGAATCATTGCCAGCGGATTATATCGTCGCACGCCGTAAAACGGTCGCTTGTCATTCTGGCGGCTGTTTCTGCCCTCGCCGGCTGTGCCGGACAGCCTTTAAAGAGTGCCGCAGTACAAGAAACACCCCCGGCAGCAGGTACGAATCAGGCCGCTTCCCCGGAGAAGGCCAATGCCGCTTTAGATGAGGCGGTCAAGAGCGGCCGAACCACGGCGAGCATCGACCTGAACGAGACTCCCGGCACGGTGCAAAAGGGGGATGTGGTAACGGTTGATTACACGGTCACCGATGCTGCCGGCAAGCTTCTGCGCACCAGTCGCGCGGCTGTGGCAAATGACCCGGGGCAGCGGCTTGCCCCGGAAGAGATTATCGCCGGTACGCCGGCAGCAATCCCCGGCCTGGGGGAGGCGGTGCCCGGTATGGCCATCGGCGGAAAAAAGAGCGTGAAACTGCCGGCGGAGAAGGCGTTCGGCCTCTCCGACCCGGCAAAAATCTTCCAGTTTCCCACAGTCAAAACCATTTCGAAGACCATCCGCATGCCGGCGGATGAATATGTCAAGCAGTTCGGCGCCTTTCCCGTCGTCGGCAAAGAGCTGGAACTTGCCCCCTATTTCAAGTCGCGGATTACTGCGGTCAGCGAAAAAGAGGCAACCCTGGAGTTTCTGGCCAAGGACGGCGAACGTTTTACCGAACCATACGGCGAGGTGCAGGTCCGTCTGGATGGTGAGCAGATAAGCATCAACATTGCCCCGCGAATCGGGGCCCCGCTGGAAGTGCAGGGAAAGCGCGGAACAATCACCGCGGTGGACGCCGCATCCTTTACCGCGGATTTCAATCATCCGCTGGCCGGCAAGGATATCACCCTCGATCTGGAAGTTGTTTCATTGGTCAAGGCTTCTGCACTCGGCAAGCACGCCATTACCTGGCTGGAAGACCATGACAAGGGGCTCAGCGCTGCAAAGGAGAACGGGACGCCGGCAGTGCTGGTTCTCTACGCTGAATGGTGCGGCTGGTGCAAGAAGCTGTTCGAAGAAAGCGTGCAGGACCCCCGCGTACGACTCCTCAGTGACCGGTTTGTCTGGCTCAAGGTCAATTCCAACAAGGAACAGAAGTTTAAAGCGCAGTACGGGCAGGACGGCTTCCCCCTGATTGTCGTCCTTGACCGGGACGGCCGGGAGGCAACGCGGATTGACGGCTTTCGCGACGGCGAGGCGTTGAGCAGGGAGTTGCGGGCTGTAACAGAGAACCTCAAGATTTAACGTACGGTTGTCGGGAAAAGTGCCGTAAATGTGGCTCTGCAACGAATCAAGTGGGTAGAGGGTATAGCGATTTAAGGTTGAGCTTGCCTGCAACCAGGTAAGCAATGCAGATCAAGTTGTCAGGATTCCGATACCCTCGTGCCCGAGTTTTGGCTGATTGGATGAGGCTGTTGATACCCTCGATGAAACCGCTAGTCAGCCTGCTGTCAAAATGTGCCAGAATGCCATCCCAATGCTCTTTCACGGATTCTGCCATGTTCTTGATGAGTTGTATTGAGCTTGCGGCGGCCTTGCGATGCCATTTGGTCAACAGGGTTTCCGCCTCCTGTCGGCTTGCAGCAAAATAGACGTTCTGAAGGTTTATCTTGTGCATGTAAGCTTCTGTACTCCTTAAGCTCTGGCTGGTGATAATGGCATCCAGGCGCTGCTCCTCTTCCGGCGTCAGGTTCTCAGGATTTTTGAGGAATAAGTTTCGGCTCTTTTTCAGGATTTCAGGAAATAACCTGGCTTCTTGAGCCCTTATCTTACTAAGCTTATCGTTCATAAGCTTGATGACGTGGAATTTATCGAAGGTGACCACGGCATGGGGCAACTGCTCTTTGACACCCTTTATGAATGCCTTGGACATGTCAATAGCAGCGTCTGTGATGCTATCAGGATCGCCGCCATGTGACTTAAGGTCCGCGACGAAGCTCTTGACTGTTTCGTTGTCCTTTCCCGTCGTGCCGAACAAGAGCTTATGCATGTCGAGGTCGAAGAAGAAGGTGACGAATTTCTCGTCATGACTGCGCCCGGCAAAGGTTTCATCCGCACCGACCCTCTTCACCTCGGAGAAGTCTTCTGCGGCCCTTGCCTTCTCGACATAGGATTGAATCAACCGCCATAGACGGGTATCGGTAACGGCAAACAGCCTGCTCATGACCTTCACCGGCAAATCACGAGCCATGGTCATGGCCAGGGCCTCAAACAGCAGCGTAAATCCTGAGCCTGCGCGAGCCCAGGGTACCTGGACCAACTTCACGCCGCAGTCGCTGTTAGGGCACTTTACCCGTGGAACACGCGCATGAAGGTAGGCTTCGTACTGGAAGAAATTCAGATGCCGCCACTCTTTCTCCGTGGTGTCATGGACTGGTGACAACGTTCCGCAGACCGGACAGGGAAAGGTGGCTCCCCGCTGGAAGTCGATGGTTATGTCCAAACGACTTGACTTCTTGTTGAAGTCAACAGAGGTAACCTTCCACGGGATGGCAATTCCAAGAGCAGCACCAAAAAGATCTTCAGGATTCATATCAGTGACTAAACCTCCGGGTTGAGTGATGGGGACGCCATCATACCCCAACTCGGCATACCAACCCACTCAAATCGTCGAAGAGCCGTAAATGTGCATGAAACGCACAAGATATGAAGAACGAAATGGAAACCAATGATCGGTTATAGCAACAAGAAGGCGGAAATACATCCGCGCACTGTCGGTTTGATCCTTGTGCTCTGCATTTTGATACTGCTGTTTTTCGCTTACAAGGTTCAGGCCGCAGAACCTGCGCCGGCTCAAGAGCAGGAAGCGGTCTTCGAGATCAGCTATATCGTTATCGAAGGGAACACCATCTTTCAGCGCGAGCGCCTGGATGAGCTGATGAAGGGATCGCTCGGCCCGGGCAAGACCTCTGCGGATGTGGAAAAGGCGCGGGACGTCCTGGAAAAATTCTACCATGACGAAGGATATCCGACGGTGCTGGTGAATATCCCCGAACAATCCGTTGACGGGGGCGTGATAAGGCTGCAAGTCATCGAAAGCAAAATCGGCAAGGTTGCCGTCAACGGCAATCGCTACTTTTCGACGGAGATGATCCTGAAGCGGATACCGTCATTCCAATCCGGCGGGATCATTTTCGTGCCGCGGGTTCAGCAGGAGATCGGCAAGATCAACCGGATTCCGGACCTGAAGGTCATGCCGAATATGACCCCCTCCAGGGAAATCGGCGTTGTCGACGTGGAACTGAAGGTGGAGGACCACCGCCCCCTCCATGGCAGCCTGGAGTTGAACAACCGCTCCACCCAGAGCACCACCGGACTCCGCCTGAATGGCGCGCTTCACTACGACAATTTCTGGCAGCGGCTGCATTCCATTTCTCTCCAGTACCAGACGTCGCCGCAAAAACTGAACGAGGTGCAGGTCGTCTCAGGTTCATACACGTTGCCTGCACCGTGGAACGATGAACAGAAGCTGGTCCTTTACGGGGTCTGGTCTGACAGCCAGTCCGCCTTCGGCGAAGGGTTCAAGACCGTCGGCAAGGGGAACATTGTCGGCGCCCGCTACATGCTGCCGCTTGCGCCCAAAGACGGCTACAGTCACAGCTTCGTCTGCGGCCTCGATTACAAGGATTTCGAGGATACCGTCAACCTGGACGGCGTGGAAGCCAGCAAGAGCCCCATTTCCTATCTGCCCTGGTCATTCGCCTATTCGTCGATGCTGCAGGATGGATCGGGGTTCACCCAGTTTTCAGCGGCCCTGAATCTTGCTTTTCGCAATCTCGCCTCAGACCAGCAGGAGTTCGCGGATAAACGTTTCAAAGGGAACGGCAACTATATCTATCTTACCCTCGGTGTGGACCGGATGCAGAAGCTGCCGGCCGGTTTCGGGCTGCACGTTAAGGCTGACGGGCAGATTTCCGACCAGCCGTTAATCTCCAATGAACAGTTTGCGGCAGGCGGCATGGAGAGTGTCCGCGGCTACCGGGAGAGCGAGAAGCTCGGCGACAGCGCCTTTCACGGGAGCGTCGAGTTGTCCTCCCCCGATCTCGCCTCCTTTTCCCGTTACAAGGAAAAAGCGCAGTGCATCCCTTACCTGTTCTACGATGCAGCCCTGCTGCACCTGAAAAATCCGCTACCTGCGCAGCGGCCTGATGTCGTTCTCCAGGGGGCCGGCTTCGGGGTGCGCGGCGCTTTGATGGGCAACCTGGAGTACCAGCTGGACTGGGGATTTGCCCTGGAAGATACGGAAGCAGTCAAGATAGGTGATAGTCATGGTTATTTCAGGGTCAAATATGCGTTCTGATAGAAATAAATGTTCAGTGGACACAGTGTCGGCAAACACGGTTCAAGCCCGGAAAGGCCTATCCATGGTTCGGAGGCTCATCGCCCTCGTCCTGGTCATGGAAACCATCGTTTCCCCGGCCGTTACGCTGGCAGGAAATCTTGCCGGCTATTACGGCAAGTTTGCGCTGCCACAGGTAGCGCCGACTGCCTTGCCGCAGGTGAAACCTGACGCAACGCCGGTTGGCATCAAGGGGATAGCACCGGACCCGACCAATCCTAACAAACTGATCATCCAGCAGAACCTGCCTCGGGCTGTGGTCGACTGGAGTAGCTTCAATATCGGGACGGATGCCTGGGTCCACTTCGACCAGCAGAAGAATAGCAGCTGGGCGGTGCTCAACCGGATCCACGATAAGGACCCAAGCCAGATCTACGGCAAGCTTACCGCTGATGGCAAGGTATTCCTGCTTAATCAAAACGGCATCCTGTTCGGCCTTGGCTCGCAGATAAACGTCCAATCCCTGACCGCCTCGTCGCTGAACATCAAGGATGACGATTTCCTGAACGGCATCCTGCACTTCAAGGCGGAGAACTACAACGGCCGAACCGACAACAATGGCTATGATGCGGTGAACAATCTCCCCGGCGCGGTTTCCAACCATGGCAGCATCTCTGCCGGCAACCTCGGCGAGGCCTTTCTCATCGGTCCGAACGTGGAAAACAACGGCACGATTATCACCCCCCAGGGACAGGCCGCCCTGGTGGCCGGCACCGATGTGGAGCTTGCCAACGATACCTCGCCCGATACCACCAGAAGTGCTCTGTTTGTCAGGTTCAACCAGGATCAGAACCAGAATCTCAGGGAAGCGGTAAACCTGGAGAACGGACAGATTTTGGCTGACAACGGAGTGGCAGGAATGTACGGCGGGGTCGTGCGGCAACAGGGTCTGATCCGAAGCGTGACCGCATTCAAGCGGAACGGACAGATCGAACTCTTTGCCAGTGACCGGGTCGTAACCGGAGAGAAGAGCCAGACCATTACCCCCCTGCCTGACTCCGAAGCGGACGCCAAGGAAAAGTTCAACGAGCAGACACCCTTACAGGGGGGGCAAATCACCGTTTCCGGCCTTCAGGTCAATGACCCGCAGTTGCCGAACGTCTTCCACCAGGGTGCTGTCAACGTCATAGAACACCACGGGACGATGGAGGCGCCGAGCGGGCGGATAACCCTCAACGCCAGCAACCGGGTATACCTGGACAACGGGAGCACTACCTCGGTCAGCGGCCTCTGGAACGACATGGACGCCAAGGACCGGCAGCTTTCGGTGCAATTCAGCAGCGTGGTCCTGAAGGATGAGCAGCAACAGAAATATGGGCCGCTCAAGGGAAAAACGATCACCATCGACACCCTGACCGGTTCGGCAATCGGCGATATATCGGGAGCTCTCTATGGGCTGGACCGGACTGCCCGCCAGCGGAGCACGGCGGGTGGAAAAATCACGATCAATGCCGCGTCGGGAGATACTATCGTCAGGGAAGGTGCGACCGTTGCCTTTGCCGGTGGCGGGTTCCGTTATCGGGCGGGGAGCGTGGAAAGCACCAAGCTCGTCTCCGGTTTGACCATTTACGATATCAGCAAGGCGCCGGGAAACATCACCTATGACCGGGTCCTCGGCTCGACCGCGTCGTCATTTTCAAATGCAACCCCTGTATACGTGGAGGGGAGCAACGCCGGCAGTCTGTTGGTAAATGCCCGGCAGGTAGTCCTGGACGGGAAGCTGGACGGTTCGGTGCAACGCGGATTGTACCAGACCAAGAATGCGGAACCGACCAACAGTCAGGGGAACGTGAAGGCGCGGGGGTGGGTCGAACCGGTCGGTGGTACACTCACCATCGGCACGAGCCCCGGAGATGACAGCAATGTGAAATCGAAGGATCTGACGCTCACCAGCGTGGCGATGAAAGCCGACACAACCATGCTGGATAATACCTTCACCGCAGATACTCAGCTTGACCATCTCCATCCGAGCGAACTTTCCACAAACAAGCTGGGCACGGCCGGTTTGAGCCTGCTCAATATCTACACCAACGGCAGCTTCATATTGGAAAAAGATGCCGGCCTGGAGCTGCGGCCCGCGTCGTACCTGAATGCCGATGGGACCAAGGGTACCTCCGGCTTGAGCGTGGTTGCCCGGAGGATCGAGATTGACGGTGACATCACTGTTCCCGGCGGGAATGTGACCCTGAAGACGATGGACAATAAGACCACGTTTGACTCGGACAATCCCGACCATCCCCTCGTGTCGAAAATCTACCTGGCTGACGGGAGTCGGATTTCCGTTGCCGGGGAAAGGGTTGACAATTATCCCGCCAACGGCGCAGCTGGCGATATGCCCCGCATCGCCCACACGGGGGGCGGGGTTATCGATATCAAGGACAAGACGGACAGCGGCCTCGGGGTGACCATCAGAGAGGGCGCAGTAGTGGATGTGAGCGGCGGCTATCTGATCGACCAGAAGGGAAAGGTTACTGGCGGTAATGCCGGCACGCTCACGTTGCAGGGCTCGACCCTGGTGGCGGACGGCGACCTGCGTGGATACGCTCTGCCGGGGATGAAAGGCGGAACAATTTCTATGCATGCCGGCGAGGTGGCGGTAACACCGGCTGCTGACCCGGATCTGCAGTCATTGCAGCGGAATCTCCAGTCCGGCGACACAACCCTGCCTGTTGACATCCAGGGGAAACTGACCTTTGCCGGCAACCGGTTGGCCAACACCGGCTTCACGAATATCGAGCTGAAAAGCAAGGACGATCTGACCATCTTGAACGGGATCGACCTCGCTCCATCAAAAACCAGGCTGGCCATGCCGACACCCGGCATGGCCGTTGATACCGCCGGTACCGAACTCACGACGAGGCCTGCCGATGGTGAACTCTTCCCCGGCGGGCTTGCACTGGCGGATTACCTGGGGACAACCTCCCTGTCGTTAACGGCCAATGCCAGGTTTGAAGGTACAAGAGATGACGACGCGCAGGGAAACATGGTCAATGAGCCAAACCCAAAAGCCAAATTGACCGTAGCGCCGGGCGCGACCATTGAGACCATAGCCCCTAACGGTATGATATCTCTGACAGCGCCGAATGTGGTTGTGCATGGCACCCTCAATGCGCCGGCAGGTCGGATCACGGTGACGGCAAATGAGGGTGACCTTGAGATTAAAGGAAAGCTGCTGGCTGATGGATTCGCCAAGCCCTATCTTTCTACGTTGGCCGGCAAAGCCGATACAGGATACCTCCCACTCTCAGGTGGCACCATTTCCCTCGATGCAAGCAAGGGCGACCTGAATCTTTCCTCCGGCTCGCTGGTGAGCGTTGCCGGCATAGCACCGGTAAAAACTTTTGTTACCGCTGTCAACGGGATGCGGACCTCCACGTTAATGGCGGGTGCCCCGGGAGAGGTCATTCTGGCCGCCGTGGGTGACCTGAGGCTCGACGGAAAGTTGATCGGCAGCGCCGGCAGCAAGGAGGGAATCAAAGGGGGGGGGCTGAGTATAACCAGCAGGGATAGCGTCAACCCCCTCTCCCTGTCCGCCGACCAGATCAAGGGGTTCACGGACGACGGGTTCGATGCCTTCACCTTTACCAGCTTGAATGGCCTAAATTTTACCGGCTTTGACGTTTCAAAGTACAGCAAGGGGCTGTCCATCAGCAGAAGCCTGACTCTGGATGCGCCCAAAATCACCGGTTCCGGCAAGGATGCAGTTTATTTCATTGCGCCCTGGATCAGGCTGATCGACAGCAATCCTTCCACAGTCCCTGTAACCACCGGCGCTGCGGAAACGGCGACGCTGAACCTGACCGGCGATTGGCTGGATGTCGAAGGGAAAATCGCCCTTGATGGTTTTGCCGCCACCAATCTGAATGCGAAGCATGATCTTAGACTGGCCGATTCTGCATCAGGTACTGTCTGGAACGGGTCACTGGCGGTGCCGGGGGACCTGACCATCAAGGCTGAGCGGATCTATCCGATGATGCATCCATTTGACGCGGCTAGTCCGGCGCAGGGGATGGTCAGCTCTGATTTCACCATCAACGTGGAAGGGAAGTTCACCACCCTGGCGGCGCCTGTTGTTTCCACTCCGGTCTACTCAGCAGGGGGCAGCCTCACCATCAATGCCAAAAAAGGCATCGAGCACAATGGTTTCATTGCCGCCCCGCTCGGGACGATCTCCTTGAACAATGCCCCCGCCTATGCCGCCACGAGTCGCGTATACCTGGCGCCGGGGAGCACATTGACCACTGCCGGCACTGCGCCGGTGGCGTACGGCTTTGTCGATGCCGACGGGGTCATGCGATTCATGGACAAGAAGTCGGGCCTCGAATCAAAGGGGACAATCGTGACTGCGGCCCCGGAAAAGTCTATCACCATCAACGGCAAAGAGGTGATTGTCAGGGAGCAGGCGACGATCGACGTGTCCGGCGGCGGTTCCGTTTACGCAACCACGTTCATGCCCGGTATCGAGGGGACGGTGAATCCGATCACTGCTAAAGGGATTCTGAACAATCAGAAAACTCGCCCTGACCGCTATGTCATTGTTCCGGACAATTCGGTGCAGCTGCCCGGCTTCACTTACACCTATACGGACGTGGACGGGAAGGTAAAGAGCAAGCCCTTCTGCGCCGTTCACCTGGCGGCAATCCGTCTGAGTGACGGCAGCTATCTAAACGAGGGGACCTATTCACTTCTCCCCGAGCAGTACGCTTTTCTGCCGGGGGCGCTGATCCTGACAGACCTGGGAAGCACGGTGATGCCGGGTAGACAATTCGTTACCACCGAAGGGTATCCGGTGGCCGCCGGTTATGAGACGGTCGTGGGGACTGGCATCAGTTCGCCGGTTTTCAAGGGGTATGCGGTGCGCAGTGCTGCGGACGTGCTCAGGGAGGGTAATTTCACGCCGGGGGCGTACCTGACGGGCGATGTAGCAACAAAACCATCTGCCACCGAGTTCAGCGGCGGCGATGCGGGCACGATAACCCTGCTGGGGGGCACCACGATCCTCAACGGGACCCTGAAGGCGGACGCCGTTGCCGGGTCCAGCGGCGGGGTGGTAGACCTGAGCGGCAAAAACGTGACGGTCCAGGCAGATACGGTTCCCCTGGACAAGGGCTTCAATTTCGCGAGCCCGGTTCCTGCCGGATTGGCTGGAACGCTCCAACTGGCCGCCTCGACCCTGGGAAAAGGGCTGAAAGAGGTCAGGCTCGGCTCGATTGATGCCGCAAATACCGCGAACTCGACCGTGACGGTTACGGTGAAGCAGGGGACGACCCTGGAAGCGGAGACGGTAACCCTGACTGCGAAAGACGCCATTACCATCGAAAAAGACGCACAGGTCAAAGCCAAGATAACGGGGACACCGGCGTCAACGGCAGATGGCGGCGGGACCGTCAATCTGGTCAGTCAGAACAAAATTGTCGTGGAGGCGGGGGGGCAGGTCCAGGCTACCGATACGGTGAGCCTTGAGACGAAGCAGGTTGAGCTGCAGGGGGACTCGCCCCTGGTTGCAGACAACGGCAAGCTTATTCTCAAGGGGGACAAGCTCTCCTTTGTGGCTGAGGACTATAAGTCCGGCAGCTCAGCCACTGCGTTCTACCTTACCGATGCACTCTGGAAGCGGCTCACCGTTGCAAGCGAAAGAAACACACACCCTTTTACCGACGTTACCTTGAAAAGCTCGGATATAACATTCTACGGGGATTTCACCGAGTCAGCGACCAAGGCTTTGACCATCGATGCCGGGCGGATCGCCAAGACGGGGGGCACCGGAGCTGTTTCCCTTACCGCACCGGTAATCACCCTGCTCAACAGCGGCGCGAAGTATACCGGCGCAGCATCAGCCGCCACCGGCCAGCTTAGCCTTACCGCCACGGACAGCATGACCATCGGCAAGGGTGATGGCATGCTCGACGGCTTCAGCAAAGTTGACCTTAAAAGCACGAACGATATGACCCTGAAAGGGGTTGGCTCGCTAACGACCAACGGCGCTGACCTGAACATGACAACAGCCAGGCTGACGGCGGCCCCAAATGTGGAGTGGGGTACAGTCACCGATGCCAACGGCGCGCTTCTCGCCCCCACCTACCAGGCGGCCAATTTCAAGATAGATGCAGGTTCCGGGACGTTTACGCTCGCCTCAAGCGGTGCCCAGGCAGGGCAGGATACGGCGCTTGGCGGCGCCATCCACATCACTGCCGGGAGCATAGAGAGCAGCGGTCTCATCGACCTCCCCGCCGGCCGGGTGAAACTGGAGGCGACCGGGACCGGGACCGATGACGGGATCAAACTCCGGAGCGGCGCCGCGATCCGGGCGAGGGGGCATGATTACAAACCGAATGCCGACGGAACCACGGACAGTGAATCTGCCGGGCGGATTGAACTCCGTTCCGCCGGGGTCATGACCCTTGAAAAGGACGCAAAAATTGACGTTTCCGCGCCGGGAGCAGGCGATGCCGGCACTGTCGCAATCATTGCGGATAAGCGGGAAGCAGACCTGAGCGGCGAATTGCTAGGCATGAGCAACGGTGGCAAAGGTGGCTCCCTTACCCTCGATACCTGCCAGTTGGCAACTTTTTCCGCCCTCAACGACAAGGTGGCGGCAGGGGGCTTCACCGAAGAGTTGAACATCCGCAGCCGTAACGGGGATGTGACGGTTGCCGCGGATGACAGGGTGAAGGCCCATCTCTTCAGGGTGGCGGCTGATGCCGGTAACGTCACCGTTGCCGGAACAGTCGATGCCTCGGGGAACCAGGGAGGGACCGTGGCGCTGAATGCGGGGAAGGATTTATCGCTCAGCGGCACTATAGGGGCACAGGCTACGGCAGCAAACGGTACCGGCGGCGACGTGTCCCTCGGTACAGCCGGCGGGGTCCTGAACCTGGCCGGAGGATCGATAGATGTAAGCGGGGCGGGTAAAGGAGGGAGCGTATCTTTACGGGCGCCTGCAGCCGCCTTTGACAGCAGCCGCGTCAATACCAGCAACCTGAACGTCACCGTCAAGGGAGCGTCGAGCAAAACGGCAGAGGCCGTACAGGTCGTCAATCCGCAGAATGCCGGCACCATTACCTCAGACGACCTGACCAGCTGGAACACCGCCATTGCGGCCTTGATGGAAAGTCAGACGGTCAGCGCCGGCCAGTTTGATCTCCGTCCCGGCATCGAGGTGCGAAGCAGTGGCTCCCTCACCCTGAACACGCCATGGGATCTTACCTTCTGGCGCTTTGGAGCAGCAGGCCAGCCGGGAGTCCTGACCTTGCGTGCGGCGGGAAACCTGAACATCAACAATTCCCTGACGGATTCACCCACGGCCAAGAGCGCACTCCCGGGAACCAACGGCGGCGCCGCTTCCTGGGGGATCAGGCTCGTGGCCGGCGCTGATCTGAATGCCGCAGATCCCATGGCGGTCAAGCCGGACAAAGGGATCTTGACGATCGCAGACAAGCAGTCGGTTTATAGTGAGAAGGCGCCCGTCAGTTTTGCATCGGGCGGCAATACCGTCATCGGCACCATTTCCGCAAGTTCTATGATCAATAATGACCTGAAATATAACATAGGCACCTATGGCGGCACCATCCAGGGTAATGTGGAAGGGGACCTGGTGATGAACAAGAGTGGGGTAATTCAGTCGGCGACCGGAGATATTGCAATCAGTGTCACCCGCGACTTCAACCTGTTTGAGCCTGGCGGCCTCTTGGGTTCCATCCGTACCACCGGCGAGCAGACCACGCCTGCCGGCAACTACTGGGACTATGCCGGCGGAGGCGACATCTCCTTGACTGCGGGAAGAGACATCAAGGGGGGCGTGGCGCCGGCTGCCTGGTATTACATGAACAAAGTGGGGATTGGGACTACTGCGCAGTATTTCCTGAGTGCCTCTTTCAAAATAAACGGGAAAAATGAGCCTGTGCGCGGATTGGCGACAATGGCCGGCGGCACACTTGAAGTGATTAGTGGCGGAGATTTCAACTCCCAGGCGGGGACCTTCGGCAGTGGTGATTTGCTGCTCCATACGGGTGGCAACCTGAATGGACGCTTTCTGACCAGGCAGGGAAATGCCGAGCTGCGTAGTCTCGGCAACTTCGGCACAGCGCAGACCACTGACAGTTATGGCAGACTAAGCACTCCTGTGGAAACGGTCATAGAGGCCTTTGCCACGAAAGCTGATGTGTCGGCCCAAGGGAACGTCACCCTTGGCTCGGTAGTCAACCCAACCGTTGTTATTAATAACGGCGGCAACGACTATAGGTGGAATCTCCTTTACAGCAGCGACTCCAAGGTTCGGTTGCATGCCAAGAACGGTGACGTGGCCATTTCCGGACTTACTTCCGGCAACTATTACTCTATTTTCAATGCTCTTTGGAAGGCGCGGATACTCCCCCCGACATTGGAGATTGCAGCCGGCCGTAATATCAACCTGGGCAATAATCTGGCATTGGCCCCTTCGGCACAGGGGGGACTCACACTGATTGCAGGTGGGGACATCCGCGGCGTGAATCACGGAGATACAGGCAACACCAAAATCTCCATGTCGGACATTGACCCCGAGACAGTTTACAACGCCCATACAAATACCAATCCAGACGCTATTCCGAAAGAATCCACTTTTTTCGATTCCCACTCGCACAACACCGATCCTGAATGGGAGTCAGAGCGTCAGCAGCACCCATCTCCCATCACGATCACGGCGGGCGGTGACATCAAGAACCTGCAACTCTTCCTTCCGAAACAGGCGCAAATCAGCGCCGGCCGGGACGTACGGGACATATATCTTGTCGGCCAGAACCACTCGGCGAGCGATATGACGGCCATCCAGGCGGGCCGGGATATTTTCTTCAGCTCCCTTTCGGGGAGCGACAACAGCAGCACAGGCATCGAGCTGGGCGGTTCGGGCACACTTTTGGTCCAGGCCGGTCACAACATCGATCTCGGCACCACCAGGGGCCTCCAGACCTATGGCGGGGCCTTTAATCAGAACCTGGGTGCGAAGGGGAGCGATCTCCTTATTGCGGCGGGTTTTGCTGATGTAACAGGTCAATTCGACAGTATGAAAAATACCGCTGTTGAAATTCAACAACTCAAGGCGCAAGCGAATTTCGAGAAAGAACACGACAATCTGGAAAAATTTGAAGAACTTTATGCTGCGGCAGATCAGCGGCTTGCCGATGAACGAACGGCAGTTGCCGCCTATTATGCCCTGAACGCAGATCCGGCAAATGACGGCGGCAATATCAATATGACCTCCTCCCAGATCAGCACCAATTCCGGGGCTGACGACATTTACATCCTGGCGCGGGAGGCGGTTAATGTGGGGAAGAGCACCATCAATCTGGATAAAAAGAAAAAGGAAGAGAATCTGAAAAACACAGGGATCTTCACCGCAAAGGGTGGCAACATCAACATCTACGCCGGGGGGGACGTGAACGTCAACGAAGCGAGGGTGATGACCTTTGACGGTGGTGACATAAACGTCTGGAGCGAGAAGGGGAGCATCAATGCCGGGCGAGGGTCCAAAGCGGCCATCAGCGCCGATCCGCCTAAACTGGTATTGAAAGATGGCACGGGAGCGCTCGACCCGGAAGGAAAAATTCCTGCTGAATACATGCTGGTCTTCAGCCCGCCGGCGGTGGGGAGCGGCATTCGGACCTTGAGCTATACTCCCGGTACGCAACAGGGCGACGTCAACCTCTCTGCGACGAAAGGGTCGATTGATGCCGGGGAGGCGGGGATTGCCGGGGGCATAGTCGTGGTTGACACTCCGAATCTTGTTAATGCGGGCAACATTGCTGCCTCTGTCGGGTCCGTGGTCGGCGCCACTGCGGCCGACAGCGGGGTCAGCATCGGCGCGCTGGCGGGGGCCGGCGGGCTGGCGGACAGCGGCAAGATGATTGAGCAGACCAATAGCCTTGGCGCGGGGAAGGATAAGACCGCCGCTTCGGGCAACCAGGCGGTAGAGGATTTCGTGGCCAAATGGCTCGATGTCAAGGTGATCAGTTTCGACAGCAGTTTCGACGATGCGGACGATAAACGCGACACGGAAAATAAACAGCAGTAAAGGGAAAGACTCGGGAGGAATGGCATGAGGGGAAGTATTCATGGGAAATTATTGAGCGTCACCGGGATGGTAATCGCCCTGGTGATGATGACCGGCGTGCTCCAGGCCAACGCCTGGTGGGATGCAAAATGGCAGTTTCGCAAGAAGGTGGCTTTCGACACCACGGATAAGGGGACGAACATCAAGGACAACCTGACCGAGGTGCCGGTCCTGCTCCGCCTCCATGCAGGGAATTTCACCTTCGCCAATGCCAAGGATGACGGCTCCGACATCAGGTTCGTCAGCGGCGATGACAAGACCCCGCTCAAGGCGCACCTGGAGAAGTACGATCCGAAGCTTGCCATCGGCCTGTTCTGGGTCAAGGTACCGCAGATCACCGGCGGATCAGCACAGGATTCCGTCTGGATCTATTACGGCAACAATTCGGTTGAAGCCGTCCCTGATGACGGCGGGACCTACGACGCGACCATGGCGGCGTCTTTCCATTTCGACGAGAAGGAGGGCACGCCCCGTGACGCCACTGCCTATGCCAATCACGGAGCCGAGTTCAGCGGCAAGCTGGGGATACCGGCGGCCATCGGCAATGGCGCGGCGTTCAACGGCAGCAGCGACAGGCTGGTGATCAAGCGCTCGTCATCACTGAACTTCAGCAAGGGTTTTACCTTTTCCGCATGGCTCAAGCCGGCCGGAACAGCTGCCGATGCGCGCCTCTTTTCCTGGGATGACGGCAGCCAGTCGATCGTTGTCGGCTTGGACCCGGCCGGCGCCTATTGCCGCATCACTGGGGACGGCAAGCAGGCTGTCACCGGCAAGACCCCCGCTATCACCTCCCAGAGTTGGCATCACCTGGCCGTCTCCGCGGAGCCGGGCAAGAGGGTTGTCGTCTACCTGGATGGCCGGGAAGCTGCTGCTGCGCCTCTGGCCGTGGCGCTACCTTCTCCTGCTGCGGAGCTGGCGGTCGGCGCTGCCCTGAACGGCGGCGGTTTCTATGCGGGTGAGATGGATGAAGTGGAGATATCGTCGGTTGCCCGCTCTGCCGGATGGATCGGCGTCGCCTTCGGCAGCCAGGGGCAGGAGGGAAAGCTCTCCGCCTACCAGCAGGAGGAGGCCGGCGGCAAGGGTGGCGGCGAAGATATGACCATCCACATGATGCGGGTCATTTCCAAGAGCATCTCCCTCGACGGCTGGCTGGTCATCGGCCTTTGCACAGGCATGCTTCTCCTGGCCACTTACGTTTTCGTCCGCAAGTTCATCGCCCTGCAGAAAATCACCAAGGGGAACCATGCCTTCCTTGCCATTTTCGGCGAACTCGACGATCCCCTGGCGCTTCATGAAGAGGAAGAGGCCTTCCAGCACTCGTCCCTGTGGCGCATCTATTGCGCCGGTTATGACGAAGTCCAGCGCTGCCTGGAGCGGGCGAACTCCTCGAAGAAGAACGCCCTAAGCAGGGCATCCCTGAATTATGTGGAGGCTGCCCTGGACCGGGCCAGCACCAATGAAACAAAGAAACTTAACGGCTGGATGATGGTCCTGACGCTGGGGATCTCCGGCGGACCGTTCTGGGGACTGCTGGGGACGGTGTGGGGGGTCATGAATACCTTCGCCAGCCTGGCCGAGTCCGGTGAAGCCAGCCTGGCAGCCATTGCGCCGGGTGTCGCTTCGGCGCTGGCCTGTACACTGTTCGGTCTCCTGGTCGCCATCCCGGCGCTGTTCGCCTACACATACCTGGCGGCCCAGATGAAAAACGTCAATATCGATACCCGGCTGTTCATTGAAGAGCTCAACCTCAAGATCGCAGGGAATTACGGAGAATCCGCATGAAAGCGCCGGCAGATGATCACGAAGACATTGTAGAAATCAATGTTGTCCCGATGCTGGACCTGGCCTGGAATCTCCTGGTCGTGTTCATGCTCGTGGTTACCGCCTCGGTGCAGGGGATCAGCGTCAACCTTCCCAAGGCGAGCGCCGCGGCCAGCAAGATCAAGCCGACCACCAAGGCGATCACCATCACCGGGGACGGGACGATCTACCTGGACAGTTTTCCGGTCACGATTTCGGACCTGGAATCCCGGCTGCGCCAGGCCAAGGCGTCCGACCCGAATCTCCCGGTGGTGGTCAGGGGGGATGAAAAAATTTCCTACAAGAACATCATCGAGGTGCTGGACCTTCTGCAAAAACTGGAGATTACCCAGCTCGGACTAGTGACGCAGAAGCTGGTCAAATAGTTTCCAGCCGGAAGCATAAAGTCCCCCTTTGAGAAAGGGGGATTTAGGGGGATTTACAATGATTGCCGCGGAGAAATCCCCCCTGGCCCCCCTTTCTAAAAGGGGGGTATCCATCGGAATCCGCATGGAGTAGCCGTGAAAAAGTTGAAACATAAAAAAGACACTCTCACAGGATTGTACAAAACCTGGCTGGTGCCGGGGGTGATCGGCCTGGTCTTTCTCGGTCTGATCGTCTTTGTGATCAGGATCATGCTGTCCGATGACGGCGGGCGGAAACAGGAGAAGATCGCCAGTATCACGCTGATCAAGCCGCCGCCCGATGTGAAGGAAAAACCGCCGGAACCTCCCCCGCAGGTGCAGAAAGAGATCCCCAAGGAGACCATCACTACTCCCCAGGAATCCCCGCAGTCGCCGCAGAACCAGGCCCAGGATCAACCGCAGGACAACACCCCTGCCGGCAGCGACCTGGGGGTTGACGGGGAGGGGGGTGCCGGGTCGGACGGTTTCGGCCTTGTGGGGAAAAAGGGTGGCCGGGGGCTGATCGGTGGCGGCAACAGCGGCGGCGCAAACCGCCTGTCGCTCCTGGCCAGGTACGGCTGGTATACCCAGAAGGTTCAGGACGAAATCCGCAACCAGGTGAAAAAACGCCTGGAACGGGAAGGCGGCTACCCGAAAGGGAAAAACCAGGCCTTGGTCAAGATTTTTCTCGATCAGCGGGGCACGGTGGTCAAGTTCAGCATTACCGGCACGTCCGGAAATGAAAGAATGGACAAAGCGGTTTTGGAAGCAATCAGGCTCATACACATCAGCGAGCCGCCGCCGGAGGGGATGCCGAGCGGCATGAACCTGAAAATTTCGTTGCAGGGATAGGATTAAGGTTTTACCCCCCTTTGGGAAAGGGGGGCCAGGGGGGATTTAGAATGCGACAGGCAAATCCCCCTCATTCCCCCTTTCTTAAAGGGGGAGGCGCTTGCTTTGTCTTGATGGCTGAAGATCAGCACTAGATTACATAAATGGACTCAACTATCTGGAGGTTTTCAATGTGGCAGCGAATCACACTCATTATCAGTGTGACCATAATGGTTATTGGTGGCGGATCCTTTCCCGCATTCTGTGCTGAACCGGCAGCCGGCAGCGGCAAGCAGGGGGGCGTCGGCGCTCTCCTTGAGCTTTTGCAGACAAAAGGGATCATTACCGGTGAAGAGGCAGCAACCATCGGCAGTCGTTTGAATGAACAGGTCATGCCCGGTGACGATGTGTCGGTTCTGATCGGCCAGTTGCGGGAAAAGTGGATTGCCGGGGAGAGAAGCGGGGAGGACTTCGACGAACTTTACAACGAGGTCAGGGATGCGGACCTGATCATAGAGCGGATGAGGGTGATGGGCATCCTGAGCGGCGAAGAGGCCGAGCAGTTGAGCGAGACCTACCATAAGCGCTACCTGGCCGGGGCCATCAGCGAGGTTGTCGGCAACCGGGAGGGGCATTACCTGAAAACGGTCGCGGACAGCGCAGCAGGCGACGTGAAGCAGAGTGTTCAGGATCAGGTGACGGAGGGGGTTAACAAGGTCACCAAGTCGATTGCCTCGTCAGAGTGGGCGCAACGGATCAAGCTCGGGGGGGACCTGCGCTTCCGCTACGAAAGCATTTTCTTCGATGACAGCAACGCTGATTTTTACCGCAATGACAAGCCTGAACCACTGAATTCCCATATTAATCGCCAGCGGGTCAGATTGCGGGCAAGGCTCAACGTAACCGCCAAGGTGAACGACCAGACCGATGCTGTCATCGGCCTGGCCACGGGGAACACCACCGATCCGGTGTCAACCAACGCGACCCTGGGAGACTTCTTCAACAAGAAGACCTTCGTTCTCGACCAGGCCTATTTCAGGATAAGACCCATACCGGAGCTGGCAGTTCTCGGCGGACGTTTCCCCAACCCCTGGTTTTACAGCGACCTGGTCTGGGACCCGGACGTGAACTTTGACGGCTTGGCCGTAACCTGGACCCCGAGGGTGACGGAAACCCTTTCCGGCTTCGTTACGGCAGGCGCCTTTCCGCTTCAGGAGATCGAATTCTCCCAGCGGGACAAGTGGCTCTTAGCCGGCCAGGTGGGGGTCGAGTACAAGCCGAGTGAAGAGCTTTCGGCGAAATTCGGCGTGGCGTTTTACGATTTTGAGCATACGGAAGGGATCATGAACGAACCGGGTTCTAGCACCAACGACTGGACCATGCCGCAGTTTCAGCAAAAGGGGAATACCCGAATGTTTATAGATCAGACCGGTTTGTACAAATTGGCCCTGGCGGGCAAGTATCGGGAACTGGCCCTCACCGGCATGCTGGATATCGGTTTCTGGAACCCTGTCCATGTGGTGCTGCTGGCCGACTACGTCAACAACATCGGCTTCGATTACTCCGAAGTGTTGCAAAAGCCGCTGTGGGACTGGAACAGTGATCTTACGACAAAACAGACGGAAGGGTACCAGTTCGGCGTGACGGTCGGCTATCCCAAGGTGCAGAACCTTGGCGACTGGCAGAGTTACCTTTTCTACAAGCATCTGGAGGCCGATGCGGTTATCGATGCCTTTGCCGAATCGGATTTTCACGCAGGAGGCACCAATGCGGAGGGGTGGATTCTGGGGGGCGAAATCGGGGTTGCCAAAAACCTGTCGTTGTCGGCAAAATGGCTGACCACCAACGAAATAGTCGGCCCCAAGTTCGCGGTCGATACCTTTCAAGCCAATGTCAATGTGCGTTTTTAGCGACATGGAATTTCCTGATATACCGTTTTTGATCGTAGGGGCGAAGCAAACGCCTTATCTGCTTCGCCCGTCTTTGGTGGCGTTGCGAACTGGGGCGAAGCACGAAGAAGCCGTGCTGTCGCCCCTACGTGGTATATTTACAATTACCAAGTCCCATAGCGGAATCAGCCGCGACGGAGTGAGCCACGGAGGATGTTCATGAGCAATGCGATACAGGCCGGTCTTCGTCTTACACTGACAGTTGCAATGCTGTCGCTTCCGGCAGCGCCGGTTCCGGCCGAAGAGACCGCCCGGCAACTGAATTGTGCCGTGGTAAACGGCGCCCCGATCAGCCGGGAAGAGTGTAATGGTGAACTGGAGCGCCTCAAGCGGAGCCGCAGCGTCAGGCTATTCAGCCCGGCCCTGCTCAAGGAAATCCAGCAGGAAGCACTGGACAATCTTATCCGTCGTGAACTCATCTACCAGGAAAGCCGGAAGGGTGGCATCGGTGTTGCTGCGACGGCAGTCGACGAGGAACTGGCCAGGCTGAAGACACGTTTCGCCAACGAGATGGAATTCAGCTCGGCCTTGAGCAGCTTGCACGTGTCCGAGGCATCGCTCAGGAATATCGTCGAACGGGGAATCGCGGTCAGGACCTATATCGACCGGCAGTTTGCCGGGCAGAGCACGGTTACGGATGAGGAAAAGAAAGGGTATTACCGTAGCCACCCCGACACCTTCAAGCGGCCGCTCCAGGTCAGAATCAGCCATATTCTGGTCAGGACCGGCGGCATGACCGGCAAAGCCAGGGCGGAGGCTGAGAAGAAGATCGAAGGCATCCGTGAGAAGGTCGGAAAGGGCGAATCGTTCGATGCACTGGCCCGCGCCTATTCGGAATGCGGCAGCAAGGAGCAGGGGGGCGATCTGGGCTTTTTTCGGCGCGGGGAGATGGCCAGGGTGGTGGAGGATGCCGTCATGGACCTGAAAGTGGGGGAAACGAGCGGCATTGTCGAGGACAGGTTCGGCCTGCACTTGATCCGTCTCACCGACAGAAAGCCGGAGCAGGTGATAGCCTATGAAGCGGCAGAGGGGAAGATCTCGGAGTACCTCAAGCAGGAAAAGGCGATGGAGAAGGCCAACCGCTACGCCGGGGACCTGCGCAAAAAAGCGCGAGTGGAGATCAACCCGGCCGAGATGTAATCCGAATATTTTTTGGATGGTTCCATGAACCGGAAAAGGGGCTTTAAATCGTGGCGGGCCGGCAGCGGAGCACCATCCGGTCAGTCCGTCATCGACGTCAGGTTTGCCGTCACATTCGGCATCTGCTGTATTTTGCTCTATACCCTCGCCACCTGGCTGCCCGAATCCCTGTTTGAGCCGTTAAACCGCCATACCGCCCGCATGTCTGCCTGTTGCCTGGGACCATTCGGCATCCATCCGGCCCTCCAGGGGCTCACCCTCAGCCAGGACGGCTTTGCGGTCAGGGTCATCACGGAATGCTCGGTCCTCTACATGGGGATACTGTTCTTCTCCTTCGTCATTGCCTACCCGATATCCCTGAGCCGGAAGCTTATCGGCCTGGCTCTCGGGATACCGGTTCTCCATGCGGGCAACATCCTGCGCATTGCCGCGGTGTTCGCCATCGGCCTGCGAAAGCAGAATCTCTTCGAATTCGTCCATGTCTATCTCGGGCAGGTCCTGATGGTCCTGTTCGTCCTTGCCGTCTGCATGGCATGGCTGCGAGCAGCATCGCCGGCCGCTCCACGGTTCACGCCTGCCGCTTTTCCGGTCCGTTTCGTTGCTTTTTCCGCCATTCCCTTTCTTGTATGGCTTGCGATCAACAAGGAGTACGTCAGGCTGACCGATCACCTGGTTACGGCTCTATTCGCTCTGTTCGACTATCGTCTCGAAATACCATACCAGCACGAGATTTATTATCAGACCTTCAACGTGGTGACCTTTGTCGGGCTTGTCCTGGCCAGCCGCCACCGCGTGATGCAGCGGAAACTCACGGCGCTGGCAGCGGGGCTGGCGGCCATCGTCGGCATACAGGTCATGTTCAGGATCTGCAATGTGATGATGACCGCCTTTCACAACGAACCCGCAATCAGGCTGTCAATGGGGATCAGTCTGGTCGGCCAGTACCTTGCGCCGGTCCTGCTCTGGCTGCTCATGCTGCGTGGCGAACCCGGGGCAAAGGGTGGGAGGCAGGCTCCCGAGTAATTGAGTCACGAGTAATTGGTGACCCCCGGTGGTTCTCCCTATTCGCAGGATTTAATCCATAAGCAGTGCAGCTGGCCGCATTCGGCAGCTCTGCCGGTGGCAAAGCAGGGTTCATTGCCCTCCTGGGCCTGGAGTGACCTGACGAGATCGATCTTTTTCACGCCGCCGACCTTGATGCCCCGTTCCTTGGCTATTGCTTTTATTTCTGCAAATGTCATGAGCTACCTCCTTGCTGGATGTTATGCTGCGCCTGCTGGCGCCTGATGTTCGTCAGTCATAATCGCTGCAGCGCCTGTGTGCAAAATGGTGCTGTAGGTTTCGTCCACGCTCGGCGCCTTCTGCAGGGTGAACGTGCGGGCCTTTTCCCCCATTTCGGCCAGCAGCCGGCGACTCGCAGTCAAGCGCCTGATGGCGGCGATAAGATCGTCCTTGCTGCCCGCCTGGAAGACCGCTCCTGTTTCCCCTTCGACCATAAGTTCACGTGGGCCGCCGGCGTTGGATACGATCACGGGCAGGCCGGAGGCCTGCGCCTCCAGAACGACATTGCCGAACGTGTCGGTTGCGCTGGGAAAGACGAAAAGATCAGCCGATGCATAGCCGCGTTGCAGCTCTTCCCCGTGCAGATAACCGGTGAACAGCGCCGGATAGGTCGCGAGGGCTGTCTCCATCTCCTGACGATAGGGACCGTCGCCAATTATGACGAGGCCCACATCCGCACCGGTGTCGACCAACTCGCGAAAAGCCTCGGTTAGGAGTTCTAGAGACTTTTCCCGCGAGACGCGCCCCACGTAAATCAGCTTTACAGCACCGGTCAGACCACGGTCCTCCCAGTAGCGCGGGGTTTTCCCGGCCGGAGTGAACTGGTCGGTGTCCACCCAGCGGGGGAGCGGCTTCATCTTGTTGGCCGGCAGGCCGCGGGCGAGCAGTTGCTCCCTCGTTCCCACCGAAGGAACCATGACCTCTTCCATCTGATTGTAGAACCAGACCATGTAGCTCCAGGCGGCCTGTTCCAGGAATTCGTCATTGGTCAGGCAGCGCACGTACTGCGGTATGTCGGTGTGATAGGTGCCGGCCAGGGGAATGTCCATCATGCGGGCGATCAGCAGCCCGAGCAGCCCAACCGTGCCGGGCGTGCTGACGTGGATGGAGGTAAATCCCTCTCTCTCGATGAAATCCATCACGTCGAGGATTGGTGGGAAGCTGAGTTTCAGTTCAGGGTATTCCGGCAGGACAAAGTCGCCGACAGCGGCGAATTTTTTTACGCCTACCATCTCATCATCGGTAGAGTTCCCCGCCGTTATCACCGTCAGTTCGATCCCCCTGTTCCGGGCCGTGCTGATGAGGCGCCGGATCGTTATGGCCACGCCGTTGATTTCGTCGAGCGTGTCGGTGAACAGGGCGATCTTTTCAGCCGGCTGCCGGGTGGCGCGATCGGGGAGTTGCTTCGAAAGTTCCTGCATCAGTTCCTTGCTTTTGTGCTGGTGGTGAAAGGCAAGGTAGTAGGGGGAGATAAGAAGATGCACCAGGCCGATTGTGCCGATGGTGTTGAGATAGTCGAAGAACCCGGCATTGCCGGGCAACGACATGAGACGCCTCGTGTAATGGAAGAGAATCCGGTTTGCCAGGCGACTTGTCACGGCAAAAATCTTCCGGTTATGGTCGACATCCTTGATGCTCGCCACGAACTCGGTATCGTTAAGCAGCTGCCTGGCTTCGCTGTCGAGGATCTCTTCGAAACTCCTGCCGGTTGCGTTGCGGGACTCCGGAAGGTTTTTGCGGACGAACAGCCTGACTTTTTCGATAAAAGATAACTTGTCTGTGCCCAGGTTGAAGAAACGGTCCAACAAAGCGCTGACAAAGGGGGTTGCACTGCGCCGCCGCTCGCCGAAACGCTCCTTGTAATAACTGTAGGTGATACCGTACAGGCTGTGGGCCATGGTGAGCGGCCCGCCGTCCTCGCCTTCCGCCCACGTATCTCCGTTGCGCACGGCCGTAAGAAATGCGTTGACCGACTCTCCTCCGGCGACAACCGTATGGGCCCGGGCGATAAACAGACCGCCGTGATCGTCTGATCCCCCGACTTTCCCTTTTTTCCAGGGGCATGAGCCGTAGGGTTGCAGGGCGTGCTTGTCGGCCAGATGCTCGATACGTTCCTCGGTCAGTGTTGAAATGAGACGCGTCGTAAAACCGTTGAAACGTCGAGCTCGGCAGCCGTTCTTCACCTCGAAGGTGGTGAAGAGGAGCAGACATTTTTCGATGATTTCCGCGGTCAATTTATCGTTCTGGGCGTAGATCGGATGGGCGAGAAAATGGGCGATCTCTTCCCGATTCAGATAGGCGACAAGTTCGTAGACATTTTTCCGCAAGGCCATGATGTCGTAAAAATTGTATTCGCTGATGTTCAGGACGACCACATGAACTTTGCAACCGTTTTCCGGAAAATGGGCTGTAATTTCCGAACTGACGAAAGTATTCGGAAGGTGGGCGATCTCCAGAGCCCCGGTGATCGAGTTATGGTCGGTAATGGTGACGTAATCCATGCCGCGATCACGGGCGATTCGATAGAGGTGCTGGGGCGAGGTGTAGCTTTCGGGGACGTTGAACTTGCGCATCGCCCAGTAGGTCGGCTTGTTGGAGTGGCTGGAGTGAAGATGAAGATCTGCTTTAAATGGTTTCATGGTGAATCATCCTGCCACTGCCATATTACAATCACATTGAGGCGATGCAATAGTTATGTGAAAGATGAAGATCCGCATATTTTGTCATGGGCTTAGGGACTCGGAACTAACCAATATACCGTTTTACATCTCATCTTCAGGCCATCTTTGCCGCCCCTTCAATCGCAAAATCCTCAGCGTAGCCTTGCTACGCCTGCGGTTTTGCTCAATCAGGAACGACAAACCTGACCTAAATCTGAGCGTAAAACCTGGTATATCAGTTAATTCCAAGTCCCTTAGTTCCTGAAAAAGAGGCTTTCGAGGCCGATGGTCCTGCGGATATCCCACAGGTTCATGAAAAGCGGGTCAAAACGGTCCTGCCTGACCTGTTGCTCCTCGCGCTCCCAAAAATACAGGACCCCGGTTGGATAGAGATAGCCGAAGGGATAGGCGGTCAGGCTGGGACGCCGCCGGGCAAGCAGCTCAACCGGATAGCGGTAGCGGGCCTCCTGCCCAAGGACAAGCCTCAGTGCCTCCCGGCGCACCTCCTCTGCCCGGGTAAGGAACTGGTCGGATTCTCTGCATTCCTTGGCGAAGAGTCCATGTGTGCCCCGTTTCGTGAGCAGCGCCCGGAGCGTAAGGGCCCGGTGTCTGGCGCGCAGAGCGGTTGCCCGGAGCCCTGTGGTCAGTTCGTCAGCCAGCGGTTCGCGGAGCATGGCCTTAGGCGCGTGTTTTCTCAGGTAGTCGATTCGTGCGGTAAGCCGGGAGGCAATTATCTCCATGCCGGCGGCATAGCTTTCCAGATCGTTCACCGGTCCCCGGAGTACGGATTCAGCTTCCTCGCCGGCGGCATCGTGCAGCAGCCACCCATAGCGAAACGCCGGTTCCGGCTGAAACGGGCGGTTGAGAGGGGGGGGCAGTTCGGAAAAGGGGGTGAGCGCCGCCATGTAGCGCAAGAGCTCCCGCTCCTTCAGAAAGCGGTTCTGCAGGAGCAAGGCCTCCTGCCAGAGCCCGGTCAGGACCGGGTCGGGAAACAGCTCGCCAAGCCGCGACAGGGGCGAGGTGGGTCGTGCCCGCCCGTTGTCGGCATATCGCCACGACCAGCGGGCGATGCTCCAGTCCATCAGCCAATAGCCCCATTCCCAGCCGGAGGAGAAGGTCAGGTGGCCGTTCACCCCGATTCGCGCCATGGTCTCCATGTCCTCCCAGCGACTATCCAGGTAGGGAAGCAGCAGCAAAGGCACCGAGCTATCGAAGCCGACCCAGTAGGATGATTCCGGCCAGTACCAGGTCTCACGACGGTTGTTTTCCGCCCGGGTCGCCTCCAGCATGAAACGCTGGTTGTCGTTGCCATAGACCGGCGCCTTCGGCTCGGAAGCGGAATAGCACATGACGGTGTGGATCAGAATGCCGCTCGCAGGAAGCAGGGGGCGACGCACCTTTTCTCCGTCATCCTGACCGATCACGTGGGTTGCGTAGAGAAGTCGGGCGTGGTAGCGCTCCATCACCTGCTGTTCAAAGTGGGACTGCACACCGGGCAGGAGCGTTCCCAGGAAGGGGAGGTGCTCGCCCATTGTTGCCTCCAGGGTGACGAAGTCCCATGGCGCCTGGAACAGCCAGGCGAGGGTTTCGTCAACCTGGCGCCGGTACGACGGAAACGGCCGGAGCAGCGTGATTGCCTGAAAGGCCTGCTGCTGGAGCATGGCGAGAGAAATTTCCACCCCGCAGCGGATGCCGCGTTGATGCGCATACGCAACGATCCTCCGGGCATGGGGAATCCAGGCGTTCCGGTTGACTCCGCGCAGGAGAAAAAACTGGAAGGTGTTCTGGCCGTTGCGCGCCAGCCAGTCAAGATAGGTCGTTACATCCTCAAAGGCGTTCGGTGTGGCGGGGTTATTGAGTTGTTCAGTCAGTTCGACGGGGTGCAGGGTATGGAGGTGGAAACCCCTCTGGGCAAAGCGGGGGGCGCCGGAAAACGTGAACGAGCCGGGTAGCGGCCAGAAATGACGGGCAGGGATGATTGTCTGCCGCGGGTGGATGAACCGTACTCCCAGTTTCTCCTGCAACAGGCCGTAGAGACCACTGGCAACCCCCTCAGGAGAGGTTGCGGCGAGGCGTAAGGTCGTCACGCCAGCCTGTCGCACAGATTTCCAGGAGTAGGACGATTCAGGTGCCGGCAGGCAAGGAAAGGGCTGCCGTTTTTGGGCCTCCGGCATGCAGGCTGATCTGGCGCCCCTGAAATCCGGCAGGACCAGACGTACGTCAACGGCGGGCTTGTTGAGAGCAACGATTGCCCCGGGAAATGCTTTTTGCAGAAGGCCGACAGTGTCGTTAATCGCCAGCCGGGCAGGGGGGGAGTCGAGAAGCGGTTGCGCTGCCTGAATGCCGATCCTGAGGGGCCGGCCGAGGGCTTGCGCCGGGATTGCCAGGAGCAGAATTGCCGCGAGGCAGAGGGACGGTGATCCTCTCTGGATGAATTTGACCAAACGATACCTCTACAGGCTCCCTGCCGCTTTGGCTCGCAACTGTCCCAATTCGTTGGCATACCTGTTCATCGTCTGGATTTTTTCGTTCATCAGCACCCGCTTCTGACGAAGCTCTTCAGCGCTTTCCCCTCCCATTCCGGCCATAATTGCATCCTTCTCCGCCTTCAGCCGTTCGATCTCCCCGGCAAGAAACGCGGTTCGTTCCGCCGTGTCTATTTCCTTTTTGACGGCAGGCGCCTCGGCCTTCTGCGGTTCATCGCCGCTTTTCCGGGTCGTGCTGCCGCTACCGGTAATTTCCACCAGTATGTGGTCAGGATACTCGGTAATCCTGCTTTGATCGGCATAGGCCGCCGCGGATAGCAAAAGAAAAACAAGTAAAACTGAATATCGCATAATTACTATCTCCTTGCGTACTTACAAAACTATTCTGAAAACCCTTCATATTCACACTATTTCTAACTTTATATTTAAACCTAGAAAGTTACAGCAGTGTGAAGCATGTCATACGATTATGCTAATTGGGTTTGCGCCGTTTTCGATGCTGCTGCCAGCCTGAGAGCAGGCAGGCGGCCAGCGCAATCCCCCAAGGGGAGAGCGCCGGAACTGCCGGCGGCGGAAGCGAAACCGTTGTGGCGATGCCGGCTGAATTGTCGGCAGGGGCGAGCTCGTAGGTATCTGAAGCAACGTTCACGGTGTTGGTCAATGTCCCGGCTGAGGCGGGCGAAACGGCAATCTGGAGGCCGACGGCGGTGGCGCTTGCCATGCTGCCGAGGTTGCAGGTGACGATCCCACCTGCCGTCGTGCAGCCGGCAGAGGTAGAGACGACGCTCACCCCAGTCGGCAGGGTATCGGTCAGGGTCGTGTTGACGGCGGTTGCCGGTCCCCTGTTTGCCACCGAGATGGAGTAGGTCAGGGTCTCACCCGGCGCCAGCGGGTCGGGTGAGCCGGTCATGGTAACGAACAGATCGGCGCTGGGGGCCTGCCCCCAGTTGAGGACCGTGCTGCCGAAGGCTCCGTTGAAGCCGTCCACGGCAATGAGGTACTCTATTCCCGCCTGGGCAACAAAGGAGAGGCCGCTGGTGTTTCCCGGGGCGCCGTCGTTGTCGTTTGCTGCAATGGGGGTGAGGGCGGTAACGCCCGTACCGGTGTAGACCGCCAACAGGGTATCGAAGCTGCTTCCTTGTGTATCAATTGCAACCGGACCGGAAACGGAAGGCGTCCAACTCCACCAGACCGATCTGCCGCCGCTGTTGCCAGCGTGGGCCGGTTCGGCCGGCTCGACGGTGGCGTTGGCGTTGTTGCCGGTGAGCTGGCCGGTGTCGCCGCTGAGCGCCTGGCGTGCGGAAAAGTTGTCGTTGATGGGCGCTCCCAAGGCGGCCAGCAGGTTGAGGCGCGGCTTGACGACGCCGTTACGCGGGTCGGTGACGGGCACACCGCTGCCGGTCAGGCGCGCGAGCGTCTGATCCGGGGTCTCGCCGGCAAAAGCCGAGCGGAATACTGCGGCTGCCCCTGCCACATGGGGTGATGCCTGTGATGTACCACCCATGCCGATGCCGGCGGCGGTGATGATCGCGCCGGGGGATAGCATGGTCACGAAGCTGGAGCTGTTGGAGAAACAGGCGACCTGATCGGCTGCGGTGGTACTGTCGGTACATGTTGACCACTGCCGCCCGCCGACATTGGCGTCGTAGACAGCCCCCACAGAGGCGACCCCCGGAGTGCAGGCCGGACTGGCAATGCCGTTCGAGTACCCCTCGTTGCCCGACGCGGCCACCGGAAGGATGCCGACGGCCCGGGCGTTATTCACCGGGGTGACGAAGGGGTTTGTGTGGCTGTTGCCGCAGGGAGCCGTATATTTGGCGCCGTCCCCCAGACTCATGTTGATGGCGACGATGTTATAGGCGCTCCGGTTGGCTATGGCCCAGTTGATGCCGTCAATGATCAAGGCGATGGAAGACGCGCCGCCGGTAAAGGCGTTGATCGCGGCAATCCGGGCGCCCGGCGCCACTCCTGAGACAATCCCCGCCACGTTGGTGCCATGGCCGTTTGGGTCGGTGTTCAGGGTAACGTTGTTGCCGGTAATGTCCACCGAGGCGGCTATCCGGCAGCCGGCGGGGGTCCCCGGCGCCGTGCAGGAACCGAAAGCGGCCAGGGTATAGTTGATGCCCGTATCGATTACCGCCACTGTGGCGCCGCTCCCGGTCAGCCCCAGACCGGCTGTTGCCGGCTGTTTGATTAACGGCAGGCTCTGGGCGAGGGTCGGGTAAATCGGCCGGTTCTCGTAGACCGCCGTCACCTCAGGGAGAGCCAGGAATTTCTCCAGCGAACGGCGGTTTTTGAAACGCTTGAATGACATCGGCAGATGACTGTAGTCTTTGACCGTTTCGACCTCGCCGCTCAGCTCCGCAGGCTCTGCCCGGCTTTTCAGCTCCCTGTAACGCGAAGCTCTGAATGCCAGAATGGCGTCATCATCATGTTCAATGCCTGTCCGGCTTCGGTTTGCAGCAACTTCCCGCTCAATGGCGCTGTCATCGAACAGGACGATCAGTTTCTGGGTGGCGCCTTGATCCAGGCGCTCTGCTATGCCGGGCGGCGCTTTTTTCAGGTCGGCTGCGACGGCGCAGACCGTCATGGCGGGACATGCGACGGTCAGCGTCAGGAATATGCCGAAAATAACCCGTCGATAGCGTCTCATTGCACGGAACAGTGCGCAAGGGTCTTGAAAAACTGACCGTCGCTATTGAATGTCGATAGTGGCTCGTGAAGCTTGTTGCTTTCGCTGTTTGAGTCCATGGGAAGATCTCCTTGCTTGATTTTAAGGCTCTATCCTGCACCCTATGCAGGACGGTTCTGTCTATCATGTCGGGGAGACTTTGCCATAGGTATGTTACAGCAGGGTTTTTTGTATATTAAATGGTTGTTAAATTTAGGTTGCTTGTCATGGAAGATTTACGGGACCGTCGCGGGAATGTAACCGTGCCGGGATAAAGTGCTTATGAACGGAACACGCATAACTGCGGAAGCACGAGGGCAGCTCGATAAAGAATGGTGGAGAATTAAGCGTATGAAAATTCTTATTACCGGAATTGCTGGTTTCATCGGCATGCATGTGGCCTTACGCCTGTTGGAGCGTGGCGATGAGATTGTCGGCATTGATAATCTTAACGACTACTACGATGTCGGGCTGAAGCGAGCCCGACTTGAACACCTGAAGCAGTACGGCTCCGTGCGCTTTGTTGAAATGGATCTCGCTGATGCTCCGCGACTGGCGGAACTGTTTGCTGCAGAAAAGTTTCGACGCGTCGTTCATCTGGCTGCCCAGGCGGGCGTCAGATATTCGTTACAGAATCCCCGTGCCTACATCGACAGCAATATCGTCGGGTTTCTTAACGTGCTGGAAGGGTGCCGGCATCATCCCGTGGAGCATCTGGTCTATGCGAGCAGCTCCAGCGTTTATGGCGCCAATACCCGCATGCCGTTTTCGGTGCATCATAATGTGGATCATCCCGTCTCGCTGTATGCCGCCACCAAAAAAGCCAACGAACTGATGGCACACACCTATAGTCATCTGTATGGAATACCCACGACGGGTTTGAGGTTTTTTACGGTCTATGGTCCTTGGGGGCGACCTGACATGGCCTATTTCAGCTTTACGCAGAAGATCATTGCCGGTAAGGCGATCAATGTTTTCAACAACGGCAATATGCTGAGAGATTTCACCTATATCGACGATATCGTCGAAGGGGTTGTGCGGGTGCTGGACCGGTTTCCTTCACCCAACCCCTCCTGGAGCGGTGATTCTCCCGATCCGGCGTCAAGTCAGGCGCCATACCTGATTTATAACATAGGGAACAATAGTCCGGTTGAGCTAGGCGTGTTCATCGAGGTACTTGAGGAATGTCTGGGGCAAAAAGCGGTCAAAAATTATCTCCCCATGCAACCGGGTGATGTGCCGGCGACCTATGCTGATGTGGATGATCTTATTACGGACGTAGGATTCGCGCCTGTTACTGCGATAAAGGAAGGAATCGGTAAGTTCGTGGATTGGTACAAGGGATACCACTTGCTTTGAGATGGGCTGTACCGGACAACGCTGAAATCGGCGAGCACTATGATAATTTCGTCGATAACAGGTGCTATGCCGCAGAGTGCGAGCAGCTACCCGGTCAATACTGCGGTGGCAGTATTGTCTCGAATCACACCTGCAACAATTCTTTTCCTAAATGTAATCGCTCCGCCTCCAGCCCGTAACAATTCTATGCTATTTTCCTGATACAAACCTCAAGTTTATATACAGTCGTATCAACTGAAAGGGAGGCTGGAGGCGTGGACCCTGTGCGGATGCGCAGCAAATGTCGGGAGCCTCGTAATTGCAACGGTTAGATGCGGTCATGGAAATCAGGAAAAGATGGACTCTCAACGTAATCGTAACATTTTGGTTGATGCTGTCAGGAATGGCTTTGCTGTCATACTACCTGAGATATGCCGATGAGCCGGTCAGATCGGACGTCATTGTACTTTTTGTCGGGGATGAATGGATGGCGCGACAAAAAGAAGCCGCCAAGCTACTCACTGACGGCTATGCCCGATGCCTTATTATTCCTGCATATAATAGGCTAACATATTTAGACAGTAACGGTATCATGTTCCCCATTGAGTATAACTACCTGCCCGGGAATAGCGTCTATCTGCTAAGGAAGAACCATAATTATCCAACATACTATGAAAACACTCACTTTGAACTGCTTGAAGCTCGCAGAATCATGGAGAAATTAGGCTTCAAGTCAGCACTCATTGTCAGTTCGCCATATCATATGAGAAGAATAAAAATAATTGCTGAAACAGTTTTTAAGGATGTACCGAAAACAATAGCATATATTCCCACAAGTTTTGAAAAACATCATTGCAATATTATAGGGGCGATAAGTTGGAATATGGAGTGGATATTTGGCGAAATTATTAAAATAATGTGGTTTGTAACATACAAACATTAACTGATAAGGGTAGCAAGTGAGTATTGAAAACATAAAAACTTATTGGTTATACCTATTAGGATTACCTAAAACCATACTATTCAATGTCAGATACTTTCCATTTATGACCGCAATCAAGCTGCCAGTATTTATATCTCATCGTGTGTGGCTGAAGACATTGAAAGGAACGATTGAATTAGCAGAAGAAAAAACTGGTATAGTAAAAATAGGATTTGGCGAGGTTGCAATATTTGATTCTAATTCCTCACGCTCGATATGGCATGTATCAGGAAAAGTTAGTTTTAAAGGACGGGCAATTATCGGTCATGGCAGTAAAATTTCAGTCCATGGAGAATTGATTCTCGGTGATATGTTTACGATATCTGCTGAGAGTTCAATTGTTGTTCATAAACGTATAACCTTTGGGGATAATGTTATGCTGTCTTGGGAAGTTCTTGTTATGGATACCGATTTACACGAAATATACGATATGGATAATAAACTTATTAATGCCCCTCGTGAAATTACTGTCGGAGACAACGTTTGGATAGGTTGTCGATCTTTAGTCCTCAAAGGGTCAAATATAGCACATGGTGTGATAATAGCAGCAGGAACCAAGGTTTTCGGTACTATAGATGACCACAATTCAATTATTGGAGAGAAAATACCGCTTCTACCAATAAAAAATAATGTCATTTGGAAGAGATAATCTCAAATAACCATCTTTGCGGCAATTAGAAAAAAATAAGATTGATAATATGCTAAAGAATATATTGTCCAAAATATTAGGGTCTCAATTAAGACTCAACTTGTTTTCTGGGATGATATCTGCATCAATAAGCTTTGTGTTGAGTATCATCAAATACCCGATATTTCTTTGTTTCATGAGTTATGAAATGTATGGTGTATGGTTGATTTTGACTACGGTGTTGTCATTTGCACAATTAGGTCTGACCGGAGTTACAGTTGGAGTAGTTAAGCTGGTTGCTGAAGAATATGGGAAAAATAATATTGCTGATATTGAAAAATATGTCGCAACATCGTTATCGGCACTATTTGTTCTAGGTTCGTTATTTCTTGGCATTTCCTTATGTTTCGATACTGAAATTGTTAGATTGATAGGTCTGTCTGGCTCCAATGCAATACTTGGTATGAGATACCTGCCATATATCGCAATATTGAGTATGTATATTTTTGCATATGAGGTAATTAATGCAACACTTTCCGGTTTAGGACGAATAGATATTGCAAACTATTCACAGACTCTGATACAAGCAATTCCATTAGTGATTGCAATACCACTATTAATGCTTAATGTTTCTGAGATAATGAGCATGCTAATAGCTCATACAGCTGCATATATTATAATATCAATAACTAACATATATAAAATTAAAACATTGGTAACGTTGAAGATATTATCAATGAGCAACATATCATACTTTCACTTTAGAAAGTTATTGAAATATAGTGGCTCAATATTTGTGAGTTCAGTAGCGTCACTGTTATTTTTCCCATTATCAAAAATAATAGTATCAAGACAATTAGGAGTATCAATAGTCCCGCTATATGAAGTTGCATACAGGGCCAGCTCACAGCTAATGACAGTATATTCGATGGGATTACGCGCATTGACACCTGAAATAAGCAGGCTCAGCGGTATTTCAGATAAATCTAATGATAATAAGATCAATAGTATAAATGCTAAGGCTTATAAACTAACTATATTGGGTGGAACTATAACATGTGCACTAGTATATGTATTTGCTGAGTTGATATTTAGATTATGGCTATCAAAAAGCTTTAATGCCGAAATTGTGACATGTTTCAGAATCATGTTAGGTGGAACTCTAGCGTGTATAGTTACTCTTGTGCCATACTATAATTTAATTGGAAGAGGAAGTATTAACCCTGTTGTAATATACCACTGCATATCACCCATTATCAGCATCTCAATGATAATCACCCTTACAAAAACAACTGAAATAACATTAAACGGAATTGCTTTATCTAATACATTAGGATTAACCGCCGGTACGATATTTTTAATATGGGCTACAGTCAAATCAAATCACAAAATAAATAAACAGATCAATCAAACTCCAATAATAGAATGATAATCTATATCTGACGAGATGATACCCATGTTAATCACATTTTTAATAATATTCTTACTTAGAGAGTTCTTCTGGCTATTACCTCAGCAGCTTATAGTATTGCCAAATGTAATCCGCATCAGTGATATTGGGATATTGCTGATGGCAGGTACCACACTTTTTGTCGTTGTGGCAAATTCCGCAAAGATCAAGTTTATAAAATCCTCGTTTACCTTGATTATTCTCAGCTTTATACTGCTGAGTTTTCTGAATGTTTATTTCAGTAACAGCTATTACCAGCAGCCGATTACAGAAGGATTGCGGGCAATTCGCAGCAATTTATACTATTTAATTTTCTTTGTTGTCATATTTACTTTGGATAACAAAGAAAAACTTATGAAGTTTTTGAGATGGCTTACCGTTTTATGTTTGTTGCTAGTAGCAGTTACTTTTTTGCAGTATGCAATGCCAAGCGCGTCCATATTTCACGTTGATAATTCAGCTATGTTCAAACAGAGATTTGGTTTTTATCGTCTGATTAATCCCGGCCTTGATCTGGTAATGCTTGCATATTTTATTACCATTGCCAGATTCATACAATCCGGGGTTCCTTGCAGGTTGCTCTGCCTGATGTCAGGAATCATTTTCACTACTCAATTCTTCCTCAGTCAGACCCGCGGATATTTGTTGAGTTTTCCGCTTGCGATGATGATTTCAATGACCGTGACCGGCAAATTTCGCTGGCTTGTAATCACCGTGTGGTGCTTCGCGATGGGAGTTGGCGCCTTGCAGATGACAGGTCTGGTTACCCAGCAAAAACACGAAAATTTTGTTACCAGACTGATCGAATCAAGCATAACGGAAACCTTAAGCAGAAAAGGAAATGTAGGCATAAGGTACGAAACAGCAAAGGCTTATTGGAATTATGCCATGCAGCATCCTATTACCGGCACTGGAATAATCAGCCCCTTAAGTGAGATAGCCAGGAAGCTCAAATATCCGATTCTAAGAACAGATTTGGGCTATGTCATAATGTTTTCCCAGTACGGTCTGCTAGGCATTGCTTGGCTGATCTGGTTAAGTCTGACTTATTTCAAGAAAGTTGCTTTCGTTTACCGGCGGATTCATGATGATGAATTAAAGGCCATTGTCTTAGGCTTGATGTCCCATTTCATTTTCATGCTGATCTCATTCATTACTTTGCCTCATTTTATCCTGGCAACAATGATCGTTACTGTTGCGATCAATATCGCCATACTGGAAATCATTCACAGGTTGACCGTTGATGCCGCGTTGCAGGAGGAACAGTTACATGCCTCATACTGAAGCGGTTTTGGATCTGTCGGTCATAATAGTCAGTTTCAATACCATGGGGCTGCTGAGGAATTGCCTGCGTTCAGTGTTGGACAGCGTTAAAGGCATATCCTCCGAAGTGTTCGTGGTCGATAATGCCTCTCATGACGGGAGCCCGGAAATGGTGAAGAGGGATTTCCCGGAGGTGAAGTTGATTGAGAATGTGACTAATACGGGTTTTGCAAAGGCTAATAACCTGGCCCTGTTGGAAGCAACGGGGCGGTATATCCTTCTCCTGAACAGTGACACAGTAATGCCGGAATGCCCGCGGCAGGTGATTGAATATATGGATGCCAAAGCGGATATCGGGCTCCTGGGATGCAGAATAGTATTCGGAGACGGTTCGCTTCAGTATTCGGCATGGCGTTTCCCAACGTTGTTTCAGGAATGGTATTACTTCAGCTTCGACATTATCCGGATATTCATCCCCGCTATATCCCGATTGAAGTACCGGGGTATCGACTACGGGCATATTGCCGACACCGATTGTGTTTCCGGTTGCTGTCTTTTTATCAACGGCAAACTGATAAATCTCATTGGTGGATTTGATGAACAGTTTTTTATGTATTACGAAGATAGTGAGTATTGTTACAGGACTATGAATAACACTAATTACAGAGTGGTCTACTTCCCGTATTTTCAAGTCATTCATTATCACGGCAAGAGCAGTAATCCGCAAAAGGCGACATTGCGCAGCTTCATGGCTGCCAGATACTATTTTGCGAAGACAAAAGGTGAGAGATTTTCAGCTGTTTTTGTCACAGCCTGCAGAATGATCTGGCGTTTCAATCTGACGATACTATCAATAATCCAGCTGTTTTTTCGAAATATCAAGGTCGCCGGGAAAATCGACATGTTCCGACAACTTTTGTCGTCAGTCAGCCTCTCCAGCAAGGAGGAGACCGAGAATCATGAGACCAGAGCAGATAAGTTTCCGGCGTCGGGGTGCAAATATCCATGAACCGTTCAAGAAAGCCGGAGACGTATTTTACGCATGACCGGCAGGAAATGTTGGATTTTATTCCGGCTGACGCTCAACGAGTCCTTGACGTGGGGTGCGGCGAGGGCACGTTCGGTTGTCAGGTGAAGCAGAGCAGGAATGCCGAAGTTTGGGGGGCGGAACTTGACAATGCGGCTGCTCATATTGCAGGGCAACGCTTAGACAAGGTACTGTCGGGCGATTTTGGGCAACTGATCAGTGAGCTCCCTGACGGCTATTTTGATTGCATGATATTCAATGACGTGCTGGAACATTTTGTCGACCCGTTCACTATTCTTTTTGATGTAAAAACCAAACTTTCCGAGCATGGTGTAGTTGTCTGTTCCATACCGAACATTCGCTATTTTTACACACTGAAACGGTTCCTTTTCCAGGGGGAGTGGAAGTATGAGGATGCGGGGATTCTGGACAGAACGCACCTGCGGTTCTTCACGCAAAATAGCTTGATTGATATGTTCGAATCGCTGGAGTACGACTTGATCTGCATTAAGGGGATCAATCCGGCCCTGTCCTGGAAATTCAAGCTGCTTAACGCGGCAACTTTTGGTTTTTTGTCCGATACACAATACTACCAATTTGCCTGCGTTGCGATGCCACGCACAAAGGGCAGGCCATGAAAATAGTTCATCTGGTCTCTGCCGGGGTGATCGGCGGAGCAGAAAAAATCGCCTTGCAGTTGGCAACCTATCAGAAAAATGCAGGCAATGATGTTGAGATATGGTTTCTATTCAAAGGAGGCCCAATCAAGGCTGAGGCCGAAAAGCTCGGTATTAAAACACAGCTCTGCGGCGTGCGGAACGGGTGGGACATATCAGGCGCCATCAATTTATCTCGGCAACTTTCCTGCCATCATCCCGACATAATTCATGTTCATGCATTTTCAATAGGTTTTCTTGTAGCGTTGATGAAGCGGAAACAATCCATAATCCTCGAGCACGAGCACGGATGTATTTTTTCCAGCAATGGCTTGGTCAAGAGACTTTATAACATTATCATCCGCCGGTTTGTTCATCTGGCTGATGCCTATATCGCCGTATCGGAAGCAACCCGACGAGCTCTCATCAATACTTTGTGCATTAATAACGATGCGATCAGAACCATTCCGAACGGCGTGGATTTGTCTCTTTTTGAACAGGAGAGAGATCCCCATCGTAAAAAGCTGGAGTTGGGGATACCGGGGAATTCTCTTGTCGTTGGTACGGTTGGCAGGCTCGTTAACGAAAAGGGGATGGATGGTTTTGTCCGGGCGGCGGCTCTTATTCGCAATCAACTGCAGGATGTGCACTTCGTAATAGCGGGCGATGGTCCTTGCAGGGCTGAACTTACAGCCTTGATTGCCGACTTGGGCCTGGGCGGGGCAGTCTCGTTGCTGGGGATGAGAAATGATGTGCCGGAGCTTTTGACTGCATTTGATCTTTTTGCCCTTACATCCAACCGGGAATCCTTCGGCATTGCCCTGGTGGAGGCCATGGCCAGTGGAGTGCCGGTTCTTGCATTCGGCGTTGACGGCATTCCCGAGGTCATCGATGAACGATGCGGGGTTTTGCTTGGACCAGGAGACGTGGAAGGGCTGGCAGCGGCAGCTCTAGCTCTTCTCCGTGACAGTGGCAAGCGGTCTACCATGGCTGTTGCCTGCCGCAGGCGGGCAGAGGAGTTCAGTATTCAGACAGCCTTCCGACAGGTATCTCAGCTTTATACAGACTTGATAACAGCACGGCTAAAAACGGCAGCCTGATATGAAGACCCGGAAGACACGTTCAGCAGGTATGCAGAATTTATTGTACGTGGCATTCTGCTGCGCTTTGTCATTATTCGCTTTTACGTTGAATGCGAGAGTCGGTCATGCCCAGGAACGCCTGCCTGGTGCGATAACTCAGCCTTTCAAGCTTCATGTCGACGAAATAAAAAGAGCCAGGGCTTCCTATGCTACACTGCCGGTTATGCCCAGTATTTTGGGTTTTTTTGAAATATATGAAACGTATGGAAATGGCAGCAGAAAAAGGCTGTTGAACGGCCCATGGCGGACCGGCACGCTGCCGGGCCACCTGACCAGGGATTCGGGCAAAAAATACACAATTTCCTCCCGGGACGCGGCAACGGGCGTTTCCTACAGGATTACCTATAAACGG
Source organism: Geotalea uraniireducens Rf4 (assembly GCF_000016745.1). Taxonomy (GTDB): domain Bacteria; phylum Desulfobacterota; class Desulfuromonadia; order Geobacterales; family Geobacteraceae; genus Geotalea; species Geotalea uraniireducens. Next base: position 3,000,234 of record NC_009483.1, on the reverse strand, counting down.
GCCGCTGAGGATGAGTTGCTCGTCGAGTTTAAGCTCCAGATGCCTGTGGGAGTTGAAAAACCCGGAATTGAATTTGAGATATGCAAGCTATCAGGTGATGTTTTCAAGGGAGCTAAGGTGCAGGCTGTTCCCGGTATATCCGGGAACTCCGGGATTTTGCCTCTGGAGCCGCGTCCTGTGCAAAACCGTTTCCTGTATAACGATAAAAGTGAAATTCTTGTCAAGGGCAAGGTTTGCGATATACGCATCAAGGACCTTGCCGGAGGCAATTCCATCAATATCGCCGATTTTAGGAATATCCCATGGGATTCAAAAAAGAGTTTTCATTTTTATGGGGGGAAAAAAGGCCTGACTCCGGGCAAGGAGTATCAATTCGGGTATTCCATCCGTTTCCTCCCTCCATCTGTGGCGAGGTCCAGCGCAAATGCGCCCCATGTGCCGGATGCTCTCGTGGCACAGACCCCCGACAACTTACAGCGGTTTCTTTCTGTAACGCCGAAGGAATATAAAACTGCCGAAGGCTGCTATCTGCTTACGCCTGGAGAGTTCATTTTTGCTCCGGTAAATGATCCAGCTCAACAGATGTTGGTTTCTGAAATCAAGAGCATTACCAGGCTTCCCATTTATGCAAGACCATTGGACAGGGGCCAGTCTGGGAGAGGTATATATATTGAGAATTTGTCAAAGGCGAATACGCTGTCTCACTCTCTTCCTCAGGAAGGGTTTGAACTGATCATCAATCCGGACCGGGTTGTGGTGAGGGGGGCCGATGCTAGGGGCTGTTTGTACGGGACGTATGCATTGCTCGGCAGGATCCGGCAGGACAAGGGGGGATGGGGTATACCCTGTGGTACGGTGCGAGATTGGCCGGACCTGCGGACACGAGGAATATGTGTGGAAATGCTGTCTCCGCAGCGAAATGATATTAACCTGTTTAAACGCTATGTGCTTGCGTTTTCACATGCGAGGGCCAATCTGCTGATCTTTCACTTTTATCCACAGCATGTTGTGAAGTGGAACACCGGTAAAGGTCGTAACGATTGGACACCGGAACAGATTGCCGAGGTCGCCGATTATGCGAGAAGCTTGGGCATGGAAGTTTGGGCAGGCATGGTGGCAAAATTCGATGCGTCAGCTTTTCCCCAACTTCCCATGCTGCAATCGGCAAACATCTATAATCCTCTGGAAGAGCGTTCCTATAACTTTCTGTTTTCTCTGTATGAACGCATAATTGCTTCAATCAAACCAACGGTAATGTTAATTGGCCATGATGAGGTTAAAGGTCTTTCCCTCTATGCCGGAAAAGAACCTGAAAAGACAGGTAAGCTTTTTGCGGCGGATATAAGGAAGCTCCACGATTGGCTTGCTTCCCGGGGCGTAGGCACTGCGATGTGGGGAGACATGCTGCTGGACGACAGCAGATGGTCTGGCGAAGTCGGTGACGCCAATAGCAACAATCCTGTCTACAATTCAGGCGCGACCCACCTGGCAATCGACCACATTCCCAAGGATGTGAAGATCCTGGACTGGCATTACGGAGAGATGCCCGGATACCGCAGCATCGACTATTTCCGCAAACACGGCTTCCAGGTATATGGCAGTCCCTGGCATTTCCCCCGGGCGACAAAGGCTCTCGCGAAAAGCGTAAAGGAGTATCAGGGGCAGGGGATGATCGGCACGGACTGGGGGTTTTGGCGGACTCTATCGTCCTCAGCTACAACACTGTATGCTCCACTCTGTGGTTGGACAAATAATTGTGACATAAGTCAGGATGATGTTGCCGTGATGGCGGCTAACCTGAGGGGGAAAGACCCACTCCCGATGAGCATGTTGAGGCAAGTTCCAGTTGATCTGCAGCCAAACTGCAACAGGTCAACATGGGATGTATCCGCAGGATCCGGTAAGGGTATCTTTGGGGTAGGGCCTCAACTGGACCTGCGGGATTTACGGCCGGGAAATCAGATCAGGGGTGGTGTAACTTTTTCTCTTCTGCCTGCCGAAGAAGGACGCAGGTACAATTGTGTCGCTGTTATGGGTGGAGGCAATGGTTTAGTAAACGAAAACCGGACAAGCCGGATTGTGGTTAAAGATCAATTGGCTCAGCAGATAGCGTTTTTGCATACCGCTTTTCTGGAAGAGCCGCAGGTAAATCCGCGCAAGCTTGGGGAATATGTCATAGAATTTCAAAGCGGCCGCCAGGAAACTGTAAGCTTGACGGAAAACGTGAATATCACAGATGTGCGCTCAAGTGAAGGTCTCCGGGACAACAGCTGGACCTTTACCAGGTCACCAGATGTCCTACTGGATTCAGTTCCGGGCTGGCGTGGAGTATCCGGTATTGGTCTCCCATTGAATATGCAGGTCTTTATCTGGCGGAATCCATACCCTGATGAAAAAATCACAAGCATTCGACTTCGTGCGACTGAAAAGCAGCCTAAATTGCATTTGGCACTACTGGGAGTGACATTGCTGCAATGACTGGATCATTGCGTAATCTATCGGAGACAACGCCATTGTTTCAGCAGGTTCGGTGGTCGGCAAAGATATCCATCCGAACACGATCGTTATGGGAAATCCTGCACGAGTTTTAAAGGAATTTACACCCCGACAGCAGATTTGATGGACTTGCCATGAAAATCCTCACAGTAAATCGAAATTATTTCGTCACCGGCGGACCGGAAAAATACATGTTTTCCCTGTTGAGAAACATGCCGCAGCACGAGTTTATCCCGTTCTGCGTAAGGTTTGCAAAGAACCAGTCGAGCCCCTATGAACGCTATTTTGTAAATCCTCCGGTCGGTAAAGACATGGTTTATTATGACCAGCATCAGATCGGCGTCCTCAAAAAGCTCTTATATGCAGGAAAATCTTTGTATTCATTCGAGGCCAAGAGGAAGCTTGAAGACCTGATCCGGGACACACGCCCCGATGCGGCCCTTTTTTTGAACGCAGTCTATTTCTCTGACAGCATTATTGATGCCTGCCGCAGACACGATGTGCCGATCATCTGGCGGATGTCCGATTTCCACAAGGTCTGCGCGAATTATCTTCTTTTCCGCGATGGCAAAATCTGTGAAGAGTGCCTTGAAAATGGCCTGATCATGGCGTTGTGCCATAAATGCGGCGGTTACCAGCACTCTCTGGCTGCGGCCCTCGTCAAGGTCGCCGGGATGTGGCTCTCACGCTACAGACGCATCTATGACCATGTGCATTATTTTGTAACTCCTTCGGCGTTCACCAGGGAAAAGATGATCCAGGGCGGGTTCGCCCCGGATAAAATCGTGCACATCCCGACGTTTGTCGAAACTGGTGATGGCGAGTCGTACCCGGCAAAAAATCCGAACGGGATTTTGTATGCGGGGCGACTGAGCCCGGAAAAGGGGATTGAAGTGCTGCTGGAAGCATTCGCACGACTCAGGAACAGGGATGCGGTTTTATCCATTGCCGGAGATGCCAACTCTGACTATGCACGAAGCCTGATTGCCTCCGTCCCTGCCGCCTCGAAAGACCGCATCAAATTCCTCGGCTTCCAGGACCAGGAGAGCCTGGCGCGCCTGTACAGTCAAAATTTACTGTTTGTGGTGCCGTCTGTCTGGTATGAGAACCAGCCGAACGTCCTGCTTGAGGGGATGGCCCGCGGCCGCGCCGCAATCGTGCCGTGCCTGGGGAGCCTGATGGAAACCGTTATCGAGGGGGTGACAGGCTATCATTACAAGCCTGGTAATTCTCCGGAACTTGCCGACAAGATCGACCGTCTCCTGGAAAATCCCCGCCTGGCCAGCGAAATGGGGCGACGTGCAAGGACCCATGTTCTGGAGCACCATGCCGCTTCTGTCCATATTGCCGCCCTGGGAGAGTTGTTCAAGAGCTGTCTCGGCAAGGGAAAAAATAGAACGGGAATTCAGCCCTGAGTGGCACTACAGCGGCTTGATTGATGTTTACGCCAGTGAATTGCATTCATGATCGTGGACCTTTACCCGCAGCCCCCGAAATGCTTTTAAACAAATTATTAGTTCATGGTTTTAACGTTGCGTCGTCGCGTGAAATAAAATATTTTGGTTCCGGCTTGTCCGGCTTAGGGACCAAGTTAGCCCTGCTCGGCATTACCCTGTTGCAGTAACCCATCCCCAAAGTCTTCCCCTCTCATATCAAGAATAAGCATAGTCCGCCCTAATGTATCTCCGCCAAATATTCACTTGCATGTAACACGGTCTACAAACTTGTTCTCTATGATTACAGCATAAATCTGTCTGGAACAGAGGGGATAAGCCATGCGTATAGCCTATGTTGCAGTGAAAGGTATTCCCATCGGCGGCGGCATCGAGAAGGTAACGGAAGAAATCGGCTCCCGGCTGGTCGAGCGGGGCCATGAAGTAATCGTCTATGCCAGCCGCGACTATGGGACAACTGATTGTTTGTATAACGGAATGCGGATCAAAACGGTTCCTTCCATCAACACCAAGGCGTTGCATAAGCTTTCAATCTGTTTCATGGCGACTCTCGACGTGATGTTCCGTGAATCCGTCGATCTGGTCCATGTCCATGCTGTCGGCCCGTCCATCTTTTCCTTGTTCCCCCGCCTGTTAGGCATTCCCACCGTCGTGCAGACCCATGGCCTTGAATGGAAACGGGATAAATGGGGGATAATCGGCAAGGCGTTTCTCAAGCTTGCCGAGTTGAGCGTTGTGGCATTCCCCAGCAGGGCCACCTCGGTTTCTCTGGTGCAGAAACAGTATTTTAAGGAAAAGTTCGGCCGGGACGTTACCTATATCCCCAATGGGGTATCACCGGTGGAGAAGCGTGAACCATGCTGGCTGCTGCAGCAAGGGATCATTCCCGGCCGATATATCCTGTTTGCCGCCCGACTGGTGGAGGAAAAGGGGACTCATTTTCTGATTCAGGCATTTCGGAAGCTGAATACGGACATGCAGCTTGTCATTGCCGGTGATGCGGCCCATGCCGAAAAATATAAAACCCTCCTCAATGAGCTGGCCGGCGATGATCCGCGCATCATTTTCACCGGCTTTGTTAACGGTGAACCTTTGACGGAGCTTTTCAGCAATGCCTATCTGTTTTGCCTCCCTTCGACAATAGAGGGGCTCCCGGTCGCGCTTCTGGAGGCGATGAACTACGGCAACTGCTGCCTGGCAAGCGATATCCCCGAAAACCTGGAGGCGCTGGAGGCTCATGGCTATACCTTTCGCAACCGTGACGTCTTTGATCTGCGTCAGCGTCTTGCCGAGCTTGTGGCCTCCCCGGAAAAGGTCGAGGCGAAAAAGGCGGCAGGTGCGGAACATGTGTACCGCACCTATTCCTGGGACCGGGTGACTGATCAAATGGAGGAACTCTACCGTTCTCTCGTTCAGGATACTTCGGTCAAGGTTTGCACCCCTCCCGGAAAATACAGGAAATCGGCCGGCGAAATACTGACCTGACAGCCACAAACAGCTGGAGACATTCATGGATGGAATTATCGCAGTAACCTATCGGTGCAATTGCCGCTGCACCATGTGCTACACATGGCAACACCCGAGCGACAGGGAAAAGGAGATTCGCGCAGCGGACCTGCAATCCCTGCCGCAGATGGTGCGCTTGAACATCACCGGCGGCGAACCGTTTATCAAGGAAGACCTGAGCGATATTCTCGATGTGGTAAAAAAGAAAGCCAAGCGGGTAGTTATCAGCAGTAACGGCATGCTCACCCAAAAAACCCTGGAAGTGATGAGCCGCCACCGCGATGTGGGAATCCGGCTCAGCTTTGATGGTGTCGGTGAAACCCATAATGCCATCCGAGGGGTGAAAAACATCCATGAGAAAGCGCTGGAGACGCTTAAAGGTTTAAAAGGACTGGGGATCAAGGATCTGGGCATTGCCGTGACGGTATCCGATCAGAATGCCCGTGACTTGGTGCCGCTTTTCAAGCTGGCCGAAAAGAACGATGTGGAACTGGCGACCGCAATTCTCCATAACGCCTATTATTTTCACAAGGATGATAACGTTATTAATGATAAGGCGTATGTGGACAGCGAGTTGAACAAGTTGATAAAAACCTACCTGGCGTCGTCCCAGCCGAAGAACTGGTTTCGAGCGTATTTCACCAAGGGGATTGCGGATCACATGCATGGATACCAGCGGGCGCACAAGTGCACCATGGCGACCGATTCGTTTTTTATCGATCCTTATGGCGACGTGAGACCCTGCAATGTCATGGACTTTCCCTTCGGCAATATCAGGGAAAAATCCTTTGAGAAAATCTGGAACGGTTCCGAAGCGCGGGAAGCGCGGAAACGTGTCGATGACTGCCGGTGCAACTGCTGGATGATCGGCAGTGTCAACCATCTCATCCGGCGCCAGCTATGGAAGCCGCTGGCGTGGATCGCAAGAAACAAGTTGGGGCAGAAGAAGGATGTCGCGTGATGGAAATGTTTACCAGGCTCCTTTCCGACAACCGTTTCAAGATAACCGTCCTGTCTTTACTTTTTATTGCAGCATATTGGGTCCCTTTGCATGGCATCGTGCACACGTGGCTGAACAATGACGATTATTCGTATGGCCTGATGATCCCGCCGCTTGCTGCGTATCTTTTGTGGGAAAAACGGACGGCCATCAATCAGGCCGGGCTGAGAGGATCCTGGCTGGTGCTACCGGTATTGCTATTATGCATTGTCATCTCTCTCTACGGGATACTCGGGTCGAGCGGCAATATTTCGATGCCGCTCATTCCGGTGCTTATCATCCTGTTTGTTGCGTTCTGTTTCGGTTTGGAACTGACGAAAGCAGTAGTGTTCCCTCTCGGTTTCCTGATTTTCATGGTTCCCGTTCCGGCTGTCCTGGAACGGACACTCGGGATGTTCCTCAAGTCCATATCCACAACTTTGGGCGGAGCGATGATCAGCCTGCTCAACATCCCGGTTCATGTCAGCGGAAATATTATTGATCTTGGCGTGACCCAACTGCAGGTTGTTGATGCTTGTAACGGGTTGCGCTATCTGTTTCCCCTCATAGCTCTCGGCGTCCTGTACGCTTATTTTTTTGAGCAAGCCGCCTGGAAACGTATCGTTTGTATCGTCGCCACCTTGCCGATAGCATTGTTGTTAAACGCTTTCAGGATCGGGCTTACCGGTATCCTTGCCAGCAGATTCGGCCCTTCGGTGGCTGAAGGTTTTTTCCATGATTTCACCGGCTGGGTGTTGTTCATGGTTTCGTTTGTCGTACTTTATCTGCTCGGCAGAATGCTTGCCTTTTTCCCGCCCAAAAAAGAGAGAAAGAAAAAAGGCATTACCTCCGATGCATCCTGCGCAGGCCGTCCAGCGCCAAATCACTCCGGTAACCGCATATTCATCACTGCTGTAGGATTGCTGCTGGTCGTAGGGATGATGAGCTGGAGCACCCATGCGTTGCCGCCGGTCAAGCTTAAAGGGGGCATAGCATCATTTCCGCTGGTTTTTGCCGATTGGAAAGGCCGGGCGGATTTTATCGACCCGACTATTGTTGCACTGTCCGGGGCAGAGGAATCTTTCAGCGGTCAGTATAAAAACAGCAAAGACGAACCGCTATCCATTTACCTTGGTTACCGGAGTACGGCTTTTTTGGAGAATGAGAATTTTTTCCATAGCCCGACAGTTTGTCTGCCGTCTTCCGGCTGGAAACAACTCAAGACGACAACCCGAACCATCACCAGCGTCCCTTTTTGGGGGACCCTGACCGTCAGCGAAATGCTGATCGAATCCATGGGCACACGGCAGATGGTCTACTTCTGGTTCCAGACCAAGAATCGGGCGACACACGACAAAAACATCAACCGCTTTCATTTGGCCCTGCATGCCATTCAACGTGACAATACCCATGACCTCTTCATTCGTCCCATAACTACGCTGCTTCCACAGGAATCCATTGAAAACGGAGAAAAACGCATGGATCAGGTTGTCCGTGACCTGGCTTCAACAGTGCAACTATTCGTGGTCAAGAGCAGTATATGATCTTTCTCTCAACCCTGCTAATGTCGGTTCTCATCACCATTGCGCTGATACCGGTCTTCAGCAGGCTGGCCATCAGCGCCAATGTGGTGGACATTCCCAATGAACGGAAGGTCCACACTATCCCGGTTCCGCGCATCGGCGGTGTTGCCATGGCCTTGGGCGCGTTCGCGCCGATCCTGTACTGGAACCGCGCCGGTAGCTTTGTCCAGGCATATCTGTTCGGCGCCGGGGTGCTGGTAGTATTTGGCCTGATCGATGACTTTCGAGAGCTTTCCCCACGCATCAAGTTTGCGGGGCAGTTCATTGCGGCGCTCATTGCCGTATTCTGGGGCGGGGTTACCATCAGCAGCCTGGGGATGTTGTTCTCGGACAACCTCCTTCTTCCCGGCTGGCTGGCCGTTCCTTTGACGGTCATTGCCATCGTTGGGGTCACCAACGCCATCAACCTTTCCGACGGACTGGACGGTCTGGCCGGCGGCATCTGCCTGCTCAGTTTTTGCTGCATCAGTTACCTCGCCTACCTGGTAGGCAATGGCCAGATCGGTCTGATCGCCCTCTCCCTGGCGGGGGTGATTTTCGGCTTTCTCCGTTTCAATACCCACCCGGCCTCAATTTTCATGGGAGACGCCGGCAGCCAGTTTCTCGGCTATTCGGCAATTGTGCTGGCGCTCTCCCTGACCCAGGGAAATACCCCCCTCAGTCCGCTGCTGCCGCTGATAATCCTCGGGTTTCCGGTGCTCGATACCCTGACGGTGATGCTGACCCGGATGGTCCAGAGGCGCTCCCCCTTTGCGCCCGACAAAAATCATTTCCACCACAACCTGATGGCCTTGGGGCTGCGCCATCCTGAAGCCGTGCTGGTCATCTATCTCTTCCAGGTCATCCTGGTGGTTTCTGCCTATTATTTTCGTTTCTATCCGGACTGGCTGCTGCTCTGCGGTTACCTGCTCTTTTCCCTGGGCATCCTTGCCGCCTTTCATCATGCCGGTAAAACCGGCTGGCGCATCAAGCGCTACGATCTGTTCGATATCGTAATCGTCGGTCGCCTGCGCAAGCTGCGGGATGATGGGGTCATCATCCGGTATGCATTCCGTATCTTCGAGTTCGGCGTACCGCTGCTGCTGCTTTTTACCTGCATGTTGCCCCGGGAGGTGCCCACATACATCTCCAGAGCTGCACTGATTTTTGCCGTCGTCATCCTGCTGGCCAGAAGCATAAATAAGGAGCTGATGGCCAGTCTGCTCAGGTTTACCCTCTATCTCCTGATCCCGTTTTCGGTTTTTCTGAGTGACAGGTCGCTGCCGCAATGGCTGGATGGGAGTGCGCTTCGCCTGTATAACGCATCGTTTGCCGTCTTTGCCCTGCTGATCATAATCGTCTCCAAGTTCACGCGCCGCCGGGAAGGGTTCAAGAATACCCCGTTGGATTTCCTTATCCTCTTCATTGCGGTGCTCGTGCCTAATCTGCCGGACCAGCACTTCCAAAACTATCATCTCGGGCTGGTGGCGGCCAAGATCATCATGCTTTATTTCAGCTATGAGGTGCTGCTGGCGGAGTTGCGCTGGAGGGTCGACAAAGTTGCTCTGGTCACGGTGCTTTCATTGGTCGTGCTTGCGGTCGGATAAGGTACTCGGCGATAAGTAATTATGTTCAATCCCGTCAGGCCAAAACGGCGCTTCTGTCGGTTCAATTCAGTCGTACGGGGATTTACCCAAATCAGGAGGAAAGAATTATGAAGCTTCGTTCGGTTAAAGTGCTCTGCTTGTTGCTGCTGCTCACGCAGCTTTTTGCCTGCAGCGGTCCGGAAGAAAAAAAGAAGAAATTCTTCGATAAGGGGAAGGCTCTTTATGAAAAGGGCGACTATGTGAAGGCCAATCTTGAATTCCGCAATGCCGTCCAGATTGACCCGAAATTTGCGGATGCCTACTACATGCTTGGTTTGGTTGAACTGAAGCGGAACAACCTTAAGGGTGCTTATGGCGGTTTCAACAAGGCCATCGAGCTCAATCCCCATAATCTGGACGCCCAGTACCAGATGGGAAAACTGTTCCTGGCGGTCAGGGAGGCGGACAAGGCGATGGAAAAGGCGGAGTTGATACTAAAGGAAAATCCCCGCCACGAGGATGGTCAACTATTGAAGGGGGCTGCGCTGGTAGCCGGGAAGGAACTGGACAAAGCCCGGCTCTACCTGGAGGAGGTTATCGGCGGGGGGGTGCGCAAGCCCGACGCATTTTTACTGCTTGCCTCAATTGCCCGATTGAAAGGGGATATGTCCGGAACTGAAACGGCACTGCGGAAAGGGCTGGAAGCCAACGGCGCATCTGTTGAGTTGAATCTTGCCCTCGCCGAGCTGTATGCCGGGACGAAGCGGTCCGGCGAGGCGGAAACCCTGCTCCGGAAGGTTATCGTCCTTGAGCCGAAAAATATCAGCCACAGCCTGAACCTGGCAGGTCTCTACTGGGCTTCCGGTAATCGGGAGAAGGGGGAGTCGCTGCTGAAAAGTCTTGTAGCCGGTGAGCCGAAGGATGAGGAGCGGCGGTTGCAGGTGGCTGCATTCTATCTGGGCAGAAACCTTCCCGATGATGCCGAGCGTCTGCTGAAAGACGGCGTTGCGCAGATCGGAAAAAGCTTCAAACTCCGCTTTGCGCTGAGTGATCTTTATGCGGGCAGCGACAGGGCGGACCAGGCCATTGTCTGTTTGAAGGAGTGTCTGACCCTGGAAAAGGATGCTAAAAATCCGGAGGTTATCCAGGCAAAAAACGCCCTGGCCAAGATATACCTGGCCGGTCAGGATCTGGTTGAAGCCGGGAAATATGTCGATGAGGTGATTAAGGCCAGTCCGAAGAACGTGGACGGGCATTTCCTCAAAGGGAGCATTGCCCTTTTGAAGAATGACGGGGTTAATGCCGTTGCGGAATTTCGCACCGTTGTCGCAGAGCAGCCCCAGTCCATTCAGGGATACCTGCGCCTGGCGGAGGCCCATGCCCTGAACCGGGAGATGAACTTGATGAACGACACCCTGCAGAATGCGTTGAAGGTCGATCCGGAATCAAGCGATGTGCAGCGCGCCATGGCCCGCAGTTACGCCATGCAAAAGGATTTCAGGAAGGCGGAGGAGCAACTGCGCAAGCTTGTCCGGAAATACCCCGGCGACATGGAAGCCAGAAGCGACCTCGGCGACGTATTTGTGGCAGCTCGTGATTTCGGGCGAGCCGAATCGGAATATGCCGACCTCAAGCGCAAAGTTCCCCAGATACCCCTTGCCTATGTGAAGCTGGGTGAACTTTACATGCTGGAAGGGAAATGGGCGAGGGGGGCAGCAGAGCTGGAAAAGGCCTTGCAGATCAACCCCCGGGCAACCAGTTTCCTCTCTTCCCTGATGCAAGCCTATCTGCGCCTGAACAAAGGGGACGCGGCCGTTGCGCTGCTCGATGCCCGGATACGCTCGAATCCGAAAGATGCTGTTGCCTATACCTTGCTGGGACAACTCTACGGTGCGCAGAAAAATCTGCCGAAGGCCGATCAGGCATACAGCAAGGCGTTGGAGTTGAAGCCGGACCTATGGACGGCCGCCAATGATCTGTCATTCCTCCTCTGCGAATACGGCACGCCAAAGGACCTGGACAGGGCGCTCAGTCTGGCGCAAAAGGCTCAGGCGATACGCCCGGATGATGCGACGGTGCTGGATACCCTCGGCTGGATATACTACAGGAAAGGGGATAACCGGAAAGCTGAGGAACATCTCCGCAAAGCCCTGGCCAAGGGGAAAGACAATCCGGTGATGAATTATCATCTGGGGATGGTATCCCAAAAATCAGGCAAACGCGACCTGGCAAAGGAGTCCCTGGACAGGGCGCTGGCAGGTAAGGAATGGTTTCCGGGCCGGGACGAGGCAGTGAAAACTTTGGCGCTGGTCAGGTAATGCGTCGATCTTAACCAATAATTCATACAGCTGTTGATGAATTGTAACCGAAGCCGCGTATTTTATTGTTTCGGTGGTTAAACATATCAATGGTAGGGGCGAGGCTTGCCTCGCCCAATCTGGCAGGGCAGCACCTGCCATACCCCAGTGTTTTACATGTTTAGCCATCGGAGCAATAACGTTAATGCCGAGCCGGTTCACGACAGCTGTCTAAAACGCTGCAAGCACTAAGATGAAATACAAATCAATTAATTAGCCGGGAACGACCAAATGACGCCAATACAAAAAGCACTCCTCTATATCACAATGCTCTCAGCATTCACCGTTCCCTGCGTAGCGGCTGCCGAAGAGGCTCAGCCCGGAGCTTCCCAGGAGCAGGCCGAACTGCGGCCGATGTTTGTCTATCCGGATTACATTATCGGACCGGGGGATGTTCTGGACATCTCGGTCTGGAAAGATGACGCCCTGACCAGGACGGTTGTCGTGCTCCCGGACGGGACGATCTCGTTTCCCCTGATCGGTGAGATGAAGGCGGCCGGCAAGACGTTGGCCGAACTGAAAGTGGAGGCTGAGGAAAAGCTCAAACGCTATGTTCAGGACCTGGTCCTTTCGGTTGAAGTGAAGCAGCTGAACAGCCTGGTGGTATATGTGCTCGGCCGCGTTAACAGTCCCGGACGCTTTACCTATAATTCGAATATCACAGTTATGCAGGCTCTGGCCATGGCGGGCGGCTTCAATCCGTTCGCCGGCAAGAACAAGGTCAAGATTTTCCGCCAGGAAGGGGATAAAACAAAGATCATACCGTTTCGTTACAACGATGTTGTCGAGGGGGACCGTCCGGAGGAGAATATCAGGCTTAATCGGGGCGATGTCATTGTCGTTCCTTGACCGGGTCAGCTGAGAGATTGCCATGAAAGTTCCCTGTTGCACCACCTCCGGCATCGATCGCGGTCGGTTGTTCCTCTGCCTTTTACATACTGCATGTATCGTAATGTTGCTGCATGGGTTTTCATGGGGAGATGATTTTACCGTCACGCCTTCTGCCGCGCTGAAGGAAGAATATAACGACAACGTGTTCTATGCGAGCAGAGACAAGCGCAGCACTTTTATTACCACCATTTCGCCGGGGTTGGAACTGATGGAGCGAACGGAGCGGCTGAACCTCAATCTGCTGGCGCGTCTTGACAGCATCCATTATGCGGCGAATAGTCGACTCGACTCTCTCGATCGGGGGTACAAGGGGCGACTGCACTACCAGTTGCACCCCCGTACAAGCATGGAGGCGAGTGCCGAACTAGTCCAGGAATCCCGTGCTGACCGGGATATCGGCATGAGCGGACTGGCGATCCTGGAAACGTTCAATACCGTGAGGCGTGACCGCACAGCATACTCGCTGGCCGGCAGCCACATGCTCACCGAGACAACCGGCGCGTCCTTTTCCTACAACTACGGTAAAGACCATTACCTTGACCCGAGCTTAATAGATATCACATCCCACGCGGTAACCCTTGGGCTTGACCATGACCTTGCCTATCTGGTGCCGAATATCAAGGGTCAACTGACGGCAGGTTTTACCCGTTACCTCTTCACCAGCTCCCAGGTTGATAATTATACAGTGTCGGCCGGATTACAGGGAGAGTTGAACGAGCTCTGGACGGTCTCTGCATCACTTGGCGGGCGAATTACCCAATCGATGATCGAATCCACCACCCAGGTTGATTTTTTCCCGACCTTCAGGAACATTACCTTGCGAACAGTGGACACGAACGCGGGGTGGATCGGCCAGCTTGCGCTCGCCTATCACGGCGAGTTGACAAAGGGAAGACTTACCTTCTACCGGGACGTGACTTCCGCCTCCGGCCGCTCCGGTACCGCCGAACGCACGGCAGTGACGTTCAATATGGCGCGCCGTTTCAGCTACGGCATGTGGGGAACGCTAAACGCCGGCGCCTATTTGAATCAGTCCGATCAGCGGCAGTTTTCGAATCAAACGATTGACGAGAAGACCATCGACATTAGTCCCGGCTTTCGCTATGAATTCACGAAGGACGTGGATCTTAGCGGTAATTACCATTTTGTCGGGATCAATTCACGTCAGACGTCCGGCGATGTTCGGGTGAATCGTAATTCGATCATGCTGACCCTGAATTTTCGCTATCCGTTTTTTGAGCAATAGAATTTTCCACCCTAAAATCAATTGAGGAACAGTGCATGACAACAGGCAATATGACGGTACACGATCTTATGGATATTCTGAAGCGGAGGAAGTGGAGCTTGCTCCTGCCGGCGGCAGCGCTCTTTCTTGTTGCAGTGAGCGTGGCATTTATCCTGCCGCCGATCTATCGCTCCACCACGACCATTCTGATCGAGGAGCAGGAGATCCCTCCCGAGATGGTTGCCACCACGGTGACGAGCTTTGCCGAACAGCGGCTGCAGGTGCTCAACCAGCGCATCATGAGTTCCACGAGGCTTTTGGAGATCATCAATCGTTTCAATCTCTACGCGGACATCAAGGACAAAATAACGACGGAAGAGATGATCGAGAAGATGCGCAAGGACATCAAGTTCGATACGATCAGCGCCGATGTCATAGATCGCCGTACCGGCCGGGCGACTCAGGCCACCATCGCTTTTTCCCTGTCTTACTCAGCCAGGAACCCTGCGACTGCCCAGCAGATCGCCAACGTCCTGGCTTCCCTTTATCTGGAAGAGAACCTGAAGGTGCGTGAGCAATCCACGTCGGGGACTTCGAAGTTTCTTGAGGACGAGATGAAGGACGTGCAGGCGAAGCTGGTCGGGTTTGAAGCGCAGATTTCCGCTTATAAGCAGCGAAACCTGAATTCCCTGCCGGAACTGGTTCAAACCAACCTGTCGGAGCTGGACCAGGTGGAGCGTAGCATTATCCAGTTCAATGACCAGTTGCGCACCCTGAAGGAGAAGGAAGGTTACCTGCGGAGCCAGCTTGCGAACATCACGCCCGAAGACGAGAATCAGGACAAGACCCGCCTCAATGATCTGAAAGCGAAACTGGTGAACCTGAAGAGCCGCTTCTCCGATGAGTACCCCGATGTAAAAAAACTTCAGCAGGAGATTGCGACTCTGGAAAAGCAGCTCCACACAGTCGGCGGAGATGTAAAGTCTATCCGTGCCGATAATCCGAACTATATTAATCTGGCTTCCCAACTGGCCGCCGCCCAGTCGGAAATCGACTCGGTGAAACGCCAGCTTGCACAGTTTCACGACAAGCGTGATTCTTACCGCAAACGGATTCAGGCTGCGCCGAAGGTTGAGGAAGGGTTTAAAAACCTGATGGTCGAGCGAAACAACATGCAGTTGAAATACGATGATCTTTCGAAAAAATTTCTGGAAGCCAAGGTCGCCCACGGCCTGGAGAAAGAGCAGATGGGCGAACGGTTCACCATCGTCGATGCGGCCAGGCTACCTGAAAAGCCGGTGAGTCCCAATGTGCCGGTTATCATGCTGATCGGCCTGATTCTCGGGATCGGCAGCGGGGTAGGCGTTGCGACCATTCGCGAAACCGGCGACAAATCAGTGCACAGCATGGAGGTCTTGGCCAAGGCAACCATGTATCCCGTGCTTGCCGCCATTCCTGAAATCGTCACCTGGCAGGATCAGCAACGGCAGCTGAGAAGACGCAGATCGCTTCTTGTTGCGGGCATAATGATCATTCCCATTTCCCTGCTGGCAATTCATTTTCTGGTCATGGACCTGAGTGTGGCCTGGGCCATTTTCAAGCGCAGAATGGCTCTTTGAGCCAACCTGTAAAGGAAGGAGTAACCGCATATGGAAGCGATGGAACCGCATACGGAAGTGTTGGAACCGCCTATGGATGTGTTGGAACCGCATATGGAAGTGTTGGAACCGCATATGGAAGTATTGGAACCGCATGATGAAAGCAGCACAGGCGAAAGACTTGTTCTGAAACCGCGGGTGCATCACCTGAAAAAGACACCCCCCACGGAGAAGCATATACGTTTGCCGGAACATAAGAGGCATGTGCCGGAGGCTCCACAATACGAGTTCACTACCAGGCCGGCGGAAATGGAGAAGCTGGGGTGGGTTTCTCCCACCTATCACCAGTCCCGTTCCGTGACCCTTGATCCGCGGGCAATTGCCGAGAACCGTTGCGTGGCCTTTATGTCCGATGCCCCGGAGGTGGAGGCTTACCGGATATTACGGACCAAGATCATGCACCGCATCCGGGAAAAGGGTGGGAACACCCTGATGGTGACGAGCGCGTTGGCGGGAGAGGGGAAGACGCTGACCGCCATCAACCTGGCCCTGACCTTTGCCAAGGAATTCAGTCAGACGGTGCTCCTGGTCGATTGCGACCTGAGGCGGCAGAAGATCCATGACTACCTCAAGTTCGACAGTGACAGGGGTGTGTGCGACTACCTGCTTGATGACTGTCCGGTGTCGGAACTGATGGTCTGGCCGGGAATCGAAAAGCTGACCCTGATTTCCGGCGGACGGACCATCAGCGACAGCAGCGAGCTGCTCGGTTCGCCCCGGATGAAGGAACTGGTGGCCGACTTGAAGAACCGTTATCCCGACCGGCTCGTCATCTTCGACGTGCCGCCGGTCCTGGCCACAGCCGATGCACTTGCCTTTACCCCCCTTGTCGACACTATCCTGGTAACGGTTAGGGAAGGGGAGACAGCTGTCGACGACATCAACCGGGCGCTGGGGATGCTGCCGCCGGATAAGATCCTGGGGCTGGTGTTGAATCGCACCAGGCGGCCGATGAACAGCTATTATCCGCCGCAGAAGAAATAACGCGCTGCACATCCTTATAAATTTCTGTGACGTTTCGAAAAAACCCGTACCGGTATTGCCGGTACGGGTTTTTTCAACCTAGAAAAACATTTGTTCACGCAAAGTCGCAAAGAACGTGAAGAAATTCGTAACTATTAAGCATATCCAGGAGCGTGGGCATCCTGCCTGCGTTTCAAGCGGATGTATCGCTTGAATTGGTTACAAGCAAACCGTATTCGGGCATAAACCCGCCCTAAACATGAGCAAGATGCCCACGCTCCTGAAAAACCAGTCCGTTACTTCGCCGTGCTGAATAGTTACGCAAAATCATCGGTTAGGTCTTTGCATCAAGTTTTTTTAGCCCCATTAGGGGCGTTCGCATGTAGCCGGGGGATTCATCCCCCGGAACAGATTCCAGAATATCCCCACTTCACGTACGTGACGTGATGAAATTTGCCGCGATGACCGGGGAATGAATTCTCCGGCTACCAGCATTCTGTCCCCACGGGACGTAAGCAAAAACCGGACACTGCTGACGCAAAATGAACTATACCCGAAACAAAGATAGTGTTAATTCGGGGTACGAAGATCACTTCCCACTTAGCAAAGGGGGATGGAGGGGGATTTGTTCCGTTGATAATTCTGTTTGCGAATGGAAAGTCTGTGCATTCAGGGAATTCAACATGCTTGATAACTGTTCGGGTGGTATTAAATCGGAAGTGAATAAAAAAAGGGCCTCGAACGAGGCCCTGAAATTACATTGCAGATGAAGGAGGTTCTACTAGGGAATCATCGGAGTGGTTGCGCCAACGTAAGCCGGATAGGCACTGTCGTCTGCCTTGTTGTAGGTCATCTCGGAAGCTGCGGCCCAGAAATTGGCCTTGGAAGCCGGGATGTGGGTCGGGTCGGAAGCGAAGTTGACCAACTGGGTGATCAGGGTGTGCTGGGCTGAAGTGGACGGGGTTTTAGTCGGGTTCTCATAGAGCCACTGGTTGGAGAAGAAGTCATAGGCGCCGTTGCGGATGGCGCTGCGGCGGCCTGCAAGACCGTTGTACTTGATGGCGACCACGTTCTGGCTGCTGCCGGAAACCCCGACGGACTGGTCGGCGTCGGCATAGCCGATGGCGCCAATGGCGGAGCCGGTGCCCGAGCCGATGTTGCCGTTCACACACTTGATCTCATCCGAACCGCCGTCGTTGAAGTAGGCGTAAGGGGAAGAAGAGGTGTTTTCAAAGCCGGAAATCGGGTTGGCAATGCCGGCGAAAACCGCCTTGTCGAAGGTGGCGTGGGTGCCGGAGCCGGCGTGACGGAGGCAGGCATAGACAGAGTTGGTCGGGTCGCCGGCAACCGAGTAGGAGGCGCCGAAATCTTTCCAGCTCAGGATGTTGCCGCTGAAGATCTGGACGGCCATCTCGCGGGTGATGTTGTCGATGGTTTTCTGGGTGCAGACGCTGCCGGTGCCGCAATCGGCAGCAGCGGTGGCGGCGGTGCAGAGGGCGCCGTCAGCAGCGCCGCCGACGCATTTCTCAACTTTGATGGCGTTGTTGGCGAAGAAGCCGAAGGGAACCACTACCGGCTGGTAGGAGGTCAGGCCGGTGGTCGGGACGCCGGAGAAGTACCTGGTAACGTATCCGCCATTGCGCATGCCGTAGACCTGGCCTTCGGAAGACTGGGTAAAGGCTTCGCCGGACACGTCGGATGCGCCCAGGTGGACTTCCTGGCAGGAGGTGCCGTTATTGCCGGCGCCGTTTACCATCTTGCGCTGACCGGGCAGACCAGGGCACTGCTGCGTAGCGGGGGCGACAACGGTAGGGTCGTATTTGTTGCCGACGGCGTAGATGCCGTCATAGGATGCCTTGGCGCTGTAGCGGAGGTTGATGGTATTGGCTCCGCCGTCGCAGCCGGTTCCCTGGGTGATTTCGTGCTTGCCGTCAGCGGAAGTGGTCTGCGAGGTGGCGCTGCAGCCGCGGACGCTTGTGAGAAAGCCGGGGGCCGCGGCGTTCCAGAAGAGGAACTCGGCGGAGGCGCCGTAGATGTTCAGGTCGATCACTGCGGCGTTGGCGGTGGCGCCCATGGCCAGCATTGCGGCGGACAGGGCGAGGGTTTTCATGCTCTTCTTCATTGTAGTTCTCCTTTTTTGTTGGTGATGCAATTGTGTCAGGTTTCGAGTAATTCATGAGGGGCAGCACCGGCTGCCCCCTTGTGGCCGATGTCAGCCGCTGTTACGCCGTCATCTTGCGGCGGATGCCGACCATGCCGAGGAGGCCGGAGCCCATCAGCAGGAATGCGGGGGGGATCGGGGTAGAGGCCGCATTCGTCATGATGGCCGTGGACCCGTCGGCCAAGGTGCGCAGGGTCAGCTTCTGGACGTCGCCGACGCGCACGCCGAGATTAGCCGAGTTGGAGATGGTGCTGCCCCAGGTGTAGAGCGCTTGGTCAACATAACCGGTCGTTGCCAGGGCTGCCAGGCTCACGACCCCGCCTGCGGGCTTGGTCGGAAGAAAGTTTGCAAAGCCGCCTGTCGCAGCGCCTTTATTGTCCATCTTATTGAAGAAGGAGTTGGTGAGGCTCTTGTTGTCAAGCGTCGCGACTTTGCCGTCAGCCGAAAGGAACAGGTTGTACTGGTTGATGGTCGAGGCGAAATTTGTTTTATAACCGCCATATTTGAGCGAGCCGTTGGTGGGAGCGGTGGTCGTGGACAGGTCGCCGGTACCGGAAACCCAGGCCGAACTCGTTGCGTTGTCGTTGGAAAAATAGGCTACGCGCAGGTCGGAGTAAGAGCTGCCGCCGAACTGGGCGAGGGTTGTGGCGTCGATGCCGCCGCCGAGGATGGAGCCGTTGGCGTAGGAGGTGAGGGCGGATACGGAGCCGAGGTTGGTGGCGATTTCCTTGGTCCCCAAGGTGTCGTAAACGACGCGGATCAGGTCGCCCTGTGCGAAGGCGGCCATGGCGCTGCTTGCGGCGCTCATGGTGAGCATGGCTGCTGCGAGAAGGGTAATCATTTTTTTCTTCATTTTTTCATCTCCTTTTTAATAATGCTTCCTTGGGTGATTGTTAATTTCTTGCTTTGAATTAACGTGTGCTGCCGATCCCCCCAGGCAACCCGGCTGCCCATTCGCAGGGCCCGTGGCTTTCCGTCACCCGGTTACCCGGGTTTTGGCTTTATCTAGAAGTTGGTTCGGGCCATCGCTGGCCTGCCGACTCAATGTTTCAGGCTTGTTTGCCGTTTCCACCCCCTTTTACTTGAGTCCCGTCTGCCTGATAACAAAAAAGCCCAAATCAAGCGCACGTGGCACATCTCGATTCGGGCTTTCCGGGGCCTACTGGGTAGGTCGGCAAAGTACCCTGCTATTTGGTTATGTTGCGTCGGTAATCAGCCGGATTGCTTGTTGTTGTTCTTCATGATCTCTTCAAACTTCTCGATTCTGCAGATGCCGCCCTGGCTGAAATTCACCTTGATATAGCCGGTGAATTCGCTTTTGATCAGAGCTCTCAGAATTTCGATCAGATTGTTGAGTTTTTCCATTAATTTCATCTCTGCCTGCTAAATATTTTACTGCCTGACTGAGAGCATCCGCTGATCTTTGCCGATGGTCATGTTATCGATGGAACAGACAATAACAGCGGATTGTTACATCTTTACGACGAGTATCTGAAATTTGTATTAATTTATTTTTTTCCATTCCGGTGTTTTCAAAGGGTGGTAGGAATGCGTCGTGCTCGAACGGAAGAATCGTCCACAGGAGAATATCCCCTCGAAACCATATATATCAAATGCGATTCTTCCTGATAATTCTTCACCATGAATGGTCCACGCCATCTCTTTTTCTTCAGTAATGACAACCTTGTTTTTTTCGTCCCATTCGCCAAACAGATCATTTTCCATCATATTTATGGCGGCCATGAATTTGTTATGCCAGATGGTCACTACGCCGTGTGTCCCATTACAATTATTATAAAAAAGGATGACGCTGATGATATCTCCCGGGTTGATCTTCTCATGCTGTTCCGCGGATATGAGGCCCTTGATCTCGTGGAGGTTATCTTCTGTGACGAACATTTTTCTTACAACTCTGATTACCTGGCTTTTTTGTTTGGGGCCGATAAATTTATTATTTGTACTGCTGTACGTCATTAACTTCTTCCTTTCATGTCGAAGCAGTCTGTTATATCCGATAAATCTCAGCAGTGTCCGGTTAGGTTTTTGCAGCCGACACATCCCCCCCTCTCCCTAGCCCTCTCCCACCAAGGGAGAGGGAATAAAAGCTCCCCTCCCTTCGATGGGAGGGGCTGGGGGAGGGTGCAAAAAGATAGTTTTCACAGCTTTTGATGCCAGTGCAATTATCTAACCGGACACTGCTGGATAAATCTGTGTATCGCAGATGACATCGGAAATATTAAAGTTTAAACATGTAAACAACGTGACAACTTGTTGTCTATATTGAAAATAAAAACCGACAGCTGAATTTTAATTTTTTATGGAATTGCCGGCTGCCATTGATTACACGACATGGAGCGGTTCCGATGCCGGCAGATTGCCCTCACCGGACTGTTTTCTGAGAAGTTGCCGTCGGTATTTCTTTTTGAAGATCGCGAGCAGCAGCAGATAAATGAGAATGGTTGCTGGTGGCGCAGTTATGAGCCAAGCGGCCACTGCCTTAAGGGCAGCTCCGCCCAGGTGAGTGATCGTTGCAGTAAAACCGCCGTGGAGTCCGCCGCTGGCCATTTCAGGGGAAAGGGGTTTCTCCCATGGGAAAACCCTTTCTCCCAGACGGTAAAAGGGGAAAAAAAGTGCCAGCTGTAGCGGATAAGCCATGTAGTTTACCGCCTGGATGGCCGCCTGATTGAGTCTCAGGAAGAACGCGAGGGCAGCGCAAATCAGGGTCGTTCCCCAGAAGATGGGGAGAATGCCGACGGCAATTCCAAGGCAGATGGTCAGAGCCAGCTTATGGGGAGTGAGTCCGCATTGGAATATATCCTTGAGGCGCTTGCCGACTGTTTCGGTGAGTTTCAGGGCGCATCTGTTAAATTGCATCAGTCGGCTCCGGTTTGCGTTGCTGCAAATGAGGGATTACCTTTTTTAGATCGCAACCTTGCAGCCAGCGATGTCTTCGCATGACTCCCGGCTGAACTCTACGAGGCTTCTCACCAGTTCTCCCTCCACCGTCGGATCGATGTGGGGGATCTTGCTCTGTCCGCCAAGTTTGCCCCGTACCTCTTTCGACCACCGGTAAATGAGCCCTTCTTCCACACCGACAACCACCGGCGCCTTGATCCTTCCCTGGTTGCGGAACGTTGCGTAGTCGGCGTTCATAGTGATGAGGGCATCGTCGAGGCGCTTCGCCAGGTCGATGTCGCTGTTTTGGCTGTCCCGGCCCAGGGCGAGCACCCAGAGATGACGACGTTCCGCTATCTCCGGACCGACGATGAACTCGCGGATATCGATCCCCGGGATGTTGTTCAGCCCGGCCACCGCAGCTTCCACTTCTCCCTGGGTCACTTTTTCCTCGAACCGGTCGAGGAACTTGTCGCGGCCGGTGAATTCGATGAACAGGGGGGCGCGGGAGGTGAAGCGAATGGTGTCGCCTATATGGTAGCGCCAGAGCCCGGCACAGGTGGTAAGGATTACCGCGTAGCGCCGGCCGGTTTCGGTCTCTTCCAGCGGTACGGCGGGGGCGTCCGGGGCCGGTACACCCCGCTCATTCAGCATTTCACAGGGAACAAACTCGAAGAATACACCGTAGTACGGGGCAAGCCGCATCTGTCCTTCGCCATGGAGCTGGAAGGCCATGAACGCTTCCGATGAGGGGAGCAGTTCCAGGAAGTTGGGCATGCGCAGGGGAAACAGCTCGTCGAACTCCTGCCGATACGGTTTGAGGCTTGTTCCGCCGTGAATGATCAGTTCCAGGTTTGGCAACAACTCGGGGAGAGGGCGGCTTCCAAGTTCCGCGCAACGTTTCAGCAGGAGAATGATCCAGGGGGGGACGCCGGATATCCCCCTGATGTTACGATTGGTGAGGAGAAGGTGCGCCAGCTTTTCCAGCTTTTCTTCCCAGGGCAGGGCAGCGGTTACAGGGTCGGGGGCGATGAACGGATTCAGGTACGCCGGCCGGTAGCGAAGGGTAATGGCGCTCATGTCGCCGCTCAGGACACCGTCACCCATGTCGGTGAGGTCGGTGTTGCCCGCCATGTAGAGGAGTTTTCCCTGAAAGAGGCGGCTGCTGCGATTGGCATTGAGGTACGTGGCAGTGAGGTCGAGTGCGGCCCGCTGGTTGGCGGCAAACATCTCCCGGGAAAATGGGATGTACTTGCTCGGAGCCGTGGTGCCCGACGTTTCGCAGAAGAAGGGGATCTTGCCCGGCCAGGTCTCGTTTTCAAGGAATAATTGCCGACGTCCACTGATTTCACGGCACGAAGCGGCAAAATAGTCCGTCCAGAAATCGCTGTAGGTCCTGATCGGGACCCGCTGCCGATAGAGGCGGTAGGCTTCGGCAAAGGGAAGCGGCACGAGTTCGGCCAGACCGTAGTCCCTGCCGAAACGGGTGACGCTGCCGCGGGCGAGGAGCCGGGCCAGAATGTTTCGCTGGGCCAGGTAAGGGTCCTGGGCCAGAAACCGGTTGGCCAGGACGGTGGCGCCGGTTTTCAGAAACCGGTCGAGGAACGGTGCGGAAAGGTCACGAAGCATGGGTATGGTTTTCATTATACCACCGCAAAGAGCATGGGCGCCAGCAGCTTGTCATACCAGGTTTCGATGAGCGGATTGTAGTATTGATGGTGAAAAATCAGCGAGGCGTGGGCAACGGCATCGTCCGGCGAGTGGGATATGACCTGCCTTACCTTGCCGCGCGGGAAGAGCTGTCTGCTTTTTGCCGGGTCGCGCAGGGCAGCCAGTGTCGGCGAGGTCGGGACGAGCAGGTTGTCTTCCTGTTCCGCCAGGAGCGTCAGGGCCGGGCCGGTGAAGATCGGCAGATCCCCCCCCGGCTGCGCAAACTGTTTGAGGGCCAGGACCCGCTCGTAGCCGCCGGAGGAAGAGGTTGAGCCGATGACTTCCATGATCTTTCTCCTGATGGAGAGGTGTCTGCTCGACAATCGCCGGTTTTCCGCGCCGGCTTCGAAAAGCGCCTGAAAGCAGCGGCGCGCCCGGTCAATCTGTCTGCTTACTTCTTCGCCGCCGGCCGGATTCGCCTTGAGAATACGTTTAAGGTTGCTCTCCAGCATCCTGACGCCGCCGCTCTTGTCCCGTTCCGGCCGGATCAGGTCTTCGGTGCAGAGCACCGGGCTGGCCATGACCACCCCCCTGATTTTGAGATCCTTTGCCTCGGCGCATTCGCGCAGGAAGCAGGCCAGCAGGCCGCAGCCGAAACTGACCCCGAAGAGCACCGGCTTTTTGCCGCGTAGGTTGATGTCCTCGATAAGATCTGCCAGTTGGGCAAAAAACATCGCCGAGGAAAAGCCGTTGCGCGGGTAGTTTATGTAGTAGATGCTGCCGTACTCCCTGAAGAGGGGACGCTGGAATTCCACTAACTCGGTAGCGTCGGGGACGAAACCGCCGACGATGATGGTGGGTGTGGAGCCGGATCCCTTTTCCTTGAATATCTGGGCACGGGTTGCGTGCATGCTTGCAACCCGATCTTTGAGCTTGAATTCGCGACGCCGGTTTTTTGGAGTGAACGGCTTGATGGCCATCTGGCGGAGAATTCCGGTTGCGGCAGTGACGACACCCAGAATAGCCGGGTGGTTGCCGATAGTTTTCTGCACAAACGGGATAACCGATGCGTTCATAATTTCTCCTTACGGTTGAGGCTATTGCAAAACCACTGCGGGACCGCTTTGCGGTGTTGCCGCTCGCTCGCTTGCGCCTTGCATCCCGGCATCCTCATGACGTTTTGCAAGAGCCTTGTTTCTTCTCATTATGAACGGAGAGGGTTACGGCTGTGTTGCGGTGGGGAAAATTATCTGTGGATATCAGGAGCCTGTCGGACTTAGGAGTGAATCTACTGCGAGAACGGAAAATCGGCCCATATTCCCGGAAATTTTCGACAAATAGGTCCACTATTCGCTCTCAAATTTCCGATAATCTGTCCTCGATTTGCCATTCTCTCGTTACGATTCCCTAAGTCCGACTGGCTCCTAGGGCAAGACGTCAAATGATTTTCTCAAATTCCAGCCGCACGGAACCACGCTGCTTCCACTCATTCTTCAGTAATTCAAAGAGACGCTGAACGGGTTTCAGGCGGAGTGCGTCGATATTTGTCGCCGGACAAAACGCTCGGATTCTTCCGGAAATTCCTGTATCCAGTTGCCGCACATGTAGCAGATAATGCCGGCTGCCAGACCCGAGTCAGTAATAAACTGCTGTCGTGTAATTCCAATTTTGGCTTTGCATTTCGGACATGTCATTTTTCGCCCCTGTCATTTCCATATTTGCCGGCTGGTATAGCTGCATAAACGCCATTCGCGGGGCCCAATGCCGAATTGTCCCGCATTTATTGCATGTTATTCTCCCATATAAATGTGCAAATCATGAAACAGGCATGTGAAAATTATGTTTATTGATGCAATTTATTGCTGTTGGTCAGTTTATCTACTCTGCTGCAGGCGGCGCATAATAAACAGCAATGCAATATTTCCTCATAAGCATTCAATTGTCGAATGAACTGATTTCCTGTACATAGCGGCGCCGTTACAGTTGTTGCAGAACATTAACACGGCCTTCACAAGAATTTAATATTTGTAGAGGACATTAAATCAATTGATCACAAATTATTCCAGGAGGTTGGCGCATGATTTGTCCGGCATGCAACACTGAAATCACATACCGGTTGAGGAAGCAAGTCAAAGCCGGGCAGCGATTCGTCTGCATTACCTGTGGCAGGGAATTTGCCTTTGAAGAATTCAAAAAACGTTCCCTGAATCTGCCTGTAATGGAAGAGGGTGATTGATAGTGGAATTGTCTGAAAACCAGGGGGGAACAGCCGCTTTACGGCTGAAGAAGCGTCTTCAAATCCGGTTGAATAATGTAATTGCCTGCATTCTCATGATTGCCTGCGTCACAGGGAGCGTTGCCAGTACAGGACCGGAAACACGGGAATCTAGTTACGCCATCTTTGCCCGAGGGTTCAGGGTCGGCGAATTGAAGACGGTCTGCTCCCTTGTTCCCGCCACAGGCAAAAAGATCCTCAAATTCGAATCCGCCACACGAGTCAATGCAAACCTCGTCTTCTACTCATACTCTCTCGTCGGGAAGGAAGAAGCTTTGGTAGGGAACGACGGCGCGTTCCAATACAAGCACACGGCCAAAGAAAATAAATCCAGCCTGCAGGTGGAGGGTAAACTGGAAAACGGGCTGTTCCAGTTTGAAGTCAGCGAAAAAGGTTCCCGCAGAACGGTGGCCATCGAGCGGAAGAAATACGACTATACCACCATGGAATGTCCCGAAGTCGCCATGAAAAAACCGGGCGAGAAGATGTCTCTGCGAGTCCTCGATCTGGAAAATCTTGAAGTGCTGACTCGCAGTTATCGATACGTAAGAAATGAAGAAGTGGATGTGGACGGGGTGCGGCTCATGTGTAAAGTGATCGACTTTGAGGATTCGCACAAGAAGTGCCGGCGATGGATCAAAGCTGACGACCTCGGTGTTGTCATCGCCCGACAGGACGGCAGCGGTAAGAACGGCTCATACTCATTAAGGATGACGAAGCTGAATGCTGCTTAGCGATTTGAGTCGCGATCGGAGTCATCCGGTATCTGCCGGCAGGTTGTCGTCATGATCGTTAGAGGTTCAGGGTCAATCAACCGTCGGGGTTGGGACCAGCAAAAGCTTTCTTTCGAACGCCTCTTCAAAAAGATCGCCTTTATTTTTGCCGCCGAAGAGTTCGACGGACACATCGTCCCCTCCTGCAAGCCTGACCATGAAGGTGGACGGGGAAAGCGAACAGTCGAGCCCTTTCACCAGGCTGTTCCTGCGGCGATCAAGACCGTCTGCAAGCCGCAGGATGCCGCCGAGCCTCTTGACCAGGAGCCTGTCCCGGGGTGCAAGCCTGGCGAAGCTCTCATGCTTTTTCTTCGGCAGGGATTTGCGGTGATAGCGGGCAATATTGGCGATGATTTCCCGTTCCCGCGGCGTGAAGCCGAACAGGTCCGCATGCCGGACGAGGTGATAGGTATGCTTGTGATGACTCGAATAGCTGATGAAATAGCCGACGTCATGCACAAGCGCCGCTGCTTCGAGCATCTGCCCGTGCTTCTCGTTAAGGCCGAACGCTGAGGCAACCTCGTCAAAAATCTCCATGGATAATCTTGCCACCTGCAAGGAATGTTCTTCGTCGTGATGGCAGGATCGCGCAAACTCAAGGGCCGATTCCCGCCAATTTCTCGGTATTCTCCCCGCGGGCATGAGGTTATGTTTTTTCAGGCTTTTCAGTATCAGCCCCTCGCGGATGCCCTGTTCATTTATCTTCAATAGATTCGTATTGAAAAATTCCATCAGTTCGTCCACCACGGTCACGCCGGCCACGATTATGTCCGCCCGGTCGGGATTCAGGCCTGCCAGCGACCTCCTTCCTTTCAGGTCCTTTCTCAGGAGCATGGCGAGGAGATGCACCACCTCGGAGCGGAGGACCTCATAGCCATGAACGGAGCCGTACCCCTCTTTTCTCATCCCCATTACCATGGCTCCTATGGAGGTCATGGTTCCGCCTGAGCCAAGGAGGCACTGAACCGGCATCTTTTCGCCGGTAAAAACGGCTTTGATGGTTTTGCGGATGTGTTTGCGCAAGTTCAGGTATTCCCGGCTCCTTATCGGATCGGCGGTGATAAACTTTTCCGTCAGGACGACGGCCCCCAACTCTAAAGAATAAATCTCCTCGATATGGCTGCCCAGTGCCGTGATGATCTCCACGCTGCCGCCGCCGATATCGACCATGGTATAGCGGGTTCCTTCCATATCGAAATTATGGAGAACGCTCATGGCGGCCAGTTCCGCCTCTTCCTCGCCGCTGATGACGGAGATGTGCAGACCGATCCGGTCGGCAACGGCCTTGACAAAGGCGTCGCCATTGGCTGCCCTGCGCACTGCGCTGGTGGCGATGGTTTCCACTTTCATCACCCCATAGCCGTCGACAATCTTATTCATCCGGGAAAGGGCGTCCATGGCCCGTTGCCAAGCTGCTTCGGATATTGCCCTGTCTTTGGCGATGCCTTCCCCAAGACGCACGGTCGCTTTCTCGTCATCCAGTACCTTGAATGAGCCGGGCTTGTCCACTTCCACCACGATGCAGCGGATGGAATTAGTACCGATATCGATGGCTGCCAGTCTGTTTTGTTTCACAAAGTATTCCTTACCCGCTCGCCGATCAGGGCAATCGGCATTGTCTCAAGCATTCCCGTGAAATCGGAGAAGAGGTTTTTCCTTTTCTCAACCATGCATTTTCGAACCAAATCTTCAACCGCGGGGGGGAAGCCCGCTTCCCTGATGATTTCGGCAAAGACATCCAGATCGTGCATTCTTCCCAGCACATCCTGGTAACCTTTGACCGCCGTGTGGAGTGGCTGGTAATCGGCTCCCAGCAGGTGGGAGAGGATTTCCATCCGGTAACGGAAATGTTTGACCGCGATCCTTAACCGGTGCTGGGCCTCGATTTCTTGTTCCTGTCGCGCCAGGGACACCAGGTTTGTTACGGCAGCAATTTTGACGTCGAAAGATCTCCGGGCAAAGTCCGACAGGGGGGTGAAAAGGTCGATGTCATTGCTCGAAGGATTGAATATGGATGGGGCGTTGATTATCCGCAAATACAAATCACGCAAGGGCTTCGGCGCTTTTTCGCGCAAACCGGGCTTGAGTCGTTTGAGCGCTTTGGTCCTGTTCTTCTGGAAGATTAGCTGTAATCGTTCCAAATCGCTTCGACAGATACTATCGACGTCATCCGTCAACGCATTGAAGAAAAGCAACGCCTCATCGGTATTGCGCATTTCTCCCAGTAATCGGGTTACCCTCTTTACAGTCTTAATAAGACGGGTGATATTCTTGGGTTCATAGCACGGCGCAAAGAGTGTCAGACCTTCCCGGAGACGGCGTGAGGAGACCCGCAAGTCATGGATATCCTCAGGGTCAAAAGCTTTGAACACGTTATCCCTGCGCCGGAAAAAGTCATCGACCCGTTCATAGAGGAGAACTCTGGCTGCAATCCACAAAGGTGTAGTTCCCTCCACTTGCATCATGGCGCCTTTCCGTCACCCGCCCGAACGCTTGTGCCCGTCCTGGGCGCTGATAATCTGATCCGTCAAGTCTTCGATCAATGCGTCAATCCCTTTCAGGTCTTTTATCCGCCCCTTGGCAGGTTTCAGCTTGAGGGTCTTTATCTCGTGCAGCCAGTCGGATGCTTGATCCCTTAATATCTTCGGCGGGACCCCCTCCAGATGGCTGATGATGGTCTCCACCTCACCTTCCCGCCGCAGAATAAACTGCTCACCGACTTCGCGCACCAGGGTGCGGAGGTGTTTCAGCTCCCGGATAAAATCCTCGCGCATGTCTTCACTTTTCGTACTTTTTTTTGCTCCGCGCTTGATGCCGGTCATGGTCATTTGATCCCCAGTAAATCTTCGACGCGGGCGGTTATTTCCCCGGATGCGGACCTGATCGACCGGTTGCCGTTTACCACGTGAAAGCCGTACTCCTGCTGCAACAGGCTGAATTCCTTCTGAATGAGCTTCTGGTAGCGCATGAAGCTGTCGAAGATGTCGCGGGAAAGTCCCAGGTCCATCCCCGCTTCCCAGTAATCGAGGGTGGAATTCTTGCGGAAGTTTCGTTCGACCAGTTGTGCCGGACTCACCCGCAGGTATATGACCAGATCCGGTACTACGGCTATGCCGTAGAGCGCGCGTACCCAGTCGCGGTCAGCTCCACGGACGATGTCACGAGCCATCAGCGTATAGATGTAGCGGTCGGCGAGGACAATAAAGCCGGCTTTCATCGCGGGAATGATGCGGTTTTCAAGCTGGTCGGCAAAATCCGTGGCATAGAAAAGGCTCCTGGTTATCTCGCCGAGCACGTTCCCCTGTTTCGCCTCGTTCAGTTCTTCCGAGACAAGAGTGGAGCGGAGCAACCCCACGTTTACCGTAGCGTGCCCTTTCCCTTCCAGATAATCCTTGAGCAACTCCATTTGCGTCGATCTACCCGAGCCATCCGCCCCTTCGATGACGATCAACTTCCCTGCAAGATTCCCCGGGTCTACACCGGGAAGCCCTTCTCCATAAAATCTCATCCGATTCCTCTTGCACGGCAGCGCTAAAAAACTCTGCCGTTTATTTGTCTCACTTTACGGTTTTCCAGCGATAAATGGGAAGGTCGAAACTCTGGCCGACGATTTCCCGAACCTTGATCTGCTGTTCTTCGATGGATACCGAGCCGTCGATTGTCACGAAAGAAAATTCATCCCTCATGCCGAGATACTCGTTGTATATGCGCTCCTGGAAGAGCCGGAAACTCTGGTACGGATCATTGGCAAGGCCCAGGTCCATCCCCGCCTCATGGTATTTCAACTGCGGCCGGCCGGA
This sequence comes from Geotalea uraniireducens Rf4, assembly GCF_000016745.1. GTDB lineage: Bacteria > Desulfobacterota > Desulfuromonadia > Geobacterales > Geobacteraceae > Geotalea > Geotalea uraniireducens. Next base: position 2,970,003 of record NC_009483.1, on the reverse strand, counting down.
AAGTATGCGCGAGAGCGCCACCGAAAGGGGGGTATCGAAGAACAGGGTCAGGTCCGGGTGGCGGGCGAATCCATACAGGTTGCGCAGCCAGGTGCGGGAACAGCCCCGCACGGCATCCCGGGCAAAGGCGGTATAAACATAGCGATCACAGAGAACCAGATAGCCTGCCTTGAGCAGGGGAAGGATCTGCCGTTCGTAACGATCGGCTAAATCCGCACTGTGGATGAGGCTGAAGGTGGTCGGTGTAAGGAGTTGCCGTTTTTTCCCTTTTGAGGTCGCCTTCTTGACGATTACAGAAGAGTTCCATTCGGTGAAGTAAACCTTTAATCCCCGCAGTTCGAGCCAACGTTTCAACAGGTATAGCTGTGTAGATTTGCCGGAGCCGTCGAGTCCTTCGACTGCGATCAGCTTGCCGGGAAGCTCCGTTGTAAGACTGGTTTTCATTTAGGCAAATACCCTCTCAAGTGATTTTCTGGCCTTTTTCAGCCCTTTCCCAACCCCTTTGAGCCCTGTTTCCGTAAGGCCGGCAAGTCGCTTCTCGGCCTTTACCAGCACTTTTCCGGTTTTCTTCACCTTGGTCTCCAACTTGCTTTCCACCTTCTCCAGAGAGGAAATGACCTTCAGTATTTCCTTTTCCACCTTTTTACCCGTTTTGCCGGTAGCCTCCTCCTTGAAACGATTACGCACACTCAGGGCTATATCCTGAACCTGTTCCTTCATGGAAGCGGCTTTAAGCTTCAATTCCTCCACCTTTTCAGCTCGCGTTTTCCCCGCTTCACCGGCCAGCTCAACGGCCTGGGTCAAGATCGACGGAACCATCCGCGGATTTAATCCCTGGATATTTCGCAGTCCTTCTTCACCGGCAGCAGCAATCTTTGCGAATGTGTCGTAACCGGCCTCGATAAAACGCTGGGCGAGAATATTTCCCACCCCTTTCAGTTTTTGCAGCTCTTTCATCGCTTGTTTCATAACAACTCCTTACATGTGCCCAATGTGTGACTACTATACGAAAGCATCTATTTCATCAGTTATCAGTTTTTTGCCGACAGCAAGCCATTTAAAAGCTGCCGGTGCGTTAAGGGCCGCCGTATCGATGCTCAGCTTGACCGCGGCCCCCTTTCTGAAGTTGAATCCACCAGGCAGGGACAGAAACGAAGCGATGAGGAGGCTCAGGTCCGGTTCATGTCCCACGATCACCAGCTCTTTCAGCGGCTGAAAGGTATTGAGAAGGCTCTGCAGGGCTGTTTTGTCAAATCCCGGCATCAGTTCGTCAGCCACCACGAGCGGCCCGATGTACGATATGGTTTCTGCCAGGATATCCGCAGTCTGCACCGCCCTGAGCAAAGGACTGGTAAGGATCAGACTCGGATTAACCCCCTTTTTCGACATAGTTCGAGCTGTCTTACGAAAAAATTCCCTTCCTTCGGGGGGCAGATATCTGTATTCCTCAGCAACGCTCGAAGTTTTTTCAATTGCCGCAGCATGCCGAACAATAATGAGTTTCATGGAGTTGGTCCCTGTTTCATCAACTATGAATAAATAAGCAGTTCATACTGTATTCTACTAATTATAATGAAGAGCGCATGCAATACAACCAAAAGTATCGAAAAACCGGGTTTGACTCAGCATTGTCCGGTTTGGTCTTTGCAAGGTTCTTTGAGAATGTAAAAAAGTTGTAAAATCAGCGTTATACCGCATTATTTGCTTGACTTTGAGTAAAAAAACGGTGGTCCGCACTCGTAACTATCCAATATTACAGGAGTTACGATATGCGACCGTTCAAACGACTGAAACAAAGACGAAAATCACGCGCTTTCAAATTGCTTCTTACCCCGATTTTTGAGAGATTCAAGTCAGATAATGAACTTGAATCCAGGGGGTATCGCCCGTTGCAAATGACTTTCGATGATCAGCTAAAAGCCCTGATCTTTTATCACTTGGAAGAGTTCTCTTCCGGGAGCGAACTTCTCCAGGCGCTGGATCAGGATGACTTCGCCAAGGAATGTGTTGCTCCCCCCAAGGGAATCAAAAAGAGCTCTTTCTTTGAGGCAATCAACAACCGTGGTCTTGAACAGCTTTCCGAGGTATTCGGGCATCTTGTCAAGCAAGCAGGCAGAGTGCTTCCCGATGAATATGCTCACCTTGGCAATCTGGTATCCATAGACGGTTCTTTGATAGATGCTGTTCTATCTATGGAATGGGCAGATTACCGAAGCGGCTCTAAGAAGGCCAAGGCCCATATCGGCTTCGATATCAACCGTGGTATTCCAAGGAAGATATTCCTGACCGACGGTAAAGAGGGTGAGCGCCCCTTTGTTGATAAGATCATCGACAAAGGCGAAACCGGTGTCATGGATCGTGGGTATCAGTCTCATAATCACTTTGACCAGTGGCAGGCCGCCGAGAAGTTTTTTGTCTGCCGTATCAGGGAGAATACACACAAAACCGTCATCAGAGAGAATGCCGTAAATCCTGACAGTATTGTCTTCTATGACCAGATAGTACTTCTCGGCACCAAAGGTATAAACCAGACTGAGAAAGAGCTGCGCCTTGTTGGTTACCGTATTGACGGCAAGGACTACTGGGTAGCAACCAACAGATACGACCTGACGGCTGAAGAAGTGGCCCAGGTTTATAAACTGCGCTGGAACATAGAGACCTTCTTCGGTTGGTGGAAACGCCACCTAAAGGTGTATCACCTGATTGCCAGAAGCGAATATGGTCTCATGGTTCAAATACTTGGTGGTCTCATCACCTATCTGCTGCTAGCCATCTATTGCCGTGAGCAGCACCAGGAGCCAGTCAGCATTAGCAGGGTACGAGAATTACGCAATCAGATTGCAAATGAAGCAGCAGCCGAACAGCAGAGCCGTCGCACAAGAATACAAGGTAACTCAAACAAAATTAGACAGTTGAAACGTAAGAAACGTCGTGCAAAAACCTAACCGGAAGTTACTGGGTTTGACTGTCATAATTTACATAAATGTAACAATTGTGTCGTTGGGTGCAATGACCCGCATGGAAGCATTTCGTGTATGACATTGCCGATTTGGAACAATGGCTTTGCGTTGAACTGAGAACCTTTGCCGGCGGCATCTGACCCAACTGATATTCAGTGGAAGGGATATCCGTTGTTCAAGAAACCAATATACGAGAGGGTGCTTCTTCCTCCGTCGGGAGAATGTTCTTCCAAAAAAAGGGCGCAACAGCCGCTGCGCCCCTTTGCGATCAACCCGCTTGCAGATCAGGCGATGGTATGGCGGATGTCCTTCCCCTTGACCATGAAGATGACCATTTCTGCCACGTTGGTGGCGTGGTCCGCGATCCGCTCCAGGCACTTGGAGATGTAGTTGACCTTGATGGCGCGGCTGATGGTGGACGGGTCCCCCATCATGAAGGTGAGGAGTTCCCGCTGGATCTGCTCGTTCAGCTCGTCCACGAACTGGTCGTCCTTGCAGACCTTGATCGCCAGGGTGTCGTCGCCGCGGACGAAGGCGTCGAGCGCTTCCTTGACCATCATCGAAGCCCAGTCGGCCATGCGGGGGAGGTCGATGTAAGGTTTGAGCGGCGGCTCCATGTTCAGCTCCTTGGCCCTTTTGGCAATGCCAGTACACTGGTCGCCGATCCGCTCCAGGTCGGTGACGATCTTGAGCGCCAGGGTGATGAAACGCAGGTCGCGGGCTGCCGGCTGGCGGCGCGCCAGCACTTCCAGGCATCTCTCGTCGATCTCCATCTCCAGGTGGTTGATCTCGTGGTCAAAGGCAATGGTTCGTTCGGCCAGCTCGGAGTCCCGCTCCACGAGGGATTTCATCGAGTTGGCGATCATCACCTCCACCTTCCCCCCCATTTCGAGGAGCTTCTCGCGGATGGTGTTCAGTTCCTCGTCGAATACTTTGCTGAAATGTTCTCTTTCCATGGTAACCTCATGTTTTAAGTTCGAAGTTCGAAGTTCGAAGTTCTAAGTTCGAAGTTCGAAGTTCGAAGTTCTAAGTTCTAAGTTCTAAGTTCGAAGTTCTAAGTTCGAAGTTTCAGGTTTAAGGTTTTTCAACGTCGAACGTCGAACGTCGAACGTCGAACCGGTTCTTACCCAAATCGGCCGGTGATGTAATCCTCGGTCTGTTTCTTGTCCGGGGTGGTGAAGACCTTCCTCGTTTCGCCGCATTCGATCAGCTCTCCCAGGTAGAAAAAGGCGGTGAAGTCGGAGACGCGGGCGGCCTGCTGCATGTTGTGGGTGACGATGATGATGGTGTACTTCTCCTTCAGTTCCTCGATCAGTTCCTCGATCTTCAGGGTCGAGAGCGGGTCGAGAGCCGAAGCCGGTTCGTCCATGAGGATCACCTCCGGTCTTACGGCAATGGTCCTGGCGATGCAGAGCCTTTGCTGCTGGCCGCCGGAAAGTTCCATGGCGCTTGCCTTCAGCCGGTCCTTCACCTCGTCCCAGAGGGCGACCCGTTTGAGAGACGACTCGACGATCTCGTCCGCCTCGCTCCGGTTGACCCTGCCGTTCAGCTTGTAACCGGCAATCACGTTATCATAAATCGACATGGCCGGGAAGGGGTTAGGTTTCTGGAAGACCATGCCGACCCTTCTCCTGATGGAGACCGGGTCCACCCCCTTGTCGTAGATGTCGGTGTCGTCAAGGATGATCTTGCCCGTGACCCGTGCCGCAGGCGCCAGGTCGTGCATCCGGTTGATGGAGCGGAGCACCGTCGATTTGCCGCACCCCGAAGGGCCGATGATGGCGGTGACGCTGTTTTCCGGGAAGTCGATGGAGACATCCTTGACCGCGTGGTTGCTGCCGAAATGGACGTTGAGATTTTCCAGTTTTACCTTGGTGTTCATTCAGACCTCTTTTGTTCTTGCCAGAAATACGTATAAATAGAATCAGAACCTTTGAACCGCAAAGGCCCCAAAGAGCCTAAACCGCAAAGTTCGCAAAGTAAAATCGAAAACTACTTTCTTTTTGTCTAAGGCACTAAAAAATAGCTTTTTTTCAGCGTTGTCCGGTTTGGTTTGTGCATCAAGGTTGTTAAGCCCCATTAGGGGCGTTCGAATGTAGCCGGGGGATTCATCCCCCGGAGGATTCATCCCCCGGATGAGATGCTATATTTCCCCACGTCATGTACGTGACGTGATGATATTTCGCCTGGATGACCGGGGAATGAATTCCCCGGCTACCAGTATTCTGTCCCTACGGGACGTAAGCAAAAACCAAACCGGACAACGCTGGCTTTTTTTAAGTTTTCTTGGCGCCCTTTGCGACTTTGCGGTTCGACAATGTTGTATTTTTCGTTTTTCTCCGTGTCTCTGTGTCTCCGTGGCAGGTTGTCAGCCTTCTTGTCTGCTTCTGCCGAAATACCGCGCAGCCAGGCTCAAGGAGAACATGACCGTCACCAGGACCAGGGCGCCTGCCCAGGCGAGGCGGTGCCAGTCCTCGTATGGCGAGATGGCGAAGTTGAAGATCTGTAGCGGCATCGCCGCCATCGGTTCGGTGAGTTTCCTGCTCCAGAACTGGTTGCCGAGAGCTGTGAAGAGGAGCGGCGCGGTTTCCCCCGCTACCCGGGCGACGGAGAGGAGTATGCCGGTCATGACCCCGGTCATGGCGCTCCTCAGGGTGACCTTGAGGCTCGTGCGCCAGAGCGGCACCCCCAGTGCCAGCGAGGCTTCACGCAGGGTGCCGGGGACCATCTTCAGCTGTTCCTCGGTGGTGCGGAGCACTATGGGGATCATGATCATCGCCAGGGCCACTGCGCCGGCCAGGGCGGAAAAGCCCTTCATCGGCACCACGAGCAGGGTGTAGGCGACCATGCCGGTGATGATGGAGGGGATGCCGGAAAGTACGTCGGCGGCAAAGCGGATGACGGTGGAGATGCGGCTGCCGCCGTATTCGGCCAGGTAAATGGCGCCGAAGATGCCGATGGGGAGGCCTATTAACGAGGCCATGGCGATCATCACCGCGGAGCCCACCATGCCGTTGGCCATGCCGCCGCCGGTCTCGCCGGTCGGTTTCGGTATCTGGGTGAAAAAGTCGAGATTTACGGAACTAAGTCCCATCTTCACGATATGGACGAAGATGAAGACGAGCGGCACCAGCACCGACAGGGTCGCAGCGACCATCAGCGCCGTCATCAGCAGGTTTTTTGCCTTGCGCAGGGCGACACTCCGCATCATAGTCCACCTCCGCTCTGTTTTCGGTTCACGCTCCAGATCAGAAAGCGGGCAAGGGCGTTGATGACGAGGGTGACCACCAGCAGGATGAGGCCGATCTCCATGAGCGCCGCGGAGTGGAGCTGCGAGCTTGCCTCGGCGAATTCGTTGGCGATGACGCTCGGCATGGTGTAGGCGGGGGAGAGGAGCGACAGGGATATCTGCGGCGTGTTGCCGATCACCATGGTGACCGCCATGGTCTCGCCGATGGCCCGCCCCAGGCCGAGGATCACCGCTCCCAGGATGCCGGAGCGGCCGTAGGGGAGGACTGCCATGCGGATCATCTCCCAGCGGGTCGCGCCGAGGGCGATGGCAGCCTCTTTCTGGCTCTGGGGCACGGCCAGAAGCACCTCCTTGGTGATGGAGGTGATGATCGGCACCACCATGATCATCAGGATGAAGACCGCGGCGAGCATGCTCACCCCGTAGGGTGCCCCCTTGAAGAGGGGGAGGAAGCCGAAGTGATCGATGAGAAACGGCTGGACGGTCCGCTGCAGCCATGGCGCCATGACCAGCACCCCCCAGAGGCCGTAGATGACGCTCGGGATGGCGGCCAGGAGCTCGACCAGGGCGGCGATCACGCCGCCGAACTTTTTCGGCGCGATCTCGGTGATGAAGACGGCGCTGCCGATGGAAAGCGGCGTTGCGAGAAGGAGGGCGAGGATCGATGAAACCACCGAGCCCCAGAGGTAGGGAAGCGCGCCGAAGGTCTCCTGCACCGCATCCCAATCACTGCTGGTGATGAACCGCCAGCCGAATTTTCTCATGGCGGGGAGGCTCTCGCCGACCATTTCGTAGACCATGAGAAGCAGTATGGCGAGGATGCTGAAGGCGAAAACGACGGTGATCCCCTTGAAGATGAAGTCGCCGTTCAGGCCGGTTTTGATGTTCCACTTCTGTGAGATTGCTTCGGGCGGCACGGCCTTCCTCCACATGTTTGTAACGAAATGTTGAAACGGTTGTAATAAAAGTTTCGGCAGAAAAAGGCCCGGGCAGGTGCAATCGGTGGCGGACCCTGCCCGGGCGGATTGGTGTTTGAAGCTGTTACTTGATGCTCTTGACGGTTTTTTCCACCATCTTCGCCACGTTAGCAGGGAGTGGCGCATAGAGGATCTTGTCGGCCATCTTCTGGCCATGCTTCAATTCCCAGTTGAGGAACTCGACCAGCTTCTTTCCTATTACCTTGTCCTTCTGGTCCTGGTAGACGAGGAGCCAGGTGAAGCCGACGATCGGGTAGGCATCCTTGCCCGGCTGGTTGACCAGCGAGATGCGGTAATCGGCAGGCATGGATTTGGCCGCGCCGGCAGCTGCTGCGCTGGTGGACTTGATGGAAGGCTCGACGAAATTGCCGCTCTTGTTTTTCAATGTGGCGAAAGGAAGCTTGTTTTCGAAGGCATAGGCCAGTTCCACGTAACCGATGGTGTACTGGGTGGTCTTGACCTGTCCGGCAACCCCTTCGTTACCCTTGCCGCCGAGGCCGATAGGCCACTTGACGGAAGCACCCTTGCCCACCTTGCCTGCCCATTCCGGGCTGACGCTGGAAAGATAGTCGGTGAAGATGCTCGTGGTGCCGCTCCCGTCAGAGCGGTGAACAACGATGATCGGCTGGTTGGGAAGCTTGATCTTGGGGTTGTCGTTGGCGATCTTCGGGTCGTTCCACTTGGTGATCTTCCCCAGGTAGATATCAGCCACATCTTCGGAAGAAAGCTTCAGCCCTTTACCCACGCCGGGAACGTTGTAAGTGACGACCACGGCGCCCATAACGGTCGGGATGTGGAGCAGCTTGCCGGGGGCAGCCTTCAGTTCTGCGTCGGAGAGGAATTTATCGGAAGCGCCGAAATCGACGGTCTGGGCAGTGATCTGCTTGATGCCGCCGCCTGAGCCGATGGACTGGTAGTTGAACTTGACGGTCGGATCGACCTTGGCGTATTCGGCGAACCACTTGGAGTAGAGCGGGTAGGGGAAGGTTGCGCCTGCGCCGTTGATGAGCGTTTCTGCCGATGCCTGGCCGGAGATGGCGGTTACCGCCAGGATGGCCAGGGTCAGAATGCTTTTACGGATGATGTTGAGCATGTATGTCCTCCTTTTTTATGTTTGCTTTGGGCTTATTATTGCCTGCTAAATGTTACAACCATGTTACAGGTTGGGAAAGATTCGGTGAAAGTATACGCTTAAGCCTCAGGACCATGGCCGGCTTCCTGGCCTTCACCTCTTTGCCGATAGCTACAGCAATTGCCTGGGCATCACGGTGCAGGTCTCTGCCTTTTCTGCTCACCATGAGCGCCGCCATCCTGGTTTCGTTTGTCAGATTGTCCTTTATTTCGGCCAGCAGATAGTTTTCAAGGGCATTATTAAGGTAGCCGTAAAGTATGCCGCACATGAGCAGCACCAGGCAGAGGTATGAGACCATCAGTTTCCAGCGAAAGGTGACCTTTATTATTCCTCCATCTTGTAGCCGAAACCGCGCACGGTCTTGATCATTTCTCCCGCCTCGCCGAGTTTGGTCCTGAGCCTTGTCACATGGGTATCCACCGTCCGGCTGTCCCCCACGTAATTGTATCCCCAGACGTTTTGCAGCAGGATGTCACGGCTCTGCACACGCCCCAGGCGTTCGGCCAGGTTAAGGAGCAGCTTGAATTCGGTGGTCGTGAGGATAATCTCTTCACCGGCAACGTTGACCAGGTGGCGTTCGGTGTCGATGGTGACGAGGCCGATGGTGATGCGCTTTTCTGCTGTTTTTTCCGGCATGGTGCGGCGCAGCACCGCCTTGACCCGCAGCAGCAGCTCCCGGGTGGAGAAAGGTTTCACCATGTAATCGTCCGCGCCCACTTCAAAACCGACGACCCGGTCTATCTCCTCACCCTTGGCTGTTAGCATGATGATCGGAATGGCGGCGGTTTTTTCATTCTTCTTCAGGAGTTTGCAGATCTCGGTTCCTAATAAGCCGGGGAGCATCAGATCCAGGAGAATGAGGTCGGGAGGATTGCTGCGCACGGCTTCCAGGCCGGAAATCCCATCAAGGGCGATGAGCGGCCGGTATCCTTCCTTTTCCAGGTTGAAGGCTATCAGTTCCGCCAGGTCCTTTTCGTCTTCGATCACGAGTATGGTCTTCATTAGTGCCCTCTTTTCACGGTTTTCTTGATGCTACAGAAAAAATGTTACAGGAGAAAGGTGGCAGTTGTGTTACAGCCCTGTAAAAGCGACGTAATATTGGTTTGTTTGCGCTGGCATTCAGGCGGTATCATAGATTCTTTCCAGCAGTTTGCGTCATTCTAACCTGTGAGCGTTACGGAACGACAACGGTTGCTGAATGTTTCATGAAAAGACCAAGACAGAAGCTTGCCGAGATGAGTGCAAAAGTAATTTGATTGTTACAATGTGTCCCTTTCGGCTGTGCTAGAATAAGCCTCATTGCCCGCCTCTTTCGATCAGCAGAAAGAGGCGAGTCACGCAGTTCAATATAGCCCTATGCGGTGAGGGGTGGGAAGAAACCATATTTTGTCTACGGGTCGAACCTTTGCTCAAGCAGATCCGCCCTCCTCTGCATCTACCTGGAGAGATGATGTTCATCAAAACTGGAGGGTGTAAAAAGGTTTGTGTAAATGGTCATTAGGGGGTACACCAAGTTACCCTAAGGAGATCACATGACTATTAACACCGACGTAATCGACGATCTACTCAAACATTATAAGACCCCCGAAGAGATTCTAGGGGAAAACGGGCTGCTGAAGCAGTTGACCAAGGCTGTTCTTCAGCGGGCGCTCCAGGCTGAAATGACACTGCACCTCGGCCACGAGAAGCATGCTTCCGTTTCCGCCAAAGGTGGCAATGCACGCAATGGCTCGTCGGCAAAGACCATCAAAGGCGATTTTGGCACCATGCCGATTGAGGTCCCTCGTGACCGGGATAGCAGCTTTGAACCAGTCATCATTCCCAAAGGCCAAACCCGGTTCGCCGAGTTCGATGATAAGATTATCTCCCTGTACTCCCGCGGGCTTACCACTCGTGAGATCCAGGGACACTTGGAGGAAATCTACGGTGTTGAAGTATCCCCCGCTCTGATTTCAATAGTGACTGAAGCAGTAGCTGAAGAGGTCAAAGCTTGGCAGAACCGCCCGTTGGATGCGCTTTATCCCATCGTTTACATGGATGCCATCAGGGTCAAAGCCAGAGGCAATGGCCATGTTGTGAACAAGGCTGTCTATCTGGCCATCGGCATCAACATAGACGGTGCCAAGGAAGTTCTGGGAATGTGGGTCTCCGAAAACGAAGGAGCCAAGTTCTGGTTGCAGGTTGTGACCGAACTTAAGAACCGTGGTGTCCAAGACATCTTCATTGCCTGCGTTGACGGCCTGAAGGGGTTCCCTGAGGCCATAGAAATAGTTTATCCCAACACTCAAGTCCAACTTTGCATCGTCCATATGGTACGCAATTCCTTGAAGTTCGTTTCGTGGAAACAACGCAAAGAAGTTGCGACAGATTTGAAGGTTATCTACCAGTCAGCGACCGCTGAGCAGGCCGAAATGGAACTGACAGCATTTGAGGCAAAATGGGACAAAACACACCCGACGATCAGCCAGTCCTGGCGCCGGAACTGGGCGCAAGTTATACCATTTTTTGCCTATCCAGCTGATATACGAAAGGTTATTTACACAACCAATGCCATTGAATCACTGAATATGTCACTCAGAAAGGTGACCAAAAACCGGGGCTCGTTTCCCAATGATGAGGCAATGTTCAAGTTACTATACCTGGCGCTGAGAAACATCGCGAAGAAATGGACCCTGCCGATCAGAGACTGGAAAGCTGCCATGAACCGCTTTTCCATTCTTTTTGAAGACAGAATGCCAAGCTATTAAAAACAGGGAACCAAAACCATTTACACAAAACTATTGACAGGCCCCAAAACTGCTGTGTGCTGTCTCATGATGTCGGTATGCCTTTGTGATGTTGCCCATTGCGACGGCGTCGTCCATACGAATATGGCGGGCAATGCCAGCTGCGCTGCGTACCTCAAGGCACGGTCGGAAAGAAAAACCATGACATTTGAGCTCTGGCTGAGCGGATATCTTACCGGTCTGGCAACTTATGACAGGAAGATCAACAATGTACCCAAACTCGAAATCGCCAACGGCGAAACGGGAACGCTGCTTTTGGAGCGTTACTGCAAGACGCACCCTCTGGACAGTTATCAGACGTCCGCCAGGGAAATGGCGCGTACCGTGTTCTATGGATCAGGCAGGTAAGAATAGCGCACGGATCCCGTCATACGACGTCCCGGGGCTCCGAAATGTTCTCCTGCGGGCGGATCAGCGTAAAAATTCGTAGCCTTTGCAGCCATCTGTGCAACCGTCCCTAAGTCCTAAAGACTCATCCCTTAGGCGCATCCTTGAGCGTCTCCCCGCTTGCAATTCCGAGAACCTCTGGTTTAATGGGTTATCATTATGACATGATAATCTTGCGTGGCGCTGAAATCGGGCTGTTTTGCGACGCGCTCACGCATCGGAGACAACCATGGGAAATTCGCTCGACTGCGGAAACCCTGATGCCTGCGACGGCATGAATCCCGAACGGAGGCGTTCTGGAGTGGTGCGCTGCCTGAGACGGATCAGCGTAGTGCTGGCTTTGATGCTTCTTGCAACCGTGTCTGCGGGAGTCCTTTACCAGAGCGCCTCATCCGTTTGGGACCGGTACAGGTTACCTCCTCCCGGGAAGCTTGTATCGATAGACGGGCTCAGGCTGCATATGCTGGCAAGCGGCAAACGATGCGGAAAAGGGAGCCCTACGGTCGTGCTTGAGACCGGTCTCGGGGGGATGAGTTCCGCGTGGGGATGGATTCAGCCTGAAGTGGCCAAATTTGCAAGGGTCGTTTCCTACGACCGGGCGGGGCTTGGCTGGAGCGAGGCGGACTCTGGACCCGTGTCCGCAACGGGAAACGTGCGCAGGCTGCACGGAATGCTGCACTCAGCCGGTATCGAGGGCCCCTATGTGCTGGTAGGCCATTCCATGGGGGGGCTTTTGGTACGCCTCTTTAACGATCTGTATCCTGACGAGGTGTCCGGCGTCGTACTGATCGATGCCTCGCACCCCGATCAGCGTCAGCGCAGCCAGGCCATACGCAGCCATATGAATGCAGGCTTTCGCATGCTCAGGACCGTTCCGCTCCTGGCCAGGATCGGCTACGTCCGAATCAGCAATTTCTTCCAGGAGCAGGCCGATGGTTTGCCGCCGTTGCAGTGCGATGAGGCGCGCTCGTTCCTCTGCTCGTACGAACACCTGAAAGTCACGAACGAGGAGGCGTCGAACTGGAATGCTCTCTGTTCGCAAGTGCGCACAACCAGGAGCCTGGGGGAAAAGCCCCTCACCGTACTGAGCGCAGGGGAGGGGGCGAGGCCAGGGGCGCTCGAGCTGCAAGCGGATCTGGCACGGCTATCCTCCCGCGGCAGGCATCTCGTCATCAAAGGAGCCGACCATGTGACGCTGGTAACCCACAGGGAGCATGCGTTGCGAGTGGTTGAAGAAATCCGGTGGCTGGTCGAAATGACGCAGCCGACCTGTCAGCATTTTCCGAACACCTGACTGCGCTGGAGCCTGCCGCGCGGTTTCACGAGAGCAACTGGTAATCATCATGGCGATAAACAATCTCCTTGAGATCATCAGCCGTTTCGGACTATTTCCAGAGCTCAAGAATAATAGATATTTACGTTTCCTCGCCAGCATCGACAGTGCTCCTTGCTGGTGCACTTCGGACGCCGACCTCCTTGGTGATGCCGTGAAGATACTCGATAGTCGCGTCACGTTATGTCGCTTTCACTCTATAGCAGAAGATTAAACGCTCCAAGCTAGATCTTGCACATCATGGTCTCGCGTGAATATAGAGTTCCTGCCTGAGATATCTACTAACTGTTTTTTGGAGAGTGGCTATATCTCCTTTGCAAATGTATCGGGCTGGATAGCTTTCACGTAATTATCTTGACTCTAGGTATAAGATTTGTTACATATTCTTCCCTGTCGAGTAACCTTTTTAGTAACCTTTTTGCCAGATGTTTTGCTGCAACATGCTGCGGCGGATTGCAACAAAAAGTAGTGTAAATGTGCTAATTTAAATAGAATTTTTAAAAAGGTTACTTGATCAGACTTGCAACATGATAAAAGCTAAAAACATCAAGTAGTTAGCCTATGTCCCCGTAGCTCAGCAGGATAGAGCACTTCCCTCCTAAGGAAGGGGTCGGACGTTCGAATCGTCTCGGGGACGCCATAAATCAAGGGGTTACAGCTTATGCTGTGACCTTTTCTTTTTCGCACATCGATTCTGCTCACACGCCTCGTCTTTACCGCTCTCGCCCCGCTTCATGGAAGGCCTTCGTCACCGGCGAGAACAGATATTCCACCACCGATCTCGTACCGAGCTTGATCTCCGCCGATACCTGCATGCCCGGTGTCAATTTGTGCTTCTGTCCGTCGGCAATGAGTTGCTGGGTGGAAAGAGCGATCAGGGTTTTGTAGCGCAGTCGGCTTAGGTCCCTGGGGGGAACTGACGTGGTCGAATCGATCGTTCCGCTCTGGTTTGGATTTTCGCTGGAATCGGCACTGACCTGCTCCACTTTTCCGTCCAACATGCCGTATTTCTGGAAGCTAAAGGCAGAAAGTTTGACCTTCACCGGTTGATCAGGACGCACGAAGCCGATATCTTCGTTGCTAACCCATACCTCAGCCTGCAGCGGTTCTTCCTTCGGTACCAGGGTCATCAGGATTGTCCCCGGCGTTACCACCGTACCGGCGGTATGTGTTGCCAAATCCTTCACAACTCCGTCGTTGGAGGCCTTCAATTCCAGCAGCTGGTGACGGTGCTGCTGCTTGGCCAACTCCTGTGTGATCTTCTCAAGCTGTCCCATTGTCTCAACTCGTTCTGTCTGCAACTGTCGCCGGTTGTCGGCAGTAAGCTGAGCCATATTTTTCAGAGTTTGGGCCATCAGTGCTTGATTGCTTTTTAGGGTGTACTCCTGGGTCTTAAGGTCATGTTCCTTCTCAATGCGATCACGTTGCTTCTCTGAAAATTGAAGCTTTGCCACTGTTCCTACTTTGAAAAGATCCTCGTAGGCCTTTTCCATCTCACGGTAATGGGGGAGTGTCTGCTCAAGCTTTGCCTTGATTTCCCGGGCAGAGGCCATATCCTGGCTGGCGCGCTCCAGTACGCTTTGCTGCTCGTCAATGGCGCTCTGATGGGCCTGACGGTTGGTATGATATTGTGCTGATACCTGCGCGAACAGATCAGGCGGGTCATTGCTCTCCCTGGTAAGCGGTCTGCCTGCCAGTTCTGCATCGATCCGGCGCAGGGCAAGCCGCAAACGGTGGAATTCCGAAGCCAGGGATTTTCCTTCCGCAGTGGAGAGTACCGCATCCATCCGCATCAGGAGTTGCCCCTTGGTAACCGACTGCCCCTCTTTGACCATGATCTCCTCCACGATTCCCTGTTCAGAAGGCTGCACGATCTTCAAGTAAGTCTTCGGTACCAGCTTACCTTCCGCAACTGCCACGATATCCAGTCGCCCCAGAACAGCCCAAAGCAGGACGCAACAGAACAGTATCGCTACAACCTTCAACACGGTCCGTCCCAGCGGTGCCGGCGGCTTCTCCTGTAATTGAACCATGGAAGGGGCAAAGTCCAACGAATCTGTTTCGGCGGCACTGAACAGCCAAGAGGACAACCTCGCCAAGCGGGAAGGTTTTGGTGGGTGCTGCTCATTCATCTGTTTATTTTCTCCTGTTTGCCGGGCTGCCTGTTTCTGATGGCTTCAGGCAGTCGCTCAATGGTTTTTATTAGACGAGCCAAGGTTCTCTTTTCATCATACCGACTGTACTTGGCTGCAATCTCTTGTGTTCGGTGGGTAATCTCTTGATCGGCAAGGGTTTTTTGCAGGACTTCCTGAAAATGTGCCCGTAGTGCATTGGGGGTGATACCAATACCTATACCAATTCGTTCGATGGTTCTCATCAGCATCATCTGCTCGATCTGGGTCGGTATTGCCAATGTCGGTACCCCTGCAAGCAGTGCCGCCGATGTCAGGCCATGGCCGGTATGGGAAACGACCAGATCCGCTTTGGTCAGGATAGGCCGCAATGCCGCAGTTTGGCTGGTGATCGAAAGATTGCTGCCGCTATACCTGTCGCAAAGCTCCTGGTCGATGCCGGGAACCACGGCAATGGTTTGACTGCCACAGTCCCTGAGCCCATCCAGTACCAGCCCAAGTTCTGGAAAAGGGCGCAGGTAGGCAAATATCCGCTTTCCATTTCCTCCAGGCCAGGGGACATTCTGCCCTGTGTCCAGATTCAACAGCGGGCCGATATAGCAACCTCCCTTGCGTGCCGGGTAGTGATCAAGCTCCGGCACAGTTGTCAGCAGGGTCAGGTTGGCCTGCACTGCCTGAAAGAGATACTCATGCGCAGAATGGCCATAGTCCTTGCGAACTTGGTTCATGGCCTGCAGCATGTTCATCTCTTTTCCCAACAGCTGTTCCCTTCGTAGCTTGAGCCAAGGTCGGAAGCAGGGATAGGGGCTCATCTCCGGCGGAATAGCGAAGCCGGTATCCATACGCAGACAGGGTATACCTGCCAGCTTAGCGGCAAATACGGCTGACGGCGCATATTCCGCCACCACCACGTCGGGTCGGTAGAGATCAAAGAGGCCGTGCCAACCTCGTACCAGCCCATCAAGCCGGTCAGGATTGCCGAAACCGCTTTCTTCAAGGATATCGGCAAAGCTCGCTGGCTGTAGCCTCCATCTTGGGGGGGCGTCAACAGGCGCCTGTAGAAAAGTCGCCTCGGAACGGTCAAGGAACTGCCCCAGAGTGGAAAGATCCCTGACGGCAAGGGCCACATCATGTCCACTATCCTTGAGTGCTCTCGTCAGTGGTGCCAATTTACCCAAATGGCCGTAATTGCCACCCAATGCCCATGCCAGCAAAAAACGGCTCATGGTTTCCTCATCGTAACCCCTATGAACGGGATAAGTCCCTTCACGAAAAATTCTTCGCAAAAAACATGCAAATAATTTTTCTAAGGGACTAATCTCAGCACAGGCCTGTCCATGCAGATTGTTTTATCCCAATCTCCGCATCCCTTCCTTCAGACCCTTGAAGTCCTTCAGGTCGGTACCGCTGCCGGCGGTCAGCAGGCCGTTATCGGCAATGCCCCTGCCAAAGCCGAAGCTGTGGTCATAATTCATGGAGGAGAAGTCGCCGGATTGTTTGCGATGGTTCCCGAAGTCGTTGTCGAAATCGGCTAGTTCCTGCTTTAACGCATCACTGACTGCCTGCCAGCGTGCGGCAATCTCGCGGTCGGTTCCGGGAGAGGGCTGATCAACCTCCTGCAGGTAGTCATCAAGCTGGTTGCTGTCAAGGTACTCTTTCGAGGTCGATGCCGAATGATCATCCTTGCGTCGGATGTCACGGTCATCGTCATGGTCGGACCTGTAGCTATCCCGTTCATTTTCATGTCGATCAGATCCAGCCTTTTTCATCCAGTCCAATTTGTCCTTATGGTCGTCCTCGTCACGGCATGATGACCCCTTCCTGCTTTTGCCGAAGCTAATCTCGAAGGTGTCGGAAACGGAGAGGCTGCCTTCTGTGCTGCCGGTGGCTTCAACTCTGTCGGTGGCGGTGACCTTGATATCCAGGTAGCCCGCATTCTTGGGAGCGGTTCCGGAGAAAATACCGGTTTTATCATTGAACTTCAGCCAGTCCGGCAGTGCCTTGCCATCGGCCAGAGTGGCAGTGTAGGTCAGAGCATCTCCCTTATCGATGTCGACAAAACTGTCGGAGTCGATGGCGAAGCTGAAGGCCCTGTTATTCTTGACGCGCTGGTCGGACAGGTGCTCGGCCACCACTGGGGCATCGTTGGTGCCCTTGATGGTGATGTCGAGGGAAGAGGCAACTTCTGCCTCGCCGTCGGTGACGGTGTAGCTGAAATGTTCCACCTGTTGGGCGGTGCGTCCCAGTGACTGCACGTCATAGGACCGGTTATTGACCATATATCCGTACTTGCCATCACTGGAGAGCCCCAGGTAGCCATACTCGCCCCGCACAAAGCCCGGGTCGGCAACAGTGAGGCTGTCTTCGGCATCCGGATCACTGTCGTTGGCAAGGACGTTGCCTGTCACATAGGGGGGGCAATGATCTTCTATGAGTTCGGCTGTATCCGGTGTTACTACTGGTGCGCTGTTGCCGGCGGGCACACTGGTTACGCTAATGTTGAAGGAAGTGTCGACCTGTGAGCCGGATTGGTCGGTGGCGGTCAGTTTTACACCATAGCTGCCGATTGCGGAACTGTCAGGTGTGCCGGACAGGATGCCGCTTACCTGGTCATAGGTCAGCCAGGCAGGCAGGTTGGTGCCGTCGCTACTGTTTGCGGTAATGGTAAGGATGTTGCCCTTATCTACGTCGCTGAACAGGTTGGTGGGGATGGCGAGGCTGAATGGCTGGCCTCCCTGGGCAATCTGGTCGGTGATGGCGCCGGTCACTACCGGTGCGTCGTTGACATTGTCCACGGTCAGGCTGAGTCCGGTAGAGATGGTTGCGCCGGACAGATCGGTGGCCGTTACCGAAAGGTTCACGGTTCCCACCTGGTCGTTGCCGGGGGTGCCGGTCAGCATACCGGTTGGTGCGTCGAACGAAAGCCATGACGGCAAAGCCGAACCGTCCGCCAGCGTGGCGGAGAGGGTCAAACTGTCGCAGCTGTCGATGTCCTTGAAGGTATCGGCGGGGATCTGGTAGCTGAAGGTCTGATCTTCGACGACGTTCTGTGCCGTCAGCGGTGTTACCGTTACCGGTGTGTCATTGGTGTTAAGGACAGTGAGGGCGAAGCTGCTGCCGGCGGTCGTTCCGGCTCGGTCCGTGGCGGTAACCGTAATATTCAGGTTGCCGACCTGATCGTTTCCCGGCGTGCCGGCGAAGGTTCCGGTTGCAGCATCGAACTGCAGCCATGCCGGCAGGGTAGAACCGTCGGATAGTGCGGCGGAGAGCGTCAGGGCGTCACCGGCGTCAATGTCGTTGAAGGCCGTGGCAGGCAGCGTGAAGCTGAAATTGCTGTCTTCCAGTGCGGTCTGTGCGGGAATAGCGTCAACAACCATCGGTGCATCGTTGGTGTTGACTACCTCAAGGGCGAAAGCAGCTGTGACATTAGCACCTGACTGGTCGGTAGCGGTTACGGACAACTGCAGCTTGCCAATGTTACTGTTGTCGGGGGTGCCGGTGAAGGTTCCGGTGGCAGCATCGAAATTAAGCCAGGACGGCAGCGCCGAACCGTCTGCCAGTGTGGCGGAAAGGGTCAAGGAATCTCCTGCGTCGATATCAGCGAACAAACCGGGCGGGAGCATCAACTCAAAGGTTTGGTCCTCCACGGCAAGCTGGTCGGTAAACGGCGCGGTGACTACCGGGGCATCGTTGACATTTTCCACGTTCAGGATAAAGGATTGGCCGGTCGTGGCCCCTACCGGATCGATTGCAGACACCGTCACTGTCAGCGCTCCGACATCCGAGTTGCCTGGTGTGCCGCTGATGGTGCGGGTTGCCGGGTCGAAGGAAAGCCAGTCCGACGGGGTTTCATAGCCGGACACCGAGAGGCGATAGGTCAACTGGTCGCCGTCGGCATCGCTGAAGGTGGTTTCCGGCAACTGGAAGACAAAGGGCTGGTCCTGGGTAGCGATCTGGTCTGGTAGCGGCTCTGCCGCCACGGGAGCATGGTTGACCAGTTCCCGGTAGCTGATGGCGCTGCCGTCGGAGAATTCGAAGGTGTCGATAACCGTGGTTCCATTGAGTCCGGTTGGATCGAAATTTTCAATGATGACGGCATCACCGTAGGCACCGTAACCGATGGTCAAAGTCGTTCCGGTCAGCGAGAGGGAAAGGTCGTTGATGGTAATTCCCTGGCCGAAACTGAGGATATTGCCTATACCGTTTTCGGCGGTATCTGTTATGGTATCTACGCCATCGCCGAGGTTAAAGATATAAGCGTCTCGACCGCCGCCGCCAAGAAGGACATCTGTACCGGTCCCGCCGGTGAGGACATCCTCTCCGGTGCCACTGTCCAGATTGTCCGAGCCGTCGTAGCCGTAGAGCCGGTCGTCCAGATTCGTCCCTGTCAGCAGGTTGTCGAGGTTGTCTCCCTCGACTACAAACGTGTAGCGTGCCAGTTCAGCGAAGGAAAGAGTCGTGCCGTCGTCGAAGGCAAAGGTGTCCACTGATCGAGGGCTGTTGTCCACGTCATTGGGATCGAAACCATCAAGATAAATGGTGTCGCCGTTGTCGAAGGCGATGATAAAATAACCATCCTCAAATCGAAGGTGTCTGCGCAAGTCTTCCGGCGTGATGCCGGGACCGAAGCGGAGCACGTTGCCGATGCCTTCTTCCAGAAAGTCACTTATCTCCACTTCACCATCTCCACGATTGAACACATAGGTATCGTTACCGCCAGTTCCGCGAAGATAGTCGCCACCGGTGCCGCTGATGATCAGATCGTCGCCGTCACCTCCGCGAATATAGTCGTACGTTGCGGTTCCCAGCAGGGTATCGTTGCCGTCGGTTCCCCTGATTTCAAATCCGTTCAAGTTGAGCAACTCGTCATAGGAGAAAATCTGCCCGTTCTGTCCAAACTGAAAATATTCCACCGCCCGGTTGCCGAAGGGATCCAACCGGTCAAACCCGGTCATCCTGATCTCGTCGTCAGAACCCCATCTTTTCAGGACTAGTTCTCCTTTCTCCGGGTCGTGGGTAAGGTAAACTTCCCAGGGAGCCATGCCGTCCGGGAGCACGACGGTGTTCCATTCTCCCGGTCGGGAGACGTCGTCGATGGAGTCAACCCCATCGCCTGCCTGGAATAGATAGGTGTCGTCACCGGCGTTGCCTTTGAGTAGATCATCGCTGGCAAGCCCACGAATCCTGTCGTCACCGGAAGTGCCGATGAGCGTATCTTGCTCCGGCGTGCCGACTATCTCGAATCCACGGCTGAGCAGGTCGGAAAAGCTCATGCTTGAGCCGTCCCAGAAATCGAAGCGCCCCACCGGCTGCGGCATGTCCGGTATATTGGGATCGAAACCCTCGAACCGGATGGCGTCGCCACCGTCACCCACCCTCAGCACCAGTGCGCCATTTTCGACCTCGGTCCAAATGGAGTCAGGGGATATGCCGTAGCCGAAATAGACACTGTTCTCCATGCCGGGGGAACTAAAGTCCACGATGGTATCCACCCCATCGCCGAGGTTGAATTCATAGGTATCGTCCCCGCTTCCACCCATAAGACGGTCGTTTCCGAATCCGCCGACGAGGTAGTCATTTCCCCCTCCGGTTTCCACAATGTTGTTACCCGCCGTACCGGTGAAGTAATCGTCTCCTTCCGCTCCCACCGAGGATAGCCCTGCGTCGAGGATGTCCTGCGGGGTAGCCACGCTGCCGTCGGCGAATACATAGCTATCCACGACGTCGGTCAGGGTTGGGCTGTCCGGATTGTAACCCGCAAGCCTCACCTGGTCTCCGGTGGAGGGGATGTCGATGATCAGATAGCCGTCCCGTTCGGAGAACCTGAGATCGGAAAGGGTAATACCTACCCCGAAGCTGAGCACGTTGCTCTCTGTGCCGCCACCATAACCGCCGCCGTAGTCTCCCCCATAGCTAGCAAAACTCGCAAACATGGGCAAATCGCCACCGTACTCACCCCCGCCGGCATACTCCATGTAATCCTGCTCGATGGTCAAAAGGCCGTCGCCGGCGTTGAAGACAAAGGTATCGTTCCCCAGGCCCCCGTAGGCGATGTCATTGCCTGTCCCGGCATGGACGAAATCATCGCCCTCTCCGGCCATGATCAGATCATTGCCGCTGCCTCCATAAATGGCATCATTGCCCGCTCCGGCATCTATCCGGTCATGGCCACTGCCGCCATCCAGGTAGTCATCACCATCGAGGCCGTAGACAAGATCATTCCCAGCTCCGCCCTCCAGGCTGTCGCCCCACTCGGTCCCCATGAGCCTGTCGTCGCCGTCGGTTGGGACAGATGAGGCACCATAGGAGGCTGTGCCGAACAGGTTGCCGCTCTGGGCATAGGCCACCGCCGCGTCACCATCTGCCGGCAGAGCCGCGAGGGTAATGTCGTTGGAGGCCGCATCGGCGAACAGAGCAACCGGCGAGGTAAAGGTGGATGAAGACAGCAAGGGGGCCACACCCCGCACAAGTCCTGCCAGGTCGTATATCCTGACACTGCCGTCGGCGGCCACGAATTGCACCCTTTCGACTGTCAGCGGTTCCTGCATAGTGAGTCGGTCCTGCTGGAACCAGCGTAACAGCGTGAGGCTGCCTCCGACGCCGCCATCAACCAAAAGCCGCAGGTTGCCATATTCGTCCATCATGGCAGAAACAGCATCGGGAACGATCCCCACACCAAAGGATATAGTCTTTCTGCCGCCGTCCCAGTTGTCTTCGACGATATCGTTGCCGTCACCAAGGTTGAAGAGGTAGGTATCTTCCCCTGAAGACCCGATAAGGGTATCATCCCCTCTACCGCCCGCCAGCACGTCGCTCCCTGAACCGGCATAGAAGTAATCGTTGCCGCTGCCGCCGTCCATCAGGTCGCTGCCGGCGCCACCATTTAGATAATCGTTGCCGGCGCGGGCTCGGATGGCATCGTTGCCGTCATAGCCGTTGATGTCATCATCCGCATTGCTTCCCACCAGGATGTCGTCGCCGTCGAAACCGGACTGCCACCCTGCAATACCGCCGTCGTTCATGGCTATGACCTGCTCTAGCGACAGCTCGGTCCCATCGTTGAAGCGGAACCGCTGGACAGAGGAACGGGAGATATCGGTGGACCAGCCGTCGACCTCGATCCGGAAGGCGTCGTCACCAGTTCCTACAACCAGTGTCGCATAACCGCTGTCACCAGGCTGGATATCCCAATAACGTTGATTCCCCAGTTGCACCTGGAGGTCGGCCGAGGTAATCCCTGCGCCGAACTCAATGGTATCGGCCTGGCCGTCGGCCAGCCGCGTCCGGACAAAGTCAACACCGCTCCCCTGCTCGAAACGGATAACGTTTGCGCCGTTGCCGGCTTCGATATAGTCGCGTCCACTTCCACCATTCAGGACGTCGTCCCCGTCGCCGCCGTAGAGATTGTCGTCACCCATGTTACCCGCCAGCGTATCGTTGCCGGCAGCTCCCTCCAGCCAATCGTCGCCGTCAGCCCCGCTCAGCACATCGTTGCCTTCAAGCCCAAGGATGGTGCTGTTGATGTCACTCCCCACCAAGATGTCGTCCCCTGCTGTGCCGACGATACTTTCGGCGCTGGGGAGGGTGGCAGCCAGCCTGTTTATGTCGGCCGAAGTGAGAGTGGTTCCGTTACTGAAGACATAACGTTCGATATTATATGTGCCGTTGCTCAACCGAAGGCTGTCTCCGCTCCCTTTAATGGTGATCAACAGAGCACCGTTCGTATCGATAGTAAATGTGAGATCGCTCGGGATAATGCCGGCCTGGAACTCGACTGTATCGACTCCACCCCAGCCGCTCTCCTCGATCACGTCGTTGCCATAGCCACGACCGAAGCGATAGGTATCCCCTCCATCCCTGCCCCTCAGGAGATCGTTTCCGGCCCCTCCATCCAGCACATCGTTCCCCGCTCCGCCCTCCAGGATATCGTCGTCGGATGTCCCTTGCAGGGCCAGTGTCAGGAGGGTTGTATAATCCCAGATCGTTCCGTCTGCGAAGCGCGCCTGTTCGATGCGATTGCTCTCGTTATAGTCATTGAAGGTGTCCTTGACCGTCAGTTGATCATCGCTCCCCTTGATGGTAAGCAGCATGTCGTTGCCCAAACGCCGGACGATCACATCTTCCGGTAGCACATCGGCCTTGAACTCTATCGCGTCATCGGGTGAGTTGACCCAATAGTAACCGTTGCCGAATCCTTCATAGGCCGTATCGTGGCCATCGCCGCGACCGAAGAGGTAAGTGTCGTTGCCGTAGCCGCCAGCGAGCATGTCATTGCCGGACCCCCCGTCCAGTCGGTCGTTGCCATCCCCGCCGTAAAGCGTGTCGTCGCCAGCGTAGCCGGAAATGGTCTCGCTCTGGCGGCTTCCCAAGATGACGTCGTTACCCGCCGTACCCTCCTTGACCAGGTGGCTTGCTACATAGGCCGCATCCAGCACCGTCCCGTCGCTGAACTCCATGCGAGCTATCTGGTAATAAGCGCTGGCGAACCAATTCTTCACCGTGATGCTGTCTGTACCGTCGCCCAGAACGATGCGCAGGTCCTCGTTGTAGCCCAGGACCCCCTCGAACCTGACGTCGCTCGCAGTGATCCCATCCTTGAACCTGATTGTGTCGCTGCTGATCAGGCTCTCGTTCCGGTTGTAAATGGTGTCGTGGCCGTCGCCCCAACCGAACAGGTAGGTGTCGTTATCGTTTCGCGGTGCATCGTAGGCAACATCGTAGTAATGGCTGTCCGTGCCGTAGATGGTGTCATCGCCCGTGCCGCCGTCTATGATGTCGTCCCCCAGCCCGGCAGAGATGGTATCGTTGCCGTCACCACCGGAGATCACGTCGTTGCCGCTTCGGGCGTCGATGTAATCGTTCCCCGCGCCACCGCTGATGGCGTCGTCCTGGCGGTAGCCGATAATGGTGTCCGCGCCGTCCGTTCCGGTCAGCAGCATGTCGCGGAGGGTGTTCCAGGTCCACTTGGTTCCGTCGGCGAATTCGATTAATTCCACCTCGTAGTCGTGATGCTCGGGTGCGCCGGGGTAATTTTCCAGAAAGTGATTGCGGATGGTGACGCTGTCGCCGGTGTCCTTGATGGTGAGGATCAGGTCGTCGTTATTGCGGCTAACGGCGATGTCAGAGGGAGCAACGTCCTCAAAGAACCTGAGTCGATCTGTGTTTTGGGTATCGTCGCCGTCGATAATGGTATCGCGGCCGGAGCCGCGGCCGAAATAGTAGATGTCGTTGCCGTTGGCCTCGACGACGGTGGCATTTATTCGCTGCGCTCCTGTATAATAATCGTTGTAGGCATAAGCGGAACCGATGAGAAGATCGTCGCCGGCGCCCCCGTCAATGACGTCATCCCCGCTGCGACCGATTATCGTATCATTCCCACCTAACCCATCAATAGAATCGGTCAGGCGGCTGCCAATGATCAGGTCATCGCCTTCCGTTGGATAGGACGTCGCCGCATTAATGGCGTTCTCTTTGTTCCAGACCGTCCCATCGGCGAAAATGAAGCGGTTAATGGAAGTATTTTCGTACCAATACCAGTTCCACCCTCCTGCAATATGCAGAGTTTCTCCCGTGTCCTTAATGCTAAAGACGAAGTCATCGTTATAGCTGTTCGGTGTGGTTACGGTGATATCGCCCGGATTGAGGCCGGAGAAAAGGATACTGTTGCGTCCCTGACCGTCGACTATGTTGTCATTTCCGCTTCCCCGTCCGAAGATGTACTGGTCATCACCCGCCTCGCCCCTAAGTTGGTCGTCCCCCGCCCCGCCGGAAATGATATCGTTGTCGTTTCCGCCAACCAGCATCTCGTTTCCGCCTCCTCCAAAGAGCGTGTCATTGCCGTTGCCGCCGTAAATGGTGCGACTCTGATCGTCACCTAGAATAATGTCGTCGCCGTTTCCCCCTTGGATACCGTTGAACCGTACATTGAACTCCTGATAGAGGGCCTGGAGTTCCGGCGTTATGGGCAGCGAACGAATCTTATTTTCCAGAAGGGTTGCGCCGTCCCACGGGGTATCGGCAAGAAGACCCTTAGTGCATCTGTTGAATTCTATAAGGTCGGTAATGCCGTTAATCGGATCGGCATCAATTTTATCCACGAATGCTTGGGTAAGGCGGGTCACATCGAAAGTGTAACCGATCGCGGTTTCTGGTTTGATGTCTGGATCTGAGCCGGAATAAGTATTGGTATAAGTGTAGGAATCATCATAGATGTCAATGTCCGAATAGGTATCAGTATAGGTTGTGGTAGTGTCAATAATTTCGAGATACATTCTCATACGGGTTTGTAAAATGAGACCATCGTACACCGTTTGCCTGAGTGCTTGATAATCCTGGCCCAGCATATCGAGTTGAGGCTGCGCATAGTTGATCGCTAGGGCAGGTTTGTTTTTGTTCGCAGCATTTAGGGCCGTGCTACCAGTGTAATCTACCCACATACCGGTTCTTGCGCCGCTTCCTTCCTGTGCTTGTCCGGGCACAGCAAAGAAATAGCTGCCATAGAAAGACTCTAGGATATGAATCCGGTTATTCCAGGTATCGATCAGTCCGCGATACGTTTCATCGATAAGGGGGTCAGCGGCGTTTTGTACTGTTCCAGAGGTAATCCCACCTGCGGTATTTTTAACCAGATGGTCGCTCCTGCGTATATTTCCGAATGACAGATATTCAACCCTGTATGCTGCAGGATCACGTTCCTCAAGGGATTTGGACATACCGGAAGTATCGGCCCAGGTAAGGAGAAGCTCGTCCAGCAACGCCAACTGCTCCGCTCGTGTCGTAGCTGCGCTGTAGCGTGTCAACACTTCCTGGAGAGCGGGAGAGAGGGTTGCAGCCTCTTGCAGGTCACGCACTTTACCGGAACCTTGCAGTGCCGGAAGTGCCATGGCAGCATCAGAAACTGTCACTGTATCGACAAAACGGCTGTCCGCGGGATTGTTGGCAAGGTTCACCTCTGCTATTGTAGCGGTAGAGCCGTCTTCCTTAGTAAGTGTACTCTCTGATGCTATGGTGTTCCCGTTCTGCCAGACATTGCGGTTGACAGCCGCTAGGTCGATATAGGCAACACCTGCGTCTGAGAGGGTGGTAAGTTCTTCTGCCTGGGAATTGCCGTCCTGGTTGAGGTCGCGCCAGATTCTGAGTTCGCCGAAGGCTGGATCGTTGGGGTCGAATTTACCGTCGTTATTGGCATCCAGATCCCTCAGGGCGCTGAAGCCGTTAGAGGCAGTAAGACCATTACTCAGCTTCGTCTGGTCACCAAACAACTCTAGTCCGGAATCGATTTTACCGTTGCCGTTGATATCACGCGCAAGAAGGCCGTCATCGGACTTGATCCAGCCGGTAGTGGTAGCAATTCGATCGTTGTTATGATCGAACATGACACGGGAGCCTATGCCGACCGTTTCAACACCATCGCGGTCCAGGTCAACAACCAGTGGATCACGGGGTGGCTGATAATTATTGGGTATACTCGGACCCGGGGTCGGGCCTGGGGTCGGACGCGGTCTTGGACCCGGACTCGGACCAGGGCCAGGACCAGGACCAGGACCAGGACCAGGACCAGGACCAGGACCAGGACCAGGACCAGGACCAGGACCAGGACCAGGACCAGGACCAGGACCAGGACCAGGACCAGGACCAGGACCAGGACCAGGACCAGGACCAGGACCAGGACCAGGACCAGGACCAGGACCAGGACCAGGACCAGGACCAGGACCAGGATCAGGATCATCTCCTTTTGGTCGCAGAATCTTAAATGGTTTATCCCACCCTTTTATTGTATCCGTGCCAAATTCTGTTGTTGCTGGCCCTTTGGACTGAGACCCAAAGAACTTTCCGGTATTTGTTTCAGGGTCATAACTTTCAACAACTCCGGTATGCCCTTTAAAAACGATAATATCACCCGGTCTAACATCATCGGGGGACACGTTATCAAAATATTTATTTCCTTTTGATCCCCTCATTTCGCCGGTTGTCATATACGGTATATCATATCCAGACTGTTGGAGTGCATCGTTTACCAAGTGAGAACAATCTATATCCAATTTTCCATTACGATCAGTATCTTTTGTCCCATTACCACCATAACCATAATCATAACCACCATTACCATATTTATTTTTAGCATTGATTATTACATTATTGCCCATAAGTAAAATCTCCTATTGTCAAAGTTATTTTTTATTGTTTAGATAATATATAATTGATCTAATATTATTAATTGTTCTAGCATCTCTTTTTACTGAAATATAGTTATTCAACTTATCTATTGTGGCTGATATTGAAATGTGAGGTGGCTCCTGGGGTGATTTTATTTTCCAGTGACCTTCTTGTTTAATCAATTTATACAGGAAAGCCACTGACAACCTATCGGTTGTCAATTTAAACCCTCTTATATCTGCTGGAAGATCAGCAATAATTTCATATTCAACTTTTATTTCGGCTGTATTCGAAGACTCTCTTATTTTTGTTATTTTGTAATTTGAAACCACGACAGCTGTATCCCATCCAGGGCCATCTTCCCATACGGTGTATTTTTGTATTTTCACCCAAGTATCTGAACTCAATCCTGCTCCATTGAAAGATTCAAGGCAGTAAGCCTCTACAACACCCTCAGGAGTCAAAGGATAACTCTGCGTTTTCCCATGATTTGGGTTTGCTTGATCGCCAAATACTGATAAAGAGCTAACATAACAAACAAGCAGTATAACAATGTAACTGATCAACTTAATTCGAATTTTCATTTTTAACCTCCTTACGGATCACAGATAAAGCAATGCAGTATCAGAAATCATAGTCACTAATTGCCAATCCATTCTTTATAACAACCATCATAAAGACTTACGCACTGATACTTCTCAGCGATTCCATCTGTGACCGTGCCAATCTGAACCGCTGTCTCACACCCACACGAATAAATGTTGCCGTCCGGCTTTATATGCACACCTCGACATGGACAACCGCCCAAACCTGCCTTGGCATGCCCTCCAATATAGGGGTTCTTAACTGTCCTGATTTCCCGACTATCAAAGCTTTTCGGATCATTAGTCCAGTAACCGAACTCTTGTTCAACCAAACCAGCCATGAATGTTTCGACAACAACGGGATCAATTGGTTCATGCCACTTGTCGCGGCTCAATACCCCCCGAAGGACCCCCCGCTTCGCCATTCTGCACAACGTAAGGGCGTCTTCCGTATTGGAACCATTGGTAGCAACCCAAACAGGTCCATAGGAAAGCGCATGGCTTATGATTTTCCAAAAATCAGGGTGCAAGGTTGGTTCACCTCCACCGATAACAATCCATTGATTGTCATCAAGAATTTTCTTTCCCCATCGTGCAAGAACCTCCGCAATTACCTCGAATGGCATATGTTCGCCCTTGCCTGGTTCACAGGCATAACAGCAATGACCGCAGCGCATATTGCATTTTGTGGTTACCTGAATGTACATTATAGAGTTCCTTTCCGTTTAGAATGATATCAACGGCTTTACGCCTTTCTTTTCCAGGGGAGGTGTCTCGGCAGATTCGAAAAGCTCGACCCAGCATGCCTGATGAACATGCTGCCCTGAAAAATCGAGGAAAAAGTTGTGATATAGTTCCTTAAATCCTCCCTTTTCAAAAGCCGCCTTTCGCCTTGCATACCACTCATCCGACATCCCATGGAACGAATACCATCTTTTCATTTCCTTGAATAATGGCCGGAACTCTGCACGGTATTGAATTGCTCCATTCATTGTTCTTCCCTCCACAAAATGTGTATAGAATCGATTATCTGCCATTCTGTCGAAGGTAGACTGAAATTGGCGACTCGGCATCCATTCAGTCACGTACTCATTTTCGGTGGCAAAACAGAAGTATGAAGACATAAGGAACAAGACAAAAAATGCGATTGAAATGATTTTCTTTTTGTACATTCATTTCTCCTTTTCATATCATTGCAGAGAAACTGCCTCACTCATCTCCCCCATCCCGCTTCTCCTCCCCAACCACCTCCATCATCTGCGGCTGGCTCTGCTGCTGACCAAACCTGAACACATCATCCACCTGCAGCCCCTTGGGCAGTTGATGGGTGATGAAAATCATCGATACCTTTCCCTTCAGCTGGTTGACCGTTGCGGCAAAGTGCTCGGCGGTCTGCTGATCCAGGTTGGAGGTGGCTTCATCGAAGATGAGGATGCGGGGGCGCTTGAGCAGTGCCCGGGCGATGGCAACCCGCTGCCGTTGTCCGCCAGAGAGCCCTACACCCTGTTCGCCGATTTCCGTTTGGTAGCCTTGCGGGAGCCCTTCAATCACGCTATGGATCTCGGCCTGGCGGCAGGCGGTGACGATGTCCTGGAAGGTGGCATGGGGGTTGGCGTGGTTCAGGTTTTCGTAGATGGTGCCGGAGAAGAGGACCGTTTCCTGGGGGACGACGCCAAAAATGGAGCGCAATTCATTGGCCGACATGTGGCGGATATCCCGGCCGTCGATCCTGATCTGGCCGTCGGTGGGGAGGTAAAAGCCTTGCAGCAGTTTGGCCAGGGTGCTCTTGCCGCAGCCGGATGGCCCCATCAGCAGGCTCAGGTGGCCTGCCTTGAAGGTGAGGTTGAGGTTGCGGTAGAGAAAGGGATGCTGTTCCGAATAGCGAAAGCTTAAGTCCGCCAGTTCAACCACGCCGCCCTGGCTGGAGGAGCTCCTTGTTGGAACCAGGGCATAGGGTTCCATCGGCATATCCATGATGTCACCCAGGCGCTTGACCGCAATATTAGCCTGCTGGAACTCCTGCCATAACCCCACCAGCCGCAGCATCGGCTGACTCATCCGGCCGGCAAACATCTGGAAGGCGACCAGTCGACCGATGGTGAAGCCGTCGTTTTTCATGACCAGCAAGGCCCCAACGATCAGGATGGAGAAGGTCATCAATTGTTCGAGGGCATTGGCTATTACATTGTAGGTGTTGGAGAGCTGGCGGGTGGAGAACCCTGCTGCCAGATAAGAGGCCATGTAGTCGCCGTAGCGCTTCTCCAGCACCGGTTCCATCTGCAATGATTTGACGGTGGACATGCCGGCGACGTATTCAGTGACAAAGGCCTGGTTGCGGGCCCCCAGCATGAACTGCCTGTTGAGCTTTTCACGAAAAACCGGGGTGACCAGGAAGCTGATAAAGGCGATTAGGGTAAGCATCCCGAGGGCGATCAGGGAGAGCTGCCAGCTGTACCAGAACATTACCCCCAGGAAGATCAGCAAAAAAGGGAAATCAAGTACCAGCGAAGCGGCTGCTCCGCTGACGAACTGGCGGATGTTCTCAACCCCTTGCATTCGGGCTACCATTACGCCGGTTGGCCGGTGCTCGAAGTAGGGAAGCGGCAAGCGCAGCAGGTGGCTGAAGACCTGAGTACCCAGCACGGCATCGATTCGATTGCCCGTGTGCAGCACCAGGTACTGGCGCAGCCATGTCATGACGGAGCTGAAGACCATGAACATCAGCATCCCCACTCCGATTACGATCAGAGTGCTCTGTGTCTGGTGCACTACTACCTTGTCAATTACCACCTGGGTAAAGAGCGGCGTGGCCAGACCGATCAGCTGAATGATCAGGGAGGCGATCAGGACATCGCGCCAGATCAGCTTGTGCTTGAGCAGCTCGGGTATGAACCAGCGAAAACCGAACCGGCTGGCAACCGGCTGGCCGTCCGGACCGTCCGCATCCACTTTGCCTGTTGCCTGTTCGCTACGGGAGACAAGCAGCAGCTGAGGGTATAACTGTCCCTGGGCCTCTGCCAGGGAAAGAGTCTCCGGTGTCTGGGCGCCTGGACGGAAGAACAGTATGTTGTCTTGATCCACCTTAACGATCAGGATCGGGGTGAGATTTGGTTCGCTGGCGCTTGTTTCCTGAGGTCCGACGTCCGTAACCGGCAGTGGTAGAAAACCGGCCACCGGCAGCGGCAGTTTGTTCAGTTCAAATCCGGTTGCGGGGACGGAATGTTCACCGGTTTTAAAACCAAAGGCATGGAGGGCGTTGTGAATAGAGGTAAATGAACAGGGGGGAGGAAACTGGCGTTCAACCAGCAGGGGATCGAAGGGCACTCGGTGCAGTTGGCAGAGACTGCCAAGCAGCCACAACAGGTCCGGCCCGGCCAGGTTGCCAGGTGGGGTGTGCCTGTGTCGCATTTTTCTGGATTGGGCAACTCTCATGCTGTTTTGGCTCGTCTGTATTAACGCTTGTGATTATTCTTATACTTAAAAAACACATGATCAAAGAGAATGGAAGCAGATGCTACCAGACCACCTAGTCCTTCTTTTGTAAAATATATAGATTCAAAGCACTTATCGAAATATCTTAAAAAAATCAATATTAAGTTTGTGTAAAAAAGTGTAAAAATTTTTTACAGTGTAAAAAAAATTTACAGTCACACAATAAAATCTAATAGTTAGCAAAAATGAACCCAGTCAAAATTTTGAATTATTATTAAAAAATAATTTGTTAGCAATTATTTGTGCCTTTTTACTCTGCATTTCGGGAATAAAAGCTACGGTCGCAAAAACACAACAGTATCGAAGCCCCAGTCTATTGACAACCTTGTTGGGCTAAGGTAAGTTCAACAGCATTATGAGAGCTAGATTTGTATAATAATTACAAGGGAGAAGAGTAATGACGATCATCAGCAGAAAGTTTTGCGCAGGATTGCTACTGGCCTTGGCTTGCACCTCGGCCGCTTTTGCCGCATCCGCAGCCTTGAAGCCCGAAGAGGCCTTCAAGCAGGCCTACCCCCAGGTAAAGGTGGACAGTTTCGAACCTGCAGACATCAATGGCATTTACCAGGTGGTCACGGGTCAGAATGTCCTCTATTACGTGCCTGAGAAGGATTACGTGATTTTGGGAGAGATTTTCACCAAGGATGGTAAGAGCATCACTGCGGAGAGAAAAGGGCGACTGGCAGCGAAGCTCGTGGAGAGCCTCCCTCTGGAGAAGGCAGTGAAGATCGGTGACGGAAAGAAGGTCGTCATTGAATTTACCGATCCCGACTGTCCTTACTGCAGAAAAGCCTCTGAGTTCTTAGCCAAGAAAACCGACGTGACCCGCTATGTTTATTTTGCTCCCATGGCCCATCCCGCCGCGATCAGCAAGATCCAATACATCCTCAGTTCAGAGAACAAGGCAAAGGCCTATGGAGAGATGATGCTCGGCATGGAGATTCCAAAGGCTGCCCCTGCCGTCAGTAATGAGGTGAAGTCGCTGGCCCAGGAGCATATGGAACTGGCGAAAAAAATGGGTGTCCAGGGAACGCCTACGTTCTTCATCAGCGGACAGCAAGTGGTCGGAGCCGACCTGGCAAAGATCGACCAACTGCTCAAATAGTGAAGGGGGCGGAAATCCCCGGCTCAGAATATCCGTATCGTGCCGAACTCACCGTCATATCCCGGCTCGATACGGATATTTCCAGTGCGCATCCTGCCGATTGCGTCGGCGATTTGCGGCGATGCGGCAGCAGCTATCTCTGCCGGCGGTATTTTCAAGAGAATAGAGAACTCATTCCCCAGCTTTTCCAGCATGCCGAAATACATCTGCTGCACCCTTTTGCTGGCAGGACCCACCTTTAATGTCTCCGCAATCACCTCCTGGAGCGGTATGATGGAGTAATATGACGGTGAACCGGGCGGTTTGAATCCTTCCGGTCGGTCTGCCAGTTTTCCGACCCTGTGCAACACTCCGACAGTGACTTTCTTGCCGCAGGACGGACAGCGGTAGTCATACTGCACGGTTTCCTGCGGTGTCAATCGCATGCCGCATTCCCGATGACCGTCACTATGATATTTCCCCTCTTCCGGGAAGAATTCTATTGTGCCGCTCAATCCTTTTCCGCTCTTTATCGCCTCCATGATGCCGTTGTACGACATTTCCGTATCGAAGATCGTCGCCTCCCGCCCCAGCTTGGCGGGCGAATGGGCGTCGGAATTGGAAATGAGGGTTATCCGATCCAATGCCGAAAGCCGCCAGTTCATGGCAGGGTCGGAAGAGAGGCCGGTCTCGATGGCGTAAATGTGAGGGGTCAGATCGCCGAAGCATTCTTCCAGTGAATCGAATCCTGATACGGCGCCAAAGACTGAAAAGTGTGGTGTCCAGGCGTGGGCCGGCACCAGCATTGCCGTCGGGGAGATATCTAGGACCATTTCCAGGAGTTTCCTGGCATCCAGTCCGAGGATCGGCCTGCCATCGGATTTGATATTGCCGATTTTAGCCAGAGCCGAGTTGAGACGCAATGCTGAGGCAAAATCGGGGACAAAGACGAGGGCGTGGACTTTGCGTGTTTTGCCATCTTTTTTGTAGATACAGCTGATTTCCGTGGAGAGAAGAAAGTTGACCTCACCGCGGCAGGATTGCGGCACGTTGTTCGGCCGGAGACTTTTCTTTAAAATCAACAGGTTGTTATCGGCTGGTTCGAGTTTTTCTTGAAGTTCTTCCATCCAGAGGGGATGGGTAAAGTCACCAGTACCGATAACGTTGATCCCTTTCAATTGTCCCCATCTGCAAAGGTTTTCCGGGGTGAGGTCGCGGCTGCACGCCCTTGAATAGCGTGAATGGATGTGGAGATCGGCAATAAACTGCATGGGTTTGCCCCTTTATGTCGGTGAAAGTTGCGGTTATGGCTCAGGACTTTATACTTTATACCGTGCACCTTATCAATGTTTTCTTTATCGCTCAGCAGTTATAAAAAGGGGCGTCATGGAGTGGCATCAGCTTTCCATAGAGGATGTGTTCGCAGAATTCCGTTCATCCCGTCAGGGCCTCAGTGACGGCGAGGCGGAGCAGCGGCTGACGGTTAACGGGCCTAAC
This sequence comes from Geotalea uraniireducens Rf4, assembly GCF_000016745.1. GTDB lineage: Bacteria > Desulfobacterota > Desulfuromonadia > Geobacterales > Geobacteraceae > Geotalea > Geotalea uraniireducens. The sequence continues at coordinate 2,936,233 of NC_009483.1, read as the reverse complement.
GAACTGCTGGAAAAACGGGCAAGAATGCCACTTGTTATGTTTCTTTCCCAGTTTGGCGACTTCATGATCCTCGTTCTCCTGGGAGCTGCTTTTCTGGCCGGAAGTACCGGTAATCCGGGCGATATGCTGCTGATCATTGCCATTGTCATCCTCAACGCGATCATTGGTTTTATTCAGGAGTTTCGGGCAGAACGGGCAATCATCGCGCTCAAGCGTATGGCCGGCCAAGTGGCCGATGTCCTGAGGGCTGGTCAGCTGAAGTCGATTGATGCCCGGGAAATCGTTCCGGGTGATCTGGTGCTGCTTAAGACGGGCGATGTGGTGCCGGCAGACCTCCGGCTGGTGGATGGGGTGCAGCTGAAGCTGGTGGAATCGTCCCTGACCGGAGAGTCGTTTCCCGTGGAAAAGGATGGCAGGCGCCTCAGCGATCCCCGTCTTCCCTTGGGTGAGCGAAAAAACATGGCATACAAGGGGACCATTGTGTCTGCCGGTCGGGGTATGGGGATAGTAGTCGCAACCGGCATGGCTACCGAGCTTGGTAAAATTGCCGCCATGATCCAGGCGGAAGGTGAAGCGAAGACCCCATTACAGCGGAGACTGGCTGCTTTTGGCCGACGACTTGCCGTTGTCGTACTTTTCGTCTGCGCCATGGTCTTCATTATCGGTTATTTGCGCGGAGAATCTCCACTCCTGATGTTCATGACCGCCATCTCCCTTGCCGTGGCTGTCATACCTGAGGCCCTCCCGGCCGTGGTCACCATTTCACTGGCACTCGGGGCGGGGAAGATGGTGAAGCAGAACGCCCTGATTCGCAGGCTTCCGGCCGTAGAGACCCTCGGCGCAATAACCTACATCTGCACGGATAAAACCGGCACCTTGACCCAGAACAGGATGACGGTGACAGAGCTCTTTCTTGACGGTGCTGCCATCTCGCCCGGTTTTGCCGCCAACGGGGCGGGAGGGGGCGCTGTCGACGCAGAATCAACGCTTTCACACCTTTTGATAGCCGCTGCCCTTTGCAACGATGCCCGGAAGGACAACGGAGACAACATGACCGGCGATCCGACGGATGTTGCCCTCTACGTCCTGGCCCTCGGTTATGGACTTGACCCTTTGAGGTTGGCGGCTCAGTTCCCACGCATTGCTGAACTTCCCTTCGATTCGGACCGGAAATGCATGACCAGTTTTCACCATGGGCCAGACGGCATCGTATCCTTTACCAAAGGAGCTGTAGAGGCGCTTGTAGACAGGGCTGGCGGCATCATGTCCGCCGCCGGTGTCGAGCATCTGGACAGGGGGGTATTTATCCGTCAGAACGAGCTCATGGCTGCCTCAGGGATGCGCGTACTTGCCGTTGCCATGAGAAAGTGGGACAAGATGCCGGGCAGCATATCCAGCGACGTGGTGGAAAGGGATTTAACGATGCTCGGGCTGGCAGGCATGACGGACCCTCCCCGGGAAGAGGCTTTGCCGGCCGTGTCGCTATGCAGGTCTGCGGGCATAGTCCCGGTCATGATTACCGGCGACCATCCGGTTACGGCGCTGGCCATAGCGCGAAAGCTGGAAATGCTGGAAGAAGACGGCGAAAGGATGCTCACTGGTCGGGAGTTGGATGATCTGTCACTGGAGGAGTTCGAACGACGGGTCGAGCATATTCGGGTCTATGCCAGGGTGGCGCCGGAGCAGAAACTGAAAATCGTCCAGGCCCTGAAGGACAAGGGGCACTTCGTTGCCATGACCGGCGACGGGGTAAACGACGCTCCTGCATTGAAGCGGGCCGATATCGGCATTGCCATGGGAATGACCGGCACCGATGTGGCGAAGGAGGCTGCGGCGATGATCCTCCTCGATGACAACTTCGCCACCATAGTCAATGCGGTGAGGGAGGGGAGGCGTATCTACGCCAACATCCTCAAGTTCATAACCTATTCGATAACGTCCAACATGGGAACCCTCGTGCTCGTTGTCCTCGCCCCTTTTTTCGGCATGCCTCTGCCGCTTCTTCCGGTTCAGATCCTCTGGCTGAACCTTCTGTGCGACAGCCTTCCAGGTCTGGCTCTGGCCGTTGAGCCTGCGGAGCGGGACACCATGTGCCGGCCGCCGGTCAACCCTGCGGCAGGGATCTTTGCCGAGGGAAGGTGGTGGTTTATGGCGCGTTACGGTCTTATGATCGGCGCGTTGGCTCTTTCGCTTCAGGCCTATGCATCAGGACGCGGCCTTCCATGGCAGACAATGGTTTTCAGCTTCCTGGTCATCAGCAGAATGGCCATGGCCGTTTCTGTTCGCTCAGACCGGCTGTCACTGTTTCAACTGGGACTTTTCGGCAACATTCCCCTTGTCGGCGCGATTATCATAACGTGCGCCCTGCAATCCTGCGTGGTATGGATTCCAGCCCTGAATTCCCTGTTCTCCACATCTCCACTCTCCTTCACTGAGTTCTCTATCATTCTGGTGTTGTCATCGGTGGTCTTGTTGGTCACGGAGGCGGAGAAACTGATATTGAGCCGCAGGAGAAACAGCCGGGTTTTCTAGTATCTTCCTCGTCACAGCAACGCATCGATCGTCGCGAAATCCACATCCCTTTCGGCATTCGTCTTGATCCAGTTCAATTTTTCCTGGTCCTCGGCGGTAATTTTCGAGACGTCTTCCGACAGGGCGGTGAATACGGTGGCTGTTGTCTTTTCGACGCGAATGTACGGGATATTGCTGTCATCCAGTATTTGCTGGCTGATCTTTGACACCGGCACATGTCCGGCTATCACCAGTCCGGCTATCTGGGCCTTGTATTCCGGGATATGATAGAGTGAAGCCAGGGTTACGATCAACTCGTCCCTGGAGCTGGTCAGGATCAACAGGGTGGAATCGAGCAGCCCGTCGATGACCCGCTGGGAAGAGGCTGCTCCCAGTTGAATATGGTTGATGATGCGGCTCTTTTCGTCTTGATTGCCATGCAGTGGCAATTTAAGCAGTTTGCAGATATGGCCGAGGGTCGGATTGGCGAGGACCGGCGAAAAGTTGAACCCGCCGATAACCTGCAGGCCGGTGTTCACAAATGCCTTTCCCAGGTAACCAAGGACCGATTCCCGCTTCTTGGGGAGCAGCTTGTTGACGATGATTGCGCGAACATCGGCCTGTTCCCGTTCGTAGAGGGCCAGGTTCAGGTGGACCGCATCGATGACCCTCCCTATGCCGCTGTCGGTGACAATGACGACCGGGGCATTAAGCATTTTTGCCACCCTGGCGTTGTTCAGGCCGATAACCGAACCTACGCCCCCATGTCCCGCACCTTCGATAATCAATAAGTCATATTTGCTGTCGAGTTCTTCGACAGCCTCGACAATGCAATCGCTGAGAGAGAGGTCATCCAGTCTGCCGTTCAGATAATCTTTTGTAAAGTCTTTGTGGAGCGCAACCGGAGACATGATGGCGATGTCTTCCTCCAGGCCGAATGCCTTTGCCATGAGCACGGCATCCATGTCCACGATAAAGTCATCGTAAATCTCGATCTTAGGCCCGATCGGCTTGATGAAACCCACCTTGTTGTATTTCTTTCGTGCCAGGTGCATGAGAGATACACTTATGGTGGTCTTTCCACAGTTCTGACCAGTTGCACCGATAAATATCTTTTTTGCCATTCTTCCCCCCCTGATTATTAATAATTTCAATACAGCAGGCATAACAAGAACAAAGAAACTATAACCCAAAAAAGACATTAAAACCAGAAAACAGAGAGCCACTGAAGAGACAGAGATTTTTCTCTCTGCTCACAGTGGCTCTCTGTTCTGCGGTTTCGTTTCCGTTTTTATATATTGCGCGAATCACACTGTCTTGAGAATGACCAATGATATGTCGTCCTGGAATACCGTGGTGCCGGTAAAACAGGCTATTTCTTCAAGTACGGCATTCACAACCGTTTCCGGTGCGTCGTTATGTTTATCGGCGAGAACAGTGCAGAGACGTTCCCGGCCGAAGAAATCGCCGGTTGCATTTCGCGCTTCAACAATGCCGTCTGTATAGAGTACCAAAAGGTCCCCTACGTAAAGCTGGATATTCTTTTCCTCAAAATCAACGTCTCGTTGTACCCCGAGGATCAATCCTTCCGCGTCAAGTTCGGTGAAAGACATTTCGCTTGGGCGGAACAGCAAGGGGGGATTGTGCCCTGCATTGGAATAGGTGAGCTGACGTTTGAGGGAATTGTATTTGATGTAAAACATGCTGATGAAAAGTTCCGCCTTGCTCAGATCTTCGAATAGAAGATCATTGAGGTCGGACAGGATCGTAGTCGTCGAATTGGCGGCATTGACCTGTACCCGCAAAGCACTGCGTGTTTCAGCCATTATAAGTGCTGCACCGACACTGTGCCCGGAAACGTCGGCAATAACCATGTCAATGCTGTTTTCACTGTGGTGGAAAAAATCATAGTAATCACCACCAACGTGGGTGGCCGGCACACATCGGCTGGCGCACTGGACACCGTACAGCTTGGGAGGAAATGCCGGCAGGAGGGAAAGCTGTATCCGCTTGGCGATTTCCATCTCCCGTGACATCTGGATGTTCTCCAAAAGGGCCTTTTCCGCCAGCTTACGTTCTGTAATGTTCTGTTTTACGGCAACAAAATGACATATTTTCCCTCTTTCATCCATTACGGGAGTAATGGTCTGTTCCTCCAGGTAATAATAGCCGCTTTTGTGCCGGTTTGTTGTTTCGCCGTGCCAGACCATGCCGCTATTGATTGTTTCCCACAGGTGCCGATAGAACCCGTCATCATGTTTGCCGGATTTGAGAAAACGAAGATTCTGGTGGACGACTTCTTCCTGGCAATAACCTGTGAGCAGGGTAAAAGCCGGATTTACCCAGATGATGTCGCCAGTGTGATCGGTTATGACAATGGCGTTGGCTGCGGCTTCCAATGCTGCGCTCTGGAGACGGAGAGACGTTTCAGCCTGCTTGCGTTCGGTGATGTCTGAAATAAGGCCATCGTATCCAACAAGTGAGCCCAGTTCGTTGTGTCGTGGAACGATGGTGTTCTTTACCCAGCGGATTGAGTCATCCTTATGGATAATGCGATGCTCGATGGACGGAACATCCATGCCCGAAAGGAGCGCGCCGGCATGCTCCATCACCCTCTGACGGTCATCTTCGAGAATCATCTGATACCAGAGATGCTGGTTATCATGGTATTCCTCAGGAGTATAGCCGGTTACCGTCACACAACCCGGCCCATGCGAAGTACTGCTCACCTGCCCATTCTCGATTTTGACGGTGTAAATGTAGTCTGTGACTGCCGCGACAAGCCGCTTGTACCTATGCTCACTCCGGACGAGGGCCTCTTCCGCATCCCTCCGTTTGCGCCGTTCCTCAGCCTCCTGCAGTTCCCGTTTAACGGCCGGGACCAATCGTGTCAGATACGCTTTCAGGAAATAATCGTTGGCTGCGGGTGTCATGGCCTGGGCTGCCGTATATTCGTCGGTCGAATCGGAGATAATCATGAACGGCAGGTCCTGATTGATTTCCCTGCATAAGGACAAGGCTGAGCGGGCGTTGAAGAAGGGGAGGGCGTATTTTGAAATGACAACGTCCCATGAGTGGTTGACGATTGCTTCCTTCATCGCCGCATACGTTTCAACCACATCATATGCCGGATCATAGCCACAGGCTTGAAGTGCCCTGACCAAAAGTCCGACATCGTCTTCAGAGAAATCAACTATTAAAACTCGGAGCGGTGTACTCATAAAGGCATCTCCGTACATATATCTTTCGCAAAATTTGTGACTGTATAGACAAGTCATGTTTGCATACAGCTTATTGTGATTGTTTCTTAAAAAATTATAACACAATCTTGTGTCTGTATCCAGGGTAACATTGGTATATATTTACAATGGGGGCCTGGGCTTGATCGAAGACAGTTCGGCTGCATATATGCGGTCAGGAGAGCCAATAAATAGTCCGGTACAGGGTCGGGAATTTTCAGGGCTTTCCCAATTCAGCAAGCCACTGATCGAAAATAGCGACCTTGTGCGTACCGAACTTCTTCAGGGCGGTTCTCACTTCCTCATGGGAGTTTTCTCTGGAAAGGCTCTCAGGGTTTTTGGAATAATACAGGTCGGCAAAGCAGATAATCTTTTCTTCCTGGCTGAGTGGGCACATTTCCCTGACCGGCAGGGGCATTTTTTGCCGGATAATATCATCCACTGTGAGCCCGACGCCGATATGGCGCTCACACACCATGGCGTGAACAGGAAAGCCTTCCTTTTCGAGAATCTCCCTCCCCAGCACGCCATGGCATATGTAAGGGGACTTGCCATAGCAGTTCAACTTCGGGGCATAAATCTTTGAAACACCGATGTCGTGAACCAGGGCCGCTTCTTCGATAAAGGTTAAATCAATCCCGGCATTTAGAGCCGAGGCAATTCCCAAGGCCTTGTCTGCGACCATGCGGCTGTGTTTCGCAACAATTTCGAACGCTTCCTGGTTTACAAAATACTTTTTCAGAAGAGCGATTGCATCCATCTGTTTACCCCGGAGAAATTTAAGGTTATTATTAATACGACTGTATCCTGCAAGTCAATGCGGAAAATATGGGTGAGAAGGGTTATCGGGTTATCTATGGCCATGGAAATAAAAGAGAGCGACATTAAGATAGAGTTTTACCGTGCTTCAGGACCCGGAGGCCAACACAGGAACACCACCGATTCTGCGGTACGCATCCGCCATCTTCCTACCGGCATCGTTGTTCAGGCTTCTGAAAGCCGCTCTCAGGCGCAAAACCGCGAGGTGGCCATGCACCGGTTACAGGAGGCGTTGCTCAAGCGTGAGCGCAAGGTGAAAAAGCGGGTTGCATCCAGGGTGCCGCGCAAGGCAAAGGAACAAAGGCTCACCGACAAAAAGGCCGTTTCCCAGCGGAAGAAACTGCGCTCTTTCCAGGACGAATAGCTGTCGACCGTTTCAACTGACGGTTCGTATGTCGGAGGCGAAATACCAATTCATATCTCTTGCGGTATTTTCATCTTTTCTTCCTGGGAACGATTCCCCTCACTTTCAGGCAAACCCAGCACTATCCGTTAGGTTTTTGCATCCGCACTTCCCCCCTCACCCTAGCCCTCTCCCACAAGGGGCGAGGGGACTTTAAAGCTCCCCTCCCTTGATGGGAGGGGTTGGGGGAGGGTGCAATGTGCTGGTTTTTATGGCTTGGAGAGTCAGTGCAATTATCTAACGGACACTACTGAGGCAAACCGTACATCTGCAAAAGTATTTCCGCAAAGGCCGCGGCTGCAGGCGACAGCTCACGTCCTGACCGCTGTGCCAGGTAGAATTGGCGCGACAAGTTCACCCCTTTGATATGCAGGGCTGCAAGCTCTCCCCGGCCAATCTCTTTCCTTATGGATATTTCGGAAACGAAAGATATGCCGAGGCCGCTTCCGACCGCGTATTTAATTGCCTCGTTGCTGCCGATGAACGCCTTCACCTTCAGATCGGCAATGTCGATACCCGCCTTTGACAACGCTTCCTTGACGGTTTTTCCAGTCCCCGATCCCGGTTCGCGGAGCACATACGTCTCTTCTCCAAGCTCGGAAATACTTATCCCATTGCGTCCATTCCATCGGTGCCGAGGGCTTACCGCGAGTTTGATCTCGTCGTGACCGAGGGGGGTGAAGGTGAAGCCTTCTTCTTCAAATCGACTTCCGACGATTCCGATTTCGATCTCTTCCTTGCTTATCTTGTCCAGGATTTCATGGCTGTCGCTATGCAAAACGGTGACGGTCAAGGTGGGAAAACGTTGGAGGAGCAAAGGCAGGGCATCGGGAAGCATGTGATCACCGGGAATGTTGCTGCCGCCGACTATTAGGGAGGTATGTTCCACCCCCTTGAAACGGTTCATGGCCGTAGTCATATGGCGCGTGTCGGCAATAATCTGCCGCGCATGTTGCAGCAGAATTTTTCCCCCCTCGGTTAAAAGCGCACCCTTGCCGGTCCGGTCGAGAAGCTTGACGCCAAACTCCTTTTCCAGGGCGGATATGTGCTGGCTTACCGTGGACTGGGTGATAAAAGTCGCCTCGGCCCCTTTGGAGAAGCTGCCGCTTTCTGCCACTGCGAGAAATACTTCCAATTGCTTGAGGTTCAAAGTCCACTCCATATCGTTAATAACGATAGATGTTATTGGATATATCAAAATTATCAATTTGACTCTCTGCTGTCAATCGGCTTATTGATATTACCCATTTTAAAAATAAGGAGGATGCAATGTATTCACCCACACGTTTAATCCGTAAGTATCTGATGCCGATGATCGGCCTTTTTTTGCTGCTGGCGGTTTCAGCTCCGCTGCCGGCAGCCGAAGCGGAGTTCAAAAGCATTTCCAGTGAAAGGTTGAAGGATATGGTCGATGAGAATAAGGCATTTATCCTGATTGACGCACGGACCAAGGCAGAATACCAGGAAGCCCATATCGGCAAGGCGATCAACATTCCCGATAAAGACTTCGATGGACTCGTTTCCCTTCTGCCCGTCGATAAACATTCCCTGATGATTGTCTATTGCAATGGCATCAAGTGCGGCAAGAGCAAGAAGGTAGCCGTCAAAGCGCAAGCTGCGGGATACGACAATATTCTCCTCTACAGCGAAGGATTTCCTGTCTGGGAAGAGAAGGGGATGCCGATTGTTGCCGGGCCCGATTATGCGAAAAAAATCGAGACGTCGAAATTGTCTCCAGCCGATATCGAAAAGTTCATAAAAGAAAAAAAGCAGGATTACGTGCTCGTTGATGTGCGTGATGAGTTCGAGTTTGAGGAAGGACACATTCCCACCGCCATCAACATCCCGGCCGAGACCTTTGCCGTAAAATCGGGGGTATTGCCCAAAGAGAAAAAGATCATAGTGTACTGCAATACGGGGGGACGGAGCTATATGGCGTATCGGAAGCTGATGAAACTGGCATATCCAACCATTTATCAAACTATTTTCACGGAGTGGAAGGAAGCGAAACTGCCGGTGGAGAAATAACACTGATTCAGGAAAGGGATGCATGATGAAGAGATTACTGTTGTTGCTGGTTGTTGTGATGTTTGTGGCTGCCGCTCCTGCGGCGTGGGCCAAGAGCAGGGGAGGGGTAGTGACTATCGAGGTCGATCTTTCGGCCCGGGACGCGGGTAAGGAAACGAAACTCTGGCTTCCTTATCCGGTTTCCGATGTCGATCAGGTCGTCACCGACGTGAAGGTTATTGGCGATTATGCCACGTCTGCGGTTTATACCGATCGTACCTACGGCACTCCCATGCTTTACGCACAGTGGGACAAAGATGCCCGGAGCCGTAAACTGTCATTTTCCTTTGCCGTTGAAAGGCAGGAGATGATACGTCGTGATTTTCCCGCCACAGAGGCTGCCTGGAGCCCGCTTGATTACAGCCGATACCTGGCGGCCACCAGCCTCGGTCCCGTCGACGGTGAAATAAAGCAGCTTGCGGACAAGATAACCAACGGGAAAAAGAGCGTGCTGGAAAAGGCAAAGGCAATCTATGACTGGACCTGCGAGAATACTTACCGCGATCCGGACACCCGCGGTTGCGGCAAAGGGGATGTCTGCGCTCTTTTGAAAAAGCCGGGCGGCAAATGTACGGATATTTCTTCGGTCTTCATTGCTCTGGCACGGGCAGCCGGTGTGCCGGCCCGGGAAATTTTCGGCATTCGCCTCGGCAAGAAGGCTGAGGAAGACATCACCGGTTGGCAGCACTGCTGGGCGGAGTTCTTTCTTCCCGGTTACGGATGGGTGCCGGCCGATCCGGCGGATGTGCGCAAGGCAATGCTCGTGGAAAAGCTGAAACCCGAAGACGCCAAGACCAGGGAATATCACGATTATTTTTGGGGCGGCATCGATCCGTACCGCGTCAGGCTTGCGGTCGGCCGCGATCTGATTCTCAATCCGCTCCAGGCCGGGGCGCCGCTCAACACCTTCGGCTATCCTTATGCCGAGGTGGGGGGCAAAACCGTAGACTGGCTTGATCCGAAGTCGTTTACCTACAAAATAATTTATCGCGAGAAGTAGTGATGTGACATGGTGGCCGTCAGTCGGCTGACGATGGCTGCTTATCCGTTTGATACGACCGGCCGCATCTGACAACAGGTGCGGCCTTTTTGATGCACTTTTGTTACGGTTATGTAGTTAGTAAGCGTTAACATTGTTCTGCTTATTATTTGTGCAAAACGTTAAATACCCATAGACTTCTATTGGACTTTTCCTGAAACGGATGAGTTCCCCACAGAGTTATCCACAGTTTCTGTGGATTATATGCCCACCCAGTGTGCTTTTAGCCCTAAGAGGCTGAAAGTTATCCACTTTTTGCCGTTTTTCATTTAATCGACAATATATTGACGTTTTTGCGTTCCGCGCAAGTTGTTATTTCTTCAACGGAATCGCGGAATGTGATAGGCACTTTCAAAAAGCGGGGAGCTGCTGCCGGCCGGCGATGTGTTATTAAATCTTTGGGTGGGGGCGGGGAAAGATGAGCTGACTTTGAGCGTTACTGCTTACCACCTGCCATGCGCCTGCTCTCCGGACAGCGACGCAAGAGATACATGAAAACCGGCCCGGTGAGGGCGCCGAGGCCGCCGGTGGCAAAGGCGATTCCCCAGTCAGCACTGACGCCCGGCAGCGGCTGCCAGCCCCGGCACATATCAAGGGCCCAGCCGAAAACGGTGGGGGACACCATGCCGAGGGAATAGCCGACCAGCGACTGCAATCCCATGGCTGCACCCATGTAGCCCGGTGCAACAAGTTCCGTGAGACCCGTGGAAAAAACCGGTGATTCTGCGACGATCAGATAGCCATAGAGGATGCCCACGGCAAAAGCCAGATAAGGGCTCACATTGACAAGCCAGCCGAACAAAAACGATAGTGTGGCGCTGCCACACATGACCAGGGTAATGGTTTTCGTCCGACCCAGTTTGTCGGAAATGGTGCCGGTGATGGCGGTGGAGAAAGTGCCGACACCGATGATCAATGCAGCGGCAGTGGCTGCCCAACCGGTGGCAATTCCCCCGGCAATGCCGTGGCTGATGAGGGAGGCGGTGAAAAATGGTGCGAGCCAGCTGCGCATGCCATACATCTCCCACATGTGAGAGCCGTAGCCGAGGATCATCAGGAATGCGGGCTTGTTTCTGATGATTTCCACCTCAAAGCCGCGCTCAATCCTGGCATGCACTATCGGCTGGTAATCCTTGAATACCAGAAGAGAAAGTGCTGCGCCGACAAATACGCCTATGGAACAGGCGATGAAGGCCCATCTCCAGCCGGCCAGGGATGTTATTGTGCCGGTCACTGCCAGGGAAAGGGAGGCCCCGAGCACGAGCGAACCGACATAAATGCCCACAGCCTTGCCACGCTCACTGGGAGCGAATTTCTCCGCCACCAATTTCAGCCCCGGCATGTAGGTTCCTCCCATGCCGATTCCGGTCAGGGCCCGCAGCAGCATAGCGGAGAGATAATCATGGGCATAGAAGGCGAAGAGGAGGTTGGCGATGCCTGACCAGAGAGCCGAGATAATGAAGATGTGCTTGGTATTGATCCGGTCGGTCAGGGCGCTGAGTATGACGCCCGAGGCTATGTAGCCCAATTGGTAGATGGAAAAAATCGAACCGGCCATGGTGTTGTTCATCCCCCATTCCTGTTTCAGGAGGGGGAGGATGGCAGAGTAATTGATGAACACCAGCATAATGAATAACTGGGTCAGGCAGAGAAGCAGCAGCCAGCGGGTTTTATCACTCATGCAGAATACCTTTTTCTGGGACTTGGGAGTGCTTTGGTCCTATTGGTGCGGGCGTTTTAATGAACGCCGCAATTATAGCGGTTTCCCGCTTTAAGGGCAATGGGCTTTGAAAGATTTTGAGCCTGCCAGCTACCTTTTCTTCCATGGTTCTCGCGGATTAAGGAAATACAAATTAGAAGAGGCATAATAAAATGGTTGACATGGAAACTATTTTATTGTAAAACTCCATTCGACATTGATTTACTCGCAAATCATAGACCTGCATAGCAGGTGGTTTGGGGAAAACTCGATTAGTTGTCAAATGTCAGGACATCGGTTACCCAAGCCTAACTCTAAAAAGTGTCAGGACATCGGTTACCCGACCCCCTGATTATGCATACTATTTCATGAGCTGAACTCTGTAGGCATTCTGTACTCAAAGCTTTGAACAAAGTCTTCACCCAGGTACACTTGCAGCGTGTGAATTTCCGTTACGATCATGGCTCGCACATATGAATAGACGAGGTCTTTTGAAACCTCAAATTTTTCGCCAAAGATGTTAAGTGTTCTATCGCTCCTGATAAATCTAATGAGCGAAATGGTGCCGTCCGGGAGAAAATCAAGTTTTGGCATCCTGGTATTTGGCCCCAGCGTCAAGGGCTTGAATTTGTCAGCTTCAATAACCTCCAGTGGCGTTTTCCCCTTGAGATAGCTGTAACGGTGATTCTTGTTGTGAAACTGCTGGAAATTCTTGCTTTGCCGCTTGAGCATGGAATAGCTTGTGAACCACTGGCGGCGAAAAAACTTTTTGTCATAGGTATCGTTGAAGCTCTCTATTACGCCATCGCGCCACGGTTCCGCAACAGGGATAAAAACAGGATGAACGCCGAAGTAGAGACATAGTCGCAGCACCAGACCAAGTGACCTCGGATAGCGGTTACTGCCACGGAAACTGAGTTCATTGTCCATTTGCAGGAAGTCGGGAAGCCCCATTGACTTCCAGCAGCGCAGCAAACCCTGTGCAATGTTGTCATCCTCCTTGGTGCGATTTGATTCGATGAAGACCCGATGGCTGTACAGATCAATCACATTCATCGAGTAAAATCTGCCGTCACTCTTGATGTAGCGGGGGCCAACAAGATCCATCTGATGGATGTTGTTGCAGCACAGGGCTTCGGTAAAGTACGGGTACTCGACCCCTTTGGGGGAATATCTCGTTTTTTTTAACGAGTCCTTCCCGCTTCAGGGTCCGGTTAATGGTGCTGTCAGAGCGAAACGGTAACCCCAGCTTATGCAGCTCCCACTTGATAGCGGAAACGCCAATCTGTGCAAATGGTGACGAGTCCAGGCGGTTTCTGGTGGAGACAATAATCTCCTTATCTACGATGCTGAGTTCAGACGGTCTTTTAAGTGGCGCTCTTGAGTGTTCCTTGTACCAGTCAGTCGCGCCAGATTGATACCGGTTCAACCACTTAAAAAACCACTTCTTGGAGCGATCAAGGCTTGTATAGACTGCCTTGGGTGATTCGCCTGCAAGATGGCGCTGGACTGCTTGTTTCCTGAGTTCTTCTTCCATGCGGATGTTCTCCCCTCAAGTTGAAATCACAGAGAACATTGTAGCTGATATTTCTAATGAAGGTAACCGATGTCTTGACACAAAAAAGGGCGTTAAGGGTAACCGATGTCTTGACACATCCGGGTAACCGATGTCCTGACACTTGTCAATTAGTAGTTAAGGGATAGTTTTATTATCCACATTCAGTGAGAAAAAGGGGGGGCAGTATCTCGTGACACGAAATCTGTATGTAAATGGTGGCTATGAATAAATATTCTTCGGTGTTGGTTAAGAACTTCCTCATAATAGGGGCATGTCTTCATAGATTAGGCGATAAAATAGTTTCAGAGTTCTCAATTAATCAGCAACAATTTGTGGTTCTGAATGAAATTCAACGAGCTGGGGAGACATGCCAAAAAAACTTAGTCGGAAGCCTGCTATATGAAAAATCAAATATATCAAAGATTATTAGCAAACTGCAGTCACTTGGTTATGTGACAGTCACGCGCTCAGCAACTGATACGAGAGTAACAATAGTAAAGACTACCGAATTAGGTGAAAATATTTGGGCAAAATGTATGGCCAAATTTTACTCTTGGAATCAAGAGTGGGTAAACAGTATTACACAGGAAGACGTAATGCTGATCATTAATGCTCAAGAGCGTCTTATGGACGCATTGCAAAAAAATAATGAGCCGGGTACTGAAGTTTGAGCCTTTTTGAGAGTGGGAAATGGACTCGAAAATAATTGAGAGGACAACTGGACTCCTTGAAGCCCTTGGTTTGGAAGAGGAACCACTTGGAATCTTTTACACGGAAAGCGAGCCAAGGGAAGGCCTTTCTCCAAAAGTTGGGAAGCTCCCTACCCGTGAAAGGGAGGAGCGGGATGAAATCGACTGGCAAGCTATCTATGACGGATTTTCCTGCATCATGTGTAATGTCTGGAAGGCCAGGAAAAGAAAGATAGTTGTTTGGGCTTCTGCAGAACATTACGGCTGCCCGGGGGCCGCTTTCTGGTTGGGCTACAACAAACCTCAAGCGGAAAGAGTCATTTGTTATCTCTCAACGGGGCTGTCCGGCCAATGCGAGGGGGAGCTTCTGTACAATTCCCCTGATGTAGTTAGACAAATATTTGAGCATATCGACCCGAAAGAGGCCCATGGAAGATACTGTGTGGTCAAGCCCCTCACACTCTTCGAAAAACACGAACAACCGGAGTTAGTGGCGTTTTTTGCGCGGCCGGAAGCACTTTGCGGGCTTAACCTCTTAGCGGCTTTTGTGACCGATGATCCCGAAGTAGTAGTTTCTCCCTGGGGCGCCGCCTGCGGGAGCCTCGTCACCTGGCCACTGCATTATTTAGCCAAGGGACGGAATAAGGCCGTTCTGGGGGGATGGGACCCGTGGCCCAGAAGATATTTCCAGACCGACGAGCTCTCCTTTACCATCCCCTATGCGATGTTCAAAGAGATGGTGAACCGTTTTGAAGATTCATTCCTGAGCACCAAAGCGTGGCTGACTGTCAGGAAAAAGATTGAAATCAGCAACAGGGTGTGGGCCGGGCACAATAGAGCAAAACCTGAGATGGATTAAACGAAGCTGCAATGGAGGATGTACATGCAAGAAATAAGGATAGATCTCCCAATAGAAGAGCTGCCTACCAAATGGTACAACGCACTGCCAGACCTCCCTGCCATTCTACCTGAACCGAAGGATCCCGCTGACGGTACTCCTACTATCGAAAATAACCGGCGCATTCGTCCGGTTGCGTTGAACGAGCAGGACAACTCAGCTAAGCGTTGGGAAACGATCCCCGGTGAAGTCCTGGAAGCTTATCTGAGGATCGGCAGGCCTACCCCGCTGCAGCGCGCCGTTTCCCTTGAGCGGCATCTGGGTACTCCGGCCAAGATCTTTTTCAAGCGGGAAGACGTGCTGCCGACCGGTAGCTTCAAATTGAACTCGGCTATCGCCCAGGCCTACTACGCGAAGCAGGATGGTTTTGAAGCCCTTATATCGGAAACGGGAGCCGGCCAGTGGGGGACTGCTGTCTGCATAGCGGCGCAGTCGTATGGTCTCGGTGCAAAGATATTCATGGCAAGGGTTTCTTACGAACAGAAACCGTATCGTCGCTATTTTATGAAACTGTGCGGTGGTGAGGTCCACCCTTCTCCAAGCAACCTCACTCAGTCGGGAAAGTCATTTCTGCTTAGCGACCCTCAGCATCCCGGATCCATCGGCACCGGAATCAGCGAGGCAATAGAAACAGCGCTCGCGCATCAGGGGAAATACGCCTACGTATCCGGGAGTAACCTCCCCCATGTCCTGATGCACCAAACCATTATCGGCCTGGAAACCAAGAAGCAGCTGGCAATGGCCGGATTGAAACCTGACACGCTAATTTCCTGCGTCGGTGGCGGTAGCAACTGCGGTGGTTTGATGCTCCCCTTCCTGCCGGAAAAATTTAAGGACCCGGACAGCCTTCAGTTCCTGGCAGCGGAGTCGGACTCGGTGCCACGTCTCACCAAAGGTGTCTACGAATACGGGGCCGGGGACGCCTCGGGGCTCACCCCCTTGACAAAGTCCTACACACTTGGCCAAGGCTTCGTACCTCCCAGGATACACGTAGGAGGCTTGCGGCAGCACAACGGGTCACCATTGGTGGGACTGCTGCGTAAAGAAGGGCTACTTGATGCAACAGCACTTTCCCAGGAGGAGGCGTTTCAGGCCGGGAGGCTGTTCAGCTTGTGCGAAGGGATACTGCCGGCACCCGAATCCTGTCACGCAATCAAGGCGGCCATAGACTCGGCGCTGGAGGCGAAGGAAGAGGGAGAAGATAGGGTCATTGTTTTCTGTCTGAGCGGCAATGGTTTCTTTGATTTGGCCGGATACGAGGCAATTTTGTTCAAGGAAGGTCACCAATGTTAACTTCGGGTGGCAGAGCATTGAAGATCGAAAGCCCCGGTCTCTTGACTATCTCTCCTGTGAAGTTGCGTACTCTGAGAGAGCACGAGGTTCTGGTAAGTGTCAGGTATGTTGGTATCTGCGGCAGTGATGTGAAACTGTTCTCCGGCCGGTATGAAGGACCTCATGTATATCCTCTGGTGCCGGGCCACGAATGGGTGGGAGAAATTATCGCTAAAGGCGCAGGGGTGCAGAAGTTCTCCGTGGGCGAGCGGGTCACCGGAGAATGCTCAATATACTGCGGCCAGTGTCAGTTCTGCAGAGAGATCAACGAGGACCTCTGCACCTCTGTCAAGAAGCACGGCATCTCAGCAAACGGGTTTGCTGCTGACTATGTCATTGTCAATCAGTCCTCCCTGCATTCCCTGAAAGACTGTGAGATATCAGACGAAAGCGCCTGTCTCATTGAACCTGCGGCGGTTGTGATGAAAGGGATCGATAAAGCCACGGCTCATATGGATCCGCATGATGTGCTCATTCTCGGAGCAGGTACCTTGGGCATCCTCGCCACAATGATCATCAAGAGTAAACCCAATGCCAAGGTGATGATCGTGGATATCAATGAGACAAGACTGCAGATTGCCAGAGAACTGGGTGCGGACCAGGTCGTTGCCATGGATATGAAACTGATGCCGGCACACGTCGGCAGAGGCTCATTTGACCTGGTCGTGGAGACCAGCGGCTTCTCTGACGTCGGAGAAGTCATAAACCACACGGTAAAGCCGGGTGGAAGCGTCCTTTTCTTCTCGCAACCGAAAGTCTCCTTCTCCACCGACCTGTTCGTCAGCAAAATGGTTAACATTTTCGGAAACATCGGAGGAACGGGGAAATTCAGGGAAGCGATCGAACTTCTGGACAGCAAAGGTAGCGAAATAGTGAGATTGATCACCAACGTGATCGAACTTGGAGAATTCCCACAGATTTATAGTCAGGACGAATCAGTGGTAACCCGCGGGTGTAAGACCATCTTGAAAGTTAAATAAAACTAATCAAACACTAAAGGAGCAGAAAATGAAAAAGAAAATCGGAGCATTATTCGTTGGGGCACTGGGTAGTATCTCAACAACGGTCATCGCCGGAGCCTTTGCCAAGAAGCTGGGACTTATGGAAGAAAGTTATCTGACCACAGATAACGACCAGACCCTCAAAGC
Organism: Geotalea uraniireducens Rf4; assembly: GCF_000016745.1. Lineage (GTDB taxonomy): Bacteria > Desulfobacterota > Desulfuromonadia > Geobacterales > Geobacteraceae > Geotalea > Geotalea uraniireducens. Next base: position 2,918,831 of record NC_009483.1, on the reverse strand, counting down.
CTTGAACCTGGTTCCAATTGAGGACATCGTCTTTGGTGGCTGGGATATCGTGAAAAAGGACCTCTATACCGCTGCATTGGAACACAAGGTGGTGAAAGAGAAAATCCTGGAGGCGACAAAAAATAAGCTTCAAGAGGTGGTCGTCTTGGCCGGGGCGGCAACAAACGACGGCGGCATCATCGACAGCTTCAGGGAGAACGCCATCGAGGCGCCGAGCCGAAGGGCAATTACCACCGCGTTGATCAACGATATCGAGAAGTTCAAGAGCCGTCATGGCCTCGACCATGTCATCGTGGTCAACCTCTCTTCCACCGATAAATTTATCCAGGTGCAGGGAGTTCCGGAGTATCAGAGCATCGAGAACTTCGAAAGTGGGCTTGATCAAGACAGTAGCCGGATCACCTTTGGGATGCTCTACGCCTATGCAGCCATCATGACCAAATCCCCGTATGTCAATTTCACCCCGTCTGTCACGGTCGATATCCCCGCCCTCATGGACCTCATGAATCAAAAAGGGGTGGTGGTCGCCGGCAAGGATGGGAAGACCGGGCAGACCCTCTACAAAACGGTCATTGCACCGATGCTGAAGGCCCGGTCACTCAAGTTGACCGGCTGGTACAGTGTGAACATCCTTGGCAACAAGGACGGCGAAGTCCTCAACTCCCCGGAAAACCTGAAAACCAAAATCGAGACCAAGACTGGCGTCTTGTCTGAGATCATGGGCTATGACAACTTCGACCACCAGGTGAAGATCAACTACTACAAGCCCAGAGGCGATGCCAAGGAGGCTTGGGATAACATCGATTTCTGCGGCTGGCTCGGCGAGGAAATGTCGATGAAGATCAACTGGGTGGGCAAGGATTCCATTCTTGCAGCCCCGTTGATCCTTGACCTGATCCGCCTGACCGACTTCTTCTATCAGAAGGGGGAGAAAGGGGTTCTCACTCAGTTGGCATGCTATTTCAAGTCGCCCTACAACTTTACCAACCACGATTTCTTCGTCCAGTGGGGCACGCTTACTGATCATGTATCGCAACAGTACCTCCAGCAGGGGTCGGCATATGTATAGTCCTCACATACGCTTAGACGCAAAGGATGTCCCGAGGAGGTGGTATAACAGCCGGAAAGATTTGCCGGAAGAGCTGCCGCCTCCCAGAGACCCTGAGGGAACAGATTCGAGGATTCAGAAGATCAGGGAAATCACTCCCAAAACCCTCCAGGAACAGGATGTCATGGAAGAGCGCTGGCTCGACATCCCTGAAGAGATCTTGGAGAAATACCTGGTAATCGGTAGGCCGACACCCCTTTACCGCGCCCGCAACCTGGAAAGATACCTGGACACTCCCGCGCGAATATACTTCAAACGGGAAGATCTTCTCTGCACGGGGAGTTTTAAGCCGAACACCAGTCTGGCACAAGCCTACTATGTGAAAAAAGAGGGATACAAGGGGGTGGTCACTCAGACCGGAGCCGGTCAGTGGGGCACTTCCGTGGCGCTGGCCTGCGCTCAATACGGCCTTTCCTGCACGGTATTTATGCCGGAAGTGTCATTCAACCAGAAGCCTTACCGGAGAATCCACTCGCAGATCTTCGGCGCAGAATTCCTGCCATCACCGAGCCGTCATACCAAGTCAGGCCGGGCGCTGTTGGAAAAGATGCCGGACCACCCGGGCTCGGTGAATTCCGGGATCAGCGATGCCTTGGAATTCGCCATGGAGAATGAAGGCATCTGTTATCTGAATGGCAGCAACGCCATGCACACTCTGCTGCACAATACGGTGATTGGCCTGGAAACCGAGGTACAGCTGAAACTGGCTGGCGAAAAGCCTGACGTACTGATTGCCTGCGTAGGCGGCGGTAGCAACCTGGGAGGCTTTATGATGCCCTTCCTTAAGGATCGACTGCAGAACAAACTGCGCTTCCTGGCCGTGGAATCGACGGCGGCACCCCGTCTGACCCAGGGTACTTACCGCTATGAGCATGGAGATCCGGGCAAGCTCACTCCTCTCAACAAGGCCTACACACTGGGGACCGACTTTGTACCTCCCAGGATGCACGTTGGGGGATTGCGTCAGCATGGGGGCTCGCCCTTGGTCAGTCTGCTAAGGCACCTGGGATACCTGGAAGCGGTTGCCTATGAACAGTCCGATGTATTTGCTTGTGGGAGGATTTTCACCAAGGTCGAGGGGATTCTTCCGGCCCCGGAAACCTGCCACGCCATCAAAGGGGTCTTTCATGAGGCATACGAGGCCAAAGAGGAAGGTAAGGAAAGGGTGATCGTGGCCTGCTTTAGCGGTCATGGCTTTCTCGATCTGGAAGGTTACGAGGCAGTGCTGTTCGGAAACGATCAAAACAACCAAAATTAGCATTAGCTGCAAGGGGCGGTGCCTCGACACCGCTGCACCGCTCTCTTGCAGAGCAGACCTGGGGATATGAGAGAAATGGAATTTACCGACGAGACTATAGCCATTTGGGGCGCAGGAAAGCTGGGGAATCTTTTGGTGCATAAGCTGTCCCCCTATTACCGCATAGTCGTCCATGACGCCGACCGCAGCAAGACTGCAAAGCTGGAACAAACGCCTAACGTGGCAGTGTACTCTGCCCCACAGGATATGGCAGAAGCGAAAGCGGTACTGATCGCCTTGCCCAAAGGCGAAGTCCTTCCCTGCATGAAAATGCTCGATGGCTTGCTCGTCAAGCCCATCCTGCTCGTGAACCTCTCCACCGCGGTGATGCTGGAAGACCTGCAGTCAACCCATTTTCTGTACGCCCGGCCAGCTAGCATGAAGGTGATCGGAGAAGCAGACAATTTACTCAAAGAAGACATCGGGCATTTCATTGTGAATGCCCAAAGCGATGCGGACGCCAGATACCTGGCAAGCATCTTCGGCAAAATCGGGAAAGTGACCCTAACCCGCGACGAGAGCCTGTACCGGAATGTCAACCTGGTGGCGGCTGAAGAGATCATGCTGGCTGCCGGGAAGATCTGTCACCGGCTCAAGGAGTCCGGTCTCTCCAAAGAGATCATACAGTCGGCGATACTCTCCGTTGCCAGGGGAACGCTGGATCAGTTTCCCTGGAGCGACCGGGATTATTTCCATGACTTGGTTTTTCAGAAGTATCAGGGGCTAGCAGAGATGATCCATGAGGCAAGTCATGAAACTCCTTAAGAAAGTAGCTATCTCAGGAGTAGGGGTTTCCTCGCCCATCGGAACGGGTAAGGAGGAGTTTTTCGCCAATCTCGTCAATGGAACCGATGGTATCAGCCCAATCGCGTCCTTTGACACGTCGCGCTTTTCCACCCATTGCGGCGGGGAGGTCAGCTGGGTTCCGGGACGAGAGACCCCCTGCAAGGAGGAGCTGCCCCTCGCCCTGGCAACCCAGGTCATGGATGAAGCGCTGCTGGAAGCCGGACTTTCCGTCGAGCAACTGAGAAAGCAGAACTGCGTACTGGTGGTAGCCTCTGCCGTCGGTGGAGTATCGCATCTGCTCGCGGTTAAGGAACATCAGGGGAGGGCCGAGCTCACCAAAGCCGACTACGGCCGATTGCTGGCTTATCCGCACCATGCCCTGACCGACTCGCTGGTGCGGAAATACAGCATCAGCAATGGAGCTTTGACCAACATATCGGCGTGCACCGCCAGCAATGCCGCAATCGGCTACGCCTATGACCTGATCGCCTGCGGGTTGTGCGACATGGCCATCGTGGTTGGAGTAGACATCCTAACCCCTTTTGAGTATGCCTGCTTCGATTCCTACCGCGCATTGGAGAAGAAAGGGTGCAGGCCCTTCGACAACAATAGAAGCGGATTGGCCCTTTCAGAGGGGGCCGCAGCCTTGGTGCTGGAAGCACAAGTACACCTGAAACAGCGAAAGAAGAGAGCAAAGGCGTTTTTGACTGGCTACGGCTTGACCAATGATGCCTATGACATTACGGCTCCCGATCCGTCAGGACATTCTGCCGCGGAAGCGATGAGAATTGCTCTGGAGTCGGGAGGAAAACACATCCATGATGTCGATTACATCTGCGCACACGGGACGGGGACAAAGCTTAACGATGTGGCAGAAACAGCTGCCATTAAGCGACTGTTCGGCAATCAGGCTTACCAGATCCCGGTCAGTTCCATTAAATCCTGCATTGGGCACACCAATGGCGCAGCCGCAGCCATCTCCGCGGCGACCTGCGTGCTGAGCATAGAGGCTGGTGTGGTGCCTCCGACCATACATCTTGAGGTAAGGGATGAGTCCTGCGATCTCGACTATGTCTCGAACAAGGCCAGGAAAACTGAAGTATCGGTCTGCCTCTCAAACGCTTATGCCTTCGGAGGACAATGTAGTTCGGTCCTCATAACCAAGACATCGGAGTAGACGAGTGCGTTTTTCAGAATTGAATAAAAAGATCGCCATAACTGGGATGGGTTCGGTCTCCGTTTTTGGGAAAGGGATCGACGTTTTTTCCAGGAACGTGGAACAGGGCCAGGGTCATTTCGCACTCATGGCTCCCGCTCAAGGAAGTAACGTCCGGGTCCGGGTATCTCTAGCAGACGAGCAGGAGTTTTCCGAAGGGCTGGACCCGAACACCAGTCGTTACGCGACCAAGCTGAGTAAGATGGCGGCCTTGGCTGGCAAAGAAGCCTTGGACATGAGCGGGATGGCTTGCCATGGATTAAAGGACGTCGGTGCGCTGGTAGGAACGGCACTCTCCGGGACCGTGTTCAGAGAAAGCGTTTGCAGCGCCTTGTCCCGTCCAACTGGGCGCGTCTCACCGTTAAAAGCCAGCAGGTGCGTTCCCAACGAATCGGTCGGGACCATCTGCCTGGAATTAGGCTTGAAGGGTTACAACACCATTGTCTCAAGCTTTGCGTCCTCCTCGGTAGATGCCTTGTTTCAGGCGAGCCTCGCGATCGTGACCGGAAAGGCGCGCGCCATGCTCGTCGTTGGAGCAGAGGAATTATCGCCCTTTGTCATCGAATCCTTGTGGGGGATGGGCCTTTTGGAAGAAATCGCCGTCGACGGCAGTGGCCAGAGTAGTAGCAGTAATCTTCCGCAAAAACAAGGGCTTTGCCTTGGTGAAGGGGCCGCTGCAGTCCTTCTGGAGGATGCGGATTCTGCCCTGAACAGGGGGGCTGATATCCTCGGCTTCATAGAAGAGATATCGATACGATCATCATCAAGCTCTTCAATTAAACGTGTAAGAATGATGGCTGAGACAATAATGGACTGCCTGGACAGAGTGCCAGTTGTGGACGACGTATTGCTGGGATACATCTCTGCCAATGCCAATGGCGACAGGGTCATGGATGGATTGGAGAGAAACGCCCTGCGAAGGTTACTGGGTCAAAAGAGCTTGCCAGTGACGGCTCTTAAACGTGCTTTGGGGGAAACGTTTGGCGCGGCTGGCTTATTCCAACTGGTATCGGCACTATGTGGTTTCAAGAACAGAGGAGCACCTCTTCTTGAATGGCCAGGCCAAAAGGTGGATGCAGAAGCGCCGCCAACTGTCATTTCCGAGCATCGCATGAAGTCGGCAATCATCAACAATTTCAGCCCGATGGGGAATTATTCCTCTGTGTTATTAACAACCAAGGAGGTCTTTGTATGAGTAGAGAAGAGATCAAAGAGTTGATAGTCAGTTCGCTGAAACTTTCCATAACTCCGGCAGAAATCCCAGACGCCGTGTCTTTGAACGAGGAGATAGGCCTTGATTCGATCAACGCCTTGGAATTGGCGTCATCGCTGGAAGAAAAGTACGACGTCACCATATCCGATGACCAGATCTACAAGGTCCTGGAGAGTGTCAATACCATCCATAGCTTTATCACGACTCAAACCGGAGGTGCCGCGTAGTGTTCAAGCTCTGCTACAACTCGAATGGATTCAGGCGGTTCGATATGGAACTAACTCTGGATGACCTGCATGAGGTAGGCTATCAGGCGATCGAGATCTCCTGCCACCGCAATCATCTGGACCCGCTCTATCATTCCGACAAGTACCTGCATAGTTTGACGGACAAGTTGAAAGCCACCGGCATTAGCGTCGTCAATCTCCACACCGGGGCGAAGGACCTGATGAGCGACATCGATTTCGAGCCTTCGCTGATTAGCGACAGCAAAAACGACCGACAGAAAAGGATCGACCTCATACTGAGCACAATCGCAGCGGCCACCGCCATCGGCGCCAAGAACGTGACCATCACCTCGGGGATTCTTCCGGAGCAATGCAGCGAAGAAGAGGGATACCGCCGCCTTAGGGAATCGATTGATACCATCCTGGCCAAAAGCGACGGCACCGTCAATCTGCTCATAGAAAATGAGATGGGCATGTTGGTCGAGCGGGTGGAACATCTGGCTAAACTGCTCCCATTATACCAAGGCTCCCTCTGGGCTACCTTGGATATCGGACACGCGCAGTGCACCAATGAGGATATCTGCGAGGCGATAAATTCGTTGGGAGCATCGGTCAAGCACATGCACTTCGAAGATATCAAAGACCGGGTTCACAACCACTTGTTGCCGGGGGACGGAGATATTGACTTTGGGAAGATCGTGAAGCTACTCTCTGGCAATTCCTACGAGGGATACTGCTCTGTGGAGCTTTATACCTATGATGTGAAGCCGGCAGAAGCCGCTTTGCACAGTCTCAATTACTTCAAGAGAATCAACTATGACAAGTGCCCTGAAGCATATACTGCAAGCTTCGTTGCAGTTTGAGGCAGCAGACAGCCCTGCCCTCGTTTACGAGGACCGGGAGTATAGCTACCGCCAACTCATCGAGCGGTCCATGGCGTGGAGTGGGAAATGGCAACGTGAAAAGCTGCAAAAAGGCGCCATCATTGGAGTTGCTATTGCGGATCCCTTCGAGTTTCTAGCCACACTCTTCGGAGCTGTACGTTTAGGTATGGGGGTACTCCCCCTGGATCCCGCCACGCTGCAAAGAGAAAAGGGAAACCTGTCGCAGACCTTCGACATTACGTACATAGCAGTGGAAGACTCGCTGGAAAAAGCCGACTGCAAGACGCCGACGCAAGACTATGACATCGAAATAGACTACGGTTCGCCTGCACTTTTCCTTTTGACTTCCGGTACGACCGGGAAACCGAAAGGGATTGTCCACTCCATAGAGAGTATCTTGCAGGCGGCGAGACTTTCCAATGCCGCATACGGGACCACAGGGAGCGACTGTGTCTTCACCGCTGCGCCGATATATCACTCGGCAGGCATTATGCCGGTAATGGCAGCCCTGGATACAGGAGCCAAGAATCTGCTTATCAAAAAGTTCCTGCCGAAGACCTTTCTGGGGCTGGTCACCAAACATAAACCTTCGTTGGTCAAGGCACCGGCTTTTATGTACCAGGTCGTTAGCAGAATGCCGGTGGTGAGGAATGTGGTCATCGACCAGGGAACCAGATGGTATTCCGGTTCATCCCGGCTGACCCGAAGCGAAAAAGAGCTCCTGCTGGCGAAATACGGCATATGGGTGCGCGAGATGTACGCCACCAGCGAAACCTCCCTTCTGGCTGTGGAAAGAGAGGGAGAAGAGCTCCCCCCTCAGTGCGTGGGGACGGTACTGGACAACGTGGAGGTCAAGATAGAGGAGGGGCGCATCCTGGTAAAGACCCCTGCCATAAGCCTTGGCTATCTGGATCCGGATGGCAATGTGATGGGGTTGCACAGGCATCCGACCTGGTTCTTCACCGGTGACATTGGCTCGCTCGACCAGGACAACAGACTGTTTATTTATGGACGTTACGGCAATATCGTTAACGTCGCGGGGAAGAAGGTGGCTCCGGAAGAAATCAACGCAATTCTCTCGGACCACCCTCGTATTGAAGAATCGGTAGTCATAGGCGTGAACGATGAGGTCTCCGGTGGGGCGTTAGCCGCGTTTCTGGTGACAAGAGGCGAATTTCCTCCCAGCGAAGTGAGAAAATTCTGCAAGTCGCGCCTGCCGGACTACAAGACCCCGAAACATATCGTCTACTGTGAAACATTGCCGAAAGCAAAGTTGAACAAGATCGATATTCCCCAGCTCAGGAAAATGTTTTTGAATAAGCTACAGGAAAGTGAAGGAGTATTGGCTTGAAGAGACTCAGGTTCGGTTACAACACCAATGGCTTTGCACACCACAGCATCGAGGACGCCATCGAGATACTTGCCGAACTGGGCTACGACGGCATTGCCATTACGGTCGACCATAATCACTGCAACATCCTGAAGACCACCGATGAGGAGATCGCCTCTCTATCGAGAATATTGGAGCAACGCGGCCTGAAGGTCGTCGTAGAAACCGGGGCGCGCTACTTCCTCGACCGCTGGCGCAAGCATGAGCCGGGTTTCGTCAGCAACGAGGGGCGTGAAGAAAGAATCACCTTCACCAAAAAAGCAATCGATCTCGGAAAGACCCTTCAGGCGGAGGCGATCACCATCTGTTCCGGCAGGCTCAGCCCCCAGGTGGACGCGGAGTTGGCGTGGCCCATCCTGGTACAGGGGCTGGCAGATGTGGCTGAATATGCGGACAAGCAGGGGATGAATATCGCTTTGGAGCCGGAGCCGGGTATGTACATCGACGACCTGACGGAATACGACAGGCTGTGCGAAGAGCCGTTGTTGAAAGATCGCCTGCATCTCGCCCTTGATATCGGCCACGTCCGATGCTCGGAAACGCGAAGTATCGAGGAAGCCATACTCACCTATAGAGACAGGATCAAGACCATCCATATAGAGGACATAAAAGGAGACGTGCACGAACATCTGTTCTTCGGCGACGGAGACATTGATTTTCAACCGGTGATGAACGCTCTGTCTCAAATAAGCTTTGAGGGGCTCATAAACGTCGAATTGAGCCGGGACAGCCACAGGGCTGTCGAAATGGCGATCAAATCCATCGGTTTCTTACACAGATACAATAAGAAGGAGCGACAATGAATTCATATCTCTGCATTTGCGGAAGTCCACGGGAAAAAGGCAACTCGGATATCCTGGCTGAGAGTGTGATAGAGGGTGCCAAAAGCCGGGGCATGAAGGGTTCGAAGTATTACGCGCATAAAATGAACGTAAAGCCCTGCATTGGATGCCTGGCCTGCGACAAGACAGGCAAGTGCGGCCAAGACGATTGGAAAATGATAGAGGATCTCTTCCAGGGTGCAGACGCGATCATCTTCAGCACCGCAATATACGGCCGGCTCATGACCGGGCCTCTTAAATGCCTCATCGATCGTCTTCGCCCTTTCATGAAGATAGAGATAACTCCCCAAGGCCCGGTATTCCATAGCCGGTTCAAGGATGCCAAGTATTTCGCCCTGGTGACCACCAACTCCTCCCCTGATGAGAAGGAAGCCAAGCCGGCGCATGACTGCATGATCGAATTCTTCGAGAAGGTCAACAATGGAAGGCCAAACGTCGTTGGCGTCTTGAACGGGTGCGGTTTGAAATCCCACGGCCAGGTAGCAATGCAAGAGCCGGAATTAAGCGGGCTTGCGGAAAGGATGAATCTGCCTCCCAATGCCGTGGAGACCATGGTAAAGCGGAATCAGGTTTACCTGAAAGAGGCTTTCGATCTGGGAGTAAGGCTGGCCGACGCGTGTCAGAAGGCGAATCCGGTCTCACACGGGTAAGGGCGTATATGCGTAAGCCTCATGGTGTGGAGCTTAACGATCTGCGGGACTGGATCTGCTTGCTCAAGCGAGAAGAAGATCTTGTGGAAATAGACGTTCCAGTTGATGAAGTGCACGCGATAGGACCTATCACCCGCTCTGGCTTCAAAAGGAACCTTCCGGCTCTCCACTTTCTGAATCTGCTGCATTCAGAGGCATCCCTGCTCGTCAATGCTTTCGCTACGCGGCGGCGACTGGCTCTCCTGTTGGGAACTGAAGAAAGTCAACTGGTTCAGGAATACATCAAACGTACTGATAGAAATAGATGGTGCCCCCCCAAGGTGGCAGAAAAGGCCCCTTGCAAGGAGAAGAAACAATTCCACGAAGCGGTAGATATCCGCCGCTTTCCGCAAACCGTATGGAATCCTTGCGACGGTGGCCCCTACTTCACCATGGGGGTGGTCCGGGTGCGCAATCCGGGAAATGGGGCCGCCAACGTGTCGGTCAACCGGTTACAGGTGAAGGACAGGAATCATCTCACCATCTTTACCAATAAAGAGAGGGGCTTGGGGCGGGCCATCTGGAACTATTGGGAAAAGGGGGAGCCGGCACCGGTTGTGGTGACCTTTGGAGGGGATCCCTTTTATCTGCTGGCGGCCATCGACACACCGGGAGTGGACGATGACGAAATGGCACTGGCCGGTGGGATAAAAGGCCAACCCCTGGAGGTAGCCTACGGGGAAATATGCCGGGAGCTGGACTTTCCGGCAGGTGCTGAGGTGGTTTTTGAAGGGGTGGTTCACCCGGAGTCTTATGAGGACGAAGGGCCATTCGGTGAGGTAAACGGCTACCTAAGTGAACAGGGCATTGCCCCGGTCATGGAAATTCAGGCCGTCACACACCGCGATGAGCCGGTTTTCTCTGGTACTTACGCAGGAATTCCTCCGGTGGAGACCACGGTGATCCAGGACCTCATGATAGAGGCGACATTGACCAAAACGTTGCTGAAAAGCGGTGTCGATGTGGCGCAGATACATATCGTGCCGGGGAGCGGAGGTCACCAGGCCGCAATTTCCATACGGAAACGAAACGAGAACGACCTGCGCCGGGTGATTCGTTTCTCGATGGCGGTGTTACCGATAAAACAGGTACTTGTTACCGACGCCGATGTGGATGTCTCGATCCCGGAGCAGCGTCAGTGGGTCTTATCCACGCGGTTTGACCCGGCAAAGGACATTCATCTCATTCCTCATGCTCCAGCCATAAATATCGATCCGATGGCACAAGAGCTGGATGGAAAAAAAACGGTCACCAAGATGGCACTGGACGCAACCAGGCCTGAATGGGCCAAAGGTAATCCTTTCATAGTAGCGAAATCGCTTGTGGAACAAGCCGAAGAATTCCTGAATAAATACGTGCCGTTTGCTCCCCGAGACTAGAGTGGCCAGAGAGGTGTCAGTTGCCTATTGTTTCGTTGCAAAGATGTGAAGAGTACCAGTTCGAAAAGGTTTATGGCGCGGTAAAAAAAGCGTTTGCTGGTCTCGGTGACCCGACTCGCCTCCTCGGTCCCAAAGGAGGGAGGGTTCTAATCAAGCCGAACATGATGGCCGCGCATCCGCCGGATGCACATGTCTGCACCCACCCGGAAGTCGTCAGGGCAGTGATCAGGCTGGTTAAAGAACATGGGAGTCATCCGCTGGTCGGAGACAGTCCGGCTGGTCTCATCGGGAAATGGGACATTGACAACGTCTGGAAAGAAACGTCCATGGAGCGCATTGTCGAAGAAGAAGGTGCGGAAAAGGTGGTCTTCGAGAGATGCAAGATAACGAAGATAAAGACCCCCTACCTTGAAAAACTGGATGAACACCTGATCACCTCCCTGGCATATGAATGCGATGCGGTCATCAACGTCCCTAAATTCAAGACCCACACCTATATGACAATGTCCGGTGCGGTGAAAAATCTTTATGGGATGATTCCTGGCAAGTGGAAAGGAGAAATCCATTGCCGAGCACCAAAGCCGGAGGATTTCGGAAAGATAGTCGCCAGTCTGGCCCATTTGATCAAGCCAAAGCTGACCATCATGGACGCTATCTGCGGATTGGAAGGCGATGGCCCGGGCGCTGCCGGCTTGGTCAGGAATTTCGGCTGCGTGTTCGCAACGGATGACCCTGTGGCACTGGATTCAGTGCTCGCCTACATGATCGGAGTCAGATGGGACGACATCCCAGTGCTGAAAGCGGCAGGGGACAACTGTTGGGGAACAGTGGACATAGACCAGATAGACCTCGTCGGCGTGTCCAAAGATGAGCTGATCATCGAGGACTACCTGTTCCCCAAGAAAGTGCAGATCCGCAACCTGGAGCGATTTACCAGGATGGTCTACGCTCCGACCAGGGTTTACCCGAAAGTTCTTGAAGAAAAATGCAAGCTCTGCTTGCGCTGCCTGAAAAGTTGCCCGGTCAAAGCCATGCAGCTCAAGGCCAATGGCGGCAACAGGAAGCAGGTCGTGGTAGAAGGAGACAAGTGCATCGAATGTTGCTGCTGTTACGAGGTCTGCGATGTCAACGCGATTGACCTTTACGGCGGAAAAGAGGCTGCCGTCTGATTGAGCGCCGGTAGCTAATCCACAGAAAGGGAAGGAAACATGGTCGAGATTCCGAGTTTTATGGCTGCTATTAAAGAAAGCGATCCGGTATTTTATGAAAAGATCATCGAGATGAGAGAGTTCGCCTACAAAGACGGGGCACTCTCCAGCAAGATCAAACTCCTCATGATCATGTTGATGGATGCTGCATACGGTTCCAAGATAGGATGTGCCAAGATATCCGATATGGCGCGGAGAGTCGGCGCTACGGAAGAAGAGATACGGGAGACGGTCCGACTCTCCTTTATCATGGGAGGACTGAACGGTATTTCGTCAGGTCTGGGGGCTTATTTCGGCTTTGATTTCGAGAAAAACGACATATGTAATAAGTCCAAAATGATCACAAAGTGAAAGCACCGGGAGGGGAAATGCTGTTCCTTATAATAGAAAAGGCCATAGGTCAAATCCCAAAAGAGGCTTTGGAAGCTTCAGGCCGCTGCGCTGATTACTTTGCGGCGTTAAAAGAGAAAGGGAAACTGAAGGGGAATTATCATTTTGCAGGCATAGCCGGGGGCGCATACATTCTAGATGTCGAATCCAATGATGAGTTAGGGGAAACGATCATCAAATCCCCCTTCTACAAGTATACGAGCAGAGACATTTTCCCTCTGATGGATGAGCGGCGCTTGATCGAGGCCGAAAAGATAGCAGCCATGAATTAAAACCGGAACTGAGAAATCTATGGCAACAAGACATTTCACACGGGGCCAATGGTTTGCTTTGGCTGTAGCTTATGTATTCACATTGACGTATGTGATTTCACTGCAATCCATCCCTCCGTTGGTACATCTGCTAAAGAAGGAAATACCTCTCGACTATAGCCAGGTTGGCACTCTTATGGGAGTTTTCTCCCTGCCGGGAGTGCTAATCGCCATTCCGGGAGGAATTTGGGCGGATAGGCATAACATCCGTGTGATAGGCACCTTTTCCCTGGCGATGGTTGTCATCGGCAATACGACGGCAGCCTTCGCTCAGAATTACTGGTGGCTGATAGCTGGAAGACTTGTAGCCGGCGTCGGTGCAATGATGCTTGCCATATTGGGTCCCCAGATTCTGACCAGGTTATTTGATAAAGGGAAGATCGGTTTTGTCATGGGAATATTCAATACCTCTGTGCCAGTAGGGGTGCTCCTGTCGATGAATACCCTCGGGCTTCTCGGGGAGAGTCTGGGATGGAGGAACACCCTTTTTGCCTGCAACGGTGTGGCCATCGTCGCCTATCTGCTTTTTAGGCCACTATCCTCGGCACCACAAGCGGTTGAAGCATCCGGGAGCCCCGACGCAGCCACCTCCCCTCGGAGGGAAATAGGCGTAGGCATTGTCCTGCTTGCGAGTATCTGGCTCCTTTTCAATGCGGCCTGCCTCTCGTTCTTGACCTTTGGCATGGATCTCATTGCCGGAATCGGAAAGGGGCTTGGCGCTTCCCATTTTTTGGTAAGTTCGATCATGCTTGGCGCGTTAGTCCTTTCACCTTTTATCGGCTATCTAATCGACCGCTTCAATTACCGCTATTTCTATATTGTTACTGCCGGAATCATGATGGCAGCTTCGTTCTTGTTGCTCACCCGAACAGATGCCCCGGCACCATTGATAGCTCTATTAAGCATAGCGGTTGGACTCGTGCCGGTTTCTGTGTTTACCCTCGTTCTGAACGTCGTGGGAGCAAGACATATTGGCCTTGGTTATGGCGTGCTCAACACCTTCTTAAATGTGGGAAATTCGCTGGGGCCCTATGTGACGGGAAGAACTATTGATGCAGTAGGTTTCCCGGAAGCCGGTTTCTATGCGATGGCAACTTATTCGGGCCTCATGGCCTTGGTCGTGTTCCTGATGTGGAGAAACCAATTCAATGTTAGGGTGGCAGAGGCCCAACCGAGGCGGGCAGACAGCCTGGCATCGTGATAGACCAAGTGGGAAGGCTACGTAGACGAGAGTCAAATTAAGCTACGATATGGGAATCACGGAACTCTACCGAGTTCGGAAAGGAGGGGACTCAGGCCGGCTTCAATGCCAGGCCGTTGGGCGTTGTCTCTCAGCGTTTGTGACAGCTTTTGGGAACGCAGTAATTATAATCAATTATCAGGAGGAAAAAATGAGAAATCTTTTTAGTTATCTGGCAGCAGCAAGTCTCGTGATAGTCTTTGCCGGGCAGTCCTGGGCCAATTCGAAGTGCCATGAGGTCGAGATGAAGGTCACCACCTCTGCGATCGATCCAATGCTCCCCTACGGAAAATATGCCGGAACCGCTCTTGTCAGAATTGATGAGCAAGCCCCTATCCAGGCAATAGTGTCACTGGTAATGGTCGAGGTCAAGAATGGCGACGATGGCAAGATATACCCGACGAACGCCATGACCTTTGATTTCGGTTCCTTGGGGACCTTGAGCGTTCAAGACAAGTCAGTGCTCACCCCGACCGATACTCCATATATCTACACCATTAATTCAAGTCTGGACAACCTGACCGGCACCGGAGCCTTCGCGGATGTGATAGGCAGGTTGAGGGGCCATGGTCAGTTATCGTTCGCCACGACGGTTGCCACAGTCGAAGATGAGGGGAGAATCTGCTGGTAGAGGTTCCTCGTACTCAAACTTCCGCTTGGGGAACGCAATTACTCAGAAAGTATGGGATTTGCGTTAAGGTAAAGCAGAGCTTCACTAGAGAGATGGAGATGTTCAACTTTGGGAAGAAAAAAGGCCTGCTCGATGCAGGCCTTTTAACGTGTGGATGACTACATTCTGCCGCCATAGCTGTGCAGTCCTGATAAAATTAGATTGACCCCAAGATAACAGAAGATGGTGGCGGCAAAACCGACAATGGAGAGAATGGCCGCCTTTTTCCCTACCCATCCCTTGGTGATGCGGGCATGAAGAAAAGCTGCGTAAACGAACCAGACAATCAGCGACCAGGTTTCCTTCGGGTCCCAGCTCCAGTAAGTACCCCAGGCGTAATTCGCCCATGCAGCACCGGTAACAATGCCGAGGGTCAGCAGCGGAAAGCCGATCATGATTGCCTTGTAGTTGAGGTCGTCCAGTACTCTGGCAACGGGAAATGCGCCGACAATGCTGTCGGTCTGACCACTGACTTCACCTGACTTCTGCCTGGCTTTAATCAGGTACATGATGGAAATACCGCAGGCAACGGCAAACGCGGCATAGCCGAGAAAACTGGTGATAACGTGGTAAAGTAGCCAGTTGCTCTGCAGTGCCGGCACCAGGGGTTCTATGCCGCTACTGAGGCCCAGTTGCGCCCAGGCCATGCCCATGAGGGCGAACGGAACGACGAAGGCGCCGATGACCCGGTACTTGTAACGGAGATCGAGCAGGGCAAAAATCAGTATGATCGTCCAGGAAAAGAACACTACAGATTCATACAGATTGGACAAGGGGGCATGACCATGTCCAATCAGGTATGATTCTCTCCAACGCAGCCCTATTGCGACCGTCTGCACAACGAAGCCGGAATATGCCGCTATGCTTCCCATCAAGCCGAGGATGCGATTTTTACTGGCCAGGTAGGCAAAGAATACTACCGTAGCCAGAAGGTATGAAACGGTTGTCACATTGAACAGCAGCGAACTGGTCATGACGATTTCCTTCGTATTACAGTACCGTTAGTATTTTAGCCGATGGTTGACAATTGGCCGTGGAGGGAGCAGTATTCGCGTACCGTAATACTTCCGGCCGTGATGGGGAAGGTTGCTTCCGGCGCATCTCCCGGCTTCAAAGCCTGACGGTAAACAGTGCCGTCGGCGATGACTTCAATCCATTCGATATAGTGTTGTTCCTCCATGGGATGGGGTACGCTGCCGACCTTGACGGTGACGGAACCGTTTGCTTTTTCCAGAACGGGCAGATGTTTTTCACGGGATGCGTCTACCGTATTCTCAACCTGTAATTGCATTGGACTGCCGCAGCAGACAAGGTCTCCCGGGCCGGAATGAAGGATTTCAATGATGTTTCCGCAGCTTTCGCATTTGTAGATTTCCAGATTTTTTGCCATGGGTGGTTCCTCCTAGAAGTATTGATTGTTTGGATAAATAAGACCATAACGGTCTTTTTAATCCTTATATCAGTATTCCACTTCTGTTGCAACTGTATTTGTGAGATTTTTGCCGCGGTCACTGGGCGGCAGTGAAATTTACTGCTTGACCGATTGCGTGTGAATGGTAGGATTAATCTTGGTTAATATGCTGGTGGTCATAACGAAGGGAGGAACATTTATGCAAACCTTTGTCATGCTGACTCGCCTCTCCCCGGAAGCGCTCAATTCCCCCAAACATCTGGAAGAACTTGAAAGCAAGGCGGTTAAATGCATCAGCACTGAATGCCCCCAGGTCAAATGGGTGCACAATTTTGCCATCCTGGGCGGATGCGATTATCTGGATATTTTTCAGGCTCCTGATATGGATACGGCCATAAAGGTAGCTACCATTGTCCGCACATTCGGGCATGCATCTACCGAGGTATGGGGGGCTGTAGAGTGGCAAAAATACAAGGCAATGATTCGTCATCTGCCTGGTGGTGTTGATTTGTCGGCCATCAGGTGAGTGAAAAGTTGCAACAAAATTGACGTCATGCAAAATTAAAACAGTGGTGGGAGATAA
Source organism: Geotalea uraniireducens Rf4 (assembly GCF_000016745.1). Classification (GTDB taxonomy): domain Bacteria; phylum Desulfobacterota; class Desulfuromonadia; order Geobacterales; family Geobacteraceae; genus Geotalea; species Geotalea uraniireducens. The sequence continues at coordinate 2,901,987 of NC_009483.1, read as the reverse complement.
CCATGGAATGTGACAGCCAGAAACACAAAGAGCATATGTGTGCTCTCAAGGAAAAGGGTGATTTGGAACTGATTGGGTGTCTTTCGACCAACCCAACCGTGGAGTGCGGCAATTGCAGGGCGAAAGCCGATAAGCCGGAAAATGTCTGTAATCCGGTCGAACTGCCTAAATAGCCTGGATGAAGATGGTGCCGACGTAAAACCGGCGTTGTGCTGCGGTAGTATGTTGCAGTGCCGCCCCGGGCAATTTTCCTAGCCGACTTCCGTATATTCCCGTTCCCGGAATTCGACGCCGAGCGATTCGGCAAGTCTCTTTACTTCTGCGATGTCCAGACCCGGAACGGTGACGGCGCTGGCAATCACCTGCGGAATGTACTGTTTGGCTTCCCGGAGAAATGTGCAGACGCCGGTGAAACCATCCTTGCTGAACGGCGTATTGCAGAGCAGGTCGTAGGTATCTTCGTCTGCCGCGTTGAGGCTGACGGAAACGGTGTCGATCAGTCCCGCAAGTTCCGGCAGTATATTCCTGCCATAGACCAGGTTTGCCTGGCCGTCCGTATTGATCCTGATTCTCATCCCCTGTTTTTTTAGGGCAGCAGCGACCTCCTTGATCAGATCAAGGCGCAAAAGCGGCTCGCCGTACCCGCAGAAAACCACTTCGTCATACCCCTTATGCGCGGCGATTGCCGCCATCACCTCTGAAAAATCAGGCTCATGGTCAAGGAGCAGGTAGTGTCCTTTTACCGTGAAATCCTCAAATTTGGCACAGAACGAACAGCGGTTCGAGCAGCGGTTGGTTATGTTCAGGTAGAGCGAGTTTCTGATGCGGTAGGCGATCTGGGCGTTCTGGTTTTTCCTGCCGATGCTGAACAGACTCTGGACATTGAGGGTGGTGATGCGACTGACGTCTTCCAACGTGAGCCCCTTCAACTCCGCGATCTTTTCCGCGGCAAACCGGACATATGCAGGTTCGTTACGCTTGCCCCGGTGGGGAACCGGCGTCAGATAGGGACAATCGGTTTCCACGAGCATCTTCTCGACCTTTACCCCTCTGACCACCTGGCGCAGTGCTTCATTGCCCGGGTAGGTGATGGTGCCAGGGATGGAGATGTAGAATCCCAGCGCTATGCATGCGTTGGCCATTTCCAGATCGCCGGAAAAGCAATGGAAGACGCCGCCGACATCGGCGGCTTTTTCTTCTTTAACCAGCGTCATCACCCGTTCATGGGCATCACGGTCATGGACGATGATCGGCAGGGAAAGCTCCCTGGCCAGGTTGATGAAGCGGCGAAATACCGTTTCCTGGATTTCTCTCGGTGAACGGTCGCGGTAGAAATCGAGACCGATCTCTCCGATGGCTACTACCTTGTCGTTACCGTTGGCCATATCCCGGATCACATCGTAACATTTTTCCGTGACGCGTGATGCATCGTGGGGGTGAATGCCGACAGCACAGTAGATGTTTTCATATTTTGCGGCCAGTTCGCAGGCGTCCTTGCTTGTTTCAAGGTCGGTGCCGACGACGATGATCTGTTCTACCCCCGCCTCGGCCGCCCGTTGCAGCATTTCGTCGAAATCGTTGCTGAATTCAAGGCCGTAGATATGGGCATGGGAATCTATTAGAAAAGGTTTGGCAGTCATGGTTCCTCATTTCTGTCTTTAAAAAATACAATATTCAGCCCAAAGAATAGCATCGACAGCGGATGCATGCAAAATAATTATGGGGCTGTTTTACGCAGGGTTGATTTCTGAGGTTAAAAGGGGAATGTAAATGTGAGCAAAAGTTCAACAAGATACCTGATTGGCCCTCATCTTCAGCCAATGGAGAAAAGGACGTATTCTGTCACATGTCTAGAGTAGTGTCATAGTGAAATAAGCCAAGGAGGCCACTATGACGAAGAATCACTTTCAGTTTCAACAAGGGCTCAGCTTGAACGACTTTTTGTACAGCTATGGCACTGAAGAGCAATGTTCAGCGATCTTGGAAAAGAGCCGCTGGCCCCAGGGTTTCAAATGTCCTTCCTGTCAGAGTACCAGCCACTGTGTAGTCTGGCATGCACAAGTCAAAACATTTCAGTGCAATCGGTGTCATACCCAGACAACGCTGACCGCAGGCTCGATTTTTCACTCAACCAAGTTGCCGCTGGTCCAATGGTTTCAGGCCATGTACTTTCTCACGCAAACCAAGAACAATGTCTCGGCTCTGGAGTTGAAGCGCCTGATCGGTGTTTGCTACAAAACCGCATGGCGTGTGAAGCACAAGCTCATGCAAGTTATGGTTGAACAGGAGCAGGACACGATTTTGCTCGGCCGGGTCGAAGTAGATGATGCCTACCTGGGTGGAGAAAACCCAGGAGGCAAGGCCGGGCGAGGTTCGGAAAACAAGACGCCGTTTATTGCTGCTGTTGAAACCAATGAAAAGGGCCATCCACTTCGTGCTGTGTTTACAAAGGTGCCAGCCTTTAACCGCGAAGTAGTCACCGAATGGGCAAAACGGTCACTGTCAGCTTCAGCGACAGTGGTAAGCGACGGACTGGCCTGCTTTCGTGCAGTTACCGAGGCTGGATGTTTCCATACCCCAACCATTGTCGGGAAGAAACGCAAGAGTACCGACATTGTGTGTTTCAATTGGGTCAATACCATTCTCGGCAACCTCAAGACGTCGATCTCTGGAACGTACCATGCATTTGATTTCGAAAAGTATGGAACTCGTTACCTGGCTGAGGTTCAATACCGATTCAACCGCCGGAAGGATCTGCGCGGCATGCTCTCGCGACTGATCTCGGCGGCGGCTACTACTGGCAAGCATCCCGAGCACAATCTCAGACTGGCTGAAGATTGGCGCTAATCAGGACAAGATATGTCTCACGCAACGACGCACCAAAAGTAGGCGCTTAAAAGCGCCTACTTTTGGTGCGTGAAAAAAACTGCCTGGTTCCGTAGGGTTATCGTGCCAGCCTGGCGGCAATGGAGGCCACATGTTTTCCCTGATAACGCGCCGCGGCAAGATCGTTTTCACTCGGACTCCGTTCTCCCTGGGTGCCGGCAATGGTGGATGCGCCGTAGGGCGATCCTCCGATTATCTCGTCATTGCGCATCTGTCCCTGAAAGGCGTAGGGCAATCCCACAACGACCATTCCCTGGTGGAGCAGGGTGATGTGAAAGCTGAGTATGGTGGATTCCTGTCCACCGTGCTGGGTTGCGGAGCTGGTGAAGACGCTTCCCAATTTGCCGACCAGCGATCCTTTCATCCAGAGGCCGCCGGTTGCATCAAGAAATTGACGCATCTGACCGCACATGTTGCCGAACCGGGTCGGGGTGCCGAAAATGATCGCGTCGGCATCGGCCAGTTCCCCAATGGTGCAGACCGGTATCTGCGCCATCTTTTTCTGCGTCTCTACAGCACCCATTTTTTCCAGTACATCAGCCGGCAGGGTTTCGGGGACGCGGCGGATCAAGACCTCGGCTCCGGCCACTTCCCGTGCACCTTCGGCTACTGCCTCGGCCATCCGGTGAATGTGGCCGTACATGGAATAATAGGCTATTAGAACTTTCATCTTGCGACCTCCCGTCGGTAATGGTTGGTTAACAGCTCCGATTACAATCAGTTGTAAAATGTATCATGAATAAAAAGGAGTGCAAATGGCGGCGGGAATTGCGTGCGTCGCTTGTTGACAGTACCGCGCTTTTCGTGTAATAATAACAAAATTTTTTAGCGATACTAAAAGGGAGCCATGCAGCAGAACCGGCTCCCATCATTGTATTTAGAGGCATATGAGCGAAGCAAACTTTGTACATTTACATCTACACACCCAGTATTCCCTTCTGGACGGAGCGATTCGGCTCGGCGACCTGGTCAAGAAAGCCAAGGGGTATGAGATGCCTGCCGTGGCCATTACCGACCACGGCAGCATGTTCGGTGCCATCGAGTTCTACACCAAGTGCAAGGACAAGGGGATCAAACCGATCATCGGCAGCGAGGTCTACATCGCGCCGGGGTCGCGTTTCAGCAAGGAGAGCGGCAACGGCCACGAGTCGACGTCAAGCTACCATCTGATCCTGCTCTGCGAAAACCTCCAGGGATACAAGAACCTTTCCTGGCTGGTCTCCGCCGGTTACAAGGAGGGATTCTACTACAAGCCGCGCATCGATAAAGAGATTCTTGCCCAGCACAGCGAAGGCCTGATAGCCCTTTCCGCCTGCCTCAAGGGTGAGGTGGCTTACCAGTGTGGTCGCAATCGAGTTGAAGATGCCATTGCGACGGCCCGCTGGTACTCGGAGATATTCCCTGACCGCTACTACATAGAGTTGCAGGAAAACACCCTGCCGGAACAGGATCTGGTCAACAAGCGCCTTCTGGATCTGGCTGCGGAACTTTCACTTCCGCTTGTGGCGACCAATGACTGCCACTACCTCAACCGGGAAGATGCCAAGGCACACGAGGTGCTCCTTTGCATCCAGACCGGCAAGACCATGAACGATCCGAATCGCATGCACTTTTCCGCGGAAGAGTTCTACTTCAAGTCCCCCCAGGAGATGGCTGCGGCTTTCCACTATGCGCCGGAGGCAATCGCCAATACTGTGCGCATTGCCGAGCGCTGCAACCTGGAGCTGGATTTCAAGACCTACCATTTCCCCCAGTACATCAAGCCCGCCGACAAGACCCTCGACGATGTCCTGGAGGAACAGTCCTACGAAGGCCTCAAAGAGCGGCTGGTGACGGTACGCGCCAAGTATCCGGACATTACCCCGGAGCAGGAACAGGGCTACTATGAGCGGCTTCGCATCGAGCTGGATTGTATCAAGCAGATGGGATTTCCCGGTTATTTCCTCATCGTCGCCGACTTCATCAACTGGGCCAAGGACCACGGCATTCCGGTCGGCCCGGGCCGTGGTTCGGCAGCCGGTTCGCTGGTTGCCTATTCCATCCGCATTACCGATATTGACCCGATCCCCTATAACCTACTGTTCGAGCGGTTTCTCAACCCGGAACGTATCTCCATGCCTGATATCGACGTGGACTTCTGCCAGGACCGCCGCGAGGAGGTGATCCAGTACGTCACCGAGAAGTATGGCCGGGACAAGGTCTGCCAGATCATCACCTTCGGTACCATGGCGGCCCGCGGCGTGTTGCGCGATGTAGGGCGGGCGCTGGACATGGCGTACGGCGACGTGGACAAGATCGCCAAGCTGGTCCCCGAGGTGCTTGGCATCACCCTGGACAAGGCTCTGCAGCAGGAGCCGAAATTGAACGAACTGGCTGCGGCAGATCGGCGTGTGAAGGAGCTGCTGGACGTGGCCCTTTGTCTGGAAGGGTTGGCGCGCCATGCCTCAACCCACGCCGCAGGGGTGGTTGTCGCCCCGGACGTGCTGGAGGAGTTCTGCCCGGTCTACAAGGACCAGAAGAACGGCTCCATCACCACCCAGTATTCCATGAAGTACGTGGAAAAGATCGGCCTCGTCAAGTTCGACTTCCTGGGTCTCAAGAACCTTACGGTCATCCATAACGCCGTCAAGATCATCCGTGCCGGCAAGGACCCGGCGTTCGATATCACTTTACTGCGGGACGATGATGAGGAGAGTTACCGTCTCCTTCAGTCCGGCAACACCACGGGCGTCTTCCAGCTCGAGTCATCCGGCATGCAGGGGCTCCTGGTCAAACTCAAGCCGTCCTGCTTCGAGGATATAATTGCGGTCTGCGCCCTCTACCGGCCGGGCCCCCTTGGAAGCGGCATGGTGGATGACTTCATTGACCGCAAACATGGCAAGAAAAAGGTGGTCTACGACCTGCCGCAGTTGGAGCCGATCCTCAAGGACACCTACGGAGTCATCGTCTACCAGGAACAGGTCATGCAGATCTCCCGGACCCTGGCCGGGTATTCACTTGGGCAGGCCGACCTGCTCCGGCGGGCAATGGGCAAGAAAGATCCGGAGGTCATGGCCAAGGAAAAAATTCCTTTCCTTGCCGGCGCAAAAGAGCAGGGGATCGACCCGAAGAAGGCGGAGTCTATCTTCGACCTGATGGCCAAGTTTGCCGAATACGGCTTCAACAAGTCCCACTCCGCGGCTTACGCCCTGGTCGCCTACCAGACCGCCTATCTCAAGGCCCACTACCCGGTGGAGTTCATGGCGGCACTCCTGACTGAAGACATGGGGAACACCGACAAGGTCATCAAGAACATCAGCGACTGTCGGGATATGGGGATCGAAGTGCTGCCGCCGGACATCAATGCCTCGGATCACTCCTTCCGCGTCCTTGGGAAATCCATCCGTTTCGGCCTCGGTGCGGTCAAGAACGTCGGCGAGTCTGCTATCGAGGCAATAATCGAGTCCCGCAAGTCGGGATCTTTTGCGGACATCTATGACTTCTGCGAGCGGGTCGACCTGCGCCGGGTCAACAAGCGGGTCGTTGAATCCCTGGTCAAGTGCGGCGCCTTTGATTCCACCGGCGCCAGGCGGGCTCCCCTCATGGCCGCGCTGGAAGACGCCATGGTCTTGGGGCAGAAGATACAGCAGGAGCGGGATAGCGCCCAGGTATCGTTGTTCGGTGTGGCGGAGATAGTCAGGGGGAACGGCAACGGCAAAGGTAGCCTGCCGGATGTGCCGGAATGGGATGACAAGCTCCTTCTCAATCAGGAAAAGGAGGCCCTCGGTTTCTACATCACCGGCCATCCCCTCGACCGCTATTCTTCCCAAATCAAGCGTTTTGCCACCGTGCATACCTCTGATTTCGGGGAAATATCCGACCGGGCCGAGGTGAAGCTCTGTGGCATAGTTGTGACGAAAAAGGAGTTCATCACAAAGAAGGGTGAGCGCATGGCCTTCGTTACCCTGGAAGATTTGCACGGCTCCGTAGAAGTGGTGGTTCTGGCAAAGGTGTATGCCAAGGTCGCCCAGTACCTGGAGGGGGATGATCCGCTCCTCGTCAGCGGCAGCGTAGAGGTGGGGGAGAAGAACACCAAGGTTATTGCGAGCGATATCGTGCTGCTCAGGGAAGTGAACGAAAGGGAGAGTCGACGGGTCCATGTCACTGTCCAGGCGACCGGTCTGGAGCGGCCGCAGCTGGAGTCACTCAAGGGGATCATCAACCGCTACCCGGGCGCCTGCAAATCGTTTCTGCATATCGTCATCCCCGCGGAATCGAAGACGACGATAATTCTTCCGGATTCATACAAGCTTGCCGCCAGCGAAGAATTATCACTGGATGTGAAGAACCTGCTGGGTTATAATGCCGTTTCTTTCGAGTAGTTTGCGAACAGTCTTGTTGGGAATTAAATTGTTATCAAAGGAGACATAAATAAAATGGCGACGCAATATTATCTTGAATTTGAAAAGCCGCTTGCCGACCTGGAGCGCAAGATTGAAGAGTTGCAAGAATTGTCCAGCGATACCCTGGATCTGAAGGCGGAAATTGCCAAGCTGGAAAAAAAGGCTGAAAAGGTTCAGGAAGACATATTTTCCAATCTCAGCCGTTGGCAGACCGCACAGGTTGCGCGCCATATCAATCGCCCCTTTACCCTTGATTACCTGAACCTTATTTTTACCGAATTCATCGAGTTGCATGGCGACCGCAATTTTGGTGACGATCATGCTATCGTCGGCGGTCTGGCAAGGCTGGACGGTGTACCCGTGATGGTTATCGGCCACCAGAAGGGACGTGACACCAAGGAGAAGGTCTACCGCAATTTCGGCATGCCGAACCCGGAAGGATATCGCAAGGCATTGCGGCTCATGGAGATGGCAGAGCGGTTCAAGCTTCCTATCATCACCTTTGTCGACACCCCGGGTGCTTTTCCCGGCATCGGCGCCGAGGAACGGGGGCAGGCTGAGGCCATCGCCCGCAACCTGCGGGAGATGTCGCGGCTGTCTGTGCCGATTATAGTCGTCATTACCGGCGAAGGTGGCTCCGGCGGCGCGCTGGCCATTGCGGTCGGGGATCGCATCCTGATGCTCGAGCATTCCGTCTATGCGGTCATCTCGCCCGAGGGGTGCGCGGCCATCCTCTGGTCCGACGGTACCAAGGGGGAACAGGCGGCCGAGGCGTTGAAACTGACGGCAAAGGATATCAAGGAGCTTGAAGTAAGCGATGAAATCGTCAAAGAACCCCTGGGCGGCGCCCACCGTGATCATCAGACCATGGCAAAGTCTCTCCACGAAGCCCTGAGCCGGAACCTGAAGGAATTGCAGCGGATACCGGCGGACCAGCTCGTCGAGGAGCGCTACCAGAAGTTCCGCAGGATGTCGCGGTTTGTGGAGTAGCAGGCTGTAGGCAAATAACTAGGGGCTGAGGTTTTAGACTTTTGGTTGTATTCATTGTCTTCAATCCTTAGCCTTTTTTCTTATTGGAGATGTATGCTCGAAAGATTGCAAAAAATATTATCCCAGGCGGGGATTGCCTCGCGCCGGGAGGCGGAACGGATCATCACCGACGGGCGGGTCGCTGTCAACGGTCAGGTGGTGACGGAGTTGGGGACGAAAGCGGATGCGGAAAAGGACCGTATAACGGTTGACGGCAGGCCGATCAGGGTGGAAGCGAATAAGCTCTACGTCCTTTTGTACAAGCCGGTCGGCTACATGACCACCATGAAAGATCCCGAGGGGCGTCCTATCGTCACCGACCTGCTGAAAGGGATCAAGGAGCGGGTCTATCCAGTCGGGCGGCTTGACTACAATACGGAAGGGCTGCTGCTATTGACCAATGACGGCGCGCTGGCAAACAGGCTTGCCCATCCGAGCCATGAGGTGGACAAGGGGTATCTGGTCCGGGTCAGGGGCAAGGTGACACCGGCACAGTTGAAGCACCTGGCTGTCGGAGTTGATCTTGAGGACGGCAGGACAGCGCCGGCGGTGGTTTCACTGGTGCGGGAGAGTGAACAGAATTGCTGGATTTCCATTACCATTCACGAGGGGCGTTATCGGCAGGTGCGTCGCATGTGTGAAGCGGTGGGGTTGACGGTGGTTCGGCTGAAGAGGTCCCGTTATGGTTTTCTGGAAATCGGCGAACTGAAACCTGGCGAATACCGACTGTTGACGCCGGCAGAGGTTGAGCGTCTGCAAAGAGGGGAACGCTGAAGACCCTTGCTTTGGATAAAATAAGGCCGCCCGGCTTGTACTGACCGGGCGGCCTTTTTCTTTTCATGATGGAGATCCGGAAGTCTAATCGATCAGTTTGCCGATGTTTTTCCAGCGCACACCGAACTTTTCCTTGTCCCACGACCAGTATTTGATGAAGGCCAGCCCCTTGATCTGATCGTTTCTGACGAATTTCCAGAAACGGCTGTCGTAGGATCTGTCGCGGTTATCCCCCATGACGAAGTAGGAGCTGGCGGGAACCGTGATCAGGTCGGTATTGTCGCGGGGGTTCTGTTCCTTGGGGATGATATCGTTTTCCTTGTGGACCTCGTGCGGATTTTCGTAAACCTTGCCGTTCACGTACACCTTTTTGTTGATGACCTGCACCGTGTCGCCGGGGGTGCCGATCACCCGCTTGATGAAATCCTTGCTCGGATCTTCAGGATATTCGAAGACGATGACATCACCTCGTCTCGGATCGCGGATTTTCAGAAGCCGGCTGGTGGTGAAAGGGATTTTCGTGCCGTAGATGAATTTGCTGACCAGAATGTGGTCGCCGATGGCCAGGGTATCTTCCATAGAACCCGAAGGTATCTTGAATGCCTGCACTACAAATGTGCGGATGACGAGCGCCAGGATGACGGCAATGATTATCGATTCGGCATATTCCCGCACGATGTGCTTTTTCTTGGGTTCGCGCTGGACATTGGCCGCTTCCGAGCTCATATTCTTGTAATCTTCCATGGGAATGTATCCTTCTTTGAGTTTATTCGGTGGAAAGCCGATTCTGCCGTTGCTAACCTTCCACCTTCAATATGGCGAGGAACGCCTCCTGCGGCAGTTCGACATTACCAACGTTTTTCATCCGCTTTTTCCCTTCCTTCTGTTTTTCAAGCAGTTTGCGCTTACGGGTGATATCTCCTCCGTAACATTTGGCGAGAACGTCCTTGCGCATGGCCTTGACGGTCTCCCGGGCAATGACCTTGTTGCCGATGGCCGCCTGGATCGCAATCTCGAACATCTGCCGGGGGATCAGCTCTTTCATCTTGGACACCAGGTCCCGGCCGCGGAAATAGGCCTTGTCCTTGTGGATGATCAGCGACAGGGCGTCGACCACCTCGCCGTTGATCATGATGTTGAGCCGTTCCAGGTTGCTCCGCCGGTAATCGAGATGCTCGTAGTCAAGTGATGCATACCCCTTGGTTATTGATTTGAGCCGGTCGTAGAAGTCGAGCACCACCTCGTTGAGGGGAAGCTCATAGATTACCATCACCCTGGTGGGGGTGAGGTACTTTATCTCCCGCTGCACGCCCCGTTTTTCCTCGCATAATGCGAGGATGCCGCCGACGAATTCATTCGGCACATGGATCGAGGCGAGGATAAACGGCTCCTCGACGTACTGGATCTCCTGCACGGGTGGGAGCTGGTTGGCGCTCTCGATGGTGATGATTGAGCCGTCCAGCCTGTGCACCTTGTAGACAACCGTGGGGGCAGTGGTAATCAGGTCGAGATTGAATTCCCGCTCCAGACGTTCCTGGATGATCTCCATATGCAGGAGGCCGAGAAAGCCGCAACGGAAGCCGAAGCCCAGCGCAAGAGAGGTTTCTGGTTCGTAGGAAAAGGAGGAGTCGTTCAGTTTCAGCTTGGCCAGTGCATCGCGCAACTGTTCGTACTGGGATGTGTCGATGGGATAAAGGCCGGAAAAAACCATCGGCTGCACTTCCTTGAAGCCGGGCAGAGGCCCGTCGCAGGGGTTGTGCAGTGAGGTGATGGTGTCGCCGACCTTGGCGTCCTGTACATCTTTAATCCCGGCAATGATGAAACCGACTTCACCGGCGGAAAGCGCGGCCACCTCGCACATGGCAGGGGAGAACACACCGACCTTCAGCACCTCGTAGTTGCGCCGGTTGGACATGAGCTGGATCTTGTCCCCTTTTTTGACCATGCCGTCCAGGATGCGGACGAGGACGATCACACCCTGATACTGGTCGTACCATGAGTCGAAAAGGAGCGCTTTTAGCGGTTTGTTCGAGTCGCCTTGCGGTGGCGGGATTTTCGTGACGATCTCTTCCAGTATTTCCCTTGTGCCTATCCCTTCCTTGGCGCTGGCCAGGACCGCGTCATGGGCATCCAGGCCGATGATGTCTTCGATTTCCTGCTTGACCCGCTCGGGATCGGCGGCAGGGAGATCTATCTTGTTGAGAACCGGAAAAACATCCAGGTCGTTTTCCAGGGCAAGATAGACATTGGCCAGCGTCTGGGCCTCGACCCCTTGAGAGGCGTCGACTACCAATAGAGCCCCTTCGCAGGCGGATAGGGAACGGGAGACCTCGTAGGTGAAGTCCACGTGTCCCGGCGTGTCGATCAAATTCAGTATATAGTCTTTGCCATTGGCAGCGCGGTAGTTGAGGCGTACTGCCTGGGCTTTGATGGTGATGCCGCGCTCACGCTCAAGGTCCATCTTGTCCAGAAACTGGTTCTGCATTTCCCGTTCGGAAAGCGCGCCGGTATATTCCAGAAGTCGGTCGGCCAGGGTCGATTTGCCGTGATCTATGTGCGCGATGATGGAAAAATTGCGGATGTTCTCTAATACCATAATTTCCTTTGTTTTACGTGGAGTATAACCAAAAAATGATATATAACTATGCGTTCAATGTAAAGGGATTTCTACGCGATGTCTCTGAGAGAAACTGCGGGTCTGAAAGGGGGATGAGGGGTAAGTCAGGCGTTTATTATTCTGTTCAGATCTTCCATGAGCCTGCCGATATCGACCTTGTGCACGGACGCGCCGTGTTCCACGGCCTCGAAGTCGGCTATCTGGCAATCATGGCAGTCCAGGCCGTATTTCTCGAAAACCGGGAGGGTTTGCGGGTACCTGCGGATGATTTCGCCGATGGTCATTTCCTTGCTTATCATAGAATTCCCCCTGTCATTTGCATACAAAAAGGCGGGAGCATCGCTCCCGCCTTCAGATTAGCAGAACAGACCGATTAATCAAATATTTTTTTGTTATTTGAGGTTCTTGATGGCCTCTTCAATGCGGTCCATCCCCTTCTTGATGTTTTCCATGCTGATGGCATAGGAGAGACGGGCGTACTTGTCGGCGCCGAAAGCCACGCCAGGCACGAGGGCCACCTTGGCCTCCTCCAGCAGGTAGGCGGCGAAGTCGGTGGAGTTGCTGATCACTTTGCCGTTGAAGCTCTTGCCGTAGACAGCGGAAAAATTGGGAAATACATAGAAGGCGCCGGTGGACCTGAAGCAGGTCACTCCCGGCATGGCGTTGAGCCGCTCGACGATGTAGGTCCGGCGCTTCTCGAACTCCACCTTCATTGCGGCCACTGCTTCCTGCGGGCCGTTGAGGGCCTCGACAGAGGCTTTCTGGGCAATGGATGTTGCGTTGGAGGTCGACTGGGACTGCATTTTGGTCATTGCGCCGATCAGCTCTTTGGGGCCGCAGGCGTAGCCGATCCGCCAGCCGGTCATGGCGTAGGTTTTGGAGACGCCGTTGACCACCACGGTGCGGGACTTCAACTCGGGAACCACCTGTACGATGTTGGCGAATTTGAGGCCGTCGTAGATCAGCCGCTCGTATATGTCGTCGGAGATGATGAGGAAGTCATGCTTGAGGCAGACCTGACCGATGGCCTTTAATTCCTCCTCGGTGTAGCTTGTGCCGGTGGGATTGCAGGGAGAGTTGAGAATCAGGGCCTTGGTCTTGGGGGTGACGGCCTTTTCCAGTTGTGCCGGCGTGATCTTGAAGGCGGTCTCTTCACCGGTCTCGATGAAGACCGAGGTGCCTCCGGCCAGTACGACCTGGTCGGGGTAGGAAACCCAGTAGGGTGCCGGGATGATGACTTCGTCGCCTTCCTGGATGAGGGCCTGGGAAATGTTGTAAAGGGTATGTTTCGCGCCGCAGGCCACGGAAATTTCGTCGCGGCTGTACTCCAGGCCGTGGTCCTTCTTCATCTTGGCGATGATGGCGTCCTTCAGATCATCGGCCCCGCCAACCGGCATGTAACGGGTAAAGCCGGCGTCAATGGCCTTCTTGCCTGCCTCACGGATGTTGGCTGGGGTGTCGAAATCGGGTTCACCGGCGCCGAATCCGATGACATCCACGCCTTGGGCTTTCAATGCTTTCGCTTTAGCGTCGATGGCCAGTGTGGGGGAAGGCTGGATCTTGTTTACGCGGTCTGCAAGTTTCATTTATTACCTCCTGAATATTGGTAGACTCTCGCTTCTCACTGTTATGAGCGGTTAAATTTGGCGTCAAGCGCCTTTTTCACTAGTGGCGGCACCAGACCATCTATGGGGCCGTTCAGGGAGCTCACCTCTTTGACGATCGATGATGAGAGATAGCTGTAAGGTACGGAGGTCATCATGAACAGGGTTTCCACCTCCTGGGTGATGCTCCTGTTCATCTGGGCCAGTTGAAATTCGTACTCAAAATCGGAAACCGCCCGCAAGCCGCGGATTATGACCGTCGCGCCTTGCTTGCGGACATAGTCTACCAGAAGCCCGTCAAAGGTGTCAACTTTTGCCCGACTGTTGTCTCCGAGGACTTCCCTGATCAGAGCGATGCGCTCTTCGACGTTGAAAAGGGAGTTTTTCTCCGAGTTACGGGCTACTGCAACAATTACCGTGTCGAAAACCTTCAGGCCCCGTTCGATAATGTCGATGTGGCCGTAAGTAATGGGATCAAATGAGCCGGGATAGACAGCTTTCTTCAGGGGCATAATCAACCTCTGTGAGACATGCTCAGGAAGGCCAGGGCTGTATCGCCGTAAACCCTCCTGTCAAATTCCTGTAATTGTCCGAAGGATGTCGGGATAGCTTCCTGTGCTGAAAATTCGGCAACGATGATCGTTTCATCGGTAATTAACCCGGATACTGCCAGGTATTCCAGTGTTTTTTCCGTTAAACCAGTCTGATAAGGTGGATCAAGAAAGACAAGGTGGAATTTCTCCCCGCGCTTTTCTAGTGCTTTCAGGGCAACCAGTGCCTCTTGGACGAGAATTCCGGCCTTTTGATCAAAGCCGAGCATCTCAAGATTCTTTCGTATAATTGCAGCAGATTCCCGGTGGCTGTCGACGAAGACCGTCCGGGTTCCGCCGCGGCTAAGTGCTTCGATGCCAAGATTGCCGGTTCCGGCAAAAATGTCAAGCACCCGTAGATCGCTGAAATCACCGATAAGGCTGGTCAGGATGTTGAATAGCGCTTCTTTCACCCGGTCGGCAGTCGGTCTGACCCGCATATTCTTCGGGGAAAAGAGTTTCCGGCCTTTTGCAGAGCCGCTTATTATGCGCAATCTACCCCTCTCCCCATTACGGTGCCAGCTTGTCGGAGCTGGACTGGTCTGCATGTGCGACACCGGCTATTCAAATATCAGAAAAAGATGACTTCTGCTTTAAAAAAGGTTAAAAATCTAACATGATGTCATTGGGGGAGTCAAGAATAACTTTGTTGTTGACAGGCTCCAGCAGCGGTATTTAAATGGAAAAACGGAGGATTCATTCATGCCTGATAACGCAGATTCCATGGAAAGACCCGACCTTGCCGGATATGCCGCCAAGAGCTCCGTGTCACGCGGACGGAAGCACAATGAGGAATTGCGCGACGGGCGGCCGGCATTCGAACGGGACCGTGACCGGATCATTCATTGCGCTGCGTTCAGGCGCCTTGAGTATAAGACCCAGGTGTTTGTCAATCACGAGGGTGACTACTATCGTACCCGGCTCACCCATTCACTGGAAGTGGCCCAGATCGGAAAAGGAATCGCCCGCAGGCTGAAGTTGAATGAGGAGTTGACCGAGGCGCTGGCCTTGGCTCACGACTTGGGGCATACGCCGTTCGGACATACCGGCGAAGAGGTCTTGAACCGGCTGATGGGGGGATTCGGCGGTTTCGAGCATAACCTGCAGTCACTCCGGGTCGTGGATGAGTTGGAGGAGAGGTATCCGGGGTTTAACGGCCTCAATCTTTCCTGGGAGGTGCGGGAGGGTATAATCAAGCATTCTTCGCCCTATGACCGCCCCGTGGGAGCGATTGCCGAATTTCTGCCGGGAACCGTCCCGACCATAGAAGCGCAGCTGATGAACTTCGCCGATGAAATTGCCTATAATAACCACGACATCGACGACGGTCTGAAATCCGGATTTATAACTCTCGAACAGCTTGAAACGGTTGAGCTTTGGCAAGAGGTTTACCGGGGGATCGATGTCAAGTACCCGGACATAGACCCTGAACGGAAAAAGTGTCAAACCATAAGCGCCCTGATCGGACTTTTGATAACGGACCTCACATCGACAACCAGCGACAATATTGCGGCCCATGGCATTTGTTCAATCGAAGACCTGCGCCGGGTAAACCGTCAGGTGGTGGCTTTCAGCCCCGGCGTCGCGGAAAAAAACAGGCAGCTGAAGCGCTTTCTCATGGAGAACCTCTACCGCCATTTCAAGGTTGAAAGGATGCGGGTCAAGGCGGAACGCTATCTGGTGCAACTCTTTGAGGTGTATATCTCGCATCCGACGCTTCTTCCCCGCAAATATCTGCAAAAAATGGAACGGGAAGGGCGGGAACGGGTGGTCTGCGACTACATTGCCGGTATGACCGACCGTTTTGCGCTTGATGAGTTCAAGAGGCTGTTCGAACCGTATGAAAGGGTTTAAAGGCGGTTCTATGTTCAATGTTCTACGTTCTACGTTGAAAACACTCGAACCTCGAACCTCGAACCTCGAACCTCGAACCTCGAACCTCGAACCTCGAACCTCGTCCTGCCCCTACGGGGCGTCGTCTTCCTTCCAGTGAATGGCGCTTACGGGGCAGCCGGCGATGCATTCCTGGATTTTATTTTCCGGCGCACCTTCCGGGTTATAGACGAAAGATTTCCCATCGACTAATTTAAATACTTCCGGCGCCAGTGAGACGCAGAGACCGCAACTGATACATGTATCGGTATTGACCCGAACAGTTCTTGCCATGCGCTGTTACCCCTTTCCTTTAACCAGGTGTCAGAAGCTTTTATATCATGCTTTCTCCCGTTGGCAACCTTGGCGTCCTGGATAATTAGCTTGACTTCCCATGCGTTTATGGGATAAAAAAATTACATATTTCAACAAATTCGAATCAGCTGATAGACGATAATACTAAACCACCTGTGAAGGTGGGGCGGAAAGCCTATTGGGTCTCCAGGAGACAGCCGGGTTGCCGAAATATCTCTAAAAAAGATATCCGGTCCCGGCTTTTTTTTATTTAACCAACCGGGCGGAAATGAAAGGAGAAGATTGAATGAAAAAAGTGTTTTTAGTGACGGTTCTGACCATGCTTGTTGGCTCCCAGCCGCTCCTGGCCGCAGATGTCGGTTTTGATATGAATATCAACATCGGCAATGGCGGCGGACGGACTGTAGTTGCTGCGCCGCCTCCGCAGCAGATCGTTATCGATGAGCCACCCGAGTTTATCGTGCCTTCAACTCTAGGTTTCTATGTTGCGGTAGGGGTGCCATACGATCTGTTCTATGTTTCCAACAGTTACTACCTCTATAGGGGGAATACCTGGTATCGCGGATCCCGTTACAATGGTCCGTGGGTGGCAACGTCCCATAGCAGACTTCCGCCAGGGCTTCGCCGGCACAAGTACCAGCGAATCAGGTCCATAAGGGATGAGGAATACAGGCGTTATCGCGAAGACGAGGGGCATTACCGCGGCAAGCATTTCCGTCCCGGCAGGGAAGCGAAGGAACACCGCAAGGAAGAGCATGAGCGGATGAAAGAGGAACGGAAGTGGGAGAAGGAAGATCGGAAGCGGGAGAAGGAAGATCGTAAACACGGCAGGCACAATAGAGACGACGATTGACTTTTAGTCCCTGCGAGGGGATCGGATAACGCAGAAGGCGAGGGAATTTTCCCTCGCCTTTTTTATTGACATTATTTGCTTTTCTGCTTGGTTTTCTCCGACGGCAGTTCGATGACGGGTTCTTTTGCCTTTTTGTAGAGGAGGAATGTCCGGCCGAGAATTTGCGCAACTTCCGCGTTGCAGGCTTCTGCCAGTGCGGCGGCGGCTTCGCTCCGCTCAAGCAGGCAGCTTTCCAGTATCTTTACCTTGATCAGTTCGTGGGCGGCAATGGATTCGACCGTTTCCTTGACAAGGGCTTCGTTTACTTCCCCTTTTCCGATGGTAATTACCGGCTTGAGGGAGTGGCCGAGACTTCTGAGGAACCTTTTCTGTTTTCCTGTCAGCATGTTATCTTCTTTCAATGGTTAATTTCACGCAAAGCGTCTTATATAACATCTCCTATCGGTGAAGGCAAATACATAAAATTTGTTGCGCGACCCGGTTCCAGGAAAGCGGCAACCAGTGTTTATAATGTAATCAAATATGTAGTCTAAAACTACTCAGCGTTGCGTGGTGATGGGGCGGTTGAATGGAAAACTAAAAGTCCGTGAATGTGTGAAATGGGAATATACACGCAATAACAATATGTTGTAGTTAGGGTGTGTCTATTTTTCCGTGTGGTGTGCAGGTGGCACGAATTTGGCATTTAGATACCCTCAAGCTTATCGTGCGCAGGACGGTTATAAATAACGAATATCGACGTACCGGCTCCAGGAGGTTTAAAGGTGCTTTATAAATCCGTAAATGAATCATTCAACGAGTTCAACATTGACAGAAGCGATGCCAAGTGCATCCGCTGCAAGGTCTGCATTCGCCAGTGCGCCTACGAGGTTCACTCTTATATCGATGCTGACGATGTTCTTGTCGAAGACAGTACCAGCTGCATAGGCTGTCGTCGCTGCTCGGCCCTTTGTCCGACCGGCGCCATCACCATTCGCTTGAACGAGGAAAACTTCAAGAAAAACGAGTCGTGGTCCGGGGCGCACATCAGAAATCTTTACGCCCAGGCGGATACCGGCGGCATCCTTCTTGCGGCCATGGGTAATCCCGCCAAATATCCCATTTATTGGGATCATATGCTGCTGGACGCGTCACAGGTGACCAATCCCTCCATCGACCCGCTCCGGGAGCCGATGGAGCTCCGCACTTATCTGGGTAAAAAACCCCACTCCATAGAAGTGGTGCACGATAAGAAGAGCGGCAAGCCTTCGCTGAAAACCAAGCTTTCACCGCAGCTGAAGCTTGAGTATCCGTTTATTTTTTCCGCCATGAGCTACGGCGCGCTGAATCTGAACGCGCATAGGGCAATGGCCGCTGCCGCCCAGGAGCTGGGAACGCTCTATAACACAGGCGAAGGTGGTCTGCACAAGGATCTTTATCGGTATGGCAAGAACGTCATCGTCCAGGTCGCTTCCGGTCGCTTCGGCGTCAGTGAGCAGTACCTGAATGCTGGTGTCGGCATTGAGATCAAGGTGGGGCAGGGGGCCAAGCCCGGTATCGGCGGTCACCTCCCGGGGGAGAAGGTCAACGACCAGATATCCGAAACAAGGATGATTCCCGTGGGTGCTGACGCCATCTCCCCGGCGCCCCATCATGATATTTACTCCATCGAGGACCTGCGTCAGCTCATCTATGCCCTTAAGGAAGCAACCAACTATGAGAAACCGGTATCGGTCAAGATCGCTGCCGTGCACCATGTGGCAGCCATCGCATCCGGTATCGCCCGGGCAGGGGCCGACATCATCACCATTGACGGTTTCCGGGGGGGGACAGGCGCGGCGCCGCAAGTGATCCGCGACAACGTCGGCATCCCGATGGAACTGGCACTTGCAGCGGTCGATTCCCGTCTTCGCGACGAAGGCATCAGGAACCAGGTATCCATAGTCGTCGGCGGCGGCGTGAGAAACTCCGGCGACGCCATAAAGGCCATTGCCCTCGGAGCAGACGCCATCAACCTCGGCACTTCCACCCTGCTGGCCCTCGGCTGTACCCTCTGTCAGCGCTGCTACACCGGCAAGTGCCCGTGGGGGATCACCACCAATAATCCTTACCTGGCCAAGCGACTGAACCCTGAGATCGGTGCGGAAAAGCTCGTCAACCTTGTCCACGCCTGGGGGCACGAGATGAAGGAGATCCTTGGCGGTATGGGTCTGAATGCCCTCGAATCACTGCGCGGCAATCGTTACAAACTGCGCGCAGTGGGACTTTCCGAAAAAGACATGAATTTACTCGGCGTCATGCCGGCTGGAGAATAAACCCGTTCTATGTTCGAGGTTCTACGTTCTAGGTTATTTTACAACATAGAACTTAGAACACGGAACGTAGAACTGCTTTCAAGAGGAACAAGGATGAAACGCATATATTCAATAGAAGACGCCTGTATCGGCTGCCATCTCTGCGAGGTGGCCTGTATCACCGAACATTCACAATCCAAGGACCCGGTCAAGGCCTTTCTCCATGAACCGGTTCGCCCCATTTCCCGCTGTACCGTGGAAGAATGGGATGGCGGGGTTATCTCCCTTTCCACCAACTGCCGCCATTGCGATGAGCCTGACTGCCTCCGTGCCTGCATCTCCGGCGCCATCCAGAAACAGGAGAACGGCGTGGTGCTGATCGACACGGAACAGTGCGTCGGCTGCTGGTCGTGTGTCATGGCCTGCCCCTACGGTGCTGTGCAGCGTAACCTGAACAAAAAGAAGGCCAACAAATGCGATCTCTGCCCGGAGCGTGAAAACCCGGCCTGTGTTGACGCCTGCCCCAACCGGGCGCTTGTTTACAAGGAGGGGAGCCAGAAATGAACTACGTGATTATCGGCAACTCGGTTGCCGCAGTCGGCGCCATCAGGGGCATCAGGAATCATGACAGCGAGGGAACGATTACCGTTATTTCCCGGGAAAACCACATCGCCTATGGCCGTCCCCTGATTTCCTATCTTCTCGGCGGAACAATAACCGAAAAGCGGATGGCTTATCTGCCGGAAGATTTTTATGAAAAGAACCGGGTCAACCTGCTGCTTGGTTCGGAAGTGGTCGGTGTCGACAGCGATAAAAAGCGGGTGAAGCTGGCTGCAGGTGATACTATTCCGTTCGATAAGCTCCTCATCGCTACCGGCGGCGATCCCTTTGTCCCGCCCATCGAGGGCATGTCGGGCAAGGAGAAGGTATTTACCTTTACCACATGGGATGACGCCGCAAAACTGAAGGGCCTGGCCTACGACATCCAGCGGGTAGTGGTGATCGGTGGCGGTCTGATCGGCCTCAAGGCGGCAGAAGGTCTTTACCAACTGGAGAAAAAGGTGACCATCGTCGAGCTGGCAGACCGGATTCTCTCCGCTGCCTTCGACCGCACCGCCGGACGGATCGTGGCAAAGAAGATGAAAGCCAACGGTATCGATGTCATTACCGAAGACACGGTGGTCAGGATCGAGGGTGAGGGGGCTGCGATAAGTGGTGTTACCCTTAAATCGGGCGACTTCATTCCTTGCGACACAGTGATCGTCGCCATCGGCGTTCGCCCGGCAGCCGGCTTCCTGAAAGGGAGCAAGGTGGAAGTCAACCGCGGCATTGTCGTCGA
Organism: Geotalea uraniireducens Rf4; assembly: GCF_000016745.1. Classification (GTDB taxonomy): domain Bacteria; phylum Desulfobacterota; class Desulfuromonadia; order Geobacterales; family Geobacteraceae; genus Geotalea; species Geotalea uraniireducens. Next base: position 2,881,453 of record NC_009483.1, on the reverse strand, counting down.
TGACCGGATGGAAACCTCGGCAAAAGGTATCTACGCTGCCGGCGACGTGGCCGAGGCCCGGGACTTTTTCACATCAAGCAAGAATCCCATGCCGATCTGGCCGGATGCCTATATCCAGGGCGACGTGGCCGGCGTGTCCATGGCCGGCAAGGATAAGGGGTATGCGGGGGGGCTGGCCATGAACTCCATCGAACTGTTCAAGGTGCCGACCATCTCCATGGGGATCACCAATCCGTCGGATGAGAAGGAGTTTGAAATCCTTACCTATCAGGACCAGGAAAACTACCAGTATCGCAAGATCGTTCTGAAGAATAATCTCCTCATGGGAGCGGTGCTTGTCGGCGCAGTGGACCGGGCCGGCATCTTCGCCGGGCTGATTCGGGAGAAGATCGATGTTGCTCCTTTCAAGGATAAGCTTTTGGCCGTCGATTTCGGCTTCATCCATCTGACCAGGGAGATTCGCAGCACCCTTTTTGCGCCGCAAGGGAAAGTAGCTTAAAAACAGGCTGTAGGAGCGAGGTTAAAGGAGCGAGGAAGAGAGACTACTTTTTCTTGATCCTCGTACCTCGTACCTTTTAGTTAATCGGAGAACCATAATCTCATGAAAAGACAACCGACCCATATATTTGAGAAAGACATTTCAAACTGCGGTTTGACCGGATTTATATCCAAGACGGGAAAACTGGTTGAAGGGGAAGTGATCATCAAGTCGATCACCCTTATGCATGACCGCGGCAACGGCTTGGGTGGAGGTTTTGCCGCCTATGGCATTTACCCGGACTATAAGGAGTTTTTTGCCTTTCACCTGATGTACGAGAGCGGCATGGCCCTGCAACTGACCGAGGAGTATCTCGAAGAACATTTCTTCGTCGAACAGCAGGAGGATATTCCGACCCGCCGCATTGCCGCCATTGCCAATCCGCCCGTCTTCAAGCGTTATTTCGTCAAGCCGCTTGAGACTGCCGATTACAAAGAGGCTGTCGAATTCCAGAACATGACCGTCGAGGACGTGATCGTCGGTCATGTCATGCGCATAAACAACGAGATCGAAGGCGCATTTGTCGTTTCCTCGGGCAAGAACATGGGGGCGTTCAAGGGTGTCGGCTATCCCGAAGAGATCGCCGACTTCTTCCGCCTGGAAGAATACAAGGGTTATATCTGGACAGCCCACAACCGTTTCCCGACCAACACACCCGGCTGGTGGGGGGGCGCACACCCCTTTACCCTGCTTGACTGGTCCATTGTCCACAACGGGGAAATTTCCTCCTATGGCATTAACAAGCGTTACCTGGAGATGTACGGCTACCTCTGCACCATGCTCACCGACACCGAGGTGGTGGCCTACATGCTCGACCTTTTGATAAGAAAGCACGGCCTGACGCCTGAACTTGCGAGCATGGCCCTCGCAGCGCCGTTCTGGGACATGATCGACACGTTGCCGGAAGACGAACGCCAGTTGCTGACCGCTATTCGCCAGGTGTACGGCAGTGGCCTTCTCAACGGCCCATTTGCCATCCTCTTCGCCAGCAATGAGGGGCTGATCGGCCTCAACGACCGGGTCAAGCTCCGGCCGCTGGTCTGCGCCACCAAGGATGACTTCGTCTACATGGCTTCGGAAGAGGCTGCCATCCGTGAGATATGTCCCGCCCCCGATCATGTCTGGTCTCCCCGCGGCGGAGAGCCGGTCATTGCCAAGCTGAATCCGGGAGTATTTTGAACCAGGTTCAAGGTTCTAAGTTCGAGGTTCAAGGTTTTAAAACATTGAACATTGAACGTTGAACATTGAACTTTAACTTTAGAGGTGTTTACCATGAAAATCGACGCACAGGGCGTATATTACAGAGATCTGAATACAAAAATCCGTGAGGCGGTTGCTGGCGGTGCTGATAAAATTGACCTGGTCAATGTCAACGGCCAGTACTTTATCGGCGATGGTATCAACAAGCCGGTCACCATTACGGTTAACGGTGTGCCGGGCAATGACCTGGGGGCTTTCATGAACGGCGCCACGATCATTGTCAGGGACAACGGCCAGGACAACATCGGCAACACCATGAATGCCGGCAAGGTGGTGGTGCATGGCCATGCGGGCGACGTGCTCGGTTACGGCATGCGCGGCGGCCGCATCCACATCTTGAAAGATGTCGGCTACCGGGTAGGCATCCATATGAAATCCTATCAGGACAACAAGCCGGTGCTCGTGGCGGGCGGCAAGGCAGGAGACTTCTTCGGCGAATACATGGCCGGCGGGGTGCTCGTCCTGCTCGGCATGTTCACCGATGCGCCCGAAAAGTCGAAGCACGGTTTCCGTTTCGGCACCGGTATGCACGGCGGGGTTATCTATGTCCGTGGCGGAGTGGATGAAGCGAAACTTTCCAGTGAAGTCGGCGTGTTCGACCTGACCCCTGAGGATCGGCAAGAACTGGAGGGATATCTTCAGGAATTCAGCAAGGACTTTAAACTGGACTTTAAAGAAATCATGCGGGAAAAATTTGTCAAGATACTCCCCAAGAGCAAGCGTCCTTACGGCAACATGTACTGCGCTATGCCTCGCTAGTATAGATACGAGAACACTTCAGAGCATAATAAAAAGCCGCCTTTGTCAGCGTAAAGTTGACGGGCGGCTTTTTGTTTGTGGATAGGGGGATGAAAGCGGCAATGCAAATGTGTTTTGGATATTTATCCTAGAAAAAGCAGTTCATTACCGCAAAGCCGCAAAGTTCGCAAAGAAATCAAAGAGTTAATAAACAGCCTGTGATCACCTTTTGGGTAAGAAGGTTTTCTGTATCAAATGTATTGATTTTCTTCGCGTTCTTGGCGTCTTTGCGGTTCAAATGCCGTTTTTAGAATAGAAGGCGGCTCAAGCCAATTTACTCATTCCTCTTTGTTGATCCTTATAACCTGAAGCACTCCCGGCATCTTTTCCAACTCTGCGGCTTCAAGTTTATCCGTGTCGCCGATAACTCCGATAATGACCCGGTTTGCCCCGGTCGACTGGTGAATATCGAAATTCCTGTTGATCAGATACTCCTTAATATGGACCTGTGCCAGGTCTTTGGCGTTTTGCTTCATGATTATCAACACCCGTTCGTCCTCCTTGGCAGTGTCATAGTTCCCTGCTGGTCATAATCCTTTCCAGTCTTCGCGATTCATCGATAACCCGTTCGAACAGCCTGACAATTGCCTGATCGTCCAAGGGACCTGGATTTTCCTCTTGCATCCGCTTAAAAATCTTCTTTTCTCGGGATGGGTCGTAGACCGGGAGAGCAAGCCCTTTTTTGATTTCGCCAATTTTCAGCGCAAGATTAGCCCGTTCATTGAAGATTCGCAGCAGTTCGCTGTCGAGATTGTCTATTTGCTCTCTTAAATTGTCAATGTTCATGAAGTCCCCGGTCGGGTTGTTATTTTGCGCCTGAAATTAAAACTGCTTTTTTACAAAGGTATCCCTTTGCCAATGGATATCGTCTCGGCCAGGGTAGTCGATATTATAGTGGAGTCCTCGTGATTCTTTGCGTTGCTGGGCGCATGTCACAATAAGCTCTGCCACCGTAGCAATGTTGCGCAACTCGATCAGGTCCGAGGTGACGATGAAATTCCAGTAGTAGTCCTCAATCTCGTCCTGAATCAGCTTGATCCGGCGCATGGCGCGTTCCAGTCGCTTGTCGGAGCGGACGATTCCCACATAATTCCACATGAATCTGCGGATTTCGTCCCAGTTTTGCGATACGACCACCATTTCATCACTATTAGTAGCGGTACTGGAATCCCAGGTGGGAATTTCAGGAAATTCAAATTTGTGTGCATGTAGTTGCTCGATAGCGTGTGCATAGGCACGGCCGGCATATACTGCGGCTTCGAGTAGTGAGTTGCTGGCCAGGCGGTTGGCGCCATGGAGGCCGGTAAAGGCAACCTCGCCGATGGCATAGAGATGCTGGATATCTGTTTCAGCGTTGGTATCGACTGCAACTCCACCGCAAAGATAGTGGGCTGCCGGCACAACGGGCAAACCTTCCCTTGTCATGTCCAGACCATATTCCAGGCAGGTTTGGTAAATATTGGGGAAACGGCTTTTCACGTATTCGGGGTCTTTGTGGGTTATGTCGAGAAAGACGCAGTCGTCGCCGTAGGTTTTCATTTCATTGTCAATGGCGCGGGCCACGATGTCACGCGGGGCCAGGTCCTTCAGTTTATGGTATTTTTCCATGAAAGCGGTGCCGTCGCGGCGGCGGAGGATCGCCCCTTCACCCCGTACCGCCTCGGAGATAAGAAAAGACTTTGCATTTGGGTGGTAGAGGGTGGTGGGGTGGAATTGCATGAATTCCATGTTGGCAATGGTTGCTCCGGCGCGATAGGCCATGGCTACGCCGTCTCCGGTGGCCACATCGGGGTTGCAGGTGTAAAGATAGACTTTGCCAGCGCCACCTGACGCCAGGAGGGTAATCTTGGCTTTGCAAGTCTTGATGTCGCCGCTGGCAATATCGAGAACGTGTGCGCCGATACAACGGTTAGGCTTAAGTCGCTTGCGCAGGATTTTTGATTCGGTTATCAGGTCGATAGCAATGTGGTGCTCATAAATATCGATGTTCTTGTGGGCTTTGGCGGCTGCCACAAGTGCCCGTTCGATTTCACGACCAGTTATGTCTTCTGCATGGAGGATTCGTCTCTGGCTATGACCACCTTCTCTGGTCAGATCGTAGGCATCGCCGCTCGTGGTGAACTTCACCCCCCAGTCAATAAGGCTGCGGATTACCTTGGGGCCTTCCTCGACCACCATTCTGACAACGTCCTCGTGGCAGATTCCTGCGCCCGCAATCAGCGTATCCTCCACATGGGCATCGAAGGTATCCTCTTTAGATGATACCGTTGCAATCCCGCCTTGGGCATAATTAGTTGCAGATTCGGTTATTTCCCTCTTGGTAATGAGTGCCACTTTGCCATGGTCTGCTGCCTGCAAAGCAAATGATAGGCCTGCAATGCCGCTGCCGATTACCAGGAAATCACTATCAACCTTCATGTTACCCTCCGATAAGGCTTATAACGTCCTTGCTCCAATGGGCGAATTATTTACTCCCACTTGCATTTTGTCAAGGCATTTTAACATGTTATCGAGAATCACCAGACATTAACGCTTGAATTATCACTGGTTATGGTCTATATACATTAACAGGTTGTTATAAGTGTCGATGCGCGATGTAAAGAGGGATAATGCAGATGAAGAAACAACTGTTGATGTGCTATGCCATGTTGTTGGTTACTTTCACTGCTATTTCGTCTTTTGCAGACATATACAAGTACGAAGATGAAGAAGGGGTTCTGCATTTCACCGATGCCCCGACCGACAAGCGCTTTAAAGTATTTATGCGTGATCTGAAAAAGGACAGGAAACTTCGTACCACGTTCAGACTCGCCGGATGTGCAAGAAATCCGGAAGAATTCGAACCGATAATCAACGCCTGCGCCCTCGAATACGGTGTGGATAAATCACTGGTCAAGGCTGTCATCCACGCGGAGTCCGGATATAACCCGACTGCCGTTTCCCCCAAAGGGGCCAGAGGTCTCATGCAACTCATGCCGAAAACAGCCCAGGACCTGAAGGTGACCAACTCTCTCGATCCAGCCGAGAATATTCGCGGTGGGGTGCGTTATTTAAAATTTCTTCTTAATACCTTTAAGGGTGATGAAGCGCTGGCCCTGGCAGCATATAATTCCGGTCTCAGCAAGGTAGCCAAATTCGGGGGAGTTCCTCCCTACGAAGAAACCCGCAATTACGTTGCCAAGGTGCTGAATTACAAGAAAAACTACAAATAAATCAAAGGCCCGTTCATGTCCACTGCCACCAAATCCCCAATTCTTAATCTTCCCAACATTCTCACTTTACTTCGTATAGCCGCCATTCCACTTCTGGTGGTGCTCCTTCTTTCCCCTTCCAAAGAGGCGGGATTTTGGGCTGCTGCACTGTTTGCCATTGCCTCCATAACCGATTGGCTTGACGGTTATCTGGCCAGACGCATGGGCATAGAAACAGTTTTCGGCAAATTCCTCGACCCGATAGCAGATAAACTGATAGTTATGGCGGCGCTTATCATGCTGCTTCCGTTCAATCGTGTTCCAGCCTGGATGGTGCTGGTAATTTTAGGCCGGGAGATCATCATTACCGGCTTGCGAGGCCTCGCCTCCACCGAAGGAATTGTGATACCTGCAAGCAATCTGGGTAAATTCAAGACGATTTTCCAGATTGTGGCCATTCTCGGTTTGTTGCTCCACTACGACTATCATTGGTTTTTTGCCGTTAATCACCCGCTGCTTACTGTGAACATGCATAATATCGGAATCTTTTATCTCTGGATCGCCACTGTCATCACAATTTGGTCCGGTATAGACTATTTGGCAAAATTCACCAGCATCATCGCCAAATAATTCCATTTTAAACTCCCAATCCATTTTTGCCTGATTATCGTCTCGCTGAAGTTGCGGCCGACTTGCGGGAGATTGCTTCCATGTGAAGTTCCGGCATTACTCTAAACATGAACAAAGGAGACCGAATGAAAAACTTGTGTGTTGCGCTCATGATTTCAATGCTGTTATTAACCCCTCTGGCTGCACAAGCCGAAAACATCACGCTGGCAGGTTCGGGAAGCATGATCCCGCTGATAACCGAACTGGGAAAAGCATACATGAAAAAATATCCCCAGGATACGGTTGAGGTTAATCAAAAATCTCTTGGTCAAGTGGGCGGGGTAATGGCCGTCAACAACGGCGCCATTGATATCGCCATGTCGGCACGCGATCTGGACCGCTCTGAAAAAGCGCTTCCGGTCAAGGCGTATGAAATTGCCGTCATGCCCGGTCTTTTTGCGGTGAATAGTTCTGTGCCGGTAAAAGCTGTAACCAGTCAGCAAATATGCGACATCTATTCAGGCAAGATCAAAAACTGGAAGCAGGTGGGTGGGGCAGATGCACCGATAGTCGTTCTGTCCAGGCCCGAAGCGGATTCCACCAAGATTGCCGTACGCCGCGGGATCGCCTGTTTTGCTGCGCTGAAAGAGCCAGTCGATGTCGCCGTGCTTCCAAAGGCAAAGGACATGTTCACCGCTTTGACTGCCAAGCCCGGTTCTATCGGCATGATCGATACCGTTGCATTGTTCGATGCGGGAGCGAAGGCCAAGGCGCTGAAGCTCGACGGCAAGGAGGTATCTGCGTCCTCCCAATGGCCGATAATCCATCATTATAATCTTGTCCTGGGTAAAAATCGTAGCGAGGCCATCAAACGGTTCATCCAGTTTATCAAGTCACCCGAGGCCCAGGGATTGATAAAGAAGGAAAAGGCTGTTCCAACTAATTTCAGTCTATAACGGGAAACAACAATGAAACAGTCCAGTCTTTCAAGGGTGTTTATCATAAGGGTGCTGTTGGTGCTTTTTCTGGGTCAGACGGTCATTCTGTGCTGGTCGTATTATAATAACCGCCATTTACTTTCGGCTGACCTCACCAAAAAAATACAGGTAGTTTCCCGACTGCTGGTGAGCACATCGTCCCGCTCATTGACCGATTATGATTTTACCTACCTGGGGCTTCTGATGGATGAAACCCTGAAGGATGGAGATGTTAAAGCGTTGGAACTCTTGGACAAAAGCGGACTTACTGTGCTGAAAAAAGTCGAGAAGTCCGACGGCGGCCTCAAAAAACTCGAAATCCCCGTTCTTGCAGGAGGGGACAAGGTAGGGACGCTCAATGTCCTGTTTTCGCAGAAAAAAATCGAAGATGAATTGCTGCATCAGGTTCTTACCGGTTTTGCCATACAAGCGGTTGTATTTGTTGCACTGATCTTTCTTATTTATCGTTTTTATTACGCAAACATAGGCAACAGGATTGCGCTTATCAGCAAGTTCATCAGAAATGCCACCGAAGGCGATCTTACCCAGCGGATGAAACCCTCGAAAATGGACGAAATCGGTGTGATAGCCACTGGTTTTGATTTTCTTGTGGAACGCCTCTCCGTAAGCATCAACAGGATAAAAAACATTTCTGATGATGTTTCGAATGCGACGATGCGTCTGAATGATATCCTGCAAAATCTGGTCGAGTCCGTGAGCCGGCAGCAGCTATCAACCGAGCAGACTTCACAGGCGGTAAAAGAAGCGTCAGAGTCACAGAACCAGATCATCGATAACAGCAATAAATTGTTGTCGCTGGCCAATGACAACACTGTTTCCCTGACCGAGGTCGGTGCAGCATCGGAAGAAATTGCCGGCAAGGTTGAAACATTGAATACCAATATCAACTCTTCCTATTCCACCGTTGCCGAACTGGGACAATCGGCGAAAAATGTGGCAGCTCTTGCCGCAAAGGCATCCATGACGGTAGGTGGTGTTTCCGGTTCCGTGGCGCAGATCAAAGAATCTGTGAAAAAAATAGAAAATTCCGTCAAGGAATCGGTCGAACTCAGCAACGATACGACCAAGGTCATTTCCGACAAAGGGATTGTTTCCGTCTACGAAACAAAGGCCAGCATGGAAAAAATCGACTTGATCGTCGGTACTCTTTCCAAATCTATCGGCAACCTCGGTTCCAGGTCCAAAGACATAACAAGAATTCTTGCCGTGATAAAAGAAGTTACCGATGAAACCAAGCTGTTGTCGCTGAATGCATCAATAATAGCGGCACAGGCTGGCGAGCATGGAAAAAGCTTCGCGGTAGTTGCCAATGAGATTAAGTTGCTGTCCGACAAGACAGTCGGATCGACCATAGAAATAGAAGCAATTGTCAGGGCCATTCAGCAGGATATAGACGTGGCGGTGAGAGGTACGGGGGAAACGTCCAAGATAGTGCATGAGGGCGGGAAGGTCGTCTCGAAAGCCGGTGATGCTTTGCGTGAAATACTGGGTTCGGCGCGCAAATCGACGGAAATGATCAAAAGCATAGAAGATTCTGCCGTTGAACAGAGCGATGGCATTGAGAACATAATCGGAGCCGTTAACGAGTTGCAGACTTTAAACTACGAAGTGAACCGGGCAACAGAGGAAGAAGAAAAAAGCATTTCCCATTTGGTCAAGGGTATCAGTTCAATCAAGGATGCCATGGAAATGACGGGACGGGCTGCCAATGAGCAGGCAAGCACGTTGCAGTCGATCCAGTTCAATCTCCAGGCTGCAAACGACAGAACTGCTGAAATCGTTGCCGCATCTACCCAGCAACAGCACGTGAATGGCGGCATCATTGTTTCCATGGATCAGATCATGGATATAGGCGCCAGTACCATAAGCGGGTTCCAGGGTGTTTCCGCCAGCATAGCGGCCATCTCCATCGAGATCGAATCTTTGCGCCGGGAGATGTTGATTTTCCGGACGGAGAGCAAGAGTGCCGATGAGTGTACAGCTAGCGGGGCGGTATAACCTTTTTCCCGACATATTATTCGTTGACACCGTAAGCAAAACAATGTATAAAACTTTTCTGTTCCGAATGTATCAGTTCATCATACTGAATTTTGGAATAGATTGATAATTTGTCCGGCGACGTAGCCAAGTGGTAAGGCAGAGGTCTGCAAAACCTTTATTCAGCGGTTCAAATCCGCTCGTCGCCTCCAATAAAAACAAGGGGTTAGCCAATTAAGGTTAGCCCCTTTTGTTTTGCGCGGAACCTTCTGTACTTATAAGCATTTGGCCCTTGGGTTTCGCACCCAGGGGCCTTTTGGTTTGTGCGCCACTGCTGTCAGCCGGTGTCGGGTGGGGGAGGGTGGAGTCGTGTCTGGGTGACGGGGTGTATAAGTAGTTTTGTTAGAAAATTCCCAGGAGTCTGTCGGACTTAGGGAATCGTAGCGAGAGGATGGAAAATCGAGGACAGATTTCCGGAAATTTGAGAGCGAATAGTGGACCTATTCGTCGAAAATTTACGGAGATATGGACCGATTTGCCATTCTCGCAGTAGATTCATTCCTTAGTCCGACAGACTCTAGCTAAAGGTTGACACCGAGCGCATCCAGGGTGTAAATAGAAGGCTCATTTTATTGTGTTATGTGGAGTTTTTGGGGATGGGTGATAAACTTTGGAATAGATGCACTGCGTGTAGATAAAAGCCGCCGGGTCAGGGATATGCTGATTGGCGGCTTTTTTTTGACCATTCGTTGCCCCCTGTTTATTTGCATGGAAAATTAGGCGGCTATGTCTGCAAAAGCAATACACATTAATGTCACCTGCGCTATCATCGAACAGGACGGTCTCGTTCTGGCCGCCCAACGGAGCGCCGCCATGAGCCTGCCGCTCAAGTGGGAGTTTCCCGGAGGCAAGATCGACCCCGGTGAAACGCCGGAAGAGTGCCTGCGGCGCGAACTGGTTGAAGAGATGGGCATTCACGTGATCATCGGTAAGAGCTTGCCGACCAGCATGCACCATTACCCGACCTTCGCTGTTACGCTCCATCCGTTTGTCTGCTCTATTAATTCGGGCGTGATCGTGCTTCACGAGCACGCTGCCATCGTCTGGCTGCCTCCGGAGAAACTCCATACCCTCGACTGGGCTGAGGCTGATGTCCCAGTGATTGGGTCGTATCTTGCCGAATGTAAGGCAGGCTTCCGATGAAGTACCTTGCTGCCGGCATTTACGATGCGCTCATTGATGAATATCTCCGCGATACTCTGGCCCAGCATCCGGAGCTGCGAACTGTTTTCGGCAAGATCGACCCAGAGGAGTAATTAGGGCCGGGTAAGGATTAAGATGATGTCGGGTGGGGGAGGGTGGAGTCGTGTCTGGTTAATGGGGAAGAAGAGTGTGTTAGAAAATACATAGCTAAAGGTTGACAGCGAGTGCATCCGGGGTGTAAATAGAAGGCTCATTTTATTGTGTTATGTGGAGTTTTTTGGGATGAGTGATAGAAAGTGGAATAGATGCACTGCGTGTAGATAAAAGCCGCTGGTCAGGGATATGCTGATTGGCGGCTTTTTTGTTGGGGAAAGTAAATTGTTGCATGCTTCCGGAATATTGCGAATAACACTGAACTGAGCGGAGTGTGGAGAGATTCCAGCGGGGAAAATAGTTGGAGAATGTTTAAACTTGACCATCCAGTTTTTTACTGTCGTAAATCCAGAAAAGCAGCAACAGGAGTATCTCACCTCTTCGATCTCCTGAAATGAACGATCTTTACGAAGGCATCAAAACTTAGCGCTGAGAGCCATATTGCCCAATCTTTCTGACATAACAATCAACCTTTCCTACCGCACCGGGCGTGATGATCTGGTAAGGGATTTCTTTATCCCGTGTCTGGAGTCGTCTGTCCTCTATCGCCGGGCGGCGGGATATTTTACCAGTGCCGGTCTTGCATTGGCGGCAAGTGGGGTGGCCAGTCTCGCGTCCCGGCGAGGAAAGATGAAGTTGGTAGTTTCACCCTATCTGGAACCGGCGGATGTGGAGGCGCTCCAGGCGGCGGCCAGTAATCCTGCTGATGCTTTACGCGCAATAGCTGCCCGGAGTCTTGCTGGTATTGAAGATGCCTTGATCAAGGATCGGCTCAACGCCCTGGCGTGGCTTGCTGCTGCCGGTCTGCTGGAGATCAAGCTTGCTCTACGGCTGGATGCTCGGGGTGGATTTTCCCGTGGTATTTTCCATGAGAAAACGGGCATTTTCACCGATCGAGACGGGAACCTCGTGGCATTTTCCGGTTCGTCCAACGAGACAGCTGGCGGGTTGGTGGAGAACTTCGAAAGCATCAAGGTTTTCTGTTCGTGGCGCGATCAGGAAGGCCGGGTACAAGAAGAAGTGGAGAACTTTGAAGCGCTCTGGAACGACTCGACACCGGGGCTGCGGATCATGGAATTCAGTGAAGCCGGTAAAGAACTGCTGGAGCGCTTCCGTGATCTGGACAAGCCACCAGCGGGCTTATCGCTCGACCGGGTAAAAGAGCCTGGACTGCACACGGAATTCATCCCACCCAAGAGCTTTGAACTTCGTCCCTACCAGGCTGACGCCATTCGTGCCTGGAGCAAGGCGGGAGGCAAGGGGATTTTTGCCATGGCCACCGGTTCCGGGAAGACGTTGACCGCGCTCACCCTGGCCAGCAAGGTTGCGGAAAAGAATCGTCCGCTTGTCCTTATCGTGGTTTGTCCGTTTATCAATCTCTGCCGACAGTGGCTGCGAGAGATGGCGGCTTTCGGACTGCAGCCGGTTGCCTGCTTTGAGGGGAAAGATCGGTGGCAGGCAGAGCTGGAGGAGGGGTATCAAAGGCTTTCAGTCGGACTGTCGCAGGTACATGCCATTGTTGCCACCAACGCAACGTTTCAAAGCGAGAGTTTCCAGGCGCGCATTCGCCCACGAGTGGCGACGTTGGCAGTCCATCATCTCCTGATTGCCGATGAGGTCCATAACCTGGGGGCAGAACGGATTCGGGAGGCTCTGCCGGATGGAATTGCCCTGCGTCTGGGGCTCTCTGCTACCCCGGAACGTCACTACGACCCGGTTGGCACGTCGGCAGTGCTGGACTATTTCGGAAATATCGTTTATGAATATCCTCTATCATCGGCTATTGCCGACGGTCGCCTTTGCCGGTATCGTTACTACCCGATTCCCGTAGAGCTGACCGAGACCGAAACCGATGCCTATGAAGAGATAACTACCAAGCTGGCAAAGTTTTTCTCCAAAGGGGATGACGACAGTGAAATGCAGCAGGTGGCCATGCGGCTTCTTATCAAGAGGGCGCGGCTTCTTGCCGGCGCGGAGAATAAACTCGCTGCCCTGGATCGGGTCATTGCTTCGCTACCTGAGCCGCCGAAAAAAGCCATCTTCTATTGTGGCGACGGGCGAACGACTGATGCCATTACCGATGAAGAAGTTCGCCAGATTCAGGCTGTTTCTCGGCTGTTGGGTGAAAGACATGGTCTCCGGGTGCGGAATTTCACTTTTCGGGAGAGCACTGAAGAGCGGGAAGAAATCCTGCGCGACCTGACGAGCGGCTTTCTGGATGGTGTCGTAGCGATACGGTGTCTGGATGAGGGAATTGACTTGCCGGATTTGCGGATGGGGTTCCTGCTTGCCAGCTCTACCAATCCGCGACAGTTTGTACAGCGCCGTGGTCGGCTGCTGAGGAATTCGCCGGGGAAGAATCGGGCGATCATCTACGACTTTATTGTGCAACCGCCTGATCTTGGTGGCAGTCTTGATGATGATGGGTTTAATATGGAACGATCGTTTTTCCAGAGGGAATTGAGCAGGATTGTGGAGTTTTGCCGGATGGCCGAAAACGGCCCAGAGGCATTGCATTCATTACATGATTTGCGCCTGAAATATAACTTGTTATCGGAGTAATTTATTATGACAGATCAGCTGCCTGAACAATCAAAAAAACTGACACGCGCCCAGGAAATCTTTAAAGCCGCATCTCCTGAATACCAGACGCTCATCAGAGATATTCTGAAAGAAGAGCGCGACGTGATGCACCTGAAGCGGCGCAGTGATATTCATCAGCGACTCTTTGAGCATGTAAAACGGGTGATCAAATGATATTAGAGCGGCTCATACTGGAGAATTTTCGACAGTTCAAGGGGCGCCAGGAGCTCGTCTTCTCAGATCTCCGCGAACGTAACGTAACGGTTGTCCATGCAGAAAACGGCTTTGGGAAGACCACCCTGCTCAAAGCTTTAGTCTGGTGCTTCTACGGTCGTGATGGTTTAATGGGCATTGACGGTAACCCCGACGACTTCGAACGTCCTGATCGGATTATTCATGAAGGTCTCGCTCTCCGCGCTAAAGATCCACTGGCTCTCACGGCTTCTGTGCAGATAACCTTCAAACACGATGCGGATCGCTATGTACTGACTCGCCAGCTTTCATTGGCACAACAAAATCTGAACCCGAGGCAGACAACGCTATCGCTTGAAGTGATGAGAAACGGGCAGACTTTCTCTCTTGATCGACCGCAACAGCGCATTCAAGCACTCATCCCTGATGGCATCAGCCGATTCCTTTTTTTCAATGGTGAACGCATTAACTACTTGGCCATGGAGCGCAACAGCTCCCAGGTAACCGATGCCATACACCAGATGCTAGGCCTTGATTTACTAAAGATTACAATCGATGACCTTCGTCACCAGAATGTCCGCGGCAAACTTCGTACTGAGCAAAAAGAGACAACAAGTGAAGAGAAGAGGGAATTGATTGAACAACTCTCAAGACAAGAAGAGCTGATAAAGGAGTATATCGGCCAACAAGATCAGACGCTTGCTAACTTGAAAGCTATTAACGCAGAACTTGCGTCAGTAAATGATAAGTTGGCTGCCAATCGCGTGGCGCACGAGCTTCAATCCAAGCGTATTCATCTTACACGCGAGAGAGAGGAATTGGCTGGTAAGCGTGACGAGGTAACGAAACGCCTGTCTAAGCTTATATCAGATGACGGCTACACTCTTCTAACTTCCAAATTGATTAATCGTGGCTGCGAAATCATCGCTCAACTCCGTAGCGAGGGGAAAATTCCTGCGCGAGTATTGAACACCTTTTTACAGGAGCTGCTGGAGCATAGCAAATGCATCTGCACCCGGAGCCTTGCAGAAGGTTCTCCTGAGCGTGCTGCCGTTGAAAATCTCCTGACCATAGCTGGAGATCAGGACTTCAATAACGCTGTGGGTGCTCTTGATCACGCAATCGGAGTCATAGAAGGGGTTGGCGGTCAGACTCAGGAACTGCTAAATCAGTTGAAGCTGGAGCGTCTTGAGCTTTCCCGCGACATCCGTGAGCGTGACGAAGAACTTGAGGAGATTCATCAGGCTCTCGGAGGTAAAAAGGATGAAGAGGTTAATCAGCTTGAGGAGAAGTTTAAGTCTTTGCATCTTGATCGCGATGGGCAGAACGCAGCCCTTGGACGAATAGACGGTCAGATCAAAGCTGCAACAGTCGAAATAGAAACGTTGGAAGCGCAAATTCGTCAGATTGCAGACAAAGAAGAAGCCGCAGCCCGTGCACAACGCCGGGTAGACGCAGTTGAGGACTGCATCAATATCCTTACGCAAATCTTGAAAGCTGAAACCGAAGACCTTCGGCCACTTCTCAATGCGGAAATCGACAGTCATTTCCGCAAGATAATGACCAAGGATTATTGGGCGGAGTTGACAGATAACTTCACCCTGCGGATTCGCAAGAGAGTTGCTGGAGGCGATGGCGGTGCCGACCCGGTGGAGATCGATGCAGCGTTAAGTACCGGGGAACGAACCGTAACTTCGCTTGTCTTTATAGCCAGTCTTGTTGCCCTGGCGAAGCGACGATCGGAAATTCCAACCATACTCAGGGATCTGGCTGGGTCAACCTTTCCAATTGCAATAGATTCTCCCTTTGGCTCCTTAAGCATCTTCCGTGAGGGTGTTGCGAAATACATTCCCGAGCTTGCGCCGCAGGTAGTTCTCTTTGTCAGCCCGAAACAGTACGACGGTGAAGTCGAGGCAGTGCTTTCTTCTTCCGGGCGCATTGGCAAGCGTTACTACCTTACCTACTATGGCCCGACAATGCCGGAGAAGGCAGCACCGGAACTCATAGTTGAGGGACAAAAAATTCAGCAGTATTTCCCGCTGGAAACTGATGAATATACGGAGATCGTGCCGCTATGAACACCAAAGACACTATCGCCGAAGTAGCGCAGAAGGTGCTGCGTGCTCTGGGCAGAGCAGCGTCCATTGATGAGATTTACGCTGAAATCGTGCGAAGAAAGCTTTACGAGTTCAATACACCAACACCTGAGCATGTACTGCGGACTACAATTCGCAGGCAGACTGGAAACGTTGAACGTGTGGATTCTTCAGACGAGGTGTTGTTCGAAATGGTGAGTGATGATGTTTATGATTTGAGTTCTGGCATACGAACAACTGCAAGGAAAAGGGCGGGTTCCGGTATGAAACGAATTCAACGGGCAAATGATAAAGAGGAAATCATCAAGACCCTGATGTCCGATCAAGTCGGTGTTTTCAAGGAAATATGGAAGCTTCTCCTTTTTGCCGCTCAGGTAGGGATGAGGAATGATAAGCGATTGCCGCTGAAGGCTGTTGATGCAGGCAAAGGAATTGATCAAAGTACCTTTGGCAACTGTCCAGCCTGGCCGGGTGTGCTCTACCTTATGACACTGGCTGAAACCCAAAACTCCAATTGTCTCTCGGGTTCTGCGGAAGCGGAGGACGATAGGGTTTCCGTATTTCAGGAGTATGCGAATGGAGGGCTTGAGATTTTGAGGGACTTCTTTACTGGTCGTCCGCTCGATCTGGATGGCTTGCTTGCGTTTATTGAAACACAGAAAGAAGAAAGCGCAGGGCGGTTGGATTTAGAACTCACTATTTGAATTTAGAGGAGAAAATTTATGGAAACAATTCCTATCTCAATGAATGCTGTTCGTGTTTGCGATGCAATAGCGAGAATAGGCTATGAGCCACATTCAGCACTAATGGATATTATTGATAACTCTGTTGCCGCCGATGCTTTAAATGTAAAGCTCTACGTTGACTTGGTTGAAGGAAAAACGATAAATCAGAGGAATAATGTCGCGAGGTATCGTGTTGTTGATGATGGGAAGGGCATGGATGAGGATGGAATAAAAAACGCTTTCAAGCTTGGCTCAGATGCTAACTACAAGCAGAACAGTCTGTCTAAGTATGGGATGGGATTAAAGTCTGCTGGGTTTTCTTTGGGACTTCGAATTCAAATCATCAGTAAAACAGAAGGTCAGCTAACGCGAAAGTATTTTTTAGACAGAAAAGTGATTGAAGCAAGAAACGAATATGTTGTCTGTTGTGAAGACTTAACAGCAATTGAAAAAGAAGAAATTACTTCTCTGTTGCCTAATTCTTCAGGAACTATCGTTGAAATATCAGGTTGTGGCTCTATTTACCATACCTCGGCAAAGACTACTATAGAGAAACTCAAACATCGTCTAGGAGTAACTTACTATTCATTTTTATCTGCATCGGAGGGTTCGCGCTTAAATATTAAGTTAATATACCCTGGGGAAGAAGGTCTAGATATTAAGCCTTTCGATATATTGTTTACACATGATTCTGATCCTGGTTTCGATCCTACATCATATGATGCGAAAAAACCGTGTTTCGCCTTCAAAGGAGAGTGGAATATTCCTGCTTTAGGAGAAGAGGGGGCACCACCAATAAAACTAGAGGTTGTGACATTTCCACAGGATACTATGGGGGCTTCTTCGTCTCCTCTTGGTGAGGATGATAGGGCGCGTATTAGAACATACCGAGTATCACGGGAGAATAAAGGATTTTTTATTTATAGAAACGGTCGGCTTATTCGTTGGGGAGATGATCTTGACAACTTGGTGCCAAAAGATTTAATAGGGTTTCGTGCTCGTATGGAATTATTAACAGAACACGATGACCTTTTACATGTTGATGTGTCAAAACAGCGTCTAGAAATGGATGACGAAACCAGGAATAATCTAGATCTCCTCATGCGATTGCCGCGAAAACAAGCTGCTCAAGTTTTTGCTGTATGTAAGGATCTTCTTCGAAAGGGGAATGGGGAGGGTGCTGGCTTCACAAATACTGTTGATTCGGTCCCAGAAGAGGATCCTATCGAGGATCTTACACCACCAGATCCAGCAGAGAGGAAGGAAAGAGCTAAGAAACGAGAAGAAGAATCTAAGGAGACTCTTGATAAAATTAAGCCTGAGGAGCCTGAAGAAGAGACCTCTACAACTGAAGAGAGTGATTTTGTGAAGATACGTTACAGTGACAACCTTCCAGGTATTAATCTGTGGAGTACTCAGAAAGACGCTGTACAAGGAACTTATGTAATTATCAACAGGAGACATGCGTTCTATCAATCTGTTCTCGGAAATTTGGATGAGTCTTCTCCAGAAAGACTTGCGCTTGAAGCTGTTATTTTCTGCTGCGCAATTGGTGAAAATAAAACTTACGAGAATTTAACTTTGGTGCCAGAAGATAGTATTAGAAAAGTATTTGAACGATATTATTCCGTTCTTTCATTTAACATAAGCGCCTGGGCAACTGGCAATCAGCATATTTTTGGGAATATTAAAATATGATTCGTTTTGCTGGAGCTATAAGGGGTAAGTGACAAGTGTCAGGACATCGGTTACCCGGATGTGTCAAGACATCGGTTACCCTTAACGCCCTTTTTTGTGTCAAGACATCGGTTACCTTCATTAGAAATATCAGCTACAATGTTCTCTGTGATTTCAACTTGAGGGGAGAACATCCGCATGGAAGAAGAACTCAGGAAACAAGCAGTCCAGCGCCATCTTGCAGGCGAATCACCCAAGGCAGTCTATACAAGCCTTGATCGCTCCAAGAAGTGGTTTTTTAAGTGGTTGAACCGGTATCAATCTGGCGCGACTGACTGGTACAAGGAACACTCAAGAGCGCCACTTAAAAGACCGTCTGAACTCAGCATCGTAGATAAGGAGATTATTGTCTCCACCAGAAACCGCCTGGACTCGTCACCATTTGCACAGATTGGCGTTTCCGCTATCAAGTGGGAGCTGCATAAGCTGGGGTTACCGTTTCGCTCTGACAGCACCATTAACCGGACCCTGAAGCGGGAAGGACTCGTTAAAAAAAACGAGATATTCCCCCAAAGGGGTCGAGTACCCGTACTTTACCGAAGCCCTGTGCTGCAACAACATCCATCAGATGGATCTTGTTGGCCCCCGCTACATCAAGAGTGACGGCAGATTTTACTCGATGAATGTGATTGATCTGTACAGCCATCGGGTCTTCATCGAATCAAATCGCACCAAGGAGGATGACAACATTGCACAGGGTTTGCTGCGCTGCTGGAAGTCAATGGGGCTTCCCGACTTCCTGCAAATGGACAATGAACTCAGTTTCCGTGGCAGTAACCGCTATCCGAGGTCACTTGGTCTGGTGCTGCGACTATGTCTCTACTTCGGCGTTCATCCTGTTTTTATCCCTGTTGCGGAACCGTGGCGCGATGGCGTAATAGAGAGCTTCAACGATACCTATGACAAAAAGTTTTTTCGCCGCCAGTGGTTCACAAGCTATTCCATGCTCAAGCGGCAAAGCAAGAATTTCCAGCAGTTTCACAACAAGAATCACCGTTACAGCTATCTCAAGGGGAAAACGCCACTGGAGGTTATTGAAGCTGACAAATTCAAGCCCTTGACGCTGGGGCCAAATACCAGGATGCCAAAACTTGATTTTCTCCCGGACGGCACCATTTCGCTCATTAGATTTATCAGGAGCGATAGAACACTTAACATCTTTGGCGAAAAATTTGAGGTTTCAAAAGACCTCGTCTATTCATATGTGCGAGCCATGATCGTAACGGAAATTCACACGCTGCAAGTGTACCTGGGTGAAGACTTTGTTCAAAGCTTTGAGTACAGAATGCCTACAGAGTTCAGCTCATGAAATAGTATGCATAATCAGGGGGTCGGGTAACCGATGTCCTGACACTTTTTAGAGTTAGGCTTGGGTAACCGATGTCCTGACATTTGACAGGTAAGTCGCATCATCCTTACATCTATGCGATTATAAAAAGCTACTGCATTTATATTGGAGAGACACAGCAACATCCTGTATCTAGATGGGGGCAGCATTTACAAGAGATTGGAAGTTTCACAAAGAGATTAAAGGAAGCTGATCAAGATTTATGGGCAATGGATGAGGAGATAGTATTTCTTTGTATAGACTGTAAAGAAATCGCAAAGTTATCTCAGGATGAACATAAAATAGTCACTCAATATATTGAACACAGAGTTCATGAAAAGTGCATTCTTAATCTCCCTCGATTGGCACCTATTGAAAAAATAATTTCAGATACTACTAGAACTGCACCTGCTAGGTGCAGGTACTCATGGGGAGATGAATTGGCTGTAAAAGTTTACGAACAAATCATGGATTATCTTTCAACTCAAAATGCTGAGAATAATGGAACAAGCTGCTAACATCTTTGCTAGTCTGCAAGGACACGATTCCTCTCTCTAGGTGAGATCGAAAATATTGAGCTATTTCCTCTCTATCGTTTATATTTATGCCATGTTGCTTGCTCCTAAGCATGATCATAGCAGCAAATTCTTTTTGATACTGTCCTGCGAACGTTTTCCATTCAATATCGATTGTGCTGTCACTGACTCTTTCAAGCTTCGGAGGCGATGTTGGATTTGAAAGCGAATGGCAAAGTGCCACTCTACATACTTCGTTCCAATGCTCTAGACCTGTACGTCTTTTTATCTTGATTAATATTTCTTTCCCCTTAGTGCTAACTCGCACATGCTCAACTGGTGGTCTCATACGTTGAAGTATCCTTGCTTAAGATTTGTTTGCCCCGCCTCCTCGTTGTGCTCAAGAAGATAGGTTCTGGTTATGAAGGGTTTCAGTTCCTTGTAATAAGTCCCAACAATCTCCTCATCTGTAGACAACAATAGAACCTGATGGGAGGCATTCGGGAAGTAGCGTTCTATCAGATGCTTACGGTGTGAAGAGTCGAGCCGCCCCAGTGGAGTGTCAATAATTGTTGGCACAGGGCGTCCGGAAGCGCGAGCAAGACCCCAGAGAAGTGACGTTGCTAGGAGTTGCTTTTCGCCAGCGGAAAGACGTTCAAAGGGGAGGATCTTCCCATCCTTGGTTACAAGCGTGGCCTCGAATGTCTCAGGATTTATCTTTAGTCCACTAACCAACTCCTTCTTACGGAGCAGCTTGCAGAAGGATTCAAGCATCAGCGATTCCATGTTCTCAGTGTGATGTTTTACGATCTTAGTGCGGAATCGCCCAAGAGTCTCACGCACCCGAAGCGAGTGTTTAAGCATCCGCAGGCGGCCATCCTCATGGAATTGGGAATTAACATCATTTTCTCCCATCTTGTCTAACCTGGCTTCCGCCATCAGTCGTTGCCGCTGTAACGCCTGGCGGCGCACCTTTATCGCCTCAAGTTCAGCCAGTTTAGCCTGATGGGCTTTTCGGGCTGCTTCCAGCACCTCTTGAACTTCTGCAATCCGCTCCGCAGTCGGAGCACGATCCAGTTCACCTTCCAGTCGGGCAATTTTCTCGTCCAAGGCAGCAATTTTTGCAGTGAAGTCACACGCCTGTTGTTCGGCTGTCGGGAGTACGGTCCCACGCAAATGGGCTATCTGCGGGGCCAGAGTGTCATCTGCGTCGAGAATTAATGTTTTCTTCGCTAGTCCGGCCCTGCTTTTGCGGTCTTTTTCCAGAATCCTGTCCATGGAGCGAAGTAGCTGCCCACCGATCTTTTCCGCTTTCAGGGAGTCCAGCACCTCAGTGTCGCGGGTTTCCAATACCTCCAACAATACCCGAGCACGCTTTATTTCGGTTTCATGACGAACGACCTGCTCCACTTCGGCAAGCAGGTTTTCCACCAGAAGGAACGGCAGCGGTCCAGCGATCAGCTCTCGGAATTGCGCCTCTGTTGCTGCTTTCCGGGCCTTCAGTGCGACTAGCTCATCTTCCAGCTCTTTGCGCCGTAAAAAAAGATCGCCACCTTCCTTCCGGAATAATTCTTCTTTAGCATGCAATTCCTTTGCAAGTTGGTTTGATTCATTGGTGAGTGCACCCGACAACGAAGCGGCCTTTTCCTCCTCCCGGAAGATTTCAACGAACTCACTTCGCGCAATTGCTAGCTTCCTTGTTGCTTCGGGGTCGAGTCCTTCGGCTTTCTTGCGCCGTTCAAACACCTTGAGATCGTTTTCCAGGCGATCAACCAAATCAAGACCCAGCAGGGAGTGGATGGCTGTGCCGAGAATATCAGCAGCGTGGCCACCCTCGGCCAACTCCTTGATCTGTTCGCCGTCAAAGAAGAAGAGGTGGGCGATACTGCTGGGGAGATAGGCTTCGATGGATTCATCCCAATGTTCGGTGAATATA
This sequence comes from Geotalea uraniireducens Rf4, assembly GCF_000016745.1. GTDB lineage: Bacteria > Desulfobacterota > Desulfuromonadia > Geobacterales > Geobacteraceae > Geotalea > Geotalea uraniireducens. The sequence goes on along the minus strand of NC_009483.1, from coordinate 2,859,615 downwards.
TCATCGGGGAGGCCATCACGAAGGACCCTAACAGTTTCCTCGATTCCTTTAACCCCTTCACGCCAGCAACGTTGTAATTCGAAATTTCTACTTTTACCTTCGATGACCCGGCGGAAGCGCACCGTGATGCCGGCCCCTTCGCCCGGATCTCCGCCGCGGTGGATCGATTCCCGGAGGTACTCCTTATAGCCAAGCTTGCCCCGGTTGGAGATACGCGCCTTTGGCCCATAGAAGGCCAGTTGAATAGCGTCGAGCAGGGTTGTTTTACCGCCGCCGTTCATACCACCGAAAAGGATGATAGGCTTCCCCTCTTCAGGAGTAAGGAGAGCTTCCTGCCGTCCACCGTAAGCACCATAGTTTTCCAGTATGATCGTATCCAGTATCATGCTTCGCCCTCCTGATCGCAGGCCAAAGGTTCCATGACGACCGAAACGAACTGCTGGCGATTATTGGACAAACGTTGCTTTTGATCGGCCATCTGCTGGGCGCGGGTGAGGGCGTCCTGCTTGTCGTCGTAAAAATGGCGGGAAAAGGTCTTCTCTAGTTGCTCATGAAGACCGGCACGACGGGAGGTTGTCCGTTGTTGCCGGGTTATACTCAATAGTTCGCGCGTAAGCTCATAGTGCAGGCGATCTTCTCCGCATAGTTCGGCAAGAACGTGCATTTCTTCCTCGCCAATCACCAGATTGTCATCTAGTGGGCGGCCTGGGTAATCATTGCCGGTAGCTTCCCGGTAAATGCGGGGCAGAGAGTCTTCCAGTTCGTGCTTGTCTACCACCCAGATACGACGGATCTCCTGTAACTCTTCCAGGGTTATCAGTTCTATCCCTTGTACTTCGGGTGGGCCGTTTTTGCGGATGTAGGTTTGGGCAATGAGCAACTTCCTAAGCCATTCTTCCCGAGCGCTCTGAATGTAGGGTCCGGGAATTGGGCGGCCACCCGACATCACTTGGACGGCACCGCTCATGCGGCGAAAATCGCGGATGTCATAATCAGCATTTTCAGCGTATTCGCCCTTGTGGTCTCTGCGGAAATCCAGAGCGTCGCGGATATCGAGCAGTGGCATCATCCATTCTTTTTCTTCGTCATTCTGAATCATGGCGGTCATGGACTTGTCTTTGTCCACCAGGGTGCAGACCCAGCAGCCAAAACGTGAGTCACCGCAACTCGGCGTTGAATCATCTACGACGAGCGGACACTCGCCATCAGCAGATGCCCCGGCATACATGCCAAGCAGATCCCGATTGTTGTAGCCCCACGGATTTTTAACTTGCATGAGATAAAACCAGACATCGTCGTTTGTCCAAGCCTCAATGGGAGAGTAGACGAGTGAGCCAGGTAAGCTGGAATTGGGACTGAGCCGATCCCGGACTCGTCCCTTTTCATGTCGAGCCATGTTGGCTGCACGGGCTGAGCTCTCTGCCTTTCTAGTACCAAGGACGAGAATGGCTTCGACACTTGAAGATACGATGCTGTTGATGAAGGAGTTGGAGGGTGAAATTTTCAGGCGGGCCGTGCACCAGCGGAATTTGTGTCGAGGGGCAGGATACCCTTTCCCGATCAAATTGACCCAGAAAGAATCTACCAAAGCCGGTGTCAGGCGGCGAGGTTGTATGGGTACCAGTTGCTCGGCAGAAGCTCGCTTCATGACAGCGAGCGAATTAGCCACCCATGCAGCTACGACCGGATTTTCCACCATGGTGTCGGTGGAGATTGCATAGACCGTTTTCCGGCGCTGTTCAGCAGGAAGTTCTGCGATGGCGGTCCAAACCAGTTGGAGGGTTGCGGTGGAATCCTTGCCGCCGGAATAGCCGATGATCCAGGGGATTTCGTCGGCAATGTAGAGGCTACGGATTTCTTCCTGAAGCAGCTCGATGGTCGCCTGGAAACCGAGTTCATTGAAGGCCGATTTGCGGACCTTTGCAGCTGGCGAATTTGAGTTGTCTGTGTTGGGAAGAGATGTTTCAGTTACCGTACATTCAGGTTGTACAGAATCATTTGTTGCTGGAACACCAGCTTTCTTTTTTGCTGTTTTCATGGGTGCCTGTCTGTTTATTCTGAATTACTTTTTGAGGTGTGCTGTTTCGACTCGCTGTTCTTCTTCGCTGAGAGAGAGCGATAAGGCTTTCTTTATGACATTTGTGGCCAGGACGACGTTAGTGGTGGATTTGGAGACTTTGCCGCCAATTATGGCTCTGCCTTCCCATATCTTGGCATTGTTGCGCGACCAATCGATTTTTTCCAGGGCTTTCAGTCGTTTTTTCCAGTCGTTTGGATGGCTGTGCAGAAGAGCATTTCCCGCCTTGCCGATGGCCTGGAGCGCAATTCCATGGGAGTGGATAAATCCTTCCCTCACCTCACTGGCAGGAAGTTTCCCCTCGCGCACTTGCTCCCACATAGGGAAATGCTTGGCTGTCTCCTCCCAAAATGTGCGGGCAAGATCTGCGTCTTCTATCAGATTGCCAGTAGCTAAGCCGTTAACAAGATCGGCACAGGCGTTGTAAAATGCGGAGAGTGTGAAGAGTTTTCGGGCGCGGGGGGCGAGAGAGGATTTCTCCATGTCCACCAGGTCACGGAAGATTTCCGATTTCATGATAACCATTTTTGCCAAGCGGGCCTTGTCGTTGCGGTGGTCGTACAGCAGGCCCAGCGAGCGGCTCGGACGGATGGCGTAGCGATTGAGGTCGGCAAACATCTGCTGGCAGCGCTCCAGGCCTATGTCTAGGAAAAAGACTACGGCGATTGTTTCGTGTTCCAGTTCGGGTCGTTGCTTCAGTGCCTCGATAATAGCGGCCCGGCGGTGCTGGCCATCGTTGATGATGAAATGGGCATCCATTGGGACGCGGAGCAGACCGAGTTTATCCTGGCCGGGGAGCGGCTCAAACAGGACGTCGGAATCGATTGAAACGGTGAGGGCAGAAAAAACATAATCATCCGGGTTGTCGATGATATACTCGGCGATTTCCGGTATGCGCGCCTTGTTGAGGATTCGCTGGGCGCGTAGTTCCGGAGGGAGTTCATCTTCATTGAATATCGAAATTTGCCTCATCATCCGGAGTGTCCACATGGCAACGTAATATTCGCGATGGGCCTGTAGTCCGCGAATAACTGGGAATGAAAGGGTAGAGTTCGTATCCATTATACGTCCTTATAGGGGGATAAGCTTGACTGTTGTAAGAAAAAAGTTTGTTAAAAGTATGCAGGTAGTTTATACTGAAATCAGATTTGTATGTCAATATAAAATAACAAATTAACATACATGGGGAATTTTATGGGAACTATCTATCTGGATTGCAATGCTACCACCCCCCTGGATGCTGAGGTTCGAGAGGTAATGCTCCGTTACCTGACAGAGGACTTCGGCAATGAGGGGAGCCGTACCCACGAATTCGGCGCACGGGCTAAACAGGCGGTGCAGAAAGCGCGGGATCAGGTAGCCGCTGTAGTTTCAGCCAAGCGTGACGAGGTGATTTTTACCAGCGGCGCGACGGAGAGCAACAACCTTGCAATTCTCGGTTTACGGGCTGCGGGAGAGGAGCAGGGGAAGAAACACGTTATCACCACGGCCATTGAACACAAGGCCGTGCTGGAGCCATGCGATGCCCTTGAACGGGCTGGTTTTGCAGTAACACGAGTGCCTGTTGGCGCTGGTGGTGTGGTGGAACTGGAAGCGATAAAAGCTGCTCTACGGCCGGATACACTGCTGGTTTCAGTCATGCAGACGAATAATGAAACCGGTATCCGCCAGCCATTGGATGATATTGCCGAAATACTAAAGAATCATCCTGCCTACTTCCACACCGATGCGGCGCAGGGTTTTGGTAAGGATTTAGAGCTACTACGTAATCTACGGATCGATCTCATCAGTATCAGCGGACATAAAATTTATGCACCAAAGGGAATCGGCGCCTTAGTCATGCGGAGGCGTGGCTATGAGCGCATACTACTGCAACCACTCGTCTATGGTGGGGGGCAGGAGCGTGGCCTGCGGCCGGGAACATTGCCGGTAGCACTGATAGCTGCCCTTGGAACGGCAGCCGAGATTGCTGTGCGTGATAACGAAAAACGGAGAGAAGCCTGCCGGTGCATGCGGGAAAATGCGTTGAAGGCCTTATCACCTCTTGAACCGAAATTGACTGGCGAGCAGTCCTTGGCGATGGATCATGTTCTTAACCTGGCCTTTCCCGGTCTTGATTCTGAAGCCCTGATAGTTGCCCTGAAGGATTTGATTGCGATCTCCAACGGCTCGGCGTGCACATCGAGTAATTATACACCAAGTCATGTGTTGAAGGCGATGGGTATGAGCGATGACGAAGCGAATGCCTGCGTCCGCCTCAGCTGGTGTCATATGACAACGGAGATTGATTGGGATGCCGTGGCTTGTAGAATATCTTCGCTGAGATAGTTGATTTGAGGTGTTAAACTGCTGGTGAACAGGGTGAGGGAGTTGGAAACTGCGATTATCGCCGCTTTTTGTAGTCACGGAGGTTCCACGCGACAATCCCCCCCTTGCTTTTCATTCAGCCTCTTTCCTCGGCAAAAAAAGAAGCGGGGCAGTATCATCCTATGGCCCAGCTGGGTGCGGGGTCAGGCTTCCAGTGCGGCCGGGCAAGGTCGCGTAATCTAGCGGGTGCGAATCCCGCCCCGGAAGGTTGGCCAGCCACCGGGTAGCGAGTCCTTGGAGGTTGCAGAGTGGCGCGGGGTCAGGGATGAGTTGAAACGAAGAATGAATGCAGACCAGCAGTATCGCCTTCCCCTTCTCCCGCTTCGATCGGGAACCGTTCTGGGAACTGGTCCCCCAGCCGGGCACGACCATCACCCCGGCGATCATCAACAACACCTCATCCCTCACTTGTATGCTCAATTTCTGTTCTTGACAATCGCTGCTACAAGAGTTATTGACTTATTAAGTAGGTCATGTGACTTATTAAGTAGGTCATGTGACCTACATTAAAGTATAAAGGATCAGAGTTCATGATTGAGTAAATTGTCGGTTCCATCAACTGCGAGCGCGTTCTTACCTTTCTGAATGCCAGAGAGGAGGGGTATGCACGGGAAATAGCTACGTTCTACACCCCTACATTCTGACATTTATGGATTTGTGCAATGCTTCACTCATCATATTCACTTCGCCCTCTCGCTTTTTACCCTAACCCGTTGATTTCCCCTGTTAATCCTGTATAATGCCAGCAACCAACCTGCTATCACTAATCATGCATGGAGTTGTACATGATAAATCAAGCTCTTCTGGACAGGGCAACCGAACTGCTCAAGGATACTGCCCATCCGCAAAAAATCATCCTGTTTGGCTCTCATGCCCGGAAAGAAGCGCGCGAAGACAGTGATGTCGATATTCTCGTCATTGAAACTGAGGTGAAGGATCGCATTGCCGAGATGGTGCGCCTTAACCGGACATTGAGTCCGCTTCGCATTCCCGTCGATCTACTGGTGGTCAGCCAGGAGATGTTCGATTATTGGGCTGAAACTCCGGGCAATGTATATTACCAGGCAAATACAGAAGGGAAGGTAGTTTATGAGGCAGCATGAACAGGCTATGCTCCTGGCTAAAAAGGCTGCCGACGATGAGGCGCTCCTCGCCGAGATTCTCTCATCCAGTCATGTAAGCGATGAAATTTTCGGGTTTCATTGCCAGCAGGCTGCGGAAAAGCTTCTCAAGGCTTTGCTTTCCCAAGCTGGCATCGGCTATCCCAGAACCCATAACCTGCGCTTGCTCATGGACCTTCTGGCAGATTTCGGACAGCCGCTTCCTGCTGACCTGGCCGAGCTCGATATACTCACTCCTTACGGCACCCTGTTTCGCTACGAGGATCTGCCTGCCGAGGTCGAGCTCGACCGTGAAACGCTTTTCAAATTGGTCAGGTCACTCCACGAGTTCGTTGAGAAAAGACTTTCCTGAAAAAGACCGAATTTTCTCCTGCCTTTGCTGCGCCCGTGGGGAAGATTCCTTGCGCTCCGCATTCTTACTCATTATGCTCCGTTTCGTCGTCCACGAACACCACTACACCCACCTCCACTGGGACTTCCGCTTGGAATTCGCAGGAAGCGCCCTATAGGTAAAGAGAACGCCAAGAAACTTGCAAAAGCTCTCAACTGCGATTATCGCCGCTTTTTGTAGTCACGGAGGTTCCACGCGACAATCCCCCCTCGCTTTCATCCTATGGCCCGCTGGGTCGCCCTCTGTTAAATTGTTGCATAATAAACAAATTATGTGCAATAATATACCAAAAGGTTCAGGGAGGGCGCTCAAATGTTACAGACAAAAAGAGAACCTCAAGCGATAGATATCAATCTCCAGAGCCAAGAGGCCCGTGGAGAATTGGCAAAAATGATCATCAAATTATTCGATCTTTGGAATTTGACCACTGCTGACCAGTTGGAGCTTCTTGGCCTGAGCCCAAAGAGCCGTAGTCTCCTTGCCAAATACGCGAAGGGTGAGGCTCTTCCCGAAGGGCGGGATTCGCTCGACCGGGTAGGGTGGCTGCTGGCAATTCACAAAGCCTTGCGTTTGCTCTATCCTCAGAATCCCGAGATCCGCTACAGTTGGATAAATCGCCGAAACACGGCTTTCGACAATCTCACTCCATTGGCCGTAATGAAAGAGCAGGGGATCATCGGGCTTGCCAGGGTATCACGCTACCTTGACTATTACCGGGGCTTGTAGTGAGTTCTTCTCTATTTGCAAGAACCCGGGATTTGAACAGCGATGTTTATCGCAATATCGTTTCTTTGCGTGAATCCGTTGATCTCTTTGATGATCTCACACAAGGAAATACGCACTTGAGCGCTTTGGCGGCCCACGCCGAGATGCGGGTGAAGGAAGGGATTCCGTCAGGGTTAATCAACCGTGGTTTTCACTACACGACGGCGATTGATTATCCTTTCCAAAAAGAACCCTATTTAATCTCTCGCTACGGGAATGGGACCTTCGGCGTCTGGTATGGAGCTCTGGAGATGGAGACGACCCTCTACGAAACGGCCTACCACATGATGAAAGAAGAAGCCCGAGTAGAGGGGAATACAGGACTGATTGTCCGTGAACGGGCGGTTTACCTGGTCCGCGCTCGCGCTGTTCTCATAGACCTGGCAGGAAAGGAAAAGCGCTTTCCGGACCTCTTGTCCAACGACTACGGATTCACTCAACAGATAGCAGAGCGGCTGCAGAAAGAAGGCCATCCGGGGTTGCTTGCACCATCTGCACGCTACAGCGGGACAAACTTGGTAGCATTTAAGCCCTCGATACTGAGCGACCCCAGAATCAGTTGCTACCTCACCTACAGGTACGATTCTCAGACCAAATCTCTGGAAGTTGAAAGGCAGGAGGGGGAGATTGTTTTGAGGCATCAATTCCATTGACGGTGGGTGAAGTAATAAATATGATGACCGAGCAATAAAGACCAAGCCTTGCGCTGGATAAACGAAAGGAGAAGGAATATGCCGGTGATAACCATCGATATTGGTAACCTGGACAAAGAAAAAAAGGCAGGGCTCGTAAGGGAGCTGACGGCAAAGGCGAGCGAGGTGACGCAGATTCCTGCTGAGAAATTCATCGTTCTCATCAACGAGATGGAGCGGGATAACATCGGTGTCGGCGGGAAGCTGCTTTCTGAAATATTGTAGCTGTTGCCGGATTGTTCTGTGAAACGGATCAAAAACGTTCACGCGGATAACATTGTGCCTGCGCTGACCCGACCGACGCAGCCGCCTGTCCGCCGTACAACTCTGGAAGGCGGGAGGGGATATCGCTCGCTACATAATCACCAGCCCGTCAACAGTCAGCGTCCCGTTGCTGACGATCAGGCTGCCGTTCAGGGTAGTGTAGCCGCTAACGGTTGTGAAAAGCGTATCATAGCCACCTTGCAGGGCAACAGAAATATTACGGTCGCAGGTAAGGATTTCACTGTAGGGCGCTGCCGTAACCCTGATGACGCCGCCTGCCAACACGGCATTGTAGGCGGCCTGGATGGACGGAGAGGGGGGCACGTCGAGCGGCAGCAGGTTGAACGTAGCTGTCATGGTGAGCGGTGAATTCAGAATAATGAGGCAGGAATCCCCCATTGTCATGGGGCAACCGCTCCAGCCGGCAAAAGCAGAGCCTGCATCAACCACCGGCGAGAGGGTTATCGACGTGCCTTTGTCGAATGATTGGCTGCAGTAAGTACTGCAGCTCCCTCCGGTTGAATAGTTGACGGTACCAGTACCTATCACAGACAGGGTGAGTGGATAGGTCTGAATCACCCCGGTACCCGTTAATGGAACAGTGAGGTTCGGAGCTGTTACCGCGTTGGAGGCAACAACAAGATTCGTAGTCTTTGCACCGGAAAGTGCAGGTGTGAAGGTGACATTAACGGTACAACCCGTCCCGGCCTTGAGGGTCGGGGTCAGACTCGGGCAGCTGCCGGCAGCCACGCCGAACATGGCGCTGTCACCGCCGGAAGCGGTGATGGAGCTTACCGTGAGGTCCGCCAGGCCGGTATTGGTGAGGGTGAATCCCTGGGCCGGCGACGGAATGGCGACCGTGACGCTACCGAAATTAAATGATGCCGGTGAGATGGCAATCTCAGGGGCAGTGGTTATTTTGAAGACGCCGACTGCGGAGGTGCCCGCATAAACTGTGGTCGGGGCAGCCTTGCCTATGGCAATAGACTGGATCGTGGTACTGGTGAGGCCGGCGTTCACGGTACGCCAGTTGTCGCCACCATCGCTGCTCATAAAGACGCCGCCGGTTGTGGTGCCCGCATAGACTGTTGCCGGGGTCAGCGGGTCGATAACGAGCGTCTGAACAACCATATCGGTAAGGCCGGTATTGACGGCGCTCCAGCTCACGCCGCTGTTGACGCTCTTAAAGACGCCGCCGGTGGCTGTGCCCCCATAGATCGTTGCCGGGGTCAGCGGGTCTACAGCCAGAGAACGCATATCTCCAGCCGTGAGACTGCTGTTGGCGGCACTCCAACTCGTACCACCGTCAATACTCCTGAACACCCCGCCGGTAGCGGTACCAGCATAGACCGTTGTCGAGGTGACCGCATCCACGGCCAAGGCGCGGATATCGCTTGCCGTGAGGCCGCTGTTGACAGCACTCCAGCTTCCGCCACCGTTGACACTCTTAAATATCCCGCCGGTGGCTGTTCCAGCATAGACTGTTGCCGGAGTCAGCGGATCAACGGCCAGGGCGCGCACATCGCTGGCTGTAAGGCCGCTATTGGCTGAGCTCCAGTTCCCGCCGCCATCGACACTCTTGAAAACCCCGCCGGTGGTACTCCCCGCATAGAGCGTCGTCGGGGTAAGCGGATCAATGGCGAATGCACGCATATCGCTTGCCGTGAGACCCGTATTGGCGGCACTCCAACTCCCGCCAGCGTCAACGCTCTTGAAGATTCCTGCAGAAGTAGCCGCATAGATGGTGTCCGCGGTTAATGGGTCCACAGCCAGGGCGCGAACGTCTGCGCCAGCCGGGCCGATCCCCGTCCACTGATTGGTACCGGCATAGAGCGGAACTGCAGCGGTAAAACATGCAAAAATAAGCACCGCAAAGAACCATGGGCTGACCGTATTTTTTACGTAAGGTATCTGCATAATTACCATTCCCATGTTAGATCGTGTTTGCTCACAACAGTAACGTCAACACCGGACAACGAACTTTCATTATCTGTGCCAAAGCCGGGCGCTTACCATTCTCACTTCTTACCGATTGATATTGTCTGACGTTCGGCGTGCCGAACCTGTTACTAACTATGCAACTTAACTGTCAAATGTCAGGACATCGGTTACCCAAGCCTAACTCTAAAAAGTGTCAGGACATCGGTTACCCGACCCCCTGATTATGCATACTATTTCATGAGCTGAACTCTGTAGGCATTCTGTACTCAAAGCTTTGAACAAAGTCTTCACCCAGGTACACTTGCAGCGTGTGAATTTCCGTTACGATCATGGCTCGCACATATGAATAGACGAGGTCTTTTGAAACCTCAAATTTTTCGCCAAAGATGTTAAGTGTTCTATCGCTCCTGATAAATCTAATGAGCGAAATGGTGCCGTCCGGGAGAAAATCAAGTTTTGGCATCCTGGTATTTGGCCCCAGCGTCAAGGGCTTGAATTTGTCAGCTTCAATAACCTCCAGTGGCGTTTTCCCCTTGAGATAGCTGTAACGGTGATTCTTGTTGTGAAACTGCTGGAAATTCTTGCTTTGCCGCTTGAGCATGGAATAGCTTGTGAACCACTGGCGGCGAAAAAACTTTTTGTCATAGGTATCGTTGAAGCTCTCTATTACGCCATCGCGCCACGGTTCCGCAACAGGGATAAAAACAGGATGAACGCCGAAGTAGAGACATAGTCGCAGCACCAGACCAAGTGACCTCGGATAGCGGTTACTGCCACGGAAACTGAGTTCATTGTCCATTTGCAGGAAGTCGGGAAGCCCCATTGACTTCCAGCAGCGCAGCAAACCCTGTGCAATGTTGTCATCCTCCTTGGTGCGATTTGATTCGATGAAGACCCGATGGCTGTACAGATCAATCACATTCATCGAGTAAAATCTGCCGTCACTCTTGATGTAGCGGGGGCCAACAAGATCCATCTGATGGATGTTGTTGCAGCACAGGGCTTCGGTAAAGTACGGGTACTCGACCCCTTTGGGGGAATATCTCGTTTTTTTTAACGAGTCCTTCCCGCTTCAGGGTCCGGTTAATGGTGCTGTCAGAGCGAAACGGTAACCCCAGCTTATGCAGCTCCCACTTGATAGCGGAAACGCCAATCTGTGCAAATGGTGACGAGTCCAGGCGGTTTCTGGTGGAGACAATAATCTCCTTATCTACGATGCTGAGTTCAGACGGTCTTTTAAGTGGCGCTCTTGAGTGTTCCTTGTACCAGTCAGTCGCGCCAGATTGATACCGGTTCAACCACTTAAAAAACCACTTCTTGGAGCGATCAAGGCTTGTATAGACTGCCTTGGGTGATTCGCCTGCAAGATGGCGCTGGACTGCTTGTTTCCTGAGTTCTTCTTCCATGCGGATGTTCTCCCCTCAAGTTGAAATCACAGAGAACATTGTAGCTGATATTTCTAATGAAGGTAACCGATGTCTTGACACAAAAAAGGGCGTTAAGGGTAACCGATGTCTTGACACATCCGGGTAACCGATGTCCTGACACTTGTCACTTAACAATTAAATATCCAATTTTTGCGTGCAGTTTTCCAGCTGTTTTTCGTCTGCTGCCGCTGCAGGTTTATCTTATTTTTTAATAGCGGGAGATCCGCTGATAACGACATTTATAAAATGTGTCAGCGTTGTCCGGTTTGGTTTTTGCTTACGTCCCGTAGGGACAGAATACTGGTAGCCGGGGAATTCATTCCCCGGTCATCCAGGCGAAATATCATCACGTCACGTACGTGACGTGGGGAAATATAGCATCTCATCCGGGGGATGAATCCCCCGGCTACATTCGAACGCCCCTAATGGGGCTTAACAACCTTGATGCACAAACCAAACCGGACAACGCTGAAAATGTGTAGATGTTTCTTGTGCTTACCGAAGGGGCAAAAATAAAATATAATATGCAAGCCGGGCGCGGCACAATGCCCGGCGAGCTGGTAGAATATAAGGACAGGCAGTCTGATCTTCGACTGAAAGAGGAATAGCCATGGAACGCCCACTCGTTATCTATCACAGCACCTGCCCCGACGGATTTTCAGCTGCCTATGCGTTCTATGACCATTTCCGCCGGGGTGAGGAGTGCCCCTGCGATTTTGCGGCCGCTGTACACGGTGAGGAGCCGCCCGATGTGACCGGCCGCGATGTGCTGATCGTCGACTTCTCCTTCCGGCGGCCGGTACTGAAGGAGATGTGCCGGCGTGCCCGCACGGTGACTGTGATCGACCATCATGTCTCTGCCGAGATGGATCTTGCAGGGCTGGAACAGGAGCACGACAACCTGCGGCTGGTCTTCGACATGGACAAATCCGGTGCGGTGCTGGCATGGGAGTTCTGCCACGACACCCCGCCCCCCCGGCTGCTGCTCCACGTCCAGGACCGCGACCTGTGGCGCTTTACACTGGATGGGACCAACGACATCTATGCGGCGCTCATGTCCCGGCCGTTCGATTTTGCCACCTGGGAAAGGCTTTGCAGCAGCGCGGCGGCACTGGAGGAACTCGTGGCCGAGGGGCAGGCCATCAACCGTTACCGCCGGCGGATGATCGACCTGCACCTGGAAAAGGCGGTCATGACCACCATTGCCGGTTGCCGGGTGCCGGTGGTCAATGGCTACGAGGAGATCATGAGCGACCTGGTCGGCGAGCTGGCGGCAGGGCATCCCTTTGCGGCGGGCTACCAGGATCAGGGCACCCTGCGCAAATGGTCGCTGAGATCTGGCCCTGACGGGGCGGATGTGGCGGCGATCGCTGTGAGCTTCGGCGGAGGTGGTCACCGCCACGCGGCTGGTTTCACGACCCGTTTGCCCGATTCCCTGCTCCATGTATCTTGAGGTGGGGAAACGAATCAAAACCGTTGCACGCGGATAACTTCGGATCGGATCTGATTAAAGTCTGATTTCAAAACAGGTGTAAATGCTTTTTCCGATTTTCATCCGAATTTATCAGATTTTGATCCGTGTGAGACGATGGGGGGGTTATGTTCCATGGGGATTGTCCTGGGAAACGAATCAAAACCGCTGCACGCGGATAACTTCGGATAGAATCTGATTATAGTCTGATTTCAAAACAGGTGTAAATGCTTTATCCGATTTTCATCCGAATTTATCAGATTTTGATCCGCGTGAGGCGATGGGGGTTTTATGTTCCATGGGGATTGTCCTGGGAAACGAATCAAAAACCGTTGCACGCGGATAACATCGGATAGAATCTGATTAAACTCTGATTTTAAAACAGGTGTAAATGCATTATCCGATTTCTATCGGATTAAGGACAATGGAAGGCTATTACCAACACAACTTTAAAAGTATACGCCGATAAAAATATATTTAATAGCCTGTTTTTTTAACGCTCTTCGTCACCGTGAATGGGTAATGGTATAATGAGCATCCATTACATTACCCGGAGGTTTTACTGATTTATGCAACCTGAAGCTCTTTTTGGTGTAGCTCTTGGCATTGTCCCACCCTGGGAAGTTACGGAGGTTACCTTTTCTAAGGAATCAAATCGCCTTGATATAACCATCGACTTTCAGCGGGGAGCAACGTTTCCCTGCCCGGTCTGTGGTGCCCCTGCCCCTGCATATGACACCACAGAGAAGGAATGGCGACATCTGAACTTCTTCCAATATGAAGCATATATTCATGCCTGGGTGCCACGGGTTAACTGTCCTAACGAAGGCTGTGGCGTGAAGCAAATTCAGGTGCCATGGGCTCGTGCCGGATCAGGTTTTACTCTGTTGTTCGAAGCGCTGGTTATGACCATGGCGCGTGATCTGCCGGTGAATGTCATGGCCAGACTGTTCTCAGTTACCGATACCCGCTTATGGCGAATAATCAACGCCTACGTAGAAATGGCCCGAGCTAAAGAGGATTTTTCCGACGTCAAGCGTATCGGCATCGATGAAACCTCTGTTAAAAAAGGCCATGATTACGTCACCTTCTTCTTCGATCTTGATCAGAAGAAACTCCTGTTCGGAACCGAAGGCAAAGACAACGAGACCGTAAAGGACTTTGTTGCCGACCTCGCGAAGCATGGCGGCGATCCTGAGCAGATAACCGATGCGGCAATTGACATGTCAAAAGCCTTCATCAAGGGAGTCAAAGAGCAGTTACCCAACGCGGTCACGACCTTCGACAAGTTTCACCTCATCAAGTTGATGAATGAAGCGATGGGTAAAATCAGGGCCGAAGAGGCCCGACAGTTCCCGGAAATTCTCAAGAAGAGTCGGTTCCTGTTCCTCAAAAATCCAGAAAACTTGACGCCAGAAGACCAGGAACGACTGGATACCATAGTTGCCAACCAATGCCATAAAAGCGTCGAGGCATACACGCACAAGCTGAATCTGCAGAATGTCTACTTTGCCGAGAGTCGTCATGAAGCTGAGGCTCTCTTAACTCAATGGCACAAGAGCGCCAGTAAAAGTTCACTCTGGCTTATTAAAAAAATGTCCCGAACGGTAAATGAGCATTGGGATGGTATCTTGAGCCACTTTGACAGCGGTCTGACCACCGGCTTCCTGGAGGGGGTAAATAGCCTGATCCAGGCAGCAAAAGCAAGAGCCCGAGGGTATCGCAACCCTCGCAACATGATATCAATGGCCTACCTCATTGCAGGTAGGCTCAAGTTCAACAGGCTATATGCTCTACCCACTTGAAATGACGAAGAGCCTTTTTTAATATTTAAGTGCTAGATTTAAACCAGCTGGAAGGAATTAAATACTGCACAAGGAGGGCAATCCTATAGAAGATACTCCACCAGGCAGGTTAAATAAGTGAAAGTTGTAACGATCTGGAGGTAGCTGATCCGGAACAGACCTTGAAAAGGTATTCAGTTAAGTAAGAGTAAAAGAAGCCCATCGAACAATTGGTGGGCTTTTCATATTTAAAAGGATTTAATTTCATTTTATCAGGAACCCCACATAGTCTACTAAACATCAGCATTGTCCGGTTTGGTCTTTGCAAGGTTCTTTGAGAATGTAAAAAAGTTGTAAAATCAGCGTTATACCGCATTATTTGCTTGACTTTGAGTAAAAAAACGGTGGTCCGCACTCGTAACTATCCAATATTACAGGAGTTACGATATGCGACCGTTCAAACGACTGAAACAAAGACGAAAATCACGCGCTTTCAAATTGCTTCTTACCCCGATTTTTGAGAGATTCAAGTCAGATAATGAACTTGAATCCAGGGGGTATCGCCCGTTGCAAATGACTTTCGATGATCAGCTAAAAGCCCTGATCTTTTATCACTTGGAAGAGTTCTCTTCCGGGAGCGAACTTCTCCAGGCGCTGGATCAGGATGACTTCGCCAAGGAATGTGTTGCTCCCCCCAAGGGAATCAAAAAGAGCTCTTTCTTTGAGGCAATCAACAACCGTGGTCTTGAACAGCTTTCCGAGGTATTCGGGCATCTTGTCAAGCAAGCAGGCAGAGTGCTTCCCGATGAATATGCTCACCTTGGCAATCTGGTATCCATAGACGGTTCTTTGATAGATGCTGTTCTATCTATGGAATGGGCAGATTACCGAAGCGGCTCTAAGAAGGCCAAGGCCCATATCGGCTTCGATATCAACCGTGGTATTCCAAGGAAGATATTCCTGACCGACGGTAAAGAGGGTGAGCGCCCCTTTGTTGATAAGATCATCGACAAAGGCGAAACCGGTGTCATGGATCGTGGGTATCAGTCTCATAATCACTTTGACCAGTGGCAGGCCGCCGAGAAGTTTTTTGTCTGCCGTATCAGGGAGAATACACACAAAACCGTCATCAGAGAGAATGCCGTAAATCCTGACAGTATTGTCTTCTATGACCAGATAGTACTTCTCGGCACCAAAGGTATAAACCAGACTGAGAAAGAGCTGCGCCTTGTTGGTTACCGTATTGACGGCAAGGACTACTGGGTAGCAACCAACAGATACGACCTGACGGCTGAAGAAGTGGCCCAGGTTTATAAACTGCGCTGGAACATAGAGACCTTCTTCGGTTGGTGGAAACGCCACCTAAAGGTGTATCACCTGATTGCCAGAAGCGAATATGGTCTCATGGTTCAAATACTTGGTGGTCTCATCACCTATCTGCTGCTAGCCATCTATTGCCGTGAGCAGCACCAGGAGCCAGTCAGCATTAGCAGGGTACGAGAATTACGCAATCAGATTGCAAATGAAGCAGCAGCCGAACAGCAGAGCCGTCGCACAAGAATACAAGGTAACTCAAACAAAATTAGACAGTTGAAACGTAAGAAACGTCGTGCAAAAACCTAACCGGAAGTTACTGACTAAACATCTATCTTAATAACCCTTGCATTACCTTTTAGAGACCTTGGCTTATTTCTACAGTTTTAATTCTGAATCCGTCTTTATAGCGGTACCTGACGCAGAAGAGTTTATCGCCGAACTCCTCATACTGTTTTAAGGTACCCTTCTGTCCTGGTTTCAGAGATGCTTTGACTTTCCATTCTGATTGGTCTGTTATCATAATGACTCCTTAGTATGCTTCTTTCCGTCTCCTGATCGCTCAATGTTTGGCGTTCTAAGTATATAACGGCAAAGGTTAATTTCAAACAATCTTCTCTGGCCTTCCCTGACGCCTCCACCACTCCCGCCATGACAGCCAGGCGATCAAGGAAAGGAACGTGTCAGATACTTTCTTGATAACTTGATTAGAGCCTGCGTACTCAAACTTTCAAGTCACCCTAACTGTCTCCATCCATTCAGCGGCATCTCCCTGAAATCCAGATAAGTCGACAGCTAGTATTGACGAGAACTATCTTAGAGATATAATGATTTTTAATGTTATATCTACGATAGTTAATCTATATACCGAAAAAGCCAAACCTTTCGTGAGAGGGGGGCGGAAAGCAACGGGTCTTCAGATGAAGATGGCCGGGCTGCCGAAGGTTGTTCCTTTGGTTTGCTCGGCCTTTGTTTTTTTAAACGAGAATACGGCAAGCCAAGACTCTTGATACACAGCGCGAGTGCTGAAAGAGAAAACGAGTCGGGTTTACAATCGGGATGTGTTTAGATTTTAAAAACACAAAGGAGGACGTTATGGGAAAGATCTCACGTCGGGACATGTTGAAAATCTCCGGGTTAGGAATCGGAGCATGCATAGCGGGCAATGCTCTCGGGCAAGTGGCACTTGCATCCGGAGATACTAACGGCCAGCAGACATTAAACCAGAGCTTCCAGCCTGGAACAGCATTGGGGCCGGATGAGATGCGCATAACATTTTGTGGAACCTGGTATACACCCCGGATCAACCAGGCTTGCAACAGTATCTATGTCGAGGTGGGTGGCGGTGAAAACGGGAAGCCTTTGGACCAGTTCGTCTTTGACTGCGGATCAGGCGTTGTGGCCAAATATGTTGCTCTGGGGGTGCCATACAGCAGGATGGACAAGGTGTTTCTGACCCACTTGCACGGGGATCACATGAGCGATCTTACGACCATTTACTGTTTTGGCCCCGCGTCTGACCGCAAAAGCGCTCTCAATGTGTGGGGGCCGAGCGGAGATACGAAAAACGAAGGGACGTGGTTCTTCTGCAAGAAATTGCTGGAGATGGCTAAGTGGCATCGGGAGAGCTTCAGTTTCCTGCCTACCGGCTACAAAGGGGACGGTGATGGCTACGATTTAAAAGTCAAAGAGTTGCGCTACATGAAAAACCCGGGTATTGCCTATCACAAAAATGGTGTGAAAATCTCCCATTTTCCGGCCATACATGCACGGGATGGCTCCATTAGCTACAAGTTGGAGTGGAATGGGATCTCAATGGTATTTACCGGAGACACGAAGCCCAACAACTATGTGCTTGAGCATGCACAAGGGGTTGACATACTGATCCATGAGATGGCCGCTCCCGCCGACGTCTGGACAACCAAGGAGACAGGACTCAAACCAGGGGATGAAGGCTATTACAAGGTACTAGCGTTAAATGCAGAAGTAATTGAGAACTCCCACACCTTGCAATCAGCTTTCGGCTATATTATGAGCCAGACCCAGCCCAGGTTGGGAGTGGCCACACATTTCCCGAATGATCCGGATCTCATCGATCCAGCCTACGCTGATATTCGCTGCTTTTACGGTGGTGATGTTACCATCGCCACGGATCTGCTGGTAATCACTATCAACAAGGATAAGACGATTCAACAGGCCATGGCTGTCGTTCCGGATTATCCATGGTATAAAGGTGACCCACTCAAAGGAACACTGGCGCATCCCAAATATCATGGTCCACTAGCCCAGTTTAACAACACCCTTCTCGCAAATGTCATTCCGGCGGACCTTTACAGAGCATGTACTACGAAGAAGAGTTGATCACGTGTGACTATTTCGAATCTCGTTTCCCGCTCCAAGAAAATCAAAACTTCACGGTTTTAACGTGAAGTTTTTTTATTTTTAGGTAACAATAGGTACCGGAGCACCCATCGGAAACCACGGGGGACGCTCTTGTCTGTTTATCTATCTGCTGTAATCAAGTTTACAACTTGCCCTGATAATCTGTTTTTATTTCATAATTTATCCTACATGCTTTATAAATCAGTCTATTCGCGTTAAAGTACGAACAAATTTATGCTAGTTCGAAGTAGCTGACCAATATGGCAACTGAAAGAAAACTCAACTGCGCGAAGGCATGCTTAGCGGTCCTGCTTGCGATTTACGGCTTCATCTGCGCCCGAAGCTTCGAGGACGGAAGTTTTCTCGACCGGGTTGACCTGATAGTCCACGAGGCCGGTCACCTTCTGTTCGGATACTTTGGCGAGTTCATTATGGTCATCGGCGGGACAGTTGGGCAACTCCTCGTGCCTGCCACTAACCACCCTTTCCACTAGCAGGAATGGTGTTTGTAAGCTCCTGTAGGGGCGCGGCCTTGGCCCGCCCGTCTTTGGGTGTCCGCCTTTGAGGTGTCTTTGTTTCGGATTTTAAAATCAATCAAAACAGGGTGGGGCAAGCCCGCGCCCCTACGATAAAAGGGGAAGGAAGTCTGAAGGGGAGGGCGCCGGGTCGTCCCCACAACAATGAAGCAACGAAAGGAGTTAACCATGACAGAAATGGACAAGGCGCTGGAGACCCTGCGCCAGGATATGAACGACGCCAAGAGCCAATCGAAGTTTTATGATCTTTTCCTCAATAGCACGTTTTTCGTCCCGACCCTGAACGAGCAGGACGCGATTGAAGCAGGCGAAGGTGGTGCGGAAGGGCAGGTGCTGCCGCTGGTGATCGAGTCGGAGGGAAACGACTACCTGATGCTCTTCGACAGCGAAGAGCGTGTGCAAGCCTGGGCGCAGGCCAAGGTGGACAGCGTCGAGGTGCCGGGGCATGTGCTCGCCGCCACGACGCAGCCGCCACTGCGCTGGGCGCTGAATGTGGGCACCCCCTACTCAAAGCAGTTTCTCCCCGATGAGATTGCCTGGCTCAGGGAAGTGGTAGAGCGCTGTAACGCCGAAGCGGACAAAGTGACGGAAGAGGAAAGAGAATAAACTTACTTTTTCGGGAGATTCAGTTTGGGCTCGGATTTAATGGAAATACTGGTGGAGTTCGGCGGCGGTCGCGGCGGCGGGCCGGGCGATGTAGCGGTTCGTTTCCTGTTGCCGACCGCATTCTGGGGAAAAGAGAGAAGCTGATTCAACGGAGTATTCGGCTTTCAAAATAGTGGACAAAGTGCGCGGGTCACAGTAAACTAAACTGGACTAAGCTAATGGAGGTGCGACAATGGCGGTCGTCAACACGCATGAGGCGAAAACAAACCTCTCCCGTCTCCTTGACGAGATCCAGGAGGGGGAAGAGGTCGTCATTGCCAGGGGGAATAAACCTATGGCGCGGCTCGTTCCCTATAGCGCGAAGAGGCCCGTCCGCAGGCCCGGCTATCTGAAGGGGAAAATCAGGGTTGCCGATGACTTCGACTCGCCTCTCCCCGATGACGTTCTCGATGCCTTCGAGGCTGGCGCATGAGAATCCTGCTCGATACCCATATCTACCTCTGGTGGCTCGATGACTCCCCCCAACTTTCTATGGCTGCCCGGACCATGATCCAAGAGGCTGAAACCGTCTACATCAGCTCGGCAACGCTCTGGGAGGCCGTCATCAAGATCGGGCTCGGCAAGCTTGAAGCCGACCCCGCCGAGCTAGTGGCCGGTATACGCGCGAGCGGCTTCGAGCCTCTGCCGATAACCCCCGAACACGCCCTTGCTCTCCCCGGGCTTGCCAATCATCACAAAGATCCCTTCGACCGTATGCTGATCGCGCAAGCCATCTCCGAACCGCTCCGCCTGGTCACGATGGACGGGGTTCTGTCGGCATACTCCGAGCTTGTCATCCAGGTCTGATCGCTGAAACCAGCAACTGAAGGGTTAAATGCTACTTTCAATTTAGTTCGATTGAACCTCTTTCCTGCGGTAAAAACCATCGCATCCCGGCCACGGTTCGAAGAAAGCTGACGACGGCCCGGCAAGACGCTCTTTCTTGCCCACCATGAGAACCCCTCCTGGCCTGAGGGCCTGCCACAGGCGGAGCGTCGCGGCAAGGAGCCGCTCGCCCCGGTAGTAGGTGAATGCCAGGTAGCGGCAGAGTACAAGGTCCATTCCGAACGGAAGCGGATCGCTCATCACGTTCCGTCGTTCGAGTCTCACCAGCCCCTTCACTTCACCGGCAAGACTCCAGAGCCCCTTTTCCCGTATAAAGAAACGCGCACGAGCATCGGGCGGAACTTCGCGCAGAGAACTACTGTAGTAACGCGCGGCGCCGGCGCGCTCAAGGCTCGCCTCGTCGATATCACTGGCAATAATCTCGATTGCGCTCCCCGGATGAAAGGGGGCGATGCTCTCCAGCCAGACCATCGCCAGCGTGTATGGCTCCTCCCCGCCGCAACAGCCGGCGCTCCAGGCCCGGAGGACATCCGCGTCCGTTTTCGCTGCAAGGAGTGCGGGGATGACCTTGTCGGCAAGGGTCGACCACTGTTCCCGCTCGCGGAAGAAACGGCTCACCGTGACCCGCATCAGGTCGGCAAGCCCTGACGTCTCCTCCGGGTCTGAGCGGAGGAGGTCGAGGTAGGCATCGAAACCGTCGAGACCGAGCTCCTTCATGCGGAGTTCGACCCTGTGGCGGGCCGACCGACGCCGGTACTTGCGCCATACAAGCTCCTCAAGCAGGGCTGCTTCCTGGAGAAACCGGTCAAAGGTCACCGCCTCGTCTCCCCCCTCCGCTGACATCCCGTCCCGTCACGCGGTCAGGGCACGCTAACCTTACTGCCACAGACGGTACACTCCCAGCCGTATTCATTTTCCGGTGGGTAGCCAAAATACTCCACGCCACTCCATACTGCCCATACGAAGGTCCGCTCTTCTTCGCAGACAGAACAGTACAGGGACGTCTTCTCGCCCAGTTTTTCGTCATCTGCATCCGTCATGGTGGCCACCTCCCGGCGTTCTCGTC
Organism: Geotalea uraniireducens Rf4; assembly: GCF_000016745.1. Classification (GTDB taxonomy): domain Bacteria; phylum Desulfobacterota; class Desulfuromonadia; order Geobacterales; family Geobacteraceae; genus Geotalea; species Geotalea uraniireducens. Next base: position 2,838,526 of record NC_009483.1, on the reverse strand, counting down.
CACGTTACCCGTTGTTGATATTATAACCAGTTGATTAAACTTTTCTACCTGTCTTTATCTGCTGAATTTTTAAGATATAATTTAGTTTCCAAGCGTCGATGGGGGAGGGATGACATGAACCTTGCGTCACTGTGCACGCTGCTACTCGTACTTCTGTTTCCCTGCATTACCAAAGCCCTCGAACTGACAGAGAAGGACGGCGGCAGGAGCGTTTCTGTCCTTGTCGGGGAGACCATCTCTATCACCCTGGACGGCAACCCGACCACCGGGTATACGTGGGAGCTTGCCGATGTCGATCGAATAGTGCTGATGCCCGATCCCGAGCCGACCTTTGTGCTTGATTCTTCACTCATCGGTGCCGGCGGGCGGTACACCTTCCGCGTTTTTGCACTCAAACCGGGAACGTCAGCCGTGAAGTTGGTCTACCGCCGCTCCTGGGAAAAGGAGGTCCCGCCGCTGCGAGGTTTCGACCTGACGGTGACGGTTCTTACTGAAGCACGCATAACGACTGCCACCTATCGTTCCGCGGATGGGAAAACGGCAACAGCTTCCTATGACCTCGACCGGAACCTGGTGACCGTTACCCTGCCGGATGGGCGTCGTGTGACCCTGCCTGCCGCGCCATCCGCTTCAGGCGCACGCTACAGCGACGGCAGGGAGACCTTCTGGGAACACCAGGGTAGCGGCAGGTTCTTCACGGGGGAGACGCTGATTTTTGAGGGGACGGTGTCTGACCGGGAGCGGACTGCACCCCAGCCGTGAACGTCGCGCTGCGGCATAGATAACGCCCCGGGAGGATGCCATGAAAGCATATTTCCTGCCCTTCTAGGATAGGGGATTGTAGCGAGAGGATGGAAACGGGTATGCATGAATGATCGAGGTAACGGGATTGACGGTCAGGATCGGAGAAAAGCGGATCCTGCGGGATGTGAACCTGCGGATCGAGGCGGGGACTGTTGCGGTCCTTTTCGGCCCGAACGGCTGCGGCAAGACTTCTCTGCTCAAGACGATCATGGGCGTGGAGCACTACCGGGTGGAATCCGGCCGGATACTCTTCAGAGGCGAAGACATCACCGGGCTCGCCATAGACGAGCGGGCACGGCTCGGGATCGGCATGGCCTTCCAGCGTCCGCCCGCGGTCAGGGGGGTCAAGCTCAGGGAGATACTGCGCATCTGCATGGAGAAAAGACGCCATAGGGACGAAGATGAGCTCTTTGGTCTGGCGCGTCAACTGAATCTGGCCGACTTCCTCGATAGGGATATCAACCTCGGTTTTTCCGGGGGCGAAATCAAGCGGAGCGAGCTCTTGCAGCTTATGGGACAGGAGCCGTCGTTCATCATGCTCGATGAGCCCGACTCTGGGGTGGATCTGGTGAACATCAACCTGGTCGGCCGGGCGATCAACGATCTCCTGGAAAAAGAGAAGGCCGCGGCGCAAAGGGGGAGGGCGGGGCTGATCGTCACCCACTCGGGATATGTCCTGGATTACGTGAACGCCGATCGCGCCTACGTGATGCTCGACGGCACCGTCTACTGCTCGGGCAACCCGCGGGATCTCCTGGAAGACATCAGAACGAAGGGGTACGAGGGGTGTGTGCAATGTCGCGGATAGATCTGAAAAAGAAGAGTGAAGCCGCAGCAGGAAAACCTGCGCCGTTCGGCCCCGACATCGACCTTGCCGCCTATCAGGCTGAGGCGGCTGAGCACGGGAAGGTTGCCGGGCTGCGGGAGCTGCCTGATGATGTTCGGGAAAGGGCCTTGAGCGTGGGAGTCGATACCGGTGAGGCCTGCCGGATGGGGTCCTTTTTCCAGATGGACCATTCGGTCGTTTTTGCTGCCGCCTACCAGAGCGGGCTTGAGGTGATGGATATCGGCGCAGCCCTGGAAAAGTACGACTGGCTGAAGGATTACTGGTGGAAGGCCCTGGCGGTGGATGCGGATAAGTACACTGCCAGGGCCGAGCTTGAACCGCACCACGGCTATTTTCTCCGGGCTCTTCCCGGCGCAAAGGTCGAAGTTCCCCTTCAGGCGTGTCTCTACATGACGCGGGAAGGCCTGGCCCAGAACGTCCACAATATCGTCATTGCCGAGGAGGGCGCCGAGCTGCACATCATCACCGGGTGCACGGTGGCTCCCCGGGTGAGGTCGGGTCTCCACATCGGCGTCTCGGAGTTTTACGTGAAGAAAAATGCCCGGCTCACCTTCACCATGATCCACAACTGGGCGCCGGAGGTTGCCGTGCGGCCGAGAACCGCCGCGATCGTCGAAGAAAACGGCGTATTCATCAGCAACTATATCTGCATGAAGCCGGTAAAAACCCTCCAGGCGTACCCGACTGCCTACTGCGTGGGCGAAAACGCCACGGTCCGCTTCAATTCCGTCCTCCTCGCCCAGGAGGGGTCGAACATCGATGTGGGCGCACGGGTCTACCTGCGGGCGAAGGGGTGCAGGGCCGAGGCCGTCTCGAAGGCCATCACCACGGGTGGCAACATAGTGGCGCGGGGCCATTTCATCGGCGAGGCAGAAGGGGTCAAGGGGCACCTGGAGTGCCGCGGGCTTATCCTTTCTGACCGCGGGAAGATCCATGCCATTCCCGAGCTGGAGGGGAGCGTAAAGGATCTGGAGATGACTCACGAGGCGGCGGTCGGGAAGATTGCCCCGGAAGAAATCGAGTACCTCATGGCACGGGGGCTGACCGGTGAAGAGGCGACGGCAGCCATCGTTCGCGGGTTCCTTGATATCGAGATGAAGGGTCTGCCGGAGAGCATCAACGACGAGATCAAGAGGGCGCTCAGGACCGGGGAGACGGAAGGTGGATTCTGAGTCATGGAGGGAATTGGCCTCGATAATGCTCGATCGCGCTGGGTACACTGAGAATTCGGGGACATGATTTAGGGCATCGCAGCACAATCACCAGGACGGAACCGCGGACATAAGCCACCCCATTACGCGATCTTTTCAGCCAAACAACCAAGTGTTTCCAGTGCCTCTTCAACCCGTTCCGACCAGAAGGCGGCATTAAGCCTGAGACAGTTTTTGTATTTGTCCCCCAACGTGAAGATCGATCCGGGGGCGATGCCGATCCCCTCCCGCAAGGCCGCCTCGTAGAGACCGAAGGCATCGAACCCCTCCGACATTTCCACCCACAGGATATAACCCCCTTCGGGGCGGCTGACCCGTGTTCCCGGCGGGAAATAGCGACTGACCGCTTCCCGCGCCAGAGCCGTTTGTCTGGCATAGGCCCGGCGGAGTGTGCGCAGGTGATGATCGTAGCCTCCGTTGGTCAGGAACTCGGCGACGGCGAGCTGGGTCGGCGAGGCGGTGGCAATGTTGAACAGTGTCTTCAATTGGGCAACCTTTTCCATGAACCTGCCGGGGGCGATCCAACCGACCCGGTAACCGGGGGCCAGGGTCTTGGAGAACGAGCAGCAGTAGAGCACCAGCCCCTTTTCATCGAAGGCCTTGGTCGAGGGGGGCCGTACTGGGCCGTATGCCAGATCGCCGTAGACGTCGTCCTCTATGAGAGGGATGTCGTGCTTTGCCAGAAGAGTTACCAGTTCCCGCTTCCGGTCGTCCGGCATGAGGCTCCCAAGCGGATTGTTGAAGTTGGCTATGGTGATGCAGGCGCTGACCGGGTTGTGCCGGATGGCGTAGTCGAGGACTTCCAGGTTCATCCCAGAGCCTGAGGAGGGGATCTCCAGCACCTTCAGCCCCATCCACTGTATCGATTTGAGAAAGGTGGGGTAGACTGGAGAGCCGATGGCCACGGTGTCGCCGGGGCGGCACACCGCCTGAAGCGCCAGGTTCATCGCCTCTACGCAACCCGAGGTGATGACGATATCATCGGGCGCCAGGGAGCAGCCGGAGTTGAGCGAACGCCTGGCGATCTGGGTGCGAAGCCGCTTGTGACCCTGATGCGGCGGGTAGGAAATGCTTTGCAGGCGGAACCGCCTCGATTCGGAGGCAAGCATGCGGTTCAATCTGTCAACCGGCAGCAGGTCTGAATTCGGTATGCCCCCGCCGAGCGGAACGAGCGCGGGGTTGGCTATGTTGCGCATGACCTCCAGGGCGACATCTCCCAGGATAACCGGATTCGGTGCGATATCCCCAACTCTCTCAACGGCTGACCGGCGCGCCGGATCCGTAAGATTGGAACAGACGTAATAGCCTGATTGGGGGCGCGCCTCGATCATTCCCAGGTTTTCAAGCCGGGCGTAGGACTCCATGACCGTGTTGACGCTGACCCGCATCTGCCGGCTCAGGGCCCGTATTGATGGGATTCGCTCGCCGGCCCGGTAGGTCCCATTCTTGATCATCCCGCCGATCCTGTCGGCGACCTCTTCATAGAGCAGCATAGAAACCTCCCGAAATTAAATCCACTCTACCCCAATTCGTCACGTGAGACAAATACAGTTTCCGCAAAAATGCATGGTAACAGTCTGTTTCGACCAATAACTGTTACCATGACAAATCTGAGCCATTACATCTACGCATTTATCCTGGATGCTCTTATTATTCAATTACAAATGGTCCGACCTGAACGGCTCGGATGCAAAACCATATCAAGGGGGTGGAATTATGGAACTGAACGACAGGATAAGGGAACTGATTGCCGTGGGCGCATCTATCACCGCCAACTGCCAGCCATGTCTCCGGATTCATGTGGAAAAAGCCTTGAAGTCGGGCGCAGACCCGCAGGAGGTGACGGCGGCCATTGAGATCGGCAAGCGCGTGAGGAAAGGGGCCGCCGACAAGATGGAGACATTCTCCTCTAATTTGCAGGCCGGGAAATCACAGGGGTTTGAAGTTGTCATGGAGGGCAACGGTTACCAGTTCCTGGGGCCGTGAACATCAGCTTTGACACTTGTTTAAGGAGATACGAAATCATGTCCAGAAAAAACTTGATAAACTTTTTCGCGGGATACCTCTTGTCAGCCTTCGGTTACGAGTTCGTCTTCTTCGTCATGACCGTGCAGTCTACAACCTTACCGGCAGCGCGCTGAACGTGGGGATATTCACCTCGGTCTCGTTTATCCCCAGATTGTTTTCTCCCCTCTACGGTACGATTGCCGACCGTTACGACCGGACGAAGGTCTTTGCCGTTGCCTCGGGGGCGATGGGGGTGTTGATCACAGCAATCGCCTTCGTAGACAGAATCGCCTGGATTTATCCCATCTGGTTTGTCATCTCGATCTTCGCCATGATGATCATGAACGTCAGAACCTTGATCATGACCGAGATCATGCAGAAGGAAAACAACCTCAAGGGAAATTCCACGGTTCTGATTCTTCTCAGTATTGCCCGGATTGTCGCCCCTTTCGCTGGAGGCCTGATCGCTGTTCTCTGGACGCCGCGTTGGCTTTTGATACTCACGAGCCTTATCTATCTTTTTGCATCGGCCATCATTACCCGAATTCGGCTCCAGGACAGTACGGACACCGGCATCAGGACCGCAGCAGGGATCCTGGCCAACATGAAGGCTGGCATCGCCTACATCGCCAACGACAGCTCCCTGCGCTTCCTGGCGTTCATAGCAATCTTCTGGAGGCTCTTCCTTGGATTGCAACTATCGTTGTTCGTGGTCTATGTGAAGATGTACTTCGGGCTGGGAAGCACGGCGTACGGGCTGTTCATGACCTGTATCGGAGTGGGGAGCATTGCGGGCAGTCTCTTCGGCCCGGTTATCGCAAAAAGGGTCGAGATTTCCAGGCTTGTTGTGGTGGGACTTGGCGCACACTACCTGTTGTTTGCATCGCTTGGCCTCATACACGATTTCAACCTGGCTTTGGCGATTGTGCTGGCGAGTTATGCCTTGTTCTACACGACATTGGTCGGTATCCATTCCGTAAGGGACAGGGTGACCAGGGCGGATATAAGGGGGAGGGTTTACGGATCGATCACCGCACTGCTGACCCCCCCCGGCATAGCATCGATGCTGCTTGGCGGTTATCTTGCCGGTATGTACGGGGCTGAGAAAATTATGCTGGGCGCGGGAATTCTGGCATTTGTCAGCCTGATTGGGACGTGGCTTGCCTTCTCCCGGGAGCGGACCGCGGTGTTCGAGATCGGAGGATGACATGACAAAACGTTTGTCTGACGCCACCACAATTGATTATGAAGAGTTGCAGGCGGGGATGGGCGAGATCGCCGGTTGCGCCGGCGCGCAGGAGGCGGCACAGAGGCTCATGGATAGGCTTTACGGGCAATTTTGCGACTCGCTTGTGTTGCTGCGGCTGTTCATGACCATCCCCTATGCAGAACTGCCGGAAGAGGACCGGCGTTTCGTGGACGGCAGGGGGCGGGACACGAATACATCACATCTGATTAACGGCGCTACTCCCATCTTCACCCTGCTAGGCAGCCGGGGAGAAATGGCGGCGTGGAACGACCGCCGTGCTTCATCGCACTTCCGCTGCATCCCTCTGGCCTCCACCTCATTCGTATCCTCGCTCTCCATGCTCTCCCGGCAGTTCGAGAGCGTAGGGCTCGACCTGGGTCTGATCGATGACTGGGAGACGAAGGTCGTTTCCACGGGGCGTGCGGATCAGTTTCGCGGCATGCTCCACATCAGGGATGCCGGGATTGACAGGGATCCGCAGGGGCGGATGATCGTGCCGAAACAGGAATTCGTCGGAGCGCACGGCGTGAAGAGTGTGTTCGGCTTCGGCAGCGGGTATGCCCGGCACCCGACGCTGGTAACACTGTTCGCCTTCACCAATGAAACCGTAGAAAGGTCGGCAGTCGAGCCATTTACGAACCTGCTGGAAGCTTTTATATCCTCAACAGAGTTACTTGTCGTGCAGGGTCGATTCTTTGAAGCACGATAGCAATGCAAAAACATTTCGCACTATCACAAAAATAGGTGGCTATAAAATATGCACTCACCTTCAAAATTTTACTTGCATTTTGCAAATATTGTGATTAAGTTTAACCCAAGGAAAGTCATGATCCCTTTTTGACGGGATACTGTAGTCAGTTTGCTGCGGCTTCTTAATGGAACACCGAAAAAAAGCACCTGTCGTGGTGTTGGGTAAGTTATCAAGGTTGCACATTGCAATTAAATTACGACCTCAAGGAGGGGTACAATGCTTGATAAACAAAAACAAAAGGCAGAAGCATTTCTTCGGCTTCATCAAGGTCCGGGTACTCTGGTTCTGCCCAATGCCTGGGATGTGGCGAGTACCAGAATATTCGAACATGCCTCATTTCAAGCCATCGGTACGACAAGCTACGCCATTGCTGCCTCTCTTGGTTATCTGGACGGGGAGTGTGTTCCTTTTGCGGAAATGATGGAAGTTATCGAACGTATCGCGAAAAATACCGATCTTCCGGTCAATGCCGATATCGAAGCGGGCTATGGAAAGGAAATCGATAAGGTAGTCGAGACGGTCGAGCGGGTTATCAAGGCCGGTGTGGCGGGAATTAATCTGGAGGACGCCACCGGTAATCCTGATCAGCCCTTCTTTGATACGGGTTTTCAATGCGAGAAACTGAAAGCCGTCAGGGAAGCTGCTGCCTCCGTCGGGATTCCCTTGGTAATAAATGCGCGGACCGATACCTACCAGATTCGTTTTTCCGACCCGGAGGCCCAGTTTCAGGAAACGGTGAAACGGTCCAACAGCTATCGACAGGCTGGCGCCGATTGCATCTTCATCCCCGGCTGGCTTGACGGTGAGATGATCGCACGTCTGGTCGCAGCTATTGATGCCCCCATCAATATTTTTGCCAGTCCGGTCACACCAACCGTTCCCGAACTGAATAAACTGGGTGTGTCGCGCCTGAGCATCGGCCCGGGGGCATTCCGAACGGCGCTTGCATGCACCAAAAAGATAGCGGCCGAGCTTGCCGAACATGGAACATACGAAACCCTCTTCAGTGATACCTTGACCAAAGCGGATGTTGACAGCCTGTTCAAGCCGAGGGAACTTCTGAACAAATAGTCGTCCGTTGAGGTTCGTATTCCAGCTTTTTGTTGACATGTGCACGTAAATGCATATATAGTCGGGGTATGAATGACACGCAAACCAAAACCAGAGAGAGTTACGCCGAAGAACTGGTCGCCAATTTCGACTCCAAATTCTTCAAGGTCCTGAGCGAGCCGGTACGGGTCCAGATTCTCAAGTTCCTGATCTTGAACGGCAGCTCGGATATCGCGGCCATTGCCAAGGCGTTGCCCCAGGACCGGTCGGTAATTTCCCGCCACCTCCGGTTCATGCAGGAAGCAGAGATCCTGAGCAGTGAGAAGATCTCCCGCCATGTCTATTACATGGTCAATGCCGTTGTCTTTCGCGCCAAGCTGGCAGCCATTGTGGAGCTGATCACCACCTGCATCAACGAGTGCTGTCCGGGCGGCTGCAAGTAGTTTTTTTTGCCCTTAAATGTGCATTAGGGTGCACATTTGCACACTATCAAGGGAAACTCAACCAGAAAAGGAGATGAAAATGAGCAGACCGGCAGAAGAAATCAGAAATGAGGTAAGCAGAGACTATGCAAAAAGAATAGCAGCCCCGGCGGGGTGTGGCTGCGGTTGCGGTTCGCTTTCACCACAAGGGCCGCTCGCAACTCTCGCAGGCTATTCGGCAACAGAGCTCTCCTCTGTGCCTGCTGAGATGACAACCAGTTCGTTTGCCTGCGGCAATCCGCTCGCCTATGCCGGGGTCAGGGAGGGGGATGTAGTCCTCGACCTCGGTTCGGGCGCCGGTCTTGACCTGCTCCTGGCAGCGCAGAAAGTCGGCCCCACCGGACGGGTCATGGGCGTCGACATGACCGATGCAATGATTGCCAAGGCTAACGAAAACATCCGTGCCGCAAAAGTTACCAATGTTGAGGTGCGCAAGGGGATCATCGAGGCCTTGCCTGTTGAAAGCGGGTCGGTGGACTGGGTCATCTCCAACTGCGTGATCAATCTGTCACCGGAGAAGCAGAAGGTGTTTCGAGAGATATTCCGGGTGCTGAAACCGGGGGGAACGATGCTGGTCTCGGACATCGTGGCCAAGGATCTGCCGTCGGAACTGCTCGCGATCCCGACCCTCTATTCATCATGCATTAGTGGTGCGATCAGTGAGGAGGCATACCTGGAAGGGTTGCGAGAAGCGGGAATGGTAGAGGTCAAGGTGCTCGACCGGCTGGTTTACGACGCCGGTCAGATCGCCGGGTTTGCCGAAACTGCCCTTGGCGAGGCCTTCGACCGCACTCCGCAGATTTCTAAGCGGATCGGTTCATATGCCAAGGAATTGGCCGGCAAGATCTGGAGCGCCAAGGTTTACGGGAAAAAACCGGCCTGATATTGCCTACGGGAAGGAGGTGATCACAATGCTGAGGAAAGATACCAACTCAGGGCCATAGCCCACTGCAAGGAGGGCTGTTAGCTCCGGTCCCGGGCATGACCTTAAACTGCCCGACCAACATAAACAGTATTGCCGTATCGAATCCAACTTATGCAAAGGAGGCGCATATGCGCAGGTTCTCGGCGTGCATTGTCATTGCTCTGGCAGTACTCGTAGCCGCCCTGCTGCTGAGTGGCACGGTGTCGCGCGAGACAAACTCTCGGCAGTTCTTCGGCGACGCGTCGAAGCGAGCCATGGCTTCGGTTCAATCGGCTGTAGGGTTTCCGTCTGCTGATTCGCATACTTATCTGCCCGCTGAGCCAGAAGCAGTCATCCGAAAGTTCTTTGCAGCCTGGGCGGAGAAGGACGCACGCACGATGGAGGCCCTCTGCTCTGTGGGTTGGCACGAGAGGAGGACGGGCGTTCGAATCGACTGGGAGTTCGAAAAGCTTGATTCAGTTAGGCTCATCAGCGTGCGTGAAAAGATGACCCCATTCGACTCCCGTAAGGTCTTTACAACGGAATTTGACATCCGGGCCAGAGGTGGGAGCTTGGGCAGCGGGCGGGTGGGTCCTTGGCTGTACATCCTCGTCAGGGATCGACCGGATGGCCCGTGGCGGATCGATGAGTGGGGGTATTAGGTCTTAACGGTGAAGGCTTAAGTCTCATCTGTCTGAACAGATGAGAATAGTTTCGCCCCACAGCCAGGGTACGGCCACCCTGGTGGAGATGGAGGACATGGTGCCCTCTGAAATCACGGGAAATTCGCGCTATCGCTGCCACCCGGACGATGGCATTGCGATGCACCCTCCAAAAACGTTCCGGGTCAAGCTCTTCTTCCAACTCTTTCAGCGACTTGCGCATTATCCGTTCGGTGTTTCGGGTTACCACCAGGGTATATTTATCCGATGCCTGAAAAAATTCCACCTCATCAACCGGTATCAACTCGATATCGTTGTGCGACGAGACCTGCAGCCACTGTAAGTACTGTTTTTGGGGCCGGATCTGTTCCGACAGTTTCGCAATCAGCGGCGACAAATCCGGCGGGACGGAGGATAGTTGCGATTTCAATCGATTAACGGTTTTGTTCAATCGCTCCAAGGCAACCGGCTTGAGCAGATAGTCGACAGCCGCATTTTCGAAGGCCTGCATGGCATATTGATCATAGGCGGTCACGAACACGACATGACATAACGTTCCTACCCGGCTCGCCAGATCCAGGCCATCGATCCCGGGCATCCGTATATCCAGGAATGCCACGTCGGGATGCAGCTCCCCGATCAAACGAAGCGCATCCGGCCCGTTGTTTGCCTCTGCCAGAATGTCCAGTTCCGGCCAACAGGAGGTGAGCTGTCGTTTCAAGAACGCACACAGATGCGGTTCATCATCGACTATTATCGCGGTCGGCCGCTTTCCGGAGGCGCTAATCATGGGCATTCCCGGCATCCAGGAGAATGGTCAGCCTTACGGTCACGCCTTGCGGGTCGCTTACCCTTACCTGTAAACTCGCCCGCCCCTGGTAAAGGAGTTGCAAGCGATCACGAATGTTGGTCATACCCACTCCCATGGAACTTAAAGGAGAAATGCCCTCACCGGTGTCGATGACTTCCAGGATCAGCATGTCGCTCTCCCTTTCCGCATGGACGGTGATTACTCCACCTTCAGCTTTCGGCTCTATGCCGTGTTTGACGGCATTTTCCACCAATGGCTGAATGAGCAGTGGCGGCACCATCACGTTATCCAATTCCGGCGGTACGTCAATATGATACTGCAGTCGTTTTTCCATCCGTACTGTCATAATATCGAGGTAAGATCGAACTATTGCCAGTTCTTCCTGAAGGCTGATCCTGTCGACCCGGGTCTGCTGCAGGGATGCGCGCAGATAATCGGTGAAATTGCCCAGCATCTGCTCCGCAGTATCCGGTCTGGTGCGGATCAGGCTGAGAATGTTAGAAAGGGTATTGAATAGAAAATGCGGTTCTATCTGCGCCTGCAGCATCCTGAAATTGGCCTCGGTCAGCCGCTGTTCGGAGGAGATGCGCTCAAGCTCTTCCTGATGAAGCGCAGCCATTGTTTCGGCAATAACCCCGCGCGAGTAAAAATAGTAGGAGATTGCCGGGCCAAAGACGAGTGAAACCAGCAGTATTGTCACCAACAGGTTGGGATGTTTTTCAAACAGAAGAAGTTGGTCGGCCCCATTGGCAAGAGTTCCGAGAAGAATGCCCAGGCCGGTTCCCATGGTGATGGCGCTGCCGGAAGTCATCCAGTCCAGGTGGCTCGTGCGGCGCCATGCCATCAACAGATGGGATATCAGCAGGATTGAGACGCCAATGGCAAGGGTATACCGCAGGTGAAACAGGTAGCCCGGTTCCAGCAAGGCGGTCAGTAGTCCCGCAAGGACCAGCATCAAGAGCACAACCACGGCAAGGTCCTTGATCAGACGGGTGAACGAGACGCATCGTTCCCCGTTCTGCCCGGGTCTGCTGGTCGTCTCCGAACGGTGCAATGGGTTAGTATGCTGTGTCATATGGTTACCAATAGTATCATACAACGGATACAAGAGCCAATTTCATGTTGCCGACTGTCAAGCATGCAGCTCTAACCGAAGACGTGTCATGCATTACCAAAATCCCTGGAGTGCAAAATAGACGATCCTCTCATCCGGCAGCATGCGGTAGGCGGAATTGCGCGCTCCGCCGAACTGACGAACCCCGGCATCCAGTCGAAAACGGTTACCTTCGTACCCTACGGAGGCCGTGGCAACCACTCCCCCGTCCGCAGGCGTGCAGAGAATATCCAGTGCCGGTTCGAGATTTCCCCCCTCCTGGCGATGGGACAGCCGTAACAGCAGATTCTCGCGCAGCAGGTTCGGCCGGTCGAAATAGCGGGTGCTGAAGGCAATGTTTCCCCGCACCGCCGATTCCGGCACGCCTTGCCCGAGCAGGGCGGCCTGCCGCTCGGTAAGGTTTTTCACCGCCCGCCATTCACCGGCCGAGTAGGCACCGGCGTCATACCATGCTTCTCCCAGTAACGAGAACCCGGACTGTCCGGTCCAGGTGAAACCGATAAGCGCCTTTACGCCGTGCCGCTCCAAACGATTTGTCATCGGATCGCTGCTGCTGATCGGCATGCCGGTGGTTCCGATCAGCGAATTGTACAACCGCTCGTACTGTTCCTGATAAAGCAGCGAGCCATGCCACTCGAAACTCTCCACCGCCACGTTGGTAAATGCGCTGCCGACCTCGATATGATTGCGTTCGCTCAGCCGCGCAATCGCATGTACATCGGTGTTTCCCTCATGCTGATAGAATTTAAGGGCAAGCGACTCGTCATCGCGTGGCATCCCGGCCTTGCCGCGGCCGGGGGTGGCATACACGAGCATTCATGCCGCATCGCCATGGAATTTCTCCCAGGCAAGGTACGGCACTCCCTCCAGGGTCGTGGTAAAGACCGCCCGACGGTTTTCCTGCTGAATAACATCGAGAGGGCGGAATCCGAAGCCCACATCCCAACTGAGGATCTTTTTCCCGATGCCGAAGCGTTCGCCCAGCAACGAAAAGTCGTAGTACAGTTCATTGATGGTGAGTCGGTACTCCGGCGTGCTCTGCTCCTGCACAGTCGCCCGGGCGGTGGCGACAACATTGATGTCCCATGGCCTGGCCCGCAGTTCCACCTCCTGTCGGGAGCGATCCTTGCCGAAGTCGGTCAGAGGCGCCCCGAGGGCGAATGGGCTGCCGGAATTGAGACTGTGGAGCTCCGGGATTGCCCGCACTTGACGGCAACCTCGGCGGCGTACAGGTTCGTGGTCATAACCAGCAGGATGACAAGAACTACTCTGCACACCTTTCATTCCTTGATGTCGTTCCGTGTCAGGAACATCGGGTTGTAATACTCATCCGGGATGGTCCGTGGCTTCCGGGACAGATAGCGGATGACTGTTTCTCGTCCGATCTGAATCTGGTCTGTGATCGTCATGGCGGTCACCCGGGGGCGACCGTGGACACGCTCGACGGCAAAGGTGGCCTGTTTGGCGATCCGGTCCGAAGCCACATACAGTTCGGCCTTGACCGGTCTGGCCCCCTGTTTCGCCAGATAGAGCTCGATCCGTTGGTAGCTCACCCCCTTGCTTCGTGCGGAGAGAGTCAGGTGCAGGCAGGGGATATCACCCACCACGACTTCTCCCGCAACCATCCCGTCGTAATCCTCACTCCAGTTCATGGTCGCGATGTCTCCCACCGAGGCATCGCCCAGGAGCTTTTGCATCGGTGTGATCCGGATCGGCCGCTGGCTTTGGGGCATGATCTGCCAGAACGCGTCGCCGAGCATCAGCACCTTCTGCCCCTTCTCTCCGGGGGATTGCATGATCACCAGGGAGCGGCGGCCGGCTTTGAGATAGACTGCATAGAGCCGCTCCTTGTCCAGTTTGCCGGACTTGAACAGTTGTACCTCGGTCTCCACCTGCATGGAGTCGAATTCCAGGCGATAGCTGTCCGCCTGCCTGAGGAGCGTCTTGACATCGGCGGCCTGCGCCATTGCCGTGAAAAGGATGATCGCTGTGCCTGTAAGTAGGTTTTTAAACATGGGTCAGTGCCTCCACAATCGGTTTGGCCGCCATTTTCCTGCTGACGAACCACGCCGCGGCAATGGAGAGCGCGATGATGACGAGCGTGGTCAGCAGATAGAGTTCGGGCGAGATGTTGATCTGCAACGGATAGCCGACCGACCGGCCCGGTGGCGGCGGCATCTGAACATCGGCCAGCATGAAGAAGATGGAAGCGGACAGGGCGGCCAGCATGCCGAGAGCTGTGCCGGCTGCGCCGAGCACCAGCCCCTCAAGGGCAAAGACCCGCACGATCTGCGATGGCAGGGTCCCGAGGGCGCGCAGGGCGCCGATTTCCCGTGTCCGCTCCACAACGGCCATGGCCAGGGTGTTCGATACCGCAAATACCACCATGACGACGATCACGGCCCCCAGCAGGCCGAAAATCCGGTTGTAGAGGCCGCGCACCGCAACATAGTAAAATGCCTGGTCGCGCCAGGTCTGCACGCTGTACTGCGGCAGCATGGCTGCGATCTCTTTTCGCATCTCGTCCGTCTGCGCGGTCTCATGGAGATACACCGACAGTGTGCTCACCTTGTCTGTAACAAGCAGCCGTTGCGCAGTGGGAACATCGACGTATATCAGCCGTTTGTCTATTTCCGGAACGCCGACGGTCATTATTCCGCGAACCACCACATCCAGCACATTGAGGCTTCCCGAGGTGGTGGTTGACAGCAGTGTCAGTACCGCGCCCGGCGCCGCTTTCATCTGCCGGGCCAGCTCTGTCCCGAGCATGATTTCCGGGGCCGCGCCGGTTTTCTGCCCGCGGCTCAGGGTGCTGCCGGAAACGACCCGCATCGCCGGCCCCTTGGCGTAGAATTCACCCGCAGGATCAACGCCCATACCGACGAAGACCGAGGATTTGTCACCGTTGCTGAGGAGTCCCGAGAACTGCACGCGGGGAAGCGCCATGCGTACCCGCTTGTCCTGCTCCAGGCGGCTCTTCAGTGCCGTGAAGTCTGCCAAGCCATACTGCATGGGGGTATCTTCGTCGCTCTCGAAGTAACTCTTGTGCGCCAAGGTGAGATGGCCGTTCTCCCGCGCCGCCATCTCCCGCAGCGACTCGTAGGTGAACAGGGCAAAACCGCCCCCTACCAGCACGCCGGCTGTGCCGACCGCCGCGATCAGGACGGTGATGAGTGAACGGCGCCGATTCCGCAGCACATTCTTGCAGGCAAAGACAAGCCATTTCATAGCAGCACCCCGTCGCTCATGGTGATCACTCGATCGCACAGTCCGGTCAGGCGCGGATCGTGCGTCGCGATCAGAAAGGTTGTCCCGCTCAAGCGGCCCAGGTCGTGCATCACTTCGACAATCTGGTTGGCAGTGACGCTATCCAGATTGGCGGTCGGTTCATCGGCGATCACCAGCTTCGGCACCTTGACCAGCGCCCGGGCAATCGCCACCCGTTGCCGCTGGCCGCCGGACAGCTCATCGGGGCGCCGCTGCTCCAGCTCGGCAAGACCGACCCGTTCCAGCATCTCATGGACCCGCTCCTGTCGCGCCTTTGCAGGCACATTGGCGAGAAACAACGGATACTCCACGTTTTCAAAGGTCGTCATGACCGGAACCAGGTTGAATCCCTGAAAGACGAAGCCGATCTTTTCCCTGCGCACCATGGTCAATTCTTCCGGGGAGAGACGCCCCATCTCCACGCCTTCGAGCTTGACATAGCCGGTGTCCGGGCGATCCACCAGGCCGCAGATGTTCAGCAGGGTACTCTTGCTGCTGCCGGACGGTCCCATGAGTGCGGCAAATTCACCTGACCTGACTGCCAACGTGACCGCGCGCACCGCCGGCACGTATGCCTGACCCATCCAGTACGACTTGGACACCCCGTCAAGCCGTAGCAGACAGGCCGCCTGTTCATTGATGGTGCTGATCATAACCCCAACTCCTTCAGCCTGGCTCGAGCGGCATCCGCATCCCGCCCCTGCGGGTCCAGTTCGAGGACGCGCTTGAGTTGGCATGCCTCTTCAGCATTCTTTTGCTCCTTTTGCGCTACGGATGCGGCTTGAAAGTGGAAGCGGGCCTGGATCTGCGGGGGGGCAACCTGGAATAGCCGGCTCTTCATCGTCTCCGTGAGCAAACTCCGCCCCGCGTCAAAGCGATGGAAATACTTGTCCGGAACCTTGAGGAAGGTGCTGACCGCCACCAGCCTTGTCTCCAGGCTTACCGGCACCCCGCGCATCATGACCTTGTCATGCTCAGGGGCAAGCATCCTGAGGGCCTTGTCGATGATATCCAGACCTTGCTCGCCAAGCTTCAACTTGTTCCATGGCATGAAGGCGTCGCGGGACCTGATGGTGAAAGTGCTGCCGTAATAGGCCAGAAAAAGAGGATTCCCCTGTTCCTGTTCCGACAACGATTTGAATTGCTCTGCTGCCCGTTCGTTATCGCTCTTTGAGCCCCGGAGACCATGCTCGAACCGGTTTTGTGCGGTTACGAACTCCTCAAGATGATCCTGCGCCAATACCAGCCCGTTAACTGCCAAGGTGATCAGAAAGCCGATGCATACTGTTTTCATTGAAATGTTACGCATGATTGTGCCCCCCTTTGATCGATGTTAATCAAGGATAGCCACAAACGAAATGCTTATGCATCAGGTTTGCGACAAAGCGCTTGTAGGTGAGATAAAATGTAAATAGTGGTGACTAATGGGAAAAGATAATGCGACCGGCATCCAGAAGATATTGTGACCATCTAATAAAACATATGGTTCGATTTGTATCGGAGAGCTGGCAACGACTCTAACTGACATGATCAAAAAGGCATGTAATGACCACTTTAGTAAGTTAGAAGTTATTTTCTACGTTTTTTGGGTAGAAAATTGTATTGACACGAGATAACTCGAATGATTGAGTATTGATCAGAACCTTCTGGTCGATGTGGTCGGCAATCGCTTTGAAAACTACGCGCTGGGAATACTAATGAATGGGTACGACCCCGCTGAGTGCATCTTTTATCATTGAATGCAAAAGGAGTTAACGTATGGGTGTCATATCCAGTCTCGGCGATGCGCCGGGCAATCCGGTCATCGACAGGAACTCCTGCACGGCATGCGGCGCGTGTGCAGCCATCTGCCCGCTCGAAGTCCTGACACAAACGGCCACCGGGATCGCCATCGACAATGCCGCCATGTTCGGTTGCATTGCCTGTGGTCAATGCATGATGGTCTGCCCTGCACATTGCATCAGCGTTACGGGACGCAGGCTGCATCCGGACGATATTGTCGATCTCCCCATGCTCGAATCCCGGGCGGATGCGGATCAGTTGGCAGCGCTGCTGCTGGCACGGCGGAGCATACGTAAATTTACCGGGGATGACGTTCCGCGCCTGGTGATCGACCAAGTGCTGGCAGTTGCGGCTACGGCACCGATGGGGATACCCCCCTGGGAGGTTGGCGTGACCGTCTTTCATGGGCGGGACAAGGTCGCCGAACTGGCAAGGGACACGGCCGACTCGTATCGGGGTTTTTTGAAGCTGTTCGACAACGCTGCCATGAAACAGCTTTCCAGGCTGTTCATGAAAAAAAGCGTCTGGCAGCAGTTCCAGAGCTTCATCCTGCCGCTGGGCCGTATTCTGGTCAAAGGCAAGGAACGAGGGACGGACTATGTTTTCTACAACGCGCCGGCGGCCCTCATGTTTCATTCCTCACCCTATTGTGACAGCGCTGATGCAATAATCGCCTGCACCTATGCCATGATTGCCGCCGAATCCCTGGGGCTGGGGACCTGTATGATCGGCTGCTCGGCTCCTGTAGTGGGGCGACGACGGGATTTGTTGAAAAAATATGGGCTTCCCGAGGGGAATTCGCCGAAGATCATCCTGATCATGGGCTATCACGCCAGTCCGCACCGGAAGGCCATTCGCCGCTCATTCCAGTCGTTGAACTACTACTGACACACGGGCGAATCTATCACTACCGAAATAGTTTTTCCGGCACGAATTTGAACATCTGAAGGCCTGCAACGAGAGGTTCAATGAAAGTACTCCTGATCACTTCCTACTGGATCGGAATTGTCGCCGATGTTGTGGCATCGCTGCTGCTCTTCTCACCAACGGTTGCCAATTCCGTGCTTCAACCGCTGCCATTCGAGATATCCCCGGTATATCTCTATGTCTCACGTGTTGCCGGTGCGCTGATGCTCGGCTGGACGGTGCTGTTGTTCTGGGCGCAAAAGAAACCGATTGAGCGTGCCGACATTCTGCTGATTACGTTGTTCCCTGTCGTGAGCATTCTGGCTATTGCCGCCGTGCTTGTCGCCATGTCGCAATTCATAGCGCTGCCAAAGCTGATGCCGATGTTCGTTTTGTACGGCGTGATATATGCCACGTTTATCCCGTCATGCATCTGGGCCAAAAGGGAGCAACGCAATTCATGAGGTCACTGTTGGCAAACACTTTCTGGCTGTTGCTACCAATTCTGGTGTTCAACGTTATTTTCGCGCGCTATCTTCCGAGCGCATACAAGACGGATCAGTTCTGGAAGGACATTCCCGGTTGGATTTCCCTGGCTGAAAACATTCTGCGCATAGCGGTTATGATTCTGCCACTGGTCATGCGATTCAGCATTTCCACACTGAGTCAAAGGGTTGGTCTTTGGTTATATCTGGTCGGGATCGTGCTCTACTTCGCATCGTGGTGGGTACAGATTGCATTTCCGGAAAGTGCCTGGAGTACCAGTGCCGCCGGTTTCTTGGCGCCTGCATACACCCCGGTCGTCTGGCTGGCGGGCATCGCCTTGATTGGAGATACTCTGACCATCTCTGCAATGCCCTACAGCTCCAGGATTTACCTGGTGTTATCCGGGCTGTTCCTGATCTTTCACAACTTGCATGCCTGGCTGGTTTATGCCCGAAACAGCTGATACCAGGGGAAATCTGGGGGGTCAGGGAAATCTGGGGGGTCAGGGGGAAATCTGGGGGGTCAGGGGGAAATCTGGGGGGTCAGGGGGAAATCTGGGGGGTCAGGGGGAAATCTGGGGGGTCAGGATTGACATTTAAGCATTTGCATGTTGAATCTCCCTGAATTTAGTTTTCGAATCCTGTTTCACGCTCCAAGAAATCGAACTCCGGTGGCTTAGGGTTTGGGGCCACAATACTTAACCGCTTGAAGAGATTAATCCGAAAGTTGCGGTTTAAACTCGCTTGAAACCAAGCAGGGCATATGTTATAAGGCAATTCTTATAATCTGGATCAAGAGCGACAATTGAAAAAGGGGACAAATATGTTCAGAAACCTGCTGCTCGGCATCACCATTTCAATCCTACTGGCAGGACCGGCACTGGCAGAAGAGGTCAATCCGGTCATCGGCAGGGTGGGGGATTTTGTCCTTCGGGAAGCGGACCTGGAGCGACTGCTCAGCTATCAGTCGCCTGAGGCACTGAAGAAGTTGCAGGACGATCCGGCACAGCGCGCCGAAATCGTCAGGCAGCTGCTGCTGACGAAAGCGGTGGCAGCCCGTTCGAGGAAGGAAGGCTTCGACAAGAAGCCGGAGGTGAAGGAAGAACTCGGTTATGTGATCGACAACTACCTCGCCGACCAATATTTGCGCAAGGTCGTTACGGCCGATGTGGCGATCCCGGAGGAGGAACTGAAAAAGTACTATGCGGAACATGAAAAGGACTTCCTCATTTCCCAGAGTGCCAGGGTCCGTCATATTTATTTCGAGGCGGCGAAGGATGCCACCCCTGAGGTAAAGGAAAAGGCAAAGGCCAAAGCCGAGGCGATTCTCAAGCAACTGAAAGAAGGTGCCGATTTTGCCGCCGTTGCCCGGGCATCCTCCGAAGATGCCGATTCGGCCTCCAAGGGAGGGGATCTCGGCGTCCTCTCGCCCGGCAAGACCAATTCGAAGGAATTCGAGAAGGCGGCATTTGCTCTGAAAGCCGGAGAGACGAGTCCCGTGGTGGAGACCCCATTCGGCTACCACATCATCAGGGTTGACGAGCGGACCGACCAACGGACCGCCAGTTTCGACGAGGCGAAGGATTATATCCGAACAACCCTGAAGGGGCAGTTCGAGCAGAAAAAAGCCCGGGAGTTTCTCGACAAGCTGGCCAAGGAGGCGGGGCTGGAAGTGGTACAGCAGGCGCCGGCCGCCACCGGGGATAGCAAGCCGCAGAAGTAGTTTGGGGACTTTGGCAAATCAGATGGACACTATTTTCGCCGTCCCCGGAGTTACCCGGCTTCGTGTTGACAAACGTCGAATGTCCTCTAAATTTAATGGAGCAGGGCGACACGGCCTGCACTTTATCATCGGGGAGGATGATCGACATGCCAATCTACGAGTATCGCTGCGAAAAGTGTGCAAAGAACTTTTCGGTCATCATGCACATTGCGGAGCACGACAAGGGGGAGATGACCTGCCCCGAGTGCAAGGGGACCTCGGTCGTGCAGCAGTACACAGCCTTCTACGCGAAGACGAGCAAGAAGAGCTAAGGGGCTGCGGTGCCACGGAGGCAGCCCATGAAGGAGTACGCCGTGACACTGCGAAGCGGCGAGCGGGAGACCGCCCTGGCCTATTGGTTCAGATTAGACTTGCTGCCATTTAACAGGTGTGACAAACTGTCTTGAATGGCAGAAAATCTAACCAGACCCCGGTCACTCTGAAGGAGTAAACAACCATCTTGTTTTCCCATTTTCCCTCGCTTCTCAAAGAAGCATTATATTCCATGATCTTAGGCCTTTTCCTTGTCTTATGCCTCGTCCCATCGGCCCGGGCCCAGGAATCAATCGCCACCTATCCCCTCCTGCCGTCCGCCTATACCTCCATTAAAGTCTTTGACAGAGAAGGGCGGTTCGTCGGCCGGATCATGCCGGAAAAAAGATACTGGGTTTCCATTGACCGTATTCCCGCTTTCCTGCAAAAGGCGGTGGTGGCTGTTGAGGACTCCCGCTTTTATGAACATGGCGGGATCGATATCCGCGGGATCGCACGTGCGTTGGTGAAGGATGTGGTGAAAGGGAAGCTGGCCGAGGGGGGATCGACGATCACCCAGCAACTGATCAAGAACAAGTATTTATCCGGGGAGAAGACCATCGACCGGAAGCTCAAGGAAGGCCTCATGGCCGTTGAGTTTGAAAAGAAGTACACAAAGAAGCAGATCCTGGAGATGTATTTAAACGAAATCTATTACGGGAATGGCGCCTGGGGGATTGCCCAGGCTGTCCGTCTCTATTTTGATAAAAGGCCGGAGGAGTTGACCGACGCGGAATGCGCCCTTTTGGCCGGAGTGCCGAAGAACCCGGGGCGCTACAATCCTTTGGGAAAACCGGCCAACGTAGCGGGGCGGAGGGATGTGGTCCTCAAACGGATGGCTGAGCTCAAAATCATCACTCCCCGGCAGAAGCAGAAACTGAGAGGCCAGCGCGTCACCTTTACCCAACCCGGTCAGGCCCCGTACTACACGGCGCATGTCCGCAACAAACTGATCGAGCGCTACGGCAAGGAGATCGTTGAACAGGGCGGGCTGGAAGTAACCGCGGCCATGGATCTGAACCTGCAAAAGCTGGCGGAAAAGACCTTGCGTGAAGGGGTTAAACGGATTTCGCCACAGCTGCAGGGCGCATTGGTGAGCCTGGACCCCGCTACAGGGGATCTGCTGGCGGCTGTCGGGGGAGTCGATTTCAGCAAGAGCGGCTATGACCGCGCCTTTTATGCCAGGCGTCAGCCCGGCTCGGCCATCAAACCGCTGATCTATGCCGCGGCCCTGGAAAAAGGGATTACTGCCGCCAGCATCTGGAACGATACGCCTGCAGCCTACAATCGTGGCAATAATGAAATCTGGCAGCCGCTGAACTATGGCAGGGAACAGTATGGGGAGCTTTCCCTCAGGCAGGCCCTGGCCTACTCGAACAATGTCGTTACGGTAAAGTTGCTGGAGACCATCGGGGTCCCGTATTTTGTCGATTTTGCCGGGAAAACTGGGCTGCCGTTACGGGCACAGAATGGTCTCTCCCTGGCTCTGGGCACGGATGAGGTCACCTTGCACGATCTGGTACGGGCTTACACCCCCTTGGCCAACGGTGGCTTGCGGACCGAACCACGAACCATTATCCGTATTTATGATCGCAATCGGCGGGCCTGGGCGGAAAATCCTCCGTTAGTCACCCCGGCCCTGTCGCCGGCTGCCGCCTTTGTCACAACCCGTATGCTTAAGGACGTCATGGTGTACGGCACCGCCAAATCTCTGAAAAAATTCAGTCAGGAACATCCGTCCGCAGGGAAGACCGGCACCACCGATGATTATCGGGATGCCTGGTTTGTAGGCTATACTCCACAGGTGATAACCGGCATCTGGGTGGGGTATGACAAGCCCCGGCCGGGGGGTAAAGGCTTTACGGGAGGGGCTGTCGCTGCCCCTATCTGGGAACGGTTCATGCGCACGGCGTTGTCCGCCAGACCTGCCGTTGACTTCCCGAAACCGGATACGGTCGTTTCCGTTTCCATTGACCCGACAACAGGCTATCCGGCGAATGCGGACTGTCCGGAAAAACGGGACGAGTTTTATATTTCGGGTACCCAGCCGACCTCGAACTGTCCCAAGCACGGCGGAGATCCCCTCAATCCGATAACTCCACCCCCGACTCTGCCGAATGCAGAAGGGCAGCAGCCTGTCAGCAGCCGGTAAGCCTCTTTGGAATTCGGGGTTTCCCTCCTGTTTCGCCCAACGTAAAAGCCCGCTTTGTGCGGGCTTTTCTATTTTCTTGCCAGGACTCCATAACAAATACTCCCCCGCTTTCCGAATCAAAAACTAGTGGACACCTGTTTTAGTGGTAAAATTCAAGAATGGAGTTCCCTATTGGGCCGGAGAAGGAGGAAGGCATAATGGAGAAAATGGATACGAAAATGCTGGAGGAACTAGGGGAGAGTGAGTATCGGGAGCTTGAGATTGTATATTGCAGGCTGCGCGACTTGAAGACTTCCATTGCGCAGATGCATGATGCTTATCTCGCACAAGCGATGCCGCCGGATTTTGACAAGGTGGAGGCAATCCATTTGATGGCCGATGAGCTGTTTGATGATCTGGAGCGGTATCTGCGTCCCGAATGCGACCCTGATTCTGCCTATAAAACCGTGAAACGTGAGGACTGATGGAGCGCAATCCACTGAAAAGGGGGTTAAGGTCATGACAGACGTCAAAGGGGAATGGTTTGGGTTTACATTCAGCTGGCTTGTTGCGGCGATTATCGTACTTGTTCTGTTTGTCATCATTTATTTCTACATCAGGCAAAAAAAGGAGCCACCGAAGATCGACAAAAGCGCTGGAGATGAGGGGGATGATTGACACAACCGCATCTCGATGCAGGACCAGATGGAGCGATAGAGATCATTGCTGCAGCACTTCTTTTATTTTATGCAAAAGCTCGCCGGGCTGGACCGGTTTTGAGATGAAGTTTATCCCCTCTTCAATGACCCCTTTGCCGGCTATGATGTCGTTTGTGTAGCCGCTCATAAAGAGGGTCTTGATGCCGGGCTTTATCTTTTTTATCTCCTCGAAGACTTCTTTGCCGTTTTTTTTCGGCATGATGACGTCAAGTAAAACCATCTCGATTCTGTCTGCATTTTCCGTGAATTTAGCGACCGCATCTTCCCCGTCTGCTGCTTCGATTATCCTGTAGCCATGCTTTCCCAGTATCTCCCTGGTAAGTCCCATGACCAGTTTGTCGTCCTCTGCCACCAATAATGTTTCATTATTGCCCTTGGGAAAGCATAAGGTTTCCGATTTTTTTTCCTCTGCCGATGACTCGATTAATGGAAGATATATCCGGAAGGTTGTCCCACGGCCAAGTGCGCTTTCGACTCTTATGACACCTTTATGCTGCTTGACTAATCCGTAGACCATCGAAAGTCCCAGTCCCGTTCCCTTGCCGACCTCTTTGGTGGTGAAGAAGGGTTCAAAGATTCTTTCCACGGTTTCTTCTTCCATTCCCGAACCCGTATCTGTGACCGTTATCAGTGCGTACTTCCCTGGTTTTCCGTGGTCGCCCGGCGACAGTGATTCCCCGCCCAGCTCGGCAATATTTGTCCGGATCGTCAGCATTCCGCCATTGGGCATTGCATCACGGGCATTGGCGGCCAGGTTTATGATTATCTGGTCGATCAAGCCGGAATCGGTCATGACGGTCAGATTTTCTCCGCCCAGATCGACTTTAAACTCCACATCCTCGCTGATAACCCTCACCAATATGTTTTCCAGGCTCTTGATGATCACGTTGATATTCATCGGGCTGGGATTGATGATCTGATTTCTGCTGAACGTAAGAAGCCTCTTGGTAAGAACCGCCGCACGGTCGCTTGCAATTAGTATCTGGTCGGCGTAGGTCATTAATTGGGTGTCTTCTTGCAGATTCATCTGCATGAGATTGCCGAAACCCGTTATAACGGTGAGGAGGTTGTTGAAGTCATGGGCAACGCCGCCCGCAAGCGTACCGATGGCTTCCATCTTTTGCGAATGGCGGAGTTGTTCTTCAAGGTGCTGTTTCTCGGCTTCCCTGTTTTGCAGAGACTCGGACATGGTGTTGAAGGCGGTTGCCAGGTTGCCGATTTCATCCCTGGTCTCGACCGGTATCTTATTGAAAGTCCCGCCGGTCCCCAGGGCCTTGACCCCTGCCGTCAACCTGTTGAGCGGCTGGGTGATTCCCTTTACGATGAGATAGGTGATGATCGAGCCGGATACCAGGAAGACAAGCGCCAGGAGAATGCTGGTAAACAGGAGGGTCTGCAGCCGCTGGTCGAGAAATTTTTTGTCGAGAATGAGCCGCACAAAGCCGATGATGCGCTCTTTGGGTTTAAAGGGGCTTTCATCTGTAAGCAGGGCCTCTTCCGATGCATAAGCCGGGCTTGAAACCACCGGCGCCAGGAATTCGAAGGTGTCGACGCCTTCCACGACAAGGGGCTCCCGGTTTATTTTCAGCAGATCAGCCTTGGCTTGCCAATTGGATGCAGCCGTTTCACCGGCCCTTGCGGAAGGCTTTCGCCCTTGCTCCTTCAGGGGGGTTCCCGTCAGGGTATGTATCGAAACGAACAGCACTTCCTTGTGCCGTACGATGCCGTCAACGGCGTCACTCAGCAGTTCCTCATTTTCGACATAGACGCCAAGCCTTGAATTGTACGCCAGGAGCTTGGCAAGCAACACCCCTTCATTCGTCAGGCCTTGTTTCAGAGCCTTGCGCTGCTGCTGGAAAAAGAATGCGGTGAACGACACGGAAATAACTATGATGAAAATGTTGAAAAGGAAGAATATCCTTGTGCTGAAACTCTCATGCTGTTTTTTTAAAAATGGGAAGGATATTTTCATCACACTTACCTCACCTTCCTGGCCTTGGTCATGACTTCATCGCTGACGGTTATACCCATTTTTTTTGCCGTCTTGACATTGATCGTCAAAACCGCGTTCTTTGCATCGAACCTAAGAATTTCCCTTACATCGGCGCCGGACAATATTTTCCCGGCCGCTTCCCCGGCCTGTTTCCCCAGGTTGAAAGCGTCTATGTCCAGGGACATCAGAGCTCCCGCCTCCACGTATTTGTTGGAAAAGGCGAACATGGGTATCCTGTTTTCCATGGAAAAGAGAAGCAGGAAATTGACGGTTTCCGGTGTAACCACCGTGGTGTCGGGGAACATCCAGAAAGCCTGGATATGCTCCTTCATGCTGTTTGCCAGCTCCGGGACATCCTTCGGCCTGTGCACTTCCTTTGCCACAAGCTCGATGCCCGCTGCCCTGGCGGCAAGCTGCGCTTTTTTGACAAGAAAGCCGGTTTTGGCCGGGTCATAGAGGAGCCCGACTCTCCGGACATTGGGCAGGACCTTCTGTAGCGCTGCTAACTGCTTTTCCGGAGGAATACTCATGCTGACGCCGGTGATGTTCTCTTCACCCTGGAGGGGGGCGTGCGGATTCAATACCATGAGATAAACGATGGGTATGTCTTTGATCCTTCTGACCTTCGCCAGGGCTTCCGCCCCGATGGCGAGGATCATGCCCGGCTTTGCCTCGCGCACCGTCCTGACGGCATCCGCTCCTTCCGTTTCCGGGAGGATCAGCTTTTTGATCTTGCCGGCATACACGGATTTGAAGCCCCGCAGGGCGTCATCATACGGTTTGACCCTGAGGCTCTGGACAACCACGACTTCCTGGGAGCCTGCCGCCGTTTCCTGAAAGAGTGTCAGTGAAAGTATTATTATCGAAAAAATTTTAACCATTAATGAGTCCACTATAGACAAATAACTTTGGATGAGTATAATACCCGAAAAAGGCTCGTTGGCAAGGTTTAATATCACAACATTAAATGTTATGTATAGGAATTCTTTGAAAAGAACATTCTTGTTTTTATATGTGTTGTCAATCGCCTTTTATCTTCCTACTCCGCTCTATGCCCAGCCGGATGAGCCTGAAGAAGAACTGAAGGTACTGCAGATGTTTTACAAGGAAAAAGACCTCGTGGAAACTGCAACCCGTTATCCCAAGCCGATTGCCCAGGTGGCGGAGAACATCACCGTCGTCACCGCCGCAGAGATCGAGGCGATCAATGCCCATACCCTGACCGACATCCTCAACTATATCCCCGGCGTGCAGGTGGATAGCCGGGGCGGCTCCGGCAGCATAGCAAATATCTTCGTTCAGGGTTCCGAATTCCGCCATGTGCTGGTGATGATCGACGGCGTGACATTGAACAACCTGTCCGACAATGCTGCCGATTTCGGCTCACTACCTGTCCAGGAGATCGAAAAGGTCGAGATCATCAAGGGGCCGGCGTCATCCTCCTGGGGGTCGTCGCTCGGCGGCGTCATCAACGTCATCACCAAGTCGCCGGATGAGATGCGCGTCTTCGGCGGCACGGCCTCCGCCTCCATTGGCGACAGAAATACCGGCGACTACCGGGGTGAGGCCTCCGGCAAGTCCGGCGATTTGGGCTATTACCTCTCCACCGGCAAGCTCCTTTCCGACGGCCTCACCCCAAGCACCTCCTTCGACGGGAACAACGTCTACACCAAACTACGCTGGGAGCCGACCGACAAGACCGGCCTTCTCTTCACTCTGGGATACATCTACGGCACACGTGGAGCAGGTGAGTCGCAGGTGTACGACTTTTCTATCCGAAATGACTTCGAGCATCTCTTTACCACCCTGGCTTTGGACCACGCCCTGTCCGACAACCTGGATCTGCATCTCTCCGCCAGGGGGCTGAAGCAGCACGACGATTTTTTCCGGAGCCGGTTCAGTACCGGTGCCCCGGTGACGAAAATGAGCGGGGACGAGGCGACCATCGGCGGGAGCGCCAAACTTGTCTGGCGGCAGGGGATGCACAACCTTCTGGTCGGCGCCGATTACGACAACCGGGAACTTGATAGTACCAACAGGGACCTGCAATCCGACACCATGAGCAATGGTAAACAACGCCTTGAAAAGTGGGCGCTGTTTACCAACGACACCATCGCCATCGACAAATTTTCCTTCACCCCCGGCATCCGTTATGACCAGACGAGCACCAACGGCAATTTCTTCAGCCCAAGTTTTGGCGTGACCTATACTCCGGCGGAAAGCACCATTCTGCGGGCCTCCGTTGCCCGGGGGTTCAGCATTCCTCCCCTTTTCGCCACCTTCGGCACCGGTCTCTTCTCCCTGCCGAACCCCGGCCTGAAGATGGAGAAAGTCTGGTCGTACCAAGTCGGCTTGGAATCGGCCCCCGTCAGATACCTCTGGCTTAAGACCACCCTGTTCCGCCATGACGTAACGGACGTGCTCGCTTTCGAAACAACAGGCAATGATTCGATCAGGATAATCAACAACGGAAGGCAACGTAAACAGGGGGGGGAGGTGGAATTGAAGAGCCTTCCCTTGTACAATATGTCCCTTCTGGCGGGGTTTGCCTTTGTCGATTTGAGAGATCGGGACACCGGTGAAAGGGTGACGGGCGCTGGCCGTATAACTTACGATATCGGCCTTCAGTACGACGACCAGCGGTCCTTCTCGGGAAACCTGAGGGGGCATTACATCGGATGGGATGCCGACACGGCGCACAATGCCTTCATCTGGGACCTTTACCTGGCGAAAAAAATATTTACCGGGGATGGTCGGACGGTCGAGACGTTTTTCAGCGCCCGCAACCTCTTCAACAGCTCCCAGTTCTACTTTTCGGAGTTCAGGACCCCGGGCAGGTGGTTCGAGGGTGGGGTCAGGTTCAGGTTCTAGCCGTCGTGGGCGGCTTTTAGTCCATGTTTTTATGCCCTCATTTGCGGGGGCAATTATAACCAACCAAGGAGGCTGACATGAAAGTGAAGGGTAAAAAGGTTGCAGTAGGGCAGGAGTTCATCGTGATCCTCGACGCCGGCATGGCGCCAACAGGCCCGGTAATATGCTGCACGGGATTTTATGCCATCTACAGGTAAATCCTTCTAACAGCTTCTAACCAAAAAGGGGAGAACTTCTCCCCTTTTTCCATTCCATTATGCGACTTTCTCGATACATCAAAATCTATCCTTACGCGGAAAAGCCAGGTTACTCCCTCCTTTATTCCACCAGACGTGCGTCCGTCATACTGCTCAACGAAGCTACGTTAAAGGCGGCAAGAGAAGGCACGCTCTCTCAGGCCAACCAGGAGACCTTGCACCGCCTTGGCTTCCTGGTCCCCGACGATCATGACGAGCGGCAGGAAATGCTCACGCTTTTCGACCGGACAAACCGCGCCGGCAGGGAGTTCAACGCCATGCTGGTCCTGAACATGGACTGCAACCTGGACTGCACTTACTGCTATGAAGGTGGTTTGAAGGGGAAACGCTACATGACGCTGGAGACGGCGGACCTCTTCATCGATTTTGTCGAAAAGAATCATCTCGCCGCAGGCAAGTCCGTTGACCTTGATTTTTACGGCGGGGAGCCGCTCCTGAGCGTTGACCTGATCAGGTACGTATCCGGGAGATTGAAGCCTCTCGTGGAAAAGAGGGGAGGGGAGTACACCTTCAACCTGGTCACGAATGGGACCCTTTTGACCGCGGAACTGGCCAGGGAGCTTGTGCCACTTGGGCTGCGCAAGGCAAAGGTGACCATTGACGGGCCGCGGGAGATCCATGATGCGTTCAGGCCTTTCGTATCGGGTGCCGGCTCTTTCGACTCAATCGTCAGGAACGTCAAGGCCACCTGTGAGTTAGTCGGGATCCAGTTTACCGGAAATTACACCCGCGATAATTACCGGGAGTTTCCCCGCCTCCTCGACCATATCCTGGCAGAGGGGATCACACCGGACAAGCTGGCGATGGTCATGTTCGCCCCCGTGACTAGTACCATGGCCGAGTACGGCCTCCCTGAATTCAGGGAAGGGTGCGATTCCACCGAAGAACCATGGCTCATCGAGGCGAGTCTGTTCCTCCGTCAAGAGATTCTGAAGCGCGGCTTCAACACCCCCAAGATAAGGTCCTCCTCCTGCATGGTGGAAGCTCCCGATAACATCATCGTCGGTTTTGACGGGACCATCTACAAATGCCCTGCCTTCATCGGCAGGAAGGAATTTGCCGTCGGTGATCTGCGCACAGGTATTCAGGATTACCGTGATTCGCACAAGCTCGACCTGTGGAAAAACGATGCATGCCTCGACTGCGCCTACCTCCCCATATGCTTTGGCGGGTGCAGATTCCTCAAGCTGCTGCGGGACGGCAGGATCGACGGGGTGGATTGCAGGAAGGATTATCTCGATGCGGCCCTGGAGACATATATTTTGCAGGATATAAAACTCAGGCCGGTGTCAGAAAAACATTGAACAGGTCGGATTTAAGGTTGAATAAGGAGTGAAAAAAGAGGATGGCCCATATCGGCCACCCTCTTTTTTTTATATCACGTTTGTTGCTCAACCCGTCTCAGGGCCGGCCTACCAGTAAAACATCGTGCCTATCGCAACGCTGTTGGAATGCTGCGTGGCGCGGTCATGCCAGGTGTTCTGGGCATAGGCGTACTCAACGATGAATTGTGTGAACTTGTTGAAGTTGTAAGTGACCATGCCCACTGCCGCTTCCTGTTTCTTCATGGGGGAGAAGGAACCGCCTACGCCGCGCTTGGTCTTGTCGTCATCGCTTTCTACCTGGCGGTTTTGCCCGTAGTTGGCTCCGATCTTGATATCGGGGGTCAGCTTGTAGGTCGCCTGGACCAGGAAGCCGAAATGGGTCCGCTCCTTGCCGGCGGCATCCGTCGATGAGGAACCGAACGCATCGCCGTCCTGCGCACTGATCATGCCGAGCCCCTCGCCGGCGTAACCGGACGCCATAAGATCGACGCCGCTGAAGCCGGCTTCGATGCCGGCCGCACCGCCGATGGATTGGTTCTGCTCACCCGGACGTGCTACGCCAGCCGCTTTACTGCGGGTTGCAGTCTCGAAGAGGCCGGACGCCCAAGCCTGCAGCGTAGTGCCGCCGTTCAGGACCGTGGCGTAGGAGATCTCGGTTTCGAGGCGCGGGGTGTTGGTCTTGGCGGTATCGGAACTGATCTTGTAAGGCTCGTTGACACTGAAGGCCACCTTGACGCCGTTAAGATCGGGAGTGGTGTAACGGATCTGGGGGCCGAAGTTGGTGTAGAGGTAGCCGTAGCCGATATGGCCCAGGGTCGTGGAGGTGCCGGGTGCCGGAACAACGCCTGCCGTAAGGAGCGTCATGTCGGTCAGGATGTTTTTCGCCTGGTAAAGGTTCAGGGCACGGCCGGCAAGCAATTCGCCGTATGTCCCCTTTGCGGTGTAGTAGAATTCCCGGAAATCGATGTTGGGATTGACTTCAAATCTGGTGTCCTGGTTCTTATTCTGAATACTCGGATAGATACCGACCCGTACGTTCGAGTCGACCCCATTGACGGTGGGGGCCTTGATGTTGAATGCGATTAACGACGGCAGAAGCCCTACCTTCACCCCGAAATTCTGGAACTGATCAGTGGAACCACTGAGAAAAGAGGTGAATCTCTTAGAGCCGTCTGCGCCTGCAGGCGCTGGACTGGTAGACTGATAGACGGAGAAAACGTCGACGATACCGTCTGTGCTGAGCTGCCAGCCGTTTTCTCCACCGATGACGAACGCTGCCTCGGCCGGTGTTATTGTGGTTGCTGTCAGCAGCATGGCCGCTGCCAGCATGGAAATTAATCTGTTACGCATGATGTTCCTCCATTATTAATTGAAATTTCATTTTTAGCCAGCAGTGTCCGATCAGGTTTTTGCTTCCGTCCCGAAGGGACAGAATGCCTGTAGCCGGGGAATTCATTCCCGGTCAGCGGGACAAATCTCATCACGTCACGTACGTGACGTGGGGAAATTGCGACATCTAATCCGGGGGATGAATCCCCCGGCTACAGGCGGACGCCCTTAAAGTCAGACGCAACTTACTAACTGATTTTTAGCCGGGTTAATGGGGATGTTGCTCCCCGTTAACTTATGAAAAAGGGCCAGTTCCCGCAGGGGGAAAGGCCCATAAAAGCCGATGGTTCTTGATTCAGGATAAATATGCAAATCTATGCTGCGCTGACCAATTCTACCGGCACATCATAGCTTATCTCGTGGATTTCCATGTCCAGCAGGTCGATGCTGAGCTTCCGGTTGCGCAACAGTTCACCCTTGCCCAGTATGATCTTGCAGACTTCGGCCACTTCCAGGCTTGCCACTACAGCCGGGGTAAATGCCGGGTTCCCTAACTGCTTCTCAATCCCTTTTCCTTCAACCCAGTTGCGATAGATGCTCTGCACCGTGGTGTCGCCGGGTAACTGGGTGGCCACATGACCGTACCAGCCGCCGATCGCCCCGTGAACCATGGGGATTTCCAGTTCCGTGCAGGTTTCAGCCAGTTCAAGACGGTAGGCGATGCTGTCCAGGGCATCGACCGCTACGGTCACCCCCTTCAGGAGTTCCGGGCCGTTGGCCGTGCAGAAAGCGTCCTTGATCGGGGTTACCGTCACCGCCGGATTGACCTCGTTGACCCGTGCCAGTGCTGCTTCCACCTTGGCTTTCCCCAGGGCGCCGGGGGAGGAGAGCAGTTGCCGGTTCAGGTTGTGTTCTTCGAATATGTCCGGATCGATGGCTACGATTCCGCCAATGCCGAGCCGGGCCAGTTCCTCGATGATATAGCCGCCAAGACCGCCGCAACCGATCACGGCGACCTTGCTTCGGTACAACTTCAACTGTTCCGTGACGGATATCATGTTCCGGTTGCGCTGGTACCTGGCAGGGAACATGCCGTTTTCCAGGGCCAGCTCTTCGACGGTTGCGTAGCTCAAGCCGAACAGTTCGGCAGCTTCTTTTTGCGCTGCCCAGGAAAGAAGGCCGTCCGACAGCCGTTCCTGAAGAAAATACAGTATGTTGTTCATATCAACCTCCGCCGACCAGGGGAAAGAGGGCCAGGGTGTCACCGTCTTGCAGCAGATGATCAAGGGTGGCGTGACGGCTGTTGACCAGGATGATGCCTATCTCTTCTTCGGTCAGGCCCAGTTCCAGGACGATCTTTCGGCAGTCGGTCCCGTCCGGGTGCTCCTGTTGAGCGACCTTGAATCTTCCGTTTCTGAATGTGGCGAATAGCTTGACGGTGATATGCATGGTTGCGTCCCATCATGGTTAAAAACAGCCGATGTGGCAGACGCCACACCGGCTGTTTTGGCATTTACTAGAAATTCCAGAACTCGTCGATCTCTGCATCGGTGAAATCCCATACTGCATTGTGGGGCGCCACCGGTTCGGTCTTGAAGAATTCCGGGAGACGGTCGTGCTTGTTGGTGAAACCCGCCTCGATATTGAACTGATGCTCCACCTTCAGGATATGCTTGCCCAGGTTGGTGACGTCGTCACCGGTCAGGTTGATGCCGAAACGGGCGTTGATCATGTCGATCAGGGCCGGCAGGCACTCGGGGATGTCCAGGGCAGGGAAGGCGATGAAGATGCACATGCCGGTGGAATCTACGGCAGCGGTGGCAATCTGCAGATTGCGGGAAAGCTCGACCTGGCCGTCTTTCTTCAGCGGATCCACATATCCGCCGACGTTGAGGATGTTGGTGGCTATGGTATAGCCGGAGGTGTGGTCGGCGCCCATGGTGCTGGTGGCGTAGGTGATGCCGATCCCTTTGACCGAGCGGGGATCATAGGCCGGAATGCCTTGGTTTTTCACCACCGGGACTCTGGTGACGCCGTAGGCCTTGCCTACCGAACCGGCGCCGCCGCCGAGGATGCGGCCGAGCGGGGTTCCCTTGCCGATTTCCTCGGTAAGGAGGCGGAGCATTTCCTTGCTGTCCCCGAATGGGAGGATGCCGGCTTCCATGGCCACGCCGAACATGACGGCGGTTTCGATGGAGTCGATGCCGATGTCGTCCATGAGGTTGTCGGCGCGGGCGATATCGTCCAGGTTGTCGATGCAGCAGTCGGCCCCCAGTCCCCAGATGGTTTCGTACTCAAAGCCGGAGGTTACGTATTTGCCGTCCTTGTCGTTGTATACCTGGGAGCACTGGATGATACAACCGGCGTGGCAGCCATGCTTCGGCTTGCCGCCGCGGGCGACGATGGTATCGTGCATGGTCTCGCCGGAGATCTTGTCATGGGCTTCGAACTGGCCTACGGTGAAGTTGCGGGTCGGCAGACCGCCCGCCTCGTTGAGGATGTTGACCAGCACGTTGGTGCCGTATGTGGGGAGACCTTCGCCGCTGACCGGGTGGTCGAGCAGGGCCTTGGCGAACGTTCTTGCCGCCACCTTGAATTTTTCCGGATCGGCAATCTTGATTCCGGGAGCGCCGGCGTCGTCGATGGAGATGTACTTGATTTTCTTGGAGCCCATGACTGCGCCGAGACCGCCACGGCCGTGGCTGCGGATCTTGCTGTCCGGGTCCTTGACGGAGATGTTGGCGGCGGTCATCTTCAACTCACCGGCAGGGCCGATGGTCAGGACGCCGGTTTTCTTCCCCAGGCGGGCCTCAAGGTCCTCTATTACCGCGAAATTACCCTTGCCGAGCAGTTCCGTTTCTTCCTGGATGGTCACGCCGTCCTTGTTCACATGGAGGTTGTACCATTTGTCCGCTTTTGGGAGCCCTTCGATGATCAGTGCCTTGATGCCGAGACGGGCCAGCATCTGTGCTGCGGTGCCGCCGGCGTTGCTTTCCTTGATGCCACCGGTGAGCGGGCTCTTGGCCCCGGCGGAGAGACGGCCGGAGTTGGCAGCGGCGGTGCCGGTAAGGAGTCCCGGAGCAAATACCAGCTTGTTGTTGGGTCCGAGGGGGTGACAGTCGGCCGGCACTTCTGCGGCGACGATGGTGGAGGTCAGACCGCGGCCGCCGAGACCGGCCCATTCGGTGGGCACTGTCTCAAGCTTGGTGGTCAGGTCGGTCATGTTTACGCGTAAAATTTTGTCCATTGTTCATTGCTCCCTTTCATGTTTTAAAATCCGCTGAGCGGATAGGTCTCCTTTCCGAAAGGGAGGCTCCGCTGTTTCCAGCGAAACCCGTTGGCCGGGCGCCATGAGGTTTATCCTTTTAGGCTGAAAGGCTCGGAGATGATGTGTTTGTTGCGAGCTGAAGGCACATAACCCCTCCCGGCCTCTTTAGGCCCTTTGGGTCCCCTTAGCTTAAGGGGAGGGGGATTTGATACCCCCTCTTAAGTTAAGAGGGGGCTGGGGGAGTTATGTTTTTTGTTTGTTACATTGCTGCCTTGAAGATGTCGATGACCTGCTCCAGGGTAGCTTTGCGTGGGTTGGTCAGCTGGCAAGCGTCTTTCTTGGCATTTTCAGCCATGACCTTCAGGTCTTCTTCTTTAACATTCAGCGACTTGAGGCCGGCGGGGATGCCGATGGAAGCAGAAAGCCTGCGGATTGCGGCTATCGCCTTATCAGCGGCTTCTACAACTGAAAGGCCGGTGATGTTCTCACCCAGGGCAGCAGCGATATCGGCAAAACGCTTCGGACAGGCGATAATGTTGAACTGGCTGACGGCCGGGAGAAGAATGGCGTTGCAGACGCCGTGCGGGAGGTTGTAGAAGCCGCCCAGCTGATGAGCCATGGAGTGTACATAACCAAGGCTGGCGTTGTTGAATGCCATGCCGGCCAGATACTCTGCATAGGCCATTGCGTCGCGGGCTTCCAGGTTTTCGCCGTTGGCTACTGCTGTGCTCAGGTTCTGAGCGATGAGTTCGATTGCCTTGATTGCGCAGGCGTCGGTGATCGGGGTGGCGATGGTTGAAACATAAGCCTCGACCGCGTGGGTCAGGGCGTCCATACCGGTGGCTGCTGTCAGTGCGGAAGGTTTACCGACCATCAGGAGCGGATCGTTGATGGCGATGTTTGGTGTGACGCGCCAGTCGACGATGGCCATTTTTACATGGGTGTCGGTGTTGGTGATGATGCAGAAACGGGTCATTTCGGAAGCGGTGCCGGCGGTGGTGTTGATGGCGAGGAAGGGGGGCATCGGCTTTGCAGACTTGTTGACGCCTTCGAAGTCGCGGATGTGGCCGCCGTTGCCGATGACGAGGCCTACGCCCTTGCCGCAGTCATGGGAGCTGCCGCCGCCGAGGGAGACGATGCCGTCGCACTTGTTGTCCTGATAGACCTTTACGCCGTCATGGACGTTTTTGTCGGTCGGGTTGGGTTCTGCGCCGTCGAAGATGACGGCCTTGAGGCCGGCCTCTTCCAGCTGGGCCTTGATCTTGTCGGCAACACCCATCTTGGAAAGCCCTGCATCGGTGACGATCAGCAGGTTGGTGGCGCCGAGCGCCTTGGCCTGCGCCCCTGTTTCCTTCGAGCAGCCGATCCCCATCAATGAAACTGTTGGGATGTAAAATCCGTACGTCTGTTCTCCTAATGCCATTGTTACTTCCTCCTGTCTTTTTTTGTGTTGCCGCCTTGTTTACCTGTATGCGTTGGTCGATATCGCATACGGTTTTGTAGAACGGTTTTCTAACTTATCGCAAAGCCTGTACCAATAATCTCATTAGTCATGTTGTTTTGAATGTTTCTGCAAATAACCCGCAAAAACAGAGAGTTGCATTTGCGTTGCCTATCAACGCTAAATGTGGATTGGTTGATGGTGTTCCAAAAGAGAACGTTTATAGCGTTCCATTGCGGGGCAAGCGTAGTATTTTGGAACGGCTCCATTGCTTTTCCATATCGGTTTGATCCTGCCATTTTCATTTTTCACCCAAATACTAGAAAAGCGTCTCATTCCGCTGTAGTCAAAGCAATAGGCAGCCATGCCGGTGATAGTGACGCCCTTTGTAAAGCGTCTGCAGAGAAATTGGTATCGAAATTGCCTTACGTTCCTAATGAAGAGTTTTCCCCCTTCGATTTTTGAACTGATTAGCATCGCACCCCGCCAACAGCAATTTCTTGGAAAGTCCCCCTTTAAGAAAGGGGGATTTAGGGGGATTTGCCTTTGACGGTGCAAACCAAATCCCCCCTGACCCCCCTTTCTCAAAGGGGGGGATCTCTCAGCGGAAGATTGGTGCTAATCGGGATTTTCAAAGATATTTCCTGCTGGGCGATGATTGACTTGGAACTGGATTGATATGGAACTGATTGATTCATATGGCCGGCGCATAAATTACCTCAGGTTATCCGTTACGGATCGATGCAATCTGCGCTGCAGTTACTGCATGCCGGCCGAGGGAATCCCCAAGCTACAGCATGGAGAGATGCTGAGTTATGAGGATTTATATCGCGTGGCCTGCGAATCTGTTGCCCTGGGGATTGAAAAGATCCGGGTTACCGGCGGAGAACCGCTCGTCAGGAAGGGACTGGTCCAATTCATAGGGCGACTGGCGGATATACCCGGCCTCAAGGAGCTGGTTCTTACCACAAATGGTTTGCTTCTCGGCGAGTTGGCCATTCCCTTGCGACAGGCGGGGGCGCAGCGTCTGAACATCAGCCTAGATTCGTTGAAGCCCGAGACTTTTGCCCGGATTACCCGAGGCGGGGATCTCCGCAAGGTTGTGGACGGCATTGCCGCTGCGGAGGAGGCCGGTTTTCCTCCGGTGAAGATCAACATGGTCGTCATGAAGGGGATCAACGACGACGAGCTGCTGGACTTCGCTGCACTGACTATCCATAAGCCGTACACGGTCCGCTTCATTGAATACATGCCGACCCTCAGGGATAAGGGGTGGAACTCCCAATGCATGGCCGGGAGTGAGATCCTTGAGCGCATCGGCCGGCATTATCCGTTATTGCCGCTGGTCGGTAATGAAATGGCGGGTCCGTCCAGAAACTTCAAAATCAGAGGCTCGGCAGGGGCCATCGGTATCATCACGCCGATATCCGGTCACTTCTGCGATAGCTGTAACCGCATCAGGGTAACCGCATCAGGTCTGTTGCGGGGATGCCTGTTTGCCGATAATGGGGTTGATCTCAAGCCTCTTCTGCATGGAGCCGACAATGGGCCTTTGCGGGAAACACTGCGGCGGATCGTCACGGGAAAGCCGGGCCGTCACCATCTGGCGGAAGATGAAACGGCGCATGGCTCGGTGGCCATGTCGCAAATCGGTGGGTGAACGTTGAGAACCGGTTCGAGGTTCGATGTTCGACGTTACAACATCGAACTTCGAACATCGAACATCAAACTTAAAACCTATGGAGGCAAATCTATGACCCCGAAGGTTGTGGCAGTCAGTATCAGCGAGAAAAAAGGGGAGCGCAAGACGCCCGTGGCGGAGGTTCTGCTCAGGGAGAACCATGGCATAGTCGGCGACGGCCATGCCGGGGAGTGGCACCGCCAGATCAGCCTCTTGGCCATGGAAAGCATAGGCAAGATGCAGAAGATGGGGCTAGATGTGGGAGCAGGGGACTTTGCCGAGAACATCACCACGCAGGGGATCGAACTGCCGGCCCTGCCGATCGGTTCCAGACTCGCCATCGGGGAGGTGCTTCTTGAAATATCCCAGATCGGCAAGGAATGTCATACCCGTTGCGCCATCTATTACCAGGCTGGAGACTGCGTCATGCCGAAAGAGGGAATCTTTGCCAAGGTTGTCAGGGGCGGTGTTGTCAGGCCCCAGGATGAGATCAGGGTGCTGTGAACGTACTTTATGTGTCCTACAGATTAAGTTAATGAGAGGAGAACTGAAGATGACGAGAAAATACAAAAATCCCAAAAAACCCAACATTGTCTCTTTGAGAATCAGCGATGATGAGATGGAGATCGTCCAGAAGGCAATGGATTTGACGAACAGCAAGGCATCGGATCTCATGCGCGATGCTTTCGCGCTGATCAAGGCACGATGGGAACTGGCCATGAGTGCGGAAACACCACTGGAAAACTGATAACAAGTCAAGGTCGGCAAAATATTCCATAACGAGGATTTTCCATGTTCGTAGTTGCGTGTATCAAGCAAGTGCCCGACACGACCCAGGTCCAGATAGACCCGGTCACCAATACCCTGGTGCGGGAGGGGATTCCGTTCATCGTCAACCCCTACGACACCCATGCCCTGGAAGAGAGTCTGCGGATGAAGGAGAAATACGGATTCCGGGCCGCGGCCCTTTCCATGGGCCCTCCCAATGCGGAAGCGGCTCTGAAGAAGGCGCTCGCCCTCGGCGTAGACGATGCCGTTCTCCTTTCCGACCGGGTCTTCGGCGGGGCCGACACCCTTTCCACCAGCAATGTTCTTGCGGCTGCCATCAGGAAGCTTGCCGAAGAGGATGAGGTGGGACTCGTCTTCTGCGGCAAGCAGACCATCGACGGCGATACCGCCCAGGTGGGACCCGGCATCGCGGTGCGGCTTGGATTTTCCCAGCTGACGCTGGTCGACCGGATCGAGCATCTGGACTTCATGGAAAAAAAAATCCGGGTGCGGCGCAAACTGGAAGGGCGGTACGAGATCGTCGAGGCGCGCCTGCCGGCGATGATCACCGTGGTGCGGGAGCTCAACCGGCCGCGCTACCCGACGGTCCCCATGCGGTTGAAATCGGCAAATGCCCAGGTCAGGGTCTGGGACAACGGTCAGCTTAAACTGGATGTGAACAGTATCGGCCTGAAAGGTTCCCCCACCTGGGTGAGCAGGATCTTTTCGCCGGAACGGAGCAAGGGAGAGGTCATCGGCGACGGCATGAACGATCCGGTGGGCACCGCCCGTTTGTTGGTGGAGCAACTGCTGGCCAAGGACATGCTTGCGGTGTAATTGCAACTGTAGGGGCGGGTTTTCCCCGCCCGGGGCGGGAGAACAGGGCGGGAGGACCCCGCCCCTACGAGAGATATAAATGACCGAACAGAAAAAGATAAAAAAAACCCGCGGCAAGGTCCGCCTCATTGAAGGGAAGTGCATTGCCTGCGGCGCCCGCTGCCAGAGCAGCTGCCCGGTCGACGGGATCGAGATGAATGCCCAGGGGGAGCCGGAGATAGAGCTTTCCAAGTGCATCGGCTGCGTCAAGTGCGTCAAGGCCTGTCCCGGCAAAGCCCTGGAAATCTTTTACACACCCGAGGAGCTGGAGATCCTGGCTGCATTGGCCGCGCAGGGAAACCTTCCCGATGAAGAGGTGGATGAAGGGGAGAAGCAGCGCCGTGAACTCCTTGCCTCTTACCGGGGTGTCTGGGTGTTCATCGAGCAGACAGAAGGGGAGGCCGCCCGGGTTTCCTGGGAGCTTTTGGGGAAAGGTGCCGAACTGGCAGAGAATCTCGGTGTGGAACTCTGTGCCGTTGTTCTGGGGCACCAGGTGGAACATCTCTGCGCAGAGGCCTTCAGCTACGGCGCAACTAAGGCTTATCTCCTGGATCAGCCGGTGTTCCGCTATTACCGGACCGACCCTTATCTGGATGCCCTCTGTTACCTCATCGACAGATACAAGCCGGAGGTGGTCCTCATGGGAGCGACCGGTCTCGGCCGCGACCTGGCAGGCGCAGTAGCCACCCGGGTCAAGACCGGTCTCACAGCAGACTGCACCGGGCTCGATATCGACGACAAGCGGAACCTGATGCAGACCCGCCCCGCTTTCGGCGGCAACATCATGGCCACCATCATGTGCGACAAGTTCCGGCCGCAGATGTCCACGGTACGCCCTCATGTCATGCCCATGCCTGAGAAGACCGAGGGGCGGAGCGGCGAAATCATCAGGAAGTCCTTTGCCATCAATGAGGCCGATATCTTCACCAAGGTATTGGAAGTCATCAGCGACAAGAAGGGGAAGGATCACGTGGACATCGCCGGCGCCGAGTTTATCGTCTCCGGCGGTCGCGGCATGATGGCGAAAGAGAACTTCGCCATGCTCAAGGAACTGGCCGATGAGCTGGGCGGCGTGGTCGGCGCATCCCGAAGCGCGGTGGATGCGGGGTGGATGCCGCAGGAGCGGCAGGTGGGGCAGACCGGCAAGACTGTGCGACCGAAGATCTATATTGCCTGCGGCATTTCCGGCGCCATCCAGCACCTGGTGGGGATGCAGGATTCCGACATGGTCATCGCCATCAACCGGGACCGGGAGGCGCCCATCTTCGAGGTGGCGTCCTACGGCATCGTCGGCGACCTGTTCCAGGTGGTGCCTGCCATCACCGAGCGGCTCAGGGAGCTGAAACAGGTAAATTGCAATCATTAAAACGCGTATTTACAACATGGATCGTAACTACTCCCCCTCTTAGGTAAGAGGGGGCTGGGGGGAGTTATTTCTCCAAGCCTAACCCCTCCCGACCTCCCCTTAATCTAAGGGGAGGAGAAAAGAACTTTTCAATCTGTCGCCGTGTTGGTGATACATAACGAGGTTTTCATGCAACCAAATCCAGCCATCTTCACTCCCATTCTGGCAGCATCACTGCTTATTTTCGCCTGGAGCTGCTACCGGCGCTTCAGCCTGGTCAGCCTCGGCGCCGGGGAGGACCGCTTCGACAACGTCGGCGCGCGCCTCTGGAACACGCTACAGTTCGCCTTCGGCCAGAAAAGGGTGGTGAGCCGCCCTTTCGGTTTCAATCATTTTGTCATCTTCTGGTCCTTTATGGTGCTGGCGCTCGCCAATGGCGAGTTTTTCCTGCGCGGAGTCTTTCCCGCAGCAAGCCTCGGCCTGCTGCCTTCTGTCGTTTATCATCCGCTTCTGGTTATCTTTGATCTGGTATCTATTGCGGCTTTGACCGCGGTCTGCATCGCACTGGTCAGAAGGGTTGTAAATCCGCCCTATGACGGGGCGCGCACCGGCGAGGCATTCGCCATCCTCGGCATGATCGGTCTGCTCATGCTCGCCTTTTTCGGCATGCATGCCGCAGAGATTGCCATGGGGAAGGAACCCGCAGCCGCCTGGATGCCCATATCCTCCGCTATTGCCGAGTTTTTTCCTCGCTCCTCGTTCCTCGATCCTTTGGCCAATATTTGTTGGTGGCTGCACGCCGCCGTTCTGCTTGTTTTCATGAATTACCTCCCCTACAGCAAGCATATGCACATCCTTACCGCCATCCCCAACTGTTTTTTCAAGAGCCTGGAGAAGCCCAACACCCAGCCACGCGAAGAGTTCACAGAAGGAAATTCCTACGGCGTCGGCAGTGTCGACAGCTTCAACTGGAAGGATCTCTTCGATTCCTTTTCCTGTACCGAATGCGGCCGCTGCCAGCAGGCGTGCCCTGCCGCCGTTACCGGCAAGCCTCTCAATCCGCGACAGGTGATCCATGACATCAAGGAAAACCTGCTGGCCAACGGCCCGCTCCTGCAGAGGAAGGGGGCACCGGTCCTGCCGCTGATCGGCGAAGGTGATGGGAGTGTTGCCAGGGAATCAATCTGGTCCTGCACCACCTGCGGCTCCTGCCTCTCCGCCTGTCCGGTCTTTATCGAGCAGATGCCGAAGCTGGTCAAGATGCGCAGGCACCTGGTGCAGATGGATGCCGATTTCCCGGAAGAGCTGTTGAACCTCTTCGAGAACATGGAGCAGCGCAGCAACCCCTGGGGGATCGCCCCGGCCGAGCGGACCAAATGGTCTGCCCAGTTGGAGGTGAAGCCCTTCGAGGCGGGCAAGACGGAGTACCTGTTCTTCGTCGGCTGCGCCGGGGCCTTCGATTCCAGGAGCAAGCAGGTGACGCTGGCCATGGCGCAGATCCTCGATGCCGCCGGTGTCTCCTGGGGGATTCTGGGCCGCGAGGAGAAGTGCTGCGGCGACAGTCTGCGGCGTCTCGGCAACGAGTTCGTCTTCGACCGGATGACGAACGAGAATGTGGCCCTGTTCCGGGAGAAGGGGATCACAAAGGTCATCACCCAGTGTCCCCACTGCTTCACCACGCTGAAGAACGACTACCGGCAGTACGGGCTGGAGCTGGAGGTCATTCCCCATGCGGAACTTCTCGACCAGCTAATGCGCGAGGGGAGGCTGAAGCTGAACCGGCAGGTTAAGGATCTGGGCAATATCGTTTTCCATGACTCGTGTTACCTGGGGCGTCACAACGACATCTACGAAGCGCCGCGCTCGGTCATTGCCCAAGCCACCGGCAGCGCTCCCATTGAGCTGGAGCGGAACCGGCAAAATTCCTTCTGCTGCGGCGCAGGTGGCGGAAGGATGTGGATGGAGGAGCACCTGGGGGAGAGGATCAACCTGAACCGGGTCACTGAGGCGCTCGGCAAGAACCCCGACACCATCTGCGTCACCTGTCCATACTGCATGACCATGATCGAGGACGGCCTGAAAGACCGTCAGTCGGGCAAGACCCGGGTCAAGGATATCGCCGAGGTGGTGGCCGAGGGAATGCGATAAATTCAGGTTCGAGGATAAAGGATCGAGGATAAAGGTTTTCCTCGTTCCTCGCTCCTTTATCCTCGATCCTTTATCCTTTATCCTGTATTCAAGGAAACGCATATGTCCATCCAATCTTCAGCAGCTTTGCAATGGGATTCCCCCCCTGTTCCGGCACTTCGGGAGTATCCCTCCAGACTTTTCGTCGAAACGACCAGCCGCTGCAATCTCAGCTGCGTGATGTGCATGAAGCAGAATCCCGATCACACCGCCTGTGACGGCGATCTGGACCTGCAAACATTTACGGCGCTGGAACCGGCATTTCACAACCTGGAAGCGTTGGTACTCAACGGGGTAGGGGAGCCGTTACTTAACCCCAATCTGGAACAGTTCATAACCAGGGCAAAAAAGCTGATGCCGACAGACAGCTGGGTAGGCTTCCAGACCAACGGCCTCCTCCTCACCAACATGCGGGCCGTTACCCTGCTGGATGCGGGACTCGACAGGATCTGCCTGTCCATGGATGGTGTCGATGCCACAACCTTCGGCGCAATCCGCGCGGGAAGCCAATTGCTCGATCTGGAATGGGCCTTGAAAGCACTTGCCTCCGCCAAGGGGGTCTGTTCCCGGCCGGATCTGCAGATCGGTGTCGAATACGTCGTCATGCGCGACAACCTGGAGCAGCTTCCTGCTGCATTGGAGTGGGCCGCAGAACGGGGGGCAGACTTTGCCATTGTCTCCCACCTCCACCCGTTCGATGAACCCCATCTCAATCAGTGTGCCTATGACATCTGCACCGACGAAGCGTTACTACTGTTTCAGACCTGGAAATCCAAGGCCGACATCGTCGGAGTGGATATCCTCCGCTATTTCGAAATTCTCTGGAAATACAGCAAGAGCCCTGATGAACAGAGGATAGTCGATTTCGTCGAAGCCATTAAGTC
Source organism: Geotalea uraniireducens Rf4 (assembly GCF_000016745.1). Lineage (GTDB taxonomy): Bacteria > Desulfobacterota > Desulfuromonadia > Geobacterales > Geobacteraceae > Geotalea > Geotalea uraniireducens. The sequence goes on along the minus strand of NC_009483.1, from coordinate 2,795,045 downwards.
GGATGCGCAGGATCGGGGCATCGCCCTTGATCTGAAAAGACTCTTTAACATGGATTATACGCGTCTTGAAGAGACTCTGGCGGTGTTTGACCGGGCAACGGAGATTGCCGGGAGAACGGGGCTGGATCTGAGGCTTCCCGAAATAGTCCGGCGAGAAAGACGGGGCTGCAATTTTGTCGAACAGGGGGGCGCATTCATCTCCTGGGATGGCCGGATGCATCCCTGCTATCATCTCTGGCACCAGTGCCGCTCCTTTGCCAACGGCTGGCTGCATCCCGTGCAGTCCAGGATATTCGGCAGCGTGGCGGAAAGCGGCGTTCTCGAAATCTGGAACAGCAAGGAGTTCCGCACCTACCGGGAAAACGTCCAGCGGCACGATTATCCGGTCTGTTCCAGCTGTAACTGCTCTCCCTGCGACCTGGTCCAGAAGGATACGTTTGCCCAGGATTGCTATGCCAATGCGGAACCGTGCGGTAGTTGTCTATGGAGCTCAGGGGTATTCCGCTGCCTGGATTAGAAACGACGCCATATTTGAGCGCTAACCGCGTTGGCTTGTCGAAAGCTCCTCGACATAGAGAGACTATGTCTCCGTCGCATTCTCCGCGCCGCCTTGTTATCATCTCAAATCTGGCGTCGTTGATGTGGCAATAAAAATCAAAAAAGGTGGTTTAAGACATGTTCGAAGTAATCAGTAACGACATCCTGGCGCCGAACCTTCACCGTATGGTGATACGGGCGCCGCGCATTGCTCCGGTTCGCCGACCGGGGCAGTTCGTCATCGTCCGTGTTGGGCGGGGCGATGAACGGATACCCCTCACCATTGGCGATGCGGACCCGGCGGTCGGGACCATCACCCTCTTTATCCAGGCGATCGGCGCTTCGACGCGGAAGATCGTTGCCATCCCGGCCGGCGGCTCCATTCTGGACGTGGCCGGTCCCCTCGGCAAGCCGACCCATCTTGCCAACTGGAAAAGGGTCGCCTGCATCGGCGGCGGCGTCGGCACCGCGGTCCTCTTCCCGCTCGTCAAGGCCCTGGCCGCGACCGAGAGCCAGATAACCACCATCATCGGCGGCCGTTCCAGCCAGTACGTGATCCTGGCCGATGAACTGGCGGCACTTTCCGAAACGCTTCTCATCACCACCGAGGACGGGAGCCTGGGGCGCAAGGGGTTTGTTACCGCAGAGCTGTCCGAGCTGATCGCCGATCCCCTCCGCACGCCGGATGCGGTCTTCGCCATCGGCCCGGTGCCCATGATGCGGGCCATTGCCGAGCTCACCCGGCCCCACGGCATCGAGACCATCGTCAGCCTCAACCCGATCATGATCGACGGCACCGGCATGTGCGGCGGCTGTCGGGTCGTGGTCGACGGGGAATCCAAATTCGCCTGCGTCGACGGGCCTGAGTTCGACGGCCACCTGGTCGATTTTGCCGGCCTCTCCGATCGTCTCACCACCTATCGCGACCAAGAGGCGGCCCTTTGCCATGCTGCGAACGAATGCAAACTAACAACGGGGGTGGCCCATGTGTAACAACCTTACAGCCAAAGAACGGCTTGCCATCGATCGGGTCCATATGCCCGAGCTTGACGCGGAACTGCGCAGCAGGAATTTTGAAGAGGTCAATCAGGGGCTTGCCCGGGAAGAGGCGGTCAGGGAGGCACAACGCTGCATCCAGTGCAAGACCCGCCCGTGTGTCGAGGGATGTCCGGTGGGGGTCTCCATCCCCGAGTTCATCGACGCCCTGGCTGCTGAAAAGCTCCCCAAAGCTGCCCGGATTCTCCAGGGCGACAATGCTTTGCCGGCTGTCTGCGGCCGGGTCTGCCCCCAGGAGAGCCAGTGCGAAGCCCGATGTGTGCGCGGAGTGAAGGGTGAGGCGGTTGCCATCGGCTACCTGGAGCGGTTTGTGGCTGACTGGGCCATGACCAATGCCGATAAGCTTCGCAGCGAGCCACTCCCGACCGGCACAGGCAAAAAGGTTGCGGTTGTCGGTTGCGGTCCTGCCGGGCTCACCGCTGCCGGAGAGCTGGCCAGAAAAGGGCATACTGTCACCATTTTCGAGGCGTTGCACGACACCGGCGGGGTTCTCCGGTACGGCATTCCCGAGTTCCGTCTGCCGAAGGAGATCATCGACGTGGAGGTGGACCGGCTCCTTGCCCTTGGTGTGGAGATTGAGTGCAACGTCATCATCGGCAAGACCATGACACTGGATCAGCTCCGCGAGCAGTTCGATGCGGTCTTCATCGCCAATGGAGCAGGGCTGCCGGTGATGCTCAATATGCCTGGGGAAAACCTGAAGGGTGTCTACTCGGCCAACGAGTTCCTGACAAGGGTCAACCTGATGGAGGCGGGGTGCAACCCCAACTCCCCGACTCCGATCATCAAGGGGAACTCCGTAGCGGTCATCGGCGGCGGCAATACCGCCATGGACTGCGTTCGTACAGCCAGAAGGCTTGGCGCGGAACGGGCGATGATCATCTACAGGCGAAGCGAAGCGGAAATGCCGGCCAGGATCGAGGAGATCAGGCATGCCAAGGAAGAGGGTGTGGAGTTTGTCATGCTGACAGCGCCTCTGGAGATCATCGGCGATGACAAGGGGTGGACGGCCGCGCTCAGCTGCGAAAAAATGGAACTGGGGCAGTCGGACGAGTCGGGACGACGCAAGCCGGTTCCCGTTGCCAATTCCAGATATGAAGTGCCGGTCGATGTGGTGGTGAACGCCATCGGCACCAGGTCCAATCCGCTCCTGACCGCCACTGCGCCTGATCTGGCCCTGAACAAGTGGGGGAACATCGTCAGCGACGAGCAGGGCGCCACCAGCATTCCCGGTGTTTTCGCCGGCGGAGACATCGTCCGCGGCGGAGCTACGGTCATCCTCGCCATGGGGGACGGCAAGCAGGCCGCCGCAGCCATCCACGGCTTCTTGAGCGGCGCTGCCTGATAGGTAAAATTGTCATTTATTGCAGGATTTAATGTGCAGGGGGAAGAAGAAAATGGTTAACCGACAATCATTCAACCTGGTAAAGGAGTTGCCGATGAATTCCCCCCGTACATTTCCTGATGCGGCTTTTTGCAGTATTCGCCATGTCCATGGGCAGGTATATAAATGCCTGGCGGATGATGCCTGCCGTTGCCCTTATAGCCTTGCGTTTGCGTACAGCTATTATTGCAAGCACCCGGATTGCAAAAAATTCGATGTCAAGGTTGCCTGGTATCTGCCAATCGGGTTACAATCCTAGGAGTCTGTCGGACTTAGGGGATCGTAGCGAGAGGATGGAAAATCGAGGACAGATTTCCGGTAATTTGAGAGCTAATAGTGGACCTATTCGTCGAAAATTTACGGGAATATGGACCGATTTGCCATTCTCGCAGTAGATTCATTCCTAAGTCCGACAGACTCCTCGTCATTAATTTCCAGATTCAGGAGTTAACATGTCAGAACCGGTCATTGTGGAAATATTCATTATCGGCAACGAGATACTCATCGGCGATATCCAGGACACGAACACGCACTGGCTGTGCAAAGAAATCAACAGCCTGGGTGGACGCGTCGCCAGGGTCACGCTGTTGCGCGACGTGGACGCGGTCATAGCCGGCGAGGTGCATGCGGCGCTTGCGCGCGGCGCTGAAGTTATTATCACCTCAGGCGGCCTCGGCCCCACTGCCGATGATCTTACCCTTGCCGCAGTGGCACGGGGTGTCGGCGTGGAGGTGCGGCTCCATGAACAGGCCCTGCAGATGGTCAGGGATCGCTATGACGAGTTGACTGCCCAGGGGGTGCTCACCCAGGGAGGGCTGAACCCGGCCCGGGAGAAGATGGCCTGGCTCCCCGAGGGGGCCGTGCCGCTCTCAAATCCGGTCGGCACCGCTCCCGGTGTCCTGCTCAAGACCGGACGGGCTGCCATTATCAGCCTTCCCGGTGTTCCGTCGGAACTGAAAGGCATCTTCAACAGTTCCCTCCAGCCTTTCCTGCAAGAGACCTTTCGCGGCGGCATCTCGGTCATGCAGACCATCACCGTGCAAAGCAACGACGAGTCGTTGATGGAACCGGTGCTCAGCCGGGTGGTCAACGATCACCCCAGCATTTACATCAAGTCCCTGGCCAGAACCCTCGGCGAGACACGGGAGCTCGATATCACCCTCACAGCCGTGGGGAGCGACCAAGCCGTTCTGGATGCCCAGCTCGGCGCCGCCCTGCACGACCTGCAGAAAGGGCTTACCGCCCTCGGCATCGGCCACCGCGAGAAAGAGCGCAATTAATCCATTTTTCTTCCTCCCTCACCCTAGCCCTTTAGACCCGCAATTTGGGTTCACAAGGGGCGAGGGGACTTTAAAGCTCCACTCCCTTGATGGGAGGGGGTGGGGGGAGGGTGTAATGTGTTTTTCATTGACATCCGGCGCGGTTCTTTGGTAAGAACAGTACCGCGTTACGAAATACAGATGAGCACGTGCAGTTGGTAGACGATAATACTAAACCATCCGTGAGGATGGGGCGGAAAGCCTAAAGGGTCTCAAGCCAGACAGCCGGGTTGCCGAAATATCAGACGATATTCGGCAACCCGGCTTTTTTTTGTGGAAAATCGGCAGAAGGGAGGTGGTGAAGCGGTACACGTACACGGTTACATCTGTCTGCGGTGGATGCAGGAATCGCCGGTTTTCGCGGCAGACGGACAGGGTGAACTTCCGCGCAAAGTGCGCGGAAAAAACAGAAAATAATATAAACAATGTCAATGACAGGAGGAAAGATATGAAAAGATTGTGCGTTATGATCAGTTGCGTTGCGGCTGTGGCCCTTATGGCAGGAACCGCCTGTGCGGAGAACATCGCGGGAAAAGTGGGCGTTACCGGGCGGATCGGTTTTCTGGTCCCTGCGGACAGTGAGGATACCTCCGCTTCTCCCACATTTAATGTCGACACTGATACCGGTTTCGTCGGCGGTGGCGGCTTCATCTACGGCATAAACAAGAACATCGCCGCTGAGCTGGATATCACCCATACCGATTTCAACGGCAGCATCGGCGGGGATAGGGTAGGCAATTTCGAAACCAACAACATCTCCCTCGGGGTGCAGTATCGCTTCAACGAACCGACAGCGCATCTGACCCCCTATGCAGGCGCCGGACTGGATATCCTTGTCAACGGCTTCACGCGCGACGATGGGGTAAAAGCGGACTTGGATACCGTCGTCGGCGTGCACGCGGCCGGCGGGGTGGATTACTTCGTTATGAAGCAACTGGCCCTGACCGGTCAGGCAAAAGTGGTGCTTGCCCCCGATGCGGATATAAGGTTAGGTGGGGATAAAATCGGCAACTTCGATCCCATGAACTTTTCCATGACGTTCGGCGCGCGGTATTTCTTCAATTGATGAACTGAAGTTCGTTGTATATAAGAGGTAAGGAAACAGGCTGCTTTTTCACAGAGCAGCCTGTTTCTTTTTAACCGGTGCAGCGTATTTCTTTGACGTTGATATGCGTTTACGGACTCGTATATGCGACTGCCTGATTGACTGGTCAACAGCGTGAGATAAACTTAATTTGGCTTAAGGTGAAATTATTGCAAACAGAAAGGAGAAAGCATCATGACAAAACTACATCGCATTGTGAAACTCCTGGTCTGCATCGGGCTGATAACCGCATTCATGGGGTGCGCAGCCACGCGAACACATGAAAGCACCGGCCAGTATGTCGATGACTCGACCATCACAACCAAGGTAAAAACCGCAATCCTTGGCGAACCAGGGCTAAAAACGTTGCAAATCACTGTCAATACGTACAAAGGGGTAGTCCAGTTAAGCGGTTTTGTCGATTCGGCGCAGAACGCCAAAAAGGCAGGAGAGCTTGCCCGCAGTGTCGCTGGTGTCACCGAGGTGAAAAACGATCTTGTTGTAAAATAGCTGCGTAACCTCAGGTGAATCCACGACCCGCTCCGGCGGTTTTTTCGATTCTGTCAGACGTTTAACAGGGTGTTGAAGCGGCAGCGGCTAACGCTACTGACAGGCCGCAGTTAAATGGGAGGACGTTATGCTGTGGACAATCTGCGTGGTCCTGATAGTGCTGTGGCTGTTAGGTATGGTTACTTCATATACCATGGGCGGTCTGATCCATATTCTGCTCGTAATTGCTATCATAGTGGTACTGGTACGCATCATTCAAGGGCGAAAGGTCCTTTAGTAAGTTAGAAGTGATTTTCTGCGCTTTTTTGGCAGAAAATAGCTTCGTTAACGCACTTATCCTGTTTATCAGGGTTAGACCGCGAAATCCCGGCATTGAACAGTTCAATTCAATAAATAAGGGCGCACCGTGATGCGCCCTTTTTCGCGGTCTCTGCAGTCCGCTGTCATCGCCGTCAATGCCACCGGCCCTTACAAAGCTGATCCGCGCAATCTGTCATGCTTCTCCATTATTGTTTCTTCATCATCCTCTTTGCCGGTTTTTTCTCCCCCATCTTCATGAACATCATCTTCTTCATTTTTTTAAACTGTTCGTCCGTCAAAATAGTCCGCATTTCTTTCATGGCTTTTAACATTTCCAAATGATGGGCTGTTTTTATCTCTTCAATTTTTTTAACTGCAGAGCTGGCCTTCTCCAGGTCAAAATCTTTCACTTCCATGATTTCCATAAGTTCGATCTCTGCAATCTTCAGGTCCGCTTTGAATCGGGCATGCTTTTTTTGCATTTCGCGATGTAATGGCTTCATTTTCATGATCTGATCATCGGTAAGCCCCATCTTATCTGCATGTTCGATGCACATGCCCATCATATCGCCCATCTTGTCCATATTTCCCATTTCCATCATCTGCCCATATCCTTCCCTATGCTCCCTCATGGGCATATCCTTCATCTCTGAAAAAGCGGGCACAGCAAAAACAACCGTCAACAAGAATGAAAGTACTATTTTTTTCATAATTTCCTCCTATTTGTTGTTACTGTAGCTTTTACTCCGAGCCCCCTGATAAATAGGCTCTCACTACTTCCCCAAAACCTTCTTGACCTGGCCGATCTTTTCCTGAACTTTGCCGACTAACTTTTCGCCTTTGCCTTTGGCCTCCAACTTGGGATTATCGGTGATTTTCCCGGCGATCTCCTTGACCTTACCCTTCGCTTCGTGAAACGTTCCTTCCGCCTTGTCCCTAATGCTCGATTTCATGGTATTTCTCCTTTAGTCAGTAACTTCCGGTTAGGTTTTTGCACGACGTTTCTTACGTTTCAACTGTCTAATTTTGTTTGAGTTACCTTGTATTCTTGTGCGACGGCTCTGCTGTTCGGCTGCTGCTTCATTTGCAATCTGATTGCGTAATTCTCGTACCCTGCTAATGCTGACTGGCTCCTGGTGCTGCTCACGGCAATAGATGGCTAGCAGCAGATAGGTGATGAGACCACCAAGTATTTGAACCATGAGACCATATTCGCTTCTGGCAATCAGGTGATACACCTTTAGGTGGCGTTTCCACCAACCGAAGAAGGTCTCTATGTTCCAGCGCAGTTTATAAACCTGGGCCACTTCTTCAGCCGTCAGGTCGTATCTGTTGGTTGCTACCCAGTAGTCCTTGCCGTCAATACGGTAACCAACAAGGCGCAGCTCTTTCTCAGTCTGGTTTATACCTTTGGTGCCGAGAAGTACTATCTGGTCATAGAAGACAATACTGTCAGGATTTACGGCATTCTCTCTGATGACGGTTTTGTGTGTATTCTCCCTGATACGGCAGACAAAAAACTTCTCGGCGGCCTGCCACTGGTCAAAGTGATTATGAGACTGATACCCACGATCCATGACACCGGTTTCGCCTTTGTCGATGATCTTATCAACAAAGGGGCGCTCACCCTCTTTACCGTCGGTCAGGAATATCTTCCTTGGAATACCACGGTTGATATCGAAGCCGATATGGGCCTTGGCCTTCTTAGAGCCGCTTCGGTAATCTGCCCATTCCATAGATAGAACAGCATCTATCAAAGAACCGTCTATGGATACCAGATTGCCAAGGTGAGCATATTCATCGGGAAGCACTCTGCCTGCTTGCTTGACAAGATGCCCGAATACCTCGGAAAGCTGTTCAAGACCACGGTTGTTGATTGCCTCAAAGAAAGAGCTCTTTTTGATTCCCTTGGGGGGAGCAACACATTCCTTGGCGAAGTCATCCTGATCCAGCGCCTGGAGAAGTTCGCTCCCGGAAGAGAACTCTTCCAAGTGATAAAAGATCAGGGCTTTTAGCTGATCATCGAAAGTCATTTGCAACGGGCGATACCCCCTGGATTCAAGTTCATTATCTGACTTGAATCTCTCAAAAATCGGGGTAAGAAGCAATTTGAAAGCGCGTGATTTTCGTCTTTGTTTCAGTCGTTTGAACGGTCGCATATCGTAACTCCTGTAATATTGGATAGTTACGAGTGCGGACCACCGTTTTTTTACTCAAAGTCAAGCAAATAATGCGGTATAACGCTGATTTTACAACTTTTTTACATTCTCAAAGAACCTTGCAAAGACCAAACCGGACAATGCTGTCCTTTAGTAAGTTAGAAGTTATTTTCTGAGCTTTTTGCAGAAATGATTTTTAACGTACTTATCCCGTTTATTGGGGCTGACAGAAAATAACTTCGTTAACGCACTTATTCTGTTTATCGGGGTTAGGATTTAGATTTGACTGCGATCCCATATACTCGGTCCTTCGTCCCTGAAAAGTTGACGGCTCACTTCCCCACATGGATCGTGGAGAGGTAACTGAAAATCCCAAAGACGTTCAGGAGCCACAAAACCACGGCAATGACCACAACGGCATTCAAAATCGACTTTATGGATCCCGCCATTGGGATGAATCGGTTGATGAGCCATAGAAGAACACCAACCACGATCAGGACCATTACCACTTGAATTAACGGCATGAGCTAATACACCTCCCTATTTTGCTTTCGGAAACATGCCTAATCGGTCCGCTCCCGGTTATGCGCTATCAGGCGTAGCATACTAGAGGTTCAAGTTCGCCACTCTGCTTTCAAAACCGCTTGAACCATATTCTGCATGTGGCATCAGACGCTTTGGCGACCTATAACCGGCCCAACAGTAGTAGGATGAGCAGAATCAAAAGGATCAAGCCAAGCCCGCCACTCGGATAGTAACCCCACTGTCGGCTGTGAGGCCAAGTGGGCAGTGCACCCAGTAACAGCAAAATCACTACGACGATCAAAATAGTTCCTAACATAATGATTCTCCTTTCATAAGTGTAAGTGAACATCTCGCTTGGCGTATGCGTTCAGCGGCCTTGCCCATTTGAACTTTGAGGCTGCGCTTTGAAGGTAATCTTTTCTTCAGCTCAAACTTTTTATGCACCTTGAACCATTCCAAGTTTGTGCATCAAATAAAAAGGCCGAGCCCACCTGAAGGACCCGTCCCTCGGCAGCTCGGCCATCTTCGTCGCGAAGACCCGCCGCTTTCCGCCCCCTCCTCGCGAAGGGTTTGGCTTTGTCGGAAAGTAATTGTTAGAAAATAATAATCACAAAAAGCTTACCACCATTATAAATCCCGTCAAGGGAACAAATACGGCCGTGTTTGACATTCCCGTAGAAGATTCCATTACGGCCTCAGGTCTTTCTAATGGGATATATACCTTATCGCTTTGAGGGGAAAACGAGTGCTCAAGCCTTTGTATGCTATAATGTATTGTGTAGTAAGGTGATAAACTAATTAAGAGGTGTTCTTTATGTCCATGTTAGGAGATAGCTGGTGCACCGTAGAGGAAGTAGAATCCAAATTCGGCGTTAGCAAGGATCTTGTCCTCGAGTGGGTCAGGGAAGGCATTGTGCGGAGCGAGGAGCAGGACGGAACGGTTATTAGGGTCAATATCGATGATCTGGAACTGAAAATCGAGGAAGACCTGGGATGAAGTGCCTTCTTCGAGTGCAGCTCCATAGGGTTGGAGTGTCCGGGCACTAAGGAGAATGACAATGGCTAAAGAATACACCATTACGCTGCACGAACCTCCTACCAACCAAGTCATCCGTGAAGGAATGGTGCAGCATCTGAACCAGATGGCACAAGACGGGTGGAGGATGGTTAATGTCATCAAAGAGAGCGGTTATTTCTATTTTTCTGCAGCGTTGTCCGGTTTGGTTTGTGCATCAAGGTTGTTAAGCCCCATTAGGGGCGTTTGAATGTAGCCGGGGGATTCATCCCCCGGATGAGATGCTATATTTCCCCACGTCACGTACGTGACGTGATGATATTTCGCCTGGATGACCGGGGAATGAATTCCCCGGCTACCAGTATTCTGTCCCTACGGGACGTAAGCAAAAACCAAACCGGACAACGCTGATTTTTCTGGGAAAAAGATTGATGGAGAGGCGGTCATGGCGAAAGCATATACATTCACAACCAAGCATTACCCTGTAAATGATCTCCTGGCACTTGATTTACAAGATCACCTGCATAGCATGGCCAAGGTTGGATGGGAACTTGTCAGCACCCAGCAGCTCATTAATGAGCATAGCGCCACAACCCCGCAGATGATATTCTTCTGGGGCAAAGATGAGGAGAGCTGAGGAGAGTCCGAAATGACATGATACGACATCATCGTGTCTCAAATCCCGATTGTTCCTCCCTGGTCGATTCGTCGGGTTTGCGCTCAAGTTCTATAGCCGGGGATCACCATTTCCAGGTACGTTGACAAGGTGTGAATCAACTGCTGCTCTTCTATGAAATGCGTCAGCACAATGAGGGCAAGGATCGACATGGGCACAATTGACAACTGGGTATAATAGGCAAGAGCGCCGGACAACAAGAGCCCCTGGTTGCGTTTGAACCCGCGCAACACCCGCAGCAGGAAGTTGAAGAGACGAACCATGACCTGCCCTCTCATCGTTGCCACAGGATATGGGCGGCTAACAGGAGCAGCCTGTTTCTTTTGGGTATTCGGATTTCGGGGAAGAATTCAACTTGTCAAAGTGGAAGCCATTTTCCCTCATTTTCCCTATAATGCGTAAAGAATTCATCAAGCTCCCTGATCCATCCTTCCTTGATGTTTTCATTCACAAAACTGGCCTCAAAACTGTTGCGAGCCAGCTGGTAAGCCTCTTTTGCCCCAAGCCCCGGCAGTGCTGCGAATGTAGCGGTGTAATTCCGGTTCAGGTATCCACCGAAATAGGCCGGATCGTCTGAATTAATAGTTGCTGCAATGCCGGCAGCCAGCAATTTGCCGATGTTGTGAGCGGAAAGACTCGGAAACACGCAAAGTTTTACGTTGGAAAGGGGGCATACTGTCAATGGTATGCGTTGCTGTACCAGTCGTGCGACAAGCTTCGGATCATCCAGGCAGTGCACACCATGGTCGATCCTTTCCGCTTTCAGCAGGTCAAGGGAATGGCTTATGTATTCGGCTGAACCTTCTTCTCCGGCATGGGCCACCAGTCGCAGTCCCAGCTCCCGGCAGCGTGCAAATACCCTGGTAAATTTCTCCGGCGGATTTCCGCGCTCGCTGCTGTCAAGGCCGACCCCGATGAACTTGTCGCGGAACGGCAGAGCATCTTCCAGCGCCGCAAAAGCGTCCTCTTCACTCAGGTGGCGCAGGAAACAGAGTATCAGCGAGGCACTCAGTCCCAGTTCTTCACGGCCGCGACGGATTGCCCGATCCAGTCCGTTGATTACCGTTTCAAATGGAATTCCTCTGGCCGTATGTGTCTGGGGATCAAAGAAAATTTCTGCGTGTACTACATTTTCGGCTTTGGCTCGCTTCAGGTAAGCCCAGGCCATGTCGAAGAAATCCGCTTCTTTTTGCAGCACGCTGGCCCCGGCATAGTAGATGTCCAGAAAGCTCTGCAGATCCGTAAAGGCATAGGCAGCACGCAGTTCATCTATGGTCGGGTAGGGGAGTTGAATCCGGTTCCGAGTTGCCAGTTCAAAGATCAGTTCCGGCTCCAGTGAGCCTTCGATGTGAATATGCAGTTCTGCTTTCGGCATGTGGCAGAGGATGCCATGCAGGTCTTCGCGTGGTATGCAGTCGAAATTCATGGTGTCGTTCCTCCTGATGTTTTTGAAATCGCGACGGGTTCCTGTTTTCTCTGAATCAGCTGTTAACGGCGGGGCTGGCTTGACCTGCCGGGCGGTTTATGCCCGGACACGGTCCGAGCGGTGATTGGCACCTTCGCTGTTTTCACGATAATTGTTTGCAAAAAGTGGGGAATGGAGATGTAACCCTTTAACTTAGTCCCTTACTTCATCCAAACAGACAGAATTCATCACCAGATGACTCGCAATCCCTTGACTGCCGACAGATGTCCGTCACAAGTTACCAGTTCCGCTTTATGAACAATGGCTGTGGCTGCAATGATACGGTCGGCTGGATCACCATGGACAAAGAGGGATGAGCTGGCGCTGGTAGCTGCTATTTCGGGAGTGATGGGGAACACCCGGATCTGTCGGGCGGAATGAAGGAGTCGCAGGAACGTGACGGCGTCCGTCCCAGGATCAAGCCGCCCCTTGCTGATCAGCATGGCGATTTCCCAGAGTGAAATATCGCTGCATGCCAACAGCCCATCTTCATCACCCTTCGTGATTGCTTTTACCGCTTTCCGGCTGAGGCTGTTCGGGCTTAGGGCATCATAAATGAGAGCGCAGGTGTCAAGAACCAGCATCACTAGCCTCCCACTTTTCATCAAGCGGGGAAATCACGTCACCAATGCGGCATGTCCCGCGCAATAGCATTAGCGCCTCACGAGCAGCAGCCCGTTCATCAGTTACGGGCGTAACCTTGGCAACAACCTTGCCCCGTGAGGTGAGAAAAATATCTTCCCCCTTCTTTACCTGCCCGAGATATTCGGGCAGATGATTGCGAAATTCAGTAATATTCACCTCAATCATGGCAACCTCCATTTGGTGGTCAAACGTACATTTATAATGTACGTTTAAACACTCAACAAGTCAAGCAGGCGATGGGGGCACTAAGCTTGAAACCTTTCCCCCTCGCAGCTTAATGTTAAGTCACTTGATGGGAGGGCTAAGGCTTGGCCTTGTTTTGTAGTTTTTCGGAAAGCATCAGCAAGCCAATTCCGGGAGCCAGCGTAATTATCGTCACGATATAGTTCGCCACGTTAAACGGGCTCAGGAGGTTTTGAACTCCGGAAAATCCCTCCTTCATCCAGACCTCCACGATGCCTACCAAGATCAGGAGTCCAGCCAACACCAGTCAGATATACCCGAGTACTTTGCAGGTCATTGCCCAGAACTTCATTTTGACCCCCTTAGCCATATCAACGGTGTCGAGGCGCACCGGCGAAGCGTAGCGAAGCCCGCGTGCCGCCGAGTGGTTGGGCATCCTATTCTAAGAATGCAAATTTAGAAGATTGAAATAATAATCAGGAAGATTGGTAATAATCATTCCTATCGCTGTTAATATTGAGCCTGATACAAGTAGACAATAGTCTATAGTAGCTTTATCTTTAATGTCATTCTTAACTTTGGTAATTTCCGTTTCTAAATTCGATTTGAGAGAGGCGGCTCCTCGACGAATTGAGTGGGTAGCCTGGGCCGGGTTGATGTAAGATAGGCCACCATCACTCAGCCTGGAGGTTAGTAATCGCTATGAATCCTGAAGATCTTTTTGGTGCTGCTCTTGGAATTGCCATCCCGTGGAAGGTTACCTCTGTTGACTTCAACAAGAAGTCAAGTCGTTTGGACATAACCATCGACTTCCAGCGGGGAGCCACCTTTCCCTGTCCGGTCTGCGGAACGTTGTCACCAGTCCATGACACCACGGAGAAAGAGTGGCGGCATCTGAATTTCTTCCAGTACGAAGCCTACCTTCATGCGCGTGTTCCACGGGTAAAGTGCCCTAACAGCGACTGCGGCGTGAAGTTGGTCCAGGTACCCTGGGCTCGCGCAGGCTCAGGATTTACGCTGCTGTTTGAGGCCCTGGCCATGACCATGGCTCGTGATTTGCCGGTGAAGGTCATGAGCAGGCTGTTTGCCGTTACCGATACCCGTCTATGGCGGTTGATTCAATCCTATGTCGAGAAGGCAAGGGCCGCAGAAGACTTCTCCGAGGTGAAGAGGGTCGGTGCGGATGAAACCTTTGCCGGGCGCAGTCATGACGAGAAATTCGTCACCTTCTTCTTCGACCTCGACATGCATAAGCTCTTGTTCGGCACGACGGGAAAGGACAACGAAACAGTCAAGAGCTTCGTCGCGGACCTTAAGTCACATGGCGGCGATCCTGATAGCATCACAGACGCTGCTATTGACATGTCCAAGGCATTCATAAAGGGTGTCAAAGAGCAGTTGCCCCATGCCGTGGTCACCTTCGATAAATTCCACGTCATCAAGCTTATGAACGATAAGCTTAGTAAGATAAGGGCTCAAGAAGCCAGGTTATTTCCTGAAATCCTGAAAAAGAGCAGAAACCTGTTCCTCAAAAATCCAGAGAACCTGACACCGGAAGAGGAACAGCGCCTGGATGCCATTATCACCAGTCAAAGCTTAAGGAGTACGGAAGCTTACATGCACAAGCTGAACCTTCAGAACGTCTATTTTGCTTCAAGCCGAACGGAGGCAGAAACCCTGTTGACCAAATGGCATCGGAAAGCCGCCGCAAGCTCAATCCAACTCATCAAGAACATGGCCGAATCTGTAAAAGAGCATTGGGATGGCATTCTGGCACATTTTGAAAGCGGCCTGACTAGCGGCTTCATTGAGGGCATCAACAGCCTAATTCAATCAGCCAAAACTCGGGCACGAGGCTATCGGAATCCTGACAACTTGATCTGCATGGCTTATCTGGTTGCAGGCAAGCTCAACCTAAAGTCGCTATTCCCTCTACCCACTTGATTCGTTGCAGAGCCAGAGAGGCTAACTCCGCCTTTATTTCTGACTTCACAGTTTCGATTTTATGAAAACCCTCATTCATAGACTTTTCTAATATCATTACCTTTTGGAGCAGGTATTCTACTTTCTGATCAATATTCTCGAAATTAAGAGTTCCGGTTACTATTCCTGCACCAATACTTGAGATACCGCTCAAACAACTGTCAACTTGTATGGTAATGTTGCGAGGAAACAATATGTACTTAACGTCCGAAACCCAAACGATAAACGACTTGAGGTATCCGTTTTGGTTATATTTCTTGTTCTCCCTCGAAAGAGACAATACCACTGTAGCAAGTCCAGCTATTTCAACTAATATTCCCTCTAGCTTTAAGATGTTCAGCCCTTTTGGGTACCCTCTTAAGAGTATTATCGAAGCAACGACCCCTCCGAATGGCAGGATAACTAGCCAGAAATTTTTACCGTTTTTAGTCCAGACAACAAGCTGTTTCCAAACAGCAATTAATTTATTCATAATTCAAATTCCTCGCCCAACGTTTTAGAGGATGAACAGCAAGCCGCCCCAAAACATGCCTTTAGCGGCGATCTTGATCGGCGCGTCTGTTCCATCCGAGTGTTGAGCTTTTTCTTTGTGGTCTATGGAGTTTTCTCGTCACCGCCAGAGCTGATTTACGGTTTTTTTGTCAGTAAATTGTTGCCGTCGCTGAAATCTTCCTTGTCTTGGGCGGGTTTGGTGGTGTGATTTGCCTTTGACTCTCCCAGAAGCTTCGTTTTTCCTGTCTTTAAGGCATGCGTCATCACCGGCTGCTGATCGTCAGTCACTTCTTGCTGCCTGCTCATGCCGCCTCTTTCATTGGAAACTTCCTTGTCTCGCCCCTGAACTCCGGACGAAACACCTCCCGTTGCACCAGCCGTGAGCCGCATACCGGGCATTGGCCGGGGTTTGTCTCTCCCAGTCCCGCCACGCATTCCTGCCATGTGCGCGCCTTCGGCTCCTGTACCGGTTCTTGCCCGAGTAATTCCCGGCAGCGGTCAAGGGCCTGGCGCCGGCTTCCCGCGTACAATCCGTATGAACGCACCACCTTGTGGCCCGGTTCCGGGACATGCAGCAGCACCCGGCGCACAAAGTCATTGACGCTAAGCTCCATCGTTTTGCACTTCTTGCCGCCGCTCTCACTTTCTTCGCGATAATCCTTGTAGCGGAAACGCACCTGCTCTTCGTCGGACGAAATGATTCGGCGGTTCGAAATGGCTCCGCCGCGCAAGTACCGGCCGAGGTAGGTCAAGACACCGTTGCCGTGCGCGTAGCGCTCCCGGATGCAGACATTCCACTTCTTGCGGCCGAGCTTGTTGAGCAGGTTCAAAACCTGCTGCGGTCGCTCGCCATCCGGCACGGTCAGCTCTGCCCGCTCAACTCCGCGGCGAATTGCATCGAGGAACTTGCCGCAGAACAGGGAGCGCACGACCCGCACCGGTAGCAGATAGCCGTTGGCGACACTGCGCCATTCACCGCTCTGGGTCAGGCCGCCCCCCGATACCAGGCAGTGAACATGCGGATGAAGGCCGAGCATCTGCCCCCAGGTATGGCGCGCCATGATCACGCCCGGTTCGGCGCCCAGGTATTTATCGTCACCCAAAAGTTCAAAGAGCGTGTCGCGGGCCGACTGGAAAAGAATGTTGGTCATGGCCCGGACATTGACGAGCCAGAGGCGATCAAGCGCACTGTCCAGCGTGAAAACAACATGAAAATGTTCGCAGTTGAGGATTCGTTCTTTCTGGCTGTCAAGCCATCGTTCGGTGGCAGTATAGTTGCAGACGGGACAGGCGCGGTGCCGGCAGGAGTTGTACCAGTGCCTTTCAACGTGCCCCTCAGGGCACGCCTGCACGTGGCCGCCAAGAGTTGACGTCCGACAAACCGAGATTCGTCCGGCGGCCTTCCACATATACGGTGGCAACGGCTTGTTCGCTGTTCTCTGTTCGTATCCACGCGCTATGATCTGCTGTAATGTCATTCGTTAGCCTCATAAAGTGGCGTAACATCCTAATTTCTTTATATTATTTGCTCAACGTGTTATTGAGCAGTTAGCATGTGGCATCTATTATTATATACTTGTTTATAATACTATATGCCAGCATCTAGTATTATATGCCTGTAAGGTATCTAATATTATATGCTTTTGCCTGTTTTTTCATTTATTCTATTATCCAATTGGCATCTAATATTATATGCTTTTCCAGTGCCGTGCCAGGATGAACCATAGTCTTTTTCAGAAAAGGGCGGTGGGGACATCTTGTCTATTTCTCCATTAAGAACAATAAAAGCCGCTCCATCAGCTTCCACACTGACCAAACGGCTTTTTGAACCTGCACTCTGGCATCCCATCGCCCCTCCCCGGTACATGCATAAAAAATTACTCACATTCATACACCCCGAGAGGTGGCATCGTCAAGGAGATTGAAAAAAAGTATGAAGGATGAATTATGAAATTTCAACATTCAACCTTCATACTTCATAATTGTATTGTTCATTAATCTCCCACCTTGGCTCAGTACTGAATTCGTCACTTTTTAAAACTCGAAGAGCAATCCACCCAGATAACTGACACCCCCAAGGTTGACGGACCCGGAAGGATTGGTGTCGGCAGTGGCGCGAGTGTATTTCGCTTCGGTGAAGAAATAAGTGTGGCGCACATGGTAGTCGCGGTCCAGATTTCTCGCTGCGTCCGCATCGATACGGTCCAGCAGGAACTGGATCCCCCCCCTGACATGGAAGCCGTTGGTCGAGCCCTGCACCTTCCCCTGTCCTTTCACCTCT
This sequence comes from Geotalea uraniireducens Rf4, assembly GCF_000016745.1. Taxonomy (GTDB): domain Bacteria; phylum Desulfobacterota; class Desulfuromonadia; order Geobacterales; family Geobacteraceae; genus Geotalea; species Geotalea uraniireducens. The sequence continues at coordinate 2,777,431 of NC_009483.1, read as the reverse complement.
TCCCGATAGAACATCCTGGTCCACCCACCACCGAGATAGGGCACCAGCGGCTGATCCTCGCTGAAGACCCCGCGCGCGAGGACGAAGACGTTGAGCGGAAAGAGTTCGTAGCTCACCTGTCCGGCTGCCACCTGGCCCCCTCCCGCAACCTGCGCATGCAGCGGCGCTTGCCCGTTCCCGTCGGCGCTCACGTAGGTCCCTTCGATCCCCACCTCGATCTCGCGCCTGACCTTGTAGGCCAGAGCGCCGCCGAACTCCGAGGTAAAACTCGAGCCGTAAAAATCCGACCAGCGGGACAGGTTGGGGAAAAAGACGCCTCCCTTCAGCTCCAGCGACCAGTGCGGACGGTCGCTGCTCCCCTCTGCGGCCAGGGCAACGGCCGGTATGAACAGAAGCGCCAGTGCCAGTAACAATCTCTTCAACGCGTGCCTCCCAATGCCAGCAGCTTTTTTCTCTGCACAAGAATGACGGACGCCAGTGCCGCGCAGATCAGCACGGCGATTTTGACACCGCCCGATGCGTACAGGAGCAGCATCGAGCCGTACACCAGGGGGAAGAGCGCGATCCGGACCAGCGGCTTGAGGCAGGGATGGGCATTGATGAAATGAGCGCCGCGCGGCCCGTAACGGTAGTACCAGTCGACGAAGGCCCTGCCGGGCGCGTTGGTCATGAGATAGCGGTCCCTGAAGTCGCGCAGCGCCTGCACCTGCGGGGCCGAGTAGAAACCGTACGCTGCGGTGGCAATGAAGCACCCCTTGCTCTTGAGGTTGGGAAAGGGGGCGATGGCCTCCGGGAAATCGCTCAAGAGGTTCGATATGCCGCTCATCTGGACCGGGCCGACCCGCTGGCTGGTCTCCTGCGAAAAGGAGCTTTCGTTGGCGCTTCCGGGGTTGGAAGCGACGGTGCTGTTGATGACGACGGTAACCGCGGCGAAAAACGTGGTCTGTGCCAGGGCGGAGACCGCCACGAAATAGGTCGTGCCGTTGGTCAATCCGGAAAGCCGGAAGGACGACACGGTGCCGCCGTCGACATCGACGAAGGTTGCGGGGAGCGAGGATGCATCGAAGGTGGCGGTGCTGTAGAAAATCCGGTACCCCGTCGCCCCGGAAACGGTGGTCCAGGAGAGTTGGAGGGCCTGGTTCAGGGGAGCGGTCGCGGTGAGCGTCGGAACCGCCGGTACGGCCGGCCCCGTGAGAGGGAGCCCGCTCAGGTTCGCGCTGGTGGTTCCCACTGGCACCGTCAATGGAGAAGGTCCTTCGGCGGCCTGCGTGCCGTTGTAATTCCGGGAGGAAGTCCCATAGTAGACCCGGTATGCTGTCACCTTGCTGTTGCTGGTTGGGTTCCATCTGAGCGCAATGGTTGACGGTGTGGTCAGCGAGGAAACCAGGCCCGTCACCGTGGCAAGCAGGATGTCGCTGTTCGGCCCGCCGTAGGCTCCCATGTCGAAGGTGGTGCTGTCGAAGGAATTGGGATACAGAGGATTTCCGGCATTGATACAGGGCGATCCGGGCTGCAGATGAAAGTCACTGCCCGCGTTCACAAAGAGGGGGTTCGCATTCGCAACCAGAGAGCTGGGGATGGAATGGGCGTCCAGATTGGTGACTCCGTTCGTTCCGTTGTTGAAATAATCATTATAGGAAAGTTGCGTCAGGGTTGGTTGGGTCGAAATTGCCGTGGTGTTGGTGGAAAAGATGTTATTGGTGATGGTGATGTTCGAATCGGTACTGATGGCGGTGCCGTTGCCGAAAAAGGTGTTGTTGATGATAGAGGTAGCCGGTGAGTTCTGTACCTGAACGGCAGTGCCGGCTGTGCCCAGTTGAAACACGATGTTAGTGATGCCGATGGCTGAACTGTTCGCGACGGTAATCCCGATGAGGGCACCCCGGAAGGTAAAGTTCTGGATCGCCACCGAGGAGACGTTGCTCAAGCTGATGAGCGTTCCTGCTCCGATGCCGGAAATGAAGGTTCCGGCGGTACTGGTGCCGATGATCGGCACGTTGCTGATGGGCGTGATGGGTCCGGTATAGGGAACGGGATCGGCCTTGACGATCACGCGGAAATTGGTGTTGATCAAGGACGGGTTACTCAAAATAATGGCGGCGTGGTCGATGGCCGCCTGGATGGAGGAGAAATGGGTGGGATCGGTAGGGTTATGCTCGACGATCAGATCCTCCGCCCAGAGCGCTTTCGGGACGGAAACGACGAGGAGAACAGCTAGCGCCGCAAAAAACCGGCTAATGTATTTAAAAGTCATAGACATGGTGAATTCACCCATCCCCTTCTTCAAGGATCTTCTTCTTTTCCATCTTTCCATTGGCAGGCTTTACTCCGACGGGGACACGAAACAGGGGCGGCCAGCGGGGTCAGGCTTCCAGGGCACCACCTTGGACCAGAAAAAAAGCCGCTCCATCAGCTTCCACGCTGACCAAGCGGCTCTCTGAACCTGCGCTCCGGCACCCCATCTCCCCTCCCGGGTACTACATAAAATTTACTAACATTCATACACCCATAGAGGAGGTTGTCAAGGAGTTTACGGCAAGTATGAAGGATGAATTATGAAATTTCAATTGGTTCAATCGTATTTAAATTGAAAGTGCAGAAAACACAAAATTAACGCAGAGACGCAGAGGCGCTGAGAAGTTCAACGGCTTTTTAGAGTTTTTTCTCTGCGTCTGGTTATGGATCAGGGGTTGATTCAATAGGGTTTGCAACGGTTCAACTTTGTAGCGAAAGAACCAAACATTTCCGCAATTGACACTGTAATGGCAAAAAGGTTACTATTGCCCGGAGCCTTTCCGATTTTGATGATGAAGGCTGACGGGCACTGCACGTCCCGCCTTATATGGCGCATGTTATGTTTTCCTGGCGCCGTCAACGGTCGTTCAATCTGCCTCTACCAGGCAAATCCAATTTTATGCGGTCCTCGCCCGGCCTTTCCTTTTGGCAGCGCATTTCTGTGAGCGCGTCATAAGTCAACAGGCACCGGCGTGTACTGCCCTTTGAAGGAGTATTTGTGAAGCACCGATGCATTTCCATGTCAAACCGTTCGTTTGTTTTCCTTTTGCTGGCTGTCGCTCTGCCGCTCGCCCTGGCGGGGTGCGGGGCAGACAAGACCGGCACTAAACCGGCGGCTGGATCCGCGAAGAAGGAGAACACCACTTCAGTGGCCCAGGCGGCGAGCTTCGCGCCGCAGACGACTGCAACCCGTAAAGTGGACAAGGCCTTCGCCAATGAGAGCAGTGCAGCAAAGGGCGCCGTCGCATCCAAGGTCAAGTACAATGCGGGTGAGGACCCCGCGTTTGCGAAGAAGTGCGGCTGGCCGGTGAATTGCCCCGCGTCGCTGCCGGGGTCGATCCTGCCGAAGAAGCGGATCGTGGCCTATTACGGCAACCCCCTTTCCAAACGGATGGGAGCGCTGGGCGAGTACCCGAAGGACGAGATGCTGCGTCGGCTGAAGGTGGAGGTGGCACGATGGGAGAAGGCGGACCCAAAGATGCCGGTACAGCCTGCCCTGCATCTGATCGCAGTGGTGGCGCAGGGGGAGCCGGGCAAGGCCGGGAAGTACCGGATGATAATGCCGGACAAAATCATCGAACAGGTGTACGGGTGGGCCAAAGAAGCGAACGCCCTGCTGTTCATCGACATCCAGACCGGGCATGACAACATCCGGACCGTGCTGCCCCGCTTTGAATGGATACTGAAGAATCCTGACGTGCATCTGGGCATGGACCCGGAGTTCAACCTGATCAAGAGCGGGAAGAAGCCTGGGACCAAGATCGGCACCTACGATGCGGCGGATATCAACTACGTCACAGGTTACCTCAAGGACCTGGTGAAGAAGTACAATCTCCCGCCGAAGGTGCTGACGGTGCACCGGTTCACGCGCAACGGCGTAACGAATGCCCGGAGCATAGCGCTGCGACCCGAGGTGCAGATTGTCATGCACATGGACGGCTGGGGCGCGCCATGGCTGAAGCGTGACTCGTACAAGGATTACGTGGTGTCCGAACCGGTGCAGTACACCGGCTTCAAGCTCTTCTATCATAACGACACGAAGAAGGGCGACCCGCTGATGACGCCGCAGGACCTGCTCAAGCTGAACCCGAAGCCGATCTACATCCAGTACCAGTAAGATGGTTGTTCTGTTAAGGAGGCATTGTGAATATCAGCAAATTTGTAGCGCCTGAAATCATCTTCGGCCGAGGTTCCCTGAGCCAGCTTGGCGAAAGCGTCGTGCGCATCGGGGCCTCCAAGGTTTTCCTGGTCAGTGACGACGGCGTGATCAATGCGGGTTGGGTCGACCAGGCCGTGTACTACCTGCGCGCAGCCGGCGTGGAAGCCGAGATCTTTTCCTCTTTGACTACCAATCCCAAGGATTTCGAAGTGACCGAAGGGGTGATCCGCTACAGGGAAGCGCGTTGCGACGGGATAGTGGCCGTCGGCGGCGGAAGCCCCACCGATGTCGCCAAGGCAGTCGCCATGCTGGCGGCCAATGGCGGCCGGCTTCAGGATTACGAAGGAATCAACAAGATCAGCAGGCCGCTGCCGCCGATGGTGATAGCCCCCAGCACTGCCGGCGCCGGCTCCGAGGTAAGTCAGTTCACCATCATCGTCGATACGGTACGCAAACTGAAAATGTCCATCATCTCCAAGTCCCTGGTCCCGGATATCGCCATCGTCGACCCGGAACTGCTCAAGTCCAAGGACGCAAAGCTGGCCGCTGCCACGGGTATCGACGCCTTGACCCACGGCATCGAATCGTACGTGTCGCTGGCGGCGACCCCCCTGACCGACATCCACGCCCTCAAGGCGATCCAGCTGATTTCGTATAATCTGGTGCGGGCGGTCGCTGACCGCCTTGATATGGAGGCCAACGCCAATATGGCCATGGCCGCCCTTACCGCGGGATTGGCGTTTTCCAACGCCATTCTCGGCGCTGCCCATGCCATGACCCACCAGGTTGACGGCCTGATCGACCAACACCATGGAGAGACCAACGCATCGATCCTGCCCCATGTCATGGAGTTTAATCTTCACACGTGTCCCGACAGATTCCGGGACATAGCCATAGCCATGGGGAAGGACGTTGCCGGGCTTGATACCCTGGCGGCTGCCGAACTTTCTATAGAGGCGGTCAAGCGGTTGATCGCGGATATCGGTCTGGACAAGGGGTTGGCGCAAATCGGCTTGAAGGAAGAGTTCATCCCTCTGCTGAGCCGTAATGCCATGAAGGACGCCTGCCTGGTGACCAATCCGCGCAGTGCGACGTGCGAGGAGATAGAGGCCATTTTCCGCAAAGCCATGTAGTCCGCGCCCGCCTTCAGGGCATCTTCGGCCTGGCCTCAATCGCACAATCCTCAACGTGGCGCTGCCACGCCTGCGGTTATGCTCAATCGACCGGACCAAATCCGCCCTAAATCCGGGCGCGGACGACGTTCATTATCCTGGAAGGCAATAGAAGGTTGCCCGGTGTTTCAACGCCGGGTTTAGAGGAAACAACGGTGGAAAACAGGGAAAAGCTGCTCGAACAATTGACCGGGGTCGACTCCTCGAAGCTCAACTATTACGTCGAGCTGAAAAAGCGCAGCCAGGAGGTTCTCAAGCAGAACAGCCGTCTGGAAATCCTGCATCAGCTCGCCCGGGACATCAACATCGACATGTCGACCCCCGACATCATCGAACGGGCCTTTTCCAAGCTGCCGCAGACGCTCCCCTGTGACTTCCTCGGGCTGGTGACGGTCCGCAACGGCGATCTGTCGCTCAAGGCGATGATGCCCGTGGACTTCTGCAAAATCGAGAACTTCCCCGCCCATTCCCCCTCCCTGAAGGTCATCCGGCAGAAAAAGGCCGGCATCTTCAATCTGACGCCGGATGAGCTCAGCCACATCCGGATCAATCCGGGCTACCCGGGTCCGCTCCGGGCGATGGCGATTGCCCCGATGTTCAAGCGGGATGAGGTGATCGGCGCCCTCGTTGTTGCCAGCATCCTCGATTCTGCATACAGCGAGGCGGATCTGAGCTTTATTCAGCATCTGGCCGACCAGCTGTCCATAAGCATTCAGAACGCCAGACTCTACAAGCAGGTCTCGCGGGCAAAGAAGGAATGGGAAGAGACCTTCAAGGCCGTGACCGACCCGATCTTCCTCATCGACACAGATTACAACGTCCTGCTCCATAACGACCGGCTTCCCCGCGAGATGAGCGATTCCTGGAATAAGGCGCTGAGCAACAAGTGTTTCGTCAAACTCCATGGCCATGACGGGATCTGCCCGAACTGCCCCATCGAGGAAATCAAGAAAAACGGCCAACCGGTTTTCCAGCGCTGGCAGACCGAGTCGGGGCTGGTTCTTGACCTGTCCTACTATCCGGTGTTTAACGAAGACAAGCAGCTGTCAGCGGTGACCATCATCCTCAAGGACGTCACTCAGAAGACCAAGATGGAGGCTCAGCTGGTCAATTCAGCCAAACTGGCCGCACTCGGCGAGATGGCGGCCGGGGTGGCCCATGAGCTGAACAACCCCATGACCGTCATCATCGGCACGGCACAGATGCTGGCCAGGGATCTGCAACAAGATGCGCAATTTGATAAAGCCGAAGTGCTCGAAGATATCATCAACTCCGGCCTGCGCTGCAAACGGATCGTCCAGAACCTGTTGACCTTTTCCCGGCAGAACCAGCCGCCGGTGACGGATATCGACCTGAATGCCGAAGCGGAACGAATGCTGAGCATGATTCAATACCAGATCAACCGAAGCCAGATCAGGATTGTCGAACAGTTCGATGTCAATCTGCCGAGGGTAACTGCCAATGGACCGCAGATCCAGCAGGTGCTGACCAACTTTCTGATTAACGCCCGCGATGCCCTGGCGGATGTGGAACGGAAGGAAAAAATCATCGAAGTGGCCACTTCGCTGCGGGTGGAGGATGAAAAGAGATGGGCCGTGCTCAGTGTGAGCGATAACGGCAGCGGCATCGCCCCGGAAAACATGTCGAAAATTTTTACCCCTTTCTACACCAGCAAAGAGGCCACTAAAGGGACCGGCCTGGGCCTTTCGGTCAGCCTGGGGATCGCCGAGTCCCACAACGGCACCATCGAGGTGGAGAGCCGGCCGGGCGAAGGCAGCACCTTCTGCCTGGTCCTGCCCATAGAGCAGCAGTAGTACAAACTATTCAGCCGTTTTATCATGTTTTTCAAGTACTTTGGCGTTCATCATAACCCCTCCCAACCTCCCCTTAGCTTAAGGGGAGGGGTGTTGTTAGTTCCCCCTCTTTAGTTAAGAGGGGGTTAGGGGGAGTTATGGCCTTACAGGAGCTGAATGGTTACATACAGCATTGAAATTTGCCTAACGATGGAGAGTGCATGTCCCAGATTCAGGTTTTGATCATCGACGACGAGGCGGATGTCTGCACGTTTTTCCGCCGCTTGTTGTCCAGAAAAGGTTACGTTGTCGTCACCGCGACAAACGAGCCGGAGGCGATGCTGGCGCTTGAAGAAAACAGTTTCAACGTGGCCATGGTTGATCTGAAGCTGCCCGACACCGACGGCCTGACCTTGCTGCAAATGATCAAGGCCCGGCAGCCCGCCTGCGAAGTCATCCTCATGACCGGCTACAGCACCATCAAAACGGCGGTCACGGCGGTGCAATTGGGCGCTTACGAATATCTGGAAAAGCCTTTCGACGACATCAATGAAATCGAAACCCTGATAGAACGGGCCGCTACCCACGGTTTCAACCTCCTGCAAGGGCGCCACGACAAGGAGGAGTGGTCCGAGGTGGCCCAGGCAGTCGGTTTCCAGGTCGGCAGTGCGCCGAGTATGCGGCGCCTGGTATCCCTGGCCTTCAAAATCGCCAACAAGAATATCAATGTTCTGATCCAGGGGAAGACCGGCACCGGCAAGGAAGTCCTGGCCCGCTTCATCCACGCCGCCTCAGGTCGCGCCGACCAGGCATTCATCCCGGTAAACTGCGGGGCGCTGCCGGAAAACCTTCTGGAAAGCGAACTCTTCGGCCACGAAAAGGGGTCCTACACCGGTGCAAGCCAGACCCGCCGCGGCATATTCGAGCTGGCCAACCGCGGCACCTTGTTGCTCGACGAAATCGGCGATGCCAGCCCTCAGATCCAGGTCAAGCTGCTGCGGGTGCTCGAAACTGGAGAATTCATGCGGGTCGGCGGTGAAAAGCCGATCAAAACCGATGTGAGGGTGATCGCCGCAACCAACGTCGACCTGGAAGAAGCAATCCGCGAAAAAACTTTCCGCGAGGATCTCTACTATCGGCTTAACGTGGTCCGGCTTGAAATCCCGCCCTTGCGCTCCCGCGCCGATGACATCCCAATGCTGGCGGAGCACTTTGTCCGACTGCTCAATCCCGATTTGCGGCTTTCCCAGGGAGCCCTGCGCCTCTTGCGGGATTACGGCTGGCCGGGCAATATTCGCGAGCTTGCCAACGTCATGAGACGTGCGGTGGTTATGTGCAATGGCGATACGATTATGCCCAACCACCTGGGGAGCACACTCCTGAACACCCCTGCCGACTCTGCCAAAACCCTGTCGTCACCGCTCCGGGACAACCAGGACCCGGACATCCCTTTTTCCCCGGATAGTTTCTTGGAGCATTATGCCAAGGCTGATGCGCTGGGAAAAATGAGTGCAGGTGAACTGAAACAGATGCTCCAGTCCCTGCACGGCCTTGAAACCAGCCTGCTCTCGGTCATGCGCGCAAAAGGCCTCGTGCCTCCCGCCCAGCGAGGCCTCAAGGATACGGAAGAGGAAACCATCAAAAAAGCGCTGGAACATTGCCGGTGGAATATCACTGAGACGGCGAAAGTCCTGGGTATCGGCAGGAACACCCTGTATCGCAAAATCAAGCAATTCAACCTGCGCAATTCCTGACTGTTCATCTGTAAAACGTCTTCAAAAGTAATAAGCTGATCCAGCCGGGTCAGCCTTTTTTGTTTTCATTTTACAAGGCCCCCTGATTTTGTTAGGATGAACGGCCGTAAAACACGCAGCAAAGGGTTTCCATGTCTCAACTCACACCAATGATGCGTCAGTACCTGGAGATAAAAGCCGGCTATCCCGATGCAATTCTCTTTTTCCGCCTTGGCGACTTCTACGAGATGTTTCTCGATGATGCGGTAAAAGCTTCGCGTATCCTTGACATCACCCTTACTTCCCGCAATAAAAACTCCGATGGCGCAGATGTCCCGCTCTGCGGCATACCTTATCATTCCGCTACCCCCTATATTGCGAAACTGATTGAAGCCGGCGAAAAGGTCGCGATCTGCGAGCAGGTTGAAGATCCCAAGAGCGTCAAAGGGATTGTCAGGCGTGAAGTGGTGAAGGTGATCACCCCCGGCCTGGTTGTCGACAGCTCGAACCTGTCGCCGAAGGAGAACAACTACCTCCTCTCCCTCTACTGTGACGACGCCACGACCTGGGGGCTCTCCTACCTGGACCTTTCCACCGGCGAGTTCAGGGTTACCGAATTGGATGGTTTTGATGCGGCCGTTGCCGAGGTGGCGTGCGTGAAGCCGCGGGAAATCATCCTGCCGGCTGTTTTTCGTGAAAACGGGCGCATGAAGGAGTTGATGCCGGTCACAGCCGGGCTTGCCACGACCTTTGTCGACGACTGGGTTTATGACCTCGATTACTGCAAGCGGCTGATAGGCAGCCATTTCGGCGGCGCCTCACCCTCTGCCCTTGGATGCGATGGTTTAAACACCGGATTATATGCGATCTGCGCGGTTCTTCACTATCTCCAGGAGACCCAGAAGGGCCGGGCCGGGCACGTCAATTCGATCATTCCTTATACGAACAGGGAGTATCTGGTTCTGGACGAGTCGACGAGGAGAAACCTGGAGCTGACCGCTACCCTTGCGGAGGGGAAGCGTAAGGGGTCGCTGCTCGGTCTCATGGATCGTACCACCACTGCCATGGGTGGACGCAAGATGAAGCAGTGGATTAACTATCCACTGGTAACCATTCAGAGTATAACGGAACGTCAGGATGCGATCGAGGAGTTTGTACAAGATCCTTCCCGCCGCACAGCACTTGTTTTCCTGTTGAACGGCGTCTATGACCTGGAACGGTTGAACGGCAGGATCAGTCTTGCCAGTGCCGGCGCCAAGGATCTGGTTGCAATGAAAGAGTCGCTGGCGAGGATTCCCGGCATTAAGGAGCTGTTGGCTTCTTCTTCGTCTGTTCTCCTGCGCAGACTGAACGAGGGGCTCAACCCGTTGCCGGATCTGGTGGGGCTCATTGCAGGCGGTATCGTCGAGAACCCGCCGTTCGTCCTGAGGGATGGCGGGATCATCGCCGACGGTTACAACGCGGAACTGGATGAACTGCGGGCCATCAGCCGTGAAGGGAAGGGGTTCATCGCCCGTCTGGAGGCGCAGGAAAAAGGGCGTACCGGTATAAACTCCCTGAAAATCCGTTATAACAAGGTCTTCGGTTATTACATCGAAGTGACCAAGACGAACCTGACTTCAATCCCTGCCGATTACATACGCAAGCAGACCCTGGCCAATGCCGAGCGCTATATCACCCCGGAGCTGAAAGAATACGAAGACAAGGTCCTCGGTGCGGAAGATCGTATCAGGGAACTGGAATTTTCTCTTTTTCAGGAAATCCGCGAGACGGTCACCGGCCATGGCGAAATCGTCGCCCGTACCGCCGATTGTCTGGCGACACTGGACGTGCTTGCTTCTCTGGCTGAACTGGCCCATGAGCGCAATTACTGCCGACCGCTAGTCGATGACGGTACTACCCTCTTCATCAGTGAGGGGAGGCATCCGGTCATCGAGGCGATGCACCAGGGGGAACGATTCGTTCCCAACGACACCTTGCTTGATAACGGGGAGAACCAGCTCATCATCATAACCGGACCGAACATGGCCGGCAAGTCGACATTTATGCGTCAGGTGGCGTTGATCACCCTTATGGCGCAGATGGGGAGTTTCGTCCCGGCAACAGAGGCCCATATCAGCCTGGTGGACCGCATATTCACCCGGGTTGGCGCCTCCGATAACCTTGCACGCGGGCAGTCCACCTTCATGGTGGAGATGATGGAAAGCGCCAACATTCTGCGTCATGCAACGCCCAAAAGCCTCGTGATCCTCGACGAGATCGGCCGCGGCACCTCCACATTTGACGGTGTTTCCATTGCCTGGGCAGTTGCCGAATTTCTTCATGATAACGACAAACATGCCGCCAAAACCCTCTTCGCCACCCATTACCATGAATTGACCGAACTTGCGGTGACGCGCAAGCGGATCAAAAATTTCAACATCGCAGTAAAGGAATGGAACGAGCAGATCATTTTTCTCCGCAAGATAGTGTCCGGTGGCGCATCCCATTCTTACGGCATTCAGGTGGCACGGCTGGCAGGTCTTCCCCTTGAAGTCATCGAGCGGGCAAAGGAGATTTTACAGAATCTCGAAAAGGGGGAGTTCGCTGAAGAGGGCATTCCCCGCATCGCCCGCGGCAAAAAGAGCGCTGGTTCGGCACCCGCTTCGCAGTTGTCGTTGTTTGACAGCGGAGAAGATATGCTGCGAAAAAGGTTGAAAGGTATGGATGTGACTACGCTTACCCCGCTGGAAGCCCTGAATCTGCTGGATGAATTAAAAAGGATGGTTTGACGCCGATGCGACGAAAATTAGTTGTTTTAATCTGGATTATCCTCGTCACCGCGTTTTGCTCGCAGATCGCATGGGGAGAGCAGCAAGAGACGGAGGGGAAAAAGCGGGAGCGGGCCGCCAAAAAGAAACAAAAAACCGGCACTGCAAAGCCAAAGGAGAAGAAGAAACAAACGGCGAAAAAGCAGACCCGATCCGAGACGCGAACGCCTTCAACCGTTACGCATAAAACCGCAACCGCCATGGCTGTTGAGCCCGCATCCAGGGCAATAGTCAAGGAGATGCGCCATTGGTCCAATCCCGACTACTCCCGCCTTGCCGTCACCCTCGACCGGGAGGCCGGATTCGAATATCATAAACTGCCCCCCAAAAATGAGCCGTCGGTTCCTCCCCGTCTCTACCTGGATATCAACGGCGCCAGGATAGGGCCGGGAGTAAAAGACCTGGCCATTGGCGATGGTCTGTTGAAGACGGCGCGCATTGCCCAGTACCGGCCGGATGTCGTACGGGTTGTGCTCGATCTGGACAGCATCAAGGACTACAATGTATTCACCTTCTCCGATCCTTTCCGCATCATGGTGGATGTCAAAGGAGATCGTAAGCCGGAGATCTCCGCCGTTAAAGAAAGTATCAAGGAGTCCCCCCCGCTGGTCGAGACTGCCAGGATTGAAGCGGTGGCGGAGAAAATTCAGGCGAAAGCGAAAGTAAAGCCGGGTAAGATACGGCGGATTGTCGTCGATCCCGGGCACGGCGGGCATGATCCGGGGGCGATTGGAGCCGGCGGAACCAAGGAAAAGGACGTTGTTCTTCAGATTGGTCTCAAACTGGCACACAAACTGAAGGAAGAGCTGGGGATCGATGCTGTATTAACCAGATCTACCGATGAATTTATTGAGCTGCAGGAGCGGACTGCTATTGCCAACAAGGTCGGCGCCGATCTCTTTGTATCGGTTCATGCCAACGCTTCCCTCAATCGCAGCGCAAACGGCATCGAGACGTACTATCTGAACCTGGCCAAGACCGAAAAAGCGGCCCAGCTTGCTGCCAAAGAAAATGGCACATCCCTGGAAAAGGTGAGTCTCTTGCAGGCAGTGCTCTTTGATCTCATGGCGAACTACAAGCTGAACGATTCCGCACATCTTGCCGAAGAGGTGCAGAAAGCCGTTTCCAGCAAGGTGAATGGTCAATATTCTGTTAAAAACCTTGGGGTAAAACAGGGGCCGTTTTATGTCCTGGTAGGGGCTACCATGCCGAGCATCCTCGTGGAAACGGCTTTTTTAAGTAATGAGCGCGAAGAAGGCCGGCTCAAGGATCCACGTTATCAGGACATTACCGCTGATGGCATACTGGCCGGCATCAAGGCGTATATCGCCGGTCTCAAGTGATAACGTGATGCGTGGCTGCGTGCTGCGAACTTTTAAAGTCGCACGCAGTACGTAGCACGCAGCACGCAGCACGTCTATAGAGGTTCCATGGAATTCGACATCGATCAATATTTCCCGGCAATATCCAGGACGGAGCACGCTTCGTTTGAAGAGACACGCCCTCTTTTATTAGCGGCAAGCAAGCAGTTTCTCGAACATTACCGGGAAGAGATCAAAGAGAAACATCGCGCCGGGGCTGGCGGAGACTGGGTCGTCAAAGCGATTACGGTCATGTCGGATACCCTGATCAAAAAACTCTTCCAAAGCATCACCAGGGGGTTCAGCAATTACAAGCATGCCAGGGAACAGCTGACTCTCGTTTCTGTCGGCGGCTATGGACGCGGCGAGCTCAACCCATATTCCGACATCGATCTCATGTTTCTCCATGGCGGCAAGGATTCGAAGCGGATAGAGGACATCGCCCAGAAACTTCTCTACTTTCTTTGGGACATGCGCCTGGATGTCGGGTATTCGGTTCGAACCAGCAACGACTGCGTGGAAATGTCGAACTCGGATACGACCGTTAAAACCGCTCTCCTTGACGCACGTTTTCTGGTCGGCAGCAGAACGCTGTTCAAGGATTTTCAGAAGGTGATGCTGACCCAGATCCTTGCCAAGAGGAGTGATGCGTTTATCAAGGAAAAACTTGATGAATTGAATAAACGGCGGGATAAATACGGCTCAAGCATCTACATTCTGGAGCCGAACATCAAGGAGGGTGAAGGTTGCCTGCGGGACCTCCATACAGCCATGTGGGTCGCCAAGATCAAATACAAGATAACCGATCCCCGTGAACTGATAGTAAAAGGGGTGCTTTCTGAGGATGAACTGGCCGCTTATTATAGTTCGCTTGCGTATCTCTGGCGGATACGGAATGAAATGCACTACTCTGCTGTCCGAAAGGCCGATCAGCTGACCTTCGACATGCAGACCAATCTCGCCGGATTCTTCGGCTATACGGACCGGGGAAAGGTCCTTGCTGTTGAGGAATTCATGCGGGACTTTTATCTGCATGCCACGAGGGTGGAGCATTTTTCCTCTCTGATGGTCTCGAAATGTGCCAGGCGTGAAGAGGGTGCGCTGAAGATCCTTGGTTATTTTACCAGGCGGCCGGTGGGGGAGGGGTTTTATGTACTCAAAGGGGAGCTGGTGATCCCCGACGAGTCGATCATCGCCAAAGACCCGACGAAGCTGATGAAGATATTCGAATACGCCCAGAAGCATGGCGTATCTTTGAACATCAATGTCAAGGCCCTGGTACGTGGAAGTCTCGACCTGATCAACGACAAATTCCGCCGCAGCAAGGAGGTCAACAGCTCCTTTTTTGCCATTCTCCGTTCTGATAAAGGTGTTGCGGAAACCTTGAAGCTCATGCATCACCTGGAATTTCTCAATCGGTTCATTCCCGAGTTCGAGCGGATCTACTGCAAGGTACAGCACGACATATACCACATATATACCGTCGACATCCATTCGCTGTTCGCCGTGGAGGAGACTGTCCGGCTCTGGAAAGGAGAGCACAGTGAAGACCTGCCGCTCTTGACCCAGCTTGCCTGTGAAGTGGACAAGCGCGAGCTGCTCCTCCTGGCCGTGCTGCTTCACGATGTGGGGAAAGGCGAAGGAGGGGGGCACGCGGACAAGGGTGCCGATATGGCGCGTACCGTTGCCCGTCGCATGGGGCTTACCAGGGAGGACAGCGAACGTCTCGAATTCCTTATCAGGAATCACCTGCTATTTGCCCACATTGCCCAACGTCGCGACCTACACGACGAGAAGATGATCATCCAGTTTGCCCGACAGATGGGCAAGAGCGAAAACCTGAAAATGCTCTACCTGCTGACCTATGCGGACATAAAGGGGGTTGGGCCGGAAGTTTGGACGGAGTGGAAGGCCTTGCTTCTTCAGGAGCTTTACGAAAAGGCGTTCAAGGTGCTGGAGCGCGGCGACTTCAAGTTTGAAGCCAGCAGCGAGCGGGTAAAGAAGGTAAAGCGGCAGGTACTGGAGATACTGGGTGATGATTATCCCACGACACTTGTGAAAGAGGAGCTGAAGGCGTTGACGACGCGGCACCTGCTTTCCAATTCTCCGGCCGTCATAGCGGACCATATCAAGACGCTGCTCCTGCTGGATGGCAAGAACCTGGTTATGAAGGTCGTTCATGAGGTGGATAAAGGTTATTCCAACTTTACCATCTGCACCCTTGACGTACCCGGCCTCTTTTCCATGATAACAGGGGTCATGGCTGCCAACGGGATGAATATTCTCGGCGCGCAAATCCTTACCAGCAGGAACGGCAAGGCGCTGGACGTGCTTCAGGTCAACTCTCCGCAGGGGTTCGTCATTACAGATGAAAGCCGCTGGCAAAGGCTTGAGGACGATATGCGCCAGGTCCTGCAGGGTAAGGTCCGGGTCGGCACCCTGGTAAAGAAGCGTTACCGTCCGACCATCCTGACTGAAAAGCCGAAACCGAAGTTTCCCACGCGGGTTGAAATCGACAACGAGGTTTCAGCGGATTACACGGTCATTGACATCTATACCCACGACAAGGTCGGGCTCCTCTACCGGATAACCAGCACCCTCACCGAGCTTGGGCTGTATATCGGCGTGTCGAAGGTTTCAACAAAGGTCGATCAGGTAGCGGACGTCTTTTACGTCAAGGATATTTTCGGCCATAAGCTGCTTGGTGGTGATAAACTTGAAGAAATAAGGATCCACCTGCTCAAGGCCATTGATGAAGAAATATGAACGAGTACCTTGACCTGTTTTTGAATTATCTTCTTGTAGAGAAGGGTTTGACTAAAAATACCCTTGAAGCTTATAGTCGTGACTTGAGTGTGTATCTGGATTTTCTCGCGGAACGAAAGCGCACGAACCCGGAAAACGTTACTGCGTTGGATGTGGTTGAGCACGTGACGCGGCTTAAAGATTCCGGTCTTGCACCGCGGAGTCGTGCCAGGGCTCTTTCCGCCATAAGGATGTTTCACCGTTTCCTTTTGGTTGAAAACTATTCCGTCAGCAACCCTACAGCCATCATAGAAACGCCGAAGACTGTCAACCGGTTGCCTGAGGTGCTCTCGGGACGCGAGGTTGAAAGCCTGCTGGCGACTGCAAAAGGCGATGGGACGTTCGAGGTGCGTGACCGCGCCATGCTCGAAGTCCTTTATGCCACAGGGCTGCGGGTTTCGGAATTGGTGTCGCTCAAGTTGCGGGATGTGAATATCGACGCCGGTTATTTGCTGACCATGGGGAAGGGGGAAAAGGAACGTCTCGTACCCATGGGGGAATCGGCAAGAACGGCCATAGGCGAGTATCTTGCCGGCATACGCATATTGCTTGACAGGAAAGGCGACAACGAGTATCTGTTCTTGAGCAGGCTGGGGGGTAAAATGAGTCGCCAGGCGTTCTGGAATATCATCAAGAAACGGTCTGGTGCGGCCGGAATCAGAAAAAACATTTCACCGCATACCCTCAGACACTCTTTTGCTACCCATCTGCTGGAAAACGGGGCGGATCTCCGTAGCGTACAAATCATGCTTGGTCATGCGGACTTGTCATCTACCCAGATATACACCCATGTGACTCGCGAACGTTTAAAGAAACTCCACCAGGAGTTTCACCCCCGGGGATAGAGACGTTTAAGGCTTGATCCCGTCTGTTGATTCAGGATATATTTTATTTATTTTTGTGCGAAAGGATTGTTGCATGAAGTACATTGTTTTGCTCGGCGACGGCATGTCCGATGAAAAAATTGAGGAGCTCGGAGGTAAGACTCCGCTCCAGGCGGCAAATACCCCCAACATGGATTTTATGGCAAAACGGGGAAAATTAGGTCTTGCCAGGACCGTTCCCAAGGGGCTTCCCCCCGGGAGCGATGTTGCCAACCTTTCGGTGTTCGGCTACGATCCGGTCAGCTGCTATACAGGCCGGTCACCGCTCGAAGCCGCCAGCATGGGGGTGGAGCTGGGAATAAATGATGTGGCTTTCCGCGTCAATCTCGTTAATTTGCATCCCCATGCCGGCAAGCTTTACATGCAGGATTATTCGGCTGGTCATATTTCCAGCATGGATGGGCGGGAACTGATCGAGGAACTGCAAAAACATCTGGGCGATGACGAGTTCCATTTTTATCCTGGGGTAGGATACCGCCACCTCATGGTCTGGCGCAACGGTAAGGATAAAATAACCGCCACGCCGCCACACGACATTACCGGCAAAAATATCATCGATTTTCTTCCTGCAGGGGAGGGCGCCGATCGCCTCATCAACCTGATGAATTCTTCGCAGCTGATTTTTTTCAACCATCCGCAATACAAACGGCGCCTGGCGAACGGCGAGGTTCCGGCAAATTCCATCTGGCTCTGGGGGCAGGGCAAGTCTCCACGTATGGCCACCTTTGCCGACAAGTTCGCCTTGAACGGTGCGGTTATCTCTGCTGTGGATCTTATCAAGGGCATCGGCATTTATGCCGGGCTTGAAATTGTCAATGTGCCCGGCGCAACCGGCTATATCGACACTAACTACCGGGGCAAGGCTGAGGCGGCGCTCAAAGTTCTCGAAGAAAAGGATTATGTCTACCTGCATGTGGAAGCGCCCGACGAGGCGTCCCATTCCGGTAAGCTTCAAGACAAGATCAGGGCGATCGAGGATTTTGATGCGCTGGTGGTCGGTCCGGTCCTGGAAGGGATCAGGAAATTCGGTGATTACCGCATACTCTGTACGCCGGACCATCCGACACCGGTCAAGCTGATGACCCATACGTCGGATCCCGTTCCATTTATCATCTACAGCGGTGAAGAGCTGGCAGACGATAACGTGACGGGCTACGACGAAGAATCTGCCGCTTCCGGCCTGTTTGTGGAAGAAGGGTTCAGGCTGATGGAGATGATGAAGAAATGACCGCCTGGTGGCCGTTTCTTCCGTGAAACCCGTTGAGGGGCGATTTGTTGCTGTAAATGTGTTGCCGCCCGGCTAATCGTAGGTTTTCCTCAAGAGATAAAAGAGTAGGGCGGCTAGGAGCGAGCCGCTTACAGCTACGACGCCTGTTATTTTTCTTTTTTGTCTTTCAGCTTCGATATTGCCGAAACCGCGCTGTATTTTATCTAGTTCCGTTACGATCTGCGCTGATTCTGCCCTTACCTTTGCCGTATTTACTTCATGAAAAAGTCTATGATACCTGTTGCGAGCGGAAAACAGCGCTTTTTCCCTCGCATCGGTATTGACCCCCTCGCCTTTATAGACCTTTAACCGCTCCTCGATTACCACTATCTGCTTTTCTGCCTGCTCCATCGCTGCCTTGAGTTCCGCTGCGCGAGCGTAAGCGTGGCAGCGAGAGCAGTTCTTTTCATTGATAATATCCAGGGTCACTTTTTTCACGTCATGGCTGCCGTGACAGGTGACGCAGGTCGGCCCTCCATGGCCCAGTGCCTTGCCGTGCGCGCTTTGCAGGTAATCGTCCCTGATTCCGATATGACAGCGGCCGCAAAAGGAGGGAATCTCAATTTCTTTCGGTACTCCCAGAAAGCCGCGTGCAGGATTCATGGCGTTAACCGCATCCTTTGGGTCACCGCCGTGACAGTCATGACAGCTGGTACCGTTCTCCGCATGAATACTTCCTTGCCAAGGTTTTACCATAGCACCGCCACGACCGCTTTGACTCCCATGGCACTGAAGACAGACGGTCTGATTTTGTGCTGTAGCAGCTACAGGAAAGGAAAAGAGTACCATCCACAGGGTTATGAATGCGGTTGGAAAGCCCCAGTGCAAAAATAGTCTCATGTTCATGAGTAGTGTCCCCATATCATCAGTGCGAGATACAGCAGAATGCCGCCGATTGCGCAGACCATAAACAGGGGGCGCTTAAGCGGATGTTTCTCTACACCCCGGTCGATGAACGGCAAAAGTGCGAGAAAGGTCATGGCTGCTCCCTGCACGGCAAGACCGAAAAATTCACTGGGGAATATTTTCAGGGTCTGGTAGTTGGCGAGGAAGTACCATTCCGGTTTGATGTGGGCGGGGGTCAGGAAGGGGTTTGCAGGTACAAATGCATCTGCAGGGAAGAATATGTAAGGGGCGAAAAAAAACACACCCAGGAAAAATGCAAAATAAATGGCGATGGAGGTCATGTCCTGAAGCGCATAGTTGGGGAAAAAGGGGATGCCTCCCGGATGGCTTTCGTAGCGGTAGTTGTCTCCCTGCCATTGATTTCTTGAATCGGTCAGGCCAAAAGGGGGAGTGGAGACGCCGGTTCGCTGAAGGAAAAAGAGGTGTGCGCCGACGACGGCAGCGATGGTCAATGGTATCAGGAGCACATGCAGGGCAAAAAAGCGCCCAAGGGTAGCCGGACCGACCAGTTTGCCGCCGCGCAGGAATTCCACGAGAAATTCTCCGACGTAAGGGATTGCGCCGACGCTGTTGGTGGCAACAGTGGTTGCCCAGAAAGAGAGTTGGCTCCAGGGGAGGAGATAACCGGTCAGCGAGACCGCCAGGACGAGGTTGAAGAGGATAAACCCTGATAGCCAGTTCATTTCCCGCGGGCTTTTATAGCTCCCCATGAACAGGACCGACAACATGTGAAAAAGCAGGATCAACACCATCATGTTTGAACCGACTGCATGACACATGCGGATCAGCCAGCCGAACGGGACGTTATTCATGATGAACGTGACGCTGTGGAAGGCCTTGTCGGCATCCGGCACATAATAGACCAGGAGCAGAATCCCTGTAACCACCTGCAGGAAGAATATCACCAGGAGGATGCTTCCCATGGAATACCAGACGTTGATGTTCCGAGGGAGGAGGTATCCGGTCAACTCCTTCTCCACCAGTTCTCCGGCGCCAATGCGCACGTCGATCCAGCAGTATATTTTTTTTAGAAGCGACATGGGACCTCCACACTCAACCTACAATTATTATGCCGTTTGCGATGACAAAGGAAATCTTTTCCAGCGGTTTGGGCGGAGGGCCTGAAATCACGGTTCCATCAGCTGTAAATAGACCGGCGTGGCAGGGGCAGAGAAACTGTTCATTTTCTTTCTGCCACTGGACGACGCAACCGAGGTGGGTACAGACCGCAGAAAGCGCCAGCAGGGCTCCGCTTTTTTTTCTGATCAGTACCGCTGCCTTCCCTTGGTATTCAAAGTATTTTGCACTCCCTGCGGTCAGTTCCGACTCCGGTATTTCAACTTTACCCTTGTTGCCGATCTCACGTCTCGGAGCCAGGTATCTGAACACCGGATAGGCAATGGCTCCGGCGCCAGCAGCGAATAAAGCGCCGAGGCATACGCCGAGAAATGTTCGTCTCTCTTTGACTACCATGAATCCTCCAGTTTCTCGACTTGTTGCGGCATGATATCATGCCCCGGGGACGTCATATTAAATGCCACGGTCAGGTCGGTTCCGCAACCATAAACCAGATACCATGACAATCCGTAAAGTCAAGTAACAGCGGGCTTTAACGGCTTTTTTGCTTGATTTAAGCCGGCGTTTAAATTAAGCTGTATTCGTATAATTCAATATATTCCATCTGCGAGGGGGTAATTAATGTTTAGTGAGCCGGGGAAATCCAAATTTCAAATTGATCTGCGGCGCCATCTGCGCAGTCAAAATATTTGCGACAATCTCATTCATCTGATCTGCGAAATTGCCGAGGCGAGCAAATACGTCATCAATGCCGTAAGGACCGGCGATCTTGGGGTGGCGGGTACGTCCAATCTTTACGGTGAAGAGCAGCTTGCCCTTGATGTGTTGTCTGACCGTATCATGAGGAAACGACTCATTCATTCAGGTGTTGTCTGCAATATTGCTTCCGAAGAAATGGACGAGATATACCAGGTGACCACGGATTCCAATGGCCTCTATTCCGTTGCGTATGATCCCCTTGACGGTTCTTCGCTGGTTGATGTCAATCTGGCCGTTGGTACGATCGTTTCCATTTTTTCAGGTTGCGATCTTCTCCAGGAGGGACGCAAGCAGGTAGCGGCCATGTATATCCTTTATGGGCCGAGAGTTTCGCTGGTCTACACCGTTGGCGACGGTGTCCATGAATTTACCATGAACCAGCTGATGGAATTTAACCTGACACGTGAGAATATCCGGATGCAGCCTGACGGCAATATATATTCACCTGGCGGTCTGCGTAATAAATATAACGAAGGTGATGAAAAGTTCATCCGCTATCTGGAAGCCAAAGGTTGCAAGCTGCGTTATTCCGGCGGGTTTGTCCCTGATATCAACCAGGTGTTGATGAAAGGGAAGGGGCTTTTCATGTATCCTGCTTTGAACGGGTCACCAAACGGCAAGTTGCGCCTACTGTTCGAGCTCAATCCCATGGCGTTTATCATAGAACATGCCGGTGGCGCAGCTACCAATGGTAAGATACCGATACTCGATATCAAGCCCGAAGGCCTTGACCAGCGGGCTCCAATATATATCGGATGCGTTGAAGATGTTAATCGGGCTATGGAGTACGTGTATAAAAGCTGAGTTTTACAGGAGCCATTTGCCGGCTCAAAACTGCACGAAGAGGTAATGTATGGAAAAAGAACAAAATCCGCCGAGACTCTGTAGTGAGATTCAACTGTTTGACCTGTGCGACAAAGATGTCTGTTCGCACAAGGACGGCCGTTACTGCACCAAGGGCGATATCCTGGCAAAATTCGAAGCAATAAAGGAAGAGGACGAGCGTTCGCCTGAACAGTTTATGGCCGATGAGTTGGATGACGCCGAAGGAGCGGGCGACATGGGATTCGATGAGTCCTTTGGTGTGGATGAATACGGCGAAGAAGAACCGGATGACGAGGATATGTAACAAACCCCTCAACTCGTAACTATTAAACTATTCATTGTACAAAGGCCGCTTTGCGAGAAGCGGCCTTTTTGTTTGTGCGCCAGGCATGGCGCGTGGCGCGTAAGCGCCATCCAATTGGGTATGGTGCCTGATTGGTGACTTGGAGGTGAAAGTCCTCTTCGGACCCTGATGGTGGGAACCGATAGCTGAACAGCAAGGGTGTCCGGGGCGACCCGGAATCTGAAGGAAGCTGTAGGCAAAGTCCTGGCCCGACGAACAGGAATCGCATATGAGGCAGCCACATCTGGGCGAGAAGGCAAACAGATTCAAAGCCCGATAACCATCCAGAAAGATGTGGAAGTAGATGCGGCGGGTATATGGGATGAAGGTCACGCGCATTACCCTGGGAGGTCTGTCAACCTGCCTTGTGCTACCGGCATCGAGAGGTGCCGGGATGGGTTGGCAGAAGTCAGCAGAGGCCATACGAGTCGGAATAACCGACCGACAAAGGGCCGAACTTGAAGTAAGCGGACAGGAGCCTTGAGTTTCGATGACGACAGGAGCAGCAGAAGGCCGGGTTGGGATACCCGGCGCCAGCCCGGAGGGTAGCGGTTGGAAACCGCGAGAGAAAGGGAGAGGTGCGGCAAACGTCACGGGAAGGAAAGCAGCTCACTGGCCGGAAGCGGCAACGGGACTGATGGAGAAGATCGTCAGTCGCGGCAACATGATGGCGGCATACTCACGGGTAATGCGCAACAAGGGAGCGCCCGGCGTCGATAACATGCCGGTAACGGCCCTGAAGGGCTACCTACAGGAGGAATGGCCGCGCATCAGAGAAGAACTGCTGACGGGAACGTATCACCCGCAACCGGTGCGGAAAGTAGAAATTCCCAAACCGGGAGGCGGCACACGGATGCTGGGAATTCCCACCGTCCTTGACCGACTCATTCAGCAGGCGGTGCATCAAGTTTTGAGCCCGCTGTTCGACCCTGGTTTCTCCATAAGTTCCCACGGGTTTCGCCCTGGACGGAGCGCCCATCAAGCGATCAAGGCAGCTCGGAAGTATGTAGAGAGCGGCCTTAGGTGGGTGGTTGACATTGACCTTGAGAAATTTTTCGACCGAGTCCACCACGACACCCTTATGTCGCTGGTGAAACGCAAGGTTGGAGACCGTCTGGTGCTGTCCCTTATCGACAGCTACCTTAAGGCAGGGATACTTGAAGGAGGAGTGACGTCACCCCGGTTGGAAGGCACGCCGCAAGGCGGGCCTCTCTCGCCGCTGCTGTCCAACATCCTCCTCGACGAACTGGACAAGAAACTGGAAAGAAGGGGCCATAAGTTCTGCCGCTATGCCGACGACGCAAATATCTATGTTGCAACGAGGAGAAGCGGCGAGCGTGTCATGGCCTCAATTACCGGCTACCTGTCCGAGCGGCTCAAGCTCACGGTCAACCAGGGCAAAAGCGCGGTTGACCGTCCGTGGAAAAGGTCGTTTCTGAGTTACAGCATGACCCGGCACCGCAAACCGCGGCTTACCGTGGCCAAGAAAGCGGCTGCCAGGCTCAAGGCCAACCTCAAGACGATCTTTAGGCGGGGAAGGGGTCAGAACATCCAAACCACCGTTGAAGAGACAACCCCGAAACTTAGGGGTTGGTTAAACTACTTTCGGTACGCGGAAGTAAAAGGCATCTTCGAGGAACTGGACGGATGGCTGAGACGTAAACTGCGTCGCATTCTCTGGAAGCAGTGGAAGCGCCCCAAGACGCGAGCAAAGAAACTGATGCGGCGGGGATTATCGGAGGCAACTGCATGGCGGTCGGCCACAAACGGCCGCGGCCCCTGGTGGAATGCAGGGGCCGCGCATATGAACAAAGCTGTTCCGAAATTCTACTTCGACAAACTGGGGCTGGTATCACTCATAGACCAGCTTCACCGACTTCAACGTACTTCATGAACCGCCGTGTACGGAACCGTACGCACGGTGGTGTGGGAGGACGGCGGGAGCAATCCCGCCTCCTACCCGATTATAATTCCTTAATTTCTAAAGTGCAGGCTTTTTAAGCCGATATGTAAAGTATCTACGTATAAGCGAGAGGACATATTATGAATACCAAACTGCTTATTTTGGATGATGACATTGATATTCTCCAGATGTTAAAGACCGTTTTCATCGGTGAAGAGATGGACATTATTTTGGAGAGCGAAAGTGAACAGGCCCTTCGCTTTATTACGACAGAGCGTCCCAATGTGGCTATTGTCGATATTAATCTTCCCAGGAAATCCGGCCTACAAGTGCTGCAGGAAGCGAAGAAGATCGATCCGGGGCTGTCAGTCATAATGACTACAGGCAACAAGACTACCCAGAATGCCATTGAGGCCATGAAGTATGGCGCCTATGATTATGTGACCAAGCCGTTTGATATGAACAAGTTGAAATCCGCTGTTCACAAGGCTCTGGAATGTAATCTTCTCAGTCGTAAAGTAAGATATACCAAAGATACCAAGCAGTTATCCGAAGATGAGCATGCCGATGACATCATGATCGGCTCTTCGCCTGAAATGATCGAGATCTGGAAAATGGTCGGGAAGGTGGCCGATTCCGATGCAACTGTCTTGATTCAAGGAGAAAGCGGTACCGGCAAGGAGCTTTTGGCTAGGGCCATCTATAACAATTCACGGCGGAAGAACCGACCGTTTTTGGCAGTAAACTGTGCAGCCTTACCGGAAGCATTGCTGGAATCCGAACTTTTCGGCCATGAAAAAGGAGCGTTTACCGATGCCCATGCACGCAGAATCGGCAAATTCGAGCAGTGCAACGGCGGTACGATCTTCCTGGACGAAATCGGCGAGATGAGCCTGTCCAATCAAGGTAAATTATTGCGGGTACTGGAAAACCAGGAATTCGAGAGGGTAGGGGGGAATGAAACCATACGAGTCGATGTGCGCATCATCGCTGCAACCAATAAGAGTCTGATTAATTCGGTGAAAGAGAAGGTTTTCAGAATGGATCTCTTTTATCGGTTGCGTGTCGTCAATTTTTTCTTGCCGCCTCTCAGGGAAAGGATAGAAGATATTCCCCTGCTGATTGATCTGTTTATCAAGAAATTTTCCCGTAAATATGGAAAATCAATCAAGCGCATAGCGAAGGAAACCCTGGAGTTGCTGATCGCGCATCCTTGGGAAGGGAATATACGAGAGTTGAAAAACGTCATCAATTCGGCAACCGTTTTTTGTAAAAGCGGTATCCTGATGCCGGAAGATCTGGAGTCATTTTTACAAGCCAAGGCAGGGTTCAAGGAGGTCGACCTTGACATTGCCGGTGAAGACTATTACGAGGTCTTCTGGAACATGCTCGAACCGGTTTTTGAAGGCATTTGCATCAAGAACAAAGGCACTATTTACGAGAGCGTCAATATGGGGCTTGAAAAGGCCCTTATCCATATGGCCATGGAAAAGTCCAATAATAATCAGGTGTTTGCCGCTAAACTGCTGGGAATCAGCCGTAACACGTTGCGGGACCGGTTGGAGCGTTACAAGATAGGTGCTACTGAATAAACGATATTGTATTAAGGGACTTGGTAATTATCAATATACCACGTAGGGGCGACAGCACGGCTTCATCGTGCTTCGCCCTTGTTCGCAACGCCACCAAAGGCGGGCGAAGCAGATAAAGCGTTTGCTTCGCCCCTCCAATCAAAATCGGTATATCAGGAAATTCTATGTACCTAAAGAAAGTATTTTCCGGCAGATTCTTCCCACTCTTTTTTCTGAACTTTCAAAAATACATCCACCAAAGCCGGGTCGAACTGGTAACCACTGCATTTGACAACTTCATCTATGACTGCATGAAAAGGAAGGGCCTTGCGATAAGGTCTGTCTGATGTCATGGCGTCGAGGGTGTCTACCAGCGCAAAAATGCGTGCGCTGACGGGAATTGTATCGCCCTGCAGCCCGTTTGGATAGCCGTTGCCGTCATAGCGCTCGTGATGGGCGAGCACTAATTCAGCAGCCCCTTTGAAATAATTTATTCCCGTGAGTATCTCATGTCCCACATGAGGATGTTGTTTCATTACGGTCCATTCGTCATTGTTCAATTTTCCCGGTTTCAAGAGAATGTTGTCTGAAATGCCGATCTTGCCGATGTCGTGCAGGAGCGCGCCTTTGGCCATTGCAGCCCGGTCGGTTTCGTTTATGCCCACTTCCCCGGCAAGCAATAGTGTGTACGCCATAACCCGTTCGGAATGGGAGCCCACCTCTTTTTCCCTTGCATCCAATGCCCTTATGAGTGCTGTCAACGTATGCTCATAGGCAAGATTTATTTCTCCCATTGCGGTACGGATCACTTCCGTCTGTTCACGTACCTTCATTTCCAGATTAGCCTGGTATTCCTTGTTATCACGCATCAACCGCTGTTTTTCCGTGGCATTTCGAGCAATCAGCAGAACCCTGTCCAGGTTGAACGGCTTGGTGATATAATCTTCTGCGCCAAGGTGAATGCACGACAAAGCCGTATCCATATCATTCATGGCTGTGACCATCAAAACGATGATTTCCGGTTTAAGGGTCTTGGATTCTTTCAGCAATTCGACTCCGGAGCGGCCGGGCATCATGATATCAAGGAAGGCAATATCTATCGGCTCTGTTTTCATGATAGCAAGGCCTTCTTCTACGTTGCTCGCCTGATGACAGATGTAACCTTCCTTGCCCAGGGTAGCGCACAGAAGATCTCTAATCATCTCTTCATCGTCTGCAATCAGTATATGTTCTTTCATGTACCATCTCCTTATGCCTTAACGGTTTCAGTCCGGATAGCGTCATTACCCAACGCATGCCCGACTTTTTTTACCAATGAACCGTTAACAAAAGGTTTTGCCAGAAAAGGCACCCCTTTTTCGAGGATCTTTTCAAAATTGATCTTGTCGTCGGTGTGGCCCGACATAAAAATTATCTTAATCCCCGGTTTCTTTTGCGTCAATGTTTCAGCCAGCTTCGGCCCGCTCATAAAGGGCATGACAACGTCGGTCAACACCAGATCAATTTCCGTCTGATGCTGGTCAAAAATCTCCAGTGCCTCCAGGGGGTCGGTTGTTTCAAGGACATTGTACCCCTGTTTGTTTAATGTATGGACCACGAGGTTAAGAACTCCCGGCTCGTCTTCAACTACGAGAATAGTTTGTGAGCCTTGCGGAACTTCTTCGGTGGACGGTTTTGTAATAGTATCCATCTGTTGGTGGACGCGGGGCAGAAATATCTTGAAAGTAGCTCCTTGTTCCAATTCGCTGGTTATATCGATATAACCGCCGCTTTGCTTGACGATGCCGTACACCGTCGCAAGCCCCAGGCCTGTGCCTCGTCCCAGTTCTTTTGTGGTAAAGAAGGGTTCAAACAGACGTCTTTTAACGTCCTCGCTCATGCCCATGCCGTTATCACAGACCGACAGCATGATATAACTCCCGGGAACGGAACCGGGGTGGTTTGCGGCAAATTCATCATCCAACTCTGCGTTGGCTGTTTCTATGACGATCCTTCCGCCGTCTTCCGAAGCATCACGGGCGTTCACTGCTAAATTCATGATGATCTGTTCAACCTGACCCGGATCGATCTTGATCAATCCCACGTCCGGATCCATGTTTGTCACGAGTGTGATATGCTCACCGATCAGACGGCAGAGCATTTTTTCGATGTTTTTAACCTGAGTATTTATATTCAGTACTTTGGGCGCCAATATCTGTTTGCGGCTGAAGCTTAGAAGCTGCCGAGTCAGATCCGCCGCCCGCTCGCCAGCGCGCAGTATCTGCTCTGCCTCTTTGTGCTGGGGAGAATCGATCCCCAATGATCGCAGCAAAAGGGTGCTATATCCGTTAATTATTGTGAGCAGGTTATTAAAGTCGTGTGCAATTCCACCTGCCAGTTGACCGATTGCTTCCATTTTCTGCGCCTGACGCAACTGCTCGATTGATTTCTTGCGCTCGGTTATGTCTTCCTTGACTCCAACGTAATGGGTTATTTGTCCTTCTGTGTTTTTAATGGCGGAGATTGATGCACTTTCCCAAAAAAGTTCGCCATTTTTCTTTTTGTTGTGATATTCGCCGTGCCACTCCTTTCCCGCGGTGATTGTTTCCCACATCTGCTTGTATTCATCCGCTTTCATGGTGCCGGCTTGTAAAATTCGAGGATTCTTCCCGAGCAACTCCTGTTCGTTATAACCGGAAACAGCCGTGAACTTGGGATTTACATATTCAATGTTGCCTTCTGTGTCTGTAATCACGACTGAAACCGGACTTTGCTCTACCGCTCGCCAAAGTTTGCGCAGTTCTTCTTCCGCGCGCTTACGCTCGGTAATGTCGAGCAAAGTTCCGATGACGGCCGGTTTTCCATTCAGTTCAGTTTTAGCGCCGTGTGCCTCCAGATCGATGATTTTTGCATATTTGCGCTTTCCCTGGAAATTGAAGTGAAGGCTTTGGGCATTTTCCCCCAGCAGATTCAAATAGCTTTCGATAACCTTGTTGCGGTCACTT
The DNA here is from genome assembly GCF_000016745.1 of Geotalea uraniireducens Rf4. Lineage (GTDB taxonomy): Bacteria > Desulfobacterota > Desulfuromonadia > Geobacterales > Geobacteraceae > Geotalea > Geotalea uraniireducens. Next base: position 2,749,064 of record NC_009483.1, on the reverse strand, counting down.
TCGGCAACAAGATCCAAAAGAGTTTTGGATTCTATAAGCTCGTTTTGCTGGTATCCGAAAATCCTGGCAAACTTCGGATTTACATAGGAAAAAATACCGTCTTGCAGCAGATAGATGCCTACGAGCGACTGTTCGACAAGGCTCTGAAACCTTGCTTCTGTGGCATGAAGCGCTTTCTCGGCCTTTCTGCGCTCGTTACGGACGAATGCTTCTTTAAGTTCCCGTTTGATTGCGGGGATAAGCCTGGTCAGGTTGTCTTTGATGAGGTAGTCGCGGGCGCCGGCACGCATGGATTCAACGGCCACTTCTTCACCCATCTGTCCCGACACCATTATGAACGGTAAATCGATATTCAGCTGATGCAGTAATTTCAGTGCGGACAAGCCGCTAAATTGCGGCATGACGTAGTCCGATATGACAACGTCCCAGTTTTCGGCATTAAGAGCCGACTTCATTTCTTCTGATGTTTCAACCCGATCGACTACCGGATCGAATTCATGTTGAAGTTCTCTAACGATCAACCTGGCATCGTCTGGCGAATCATCAATAATCAGTACCCGAAGAGGAGGTTTCATTATGGTCACCGTCCTTGAAGAAGTAAGTAATGACCGTTTGCCAAGACTATCAATCTTCTTATCGGATTTCAGGGGAAGATATTTAGCAAATAGTTTCATGCGGAAACCCGGATGGGAAACTGTGAAGTTGAGCATATCCGACTAATGCAGAAATTCTTTAATAAACAGACCCGATGTGCTATGAAGAAAGTATAAACTCGACGGCAGGAGAGCCGATTATGAACTATACAACAGGTCTTCATCAGTTATCCATACATATCAGTAAAATTGCGTTGACGGGTGCAAAGTTTGCACTGTTGCTGCCGATTATCATGTTTTTGCTCCCCGGTTGTTCGAAGAAGCAGGAAAAGCCCCGGCCGAAGCCACCGGTACCGGTTAAAGTGTCAACGGCCGTGCAGAAAGATGTGCCGGTCCAGGTGAAGGCTATCGGCAATGTGGAAGCTTACAACACCGTCTCAATCAAAGCCCAGGTCAATGGACAGATTGCCCGGGTCCATTTCAGGGAAGGTCAGGAAGTGAAGAAGGGGGATCTCCTCATTACTATTGATCCTCGCCCCTTTGAAACGGCGCTCAAGCAGGCGCAGGCGAATCTGTTAAAGGATCAGGCCCAGGCAAGAAATGCAGATGAACAGGTGCGGCGCTATGGCGGGCTTGTGAAGGACGGCATCGTAACCCGGGAACAGTACGACCAGCTCAAAACCAGTGCCGATGCATTTGCTGCAACGCTGGCATCGGACCAGGCTGCTGTTGAGAGCGCGAAGATCCAATTGGCTTACTGCTTCATCCGCTCACCGATTAATGGCCGCACCGGCAATCTGATGGTTCAGCAAGGGAACCTTGTGAAAGCCAACGATGTTCCGGTGCTTGTCACCATCAACCAGATCAATCCGGTATATGTTACCTTCTCTGTACCGGAAAATGATCTGCTCGAAATCAAGAAGTACATGGCCGGCGGAAGGCTGAAAGTGGCGGCTGCCATCCCCAATGACGTTAGACCGCCTGAAACCGGGACGATAAGTTTTCTGGACAATATGGTCGATTCGACAACGGGGACCATCAAGTTGAAGGGCACCTTTGTCAACGCGGAGAGGCGTCTTTGGCCGGGGCAATTCGTCAATGTAATTGTGGTTCTGACCACCAGGCCTGATTCGGTGGTAGTCCCCACTCAAGCAATTCAGACCGGCCAGCAGGGGCCATTCGTGTTCGTGGTTAAAGCGGATAAGAGCGTGGAGCTTCGCCAGGTGACGGTCGGAACCGCCCTCAACGGTGAAACTGTTATTGAGAAAGGGGTGCAATCGGGAGAAACGGTAGTGATCGACGGCCAACTCCGTTTGATGCCGGGGGTGAAGATAGAAATCAAACAGCCGGAGCAAGGCAACAAAGTTAAGACGCAGCCTGCCGGTTGATCAGGGCTTCATATCCCGTGTCTCCTTTGTGTATCCGTCATAATTTTAAGGGGATTTTCCTGTGAATATAGCAGAGCTTTTTATCAAACGGCCGATCATGACCGCACTGGTCATGGCGTCGATTCTAATTTTCGGCCTCTCCGCCTACCGGCTCCTGCCGGTAAGCGATTTGCCCAACGTGGATTTCCCCACCATACAGGTAACTGCCAGTCTGCCGGGTGCCAATCCGGACACCATGGCATCGGCGGTGGCGACCCCGCTGGAGCGGCAGTTTTCGACCATTGCCGGCGTAGATTCAATGAACTCCATGAACGGCACGGGCACAACCTCGATAACCATTCAATTCAACCTCTCCCGCAACATCGATGCCGCTGCCCAGGACGTGCAGGCAGCCATCTCCCGCGCTTCGCGCCAGCTGCCGCAGAATATGCCGGCGCCGCCATCGTTTCAGAAGGTCAATCCGGCTGATCAGCCGATCATCTATCTTGCCCTCAGTTCACCGACCCTGCCGCTCTATACGGTCAACGACTTCGCTGACACCTTTATCGCCCAGCGCATATCGATGATCAGCGGCGTTGCCCAGGTGCAGGTATTCGGCTCGCAAAAATTCGCGGTGCGTGCACAACTCGACCCCAAAGCCCTTGCTACACGTCAGATCGGCATTGACGAGGTGTCCAAAGCCCTTGCAAATGGCAATGTCAACCTTCCTACCGGTACTATTGACGGCAAGTTCCAGGCATTCACCATCCAGGCCACCGGTCAGCTTTACAACGCCGCAGCCTACCGCCCCCTGATCGTTGCCTATCGCAACGGCTCGCCGGTGCGCCTTCAGGAACTGGGTCAGGTCATCGACAGCGTGGAAAATGACAAGGTGGCGAGCTGGTACAAGAACACGCGCGCGGTTGTTCTCGCCATCCAGCGCCAGCCGGGCACCAACACCATCGAGGTGGTGGACAGCATCAAAAAGCTTCTCCCTGTCTTTCGTTCCCAGATGCCCGCCTCGGTGGACCTGAATATCCTTTACGACCGCTCTGTTTCTATCCGTGATTCAGTGGCCGACGTCAAGTTCACCCTGATACTCACCATCTGCCTCGTCGTGCTGGTGATCTTCCTCTTTCTCCGCAACCTCTCGGCCACCATCATCCCGAGCCTGGCGCTCCCGTTCTCCATCATCGGCACCTTCGCCGCCATGTACGTCATGAATTTCAGCATCGATAATATCTCCCTCATGGCGTTGACCCTTTCGGTCGGCTTCGTCGTAGACGACGCCATCGTCATGCTGGAAAACATCGTCCGTCACATGGAGCATGGGGAAGGGGTGATGGAGGCGGCCCTCAAAGGGTCGCGCGAGATCGGCTTCACCATTCTTTCCATGACCCTGTCGCTGGTGGCGGTATTCATCCCGGTCCTCTTCATGGGGGGGATCATGGGGCGGCTTTTGCACGAATTCGCCGTTACCATCAGCATGGCGATCCTCATATCAGGCTTTGTTTCGCTAACCCTGACCCCCATGCTCTGCAGCCGTTTTCTGCGACCACCGCAGAAGGAACGTCATGGCCGTCTCTATATGTTCATGGAGCGCTTCTTTGACGGCATGCTCCGTACCTACGACCGGACCCTGCAAGTAGTGCTTCGTCACCGCCGCACCACCATAGCAGTCACTATTGCCCTGACCCTGGTGACGGGATGGCTGTTCACCAGGATCCCGATGGGGTTCCTTCCGACTGAGGACACCGGCCAGATTTTCGCCTTCACCGAGGCGGCCCAAGGGATCTCCTTTGAGGACATGAAGCGTCACCAGCAGCAGCTTGCGGCCATTGTCGCCCAGGATCCCAATATCGATGCCTTTATGTCATCCGTCGGGGCCGGGGGGGCGAGTGTTGCCAATAATACCGGCCGCATATTCATGCGGCTCAAGGCCCGCGACCAACGAAAGCTCTCTGCCGATGAGATCATCCAGGAGTTGCGGCCAAAGGTGTCGAAGGTGCCCGGCATCAATATGTTCATGCAGAATCTCCCTGCCATTCGAATCGGCGGCCAGTTGACCAAGAGCCAGTACCAGTACACCTTGCAGAGCCCCGACACGGATGACCTTTACAAATATGCCGCCGAACTGGAAGGGAAGATGCGTGCGCTTTCCCAGTTGCAGGACGTGACGAGCGACCTTCAGATCAAGAACCCGCAAGTGAACGTGGAGATCGACCGGGACAAGGCTTCAGCACTCGGACTTTCGGCGCAGCAGGTGGAGGATGCCCTCTATTACGCCTATGGTTCCCGCCAGGTATCGACCATCTATTCCCCCAATAACCAGTACCAGGTCATCCTCGAGTTGGATGACCTGTATCAGATGGACCCGTCGTCTCTGGCCATGCTTTACGTCCGTTCTACCACAGGCCGGTTGGTGCCGCTAAATACGGTGGCCAATCTGACCAAGAGCCTGGGGCCGCTCACCGTGAACCACCTGGGGCAGCTGCCGGCAGTCACCATCTCCTTTAACCTGAAGCCCGACGTCGCCCTTGGCGATGCCATGCCGTTGGTGGAAAAGTTATCGCATGAGACCTTGCCGCCGACCATCAGCACCAGTTTTCAAGGGACTGCCCAGGCATTCCAGGCATCATTGAAAGGGCTCTGGTTCCTTCTTTTCATGGCGATCCTGGTCATCTATATCGTGCTCGGGATTCTTTACGAGAGCTTCATTCACCCGCTCACCATCCTGTCGGGACTTCCGGCAGCCGGTTTTGGTGCGCTCGTTACACTTATGCTGTTCCACAAGGACCTGAACATATACGCCTTTGTCGGGATCATCATGTTGATAGGCATTGTCAAAAAGAACGCCATCATGATGATCGACTTCGCCCTGGAGGCGGAAAGGAAAGAGGGTAAAGCACCGCTCGACGCCATTTACGACGGTGCCATGATCCGTTTCCGTCCCATCATGATGACTACCATGGCGGCCCTTATGGGCACCCTTCCTATTGCCTTGGGTTTTGGCGCCGGTGCCGAGGCACGTCGCCCCTTAGGTCTGGCTGTTGTCGGCGGACTTGTTGTCTCCCAGCTTCTCACCCTCTACATAACCCCGGTTGTTTATTACTATATGGACAAATTGCTGGAAGAAGTGCGCGGCTGGGCAAGGAAACGTCCAAAATCGGCAACGGAGCAGAATCCTTAGGACCATGACAGGTGTAATTTAAAACGAGGAGCCTGGTGTGCTGATTAACGATGAAATCCAGAGACAGCTGTTACAGTTGTTCGCCAAATCATCCAATTTGCCCAAAATCGAGGCGGAACAGCAATCAGCCTCCCAACTGCAGTTGAATCCCGGACAGCAAGTACAGGCGGAGGTTGTCGCCAAGCTGCCCAACCATCTTTTCCTGGCACGCATAGCCGGCGAGCTGTTTAAAATGGAGATTCCCTTAAACGTTCAGCCGGGCGAAACCATGCATCTGACCGTTGTCACCGCAGAGCCCCGCATTACCTTCGAGCTGGCTAAGGGGGACAATGGCAATGGACCCGTAAATATCAGTGCCATGGGGAAATGGCTGAGTTCTCTTGTCGGAGATGCAGGTGTGGAGCAAAATGCTGCTGTTCGCCTGTTTTCAATGTCGAAGGTTCTTGACGGACCACCTGCCGATATGGAACAGTTTGCATCCAGGCTGCGAGAAGCCTTGACCCTTAACGGGCTATTTTACGAATCCCATCTTGCCGAATGGGCGATCGGTGAACGACAGCTTAAGGACATACTCCGCGAACCACAGGGGAAACTTTCTAAGCGGCTTGCTGCCGGTTCGCTGAAAGCGGGGCAGAATCAGTCGAGTGATGACGATATGATGCTCTCCTCTTTTAAAGGTGAGTCCGTTTCCTCCGACCGGCCTTCATCAGCGCACAACCGATCAAGCGCAGAATTTATTGCCGATTCGCAGACATTTCCCATAATCAGGGAACAGTTGGCAGCTCTTCACACCGGCCATCTGGTCTGGAACGGACAGGTTTGGCCTGACCAGAAAATGGAGATCACTATTGAAGAAAGGGATGTCAACGGCTCCCGGGGTGAGCCGCAAGAGAAAGCTTGGGAAACATCTCTCAAGCTGCATCTGCCCAGACTTGGGACAATTGCCGCTACCTTGCGTTTATCGGCTGACGGCGTGGACGTCGTCGTAGAAGCTGAGAATGTTGAAACAACAACCCTTCTGAAGGGGGATGGCGAGGGGTTGCGACAGTCCATGGATGGAGCTGGAATGAAGCTGGCTCATTTGGTGGTAAAAGATGGCAAAACGGCCTGATGACATGAAAAAGGCGGTGGCGATGGCGTATGATCCCGGTGATTATGCGCCACGGGTGATCGCCAAGGGTTGCGGCGTGACAGCTGAGGCGATAATTGCCCTTGCCAGGGAAAACGGCGTTTATGTGCACGAATCCCCGGACCTGATGAATTTATTGCTTCAGGTTGACCAGGATCGTTTTATTCCGCCGGAACTCTATCGAGCCGTAGCGGAACTGCTGGCCTGGCTTTATCGACTGGAACAGGGTACAGACGGTGTAGAACCCTGAAAATCAGGTAAATTTTACAAGTCGATCTCCTTCACGCTTACTCCGCAAGATTCCCCTTTCGTAGAATCCCCGATTTCCTACCAGAAATGCCATTGTCCGGTCGTAATCACATATATCCCCAGGGCCAGGTTTGTGACTGCATGCGCCAGGATGCACTGGGCGATGCTCTTGGAGTAATACAGAAGAAGATTGTAGGCGGCCCCAGCCATGATCCCGGCCAGTAAAAGATGGTGCTCAAAACCGAAAAATATTGTGGTGATCAGGAATGACGGCCAGGTGAATTGACCAATGGATATCTTGGAATATGTCTGGTTGATGATGTAGCGAATGAGAAATGAGCGCCAGAATAATTCCTCCATAATGGGGACGATGATCACTGCACCGGTCATCCGAACAAATGTCATACTCGTTCTCATCCGGTCGTCTTGCAAGATGCTTGGATTAAAGCCTTGTTGCGATGGATGGGATGTGAAGTTCCAATCCATGTTGATCCAGAGAATAAATACAACTATGCCCGAAATTATGCTGATAACCGAATGTTTGAATTTCAGAAGGTCACGCAGGCAGACCTCCGTGTAACATGACTTGAACGTGACCAGTAACAAAGCAACGGCAACTGTCTTGGCCGGGTATATATACATCGCTGCCGGCACTGAACCGTCGCCCCCTCCATTGTTTGCCCAATGAACAAACAGTTGTTCCAAACCCACAAATGCCATGAATAGAGCGTACGGCGCTATTCTCGGGAAAGTGCCATTCGTCAAAACCACCTGTTCATTGATCTCACCCATAACAATAAATTAATTTAAAATGCCAACATTGCAAGTGTGAACATAAACCTTTCTACCTCCCCCGTGATGCGAATCCCATTCGCTCAAAACGCCCTGTTTTGCCCGTTTTAAGCCCATCGTCTGTTTTAGGCAATATCCGCAGTTAATACTTTGTTTTTTGCTTAGAGCAGCAACGAAATAGCGCGCATGTGGCTCATGATCCCTCTCCAGATGCCGTATTAGGGTTCAGTTGCCTTGTCTTGACAAAGAGCCATATTGCGGTAAAAATATATTAAATATTAAACAAATATAATTAATTAGATAGGTGGTTTGGGGTAGTTGTTGAATACGATATCTGGTTCATTTACTCAGCACCATACAAAACTGTATGACTTGAGACGTAAACTGTCATAGTTAAATATATTATGCTGTTAAATTCGCACCAATTGTCATTGCATTGACAAAATACACAAAACAAACGTTTGTTGGATGATGATCGGCTTTACTATACACATACTTGCTTATTCGGATAGATCATCAGATACATTCGCTGCGCTACGAAGGCATGATCAGAAGATTGATAACCGTTATTACTATTAATCGTTATCGGATAGCTGATTAATGAAGAATTGATTGTTTGTGGAGGGTATTGCTTTGTATAAGGTAATCATTATAGCCATTGTATTATTTAATATCGCCGGCTGCAGCGGTAAAACCAAGGAGGAACTTTACGCAAAAGGCGTCAAGCAGATAAATGATGGAAATCCGAACGGTGCCATAGTTTTCTTGAAGAACGCGCTGGAAAAGGACCAGAACTATCTTGATGCCCGCTATCAATTGGCAAAAGCGTATGTGGCTGCCGTCAAATATGAGCAGGCTGAAAAGGAATTCCAGAAGGTTCTCAGACAGAACCCCTCTCGGGTCGAGATCATGCTTGATCTGGCAAGGATCTATAATTCCAGTAAAAAGCCGGATTTGGCAATTGATGCAATGGGCAAATATTTGAAGTCACATCAACAGTCGTCTGAAGCATTAGAGATAATGGGCATAGGGTACGCGCTTAAAAACAGACTCGATGAAGCCGAGAATTACCTGCTTCAAGCGCTGAAGGCGGACCCACGAAGAAGCGGCGCTAAACTTGATCTCGCCGGTATATATATTGCCTGCGGCAGAGAAAAGGACGCCAGGCAACGGCTTGATGAAATTATTAAAGTCGATCCCAAAAGCAGCAGGGCTTATTACATGCTCGCCGGCCTTGAAAATTCAGTCGGTAATAAGGACCGGGCGCTTGAGATATACCAAACCATCCTGAAAATCAATAAATTCGACACCAGCGCCATTTACAAATCAGGTCTTATATACATAGATAAAGGGGAACTCGACAAGGCTGAAAAGCTGGCTGCTCATCTTTTGCAGAATTATCCGAACCGGGCTGATGGTAACAGGCTGAAGGGGCTTGTTTGTTATTACAAGAAGAACTATACAGAAGCGATAGCCGCTCTGCAAAACTCTCTTAGAACGCAGCCCAACATGGAGGCCTATTATTTCCTGGGCCTCAGCCTCTACAATCGCGGCGAATTTGAAAACGCGCTCAGTCAGTTTCGGATAATCCTGGACTATAATCCCTCCTTTATTCAGGCAAGACTCCTTACCGGCGTGATCCTTCTCAAACAAGGGCGAATTGACGATTCAATCAGCGAAATCGGCAAGATCCTGCAGCTTGATGACAGGCATGCCCTTGCCCACAACATCCTCGGCAGCGCCTATATGGCAAAGGGTATGAGTGAAGAGGGAATGAAAGAGTTCAGCAGGACTACGGAACTTGATCCGAAGATCATCGATGCCCATCTAAAAAAAGGAATATTTCATCTAAGCAAAGGGAGAACAAAGGAAGCCGAAACCGACCTGAGGACAGCGGTTCAGGTAGCACCGGAAATCCTGAATACCCGCTTGATACTCTCTTCTTATTATCTGCGCCAGAACGACTTTACAAAAGCGTTATCCGCAATAAGTGAAGGTCTCGGTGGAACAAAGAGCGACGCTGTTCTTTACAACACGATGGCGTCAATCAAGTTTACCGAGAGAAAACCGGACGATGGATTGAAATTACTGCAAAAGGCAAAGCAGACGGACCCGAACTTATATGCTACCTATTTCAACCTGGCAACCTATTTTGCAGCAGTAGGCGAATATGAAAAGGCGCTTAATGAATATCGGACGGTGCTGCAGCATGACCCTGCCAATGTCAAGGCATTGATGTGCACGGCGGCGCTTTTTGATATGAAAGGACGTGAGAATGAATCCCTCGCTTTCTATAAAAAAGCAAAGGAAACTAAAGCTCCCGTCGCCTTTCTTGCCCTGGCAAATTTTCACTTGAAGAAAAACGAGAACGGCAACGCCCTCACTGTGCTTAATGAAGCGATAAAGACCATTCCGCGCAATACAGCCGCACTTGAACTGAAAGGGCGGATCTATCTTCAGGAGAAAAAATATAAAGATGCCATAAAGGTTTTCGATGATATCGAGGCTATTTCTCCCGATCTTGGTTTTCGTTTAAAAATCGATACCTGCGTGGTGATGAAGGATTTCTCGAAAGCCGTTGCGCAGGCCCGACGTTTTATAACAATCAAGCCGAACTCGGCTTACGGGTACATGGTGCTCGCTTCTGTTTATGAAAGACAGAATAACGTGGATCACGCCCTGGATGAGGTGAAGAATGGTCTTCGGGGCGACGGGAAAAACGTTCAGGCGATCCTGATGCTGGGAAACCTTTATGCCAAAAAAGGAGATAATAACTCGGCAATGAAGGCTTTTGAAGAGGCTGTAAGCAAAAAACCGGATTTTGCTCCGGCGTATTTTGCACAGGGAGCGCTTTTGGATGCAGCAGGCAATAAGAGAGAAGCGATAAAAAAATACCGCGAAGCACTGGAAAAATCGGAAGACTTTGTTCCGGCCCTGAATAATCTTGCCTATTTGTATGCTGACGGCTACGGCAGTAAACAGGATGCAGTCAGGTTGGCGGTGACGGCTTTCAAACTGGATTCCGGGAATCCGGCCATAATGGATACGTTGGGTTATGTTCTTTTGAAAAATGGTCGTAATGCCGAGGCGCTTAAACTTCTGGAGAGGGCGGCCCGCCTTCTCCCAGCTGATGCGAACGTTCGGAATCATCTTTTAGCGGCTTTCAAGGCAAACGGCGATCAGTCAAAGACAAAGCAGCAACAGACTCTGCATTAGTCCCGTAGAAAAATTATTTGCATGTTTTTTGCGAAGAATTTTTCGTGAAGGGACTTATCCCGTTCATCGGGGTTAGGATGGGTTTTTTGAGGAAAATCAGGAAATGGCTGCTGCCGGTAGAACCGGGCCGGCGGAAAAAAGGGATTACAGATGAGCAAGAGAATTTTACTGCTCTTAACAGGCGACATAGTGGTGGCAATATTTGCGCTGCTTACAGCCTTTTTAATCCGCTTTGGCGAACTGCCGGCTCCGGGTGACCTTACGCGCACAGGAACAGTGAGGGTGATCATATTTGTTTTTATTATGATTTTCTCGTCGTTCTTTGTCGAAATATATAATCTTAACCGGTATTTGGGGGGTAAGGAAAGCGCCGCAAGAATTTCCATTTCTCTGCTTATTTCGTTGTTCATCCTATCATGTTTCTATTTTATGGCGCCACTTTTCGTGTACGACGGGATGGTGCTGATATTTTCTCTCTTTATTTTCGGCACTCTCCAGTTAGCCTGGCATTATCTCTGTTACATCAGTTCAAGGTTTTCAGGTTTCTCCAGAAGGGTCCTTGTTTTGGGTACCGGTCCGCTGGCGCAGCAGATAGGGAACCTTATAGCTGCGGGCAACCAGAACTATGTGCTGTCCGGTTATGTCAACTGCGCCAGCGAGCCTCTGGATGTCCCTCCACAAAACATAGTAGGGAATGAAGAAAGGCTCTATGAGACGGTGATGCGTGCAAGGGCGCATAAGATTGTCGTGTCGTTGTCGGAACGGAGGGGAATTTTCCCGTTACAGGACGTGTTGAGCTGCAAGCTTAGCGGAGTCGAAGTCGTTGATGCGCCAACCTTCTATGAGCAAGTGACCGGCAAGCTTCTTATCGAAAACATTACTCCAAGCTGGTTTATTTTTTCACATGGTTTCAGGGTAACCGCTCTGCTCCGGTATTTTAAGCGGATGATCGATTTGATCAGCGCTATCGTTTTGTTGCTGCTGTTTTTGCCGTTCTTTCCGATTATTGCCTTGCTCATAAAGCTGGATTCGCAAGGGCCGATCCTGTTCAGACAGGATCGGGTCGGAGAAAAGGAAAAGAAGTTTACCCTTTACAAGTTCAGGACCATGGGGGTGGATGCGGAGAAGGATACCGGGGCTGTCTGGGCCAAGGAACATGACCCCCGGGTGACACGTTTAGGTGAAATCTTACGCAAGAGCCGGATAGATGAAATTCCTCAACTGTTCAATATCCTTGCGGGTGACATGAGCCTTGTTGGGCCGAGGCCGGAGCGCCCGGAGTTTGTAAATAAATTGAAAGAGATCATTCCATTCTATTCGGAACGGCATTGCGTCAAACCTGGGGTAACCGGCTGGGCACAGGTACAATATCCATACGGGGCCTCGGTTGAAGACGCCATAGAGAAGCTTCGTTATGATCTCTATTACATAAAAAACCTCAGCATGGCTTTTGATTTGATGATTGTTCTTGAAACGGTAAAAGTGGTTTTGTTCAGGCGGGGGGGCAGGTAAGAGGGGGAAAATGTATGAAACTGAAATTGATTACGCTCTGTTTAGCATTGCTGATTCCTTACATTGCCATTGCCGGAGATTACATTATCGGCGAAGGTGATGGTTTGGACATTTCCGTATGGGGGGTCAAAGAACTTAATGTGACGGTGAGGGTACGGCCGGACGGTAAAATAACCATCCCCGGGCTGGGTGATGTAAAGGCAACCGGCGTTACACCGTTAGAACTGCAGGCAACGTTAGGCGCGAAGTTCAAGGAGCTGGTAAAAAATCCTATTGTGACGGTGTCGGTCCGCGAGATTACCAACAGTAAAGTCTATGTTTTTGGTGGCGGCGTCAATTCCGGAGTATATGATCTTAATCGGCGCACGACACTTCTCCAACTCCTGTGTGTTATCGGCAATTCTACAGTCAGTGGCGCTGCCAACCGCAATACTTCGGCTGGAGCCGGCGCCAAAGTTGCGGATTACAAAAAGGCATATATCCTCAGAAATGGCAAAAAACTCAAACAAGATTTTTACAAGTTGTTCGTTGATGGAGATGTTAGCGAAGATATTGTCATTGAAACAAATGATGCCATCTTTATCCCGCAACTACTGGAAAAAAACATTTATGTTCTCGGCGCGGTCAATACCCCGAAGGTCATCGAGTACCGTGAAGGCATGACTATTATGGAGGCAGTTCTTGAGTCCGGGGGGTTCACTAAATTCGCTAAACAGAACGACACCGAAATTCTTCGCAAGGATGGCAAAAAGGAAATATCCATTTCGATAAAGGCAAAAGATCTGATTAATGACGGTGATCTGGAGCAGAATGTCAAATTGAAGCCAGGTGATTACGTTGTTGTTAAAGAAGGAATGTTTTAACTTATTTCAGTAATAATAGTGCAATTTCGAGCGGAGTTGTTATGTCAACTACAAATGAGTTGGATTATAAAAAATACTTGATGTTGATTGATAAAAAAAAGAAGCTATTCATAATAACAGCACTTGCAATTATGACAGTAATTACAATTGTAAGTTATTTTTTGCCAAGAAAATACGAGGCCAAAAGTACTGTTTTTATAGAAAAAAGCGTAATCAGTGATCTTGTTAAAGGGATTGCAATAACACCATCAATGGACGAAAAAATAAAAGTCCTGAACTATGCAATAACCAGCCGCACGCTTTTGCTCAAGGTTATTGACGATCTTGATCTGAATGTCAACAAGCAGAATGATGCACAACTGGAAGAGTTGGTTGCCAAGTTTCAAAAAAATACAGTTATAAAACTAAAAAATGACGAGAATTTCTTCATAATCTCATTTACCAATGAAAATCCGCGACTGGCGCGTGACTATGTTAATACCCTTGTCAGACGTTACATCGAAGAAAATGTTTCTTCAAAAAGGGAAGAATCCTATGGTGCGACAAAATTTCTATCTGAACAGATTGAAGTGTATAAGGAGAAAATGGACAAAGCCGAGGCGGAAGTAAATAACTTCAAGATAGGCAAGATGGGTGTCATTGCAACTGATCCGGCGACCCTTCAGAAAGAGATCAATGATGCTCAGCAAAAAATCGACGACATGCGGTTAAAGCGGGCACAGCTTGAATCATTACGTATTCAGATCAAAAAAAACAATCCTCTGCAACAAAAAATGCTGTCATTACAAAAAAAGCTGGATGAAATGCTTGTCGAGTACACAGAGAGTTACCCCGAAGTAATCAGGGTGAAAACCGAGTTACAGGCGGTAAAAGAGCAGTTACGCAACAGAAACACGGGTTTCGATATGTCTCCTGCCGAAACTCCTGATTTAGACAGGGTTGAAGCCGAATTGAAGGCGCTGAAGGCGGCTGAAGCAAATCAGTATGTTATTATCTCGTCCACCCGTTCGCTGTTGCACAACATCCCTGTGGCAAAGGCGACATTAGAACAACTGGAAAGAGATAAGAACAATCAAAAAAACCTTTACGAACAGCTTGTCACCAGGCATGGCCAATCTGAGGTTTCCAAGCAGATGGAAGTCCAGGACAAGGCTACAACCTTTAGAATCGTTGACCCTGCTATTATGCCGATTAATCCGGTCAGCCCGAACAGGGTCAATATCATCCTCATGGGGATAGGTGCAGGACTGGTCATCGCATTCTGTCTCCTGATGCTTTTGGATTATCTCGATCAATCGGTAAAAAACGTGGACGCCCTCAAATCCTTTGGTCTACCGATTCTTGCAATCATTCCCAAAATGCAGAACCCGGTTGAGCTCCTGTTGCAGAAAAAAAAGAATGTGAAGCTGTACGTGATTGCGAGTGTCTATTTTTCCCTCATCCTCACAGTCTTGCTGTTAGAGGTATTAAACAGCTCATTATCCAATACTTTCATTGATTCTATTGAGATTAAACAGTATCTGCCTGATCTTATGAGTCAAATTAAATATCATGGCGGCAATTAAATATCTTCCGACTCCAATGTGTTGCCATTGCCCAAGTATTGAGAGGATGTCATGAGTAGAATTGAAGAAGCACTTGAAAAAGCGGCGAGGTTGCGCAGCAGCGAAAGAAGCAACGTAACGGTCGGGAAAACTGTTGCTACAGCAGTTCATGTTCCACCGCTGCCGTCGTCACCTGCAGCTGCAAAAATTGAAAATCCATTTATTGTTACGGTTAACGATCCTCACACCCCGGCTGCGGAGGAGTACAGGAAGCTTAAATCAATTCTTGTCAAGCTCACCAAGGGAGAACATTTCCAGAATACGCTGATGGTTACCAGTTCTGTGGGTAGTGAAGGGAAAAGTCTGACCGCCCTCAATCTTGCAGTCAGTCTGGCGCAGGAATACGATCACACTGTGTTGCTGGTGGACGCGGACCTGAGGAAACCATCGATTCATCAATACATTGGACTCGATCCAAAAGTTGGCCTGGCCGAATGTCTTCTGGACGGCGTTGATGTCGGGGAAGCAATAGTAAATACCGGCATAGGCAAGTTGTCAGTACTGCTGCATGGAAAGACGATTCGTAATCCGGCGGAACTCTTTTCGTCCCTGCGGATGAAAGAACTTGTCAAAGAGCTGAAGCATCGCTATCCGGACCGGTATATTATTATTGATACGCCGCCTGTTCTCCCTTTTGCTGAAACCAGATCCATCAGCACCCTTATCGATGGGATCGTATTTGTTGTCAAGGAAGGCGCTGCATCCTTGAATGATGTGAGTGACGCAATAGCAGCACTGAAGGGAACCAACCTTTTGGGAATAGTTTACAATGAGGCCAGTATCGACGGCTTCAACGATCGTTATAATTATTATTACCGATATGATGCTGAAAAATGGTAGTCGATATGAAGATCAGATATCCGTTTGATTTTGTCAGATTAACAGCACAGAAATAAGGCAAAGTTCAATACAAAGCATATCCCAATAGTATTTATGTCGGGGACATCATGTACGAATCATATTTTAATCTGACAAAAAAACCGTTTGATCTATTGCCTAACCCTGAATTTATTTATCTGAGTAAATCTCACAAACGTGTTTTGTCATATCTGGACTACGGCATAAAAGAGAGGGCAGGATTTATTCTCCTTACGGGTGATGTTGGTTCCGGTAAAACAACAATTATCAGGGACGTAATCAATAAAAAACACGATAAGGTTATTCTTGCCAAGATCTTCAATACCAGGGTCAACTCTGATCAGCTTATCTCCATGATTAACGATGATTTCGGGTTGCCGGTGCAGGGAAAGGACAAAATTGAATTACTGCGGGACTTGAATGCTTTTCTGATTAGTCAGTATGCGAAGGGGAACCAGCCAACGCTTATAATCGATGAGGCGCAAAATCTAAATTCCAAGCTGCTGGAAGAAGTCAGAATGCTTTCCAATCTTGAAACCGATAATGCCAAACTTTTGCAAATCATTCTGGTCGGACAACCTGAATTGAGGGAGACCCTTAAGCAGCCCGGGATGCGTCAATTGCGCCAAAGGCTCAGCATCAACTGTCATTTGCAGCCATTATCCTCCACCGAGATCGAAGAATACATCCTTCACAGGCTGGAAATTGCCGGAGACCGCTCTGCGGTGGTCTTCGACTCAGAGGCGCTGCATCTCATCTACAAATACAGCAGAGGCGTTCCCAGGCTGATTAACATAATCTGTGATTTTCTCATGCTTTCAGCGTGTGCAGAGGAGACAAAACGACTTGATGGAGATATGGTTCATGACATTATAGTTGACCTTGATTTTGAAAACCAGTACTGGGAGTCGAAGATTGAAAATGTCAAGTCGGTGGCTAATCCTGCTGATTACATGTCAGCCACGCCAACAAGCGTTAATGATACGGAACTTGTCCCGGTGTTGATTGATGTAAGAACACGTCTTGAATTGCTGGAAAAAGAATCAACAAAAATCAACTCGAATATATTGACTGATATCGGTAATAAAATTAACTCAATACAGAATTTCATAAAGAGCTATCGCGAAGAAACTGACCGCTCCATCGGAGAATTAAAGAAAAAGATGGATACATCTATTGTAAAGCCTGTTCATGGCGGTCTTCCCAAAGATGACGAAAACCCCAATAAAATAAGTCTGATCAGGAGAATATTTGGTAGTTAGTACATTACATAGTGTCAGCGGAATGAATGATTACACCATTAGACAGGTAAAACAATGAAGCAATTGACTTTCCATGAAATTTACTAAATTTAAATTAAAAACACAGTTTGTTTGCTGCTCCTTTTTTGTTTCAGTTGCAGTTCTGATGTTTATTGCCAGTGCTGAAGCAGCTGAATTTGCAATCAGACCAAGCATTGCCATCAGTGAGGAATTTACCGACAATGTTTTTGAGACCGGGGTTAATAAAAGGAGCGATTTTATAACACGAGCCATACCCGGTATAGATTTGAAATACAGGGCGCCGGTATTGGAATTGGATTTGGGGTATAACTTTGACTATCGCTATTATATACGTCAAACCCGGAGTGACGACAACACCCATTACCTGAATACGAGAGGGCATATCTCTCTTATCGACAATTTCTTTTTTCTCGATGTCACTGATAATTATCAGCGGGTTTCGCTGGATATAACCAGGGACGTCACCAGGGAAAGTCTTTTTGTCGATCAGTCGGATCAGAACATAGTGACCGCGTCACCTTTTTTCGTCATCAGACCTACAACGCAGACAAATTTGAGGTTTGGTTATCGCTATGTGAATACCTGGTACAAAAGCCCGGCTGCTTTTGATAGAACCGACCATATCGGTTTCGCTGAGGGAACTTATAATGTTTCGCCTAAAATCAATGTCACAGGCGGCTATACTTTTACCAGAGATATTGCACCAGTAGATGATTATAGCAAGCATGACGTATATCTGGGGTTTCGCTATGAGTATGCGGATATTTCCTTTTTATTCGGGCAGGGCGGAGGGACATGGATTAAATACAGTAAAGACAGCACCTTTATTGCTCCATTCTGGAATGCAGGTATCAAACACCAATTTGGCAGCGTTACCGCCACGATCAATGCCAGCGTCAGATATTATGAGGATCCGCTCAGAAGAACTACTCAGGAAACAAGCTATTCGGGCGCCGTCGACAGGGATTTTAAAAGAGGAAAGGTCGGGATTTTTCTTTCATACGCTGAATTTGTTGATACGGAAATTGACAGATTGCAGACGAAGAGTTCAACGGCCGGCACGAGAGGCAGATATGAACTAATGAACGCTCTTGTGGCCAATCTCAGTTTTGAGGCTTCTAAATATGATCACAAGGATACAGGCAGTTATACCCGCAGGTTTTTTGTTGATACCGGGCTTAGTTATTCATTTGTCAAGGACTTAACCTGTTCTCTTTATTACAGGTACATCGACTACTATTCACCGGTGATTGTCACCGACAACAAGCAGATAAACAGGGTGATACTGGAACTCAGAAAAACATTTTAACAAAATGGGATACTGGTTGATATTCGTACTCGAAATCCGGGGTCTTCATGTACAACGCCCTTACCATTGATGTCGAAGATTACTTTCATGTGACGGCATTTGAACGTTACGTGAAAATCGAGGATTGGGACTGCTTTCCCCTGCGGGTGGTGGCAAATACCCATCGGATTCTTGACCTGCTGGAAGAATTTTCAGTGAAGGCCACCTTTTTCGTTCTTGGCTGGGTAGCGCAGCGTGTTCCTGGATTGGTACGGGAAATCATGCAACGGGGGCACGAGATCGCCTGCCACGGTTATTGCCATGAGCTGGTATACGCTATCGGCCCTGAGAGGTTTCGCAAGGACGTTCGCAGGGCTAAGGGGCTCCTCGAAGATATTACCGGTGTTCCGGTCTGCGGCTACCGTGCTCCGAGCTATTCCATTACCGGAAAGTCGTTATGGGCACTCGATATTCTGGTCGAGGAAGGTTTTACTTATGATTCCAGCATCTTTCCCATTGTCCATGACATATACGGGATTCCGGGGGGGGAACGATTCCCCCATGAAATCGAGACTCGGGCGGGGAAAATAAAAGAATTCCCAATCTCCACCTTTCCCCTGCGGATAGGATGGTGGCAATATCGGCTGCCGATTGCCGGCGGCGGATACCTGAGACTTTTCCCTGCTCCACTGGTAGGGCGAGCCATAAACTATATCAATACCTGCGAAAGTCAGCCGACAGTAGTCTATTTCCATCCATGGGAAATCGATCCGGACCAGCCCCGCATTCGTGCCGGATTAAAATCTCGTTTCAGACATTATCTGAATCTGGATAAGATGGAATCGAAAATCAAATATCTATTAAACAGCCTGAAATTCCATGCCATCCAGGACGTATGGAACTTGAGCGGCAACAGAATTGAAAGAACATCAGATGAATTGTCAATGTAAGGGCAGAAACGACTCGATGAACGATACGTGAAACCGATGAATTTGGCCGAATCGATTTCGTCCGGCAGAGTGAACGCGTATGAAGTTGAAATCCAATTGCTGTCCAATATGGGATTCCATCGAATAAATGGTGCGCAATATGGACTTAGCGGCAGGAAATACATCAAGAAAGCCTTCAGTGGTAATCCAGCCTCGCAAGGGACTGTTTCAGCTTGATCTGACAAGTGTCTGGCAATATCGTGAAATGCTTTACTTCCTGGTTTGGCGGGATGTGATAGTACGTTATAAGCAGACGGCGCTTGGAGCCGCTTGGGTGATCTTGCAGCCTCTGATCACCATGTTGATATTTACCCTGATTTTCGGCAACTTCGCCAAGATTCCCTCGGATGGGATACCATATCCTGTTTTCGCTTTCAGCGCTTTGCTTCCATGGTCATACTTTTCTCAAGCTTTGGCAAAGAGCTCAAGCAGCGTTGTCAACAGCTCCAACCTGGTTACGAAAATATATTTCCCTCGATTATTGATTCCCCTGGCCGCTTCGGTTTCACCCGTGGTCGATTTATTCTTCTCGTTCCTGGTTCTCCTGGTTCTGATGGCTTGGTTCAACATTGCGCCCACGTGGGGTCTGTTGGCTCTGCCTCTTTTTCTGGGCCTTGCAATAATGACAGCTCTGGCCGTGGGACTTTGGACCTCTGCACTTAACGTGAGATATCGGGATGTGGGCAATATTATCCTGTTCTTAAGCCAGGTCTGGATGTACGCATCACCTGTAGCATACCCTGTAAGCATGGTTCCGGTGAAGTGGAGACTGCTCTACAGTCTGAACCCGATGGTCGGGGTGATAGAAGGTTTTCGTTGGGCTCTCCTGGGAAAGGAAAGCCCGGATTTTATGTTGATGGCAGTGAGCTCATCCGTCGTATTGGCGTTATTGGCAGGTGGAATTGTTTACTTTAAACGGATGGAGCAGACTTTTGCTGATGTTATTTAGGGACATAGAATTTCCTGATATACCGTTTTTGATTGTAGGGGCGAAGCTTCGCCCGCCTTTGTTGGCGTTGCGAACAAGGGCGAAGCACGATGAAGCCGTGCTGTCGCCCCTACGTGGTATATTGATAATTACCAAGTCCCTTAGTTTCTGCCCTGAAAGGCGCAGCTGTTCCGGGAATACTTTATGAGCGATATTACGATTCGAGCCGAAAACCTGTCCAAACGATACAATATCGCAACGGCGAAATATCGTTACGATACCCTATGTGATCAGCTTGCTGATGGCCTGAAGTCTGTCTTTCTCCGCAAGGGTCGATCCCATCTGGCTGAGAGAACATTCTGGGCTTTGAAAGATGTTTCCTTTGAGGTCAGGCAGGGTGAGATTGTCGGTATCATCGGGCAGAATGGAGCCGGAAAAAGCACGCTATTAAAAGTAATTTCCCGGATTACGGTGCCTACTGACGGCCGGGCCGAGATTTTCGGACGAGTCGGTTCCCTGCTGGAAGTGGGCACCGGCTTCCACCCTGAACTGACCGGCAGGGAAAATATTTACCTTAACGGCGCCATCATAGGTATGAAGAAGGAGGAAATTCGCCGCCGTTTCGACGCAATAGTCGAGTTTGCCGAGGTCGGTGAGTTTCTCGACATGCCCGTGAAGCGTTACTCCAGTGGCATGTATGTGCGCTTGGGCTTCGCTGTGGCTGCTCATCTTGAGCCGGAGATCCTCCTGGTGGATGAAGTCCTGTCAGTAGGTGACGCCGCTTTCCAGAAAAAGTGTCTGGATAAGATAGGTGATGCCGCAAGGGACGGGCGGACGGTGCTATTGATAAGTCACAATATGACTGCCGTAAATAGCCTGTGCAAGCGGGTGATATGGGTGAACGGCGGCAAGATCGTCGAAGACGGACCAACTGCACAGATTGTGACAAGGTATCTGGCAACATCAGTGAAGGGCATGGATTTGTCCGAAGAGGTTTGGAATGACGTAAATGATGCACCCGGTAACGATATGGTGCGGCTCCACCGGGTGCGATTGCGGCGTCAGGACGGCTGCCTGTCGGACCCCCTGACGATGCAGACGCCGTTTCAGGTGGAAGTGGAATACTGGAATCTGGCAGCCGATACGCATTTGCATACAACCCTGCACCTTTATACCGCAGAAGGGATCATTGCGTTTACTACGTGCAACCTGAACAATCGTCCCTTGGCAACCGGTTTGTATCGCAACGTATGCTATTTCCCCGGCGACTTGCTGAATAGCGGTTCACACCGGTTTGTCGTGCTGGTTGTAAAAGATGGAAGCTCCGTCATCTACAGCCATGAAAGCCGGGTGTCGTTCGACATATTCGATGTGAGAGAAAGACAGGGCGTCTGGTACGGCAAAGAGCCGGGCGTTGTGCAACCCGTGCTGGAATGGAAAATGGAATACCTTGGTGGATTCAGCGATTAAAAGCATCGTCGTAATCGCATTGGATAGCTTATGACTATTGCGAGGGGAGTTGAGAGAGTGACCGGATACATGCATCCCTGCTACGCAGAATCGTTGTCGGAATTCGGCACACCACGAGAACTCCTTCGATGCAAGGGGTGGGTGTTGGAGCGCCCCATACCGGGTTTAACCGACCGCGATGCAATGTGCTGTTACCCTCTGTTTGTCTGTCAGGATTGGTATCAGCTTCATTCGGATCTGGAAACTCTCGAAATCGAGCTGGTAAGTCTGGCGCTGGTGACAGACCCCTTTGGTGAGTATGACAGAGACTATTTGAATCGATGCTTTGAGCATGTCGTTCCGTTTAAGGAGCATTTCGTAGTCGATCTCAATCAGCAGACGGATAACCATGTATCAGAACATCATCGACGGTATATACGAAAAAGCCTTCAACATGTAACCGTAGAGCTGTGCGAGGAGCCAATCGACTTTATAGATGAATGGGCAGCGCTTTATCAGGAATTGATTCTGAGACACGGTATCAAAGGGATAACGGCATTCTCAAAAGAATCATTCGCCAAACAGTTGTCCGTGCCCGGGTTGGTAATGTTCCGGGCGGTATCTGATGATAAGACCCTTGGGATGCTGTTGTGGTATGTGCATGGCGATGTGGCTTATTACCATTTGGGCAGCACCAGTCCCCGTGGACTCGAATTGCATGCATCGTTTGCACTGTTCTCTTTCGCCTTGAAGTATTTTGCCGACAACGGTCTGCGGTGGCTGGAACTCGGGGCCGGCGCCGGCATCGGTGGCGATGGTACTGATGGCCTGACCCGATTCAAGCGCGGCTGGTCAACCGGGACACGGACTGCCTATTTTTGCGGCCGGATCTTCGACCCTGAACGATATGCGCAGATCGTAAAAGCCAAGGGTATGACAACTACCGATTATTTTCCGGCCTATCGAAAAGGAGAGTTCGCGTAGAACTTTCGCAGTCGGAGGAAGGGATTACCATGGATAGAGTAATTATATTTGGCAATGGTCAAGAGGCGGAAATGAATTACATCTATCTGACCCACAGTTCCCCGTATGAGGTTGCTGCGTTCACCGTAGACCGGGCATACATCAAAGAAGACAGGCTTTTGGGACTACCGGTTGTCCCTTTCGAGAATATCGAATCAATATATCCACCAAACGAGTACAAGATGTCTCTTCTCATCAGCTACAGAAAGCTGAACAGGTTACGGGCGGAAAAATATGATCAGGCGAAAGCAAAGGGATATGAGTTGATAAGTTACGTCAATCCGAAGGCCGTTACCTGGCCCGGGTTGGTCATCGGTGATAATTGTTACATCGCCGAGAATAGTGTCATTTGTCCTTTTGCCGAGATCGGGAATAACGTATTCATAGGGGCCGGCAGCCTGATCGGGCATCACTCCGTCATCAAGGACCACTGTTTCGTCGCCCCTCATGCGGTTATTTTAGGTTCCGCTACCATAGAGCCGTATTGCTTGATCGGGGCTAACTCGACCATCAGGGATGGAGGGGTCATTGTTGCCAGAGAATGTATAATCGGCGCCGGCGTTTCAATAACTGCGGATACCCGGGAAAAGGGGGTATACATCAATAGAGCGGCTGAATTACTGCCTAAACCCAGTAATGAACTGAGTACATGGCTGACGTGGTCTGTGAAATCGCATAACCCCGGGATGGGCACCGGGTCGCAAGAAAGCGGGAAGTAAGTAGTACTGACGACAATCAATTTGCGGCCGTAGGGAGGTTAAGGTGAAAGCCCAAATACGGAATATGACTCAAGCTGATACGGACCGGGTGGGGGAAATTCTTTACGAATCATTCAATGCCGGTGCAGCGAAACACGGGTATGCCCGGAAAATGCAACGGGTAGAGACGGGAAAGTCCTGGGCTTGGTCCATGCTGCACTATGGTTCGAATGAACTTCTGATTGCCGAGGTGGAAAACCGTATTGCGGGAATATGTTGCCTGAATCCAAGGGGCAATCTTGGAGGCGTTGGGCCTGTTGTCGTTAATCCATATTTTCAAGGTTATCGTATCGGCAGTCAGTTGATGGATGCTCTTCTAAAAAGAGCGGAAAACCTGCAAAGTCTCAGACTGATCCAGGAGGCGTTCAATCCTGCATCCTTTTCTTTGTTTTATTCGTTCAATTTTTTGCCGGTGGCAAGCCTGCTGGATTTATTTCTGGATGGAGGAGCGGGGCAGCGGTTGGATCCATGCAGCAATGTAACCGAATTAACGGCAAAGGATCTTGATGCTGTTCATACGTACGATAGTCCAAGAAGCAAGTCGGATCGCCGAAAAGACCTCGCATATTATGTCAAGTGGGGCAAGGTTTTTGTTTATCGAGATCAATCGCAGATTCGTGGATTTCTGGCGTGTCTTCCCGGTTCAGGATCGGTGCAGCTTGGTCCCTTGCTCGCCGAAGGAGAAGAGGAAGCGGGGTGCCTGTTTCAACATGCATCAGCAGTTTTCAAAGAACGAGACTGTCAAACGCGTGTTATGGCCAGGGATTATCTGCTCGTCAAGACACTTATGGGATTCGGTTTTAAAGTCTATTGCCTGGACAATCTTATGGTACGAGGGGCATGGCGTCCCGGCCAACATATTGAAGCATTCGGGATATTTCCCGAAGGTGTGTAGGTTATCGAATCCGATTAAAGAGGAGGGTATTCAGATGAGGATTTTAGAGGAACTTGAAAAAGTTTTGCTTGCCGAAATTGCCGTCGGTCTTGGTAAAACGTCGCTGGAACCTGATGAAGATCTTCTCGAACAGGGGATTATCGATTCGCTGGGACTCATGAAGTTGATAGCTTTTATGGAGAAGACCTTCGACATAAAGATAATTGACGAGGAGATAATCCCCGAGAACTTTCAATGCCTTAATAGCATGGTCAAGCTTGTCGAACAGCAAATGCAGAACCAGGCAGTTTGAGTTTGTAGTACAAGCCATGGCCTCATTGTCGAAAGGAGGAAATAATGACACCCAAAGATATTCCTATGGTAGCTGACAGAAAGGCTTCCCTGCCGAAGGTGTACGGGGATACTCCCTCATTTCTGGGAACGACGGTGCTCGATTCGAAAGCGCTTGTAAATGGGTATGACGTCATAGTTGCCGGTGTGCCTTGGGAAGGAACGGTGACGTGGGGCACCTTCAGCGGTTGTGAACTGTCTCCGAAAACGATAAGGCATGCTTCTGCACGATATGGGGGATTTTTGCCGGAATATGAACTGGATCTTTTCGATTATCTGAAAATAGGGGACATCGGGGATGTTCCGGTAAATCCGAACGATGAACTGGCCACCATGAAAAACGTGTATGAGACGATGGGGAAAGTATATGAAAACCATAGTATTCCTTTCGTACTGGGTGGCGATCATTCCTTCACCCCCGAGATAATCAGGGCCTTGAGCGACAATATCGACGGGAATATCGGCGTGATCCACTTTGACGCTCACTTAGATAATTCAAGGGCTTTTGGTGGAGATAAATTCCCGCGGTGCGGTCCGATTCACAGGATTGCCCAAATTGAAAAGGTAAGAACCAGGAGCATAGTACATATAGGGATCAGGGGGCCGAGAAACTCGTCTTCACAGTTTGCGTATGCCCAAAGCATGGGGGCAAGAATTTTTGCCATCAATGAAATCAGAAAGCGCGGTATCGATGACGTTATCAGCGAGGCGATCGACATTGCTCATCAGGATACGAAATATGTCCTCGTTACCATATGCAGCGATTGCATAGATGCGGGCTTCAATCCGGGGGGACCGGCCGATTTCAACGGCCTGATGCCTCACGAACTGCTTCCTTCCCTGCAGAGGATCGGAGCATCCGGCATAGCAGGCCTCGATTATGTTGAAGTTTATCCAAATCAGGACCCCCATGGTTTTTCTTCACATCTGGCTTCATGGGCGCTTATTTATGCACTTTCAGGAATGGCCTCGGTAAAAAAAGGTTCTTCCGACATTTCCGGTGACGGCTGCCGTGGCTTCGGGAGTGAATGACAGAGCCGAAGCGGCAAGCGGACACCCGCCCGAGATTGAAAGAAGCAGCTTCGTCAGCAAACGAATATTCAGGCAATTACATTGGAGACGGTGCAAGGTCCGCAGCTGCGGCGACCGAACGAACGGACGAAGTCGCGGCAGGCGGCCTTCCCCGGAATTCCCGGATGAACCTGAAAATAGGATAAAAAGACCATGGATTTTTCATTCACTGAAGACCAGCTGACCTTTAAAAACTCGGCCATCGAATTTGCGGAGAAGGCACTCAATAAAGGTGCCAAAGAACGCGAAAGGAACTGTGAATTCAACCAGGATGGCTGGGAAAAGTGCGCCGAATTTGGAATACAGAGACTTCCCATACCGGAAGAGTACGGTGGTCTCGGCGTGGACATTTTGACATGCGTTGCCACCATGGAAGGACTTGGCTATGGCTGCAGGGACAGCGGTCTTTTGTTTGCCATCAACTCACATATCTGGACTTGCGAGTCCCCGATACTTAAATTCGGCACCGATTATCAAAAGAAAAAATATTTGCCGGGTCTTTGCAATGGTTCGCTCAAGGGGGGTCATGCCATGACGGAGCCGGATTCCGGTTCCGATGCATTCAGCATGAAGTGCAAAGCCGAAAAAAAAGGTGATCGATATATTATCAACGGGACAAAGATGTTTATTACAAATGCGCCTATAGCAGACATCCTTTTGGTGTTTGCGGTCACGGATGCAAAAAAAGGTTTTGCCGGGATCTCGACCTTTATCGTTGAAAAAGGCTTCCCCGGATTTTCGGTAGGAAAACCCCTTGATATGATGGGGTTGAAGACCTGCCCGCTCGGAGAGGTTATTCTCCAGGATTGCGAAGTCCCGGAAGAGAACAGGCTGGGGAAAGAAGGCGCAGGTGCCGCCATCTTCAATTCAGAAATGGAATGGGAGAGGAGTTGCTTGTTTGCTACCCACGTAGGGGCCATGGGAAGAGATCTTGAAGAATGTATCCGTTATGTGAATGACAGGCATCAGTTCGAAAAGCCTATCGGCAAATACCAGGCCATATCCCATAAAATCGCAGACATGCAAGTCAGGCTCGAACTGTCAAGACTTGTCCTTTACAAAGTCGCATGGTTGAAGGCACAGGGGCAACGGGCGCCTGTCGAATCTGCAATTGCCAAACTATTTGTCAGTGAAAGTTATGTGGAAAATTGCATGGAAGCTCTGCAGATACACGGTGCCTACGGTTATTCTGCAGAAATGGATTTTGAAAGAAACTTGCGGGATTCCATAGCAGGAAAGATCTATTCAGGTACATCCGAAATTCAAAAAAATGTCATAGCGAGTCTTCTCGGGCTTTAATACATTGATGGAGAAATGAGATGTGCGGCTATCTGCTTCAACATTTATTGGAACACAGCGCCAGGAAATATCCTGATAACGTGGCCGTCGTCTTTAAGGAAAAATCCGTAACCTATTCCGAACTGGAACAACAGAGCAATGATCTGGCCCGGAAACTTCAGCAGTCGGGAATAAAAAAGGGTGATCGTGTCGGCATAATGCTTTCCAAATCGATCGAGACGATCGTATCTCTCTTTGGGATACTGAAGTCCGGGGCAATATATGTACCGATCGACCCTTCTGCACCGGTTAACAGGATTACATATATTATCAAACACTGCGGCATTGAATGTCTGATTGCATCATCTCCGAATTTGAACACATTATTATCAGATTCAGAGGAACAAATGTCTGTTACGAAGGCAATAGTAGTTGGAAAAGATCATGATGAGTCAAGGCATCTGAATATTCTTGCCGAATGTCTGCCATTTTACCAGGTATCCGACAACGGCGATTCCGAATTTCAATCCGTAGAGATGTCCGACAGCAGCCCGGCATACATACTTCATACATCCGGTTCTACCGGGAATCCGAAAGGCGTTGCCATATCTCATCTGAATGCGCTTACCTTTGTTGAAATGGCAGCAAGGTTTTTTAAGATAAGCGAGACGGACAGGTTCTGTAATCACGCGCCGTTGCATTTCGATCTCTCGGTGTTTGACATATTCGTTGCAGTGAAATGCGGGGCGGCAATTGTGCTGCTTCCCGAGTTGTTGTCGACATTTCCTGTGAAGTTGAGTGAATTTATAGCTAAAGAACAAATCACCATCTGGAATTCGGTCTCTTCAGTTTTAACCATGCTTGCAGACAAGGGAATGCTGGAACGGCACAGCTTCGACGCTCTGCGCATCGTTCATTTTTCCGGCGATATCATGCCTGCAAAGTATCTGCGTGTATTAACAAAACATATGGGCAATGCATCATTCTTTAATATTTACGGCCAGACTGAAGCGAATTCCTCAATGTTTTATCCCATCGGGGAGTTACCCGACGATGACGCATGGCGCATCCCCATCGGCAGGCCGTTCCCGAACTTTGAAGTCTTTGCTCTGAATGACGCCGGGGAAGTCATCAGCCGGGTGGGGGAGGACGGGGAACTGTACGTCGGCAGTTCCACCGTTGCCCTTGGGTACTGGGGAGAGGAATGGATGACCGGTGATAAGTTCGTGCCTGACCCACGGTATCCCGTTTCCCGGAAAATCGTCTACAAGACAGGTGATCTTGTCCGGATCGACGGGCATGGCAATTATGTTTTTTCCGGCCGCAAAGACAACATGGTGAAAAGTCGAGGTTACCGTATCGAGCTTGAAGAGATAGAAACTGTGCTGTCAAGCCATCCGGAGATCATGGCCGCCGTGGTGCTTCCAATTCCGGACGAGCTTGTCGGGAACAGGATTGTCGCCGTTATCGTTCCCATGAGTAACCGCACGGTCGGAAAAGAGGATGTTGTCAGGCATTGTGCTACGCGATTACCCAAATATATGATGCCTGAGATTATGGAGTTTCGGGATTCTCTGCCGATGACATCATCGGGAAAGATAGATAGAAAAACCTTGGCGGGGATCTGCGCCGGGAATTATCGCCACAGTCAAGAGGATAGTGTTTGAGAGATCGGATGGTTAACCGTATCGGATATTAGTGATAGTTTCAGCACGCATATGAGCCGTTGTTCGCAAAAGATTCTCTGGTGATCGGAGGTATCAGATGAAAGAGAATATCGATGATCTGGCTATATTTGGCGGAACTCCCACTTTTCAAGAAACACTCCATGTCGGACGTCCCAATCTTGGGGACCGGGAGCGATTGCTTAAGCGCATCAATGACATGCTGGATAGAAAGTGGCTCAGCAATAATGGGCCTTATGTGCAGGAATTCGAACGGCGGATTTCCGACATGATCGGCGTCAAGAACTGTATTTCCATGTGCAACGGTACTGTTGCTTTGGAAATTGCTATCCGTTCTCTCGAGTTGAAAGGCGAAGTCATTCTCCCTTCTTTCACCTTCGTTGCTACCGCGCATGCGCTGCAATGGCAGGAGATTACCCCGGTTTTCTGCGATATCGATCCCAAAACACACACGATTGACCCATCCTGCATAGAAAAGATGATCACGCCCCGGACGACCGGTATCATAGGTGTGCATCTCTGGGGCCGCCCATGCGATATCGAAGCACTGGAAGAAATCGCAGCTTCACATCGTTTAAAACTGCTGTTTGATGCCGCCCATGGCTTTGGCTGTTCGTACAAAGGGAGGATGATCGGCAGCTTCGGAAGCGCAGAGGTCTTCAGCTTTCATGCAACAAAATTCTTTAATACCTGCGAGGGGGGAGCAATAGCCACAAATGACGATGACCTGGCCGGCAAAATTCGCCTGATGAAGAATTTCGGGTTCTCAGGATATGACAACGTCATCTATATCGGGACAAATGGGAAGATGAACGAATTCTCTGCGCTGATGGGATTGACGAATCTCGAAAGTATAGATGAATTTATTGCAGTGAACTTCGGGAATTACAGATGCTATGAACAGGAACTCAGAGACTTGGCGGGAGTCACCCTCATCAATTATGATCAGAGGGAGAAGTGCAACTATCAATACGTCGTTCTTGAAATCGACGAATCCATTACGCACGTGACCCGGGATCAGATAGTGGACATTCTCCGTGCAGAAAATGTTCTGGCGCGGCGTTACTTCTATCCGGGCTGTCACAGGATGGAACCTTACCGTTCCTACTTTCCCCATGCAAGACTGGTGTTGCCTGAAACCGAGAGACTCGCAAACCGTGTGCTTTCTCTTCCTGCCGGTACTGCTGTCGGTCCGGATGAGATAAGAAAAATCTGTCAGATAATGCGGCTGGCAGTCGTATATGGTCTTGAGGCTGAAGAAAGGTTGTCAAGTCATGTTGCTATTGCTCCGGTGATTAAACATATCAACGCAGGAGCGAGACTTGCCTCGCCCAATCATTCGCCCCTATAAGGACTTGCATGTGTAATTACTGAAGCAATATGGAATCCCGAAACGCTGTCGTTCGAGAGCTTGTCTGTTTGAGGAGGGTCTAGGAGCCTGTCGGACTTAGGAATGAATCTACTGCGAGAATGGCAAATCGGTCCATATTCCCGTAAATTTTCGACGAATAGGTCCACTATTCGCTCTCAAATTTCCGGAAATCTGTCCTCGATTTTCCATCCTCTCGCTACGATTCCCTAAGTCCGACAGACTCCTAGCCGAATTCGGTAGATACAGTTTCTGAGAACAGGGGGATTAAGCCATGGAAAAAATATTGTTCAGGTCGTTTAGATATATTTTCCCAGTAGTGTGCCTTCTCATCGTAGCCGTTTCAGCAGCTCCATATCAGGCGATTGCGCAGCAAGGTTCAACACCTCCCGAGCCTTTCGTCGCCATCCACATCTCCGAGTTCACCCATGCACTCGAAACAACACCTGCTGTCCCACCGACACCTACAGGGACCGGGTTTTCCGGTTACCAGTGGTGGTATACTTCATGGCACTATTTCGTTGCATATGAATCATTTAAAGAGGCGCTTAGTTCGGATGGCACACCATTTGTCGAGGTAAGCGATAGTGATATCGCTGCCGGCAAATTGCTTAACCCTGATGGCTCGCCGCGCTACCCGATTCTGATCAGCCTGGCTTCTGAAGCGATAGCCGATTACGAGATTTCTCCGCTCCGCAATTATGTCAGCGCAGGAGGCTTCGTGTTCGTCGGCTCATCGGCCTTTACACGTTATCCCGATGGCACTAACCGTGGTGATTTTGCCCTGGCCGGAGAAATGGGATTGCACATGGCCAATTCCAACCAGACTGAATCCAACAATTGGAACTGGTATGGGAACAAGCATTTCACCAAGACTACCGACCATCGGCTGACCAGTCATATCCCAAGTGGTACACTCGTTTGGAACGCCCCCTTGACCTCAGAGGAGATTCCCTGGGGTAATTCACCTGCCCACGTAATTCATGGCAAGCACTGGACATGGTCGGTTGTTGCCAATGGTGCTACGGTTGTTGCAAATGGTGATTCAGGTCCGCTTCTGACGGTTAAGAATTACGGACAAGGACAGTTTATCTACCATGGAGCAATTCAACCACTCATCGGCCACGGAATGATCGACCCAAGCATGTATGCTTATCTCGTCTATCGCAGGGCCATCGAGTGGGCCTTCGAATCTTTCACCCTTCCGATCGTTAAGCTTAGTCCATGGCGATATCCGTACGACGCGGCTTTAGTTGTTCGCCACGATTTTGAGGAATATATTGACCTGATAAAAACTATCAAATCCTCGGCCCAGTTTGAACATTCCATCGGGGCTGTAGGCGAGTACTATTTCAGTACAGGTGCGCTACGCACCTATACGGGATCGGATCGTGCCACGATAATCTCCAGCCTTCGGGACGCCGTGTCTTACTACGGGGCTACAATCGGGTCGCACAACGGCGGTCTTAAGAACCCCGGAAACCCCTCCCTGCAACCATCTGATCATGATTACTGGCACTGGGGGCCGGACGAAGCGCTGGACCAAAGTCCGCCGGGTTACGCGAACGGCAAGGCCTATGCTTCCGCTTCTATTCTGGCTTCTTTCAAGGATATCGAAGGCTGGCTGGCCGGGATCGACAACGGCCGTCCCGGTTGCGGTGCAACCGGGACGTGCCCAAGGACCTGGGCTTCACCATACTTCAATTCCACCCGTGAAGATTCCTACGATATCCTGGAGCAATTAGGCTCGATCACCATGGGCGAACAAAAAATCGGCCCCTTTCCGCACTTCACGCTCTCGTATAAGAAACCCGGCAAGCGTATTTATTCTCACGTTTCGCAGCCGACGAGCGACTGGTTTGTCGGCACTGAAATCCCTCAAGCCCTTGAATGGGGTCACACTACTGATTCCATAAGGGCAGCGGTTGATTTCTACTATGACATCGGCGGATTGTTGCTCAATTACTACGGACATGCACCTTCTAACAGCGGAGGGTTGGAACAAGAGTACGTGAGTTATAGCATGTCGAAGCCCAAATTGTGGTCCACCAATGCCGTAGGGATCTACGACTGGTGGCTTTTACGCTCGAAGGTAAATGTGACTCCCAATTTCACAAGGTCCGGTAACACCTCCATCGTGACGGCATCGGTATTCGGAGTTACGGACGCAGACACTGCCATTGAAATAGTTCTTCCCAGGGGATCATCTGAGACTATCGGGAATATGCAGGTGTTTCTTGATGGAACACCGGCTAATCCCGCGGATTATAGAACCACCAACTATGGCGCAAAAGTTCGGATAGGTGCTTCAGTTTCAACTGTCCAAATACAGTATTCGGTGTCGGCAACCCCCGTAGCGGTGAATGATACGTACAGCACCAACGCAAATACGACCCTGAATCAGGCTGTCCCGGGAGTGCTGGGCAACGATACCGATCCCCAGGGAGCGATCCTGACGGCGCAACTGGTGAGCGGCCCATCCCATGGCACCCTCACCCTCAATACCAACGGAGCTTTCACCTATACACCGGCTGCGAACTATGCGGGGAACGACAGTTTTACCTACATGGCGAACAATGGAACAATTAATAGTAATGTCGCAACTGTCACTATTACTGTTTTGCCTACAGTAGCATTGAGTTCGCTTTCGCTTAACCCAAGTAGTGTTGCAGGCGGGGCTACTTCCCGGGGCACGGTGGGATTGAGCGGTCCTGCACCGAGTGGCGGTGTGTCGGTGTCGTTAAGCGACAATTCGTCAGCAGCAGGTGTTCCTGCCAGCGTGACGATACCGAGTGGCAGCACCAGCGCCATATTTACGATTACCACCACGCCGGTGGCCGGCTCGACTCCTGTAACCATTTCTGCCAGCTATGGGGGGGTGACGAGAACAGCCACGCTGACGGTTGCGCGGCCGGTATTGAGTGCGCTTTCGGTAAGCCCAACAAGTGTCAGGGGCGGAGCCACTTCCAGGGGCACGGTGAGGTTGAGCAGTCCTGCGCCGAGTGGCGGTGTGGTAGTGTCGTTAAGCGATAATTCGTCAGCAGCCGGTGTGCCTGCCAATGTAACGATAGCGGGTGGCAGCACCAGCGCAACGTTCACGATTACCACCACTCGGGTGACCAGATCCACATCGGTCACCATTTCTGCTGCTTATGGCGGCGTGACCAAAAGAACTACCTTGAGGGTTACCAGGTACTGACATGAACCACTCAAAATAGAGAGGCCCCATGAAAGTAAGCGTAGCAATGATAACATACAATCACGAGGAATTTATAGCGAAGGCGATAGATAGTGTCATGATGCAAAGGACTAACTTTGACTATGAAATAGTAATTGGCGAAGATTGCTCTACCGATAATACCCGCAATATCGTCAGTGACTATCAAAAAAAATATCCTGATAAATTCAGATTGTTATTGAATGAAAAAAATATTGGAGCAAATAGAAACGCTGAGCAAACTTTCGGATCCTGCACAGGCGAATATGTGGCTGTGCTTGATGGTGATGACTATTGGACATCTCCTTACAAATTGCAGAAGCAGGTGGATTTCCTGGATAATCATCCTGAATGTGTGATTTGTTTTCATAATGTTTTGATGTTTTATAAGGACGGATCCCATGAATGCCATGTTTATTGCCCTCCCGGTCAAAAAGAATTCTCTACCGTCGAGGATTTACTGGAAAAAGGCAACATTATTCCGACTTGTTCAAAGATGTATCGCAGAGGGCTATTGGATCACGTCCCGCATTGGATTTGTTCATTGAAAATGGGGGATTGGCCCGTTGATATTTTGCATGCACTGT
Source organism: Geotalea uraniireducens Rf4 (assembly GCF_000016745.1). Lineage (GTDB taxonomy): Bacteria > Desulfobacterota > Desulfuromonadia > Geobacterales > Geobacteraceae > Geotalea > Geotalea uraniireducens. The sequence goes on along the minus strand of NC_009483.1, from coordinate 2,715,541 downwards.
ATGGGAAGATTGGCTACATTAACGAAATTATGGGGGTTTACGTGATCCATCAGACCGGAATGTGGTTTGGAATAAGGCAAAACTGGGAAGAAAAAAATAAAGCAAATATTGAGGTTTATGAAAAATTTTACGATTTACTGGAGAGTAAATATAAGAGAATTATTAAACGTATTTTACACGAACGGCATGTTGATGTAGCCGAACAATATGAAGATATGGGTAAATTGACCAAGGCTAAAGAATTCGCCGTGAGATCTGTCACAAAGTACTTTGTAATGAGCACAAGATCGTTCAAGTTGTTATTGAGATTGTATGTTCCCGCACTATATAAACTGCTGAAATCCCTGAAACTCGAACCAATGACTTGGGAATAAGAGGAGATTAGTGAGAAAATGAAACGATCCCCACTGATAAGCATAATCATACCAACCTATAATGACAGCGAAGTGGTGTGCGATGCCATCGACTGCTCATTGAATCAAGCATACGATAATCTGGAAATCATAGTTGTCGATGACGGATCTTCCGATGGTACTGGAGGATTGTTGAAAGAGAAATATGGGAGCAGAATCAAATACCTTTATCAGGAAAATAAAGGCCTTTCCAGTGCAAGAAATACCGGCATAAGGCATGCCTCCGGGAAATATCTGCAATTTCTTGATGCGGATGATCTGATTTACGACCGCAAGATCAGTTTACAACTGGAACAAATAAAGAATATCTCCGGTATTGCGGTGGCTTATTGCGATTATATTTTCAGCACTATCGGTGACATGACAATAACGTACGGAGAAAGAATGAGTCCCGTATTGCAGGACGAGAAGCCATTTGATGACCTGATGATGAAATGGGAAACAGAGTTGTGCATACCACCCCATTGCTTCTTGTTTGATGCCGCTATTTTTCGGGAATATGGAGTAGCCTTCGATGAAAACCTGCCGAATCATGAGGACTGGGAATGCTGGATGAATGTGTTCGCACTCGATCCCAAGGTCGTTTTCATTGAAATGCCACTCGCCAATTACCGGAGGAGAAGAGAATCCATGTGCGTAAACAAGCTTAAGATGAGAAAGGGTTACCTTTTGGCAATCGATAAGCAAATTCAGAAGAATAAATCAAACAATGAAGTGGTTAAGAAGCTCAATGTCAGAAAGAAGCAGATAAGATGCCTTTACCGGGATGTGAGCCCGATAATGAGGTTAATGAAGAGATGCCACCCGGTTGTTAAAAAGATGTACAACGAGATGGTCCCCTGGCGAATACAGCGGATATTTGACTGAAAGATTGCTCTTCAGAGGGATTCTTATGGCCAGATTGATCGCATTTTATCTGCCCCAATATCATCCAATCCCGGAAAACGACACGTGGTGGGGTAAAGGTTTCACCGAATGGACAAACGTGGCAAAGGCAAAGCCATTGTTCCGCGGTCATTACCAGCCGCATATCCCCGCTGATTTGGGTTTTTATGATTTAAGGGTGCCTGAAACAAGAGCTGCACAAGCTGAAATGGCAAGAGAATATGGCATAGAGGCATTTTGTTATTATCACTACTGGTTTGCTGGAAGAAGATTGCTCGAAAGACCTTTTAACGAGGTTCTGGCATCGGGAGAACCCGATTTTCCCTTTTGTCTTTGTTGGGCTAACCAATCATGGACTGGAATTTGGCATGGTGCTCCGAACAGAATATTAGTCGAGCAAACCTATCCCGGATTCGACGACTATAGCAGCCACTTTCAGGAGTTATTAAAGGCTTTCACGGATAGACGTTATGTAACAGTTGATGGTAAGCCTCTCTTTCTGATATTCCGACCCAAGGAAATACCTGATCCCATGCGGGTCATTGGTTTCTGGAGGGAAATGGCGGTAAAGGCTGGTTTGAAGGGTTTGTATCTGGTCGGAGTGACCGAAGAGCCTGATTGGATTCCGCAGCAGCTTGGATTCGATGCGTATGTAATATCGCGTCATCCTTCCATACCCTGGATCACACGTCGTACGCCTATAAAATGGATGATCAAGCAATATCAAGTCAAAACAGGAAAACCCGCTATTTTTTCCTACGAAAAGGATTTTGCGGATTTGCAACCGATCAAGATTGCACATGGGGATAATTATCCCTGTTTATTGCCAAACTGGGACAATACGCCAAGGAGCAAATCCAACGGCCTTGTTCTTCATGATTCAACCCCGGAAGCATTTAGAAAACATGTCAAAAAAGCCTTGGAAATATCGAGAGATAAACCTGACGAACGCAAACTTGTTTTTATAAAATCATGGAACGAATGGGCGGAAGGAAATCATCTCGAGCCGGATTTGAAATTTGGAAGGGCTTACCTTGAAATTTTACGTAATGAAATATCGAATGAATTCATAACGAGAAAATGGCAAAGCGAGGACAGATTTTCGGAAATTTGAGAGCGAATAGCGGACCTGTTTTGTGGAAAAGATCCGGGGCCGTTCAAATGGGAGTGTGGATATGGTTAGTGTATCTGCCGTCATTCCAACATACAACGGTACGCGCTACCTCGTAGATGCCGTGCAATCCGCACTGACGCAAACGTACGAATTGCTGGAAATCATTGTTGTTGACGATGGATCCGAGGCGGATATCGAAAAAATATTGGCTCCGTTCTTCCCGAAGGTCAAGTATGTGCGCCAGGAGAATGCCGGTCCCGCAGCAGCCCGCAATCATGGTATTTCCATCGCAAAAGGAGACTTGATTGCGTTATTGGATGATGACGATATGTGGCATCCAACAAAAACTGCTGTACAAGTGCAGCGCATGATTGAAAATCCCGAATGCGGCCTGGTTTATTCGTATCAGGAGCTGATCGACGAACAGGGAAGAGTGATTCCCAATGAAGCCCCAACGGAATTTCCCAGCGGCAGCGTTTACCGGGAATTCCTGACGAAGAACAGGATAGGCACTCCTTCCGCCACTTTGATAAGAAGAGAAGTGTTTGAAAAAATTGGTTTGTTCGATGAAACCAGGGAGTGCATATCCTGTGAGGACTATGATTTGTGGTTACGGATATCCGGAAATTTTGACGTGATGTTCTGTCCGGGAACTCTTGTATCTTATCGAGTACGCAACTCGGGCATTTCACAAAACCTGGACAAGCACTTGAAAGCTCATCATTACGTCTTTAATAAGTTGATTTCTCAACATATTGAATCTCCGAAACTGACTGATCGGGAGTTCTATGCGGCATTTGGCTTCAACTTGCATCATACTTTGAAGAGATTCGCTTATGGTTACTATTACATCGTAGAAAACCGGACCAAGGCCAGATGTCTTATGTTGGCGGTTCTTCGGAAGCATCCCTTTTGCCTCAAGGACATTCTGTATTTTATTATCTTTTCCATGCCGGATCCTTTATTCCGGGTTCTCAGAAAAACCAAGCAAGAGCTGGCTGATGCTTGTTTATCGCTGCAGTTAAAGTCGTGAGCGGGAGAAGATGATGGACATGACTGTTCAACATTACAACGAAGACGGAACAGCGTGGGACGCCTTTGTTGCTTCCCATCGGCACAGTACCAATTATCACCTGTACGGCTGGCGCAATGTTATCGAAAAGAGTTTCGGGCATATGGTCTATTACCTGGTTGCCAGAAACAGCAACAATGAAATTTGTGGGGTCTTGCCGCTCGTTCACATGAAAAGCATGCTGTTCGGCAGCTTCCTTGTTTCACTGCCATTTTTTAATTACGGCGGATTGTTGTGTAGTGAAGACAATGCCGGCGCAACTCTGCTGAACATGGCTCGATGCATGCTCCGGGATGTCCGTGCCGACCATGCGGAGTTGCGTCATCTCCATATCTGCGAAGAAGAGCTTGCGACGAAACAGCACAAGGTAACCATGATTCTCGACCTGGAGCAGGACGAGGAAACCCAGTGGAAGGCGCTAGATGCCAAGGTACGAAACCAGGTACGCAAAGCGGAAAAGTGCGGATTGCAGACCATAACGGGGCACATGGAACTGCTGGACGGGTTTTACGCGGTTTTTTGCCGGAACATGAGAGATCTGGGTACGCCTGTGTACAGCAAGGGTTTCTTCCGCAATATCCTTGAGACTTTCCCAGATACTTCCCGCATCATTTCGGTGATGCTGGAAGGGAAAACGGTCGCTTCCGGTTTGTTGATCTGGTTCAGAGATAGCCTGGAAGTCCCGTGGGCATCGTCGATTATCGACTACCGGGAAAAATGCCCGAACAATCTCCTCTATTGGGAGGCCATCAGGTTCGCCATCAGGAAAGGGGCCAGGAAATTCGACTTCGGCCGATCGACTCCGGGGGAGGGGACTTACCGTTTCAAGAAGCAGTGGGGAGCCAAGCCCGTTCAGCTCTACTGGCAGTATCTGCTGGAAAAAGGGAAGCACGTTCCGGAACTGAATCCTGGCAATCCGAAGTACCGGCTGGCCATAAAGGTTTGGCAGCAACTGCCGGTGACGGTGACGAAGGTTCTCGGGCCGCGGATCGTAAAAAGCATTCCCTGATGCTTTGAGTTCGGAGTTCACCATGGCAATGCATATCGGAAGAACTCTCCCCCCGGCGGCGGCTCCGCTCCATTTCAAGGATATCATATCCGGCTGGGCCGGACTTTTCGAGGGGGTAATAACGGTCGGAAGGTTCGAGGAGGAGCTCAAGGAGGTTTATGGTGTCAGGCACTGTTTTGCCGTTTCGTCGGGAAAGGCTGCCCTTGTCCTGATCCTTCAAGCGCTGAATGAGCTCTCACCGGAGAGAGACGAAGTTCTGATCCCGGCCTATACATGTTATTCCGTTCCTTCGGCGATTGTAAGGGCCGGGCTCAAGGTCCGCTTGTGCGATTTGGCGTCCGGGACACTCGATTTTGATTTTGACCGTCTTGAGGAACAACTGGAGAATCCCCGGATACTGTGCGTAATTCCCACCCATTTGTTCGGTTTGCCGGCTGATGCGGAACGGGTAAAGAGGCTGGTCAACCATCGCGGCATATTTGTCGTGGAAGATGCCGCCCAGGCCATGGGCGCGGAATGGAACGGCAAGAAGATGGGGACACTGGGCGATGTGGGGCTGTTCAGCATGGGCCGAGGCAAGGCATTCTCAACAGTGGAGGGAGGCATAATCCTCACGGACAACGATTTGATCGGGCGGGCAATCGAGAAACGTATGGGCGCTATCGCCGGATATGGGGCTTTCGATTGCCTGAAAGTGATCCTATATGCGGTTGCACTGTCGCTCCTCATTCACCCCTGGGTCTACTGGCTACCGAAATCCTTGCCGTTTTTAAAACTTGGAGAAACGCATTTCGATCCATCCTTTCCGATCAGGAGGCTGTCGTCGTTCCAGGCAGGGGTGGCAAAAGGATGGAAGAAGAAAATTGGCGAACTCAAGGAAGTCCGGTTGAAAAATGCGCGGAAAATTGCCGGTTACGGGATCACTCTCCCGGCTGTCCTTGGGGCTGTGATCCCTGGTTTGATCAGGTATCCGGTTCTGCTTGCGGATGTTGAAACAAAGAAAAAGATCCTCCGGATAAGCGAGAGTATGGGATTGGGGATATCAGGCGGATACCCGGATTCTATCGATGGAATCGCCAAACTTGCATACCTCTCCAATGGAAACAGCTTTCCGGTAGCTAAAGATATTGCCGAAAGAATTGTCGCTTTGCCTGTGCATCCTTTTGTAAGCGATTGTGACATTCAAAAGATCGGGCCGTTACTGATCTAAACGAGCAAATCGGACTTATCCTATGTCAAAAAGCGACAAGATAAAAATATCGATGCTTCTTTTGTTATGGGTAGCGGTTTTTAGCCCGATATACCCGGAATTGGTTCGTGATTGGCTCAGCCATTCCGACAACTCCCACGCCTTCATCGTGCCCTTTATCGTATTGTTCTTTGTCTGGCAAAAAAAAGGGGAATTGCAGTCCACGCCCATTGACAGTTCGGCATGGGGGGGGGCAATCCTTGCAGCCAGTTTGATTGTTTATGTTGCAAGCTATGCGGGCGGAACCGCATTTCCGGCCAGAATCGCCATGGTGTCATCTCTATTCGGGCTTATCTGGTTCTGCCTCGGAAGCGGGTCTATCCGTATCCTCGCCTTCCCGATAGGCTTTCTGCTTTTCATGGTTCCTGTTCCATACTCATTGATGAGTCTTGTCTCCATGCCGCTGCAACTCATGGCGACCCGCATTTCTGCCAATCTCATCGGTTACTGTTCCATACCGGTCTACCGGGAAGGGAATATGCTCAATTTCGTGCAGACCAAGCTTGAGGTCGCCGAGGCTTGCAGCGGCATCAGATCGATCACGGCATTGACAATGCTCGCCCTCCTGTTCTGCTATTTGTCCGAAGATGGATGGTGGAGAAAAGTTCTTCTCGTTGGGGCTGCAATACCGATCGCCTTGGTGGCCAACATCGTCCGTGTGACAGGCACCGGAATCCTGGCCCACTTTTACGGAGACAGAGTAGCCAGGGGGTTTCTACATGAATTTTCAGGGCTGGTAATATTCGCGCTTGGCTTTGCATTGTTGTTTGCAGTGTTCTCCATTACAAGCAGGAAAAAGACAGATGATATCCGCTAAGACGTTCATCATATCGGTCGTGGGGATGTTGGTGACCGTGACGATAGTGGCTTTATTCGCCATACGTCCCAAACCGGTTGTCGTTCGGACAAATCTCGAATATCTGCCTAAGGAAATCTCCGGTTATGCTGCTATGGATGACACCTTTCCTGAATCAGTGTATCGCGAGCTCAACGCCGACGAGCATGTTTACCGGCATTACCGGTCCGGAGACGGCAGTCAGCTCGACCTCTATGTCGGGTATTACGGCACGGCCAAAGGGGGGCGGACCGGCCACAATCCCTATGCCTGTCTGCCCGGCGCCGGATGGGCGATAGTCGATTCCGGAAAAGTCAGAATCCGGCAACCCTCGCAATCTTCGGATGTAGAAGTCAATTACGTTCAGGCCCGAAGGGACGGAGTCAATACCGTCATGGTTCACTGGTATCAGACTGCGGGTACAACGGTGATGTCGACTGGTATCCAACAGAATATCGAAAGGTTTTGGGGGCGTTTGCTCCATAATCGGAATGATGGCGCTTTTGTTCAGGTTTCGACCCGGGTTTCCGACGACCAGGTAGCGAATGCCGGGACAAAGGTTCGGAATTTTGCCGGACTGGTTCTTCAACTTCTTCCCGAATATTGGCCGGTTGAGAAATAGCCGGATCGATCTGTTATTACTCCGGTAATTAAACATATGAACGGTAGGGGCTAGGCTTGCCTCGCCCAATCGGGGCACGGCGCGCCGTGCCCCTACATCAGGATTGTGATGTTTAATTGCCGGAGTAATATAATGATACAAAGGTGATGATCAAGTGATAAGTGTTATAATACCTACATATAATTCTGATAAATATATTTGTGAAGCAATTGACAGCGTGCTTTGCCAAACATATACAGACTATGAAATAGTAATAATAGACGATGGATCAACTGACGATACAAAAAGAATAATTGAAGACCGCTATCCTACAGTACGATATTTTTATGTGGAAAACAAAGGTGTTGCATCTGCAAGAAATTATGGAATATCAAAGGCGCAAGGAGATTTAATTGCTTTTCTTGATGCTGATGACAGGTGGCTGCCTGATAAACTCGAAAAACAGGCTGTTTTATTTCACAATTGTAATGAGTTGGGTTTGGTTTTTACGGAAAATTATTTCTTCGATGAACACGGCATATCAAAGCATAGGGTGAATAAGCGAGAACGCTTAATGCGCGGCAATATTGTCAGAAACATCTTTTTAAATAGTTATATCGTCACTTCCACTGTGATGGTTCGAAGAAGCGTTTTCGATGCCGTGGGGTTTTTCGAGGAAGGACTGGTAGTTGCCGAAGATGACAATATGTGGATGAGAATCGGCATGAGATATGGTGTAAAACTTCTCAATGAGCCACTGGTTTTATATCATATGACTGAGGGGAGCTTGAGCAGAACCAGTGTCAATATATCGCTGGGCGTGAGGAAGCATATCGAAATAATACAAAACAAATATCCGGATATATATAAATGTCTTGGCAAGTCGGTAATTAGAAGAAAATATGCTGATCTGTTCTTTGATGAAGCTTATCATGATTTTTCTCAAAATAAATATAAGGATGCTAGAAGCAAATTTATCAAGAGTTACTTGTATTATCCCTTTAAATTCAAATCCTTATTGTATTTAACCTCCACATATTTACCTTCAGGGACCATAGAAACGATTAAAGAGACAAAAAGGCGTATGCGACTGCATCGAGGTATTTGACGCAATGAAAGTTCTGAAGATCATACACACCCTTGGTCACGGTGGAGCCGAGAACGCATTTCGTTGGCTCGCATGGGGTTTGAAGCGGGAGGGCGTGGAGGTGATTGCAGCCATTCCTGGTGTGAGTGATCCGCGAATGGAGAATTGGTTGGCTCCTGCTCTGGAGGAGTTGGCTGTTCCCTATGTAACTTTCGACAAAACCGGTAGCCCCGGGCGGTTGCTTAAGAACATCACCGTCGTCATCAACAAGGTCCGGCCGGATATCGTTCATTCCCATTTGTTGGATTCAAACTTCTATTCCGCACTCGCCTGTCGGATCAGCTCCGTGCCCCATATCTGCACCGAGCATGGGGATGTGTCACTAAAGCAAACGGCCGTCTCGAAAATCAAGTATGGGATGATTTCACTCTGTAGCGGATTAGTCATTTGTGTTTCTGAAGCCGTCCGGGAAAGCGCCGCGAGGGTCTGTCTGAACAAGAGTAAGTTGAAAACCATTTACAACGGCATCCACTTCTTGGAAAAAACCTGCTCATCCTTTCGAGCGGAATTCAATATTCCCGACGACGCCGTTCTGATCGGCAATGTGGGAAATCTCTATCCGGTGAAAGGGCAGAAATATCTGATCAGAACTTTTGCCGAGATTTACTCCTCTTTCCCTCAAGCCTTTCTTGTTCTTGTTGGACGTGGCGGAGAAGAAAACAATCTTCGACAACTGGTGAGAGCCTTGAACATACCCCGGGATCGGGTCCTTTTCACAGGTTTTCGCAATGACATTGAAAATGTGTTGAATGCGTTTGACCTGTACGTGCAACCCAGCCTCTCCGAAGGACACCCCTTGGCCGTTCTGGAGGCCATGTCTCTGGGAATACCGGTGATCGCTTCTGCAGTTGGCGGCATCCCCGAGCTCTTCGAGCGGGAACGATATGGAACATTGGTCGCCCCCGGCTCCTGTGATGCGCTGCATGCCGCTCTGCTGGCATACGTCCGCCATCCCCCGCCCTTTCACGAAAAGGGCGCGTCGGCCCGGGACCATGTTAAGGAAACCTTCTCGATCGGACAGATGGCCGGGAGGTATATCGGCCTTTATGAGCAGATTCTGGCAGACAAGCGACAGAAAGGCCGGTAGAAACCGGAATATGAGGCGCGTGACCTATGGAATCCGATATTCTGCGGAATGCAGACGCATGTGTGCCGGCTGATCGTGTAAGGGAAAAGGGCATGACCCTGCCGGTATTGTTGCTGGCCTTTTATCTGCTGATTGAGTACGGCCGGCCGCTGTTCCTGGTGCCGATCAAGCCGGGGTTGCTCGTGCAGGGCTTGCTGATCCTCTGTCTGCTGCCTTGCCGAACCAGAATCTGCCAGACTCTGAAGGAGAAATACTTCAGGCTGTATCTGTTGCTGCTTCTCTTCATGACGATGCACGTCTTTATCGCCACCAACAATTACTATGCCTTCCTGTGTCTGAAAGTGATGTTTTCCTATCTGATTATCGGAGTGTCTTGCTGCGTCTTTCTCGACAGCATCAACAAGCTGAATGTCTTTTTCTCCGTTTTTACCTTTGTGGTGGCGCTCTGTGCAATCAATCGCATTTCCGGCGCCAATTTTCTCGATATCTCGGGCGGGGGGGTGTTCAGGGACGAGAACGACTTTGCCCTGGCGATGAACGTGGCACTACCGATCGCTTTCTTTCTCGGCCGCGCACACAAAGGCTGGAAAAGGTGGCTTTTCTGGATGGCTGCGATCACTTTCGTGCTCGGCAATATGGTCACCGCGTCCCGCGGCGGCTTTGTCGGCCTCGTGGCGGTGGGAACCGTCTGCTGGTTGTCGTCGAAGCATCGTCTCAGGGCGATTCCGGTCATGGTGGTGCTGGCGATTCTGGCTTGGAGCTTTGCAACTCCGCTCAGCAAGGAAAAGATCCGGGGACTTGGCCTGAACAGTGCCGAAAAGGACACCGGTAAAGATCGCGTCGAGTTGTGGAAGGTCGGCTGGAAGGCCTTCGTCGACAATCCGGTCCTGGGTGTTGGCCAGGGAAACATGCCGGTCGTGATGAACAAGTACCGCCACGACAAGTGGGGGGAGAGCTTCTGGAAACGAGACATGTGGGGCAGGATGACCCACTCGGTCTATTTTACCCTGTTGCCTGAACTGGGGCTGATCGGTGCGATCATCTTCGTGCTGATGCTGAAGGACTTGTATGCCAAAATAAAGAAAATCAACGAAAACTGTACCCGTATAACCATCAGGGAGGAGGCGGCCGGCATCGAAAACCTCAATCGTGCTCTGCTGGTGAGTCTGTTCGGGTTTCTGATCACCGGCATATTTCTGTCCGTGCTGTACTACCCGCCCTTTTGGAATATCTCGGCTCTTTTAGTCACGCTGTTCCTGATCTCTTCGCGAATTCCGGGTGGGCAGGACCTGACTGCTGGTTGACCCGCCCGTACCCGCATGTCTTGAACAGCACTGCCAGGGAGCATTAATGTTCAAAAAAATGAGAGCTATAAAAAAAAAGGTACAATTATGGTGTAGAAACATCATCGAGTCGATCGTCTATCGGATTGTGAAAAAACGAAGCATCATCAGAAATCCCGGGAAAATAGTCTTTGTCTGCGGGGGCAACATATGCAGAAGCGCGTTTGCGGAAAAATTACTGAAAGCTGAGGCAGATGGCTCCTTCCCGGTCATAGAATCCTGTGGCATCGACGTCGAGGTGAGGTCTCCTTCCCCCTGCGAAGCTGTATGTGCTGCCGGTAAAATCGGCTTGGACCTCGGGCATCACTTGTCCAGGGGGATCGAGCGTTGCGATCTGGAGGGTGCCGACTTGATTCTGGCAATGGAGTACCGGCAATATCGCAAGCTGATCGAATCCTTCCCCCATAAGGGGCGACAGATTAAGCTGCTGAGGGAATTTGCACCTTTTCCGGAAAACCTGTTGTGTAATATCGACGACCCCTTTGGTAACAACGAACGTGCGTTCGAGAAATGTTTCGCGCAGATACAACGATCGATCTCCGCCATCAAGATGCTGATCCGATGAGGGGGGTGCATGATCAACTGCCGTGGATATAAGCGAAAATACATCTGCATTGGTCCCACGCCATGACCCGAAAGATCAAATTCAGACGGATGGTGTCTGCGCTGTTGTCCTCCAGTGGGATCCATTCCCTGCTTGAACGCGTATGCCTGTCCGACCGGGCGTTTGTGTTGATGTACCATCGAATCCTGCCCTCTGCCGAAAACCAGGCGTATTACGTACAACCAGGCATGTTCGTGACCACGGTGACCTTTGAGCAACAGGTGGCATATGTAAGGGATCATTTCGAGGTCGTGTTCCTGGATGACCTGGTCAAAAGGGCGCTGAAGGGTGCACATATCGGCAGACACTGCGCGCTCACGTTTGATGACGGGTGGCGTGATAATTACACGGAGGCATTTCCGGTGCTTGAAAGATACCGCGTGCCTGCCACCATCTTTCTGTCAACCGGGTTTGTGGGTACTCCAAGGACATTCTGGCCCGAGGAACTCTGTCATTACCTTGAGCGAATCGATCTCGGCACTTTTGCAGGTATCGGTGCACCCCCCTCATGGAGCCGCTTTACCGGCATGATAGGCAGGTTCAAATGTCATGGGCGGGAATGGTTCTTGGACCGGTCGATTGAAACGCTGAAGGCGTTTGCCCCCTCTGACCGGGAGGGAATCCTTAACTACCTTCGAAGCATGTTGGGCGCGGAACCGGTTCCCCGGCAGATGCTGAGCTGGGAGGAGGCGCGGGAAATGGTCCACAGCGGGTTGGTGCGGTTCGGCGCTCACACCGTTAACCATGAGCTTCTGGACCAGTTGCCGCTGCACAGGGCCCGCGACGAGATCTCCCTTTCCCGCTCCGAGATCGAACGCCGTCTGGAACAAAAAGTAACTACATTTGCTTATCCCAACGGTAATCACAGCGAAGCCGTTCGACGGATAGTTGAGGAGGGCGGATTCGATGCGGCTGTGACGACACGCAAGGGCTTTCTGAGGCGTGGCGTGTCTTTTCTGGAAATACCCAGGATCGCACTGCATGAGGACATCAGCACTACCATCCCGATGCTCAGATCCAAGATTCTGCTGCAGGCATTCTGAAAAGGCTGCCCATGAATATTCTCGTTACAGACGGTGAAACCAGATCGGCGCTGGCCGTGACCCGCTCCCTCGGCAGAAAGGGTCATACGGTTTTTGTTTGCGGCAGGGAAATGAACAATATCTCGGCCTGTTCGTCGTTTTGCCGGAAAGCGTTCCTGCTGCCGGACCCGCTGGCAAACGGCACAGGCTACTCCGCGGCGATTGCAGAAATCGCACTGGCGGAAAATATTGACCTGATCTTTCCAGTGACCGAGCAATCGGTCTATGCTCTAAACAGGGCAAGGAACCGTCTGGGCAGCTCGGTCATTCTGGCCTGCGCACCCCCTGAAAAAATGGAAGCGGTATCGAACAAGTACACGTTGTTTCAGTCGGCGTGCAGATTGGGTATTGCCATGCCGGAGACCGTGTACGTGGCGGGCATGGAAGATTTTTTTAGACAGCGACAACGCATCGCCGATTTTCCGGTAGTCGTGAAACCGGCCTTTTCAAAAATTGTGGAAGGGGAAAGGATTATCTCGTCCGGCGTGATGTACGCCAACGATCAGGACGAGTTGTGTCGCCTGTACGACACCAGGGCTGTGCTCCGGTATCCGTCCCTGATTCAGGAATTGATCGTGGGGGAGGGGACCGGACTGTTCACACTCTTTGATGGTGACCGTCACTTGGCGCTCTTCTCGCATCGGCGCCTGTTGGAAAAACCACCATCCGGCGGGGTCAGCGTGCTGTCCGAGAGCGTCCCCCTGGATGACGGCATGGTTGAGGCAGCACGCAAACTGCTTGCAGGGGTCGCATGGCCGGGTATTGCCATGGTGGAGTTCAAACGGGATATCAGGGATGGTACGGCAAAACTGATGGAAATCAACGGCAGGTTCTGGGGATCGTTGCAACTGGCCGTATCCGCGGGGGTCGACTTTCCGGCCCTGTGCCTGGATTACTACCTGGATATCAAGCCGTCGTCGCTCTGCTGTGACTACCGGGTCGGGCATCGCCTGAAGTGGACGTTCGGCCTGCTGGATCACCTGATCATCCGCCTGAAGTCCGGCAGGCGCATGAAAGCCATGCTTCCGCCGGAGTCTCCCACCATTGTGCAGGTGGCGAGGGAACTTTTGAGAGGGAGGAGCACAGGTACCACGCTGGACGTATACGATCCGCAAGACCCGAACCCGTTTGCCGCGGAAGCCCGGGCATATGTCGGAGCGTTGCTGGGGTTGTCACCCAGGAAATGACCGCTGGCGGTCTCAAACACCCGCCAGGGAACGGAGTGCATATGGCCACTATTCACATGGTTTGCCAGGAGGATTCTTCATCCGGCCTGCCGATCTACCTGCGGGATGCCCTGGCGGATCTTGGTCACCGGATGATGATCATCGATGCGAAGAAGTGCCTGTTGCCGAAGATTCGCATCCTGCTCGAATCGTTCCATCCCGATCGGAAAAGGTGGTCGCATCGGCGCTCGATGCTGGGCACCTATTCGGTCGCCGGCTGGAAACGGAACACCCGGCTCAACGGTCTTCTGCTTGACCGTGTTCGCCGGCCGCATGACAAGATCCTCCAGATCGGGGGGCTGTATGCGCCGCATCCCGATGCAGCCGGCATGGAATACTTCCTGTTTTTCACCTATACGATGAAACTGGCCTTTCGGGATGGTTATTCCAAATGGGTCCCGGAGAACGACCAGCGGGAGGAATTCGTCGAACTCGAACAGCGCCTGTATGCCGGCGCGGAACATATCTTCGTGGCCTCGGATTTTGTTCGCCGGCACCTGATAGCAGACTACGGCATTCCGGCCGATCGTATCACGGTCGTCAGCATGGGGGTCGATGACTTCTTCATCAGGAACATGCGCCTGAACCTGCCCGATTCACCTGCCAACAGATGTCTGTTTGTCGGTTACACCTTCGATCTCAAAGGCGGTCCGGATGTCCTCAAGGCCTTTTCGTCGGCACGCAAACGTCTGCCCGATCTCGAACTGGTGATCGTGGGGCCGAACCATTCCACGGCCATGGACCAGGAGGGTATCCGCTATATCGGTGCGGTTACGGACCGGGAGGAGTTGCTGAAACTCTATCGCAGCGCCGACCTGTTCCTGCTTCCATCCCGCTGCGATTCGTTCGGTTTTGTATTTCTCGAGGCGATGACGCAGGGGCTGGTCTGCGTGGGCACCAGTCTTAACGCGATGCCCGAGATCATCGCCGATGGCGAGACCGGCTATATCGTGGAGCCGGGGGACCACCAGCGGATAGCCGAGCTGATAGTGGACTTTTACAGCCGGCCGGATGCCAGGACGGCGATGGGCCATCGCGCCAGGGAGCGGGTGCTGGAACGGTTTACCTGGCCGCGGGTGGTCGAGGCGATCCAGGCGGTAATGTGCCCTGCGGAACACACGGACCGATCATGACTCTACAAGATTTTGCGACCAGGGATATTGCCTTCATTCTCCCCACGCTCAACGAGGAGGCGCATATCGGCGGCGTGCTGGATACCGTCAGGGAGCATGCCGGGCATGGTTTCAGCTTTGAGGTGATCGTGGTCGACAACGGTTCCAGCGACCGTACCGTGGAGATTGCCGTGGAGAAAGGGGCGATTTGTCTCCGTGCTCCCGGCTGCACGATCTCGTCCCTGAGGAACCTGGGGGCGTCCCGGGCCGGTGCGGGTGTCCTTATTTTTCTGGACGCCGACGTTTACCTGGGACAGGGCTGGGGTGAACGGATAGGGGCGGTCATCGCCAGGTTGCATCTTGAGCCGGATATCATCACCGGCTCCCTCTACGGGATCAGCGATGAAAGCAACTGGATCGAGAGGATCTGGTTCGCCCCCCGGACAACCCGCACACAGATCAATTACATCAATGGCGGGCATCTGATCATCCATCGGAGCCTGTTCTCGACGGTAGGAGGATTCGATCCCAAGTTGGAGACCGGCGAGGACTGCGAATTTTGCGCCCGGGCAAGGACGATGGGAGCTCGGATCGAAAACGATCCTGGCCTGAGAGTGGTGCATGCGGGATATCCCAAGAGTGTAAAGCGATTTTTTGCCAGAGAACGGTGGCATGGCAGAGGGGATTACCGGTCAGTCAAGACGCTTGCATCCTCAAAACCCGCGCTATTAAGCCTTGCAAACCTATGCATGGCGGTTACCTGCACAATAGGCATTGTCAGCTGCCCGCAGCCCTGGTGGGCTTTTGCCGGCGCCTATGTTCTATTTCTTGCCTGCGTATCACTGGCTGCCGCTATCCACAGATATCGCGGCAAGCTCAGTTCCGGCTTTTTGGGCGCCGTTTTCCTCTACATGGTCTATATTACTGCACGCACAGTATCCATGGTCGATGTTGTCATTCAATCCCTCACTGTTAGAAGACCAGTGCGAGCTTCAGGTTGAAGCATTGGGATGAAAAGAATCTGAATGTACAAAAAATGAGCGCTCAAGAGTCGGGTCCACAGGCGACCTTACACTTGAGCGCTCTCTTATTTCGTTTGCCTTCCCTCTGGAACCAGGAATGTTACTTAGTTTCCGTCCGGAAACGGTTCTTTTCCGCCCTGGCGGCGTCAATCTGCGGGATTACTTGTGCGGCGTACAGTAGTACGCCTCCGCGCAATCCCTTGATTTCCTTGCCAGGACGAAAAATCCCTCGTTTCCGGATCAGAAACCAATAGTTTCTCATCCGGAGTTTCCGGATGGAGACTATTTAGTGGCTGTTACTCGCAGGCCGGTAGGAGGGGGGAGAGTGGCCGGACTCGTGCCATTAATCGGCCCGATCATCGGATTGCCCTTGCTGTCCACCTGGGCAGGGCGGTCGGTGGTGATGACGAACTCGTCCACGTACTGAGTCTGCGACTGTCCGACGTTATTGTTCCATACGGACATGACCGACGCCATTGAAACGTATCCGTTTGAGCTGGTAATGGTTTTGTGATTGAGGTCCTCAAAGACCAGTTTGCCGTTCTGCCAGATCCTGAATATCCCCTGGGTGGGAGACAGCTTCAGATACATCTCCAGGCTTTGCCAGGCGCCGATAATAAAGGGCGCGCTTGTATCTATCTGTACCTGCTCCATTTCGTTGGAAGCGCTAATGTTCGGACTGAACACCGAGAAAATTGAGTGCCAACCGCCAACATCCGTAGCCAGCCGCATGATTTTTATGCCGCTGTAATCGCCGTTGTTGGAAAGAAAGCTCCAGGGATTCGCAAAATAGTAGTAGCCCCTGATCCACACCTCTCCGCCATTTTTTACCGGTGCGGGGAAGTTGATCTCGCCATGCTGAAGGTTCCAGCCGGGGTCACCTTTGGCCCAGACCATTTTAGCCGACTTGGCGCCACTGACAGCCATATCGCCGGAGATGGTCGTCTTGCTGCCGGCGTAGTCAAAACCAACGGCGCCATTTGCAAGAGCCCCATTCGTTCCGTTATCAAAATTTACGGTCTTCGTCCATGCAAATGCCTGACCCGCAACACTCAGGCATGCTATCGATACAAGTACAGTTACCATTTTTCTGGTTCCAGCTATCATACATTCTCCTTTACAGCACGTTTGGTACATTCCAGGGCTTTCTATGGAATGATTTTAAACTATCGACTTATGATCCTCAGGTTTTGCGGAGGTGAAATTTTGACGGGGGGTGTTGTCGCCACCACCAGGTTGTCCACCCAGAAGGTCTGATCTACCGGCGAGCCTACGCCGATATAGGGACCAATCAGAAGCTGATTGAATTTCATGTTCGGATTCTGCGCGGTACGGAAGACGACATTGGTGTAGTTCATAACCTGTTTTCCGTCATACCATTGCTGCAGAATGCCATCCTTGGCGCCTTTGCCATTGACGATACTGTTCAGCTTGAGGTAGGTTTCGACCAGGTGCCAGTCGTTTTTGTAATACGCACCGGCGGTGTTGGAGAAGAGCGCTGTGCCCGACTTCCACTGCTTGCCATTGGCATAGCCGCTGCCGCTGGCATAGCAATCCCCATTGCCGTAGCCGTCACTGTCTCCGTTGCATCCACCGATCGCCCGGTTCTCGGTGACTGCGGTCAAATCCTTGCCCACGTTCGCCAGATTGACGTTCAAGCTGTCCTGGATGGCCACGACCGAGTTCCCGCCATTTTCCTCGATGTAGGCCGTCATGTGCGTAGGGATCAGTCCCGACCAGTCGCCCTCAAGATTGGTCAGAAGGTAAAACTGGTGCGGATGGTACGCCACGCCCGATCCCACCCAGCTTGCGCTGTGTTTTATGTAATAGCTGACATACACCGAGTCGCTTTCGGTAAACTTTTTTCTTATCGACGCACCGGCATTATCGGGAGTGACGGCGCCTTTTGCAAAATGAAATTCCAGGGACTTGGCGCTGTTGGCCACATGTTCCACACTGGACAGTTTCGGGCTGGTATTATCGTACCAGCCTCTCGTGCTGAAATTCCCATCTTCAAAACTTTCCTGGAAGAGAGTTGTGCCGGCAACACCCGGGTTGACCCAGAAAAAATAAACTGCTGAAAAAATCACAAAAAATGGGCCTAAACGTTTCTTCATATGTACTCCTTTTCACCATTGATGGCATGGTGCTGCGTCCAACGCTTCAAAAAGATGAAGAGGCTGATGTGATGATGGTTTTATGTGATTCGAATCGCCAAAACAAAAATAGCCGGGGCCGAAACCAATCTGGCATTTCGGCAACCCGGCTGTCTCAGTGAGACCCTTTAGGCTTTCCGCCCCATCCTTGCGGATGGTTTAGTATTATCGTCTACCTGATTATGTTGACCTGGTGTCATGTATAGCATAATCCATAGTTGCCCTTTGTGATTCAAGTCACATTTAAACTATTAATTAGTTTCATCCGGAACCCCCGGATGAGAAACTAACCAGCACCTTGCAGGTGGGAGTGCAGGCCGTATAATACGATGGCCGCAGAGTGATGACACATGTTTTCCGGCATTTTCGATGAATATCCGCAGCATTTCATCGCTCTGACGGTGACCACATAACCATCCTCTTCCCCATGACATATTGCCACCACGCCACAATAATTGCTGTGTTGACCGTCACAAAATATATCGGGATTTTCAGCGCAACATGTGTGGGGGGCGATTTTGCCAGTCCCCCCCCGATGGCGATGCCGTAAAAGGCAAGGTGAAGGAGAAGCAGCACGGAGTACCCACCGGAATTCAGGCTCAAAGCTGCATTAGCCGCCAGAGCGGAAAACAGGAAAAGAGGAACCAGCCATCGGAGCAGCTTATGGCAGAAATACTGGTAGGAAAAAAAGCCGTAACGAAAAACGTTGAGAAATTCGAGGTTTCGGAAAAAAACCGTCAATCCCCTGAGCACGGTGCGAACCTTCCGGTCGAACTCACGCTTGCCGTCGGAGATATCCTGATAATAGCCGACGGCGTCGGGATCGCTTACCCCCCGCAGTCCCAATCTGATGCTGTTTAGAACCGTCCTGAAGTCACTTTGCGTGTCCCCCGAGAAATCACTACACACCTCCTTGCGCGCGGCGAAAAAGGACCCGCTGAGTCCTACCAGCGAGTTGACCTGCGACTCCAAATCCCGCAGCCACATTTCGTATTTGACGTAAAAGCCTTCACTGCAGGGAGTGCTGTCGCGGCCGATAACCCGGTCAACGCTGCTTACGCACCCGACCGATGGATCGGTGAAGTTGGCGATGATTTCCCTGAGTCCGTGCGGATCCAGGCGGGTCGCAACGTCGGAGAAAACGATGACTTCGCCGGTGGCGTGCAACACAGCATCTTTCTGCGCGCTCTCCTTGCCTCGGCGCTCCGGAAAGGCAAGGAGAGCGATGCCTTTGTGGGCATAACTCCGAACGATCTCGTCAGTTCCGTCAGTGGAACCGTCGGAGGCAACTATCACCTGAAGTCTTTCCCGGGGGTAGTCAAGGGCGATAGTGTTCCCGATCTTGTCCCTGATCCTCCGCTCTTCGTTGCAAGCGGTGATGATCAGGGAAACGGGGGGTTGGAAAGAGCCTTTGGTCACCGTCTTACGCCATCTGATGCTGAGGAGGCGGAGGGTCAATGGATAGCCGAAATAGGCATGGAAGACCCAAAAAATCGATGCGGCAAAGACGAGCTCCATGGGTGACTCCTTAAGATGGTGTTTAGCTGGCGCGGCTGATGGAGGCGGAATTATTCAGGCACCCGAAACGCGAGGGGCGTGACGTACGGCAATAGAGCCGGTAATAACTCTCGGCCATTCTTTCTGCGGAAAAGAGTTGTTCTACCTTATATCTGGCAGACTTCGACATCCTCTCGCGAAGCTCCTTGTTCTCCCGAAGGAGCAGGCACTTTTCTGCAAAATCATGGGGATGGCGGCCGTTTATCAGGAACCCTTCCACGCCATTCTCGATGATTTCACAGATCCCTCCTACAGCGGGGGCAATGACTGGAAGACCACGGGCAAGGGCTTCGAGAATGGTCATGGGTATCCCCTCATGAACCGAGGTGTTCAGGTAGAGGTCCAATCCCCGATAAAAGGTGTCCATGTCGTCTTGGTGTCCCTTGAGGACGAAGCGGTTTCGCAGCTCGTAGCGCTGGACCAGCGCTTCGAGGGTGGAGCGCTCAGGACCGTCGCCCGCAAGCTCGAAACGTATGTTATCCTCATCGAGATCGGCTATTGTCCGGGCAATATCGACCATGAGCGGGTAATCCTTGACCTGAAAGAGACGACCCGATGAGCCGATCACGAACAAACCGATTCCACCCTTGGGCGGCATGGCGTTGGGTATCTCAATGCCGTTGTGAATGACCTCGACGTTCTCTTTGCGGAATGCGCAGTGATTTACGAGGAAATTTCGGACGTCTCCGGATACCGCCACTGTTTTCGTAAAATATCGGGAAAGAATATGGAAATTTGCCCTGGACTTGAAACGAACGGCGAAGGGGGGCTTTTTCCCGGCGAATTCCGGTAGACCATGCTGGGTGGCGATCAGATTTATGCTCCCTCCGGGTCCGGCTGCCAGGATGGCTAAAATGTTTTCCTTGTAGCGGTGAGAGTGGATGAGTTGAGGAGGGGAAGAACGAAGAATCGCTCGGATCCTGCGCACAATTTCCCAAAAAGAATATCGCCTTTCATCGATAACGTGAACGGTCAGGCCGCTGTTCCTTAATTCGTCGGCAAGTCTCCCTTCGTTGAGGAGGATTACGGAAAGGTCGAGATCCGAATAGCCCTTCAGGCGCCTGAGCAAATTGAAGGCCATTGTTTCGGCGCCTGCCCAGAGATCGCCGGAGATGAAATGAAAAACCTTCATTTTGGGAAAAGCTGTAGCATTCATGATTAATAGTCATGGTTAATAGATACGAAAGGGGTGCATTATTTGCTTAATCTAATATATCACAAATCCATCACCTCGCTGATAATTCAAGACCATTTGCGAAGGGGGGAAAGCATACGGATGGTCTCCTTGATGCAGTCGGGTCACCGAAATACCAACCTGGTATAAATGGGCCGGTTTCGAAAAAGTTAAGAAAGAGCGGAACATGATTTTCTAATATTGTTTAGTGATTTCTGTCACATATAAGGTAACGGTCTTCAGCTATAACGTTAATCAATAATATATCAACACAATAAGTGTAGACGATAATACTAAACCATTCGCGAGAATGGGACGGAAAGCCTAAAGGGTCTCACCGAGACAGCCAGGTCGCCGAAATGCTTAGATGGCCCGGCCTTCTTTTTTTATTCATAAAATATCGCAAGCCGGGTTGTTGAGAAAATCACAACGCGGCTTTTTATTGCCAAGAGAAGGAGAGAGAAAGATGAGTATTGGAAAAGCAACAAGAAAAGGGCATCTCGTGTCCAAATTATTCCTGGTCACGATATTCCTGTCGGCTTTTTTTCTGGCCGGCCAAGCAACGTGCTTCGCGACCAATGTGGCCCTCCAGTGGAATCCGAACACTGATGCCAACCTTGCGGGTTACAAGGTTTATTACCAGGCGGATTCATCCACAACTCCTTTTAACGGTACCGGGTCGCCAATGGATGTTAGCAACCAGACGACCGCGACCGTCAGCAATCTTGACCCTGGGCGTACTTACTACTTTGCGGTAAGCGCTTATGATACCTCCGGCGTGGAAAGTTCCTATTCGAATATAGTCACCGTCCCCGAATCGGTCCTCCCGACGGTTTCCTTAAGTTACCCAGCCAATAATACAACCGCGAGTGGAACGCTTTCGGTCACCGCCAGCGCCGGCGACAACGTCGGAGTGACCAAGGTCGAGTTCTATGTGAACGGCGTTCTTAATGGCACGGATACATCGACCCCATACATTTATTCGTGGAACACCTCATCGCTGGCAGCCGGTAACTATACATTAATGGCCAAGGCATATGACGCTGCGGGTAATGTCGATCAGTCGAGCAATGTTTCCGTAACGGTCGTCAATGACACGACTCCTCCCACGGTGTCCCTGACAGCGCCTGGTAACAACGCTACGGTGAGCGGGACAGTGGCAATCACTGCAAGCGCCGGCGACAACGTAGGGGTGAGCAAAGTCGAGTTCTATGGGAACGGAGTACTCTTGTCCGCAGGTAATGTGGCGCCGTACAGCTATAACTGGAATACGGCATCGGTTGCGAATGGCGGCTACACCCTGACGGCCAAGGTGTATGACGCGGCGGGCAACGTGGGACAGTCCGGCAATGTAACGGTGACGTTAAACAATACTGCGGCTGACACCATGCCACCCACTGTGACGACATTTACCATGCCCGCGACCTCAAGCAGTTTAACAATTCCTGTTACAGCATTCGCCGCGACTGATAACGTGGGTGTAACGGCATATTGTGTCACGTCCACCAACGCGGCGACTAACTGCGATTGGTTGAGCTCCTCTAACACCTCGTTTACCTTCGGCAGCACTGGAACGAAAACTGCCTATGCCTGGGCAAAAGACGCGGCAGGAAAAGTGTCGTCAAGTGTCAGCGCCACGGTCAATATCCTTGTAAGCGACACCACGCCGCCGACCGTTTCTATCAGCTCGCCGGCCGGCAATACGAATGTGAGCGGCACGGTTACGGTCTCCACTTCCGCTTCGGACAACGTGGGTGTGACCAGGGTCGAGTTCTACGTGAACGGCGTCCTGCAAGCCACCGACACCGCCTCGCCGTACACCGTCAGCTGGAATGCCACTGCAGTGGCAAACGGCACCTACATCCTGACGGCCAAGGCGTATGACGCGGCGGGCAATGTGGGGCAGTCCGGCAATGTGACAGTGACGGTAAACAGTACGGCGGCTGACACCACGCCACCCACTGTGACAATATTTACCATGCCCGCGACCTCAAGCAGTTTAACAATTCCTGTTACAGCATTCGCCGCGACTGATAACGTGGGTGTAACGGCATATTGTGTCACGTCCACCAACGCGGCGACTAACTGCGATTGGTTGAGCTCCCCTAACACCTCGTTTACCTTCGGCAGCACTGGAACGAATACTGCCTATGCCTGGGCAAAAGACGCGACAGGAAAAGTGTCGTCAAGTGTCAGCGCCACGGTCAATATCCTTGTAAGCGATACCACGCCGCCGACCGTTTCTATCAACTCACCCGCAGCGGGTTCGAGAGTCCGATCGAACGTCACAATCAAAGCCTCGGCTTCCGATAACGTCGGGGTCACCAAAATGGCGCTCTACATCGACAATGTGTTGAAAGTAACGACCTCCTCCAATACCTTGGCATGGACCTGGAATACGAATTCCTACGCGAGAGGGTCACATGTGATTACGGTGAATGCCTTCGATGCCGCCAACAATATGGACACAACGTCCATAACGGTTAGGAAGTGATAAATGCGGCTTAGGGATTAATGGTCAGACGGGCACAGGAGAAATCCTGTGCCCATCTCGATTTTCATAGTAATCCGTTTCCCTTCTGCTTGAGTGCAATGGTATTAATTGCCGAATTTGAATTTTCCCCCAAAATCCATTCATTTGTGATTTGCATCACATTCTTTGTATTCCTGCTGTGATATCTGTTGCGCTATTTGTTCAACAAGGATTTGAGAGCCCCTGTTTCGATTTTTGCAATCAAGACTATTCCTTTAGTGATTTCTGTCACATGTCGATCTGCGGCTTTCGGCTATAACGGTATTCAACAATTAACGCGGTAGACGAAAATACTAAACCATTCGCGAGAATGGGACGGAAAGCCTAAAGGGTCTCACCGAGACAGCCGGGTCGCCGAAATACCAACCAGGTATAAATGGCCCGGCAGACTTTATTATTCATGATGAAGCGCACGCCGGGTTGTGGGGAAATCACAACACGGCTTTTTATTGCCAGTAAGATGGGAGATAAAGATGAATATTGGAAACGGATCAAGAGGGCAACTTATTACAACCAAATCATTCTGTGCCATGATATTCGCATTGGTCATTTTCTTTGCCGGTCAGGCCACGTGCCTTGCAACCAATGTGACCCTACAGTGGGATCCTGAAACGGACCCGAGCGTTACCGGTTATAAGGTATATTACCAGGCGGATTCATCCACCCAACCCTTTAGCGGCACTGGAGCCACCAGCGGGGCTTCCCCGATCAATGTGCAAAACCTGACATCTACCACCATCAACGGCCTCGACCCGAGCCATGCCTACTACTTTGCTGTGACCGCGTACAACGCTGCCGGCGAGGAAAGCTCCTATTCGAACGTTGTCGCCATACCTGAATCACTCCCCCCGACGGTTTCCTTAACATCCCCGCTCAACAATGCCGCGGCAAGCGGCACCGTTTCGGTCACTGCCGGCGCCACGGACAACGTCGGGGTGACAAAGGTCGAGTTCTATGTGAATGGGGCACTGCAGGCCACGGACACGACTACTCCCTATCTTTATTCATGGAACACCTCAGCGCTTGCCGCCGGGAGCTATACGTTGATGGGCAAGGCGTACGACGCCGCCGGCAATGTGGGGGAGTCGGGCACTGTGACCGTCACGGTCGTCAATGACACAACCGCTCCCACGGTGTCCCTGACGGCACCCGGCAACAATACGACAGTGAGCGGGACAGTGGTGATCACGGCAAGCGCCGGCGACAACGTCGGGGTGGGCAGGGTCGAGTTCTACGCGAACGGCGTGCTTTTGTCCGCAGGTAATGTGGCGCCATACAGCTATAACTGGAATACGGCGGCGGTAGCGAACGGCAGCTACACTTTGGTTGCCAAAGCGTACGATGCAGCAGGCAACGTGGGACAGTCCACCGTGGCGACGGTGACTGTAAACAACACGGTCGCCGACACCACCGCACCGACGGTATCGATCAGCGCGCCGGCAAACGGTGCAACGGTAAGCGGCACCGCATCGGTCACCGCCAGCTCCGGCGACAACGTTGGGGTGACCAAGGTCGAGTTCTATGTGAACGGTTCACTGATGGCCACCGACACCGCATCCCCCTACAGCTTCAGCTGGAATACCGCTTCGGCGGCCAACGGCTCCTACACCCTGACTGCCAAAGCCTACGATGCGGCAGGCAATGTCGGTCAGGCAACAGCCGTAACTGTAACGGTAAGTAATATCGTAACTCCTCCAGTGGTTCTCAAGGGTGATGCGAACGGTGACGGCACTGTTGCTATTGCAGATGCCCTGATGGTGCTGCGTGCTGCCTTGGATCCGTCATTGCAAACAGCGTCGATCATGTCAACGGGCGATGTCTGGCCGCTTGATCCATCCAGCCGGCCGCAGGGGGATGGCGTTATCGATATAAATGATGCGCGCTTGATCCTGCAAAGAGCGGTCGGGCTGGTAACATGGTAAACTGATTCTTACCTAAAACATGTAGTATTCGAATAGTTATGGCCGTATTAAAGGGTGCCGGGAATTTCCGGCACCCTTTTCGTTTGTTTAAATTGTTATAATGAATTGTAATAATCGCAAAATTTAGTATTATGTGTAGTGGTTAGGTGTTGCTAATGAATTGCGAGCTGCGTGGATAGTTTAGTTTAATCTGTGGATATGAGTAGTGTGGGCGACTGAATGAACTTGAATCGTAGAATTTCGGTAATCGGCTGTTATTACTCCGGCAATTAAACATCACAATCCTGATGTAGGGGCACGGCGCGCCGTGCCCCGATTGGGCGAGGCAAGCCTAGCCCCTACCGTTCACATGTTTAATTGGGCTCCTCGACGAATTGAGTGGGTAGCCTGGGCCGGGTTGATGTAAGATAGGCCACCATCACTCAGCCTGGAGGTTAGTAATCGCTATGAATCCTGAAGATCTTTTTGGTGCTGCTCTTGGAATTGCCATCCCGTGGAAGGTTACCTCTGTTGACTTCAACAAGAAGTCAAGTCGTTTGGACATAACCATCGACTTCCAGCGGGGAGCCACCTTTCCCTGTCCGGTCTGCGGAACGTTGTCACCAGTCCATGACACCACGGAGAAAGAGTGGCGGCATCTGAATTTCTTCCAGTACGAAGCCTACCTTCATGCGCGTGTTCCACGGGTAAAGTGCCCTAACAGCGACTGCGGCGTGAAGTTGGTCCAGGTACCCTGGGCTCGCGCAGGCTCAGGATTTACGCTGCTGTTTGAGGCCCTGGCCATGACCATGGCTCGTGATTTGCCGGTGAAGGTCATGAGCAGGCTGTTTGCCGTTACCGATACCCGTCTATGGCGGTTGATTCAATCCTATGTCGAGAAGGCAAGGGCCGCAGAAGACTTCTCCGAGGTGAAGAGGGTCGGTGCGGATGAAACCTTTGCCGGGCGCAGTCATGACGAGAAATTCGTCACCTTCTTCTTCGACCTCGACATGCATAAGCTCTTGTTCGGCACGACGGGAAAGGACAACGAAACAGTCAAGAGCTTCGTCGCGGACCTTAAGTCACATGGCGGCGATCCTGATAGCATCACAGACGCTGCTATTGACATGTCCAAGGCATTCATAAAGGGTGTCAAAGAGCAGTTGCCCCATGCCGTGGTCACCTTCGATAAATTCCACGTCATCAAGCTTATGAACGATAAGCTTAGTAAGATAAGGGCTCAAGAAGCCAGGTTATTTCCTGAAATCCTGAAAAAGAGCAGAAACCTGTTCCTCAAAAATCCAGAGAACCTGACACCGGAAGAGGAACAGCGCCTGGATGCCATTATCACCAGTCAAAGCTTAAGGAGTACGGAAGCTTACATGCACAAGCTGAACCTTCAGAACGTCTATTTTGCTTCAAGCCGAACGGAGGCAGAAACCCTGTTGACCAAATGGCATCGGAAAGCCGCCGCAAGCTCAATCCAACTCATCAAGAACATGGCCGAATCTGTAAAAGAGCATTGGGATGGCATTCTGGCACATTTTGAAAGCGGCCTGACTAGCGGCTTCATTGAGGGCATCAACAGCCTAATTCAATCAGCCAAAACTCGGGCACGAGGCTATCGGAATCCTGACAACTTGATCTGCATGGCTTATCTGGTTGCAGGCAAGCTCAACCTAAAGTCGCTATTCCCTCTACCCACTTGATTCGTTGCAGAGCCTTTAATTGCCGCAGTAATAACCAAGGATTAGACGTGTCACTAAGGTGGTTTGTGCATAATGTAGTTTAAACAACCTTTAATATGATGATACCATATGTTTCAAACTATACTTTCCATAGGTGCAATATCGGTTTGCTGTATTTACTCTTTTTATCTTCTCAATAAAAGAGAAAGAGATGTTTACTCGTACGCTAACCTTGCTGCGCTCACATCTGTATGTGCTCTGGAAATATTCGATCTGTTATCGATTAACGACACGAAAAGGGTCATGTTGTGGAAGCAATTATCGCTATTTGCCGAATGTACCCTACCTATCACCTGGCTCCTGTTTAGTCTCACCTGTTCTAGACTGTATAAAGTGCAATCAATCCCGAATTCTCAACGATTAACCATTGCTATCGCCTGTCTATTCCCACTGGCAGTCATCACAATACCAGTCAATTTATTTTTTTATTCCCCCGACTTTATTTCCGAGCGCATGTTGTTCCTCGGAAACTACGGTTTCATTTTCTTCTTTGCCTTGCTGATTTATATGGTGATCGCCCTGATCAATCTTGAAGCTACATTTATAAACGCATCTGTTTCTTCAAGATGGAAAATCAAGTACGAAATAGTAGGCGCCGGTTTTTTGCTGAGTTTCCTGATTTTTTATTACAGCCAGGGACTTCTCTATCGAACAATCAATATGAATCTGGTTCCGGGTAGATCGGTAGTTATTATCATTGCTGTTTTTATGATGGCATACTCCAGGTTCATCAGGGGCAACGGAGTAAAAGTTACCGTATCCCGGCAGTTAGCCTACAAATCGGTTGTTCTCGTCGTTGTCAGCCTTTACCTGCTTGGACTTGGTTTGATGGGCGAGGGGATGAAATATTTCGGAGACTCGTTTCAACGCACCATGGCAATTGTTATCGCATTTTTATCAGGTGCGGGGCTGATATGCGTTCTACTTTCGGAAACGGTGAAACGCAAAATTAAAGTCCATCTGCATAAGAACTTTTACAAGAACAAGTATGATTACAGAATTCAATGGCTTCAGTTTACCGATCGCCTATCTTCGTCACATAGCGGCGATGAGTTGTTACAGTCTATCCTGTGCGGTTATGCTGATACCTTCGGCATGGGTGGCTGCGCCCTGTTTCTTTATGATGGTGAACGGAGATTGTTTAGAACAGCTGCAAGTCTTGAGATGGAGACGCGAGCAGTAGAATTTGGCCGTGATGACACTATCATCGAGCATATGACGGAAAAGAGCTGGGTCGTCAATATGGGCGAGGGGATTTTTGAACCGTCCGACCACTGTAAGGACTTTTTCAGGCTGAACGACATATCATTTGTTATCCCGCTGTTTTTAAACGGCGTGATGGACGGTTTCATAGTTCTCGGAAAACCAGTAAATCGGGATGAGGTTTATAACTACGAAGACTATGATCTTATGAAAACTCTGGCGCGCCAAACTTCATCTGCCCTGTTGAACTTGCGGCTTTCAGAGCAATTGGCTCAGGCGCGGGAAATGGAAGCACTCGGCAAAGTTTCAACATTCGTGATCCATGACCTGAAAAACCTGGTCTATACGGTTTCATTGATCCTGGACAATGCAAGTCATTATATGTCCGAAACGGAATTTCAGCAGGATATGATCGAATCGCTCGGCAACACGGTAGCAAAAATGAAGGCTCTTATTTCACGGCTTAAAATTATCCCGGAAAAGCATTCGTTAAATCGGGAACCGGCAGATTTGTTACAATTGGTAAAGGAGACCGCTGAAATTGTTGACGGTGGGAAAATATGTATCAGAGGTAACAGCGTGATCGCAATGGTTGATCGCGAAGAGTTGCAAAAGGTTGCATTGAATTTGCTCTTGAATGCCGTGGAGGCAACCGACGGCAGGGGGCAGATCTCTGTTGAAGTAGGGGCCGGCAACCTGGCTTTCATAAAGGTTCTTGATGACGGCTGCGGTATCGCTCCCGATTTTTTGCATGAATATCTTTTTACTCCATTCAAGACTACAAAGAAGAAAGGGTTGGGTATTGGACTCTATCAGAGCAAACAGATTGTGGAAGCGCATAACGGCAGAATCGAAGTAAGTAGTGATCTCGGCATAGGAACAACTTTTACAGTCTGGTTGCCTAAGGATTAAGTGAGAAAACAGGAGAGTATGATGGAAAAGCTCTTGATCGTTGATGATGATAGCGATATTCGCAAGCAGCTTAAATGGGGGCTTGGAAAAGAATATGACGTTCTGTTTGCTTGCGATGGTGGTGAGGCACTATCATTGTTCAAGAAGCACAATCCTAAAGTTATCACACTGGATCTTGGCTTGCCCCCCGATGAAGATGGTATGGAGGAAGGTTTTAGGTGTCTGAAAGAGATACTCAGGCATGTTCCTGCTGCCAAAGTCATTGTGATCACAGGTAATGACGGACGAAGCAATGCCCTGAGGGCTGTGCAACTCGGTGCGTATGATTACTATCAAAAGCCGATCGATATGAATGAATTGAAGGTCATTATCAACAGGGCATTTTATTTACTGGACATTGAAGAGGAAAACAATCGGCTGCAAACCGCACTGGAGCATAACGGTACAGGATTTGGCGGCATAATCGGACATTGTCCCCAGATGTTGCAGGTGTTTTCTACCATAAGAAAGGTTGCATCATCTGATATTGCCGTGTTTGTTACCGGTGAGAGCGGGACGGGCAAAGAACTGGTTGCCAGGGCTCTGCACACCATGAGTCTTAGAAATGAAGGCCCTTTTATTCCCATAAACTGCGGTGCGATACCGGAAAATTTGCTTGAATCTGAATTATTCGGTGCTGAAAAAGGCGCCTTTACCGGAGCTCATGCACGTGTACAAGGAAAAGCGGAGTATGCGCACAAGGGAACCCTGTTTCTCGATGAAATAGGTGAATTGCCCGGCAACCTCCAGGTTAAGCTGCTTCGTTTTCTTCAGGAAAAAGTGTTGCAGCGAGTCGGTGGGCGGGAGGACATCGCTGTGGATGCCAGGATAATCTCTGCAACCAATATTGATATTTCAAAGGCGATTCAGGAGGGAATTTTCAGGGAAGACCTGTATTACAGGATAGCGGTAATCAATATCAACCTTCCTCCATTGCGTGAGCGTGGCGATGACATCGTGCTCCTGGCGAATCTCTTTTTGAAAAGATCGACTGAAGAATTCAACAAAAAAGTGAAGGGTTTCAGCACGGGTACCATCAATCTGCTCGAATCACACCGGTGGCCGGGTAATGTCAGGGAGCTGGAAAACAGGGTGCAACGAGCTGTTATCATGTCTGATTCGTTATTGCTGGAACCCGATGATCTTGGTTTCACAGACATGCCGCTACAGCAGCAGATTCCTGTAGCAGATGTTGTGACATTGAAGGATGCAAGGGACAGAGTTGAGAGAGAAATGATTATTTATGCCCTGGAGCGCCAGGAAGGAAATATTGCAAAGGCAGCTGAAGCGCTGGGTGTGAGTAGACCTACTTTTTATGATCTCATGAAAAAATATAATCTTAACAAGCTTTCAGCCTTGCAAGCAAAGCAAGCCCAGTTGTGAATTTTCAGGAGAATTTTACAAGTACACGCACTGTAGCAAAATTATTGTCGACTTTCTTTACATATATAATACTCAAAATCCATAATATTTTGCGAAGCTGCATAATATCGGTATGTTGTGGGATTGGCAATTTAATTGCTACAGTTGAATGGAGACAGAATATGCGCTTTTAGCGTTGCCTTAACGAGAATCTTTATAGGCTGCGTAAGCAGGTATCAGTAATATTCCGAGGCATTTATGAGTGTATCCGGCATAGCTAAATCTGATCAGTTGAAATCATATAATTTCATAAAAACTATTCCGATCTTCGAATGTCTATCAGAGGAACAATTAACTGATTTAAGAAATATTATAGAAGAAAAAAAATTCAACAAAAACAATGTAATTCTGTGGGAGGAGGACACTCAAAGGTATATGTACATTGTTTCTTCCGGTAAAGTAAAAGTCGTGCAGACGAGCGAAGATGGGAAGGAGCATATACTTGCCATCCATAAAAAGGGTGATTTTTTTGGTGAAATGGCTCTGCTCGATGGAAAAACTGCACCTGCAACCGTTATTGCCATGGAGGATTCTCGTGTGCAGTTGATCGCCCGGGAAAACTTTGAAAAATATTTGTTGAAAGACGAGAAAGTGATGCACCAGCTTGTAGCCATGCTGTGTACCCGATTGAGAGAATCATGGTTGATGCTCAAGGTAATGAGTTTTGCAAGTGCAGAGCAGAGGGTCAGGGCAGTTTTGGAGCAGCTTGGTAAAATTAACGGCGTAATGGATGAGCGGGGTATCATAATAGCGCTGAAACTGCTGCATAAAGATATCGCAGGATACGCAAATGTCTCCCGCGAAACGGTAACGAGACTTTTGAATCGCTTCGTGAAGGAGCGGGAGATTGAAATTCTCGATAATAAGCATATCCTGCTTAAATCTTCGTTTGTGAAGTAAATGGTCTGTTCCTGCTTTACTAAAGTTTACTTTTGTGGTTATTCCCATCAATAAATCCTTCAAAAATATCAATTGAAACACAAAAACATATTAATGAAATTAATTGTAAAGAATGCCGACATTGATGTTGAAATGGGCGGTAATCTGGAAAACTATCTGCTACAATCTGTTCAATGACGTGGAATCAGGGCGGATTGAAAGATTGGCGCCGGATACGGATGATTGTAATTTATTCGTCCCGGGTGGGGAAATTGATTTTGAACAGATTGTTAATTCATGGTATAAGATCAGGTTGTTGAAAAGCTTGTTTAATGGGGATGTCATGGGAGAGTGGAATTTAAGATGATCTTCGGCACTGGCGTCGATATAGTTGATATCTCACGCTTCGAGCGTTTTGTTCATGATGGGAATGTGGCGCTCTTGCAGCGGATTTTCACGCCTCTTGAGCTGGATTATTGTGCTGCAAAGAAGCACAGCGCCCAACATTATGCGCTTCGCTTTGCCGCAAAGGAGGCTTTTCTGAAGGCTCTTGGTACAGGCCTTCGCGATGGCTTGTCATGGAAGGATATGGAAGTGGTGAACAATCAGTTCGGCAAACCGGAAATGAGGCTCACCGGCAGGGCGCTACAATTGTTTGCCCAGGCAGAACTCAGCAAAAGTTTTCTCTCTCTTTCCCATGATGGGAATTTTGCCGTGGCGATGCTGGTTCTGGAGAAATAAATGAAGGTTGTCACCGGCGCGACAATGCAGTTGATGGATAAACGGACTATCGAGGCTTTCGGTATATCTGGTCTTACCTTGATGGAGAATGCCGGCCGACGTTGCACCGAGGCGATTATGGCGGAGT
Organism: Geotalea uraniireducens Rf4; assembly: GCF_000016745.1. GTDB lineage: Bacteria > Desulfobacterota > Desulfuromonadia > Geobacterales > Geobacteraceae > Geotalea > Geotalea uraniireducens. Next base: position 2,683,348 of record NC_009483.1, on the reverse strand, counting down.
TTGGATCCGTTTCATTCAGGAAGGCCGTCATTCTCGCAGGGAAGGGTAATAACGGCGGAGACGGTTATGTCATTGCCCGTTTGTTGATGGAGCAGGGGTGGGACGTTCGCGTGTTTATCGTGGCCGGCAGTGACGAGATTGCCGGAGATGCTGCCATAAACCTGCAACGCCTCGACACGGAAATAGTGACTTTTTGCCCGGTTACTGAAACTCTTTGTCAATGCGTCACATCTTTAGCCAATGCAACGCTTGTTGTGGACGCCCTCTTGGGGACAGGACTAAAGAGCGAGGTCCGCGGCGTCTATGCAGAAGTCATTGATATCATTAATGTTTGTGGTAAACCTGTGTTTGCCGTTGATATTCCGTCCGGGATTGATGCCGGCAGCGGCAAAGTTTTGGGTAAAGCTGTTCGAGCCCATATGACCGTCACCTTTGCTGCTGCCAAGCTGGGGAACGTTCTCTACCCGGGTGCGGAGCTGGGCGGGAGATTGCTGGTGGCTGACATCGGTATGCCTGCTGAGGTCGTTACCGAAGCGGCCGGTTTTGAGTTTGTTGATTATGATGCGGCACAAATGTTATTGCAGCCGCGAAGAAAGCAGGCGCACAAGGGCGATTGCGGACACACCTTGATCATTGCCGGTTCCACCGGGAAAACCGGAGCTGCTGCCATGTCTGCCAATAGCGCAGTGCGCGCGGGCGCAGGACTTGTTACCGTAGCAATACCGGCCAGTCTTAATGCGATCATGGAGGTAAAAACCACAGAGGCCATGTCCCTGCCTCTTCCCGATGCCGATGCCGGCTTTCTTGGTGAAGCTGCCTATGACCCGATTATGGCTGTTGCAGCCGGCAAGGCTTCCGTAGCCATCGGACCGGGAATTTCCCGGAACCCTTCGACTTCCGTGCTGGTGCAGAGAGTTGTCAACGATCTTGATCAGCCATTGATTATTGATGCGGATGGCTTGCATGCTCTTTCTGAGAATCGTGAGGTTTTGTTGCACAGGAAATCGTCTGTCGTTATTCTCACACCCCATCCGGGGGAGATGGCAAACCTTGCAGGAATTACTACCGCTGAGGTAGAAAAAGACCGGATCGGCATTGCCGGCGATCTCAGCGCCAAGTATAATGTCATCTTGCTGTTAAAGGGGGCAAGGACGATTATTGCCACTCCGGACGGAGAAATAGCCATCAATGGCAGTGGTAATCCAGGCATGGCTTCTGGCGGAATGGGAGATGTTTTGACCGGCATTCTGGCCGCACTTATAGCCCAGGGATATGCTCCGTTTGCTGCCTGTAAACTCGGGGCGTTTTTGCATGGTTTTTCTGCCGATCTGGTGGCTGCTGAAAAGGGGGAGATCGGAATATCGGCAGTAGATGTACAGGAATGGCTCCCTTATGCCTTTAAAAAGCTTTCAAGGGAAGCGTTGCCAATGCACTTTTAGGGTACTCGCAGCACTTTAAAAATTGATACTATTATTGACAGGAGATTATGATGCTGACTGCCGCTGATGTGATGACGAAAGATGTTATAACGGTAAAGACCGGAACAACTGTCCGTGAGCTTGCCGAGCTTTTTACCGCTAACCGCATGAGCAGTTTCCCGGTGGTTGATGATAACGGTGAGCTGATCGGGATCGTCACAGAGACCGATTTGATCGAGCAGGACAAAAGTCTGCATATTCCCACGGTTATTTCTCTCTTTGATTGGGTTATTTATCTTGAAAGTGAGAAAAAATTTGAAAAAGAGTTGAAAAAAATGACGGGGCAGACTGTCGGAGATATTTACACTGAAGATGTTGAAAGTGTAAAATCGACATCTTTATTAAGTGAGGTAGCCGACATTATGAGCAGTAAGAAAATTCATGCTGTCCCGGTTGTTGACGACAAGAAGTTGGTAGGGGTGATCAGCCGCATTGATCTTATCCGTACGATGATTAACCCGTGACCGTGAAAACGCTCATCACCAATAGCGTTAAAGAGACGATTGCTGTGGGAGAGCGGTTGGGATCGTTTTTGTCGGCAGGTGATTTCATTGCCTTGGTCGGTGATCTCGGTTCCGGTAAAACCCAATTTGCAAAAGGTGTTGCCGCCGGTCTGGCGATTGATCCGACTATTCCCATAACCAGCCCGACTTATACCCTTGTGAATATCTACAAGGGGCGACTTCCTCTTTATCACTTTGATTTGTACCGATTGCATGGTGACCAGGATATTATAGATCTTGGTTTTGAAGAGTATTTTTATGGCAACGGCGTCTGTTTGGTTGAATGGGCTGAACGTCTGAAGGATGCGCTGCCGGAGGAACATCTTGAGGTTGTTTTGACCCATGCGGGAAATGAACAACGGTGCCTGACCTTTACTCCGTCGGGTGAAAGAGCCGTAGAAATAATTGAGCAACTTTTTGCCGAGGATAATAAAAAAATGTTTTGACCAGGAGATGTATTCTTGGTAATAAGGATATTCCAAAGAAGCTGACGGTGATCAGCCTGATAATCATTAATATATATTCGAGGAGGACTTGCATGGCACTGGTGGTCCAAAAGTATGGCGGCACCTCAATGGGAAGTGTTGAACGAATCCGGAATGTTGCCAAGAGAGTCGCAAAAACCTATGACGCTGGTAACGATATGGTTGTCGTTGTCTCGGCAATGTCCGGTGAAACCAACAAGCTGGTGGCTCTGGCCAACGATATATGTGAATTTCCGGACAATCGCGAGTACGATGTCCTTGTAGCATCCGGCGAGCAGGTTTCTATTGCGCTTTTGGCGATATGCCTGAAATCCATGGGATACAAGGCTAAGTCATATCACGGCTGGCAGATTCCCATCATAACGGACAATGCCTATAGCAAGGCAAGGATTGAGAGTATTGACGACACAAAGATCAGAGCTGATATCAAGGACGGCACAATTCTGGTTGTTGCCGGTTTCCAGGGTGTGGATAAGGATGGCAATATTACCACATTAGGCCGTGGCGGTTCGGACACCTCTGCTGTTGCGATGGCCGCTGCGCTTAAAGCCGATGTCTGTGAGATATTTACGGATGTGGACGGCGTTTACACCACGGATCCCAATATCTGCGAGGATGCCAAGAAGATCGAGAAGATCTCTTACGACGAGATGCTGGAGTTGGCAAGTTTGGGTGCAAAGGTACTCCAGATCCGCTCCGTGGAGTTTGCTAAGAAATATGATGTGGACGTACATGTGCGTTCCAGTTTTAATGACAATCCCGGAACCATGGTTACCAAGGAGGATAAGGATATGGAAGCAGTTCTCGTTTCAGGAATAGCATACGATAAAAACGAAACTAAGATTGCAGTTATGCAAGTACCGGATAAGCCCGGGATAGCCGCTAAAATTCTTTCGCCTTTGTCCGATGCCAACATCTCTGTTGATATGATTGTGCAGAACGTAAGCGAAGCGGGTTTCACGGATTTTACCTTTACTGTGACAAAGGCGGATTTTAAGAAGGCGCTTGCAATTACCAAAGAGGTAGCCAGGGACATCGATGCGAAAGAGGTCCTGACCGATGAGAATATCAGTAAGGTTTCTGTCGTCGGGGTAGGCATGCGTAGTCATGCCGGTGTGGCGACCAAGATGTTCCAGGCCCTGGCCAAGGAAGGGATTAATATTCAGATGATTTCCACCTCAGAGATAAAAGTTTCGGTCGTGGTTGACGCCAAGTATACCGAACTTGCGGTTCGGGTGCTACATGATGCGTTCGGTTTGTCTGGTAAGGCTGCATAGGCTGAATAGTATAAGTTAAGGCTACGTCCTTACTTCACATTATTTGCCATAGAGGCACAGAGACGCAGAGTTTGATGAATAATTTTGTTTTTCTGTGCCTTTTTGTCTATATGTCTAAACTACATACATTTATTAAAGGTGATAACATGAGTCTGGTAAAACTTTATGACACTACTCTTCGCGATGGTACCCAGGCGGAGGATATTTCACTTCTGGTTGAAGACAAGATCCGCATTGCCCGCAAGCTTGATGAGATAGGTATCCATTATATTGAAGGTGGGTGGCCCGGGAGCAATCCTAAGGACGTGGCATTTTTCAAGGATATCAAGAAGGAAAAACTGTCACATGCCAAGATTGCTGCTTTTGGCTCAACCCGGCGTGCCAAGATTACACCGGACAAGGACCAGAATATTCGCACCCTGATCCAGGCAGAACCTGATGTTGTTACCATTTTCGGTAAAACCTGGGATTTCCACGTGCGGGAAGCCTTGCGTATTTCTCTGGATGAAAACCTGGAACTGATTTTTGACTCTCTGGAATATCTGAAAGCCCACGCTCCCGAAGTGTTTTATGATGCAGAGCACTTTTTTGATGGCTACAAGGCCAATGCCGAATATGCCATCAAGACCCTGAAGGCTGCGGAAGATGCAAAGGTCGACTGCATAGTGCTGTGCGACACTAACGGCGGTACCATGCCATTCGAGTTGGCGGAGATTATCAAGGATGTTAGAAAGCACATCAAGACGCCGCTTGGTATTCATACCCATAATGATTCCGAGTGTGCCGTTGCCAATTCTCTCCTTGCGGTGGACCAAGGGATTGTTCAGGTGCAAGGGACAATTAACGGTTTCGGCGAACGTTGCGGGAATGCCAATCTTTGTTCCGTCATCCCCGCACTGAAACTGAAGATGAAGCAGGAGTGCATCTCCGGCGATCAATTGAAAAAATTGCGTGAGTTATCCCGCTATGTGTATGAACTGGCCAATTTTTCTCCGAACAAGCATCAGCCCTACGTCGGCAATTCCGCTTTTGCGCACAAGGGAGGTGTGCATGTGAGTGCCATCCAGCGCCATCCTGAGACCTATGAGCATATAAGGCCGGAACTGGTGGGAAATACGACCAGAGTATTGATTTCCGATCTGTCCGGGCGGGCAAACATCCTGGCAAAAGCTGAGGAATTCCAGATAAATCTGGACAGTAAGGATCCGGTAACCCTTGACATACTTGATAACATTAAGGAAATGGAAAATAGGGGCTACCAGTTTGAGGGTGCGGAAGCATCTTTTGAGCTTTTAATGAAACGGGCACTGGGAACCCATAAGAAATTTTTTTCGGTAATCGGTTTCCGTGTCATTGATGAAAAACGTCACGAAGAGCAGAAAACGATTTCAGAGGCCACTATTATGGTCAAGGTCGGCGGCAAGGTTGAGCATACTGCCGCGGAAGGCAATGGACCGGTTAATGCCTTGGATAACGCCATAAGAAAGGCTTTGGAGAAGTTTTATCCAAGGATTAAAGAGGTAAAGCTTCTTGATTATAAAGTACGAGTCCTCCCTGCTGGGCAGGGTACCGCATCGGCGACTCGTGTTCTCATAGAATCAGGTGATAAGGAGAGCCGCTGGGGCACCGTCGGTGTATCCGATAATATTATCGACGCGTCCTATCAGGCTTTAATCGATTGCATTGAATATAAGCTTCATAAAGACGAAGAAGCAGAGATTCGCAGAAAGTGATCCTTGGCAGCCAACGCTTCATTTTATGGCTTGTAGCAGTACTTCTCATAATTCCGCTGTTGATAAAAGGCCACTGTAGTTCCCGTAATAAAGGAACTGCGGTGGCCTTTTCGCATCCTTCCCCTGCGCAAATTATTGTGCGGATTAAAGGTTCTGTGCCGTCTCCTGGTATTTATCGATTCCCTGACGGGACGACAATTACGAGCGTCATAAATATGACGATTGCCGCCTCGGCCGATAAGGTCATGGTTAAGGGGACTCCCGGCACTTTGCTAAAGTCCGGCGATATCATTTGTCTAAGGCCTGACGGGGAGAAAAAACTTGAATTAACAATAGGTTGTATGAACGCTAAGGAATTGATGGTGCTTGGTATACCACTTCAACCGGATTTACTTACTGCGGACGACTGGGATGCTTTACCGGGAATAGGACCTGAGTTGGCAAAAAGGATCGTTTTTGACCGTCAAATTAATGGCGATTTCTATTCCGTGGATGCATTGAAAAGGGTGCCTGGTATTGCAGAAGGTAAAATTAGTCAAATTCGCGAATATTTTGCAAGTAGGTAACTGATTGAAATAAAAGCACATATTAGATAAAGTGATTGAAAGCGGAGGTTGTAATATAAAAATTTTCTAACATGGCATATATAATGAATACTATTTGGATACTTTCGTTTACTAATTTAATCCCGTGGAGGTTGATTATTATGAAATGTCCAAAATGTAAAGGCCGTATGTTTGCTGAGAAATATTATGACTTTGTAAGATCTTTCGATGCCTGGAAATGTACCTGTTGTGGCGAAGTGCTGGATCCGACCATATTAGCGAACAGAGCAAGAAATCATAATAGTTATTTAGGTTAATCACGTTAATAAGGTACACTGTAAACAAAAAAGGGGGACAATCCTGTCCCCCTTTTTTGTTTGTATACCCGCCACTTATCTATTCGATACAATTCCCACCTTGAGTTGATATTTTACCTTTAGCAAAAATTTATGATAAAGTTTCCTTGAGTTATGAAAGGAGATTTTATGTCAGGCGAAGCCCCGATACCTAATCTTAAAAAATATATTGATGACATGTTGACGTGGGTTAGAGGGAAGGGGAAAATCCTTATAATCGTACACGACAATCCTGACCCCGATTGTTTTGCTTCTGCCATGGCGTTAAGTCATATGTTCGTGATGAAGTTGAACAGGGAGGCAGTAATAGCCTTTTCCGGCATGATAGTACGAAGTGAAAATCTTACCATGGCAAAACAGCTACAGATTCCCCTCACGCCGCTTACAATTTTGGATATTAAAGAGTTTCAGGTGATTTGCATGGTGGATACTCAGCCGGGGGTTGGAAACAATTCCTTGCCTCCGGGCACAAGGGTGGATATTCTTATTGACCATCATCCCATGCACAAATTGAGCAAAGGTTGTCGTTGGGTGGATATTCGTCCTGAATATGGCGTGACAGCCACAATTCTTTACGAATATCTTGTTGCCCAGAATATCTCTATTGGAACCAAACTTGCGACAGCTCTCTTTTATGCCATAAAATCAGAGACACAGGACCTCGGCAGGGAAGCAAACCGTCCTGACAGGGATGCCTATCTTCGACTTTTCCCTCTCAGCAACAAGAAACTCCTTTACGAAATTGATCATCCAAAGTTACCAATCGAGTATTTTCTGGCCCTTAACAGTGCGCTTAAGCATGCAAAAATCTTTGATAAGGTCCTGATTGCAAATTTGCGGGAAATATTATTCCCGGAAATTGTGGCTGAATTGGCTGACATTCTTCTTAGGCTGGAAGAAATCGAAACGGTTCTGTGTATGGGGCTCTATAATGACGAGATGGTTCTTTCCATGCGGACCATTCGTCACGATTGTAATGTAGGAGAAATTATCAAGTCTCTTGTGGACGGCAGGGGCACGGCCGGGGGACACGGTATGATGGCTGGTGGGAAGGTGGATCATGTATCTTCCTCTCTAAAAGATATGTTGGCTGTGGAAAATTTTCTTACCATCAGACTTTTGAACACGTTGGGTATGCCAAAGGTGAAACCGCGAAAGCTTATCCAGCGTTCGCTCATGAAAGCGGTTGCCAAATAATCGTTAAAATGATAGAAAATATGAATGGCAGTTTACCTTGACAACGCAGCAACTACCTTTCCCAAGCCCGATTCTGTTTATCTTGCCGTTGAACACGCACTCAGGGACATCGGTGTCGGCCCGGGAAGAGGTGGTTATAAAAGAGGAATCGCCGCGTCCCGACTGGTGTTTGAAGCAAGGGAATTGCTGGCGACTTTTTTTGCCATTAAGGACTCCACTCGCCTGGTTTTTACCCAAAATGCCACGGAAGCGCTTAACCTTGCCGTAAACGGTTTATTGCATCCCGGTGACCATGTTGTTTCTACCACCATGGAACACAATTCGCTTGTTCGTCCTCTTCATGCTGCAGAGGAGAGAGGGGTGGAAGTCACCTGGGTTACTGCCGATAGACACGGTTTTGTCAGTACAGACAAGATTGCTGCTGCGATGCGACCCACGACCAGGCTCGTAGCTCTTTCCCACTGTTCCAATGTTACCGGAACCATTCAACCTGTTGAAGAAATAGGCATTCTTACCAGGAAGTCCGGTGTGTTATTGCTCCTTGATGCTGCCCAGAGTGCGGGCCATATTCCAATCGATGTGAATAAATTAAACATTGACCTGCTTGCCGTGCCTGGACACAAGGGGCTTTTGGGTCCACAAGGCACTGGATTTCTTTATATGGCTGAAGGCGTGGATTTAATGCCACTCATTGTCGGAGGGACCGGAAGCTTTTCCTCGGAATTAGGTCAGCCGGATGTTTTGCCGGAACGGTATGAAAGCGGTACCATGAACACCCCGGGCATTGCCGGGCTCAAAGCCGGTATTGAATTTATTCTGGAAACCGGGCTTGAGCGCATCCGACAAAAGGAAACGGTGCTGGTTTCTCAATTGTTGCATGGTTTGAAGGACCTTCCCGGTGTTACCCTTTACGGTCCAGAAAAGCATGCTCAGTGTGGTGGTGTTGTCTCTTTTACCGTTGATGGTTTTGATCCTGCTACAATCGGTTTTCGATTGGACAACGATTATGACATCAGTGTCAGAGTCGGTTTGCACTGCGCACCTTTTGCCCATAAAACCATCGGAACTTACCCTGGCGGCACTATAAGGGTGAGTCCGGGTTATTTTAACAGCGAAGAAGACATAGCGGCTTTTCTTGAGGCCATGCGCACCATAGTCTCTCGATAAAGATGGGAGTGAACATGAAAAACCTGTTAATTTCATTTTTATGCTTCATCGGTCTTGTTGCATCAGGGTGTTCTCTCCCACCCGAGCGGCCGGTAAAAAAAGAGGAACTCTATAAGACCGGTATTTACAATTTCTATACCATTAAGGACTCACCTGAGCGTGTACTTGCGGCGTTGAACAGGGAGGGGGAGGTGGTGCTGGAAGCGCAATATAAGAATCAGCCCGTTTATATCAAAATCATGGCAACTTCCAGCGGACTGCATGTATCTTACTCAGAGAGATAAGCTTGAATACGGAAAGGTGAAAATGAAAAATTTTGTTCTTGATACCAATGTTTTACTTTATGACCCGCAGGCTGTTTTTAAGTTTCAGGAAAATAATATAATCATACCTATTACTGTCATAGAAGAGATTGACAGATTCAAAAAAGATATGAACGAAACTGGCCGAAATGCTCGTCAGATTTCCCGTCTTCTCGATGATTTGCGCAAGAAAGGCTCACTGTCCGACGGGATTAAAATGGAGAACGGCGGAAATATTCGTGTAGAAATTTATGAAGAGCAGGTAATGAAACGACTGCCACCGGAACTCCGGGAGGAGCGTGGTGACAACCGGATACTTGCGGTAGCCGTCGACGTTAAGGCCAAAAATGCGCATCAACCGTTAATATTTGTTACCAAAGATACCAACTTGCGCATTAAAGCCGATGCCATCGGTCTTGTGGCTGAGGATTATGAATCCGACAAGGTGGATATTGAAGAACTCTATTCGGGTGTTGCCGAAATGGAAGTGGATTCTGACGTGATTGACCGTTTTCATGGCCAGGGTTGGGTTAATGTTGATGCGGATTTCTACGCTAATCAGTTTATTACCTTTAAGGATCGTTTGAACGACTCACATAGTGCGATTGGCAGATTCGATGCCGGTGAAAAGAAAGTAATGCAGATAAAAAGGGTTGGTAAGGATGGGATTTGGAGTATTCACCCGAGAAATCGTGAACAGGCCTTTGCCCTCGAAGCCCTGCTTGATGACAACATCAAACTGGTAACGCTGGTGGGCAAGGCTGGTACCGGCAAGACGTTGGTGGCAATTGCCGCGGGTCTGCATAAGACTGCCGAGGAAAACATATACAACCGCCTGCTGGTTTCGCGCCCGGTATTCCCCATGGGTAGAGACCTGGGATTTCTCCCCGGCGACATTGAAGAAAAGCTGACTCCCTGGATGCAGCCGATATTCGACAATGTTGAGCTGCTTCTCACTGGCCATGAAGGAGAAAAACGCCATAGTAAAGGCTACAAAGAGTTGATGGCGATGGGTATCATGGATATAGAGCCTTTGACTTACATAAGGGGCCGTTCCATTCCGAATCAGTACATGATTGTTGACGAAGCTCAGAATCTTACTCCCCACGAAATTAAAACCATCGTTACCAGGGCCGGCGAAGGAACCAAAATAGTACTTACCGGGGATCCGTACCAGATTGATAATCCTTATGTGGATTCATCCAGTAACGGATTAACTTACGTGGTGGAAAAATTCAAAGGTCAGGGGATTTCCAGTCATATTACCATGACCAAGGGTGAACGTTCAGAGTTGGCCGAGCTGGCAGCCAATCTTCTGTAGAACTATTTGCTGCCGACTTTCCTCAAGTTCAAAATACTATGTGAAAGGTATGAGGGCGTGAAATTCACGCCCTTCTTATTTTATGTTGCTGCTTGCTATCGAATCATCTTGTGATGAGACCGCCGCCGCCGTTGTCAGGGACGGCAGGATCATTCTTTCCAACATAGTTGCTTCCCAGATCAGCGTTCATGCCGGCTACGGCGGTGTAGTGCCGGAAATAGCCTCGCGTAAGCATCTGGAGACAATTTCAACGGTGATCGAGGAGGCTTTGCAGGCAGCTGGAGTTTCCTTAACCGATGTCGACGGAATTGCCGTCACTCAGGGGCCTGGTTTGGCCGGAGCACTTTTGGTCGGAATTTCCACGGCCAAGGCCATGGCTTATGCACTCGGTGTACCCATTGCAGGTGTCAATCATATAGAGTCCCACATATTGGCCATTTTCCTTGAGCGTTCAATTGAATTCCCTTTTGTAGCCCTTGCTGTTTCCGGCGGTCATACGCATTTATATTTGGTGGAAGCTGTTGGTCGCTATAAGACCCTTGGACAGACTTTGGATGATGCTGCGGGAGAGGCCTTCGATAAGGTAGCAAAACTGTTGGGCCTTCCATATCCCGGTGGCGCACTCATTGACCGACTGGCCGCCGAGGGTGATCCTGAAGCGATACGGTTCCCGCGGCCGCTTATGCGCGACGAAAGCTTCAATTTCAGTTTTAGCGGCTTGAAAACATCAGTTTTGAATTATCTCCAGAAAAATCCAGCGGCAGCAGATGGTCGTGCATTGAATGATCTTTGTGCTTCATTTCAAGCAGCCGTGTGCGACGTTTTGGTAAGTAAAACAGCGGCCGCTGTTTCTGCAACCGGGATAAAAAGAGTGGTTGTTGCCGGTGGGGTAGCATGCAACAATGGTTTACGGCGTGAGATGAGCCGTTTGGCTGAACTGAAGGGAATTGAACTACACATTCCTTCCCCGCTGTTATGCTCTGATAATGCTGCCATGATTGCCGTGCCGGGAGACTACTATCTGAGCAATAACATTCTCAGTGGCTTTGATATCGATGCTCTGCCGGTTTGGCCCCTTGATAGCATTGCTTCGCGTCTGACAAAGGGATCATAATGGAAAAAATTCGCGCTAAAAAATCAATGGGGCAAAATTTCCTCGTTGACAGAAATGTCCTTACTCGGATCGTTGACGCTGTAAATATTAGTGCTGAAGACAGGATTCTGGAAGTAGGACCGGGAAAGGGTGCGCTGACCGCTTTATTGGTGGAGCGCGCTGCACAGGTCTTGGCCGTTGAGTTGGATCGACAGCTTGTTCCATTTCTTGCCAGGGAATTTGCCCCGCAAAAAAATGTGGAGTTCGTTCAGGGAGATATCCTTAAGGTGAACCTTTCCGAACTGCTCATGGACCGCTGGAGTGGGGCATGGAAGGTTGCTGCGAATCTGCCATATAATATTTCCAGTCAGGTGCTGTTCAAATTTCTTGATAACCCGAAGCTCTTTTCGCTGCTCATACTCATGTTGCAGAAAGAGGTTGGCGACAGGCTCATTGCCGCACCCGGCTGCAAAGATTACGGGATACTTTCTGTTTTTTGCCGTCTTCATTTTGATATCAGCCGCGTATTGATCGTTAAGCCGGGCTCTTTTACCCCTGTTCCCAAGGTAGATTCAGTCGTGCTGAAATTTGTTCCCTTGCCGGCTCCGAGGGTTGATGTGGAGGATGAGAGCTTTTTTCGCAAAGTCGTTAAAGCAGCTTTTAGCCAGCGTCGTAAGACATTATGGAACTGTCTCAAATCGTCAGAACTGGGTGTGGATGGTGATGTCCTCCTCTCATTACTTACCAAGTGTGGAATAGACGGGAGCAGGAGAGGAGAGACCCTTTCCCTGGATGAATTTGCCGTGTTGACGCGGGCGATTCTCGGCTTACGGAAGTTAAATACATAGGGTGTTCGGCATTATATTAATAATGAAATTTATTCCAGCAGTGTCCGGTTAGGTTTTTGCAGCCGACACATTCCCCCCTCTCCCTAGCCCTCTCCCACCAGGGGAGAGGGAATAAAAGCTCCCCTCCCTTCGATGGGAGGGGCTGGGGGAGGGTGCAAAAAGATAGTTTTCACAGCTTTTGATGCCAGTGCAATTATCTAACCGGACACTGCTGAATTCATTCATCCAGCATGACTGGCAAAGCTGGAATTAATCAGGAAAACTCTGGCACAAGTACCATCTTCTGTGTTATATAAATGTGCTAAATTAATTGACTAGGGAGAAAACATTCATGAAAATCTGCATAATAGGAACAGGCTATGTGGGGCTTGTAGCAGGCACCTGTTTTGCCGAGAGCGGCAATGATGTTATCTGTGTCGATGTAGATGAGGCAAAGATCGAGGGGCTTAAAAACGGAGTTATTCCGATCTACGAGCCCGGCCTGAAGGAGCTTGTGCTCAGGAATTGCGAAGAGGGGAGACTTAGCTTCACGACCGATCTGGCATCGGCAGTCAAGGCGTCCCTGGTTAATTTTATCGCTGTCGGAACCCCACCGGGTGAAGACGGGTCCGCCGACCTGCAATATGTACTGGACGTGGCACGAACAATCGGCCGCAATATGGAGAGCTTCAAGATATTGGTTGATAAGTCCACCGTCCCGGTTGGAACAGCCGATAAAGTGCGGGCGGTTGTTAATGAAGAACTTGAGAAAAGACATGCAACTATTGAATTTGACGTGGTGTCTAATCCGGAATTCCTGAAGGAAGGCGCTGCTATTGACGATTTCATGAAGCCGGACCGGGTGGTTATCGGCACGGACAACGTACGTACTGCCGAGATCATGAAGGAGCTCTATGCGCCCTTCATGCGGAAGACCAACCGCCTTATCGTCATGGACATCAGAAGTGCAGAAATGACCAAGTATGCTGCCAATGCCATGTTGGCCACCAAAATATCCTTCATGAACCAGATTGCCAATCTCTGCGAGCGGATGGGCGCCGATGTATCGGCAGTCAGGGAAGGGATTGGTTCCGACTCCCGCATCGGCTATGATTTCCTCTTTCCCGGTGTTGGGTATGGTGGTTCCTGTTTTCCCAAAGATGTGAAGGCTCTGGTAAAGACAGCTGAGGAATGCGACTACGAGTTCATCCTGTTGAAGGCTGTTGAAGAAGTAAATGAGCTTCAGAAGCTGGTACTTACCGACAAAATCAATTTGCGACTCGGCGACAACTCCCTGTTGAAGCCTCTGACAGGTAAGACGATTGCCATCTGGGGACTGTCATTCAAACCCCGGACCGATGATATGCGTGAAGCACCGTCTGTTGTCATCATAAACCGTCTGTTGGCGTTGGGGGCTAAGGTCTGTGCCCACGACCCGGAAGCCGTCAAAGAAGCAAAAAAGATCTTCGGCGAAAATATTGTTTACAGTAATAACCAGTACGATATCCTTAAAGGGGCCGATGCCTTGGCCATCGTTACGGAGTGGAACGAATATCGCAATCCTGATTTCGACAGGATAAAGTCGTTGCTTCGCCAGCCGCTCATCTTTGACGGTAGAAATCTCTACCAGCCGTCACGGATGAAGGAAGCCGGCTTTGAATATTTACCCATAGGACGTAATGGTCGGCATTTTGTTGATATTTAACGTGTTTCACGAAATGAAAATAAATGTCATTGAATAAAAGGTGGCCATATGCGTATTCTTGTTACCGGCGGCGCCGGATTTATCGGTTCTCATTTGTGTGGACGACTTCTCAGGGAAGGGCATGAAGTCATCTGTCTCGATAATTTCTTCACCGGCAGTAAGAGAAACATTGCCAGACTATTTGACAATCCGGGTTTTGAACTGATTCGCCACGACATTACCGAACCGATACTTCTGGAAGTAGACCGCGTCTATAATCTGGCCTGCCCGGCGTCACCCATTCACTACCAGTACAACCCGGTAAAGACCATTAAAACCAGCGTCATGGGCGCCATCAACATGCTCGGACTTGCGAAGAGGGTGAGGGCGAGGATTCTCCAGGCATCCACGTCGGAAGTGTATGGTGACCCGCAGGTCCATCCACAGAGCGAGGAATACTGGGGCAATGTCAATCCTATCGGCATACGCAGCTGCTACGACGAGGGGAAGAGGGTGGCCGAAACGTTGATGATGGACTACCATCGGCAAAACGGCGTCGATATCCGCATTATCCGAATTTTTAACACCTATGGTCCGCGTATGGCCGTAAATGACGGTCGAGTGGTATCCAATTTCATCGTCCAGGCTCTTCGAGGTGAGGATATTACCGTTTACGGTGAGGGGATGCAGACCCGTTCATTCTGTTATGTGGACGATCTTGTAGAAGGCATGATCAGAATGATGGAGTGTGAAGGTTTTACCGGACCGGTGAACCTCGGGAATCCGACAGAAACCACGATTCTGGAGTTTGCCCGGAGGATTGTCGCATTGACCGGCTCAAAATCAAGGATAGTGTTCAATGAACTGCCGGACGATGACCCAAAACAGCGCCAACCTGATATTTCTCAGGCCAAAGAAAAACTCGGCTGGCAACCGCAGGTGGACGTGGAAACCGGTCTGAAAAAAACCATCGATTATTTTGCCTCTCTCCTCGCAGAGGGGTAGTATTGCCTGCGGAGGGTTCATGCGGAAGCGGATGTTTCTCATTCCTGCCGGGGTCATAATATTTATTCTTTTTTTTACCGTATTCGGTGATCGCGGACTGTTACGCATCTATCATCTGAGCAAGGAAAAAAAGGAGATCCAGGGGAATCTCGAAACGCTAAAAAGCGAAAACGAAAAGCTGAAGCGTGAAATTGAGGCCTTGCGTACTGATCGACGATACCTGGAGAGCATAGCGCGAAGGGATTTCGGTTTGGTACGGCAGAATGAAGTAATTTACCAGTTCCCCGTACAGGACAAGAAAGAAAAATAGCCGCTTGGCCCGGAACGTTCGTAAATCCCCTCCCTTAAGAAGCCTCGATTAATGATATGGCACTACTTTAACGGACAATGATCGGCAATCAAATTCTTTGTATTTTATAATCAGACTGATTCTGACGATAGGTGTTTATGCGGCATAAGAGGAGTGAATCATGAGCGTTAAAAACGAGCGCCAGTTTTGCGCTATTTGCGCATGGCGGGAAAATTGCGCAAAGAAATTTTCCGTACCCGACGGTGGGGCCCACTGTCCCGACTTTACCCGGGATATATCGTTACGGGATGATAGAACGTCTAAGGATAGTGATAAATCGAACGAAGATAAGCGGGAGAGCTGATGAAAGAATTGTTACGTGATCTTATAACGAAGGAGCTGGCAAGCTGTTTTGCCGACGGATCACTTTCCTCCGGTGTCTTTCCTTCAATTGTCATAGAAAAACCGGCCCATGCGGAACATGGAGATTTCGCCACTAATGTGGCCATGCTTCTGGCTAAGGCGGAAAAAAAGGCTCCACGGGTTGTCGCCGAGATCCTTGTCAGCCGTTTGCAGGAAAGCGCGGATATATGCTCAAAGTTGGAAGTAGCCGGGCCTGGATTTATCAATTTTTATGTAAAGGATGAAGCGTGGCGCCAGACCCTTATCGCCATTGACCGTGCGTGCGCCGATTACGGTAAAAGTCGCATCGGGGAAGGTAAAAAGATCCAGGTGGAGTTCGTCAGCGCCAACCCGACCGGGCCTCTTCATATCGGGCATGGTCGCGGCGCCGCCATCGGCGACACCATCTGCCGTTTGCTCGCTGCTATCGGTTGGGATGTAACCCGCGAGTTCTATTACAATGATGCCGGCCAGCAGATCGCCAATCTGGCGCTATCGGTCCAGGCGCGCTGCCTTGGTATCGAGCCGGACGACCCCCGCTGGCCGTTAGACGGCTACCAGGGCGACTATATCAGGGACGTGGCCCGCTCCTATCTGGGGCAGGAGACGGTCGAAGCCGACGACCAGCACGTTACTGCTGCCGGCGATCCGCAAGACCTGGACGCCATCCGCCGCTTCGCAGTCGCTTATTTACGCCGGGAACAGGACCAGGATCTTACGGCCTTCGACGTTCACTTCGACGTCTATTCCCTCGAATCTGCTCTTTATGCCGAAGGTCGCGTCGAAGCAGTGGTCCAGCGTCTTATCGACAGCGGTCATACCTATGAACAAGACGGCGCTCTCTGGCTACGTACCACGACCTTCGGTGACGACAAGGACCGGGTGATGCGTAAGGCCGATGGCGGGTACACTTACTTCGTACCAGATGTCGCCTACCACCTGAGCAAGTGGGAGCGGGGTTTTACCCGCGTCATTAACGAGCAGGGCGCAGACCACCATAGTACCATCACGCGTGTGCGGGCCGGTTTGCAGGCGCTTAATGCGGGAATCCCGGTTGGATGGCCGGAGTACGTGCTTCACCAGATGGTAACTGTCATGCGCGGCGGCGAGGAGGTAAAGATCTCCAAGCGCGCCGGCAGCTATGTCACCCTGCGAGACCTCATCGACGAGGTGGGCCGCGACGCCACGCGTTTCTTTTTTGTCATGCGCAAGCCGGATTCCCAGCTTGTCTTTGACATCGATCTGGCGAAACAGCAGACCCTCGACAACCCGGTCTACTACGTCCAGTATGCCCACGCCAGGATCTGCAGCATCTTTGAAAATGCTCTGGAGAGAGGGTTCGTCCTGCCTGCTGCCGAAAGCGTACCGCTTGAGCGGCTTGTGACCCTTGAGGAAATGACGATCATCAAGACCCTCGCATCCTTTCCTGAGATTTTAGAGGGAAGCGCCCTTAACTTCGAACCGCACCGGGTCACCTACTACCTTCAGGAACTTGCAGGCCAGTTCCACAGCTTTTACAACAGGAACAGGGTGATAACCGAGGATGCCGAGCTGACCGCCGCCAGGCTCTTTCTATTGAAGTGTGTTGCATTGACGCTTAAAAATGCACTAACCGTGCTCGGGATTTCCGCTCCGGAAAAGATGTAATCAGAGGGCTTGGTGTATGGTGCTGGATTATTGCGAACGCAGACCTGTCAGCAAAAACCGTCCGAAAAAACAGCCTGTCGGGATATTTATTTTCATTCTCATTGGAGCCGTAACTGTGTCATTCGGTATCGGCGTGATGACCGGTTGGCTGCTTTTTCGACAACCCCAATCAAAGCAGATTGCTCCTCCGCCGGTTGCTGCCACACCCAATCAGAGAGCTGGCAGTGCAACTTTGCCGGCAAGTCAGCCTCCGCCTAACGGACAAGACGTGCCGCTGACTTTTTATCAAACTCTGCCGCACGGTGGTAAAGCTGTAATCGGCAGCGGACTGAATCCGAAGAAAAGCGATGATGATACTGGGAAAAAGCCTGCCAACGAGGAGACTTCGACTTCGCAGCAGCAGAAAGCACCGGCTGCTAAAGTTGTTCGACCGGAGGAACATGCTGATCGTGCAGATCTTCCAGGTGAAGCTGCAAAACGCGTGGAACCGAGTGTCGATCACGGAAACGCGGTAAAGAAACAACCTGTTGGAAAATCTACTTTCTGTGTACAAGTGGCTTCGTCCAAAGATAGAAAGGATGCAGAAGCGGTAAAAGCCCGACTGACGGCTAGAGGTCTAGCCGTATATATTGTTGAATCCAAAGTCCAGGATAAGGGCGTCTGGTTCCGAGTCAGGCTGGGCAAGCATCTGGATCAGTCTGAGGCAAACGATTTGGCAGCCAAAGCTGGAAAGGGTGCAATCGTTATTCCCGAATGAGTGTAAAGGGACTTATATGAGGATACTGGTCACCGGCGGCGCTGGATTTATTGGTTCTCATCTCGTAGAGCGACTCATTTCTTCAGGGCATGATGTCGTAATCATTGATAACTTTAATGATTTCTACGACCCGCAGCTGAAACGGAGAAACTTTTCGGAGATTGTCGGAACCGCCGAGGAAGGGGAGCAAAACCTGATCCTCTGCGAAGGGGATATTCGTGATGCCGATTTTGTCAAGGCAGTCGTTCTTCAGGAATCAGTCGATGCGGTCATTCATCTTGCTGCTGCTGCCGGCGTGCGCCCCTCCATTGAGAATCCGCTGTTCTATGAAGAAGTGAATATCCGTGGCACGATGAATATTCTGGAGGCGGCAAGGACAGCTGGTGTCCGTTTCTTGTTGTTCGCTTCCAGCTCTTCCGTATACGGCAACAGCTTCAAAACCCCGTTTTCAGAAAGTGATCCGGTCGACCATCCCATTTCCCCCTATGCAGCGACTAAAAAGGCCGGTGAGCTGATCTGTCATACTTATCACCATCTGTATAAAATGAACATTGCCTGTCTCAGGTTTTTCACTGTTTACGGGCCGCGCCAGCGCCCTGATCTTGCCATAAACAAGTTCACCAGACTTATCGATCAGGGAAAAGCGGTCCCTTTTTATGGCGATGGGACTACAAGCCGTGACTACACCTTCATAAACGATATCATTGCCGGCGTGGAGAAGGCCCTGTCCTGGGTTTGTTCCGTTGAACCACGATATGACATCTTCAATCTTGGGGGATCTAGGCCGGTGGAGCTGAGCCGTCTGGTCGAAATTCTCGAATCGGAGCTTGGTAAAAAGGCCATACTGGATCGGCTCCCCATGCAGCCGGGTGATGTGCATATCACCTTTGCGGACCTGGCGAAGTCAGGTTCCATTCTCGGTTATCAGCCGGTTACTTCCATAGAAGAGGGGCTACGCGCATTTATCCGTTGGTACAAGGAAAATAACTGAACTGTAATTGCAAAACCAGTCGTTAGTTTTTAGTATAGATGGTTGACAGTGGTGCAACCATGCGTTTGTGGGGTGGAAAAATGAAAACGTTGAAAAAACGACTGTGCCCACAATGCCGTAAAGACGTTGTCTGGGAAGAAAACCCTTATCGTCCGTTTTGTTCCGAACGCTGCAAGCTGATTGACTTGGGTGCCTGGGTTACTGAAGATTACCGCATTCCAGGTGAGAAAAAAGCCGATGATGATGAGGAAGAGTCGGAATAGTCCTGTAGCTGTTTCTGTGCATGACACACAATTGATGATCCGTTTAAGGCACAGAAAATAGAAATATGGTTTTAAAGGAGTTACCAATGACTGAAGTTCGTCTCCGCTTTGCCCCTAGCCCAACCGGCTATCTCCATGTGGGGGGCGCGCGTACGGCCCTTTTCAACTGGCTTTTGGCCAGAAAGCAAAAAGGCACATTTATTCTCCGTATCGAGGATACCGATGTGGCACGTTCGACCCAGGAATCGGTCGATGCTATTTTACAGGGAATGGAGTGGCTTGGTCTGGATTGGGATGAAGGTCCCTATTACCAGTCGGACAGGTTCCCCGTGTATAAGGAGTTTGTGCAAAAGCTTCTTGACAGCGGCAAGGCGTATAAATGCTATTGCACGCCGGAAGAGTTGGAGGCCAAGCGGGAGCAGGCCCTCATGGACGGTCGCAAGCCTAAGTACGACGGCACATGTCGGGAGTTGGCCGGTGATGTGCCCGGCAAGCCCCATGTGGTGAGATTCAGAGCACCTCACGAGGGGGTCACGGCATTCGACGACCTGATCAAAGGGCGGATTGCCTTTAATAATGACGAACTGGACGACCTGATAATCCAGCGGAGCGATGGAACGCCAACCTATAATTTCGTCGTGGTGATCGACGACGCCACCATGGGCATCACCACGGTCATTCGCGGTGACGATCATGTCAATAACACGCCCCGGCAGATCCTTCTTTACGAGGCGCTTGGCTATCCCGTACCTCATTTTGCTCATGTGCCGATGATTCTTGGCGCAGACAAAGCACGTCTTTCCAAGCGACATGGGGCAACGGGCGTCATGGCTTATCGGGATATGGGCTATCTGCCCGAGGCGTTGGTTAATTACCTGGTAAGGCTTGGTTGGAGTTTCGGCGATGAGGAGATTTTCAGTAAGGAAGATCTGATCGAAAAATTCTCCATCGAACAGGTTGGACGGTCAGCCGGTGTCTTCAATCCCGACAAGCTCCTCTGGTTGAACGCCCATTACATTAAAACCGGCGATCCTTCCCGGCTGGCGGGACTGCTGGTTCCATTTCTCCGGGAAAGAGGTGTCGACCCAACTGGCGGACCAGATCTCGTTGCTGTAGTGAAAACCCTTCAGGAACGGTCCAGGACACTCTTGGAGATGGCAGACGGTGCGCTCTTCTATTTCAGGAGAGATTTTTCCTATGACGAAAAGGCTGTTGAAAAATTCCTCACACCGGAGGTTTCACCATTATATGAGCTTCTGATTGCAAAGTTTGCATCATCGGCCGATTTTACGCATCAGAGTATAGAACAAATTTTTAAGGAAATTTGTGAAGAGAAAGGTTTAAAGCTTGGCCAGGTTGCCCAACCGGCCAGGATAGCGTTGTGCGGCGGAACAGTCGCTCCGAGCATTTTCGAGGTTATGGAGGTGCTCGGCAAAGAGGAAACCAATTTGAGGCTTGAGAAAGCTTTAGCGTTTGTCAGGAGAGGGTAGGGAAAAAGTTGCGAAGGGGGTGGCGTCGTGAAATTGCTGCCCCCTTTCTTTATTTTTTCATGTTTTGGATGATTTCAAATGTCCTCTTGACTCGGGAAATTACCCGCATCGGCATTACCGGTTTAGCAATAAAATCCGTGAAACCTGATATCAACGCCGTGTTTTCTTCTTCAGCTGAGGCTTTAGAGGTAAGGAGAATGATAGGTATCTGAGCTGTTTCCGGGTTGGCTTTCAATGCGCGCAATAAACCGTAGCCGTCCATGCGGGGCATAACAGCGTCACAGATGACGAGGTCGGGTTTGTGGTGGAGTGCTAATTTCAGGCCCTCAAGACCGTCATATCCCACAACCACTTCGTAACCTTCCTTTTGCAGTGCTACTTCGATGATCGTGGCGATCGACTTTGAGTCATCAACCACGAGAACTTTATGCCTGCTTCCCTGTTCAACCCCTTTCAGGTAGTATTTCCTGACCGCCTCCATAATATCTTTACTTGTAGCTAGAACGGGTATTATCTTCAAACCGGTTTTTTTAGCCAGGTAATCGACTGAATCGTTGTCGAACGGGTCGGTTATTGCTATGGCAAGCATCCCTTCTTTCTGCTTAAGTGGGAAGATTTGTTTCTGTACCGCCAGGTCTTCGGGTATCAAGTCAAGCAATTCTTGTGAATAGGAATAGGATAATAAGTTCTTGACGGTCTTAAATCCGTATTGACTGGCAAGTGCGTCTACCAATTCATCGCCGGTAATGACGCCCATCTCTTCCAGAACTACACCGAGACGTTTATTGCTCCCTTTTTGCCTTTCCAATGCACGTTCAAGGGTCTTAACCGTAATAATCCCGGCTTCTACCAATAAATCTCCCAAATGTTTTTTCATGGCCTTATGTCCATAACTCGTTAGAAAATGTGCGTTACAGTATTTATATCGGCCTATATATCAAACTGTAAAGCAAAAAATCAAAAAGGCCCAGTATTTGGGCCTTTTGTAAGCATTGATATATGTTGAGAATTATCTGACATGCTCTTCGGGATAAGCTCCGATACTGTGAATGCTGAGATCCGCCCCGGCAAATTCTTCTTCTTCCGCCAGTCTGATACCGACTGTTTTAGAGAGGATGCCATAAACAAGGAATCCATTGACCAAGGCAAAAACAACGGCAACGAGGCTTCCGGTCAGTTGCGAGATGAAGGTGACTCCTCCCATTCCTCCCAGCGCCTTTTGACCGAAGATGCCTGCAGCAATACCTCCCCAGGAGCCGATAACGCCATGCAGAGGCCAGACGCCAAGTACATCGTCAATTTTAAGTTTTTCCTGTTCAATATGAAAACCGTAAACAAAAATGATTGAAGCGATACCACCGGTTACGAAAGCGGCCAGGGGATGCATGATATCGCTACCGGCGCAGACAGCTATGAGACCGGCAAGGGCGCCGTTGTGAACGAAACCTGGATCATTTTTACCTGCAATCAGGGCAAAGAGGACGCCACCCACCATTGCAAGTAGCGAATTTACGGCAACCAAACCTGATATTTTATCCAGATGCCCTGCGCTCATGACATTGAAGCCAAACCAGCCGATTGCTAAAATCCAGGAGCCGAGCGCCAGGAATGGGATATTGCTGATGGGGATAGGGTGTGACTTGCCACGAACATAACGGCCCATGCGCGGGCCAAGAATGATGACCGCAGGTAATGCCAGCCATCCGCCGATTGAATGAACCACCACTGAACCTGCATAATCGTGGAATTCGGCGCCACCGAAGCTTTTAAATAAATCCTGGAGTAATGAGGCATTTTTGCCCCAAATGAGCGACTCAAAAATTGGGTAGGTAAGGGCAGCAAAAATTGCACCTGCACATACCTGGGGCCAGAACTTGGCACGCTCGGCGATACCCCCCGAAATGATGGCCGGAATACAGGCAGCAAAGCAAAGGAGGAAGAAGAAGTGGGTCAGATCATAACCCTGGGTGGTGCCGAGCAGTTTTTCTGCAGGAGTGAGAAATGAGATGCCATAAGCAAGGGGAAAGCCGATCAGGAAGTAGACGATGGTAGATACAGACCAATCGGTAAGTATCTTAACAAAGGCGTTTACCTGGTTCTTCTTACGCACGGTTCCGACTTCAAGAAAAGCAAAACCGGCGTGCATGGCAAAAACCATGACAGCGCCCAGCATAAGAAACAACACGTCAGAACTGTTACGCAGATTTGTCAACGATGACATTACATCCATTTAATATTACCTCCGTGGTAATTACTCTTTAACCCGCCATTGGGTAAAGACAGAACAATCTCCTTAGCAACCTTTTTGCCAACCCTGTAACATATCGAAAACATTGGCTGCCATACTTCTGGTGTGCCCGAGGATTTCACTGTTTTGCTTAAATTATCACCTGTCATGCCTAAAAATAGGGCTTGTCCGGGGGGAAATAGTTGTTGACGCTCTTCAGCTAACATTGTAAATTCACATGAGAAAAGGACGGGATTTCAACTATTCCTGATGCAACCGGAGAAACAGCTTGTCAGGTAAATCAGCCCTGATCTATTCGCCGGATTTCAGCCGTTACAGTTACGGTGCCGAACATCCGTTCAAAGTGCAGCGTTACAGACTGGCCTATGAGCTCATTCAAGCTTACGGGCTGACCCGGATTCCAGGTGTGCGGTTATGTCAAAGCCGTCCCATTGCTGAAGAACAGCTTCTCACCTTTCATTCCCCTGATTATTTGGCGCAGCTCAAGGAATTCAGTACTGCTGAAGAACCGAGAGCGGACTTTCGTTATGGCCTGGGTGATACGGAGAATCCTGTTTTTAAAGGTGTTTATGACTGGGCCTGTCTGGGAACAGCCGGAACGGTAGAAGCCGCACGGTTGGTTGCCGAAGAAGGGTATGACTTTGCTTTTAACCTGGCTGGAGGTTGGCACCATGCCCACAGGAATAAGGCGTCGGGCTTTTCCTATCTGAACGATGCCGTTATTGCCATAAATGTACTGCTCGCTAAAGGGAAAAGGGTTGTTTATCTTGATCTTGATGCCCATCACGGTGATGGTGTTCAAGATGCTTTTTACGACAGCGATCAAGTTCTGACCATTTCTCTTCACGAAAGCGGAGTATATTTTTTCCCGGGGACCGGATTTGAAAATGAAACAGGCGCCGGCAAGGGGGTGGGGTATTCTGTCAACATCCCGCTTTTGGAACACACCGATGACGCCCTATATATGAAGGCTTTTGATGAGGTCGCTTTTCCCTTGATTGCTGCGTTCGACCCGGATGTTCTGGTTACGCAGGTCGGTGCGGATACCTTTCGCACCGATCCTCTCACCAGGCTTGAAATTACTACCCATGCCTATTCATATATAATCAGGAAATTGAAGGCGTTGCAAATCCCTTGGATAGCGGTTGGTGGCGGTGGTTACGACATTATGAACGTTGCACGGGCGTGGACTATTGTCTGGGCTATAATGAACGGCATTGATTTGCCCCCAGCTTTACCGTCATCGTTTATAAAGATTATCAGGCCGTTGGGTTTCCCGCACAAGATGCTGCTAGATGCCATGCACTGGGCTGATGAAGACGACCGAAACAGGGCTCTGGATGCGGTCGAGAAGAGTGTAGCTGCAATTAAAAAAACGATTTTCCCTGTTATTATTGGTGAATATGGCCAGACTTCCGGGAAATGAACAGCTGACCGACCTTCAGGGGAAGCCGCTTTTTTCCCTGAGGGACATTAACCTTCTTGATGCAGTCGAGAAGGAGATGATTTATAAAAGAATTATTCCGCCGCGGCTCTTTGATATTTTGGCTGTCTCTGCAGTAAACTTTTGCGGTGCAGACGGTGAACGAAAAATCACCGTTATCGCCCCGCGCGGTCTGGGTATCCTGCGTATCGAGGCAAGGATGCGTGAGTTTGACGACGATAAGGTTTTTTTTCTTGAGCTTGCAGATACCCATTATCGCCAGATGGAACTGGCATTCTGTATTATTAATGATCCTCGTGCGCCACGTTTCAATGTGGATAAGGATAGTTCCGGCATGGACAATTGTTTTACCAGTCTTGGCCGTAATATCCCGGAGGAAATCTCAGCCATGGGGGCCGGCCTTTTTCCGAATCAAACCCATCGGGGTTTGAAGATGTTCAGGGAGTTCTTTGCTCTCTTCGAGCGATTCGTGGATGGTTTGGGTATGGAGATGATTGTTGCCGAGCCGCTTACTTATGACAACGCTATCCGTTACGAAAAATACGGTTTTGATTATATAACCGGCAAAAGGCTGATGCTTGTGATAAATGAAGGGTTTAGGCCGGGGGGGGTACTTTGCAAGAGGATGGACGGCTCCTCTCCGTTTCGTATGCCTGGTATGGAGAAATCAGTACGTGGCCGCAGCTGGGCCATCCATGATGGCATCATGGATGAGCCGTGGGATAATGTGAAAATCTACAAAATGGTCGGCGAATCAGCCGCTATAAATACCTTTCCCGACAGGGAATCAGAGGAGACGCAGCCATAAACCATATAAATCTTAAAGAATTGACACCGATTCCGGGAATCCGCTATTTTGAACCTCCGGAAGACGCCATTCTGACAGGCCTTGACGGAAGGATCAGGATTCCATACGGGGAAATTCCTATCCCTCTTTTGGAAGAAGACTACGCGGCCCTTGACGGTCCTTATCCCTCATACGATGCCGTTGGCCGCGGCATTTATCAACTGTTGCGTGCAAATCCCGACTCTGTTTTGAGCGCGCGCTATGCGATGCTGCTGAAAGAGGCCTATCCCCACTATCTTTCAGAACTTGCCAGCCATATCATTATGCTTGAGCATAAAGATGTGGAAATTACTTACCTGGATAGAAGAATTAATTATTTGAAAATATTTGCTTTGATCGAGCCGGAAAACCCGCAGTTTCCCTTAGAGATCGGCATAACTCTCCTTGATAAAGGGTTGCGGCTTTCCGCTTTGCATTTATCTACGGTTACGCTTTACCGCGCGGAGGATTTCCTCCGTAAGGCGTTGCAGTTATCTCCTGAACATGTAATTGTCAGGAACAAGCTCGGAGAGGTTTGTTATCTGCTGGGCAAGTACCAGGACGCTTCTGTTTGTTGGCGTGGTATACTTTGTGCTCTGGAATCAAAGGAAGCGCAAAAACTAGAGGTTCGTTTGCAGCAGATTGCAGGTGGGGAACTGCCGCGGATACCAGTGGTTGATTATCTGGAAGCGGTTGCGGCGGCATTTTTCGTGTATGAACGGGGTGAATACGAAGAGGCGGCAGCCATACTACAGGACATTATTGACGATACGTTTTTTTGCGAACAATTTCCGCTGCCTGAGATATTTTATTATCTTGGACAATGTTGTGTGAAGATGGATATGCCGCGATATGCCGAGGAATATCTGCATGAAGCGCTCAAGCTCAATCCTGATTATCAGGAGGTCCGCTGTGCACTTGATCAACTTTCCTGATTAGCGCCAATCTTCAGCCAGTCTGAGATTGTGCTCGGGATGCTTGCCAGTAGTAGCCGCCGCCGAGATCAGTCGCGAGAGCATGCCGCGCAGATCCTTCCGGCGGTTGAATCGGTATTGAACCTCAGCCAGGTAACGAGTTCCATACTTTTCGAAATCAAATGCATGGTACGTTCCAGAGATCGACGTCTTGAGGTTGCCGAGAATGGTATTGACCCAATTGAAACACACAATGTCGGTACTCTTGCGTTTCTTCCCGACAATGGTTGGGGTATGGAAACATCCAGCCTCGGTAACTGCACGAAAGCAGGCCAGTCCGTCGCTTACCACTGTCGCTGAAGCTGACAGTGACCGTTTTGCCCATTCGGTGACTACTTCGCGGTTAAAGGCTGGCACCTTTGAAACACAGCACGAAGTGGATGGCCCTTTTCATTGGTTTCAACAGCAGCAATAAACGGCGTCTTGTTTTCCGAACCTCGCCCGGCCTTGCCTCCTGGGTTTTCTCCACCCAGGTAGGCATCATCTACTTCGACCCGGCCGAGCAAAATCGTGTCCTGCTCCTGTTCAACCATAACTTGCATGAGCTTGTGCTTCACACGCCATGCGGTTTTGTAGCAAACACCGATCAGGCGCTTCAACTCCAGAGCCGAGACATTGTTCTTGGTTTGCGTGAGAAAGTACATGGCCTGAAACCATTGGACCAGCGGCAACTTGGTTGAGTGAAAAATCGAGCCTGCGGTCAGCGTTGTCTGGGTATGACACCGATTGCACTGAAATGTTTTGACTTGTGCATGCCAGACTACACAGTGGCTGGTACTCTGACAGGAAGGACATTTGAAACCCTGGGGCCAGCGGCTCTTTTCCAAGATCGCTGAACATTGCTCTTCAGTGCCATAGCTGTACAAAAAGTCGTTCAAGCTGAGCCCTTGTTGAAACTGAAAGTGATTCTTCGTCATAGTGGCCTCCTTGGCTTATTTCACTATGACACTACTCTAGACATGTGACAGAATACGTCCTTTTCTCCATTGGCTGAAGATGAGGGCCAATCAGGTCAACTTTTGAAATAAAGGAGATTTATGTTCGGTTTCAGCTCAGCCGATTGGCTGTTTATCGCCGTGGTTATGATAATCATCTTTGTTTGCGTTGCCATAAGCGACATGCGAAAAAAATCGAAGTAGTCATGCCGTAAATACGACACGTCTGGATAAGGATCAAAATATGGAAGATAGTGACGAGTTACGCCGCCCCTTGGGATTAACTCTCTTAACCGGTCTGTATCTTTTTTTCTTTATGGTTTCAGCGTCTACTTTTGGCAATCCGTTCCCATTTCTCGGCAATATTTATGTGGGAACATCGGCCAAGGCGCTGGTTATTGTCGACAGTCTCATTTGCCTTTATCTCTTTTTAGGGATCATGAAACGTCAATTGCTCACCTGGTATTTGTTGCTGGGTTACAACTTATTCCAGGTGATCAATACTATCGTTAATCTGAGTTTCATTACCCCCCGGGAACTGGAGAAACTCGTAGGCTCCCGGGTGCAACAGGAAGCCCTGTGGATCAATAATATAGCAGCTGCTTTGGCCATTCTTCTTTTGACTCAATTTATATACCGTCATAAGAACTATTTTAACAATCCCTACAAATATCTTTTTTAGTTAATAAAATATTATTAGGCTATTCTCTCCTTGCATTAATATTGTCTGCTTTGGTAGTATGACCTACATTTTTGGGTATTGACTCGTTTCAATACCAAGGGAAAAGGAACGTGAGTGTGTTTGAAAAGTTGAAGCACGGTCTGACTGGTTCAATTTTACATGATGACGGCTGCGAGTGTACGGTAAATCTTAATGATACCCGTGGCGTTGATATCAAGGTGGAAAAGCTTAACAAGTATTTTGGCGAACTGCATGTACTTCAAGACATTGATTTGGAGATCTTTGCCGGGGAAACATTTTCAATTATAGGACCATCCGGCACAGGTAAAAGTGTGCTGTTAAAGCATATAGTGAAGCTGGAGCATCCTGACAGCGGTGAGATTTATATTGACGGCTTTCCCATCTTCGCGAATAACAAAAAGCAGTCGGAGCGGGATTATCGCTATAGTATGGTTTTTCAATCATCGGCACTGTTTAACTCGCTGACGGTTGGGGAAAACGTCGGATTATGGTTAAGGGAAAAGCGGATATGTAAGGAATACAAGATAAAGGAGATCATTAAGGAAAAACTGGATCAGGTGGGTCTGGCCGGTAAGGAAAATCTGCGTACCTCCGAACTTTCGGGAGGAATGAAAAAAAGGGTGGCAATTGCGCGCTCACTTGCCATGAATCCTGACCTGATACTGTACGACGAACCTACCGCTGAGCTTGATCCGGTGACGACAGACGAACTCGCCAACACAATTCTAAAACTCAAAGAGACAACCAAAAATACTACGGTTATCGTTACCCATGATTTGAACTTTGCCCTTTATATTTCAGACCGAATTGCCATGATGCATGGTGGAAGAATTGTTGAAGTCGGCACACCTGCAGAAATCAAGAAAAGCCAAAACCCGATTGTGAAAGGTTTTATTTATACAACAACCAAGGGGATACGAGAGGACTAGATGGAATTGAAAGACAGGCCTTTGTTCCGTTATATTATCTTGCCAATGTTTTTCGCAGCCCCTTTTCTGTTTGCTGCATGTGCAGAACTGAAGCAGAGCAAACCACTCTTGCCTGTCCATGAATATGAAAAGATGATTGTCGGCAGGCTTGATGCCGATTATGTGGGGACGGACAACTGCGTTGCCAGGTGTCATAAGCATGATAAGATCACCGATGACTTTAAACACAGTATTCATGGCGAGCAGTTAAAGCCGGGAACCGGATTGCCTCTGGTCAATTGCGAGTCATGTCATGGCCCGGGAAGTCTTGCCATTGCCGAAATTGAAGATGACCCCGAACTCAACGATAAGCTCAAAAAGAAATGCGATACGAAAAAATTCCTGGATATCATGAACCTCCCCCCGCAGGCGCAATCCCTCATCTGTCTCAAGTGTCATTCTGCAGCTTCCATCCCCACTCTCGCCCACTGGAATGCCGGCACACATGCGTTGAACGATGTCAGTTGTTTCGACTGTCACAAACTCCATCAAGGCCCTCAGCAGAAGGTAAGCCGTGAGGAAATGGCAGAGCTTTGTTATGGCTGCCATCCTCAAGTAAAGGTTGAGAATAACCTGTTTTCCCATCATCCCCTGATGGAAAAGAAGATGGCCTGCGTTGACTGTCATGATGTGCATGGTTCGACGCAGGACAAGCTTCTGAAAGGAAATACCCCGAAAGAAACCTGCACCCGATGCCATATGGAAAAGCAGGGGCCTTTTGTTTTCGAACATGGTGACGTAACTGAAAACTGTGCCAATTGCCATTCTGCTCACGGGTCGATTAACAACCATCTGCTTAATGCTGCTATGCCTTTCCTTTGCCTGCAATGTCATGGCGGGCATACTGTGAACACTGCTGCCGGTAATAAACAGCTTTTTTCCAATCGTTGCACTGACTGCCATTCCCAGATTCACGGTACGGATATTCCAACTCCGGCTGTCACTGGCCCCGGTTCTCTACGCCAGTAAAATATCAATTGTCGATTTTGATAATAAGGAGATTGCGGGTGACTAATCTGATCCGTATGACGTGCCTGATTGTTGTGACAATGTTCCTGTTGAATTTGACAGCCACATTAACATTAGCTGCAGAAAACCAGAACATATCGCCAGGTGTAAAACCATTAAACAATGATGATAATGCTGAAAACAGCAGCGAATTAGGAGAGGGCATTCAGCTCGAAGAAGAAAGTGCGGCGGTTAAAAAGGTTGAAACCCATACTATTCTGGGTGGTTTTACCGGTTACAGATTTTTATCAGTCGACAATTATGGAGGACGTGCTGCGCAATATGACTACCTTCATTCGGGGCTTATTGGTGGCGGGTATTTTAACAGTCTTGGACAAGATCTTAAATTCGCGCTTGACGGTGCCATATTAAACGATAAGGATTACCATGGCGATATGCTCTTCGACTATGGGGGAGAATATCGTGTTCACATGCGTACCGAATCGTTGTTTCACAATCTGGCTGGTGAAAAGCTGTTTGATACGCCATTTCAACTGGGGCGGGCGGATCTTCGCGGTGCCTTGGCGGATTATATCCCACATCAGGATGATTCCTTAACCAAATACGGGGTTAGAGCAGAACAGGACCTGGCAAGCTTTCGCTATAAGCTTCATGACTTTCCTTTGCACATGAATCTCGGTTACTGGCGTATGGTAAAAGAGGGAGCTAGTCAACTGCGCTTTGCCGATATTGCTTTTGAAGGCCCCGAGAACAACTTTTTTGCGAGGTCAAGATCTGTAAACCGTGAGACCCATGAGGGGAATCTCGGTTTCGACACGCACCTCGGCCCAGTTGATCTGATATATAACTTCCAGATCCGGCAGTTTGTGAATAATGCCGCTCAGCTTCGGGATGATTTTGCCCCACGTAATAATGTCCAGGGTGTTCTTGATAGAACCGGCGGTTTGCAGGAACACAACGAAGATCCGGGCAGCCGATATCTTGCCCAGACGGTCAAGTTGCACACATCACTGGCCGGCGGTATTGTTGGAGCTGCTTCTTATACGTACGGCAAAAGGGATAATCTCTCGACGCTTAGCGATACAAAAGGCGCAGAGCAGGCATCGGTTAATCTACACAATGTGGCTGGTGACTTTGTCTATACACCTTTCAAAGAATTCTCCCTGGGACTGAAGTACCGGCGGCAGGAAGTGGATAATAACAGCCCGGCCTTTATTACCAACAGTTTTTTTGTGCAGAACACGCTGGCTGTCAGACCTTCCATCAGCACGGAGAAGGATGTGATAGTAGCCACGTTGTCGCTCAGACCGAACAATCTTGTTACGATTAAGGGCGAATATAAGGGAGAGTTCCTGCATCGTGATTTGCCTTCTAACAGCGATGAAAGACTGAACTGGTTTTTAAATGAAACCCAGGATACCCACCGGGGGACTCTTGCATTGCTCATCCGACCGCTGAAAGGGCTCAGACTAAGCGCCCGTTACAACTACACCACAACGGACCATCCTTCCTATGGCACCTCATTTGCAAATAAGCACGAAGGCGAACTGCTAACCAACTATAACATGACTGGTCGATGGGGAGTGACGGCAAACTATCGGAGCATCCGGGAGAGCAATGACCAAATTGAGAGAAGAACTATCGTCTCGATAGACCCTCTAAAATATGCACTATTTTCTCACCTTTTATCGCGGGATAAGGCAACTGATAATGTTACTGCGGGCTTCTGGTTTGTCCCGGTTGAAAAGCTCACTGTCAGTGCCAATTATGGATATTTACATAGCAGCACTGATCAAGCTGTGTTGTTTACAATAGTAGGGGCTGGCAGTGAAGCCGCTTCCAATTACACGTCAAAGGCCCAGTTCTACTCGTTAAATACGGCTTATCAATATTCGGATAAATCGGACATATCCCTGACATTGCAACAGGTGTTCTCGCTTTCAGAGTTTAATCCGGAGATTAAATCGTTTACCCCCAATGACAATACCACGGGGATTAAAGATATATCACACCTGAAGACGGTTGAGACTTCCTTCTCGGCCCGTGGGAATTATCATTTAACCAAGAACCTGACCTGTTCTCTTGAATATCAGCTGAAAGATTATAATGATAAATATTCTTCGTTATTTGACGGAACTGTACATATTGTAACGGCTTATGTGAGCACAAAATGGTAGTATTACCTGTTACGGAGCTGGCGACATGCCGTTGAAATTTTATTGTTATTTAATACTTATTTTGCTTGTAATGACAGTTGCTGCACCGACCCATGCTGCAAGAAAGCTCGTTGCTGCTGTTTTAACAAGCGACCTCCCTCGCTACAGAGAAGCTCATAAGGCTTTTATCAGGACACTTGCTCAGAAAGGCTATGATCAAAGCAATATCGAGATTATTACTCAGACTCCAAACCCTGACCCAATTTCCTGGGCCAACACAATTAGAAAATTTAATGCAATAGGTGCTGATATTATCATTACTTACGGTGCTCCGGTAACGCTGGCAGCCATGCGCGAGTCTGATAGTATTCCCATAGTATTTGTCGATGTCTACGGGCCTGTGGAAACTGGTATAACAAGAAGTATGACAGTGCCGGGCGGGAACTTTACCGGGGTCAGCTCGAAAGTACCCATGGTCACGTTGATAAAAGCCGCTCAGGAAGTCAAACCGATCAGAACCCTCGGTGTTTTATACAATTCCAGAGAAATTGGTTCCGTTGTTCAGTTGAAGGAACTCAAGCGCATCGGAGCTCAAATGGGTTTTGCTGTTGTAGAGATGAACGTATCTTCTACGACCATGCTTGACAATGCATTGAGTTCTTTGCTCTCATCTCGTGTGGATTGGCTATATTTATCGGAAAGCACGCCGGTAAGTCGCAGTTTTGAAAAAATAATACGTAGGACAAACGAGAGTAAAATACCTGTTATATCCCATGTGCCGGATGCTTCAGATAAAGGAGCGCTCGTTGCCTTGGAAATCAACTCTTTGGAGCAGGGTCAGATTGCAGGTGATTATGCAGCAAAAATACTCGCAGGCAAAAAACCGGCACATATGGCTATAAGCACCCCAAAAAAAATTGATCTTATTGTCAACCTGAAGGTTGCCAAGTTGCTTGACCTTCATGTACCTATACAAGTGTTGAATGTCGCAACGAGGGTGTTGAAGTAATAGACGTTGAGAGTTTCGGGAATATATTTAGCAGGTTGAGGTCGTGATGGGGAAAATATTGATAATTGATGATGACGCAGCTTTCTTAAATTTTCTAAGCAGTTATATAAGGGAATTCTATCCGCTTCTGGATGTTGAAACGTGTACAAATCCGTTAAAGGCTTTGAGTGCCATGAAGAAAAAAAAGATCGATCTATTGTTGGTTGATCTGGAGATGCCGATGCTCGACGGCACTAAAATATTCAAATATGCAACAGAAGCCGGGATCGATAAAAATAGAATAGTAATACTGTCAGGACGTGATGCCGATTATCTGCACGAGCACTTTCCCATGGGGACTTGTCTTGCAGTACTGAATAAATATGAAGCGAAGCAGAAGGCGGTGCTGGATATGATTTTCAGCTCCATGCAAAGAAAGGCTGCCGGTTAAATAATTGATACTACGAAGTACATACTTTAAATGTTAAGAGGTTTCTATTGATGGCTGGAAAAAACATGGTGATCACCTTTTACCGTCAAAATCACGTGAGACCTGATTGGCGCGTGGATCAATTCAGCTCAAAATTCGAGTTGTTTTTAATTGAGCTGGCAGATGATCTTGCAAGATTCGGCATCAGTCTCATACGTGCGGATAACGAACAGATGGTTATTGATATAAATAGTTATACGGACGTTCTTAATGCTGTGCGGATTTCATCGCCTTCAGATGGCTTTACAAATCTGTGTGTAGGTCACATCATTGATAAAAGTCCGAACCTTGATCTGATGGAAGATATTAAAAGGGCTGTCAATCGAATAGCATTTGCACCAGAAACAGTCCCGCCGGAAGATCATAATCGTAGGGTCTGTCACAACTGTGGTTGTGGCTGCTGAGAAAATATATAAAAGACTTTCTCTAATTCCTAGCGTATTTCCACAATTTCTGCAGATACTTTCCCGGAAATAATACTGAGGATGGCATAACTGGTAAAGGTGCAGCTTTGACTTAGGCAGCCTGGATTTATGAATGTTATGTTATTTATTGTCTCAATAGCTGCAATATGGGTGTGTCCATAGAGCACTATTGATGTTTGTTCAGCAATTGCTTTGTTGTAAAGTTGCTTAAGTCCCATTTTGACATTATACTTGTGACCGTGCGTAATAAATAACTTCATATGGTCGATCGTTATTTGGATGTCTCTCGGTATGGACGTCTTGAAGTCGCAATTACCAGCAACGGTGATGACCTTTTGTCGCAAAAGATCTTCGATAATTTGGGCGTCATCCGCTCCATCGCCGAGGTGAATGACCTGGTCAACCTGACCAGCGTTATCCAGCGCCTTGATTGCCAGTGGATAATTGCCATGGGAATCTGAGAAAATAAGGATTTTCATGATTGATTGTGATGAATTTACTTTTTCGCTCTATTTTTAATATTAATTTACAAGTTATGATATTGCTGGTTTAAATGGCAAGGAAATAGTGGTGCAATTATGAAAATTAAATGGCTCTTGTTCGGATTGGCTGTCGTCATGTTGATATTTATCTTCTTTGTGGCGTCGCTATACATTGCTACCACCATTACGGGGGAGAAGACGGATTTTGTTGGGAAAGAGGGTATTGGTCTTGTTGAGGTGAAGGGAATTATCCTTGACTCTCAAGAAACGGTAAAGCAGTTGTTTGATTTCAAAAAGAACGAAAACGTCAAGGCGGTTGTTTTACGTATTGAGTCACCAGGCGGTGTAGTGGGGCCATCACAAGAGATTTATGATGCCGTAAAAAAACTGGCCTTGAAGAAGAAAGTAGTGGTATCCATGGGGAGCGTTGCCGCTTCAGGCGGTTATTATATAGCCGCGCCTGCGACGAAGATATTTGCGAATCCAGGGACCATCACCGGCAGTATCGGCGTCTTGATGAAGTTCTCAAATATCGAAGGACTGATGGATAAAATCGGAATGAAGGCCTTTACCATTAAGACTGGTAAATATAAAGACGTTGGATCACCGGTCCGGACCATGTCGGTAGAGGATAAGGCCATGCTGCAAGGTGTAATTGACAGCACTCACGGTCAGTTTGTTAAAGCAGTTGCCGAGGGGAGAAAGTTACCTCTGGAACAGGTGAAAACGCTGGCCGATGGACGCATATACTCTGGTGAGCAGGCACTTGCACTTAAACTAGTCGAC
The DNA here is from genome assembly GCF_000016745.1 of Geotalea uraniireducens Rf4. Taxonomy (GTDB): domain Bacteria; phylum Desulfobacterota; class Desulfuromonadia; order Geobacterales; family Geobacteraceae; genus Geotalea; species Geotalea uraniireducens. Next base: position 2,648,142 of record NC_009483.1, on the reverse strand, counting down.
AATCTCGGCACAATGCAGGATGCCATAGAGGAGGCAGGGAAGTTGGCTGGGATTAAAGGCGAGCCGCATGTTATCACTCCTCCGAAGAAAAAGAAGGTTTTACTCGATATATTGATGGAGGAGACTGCTGACAGAATAGGTGGTTTAGTCAAGCAGGAAAATGGTTTAAGTGTGAATTATGAAATGAGTGGAAAATTGGGACAGTAATAAGCGTATAAGGTTCCTTCTGTAAGCTCTTTGCGTCGCTGCCTCAAGTCTGTTGATTGATCTCCCACACGTTGTTATCTGTTTGAAATTCCCATGATTTGCACCGATTGTTTTTGCGGTATAATTGCGATGGTTGGAGGCAAGTAATTAGGCTCTGCAACGAATCAAGTGGGTAGAGGGAATAGCGACTTTAGGTTGAGCTTGCCTGCAACCAGATAAGCCATGCAGATCAAGTTGTCAGGATTCCGATAGCCTCGTGCCCGAGTTTTGGCTGATTGAATTAGGCTGTTGATGCCCTCAATGAAGCCGCTAGTCAGGCCGCTTTCAAAATGTGCCAGAATGCCATCCCAATGCTCTTTTACAGATTCGGCCATGTTCTTGATGAGTTGGATTGAGCTTGCGGCGGCTTTCCGATGCCATTTGGTCAACAGGGTTTCTGCCTCCGTTCGGCTTGAAGCAAAATAGACGTTCTGAAGGTTCAGCTTGTGCATGTAAGCTTCCGTACTCCTTAAGCTTTGACTGGTGATAATGGCATCCAGGCGCTGTTCCTCTTCCGGTGTCAGGTTCTCTGGATTTTTGAGGAACAGGTTTCTGCTCTTTTTCAGGATTTCAGGAAATAACCTGGCTTCTTGAGCCCTTATCTTACTAAGCTTATCGTTCATAAGCTTGATGACGTGGAATTTATCGAAGGTGACCACGGCATGGGGCAACTGCTCTTTGACACCCTTTATGAATGCCTTGGACATGTCAATAGCAGCGTCTGTGATGCTATCAGGATCGCCGCCATGTGACTTAAGGTCCGCGACGAAGCTCTTGACTGTTTCGTTGTCCTTTCCCGTCGTGCCGAACAAGAGCTTATGCATGTCGAGGTCGAAGAAGAAGGTGACGAATTTCTCGTCATGACTGCGCCCGGCAAAGGTTTCATCCGCACCGACCCTCTTCACCTCGGAGAAGTCTTCTGCGGCCCTTGCCTTCTCGACATAGGATTGAATCAACCGCCATAGACGGGTATCGGTAACGGCAAACAGCCTGCTCATGACCTTCACCGGCAAATCACGAGCCATGGTCATGGCCAGGGCCTCAAACAGCAGCGTAAATCCTGAGCCTGCGCGAGCCCAGGGTACCTGGACCAACTTCACGCCGCAGTCGCTGTTAGGGCACTTTACCCGTGGAACACGCGCATGAAGGTAGGCTTCGTACTGGAAGAAATTCAGATGCCGCCACTCTTTCTCCGTGGTGTCATGGACTGGTGACAACGTTCCGCAGACCGGACAGGGAAAGGTGGCTCCCCGCTGGAAGTCGATGGTTATGTCCAAACGACTTGACTTCTTGTTGAAGTCAACAGAGGTAACCTTCCACGGGATGGCAATTCCAAGAGCAGCACCAAAAAGATCTTCAGGATTCATAGCGATTACTAACCTCCAGGCTGAGTGATGGTGGCCTATCTTACATCAACCCGGCCCAGGCTACCCACTCAATTCGTCGAGGAGCCAGTAATTATCGGCTAAAATTGTCGCTAGATGTTGCGGGCGGCGCCGGCCGGGGGAAACATGAGCGGCAATGATCTGAAGGACGAAAACGTACGCATCAAGCGCCTGATCGAGCTCGACAAAAGCACCCTGCCGTCCGACGGTGGACCGGAGTTCAACCGTCTGATCTTCGCCATGAGCCCCTATCTCCTCCAGCATGCCACTAATCCGGTCGACTGGTACCCCTGGGGGGAGGATGCCTTTGCAAAGGCAGCTGCCGATGACAAACCGATTTTCCTTTCCATCGGCTATGCCACCTGCCACTGGTGTCACGTCATGGAGCACGAGGCGTTCGAAGACCGTGAAGTAGCCGCGGTATTCAATCGCTTTTTTATCTGCATCAAGGTGGACCGGGAGGAGCGGCCGGACATCGACGAGCAGTACATGGCTGTGGCACAGATGATGACCGGCAGCGGCGGCTGGCCTCTCAACATCTTCATGACCCCCGAGAAAAAGCCGTTCTTTGCCGCCACGTACATGCCACGAACGCCGCGCATGGGGATGCCGGGGATCATTCAGATCCTTGAAAGGGTGGCCGAACTCTGGCGCACGGAGCGGCAGAAACTGGAGCAAGATTCAGATGTCACCATCGAGGCCCTGACCCACCATTTTCAGCCTCATCCCGGCAGCCTGCCTGACATGGTGTTGGTGCAAAACGCCTACCAGCAGTTGACGGAGATGTACGACGACCTGTGGGGAGGGTTCGGTAACGTTCCCAAGTTCCCCATGCCCCTTTACCTCACCTTTCTTCTCCGCTTCTGGAAGAGGAGCGGCAATGGCGCATCTCTTGCCATGGTGGAGCATACCCTCCGCATGCTCCGCCAGGGTGGGATATACGACCAAATCGGTTTCGGCTTCCACCGCTACGCCGTCGACCGGCAGTGGCTTGTCCCCCACTTCGAAAAAATGCTCTACGATCAGGCCCTCATAGCCATTGGGTATCTGGATGCCTTCCAGGCGACCGCTGTTCCCTTTTACCGGCAGGTGGCGGAAGAGGTTTTCGCCTACGTGCTCGGGGAGATGACCTCACCGGAGGGGGGCTTCTTTGCCGGGCAGGACGCCGACACGGAGGGGGAGGAGGGGAACTACTACATCTGGACGCCGGCCGAAATCGCGGCCGCCATCGGTCATGACGAAGCGCAGGTTTTCTGCCGGCTCTTCGACGTCACCGAAAAGGGAAATTTCGAGGGGCGGAACATCCTCCATCTCCCCGTTCCCCCTGAGACCTTTGCGGCCAGGGAGGCGATACTCACCGAGGTGCTCACCGCCGACTTGGAACGATGGCGGCATACGCTCCTCAAGGTGAGGGGAAACCGTATCCGTCCGTTCCGGGACGAAAAAGTGCTTACCGCCTGGAACGGCCTCATGATCGCTGCCTTGGCGAGGGGGTACGCCCTTTCCGGCGAGGAGCGCTTCCTGGCGGCAGCGAAGCGGGCCGCAGCCTTTATCGGAACAAGACTGACCTCCCCCGGCGGCAGGCTCATGCGCAGTTTCCATTTGGGAGAGGCCTCCGTACCCGCCTTCCTCGATGATTATGCCTTTTTTGTCTGGGGGCTCATCGAACTTCACCAGGTGACCCTTGAGCCTGAATTCCTCGACAGCGCACGTTTCCTGGCCGACGAGATGCTACGCCTCTTCCACAGCGGAAAGGGCGGGCTCTATGAAACCGGCCTCGACAGCGAACAACTCCCCGTGATACGGCAGAGCGCCCGTGACGGAGTCCTTCCATCAGGCAACAGCGTGGCTGCCTTTGACCTGTTCCGCCTTGGTCGGATTACCGGTGATGGCCGGTTCCTTGAGTCGGGCGAGGCCGTTGTCCGGACCTTCATGGGGGATGTCACCCGGCAGCCGCTCGCCTCCCTCAATTTCCTCTCAGCCTCTGACTATCACCTGGGGCCGGAGGTGACGGTTACCCTTGCGGGAAATAGGGAAGAGTTGGGGGGGATGCTTGATGCCGTCCACCGCCGTTTCATTCCGAATCTGGCCCTCCGTTATGGAGGCGAAGGTGGAGAGTCCCCGACTGTCGGCGGCCTCCCCACCGCCTACGTCTGTGCCAAGGGTGCCTGTCGGCCGTCGGTGACCAGGGCTGATGCGCTCGGAGCGCTGCTCGATGAGCTAGGATAATGTCGACATGAGTCCTTCTCCGCAGAAAGAACCGACAATTGAGCCAAGTTACATCCGTCTTCACAAGAGCGGTGAGCTCGCCAGGCGTGTCGAGGCCTTCCTGGAAATCCTTGCCGACTGTACCCTCTGCCCGTGGCACTGCCATGTCAACCGTCTCGAAGGAGAAAAAGGGGTGTGCCGGGTCGGGGCACTACCAATGGTTTCCAGTTATGGCCCACATTTCGGCGAGGAGCGCCCCCTCGTGGGGGTGCACGGCAGCGGCACCATCTTCCTTACCTACTGCAACATGAAGTGCGTCTTCTGCCAGAACTACGATATCAGCCACCTGGGGGAGGGACGTGAGGTGCAGGTTGACGAACTGGGGGAGATGATGTTGTCACTCTGGCGCCAGGGATGCCACAACATCAATTTCGTTACCCCCTCCCACCAGGCCGCTCAGATCCTTACGGCGCTGCCGTACGCCATCGATCGGGGGCTCAACATCCCTCTCGTCTACAACTGCGGCGGCTATGAAGAGCCGGCAACTCTGCGCCTTCTCGACGGTATCTTCGACATCTACATGCCCGACTTCAAATACGGCGACAGTGCGACGGCACTTCTGCTCTCCGGCATCCCCCACTATGTCGTAACAGCCAAAGAGGCCCTGAAGGAGATGCATCGCCAGGTAGGGGACCTGGTCATGGACGAAAGGGGGATTGCCGTACGCGGCCTCCTCGTCCGGCACCTGGTCTTGCCTGCCGGACTCGCCGGCACCCGCCAGGTAATGGAATTTATCGCCCGGGAGATATCTCCCGACACCTACGTCAACATCATGGACCAGTACCGCCCCTGCTTCAAGGCCTCTGAGCACCCGTCGATGAACAGGAGGATAACCAGCGGTGAATTCGAGGAAGCGGTGGCAATCGCCCGGGAAGAAGGGATTCGCAGACTGGACGGAATCACAGTATGAAAATGGTGATGATGTCGCGACGATGAGCGCTTTCGGGAGCTGATGCGTGCGGTATTGCATGGGAAGGGACTGTACTTATCATGCATGTTCCCAGAATCCCCCCTGGGAGGAGAGGGGGACGCTAAAGGGCGGACGCGGTTGCGGCCGTTTTCTTTTGCCCGGTAAAGGGCTTCATCCGCGGCCTTGATGAGGAAATCGGCACCTCTCTTCCTATTCTTGCTGCTCGCCGCCCCACTAACGACCGTATGATGTTTGTCAGATGGTTTTGTCACCGCTCAACGTAAAATAGAAGGTCGCCCCATTGCCCGGCTCCCCCTTGGCCCAGACCTTCCCGCCATGGCGCCGGATGATCTTCTCCACCGTGGCCAGACCGATACCGAAACCTTTGCATTCTTCGGCGCCGGGGAGGCGCTGGAATGGGACAAAGAGTTTGTCCGCGTCCGCCTTGTTAAAACCGACTCCGTTGTCCCGGACGAAATAAACCGGCATCCCGTCGATCTCCGTCGCGCTGAACTCAATGACCGTCTCCTCCCGCATGCCGGAGTACTTCCAGGCGTTGCCGAGGAGGTTATCCAGGACCACCCGCAAGAGGGCGGCATCCCCGTCGGCACTAACCCCGTCGGCGATAAGAAACGTGACCCGGCGCTTCGGCTCGGCCAGCTTCAGCTCCGCGGCAACCTCATGCGCCATGGCGGAGAAATCAACCGTTTCCCGGCGCGTCTCAACGTGGGCCAGGCGAGAGAAGTTGAGCAGGGCATCGATAAGTCGGTTCATGCGCCAGGTGCCGTCGTAAGCCTCCCGGAGGAAACCCTTGCACTGCTCGCCGAGTTTGTCGCCACACAGCTCCTGGATTGCCTGGCAATAGCCGTTTACCACGGTCAACGGCTTGCGCAGATCGTGGGCAACCGTGTAGTTGAACGCCTCCAGTTCCCGGTTGGCGGCCTCCAGCTCGGCGGCCCGTGCCGCCAGGTCGGTGTTCAGCCGTTCGATCTCCTCATCCGCCTGCTTGCGATCGGTCACATCAACTATGACGGCGAGCGAGCGGACGACCTTCCCCTCGCTGTCCCGTTCCGCTATGGCGGAAAGGAGGACGTCCAGGATCTCGCCGTTCTTCTTCACCATCTGGTACGGCACTTCCTTACAGGAGCCGGTCCGGTAATATTCGGGAAGAACAAACTCGGTGGCGTAGTAACGGGATGCCGCCGTGAGAAATTCCGTGGATAGCCGGCCGAGCACCTCGCTTCTCTCATAGCCGAGAGTTTCGAGCCAGTAATTGCTGACGCTGACCAACCGCCCGTCATGATCGATGGAATGGAGCATGACCGGGGTATCGTTGTAGAGACGGCGATAGCGCTCCTCGCTGTGGCGCAGCTCTTCTTCCGCCTTCTTGCGGGCGGTGATGTCGTTCAACACGTTCAACAGACATTGTTCCGCGCCGATTTCGATGATCTCCGTCGAATAGAGGCCGACTAGAATGGTTCCCGATTTGTTCCTTAAGCCGATCTCCATGTCATGTACTTTCTTTCCTTCAGCGAGCATCCGGAGTACAATGGCCCGATCTTCCGGGTTCTGCCAGATGTGGAGCTCCATCGAAGTACGGCCGATCACCTCGTCGCGGCGGTAGCCCATCACCCGTTCGAAGGCCTCGTTGACCTCCAGGTACCTCCCGTCTGCCAGGGACGTTATGACGAGGATGCTCGGCGTCGTTTGGAAGACCTTGGAGAACTTGTTCTCCGATTCCCGTAGCGCCTCCTCCACTCGTTTGCGCTCGGTGATGTCGCGCAACGTGACGACGGAGAGGATGATGTCACCCGACTTGGTCTGCACAGGTGTGCCGCTATAGCTGCCGATCCACGATTTATCCGTATCCTTGCGTCGGACGCTCACCTCGTAGTCGGCAAACCGTTCGCCGCGGAGCGCGCGGGCCTGTGGCCATTGTTCGAACGGCACCGGGTGTCCATCAAGGTCGGACAGTTCGAAGGTCTCCTGGTACAGGTGCAGCTGCCGCCGGACCTGCTCGACATTTTCATATTCGTGGATGGCCAGTGCCGACGGGTTCATTGTCAGCACGTTGCCCTCGAGGTCGGAGATGATAACTCCTTCGTTGATGCTGTTCAGGACAGCGTCGAGTTGCACCAGCAGTTGTTCCTGTTCCTCTTCTGCCCGCTTGCGCTCGGTGATGTCCTGACTGACTACCAGGACGTTGAGCGCGCCGCCCAGGTCATACACCGCCTGCGCTGTTTCCTCCACCCAGAGCAGGCTCCCGTCTTTGCGGATCTTGCGAAACTGCCAGTGATACACCTGATCTGGGTTCCGCAAACACATCTGTAGCTGCTCGGTCACGGCAGGGCGGTCGTCTTCATGGAACAGATTCAGTACCGATTGACCTTCCAGTTCATTTGTCGTGTAGCCCAATTGGCTTGCGCAAAATGGATTGACCGAGAGCATCTTCCACTTGGTATCGAGGGTAACGATCATGGTCGGGTTGTCGCGAAACAAGGCCCGATAACGTTCTTCGCTGAAACGCAGGGCATCTTCCGTCTTTTTTCGTTCGGTGTTGTCGCGCGTCACTATTGAGAACCCCCGCAGGTTCCCGTTTTCATCGTGGAGCGCCGTTATTATCACATCGGCCCAGAACCGGCTCCCGTCCTTGCGGATCCGCCACCCCTCATCTGCAACCCGCCCCTCGGCCGCGGCTTTTTTGAGTTCTTCTCCGGGCTTGCCGGCAGCCCGCTCCTCTTCGGTATAGAAACAGGAGAAATGTTTACCGATAATCTCCTCGTCCCGATAACCCTTCAAGCGCTCAGCGCCCGCATTCCAATTCAGGACATTTCCCTGAGTATCGAGCATGAAAACCGCGTAGTCCTTCACCCCCTCCACCTGTATATGAAACAGCTCCTCGCTTTCCCGAAGACGCAACTCAAACTGCATGGGGTTCTCCTTTGTCCGGTTACCGATACTGCAATTCATCGCTCTCGCTGCCATTTGCAATCGGGCTAAGTATTTCGTAATAATAACAGGAAGAGGAGGGGGGGCAAGTCGGAGGGCAGTTCATATTTTGTAGGGTGACTCACATTGACTGCGGACCATACAGCGCTAAGCTTTGTAAATGTACGCAATGCCGACGCACATGCCCTGCATGTGCTGTTGGAGGGTCTCGTGGCGGTGGGCCAAATCACCGGCCTTGTCGCATTCTTCGCAGTTGTGGTATGTTTAAAGAAGCAAGCGCAGCATCGTTTCAGGCGATGTTGATCGTGGACTTGAGGAGGAGACAGTGAAACAGCTCATCATCAAATGGATTATAAACAGCACGGCACTCCTCGTGGTTGCCCATGTTGTTTCGGGGGTCACCCTCGATAACTGGATGACCGTCTTTGCCGCTGCCGTTGTCCTGGGATTGCTCAACGCCTTCCTCCGGCCGGTGCTCATATTTCTCACCCTGCCGGTGACGGTCCTCACCCTCGGCATTTTCACCCTCTTCATCAACGCCTTCCTCTTTTACCTTGCGTCCCACCTTGTTCGCGGATTTCATGTTGCAGGCTTCGGGCGGGCCTTTATAGCTGCGCTCGTCTTCAGTATCGTCAGCTTCCTGTTGAGCCTGTTTATCGGAGCCAATGGCAGGAGATAAAAGTGGGAAAGAGGTGTGAATAGGATGTTGCAAGCGAACTAAAAGAAAAGGCCTGTTTGACGGGCCTTTGCTATGTCATGAAGGTACAAAAAACGTTGAGCACGGCACGCAGGTTGATTAAAGCATGAGGATCTTTTCGCGGAAAATCAGGATTTCGAAGGCGAGCACGGCCTTTGCCAGCAGCCGGTGCAGTTCGACGAATCGTTCTCCGAGGTCCGTTTCTCCACCTTCCACGTAGAGGATCATAACCACCCGCCCCGAGACGACGAGGGGGAGAAGTAACGCTGCTTTGGGCTTTTCTCCCCCCATGGCGTTTATCATCAGGTCGTTCTCCGGGGTATCGGGAATCGCGCCGAGATAGTAACCCATACCGTCTGCCACGGTCTTGAGCACCGACTGATCGATGAAAGGGATGACCAGTTTATCGAAATCCCCGATCGTTTCTCCTCGGTATACCCCTTTCCAGCCGAAGGCCGCATCCCCCCTGATCACAAACAGGGCTACCCGTTCGAATTCCTGGCCCAGGTAACCGATGAGGATGCCGGCGATTTCCTCCCGATCCCCGACCTTGGCAAGGGTTTGGGAGACATTGTCGATGGAGTAATGACCGACCCGATTGACCCATTCTTCATGATCGATAATCTCGACCTCTTCCAGTTCATCTTCATTGATTTTTGTAAAAGTCGGGGAGTTTGACGTGGCTGATGCCGGGACATATGGCGTTTCCATCCTTGCCGGAGCGGGACGTGGAACAGTGGTCGTCGGCTTCGCTGTCGGCTTTTCCTCTTCTATCCGCCTGATGATCTGCGCGTAGCGGCGATCGACCTCGTAGTCATAGTATTTCCCCAGCGCCTGGACGAGCCGCACCTCCGGGGCTGTGACCGGATTGATGATGAATCCGGTAATGAAGGAAATCTCGTCGATGGCTTTCAGGTCGGCGGGATCGGACATGACCAGGAAGAGGCGCTTCTTGTCGCGATGGATAGGGATTACCCCGTAGGTAAGGGCGATATTGCGGGGAATCAACCGGATGATCTCAGGGGGGATCGTCAGGAGACGGTCTGCGTCGATAAAGGGAACGGCCAGCTTCTTGCTCAGGAACCGGGCGAGGTCGTCCTCCCGGACATAGCCCAGTTCGATCAGGCTTGTGCCGATCTTCCCTCCGTACAAGACCCGGTTTTTCAGGGCTTCGTCGAACTGTTCCCTGTTAATCAGCCCGGCATCGAGCAGCATGTCCAAAAGAGTGATGCCCATAATTCCCCCCCCGTGGTGGTGCCAGCCTGCTCCGGCTGGTATTGGCAGCTTATCCTCTGTGTCCTTTTCCTGTCAACGACTATTGGCCGGTCGTCTGCATATCGGCGGAGGTGGCGGCCAGGAGGCATTTGTCGGCGCGTTTCATGCGCTTTATTTCCATTTCTCTCTTGCCTGCGCTACTCCGCGTGTGGCCGCTTTCCAGATACACCAATCGACTTGGCCGACGACTGCGAAAATACTTCGCTCCCTGCCCATCGGCATGCTGTCGCAGGCGCCTTTCGACATCGGTGGTGATACCCGTGTAGAGCGAGTCGTCAGAACATTGAATGATATAGACGTGCCAATTCATATTACGATTTGCTTGAGCAGTTTTCAACGGTTGAGGTCACGGCGGCCAGAAGCGGCAACGGGAAAGTGCAAGAGGGACGCGCATATCCGCTGGATATGGATAGTCGCGCCCCTCCGTTCCTGCATAATCGGTTGACAGGGGAATCGGCGCCTACCAGTTTTCCCCGAGCAGCTCGAAGTGGGCCTGTGCATGGTCGCATGCCGGGCATTTTGCCGGGGCTTCGGCCCCTTCGTGAAGATAACCGCAGTTGCGGCAGCGCCAGACCACAGGCGCTTCCCGCTTGAATACGCGGTTGATCTCGATGTTGGCCTTCAGCTCAAGGTAACGTTTTTCGTGCTGCTTTTCCGCCACGGCAATGGCCGTGAAAACAGCGGCGATCTGGGGGAACCCTTCTTCCCCGGCCACCTTGGCAAAACCGGGGTACATCTCCGTATGCTCATAGTGCTCGCCGCCTGCCGCCTCCTTGAGGTTATCTATGGTCGAACCGATCACCCCGGCCGGAAATGCAGCGGTAATCTCCACCGCGCCACCTTCAAGTAGCTTGAAGAGCCGCTTGGCGTGCTCCCTCTCCTGGTTGGCCGTCTCCTCGAATATGTCCGCTATCTGGACAAAGCCTTCCGCCTTTGCCTTGGCTGCAAAATACGTATAGCGGTTGCGCGCCTGGCTTTCGCCGCAAAATGCCGTGAGGATGTTTTTTCCCGTCTGCGTTCCCTTGATGCCCATGGTAATGCTCCCTTCTCTGTCTGGAATTGGTATGCCGGCATTGTAGCATGAAAGAAATGCAGACAGAACCATTTAACGCCGCCGGCGCGGGTATGAGGGGAAGTTTTCACCCGGCTGAGGATTAACTCAGCTGCTTTGGGCGGTAGAAGGCAACGGCATTTTCATAAAGGACCTTTCTTGCCGTCTCTTCGCCCAAGGCCTCGACGGTCAGGAGCAGATCATCATCCGTGTAGGGCCTGGGGGCACGGGTGGAGGGGAGGTCGGTGCCGAACATCAGCGCGTCCTGATTGACGGCGCAGATTTCCCTCAATGCCCCCTTCACCTCAAAATCCACGCGGCTGTAACCGGTTGCTTTGACGCGCACACCACGCTCGACCAGGGAGAGGAGGGTGGTGAAGCCGTCTTTGGACAGTCCCAGATGGTCGATGCTGACAGCGGGGAGTCTGTCGAGGGTGTCATGCAGATCGGGGAGATCCCTGGAGTCGACGTACAATTCCACATGCCAACGAGCAAGGTCGTAGATCCGCATCGCCAGCCCTTCGAGATTCTCAACCTTTTCTGAACCGCCACGCTTGAGATTAAAGCGGACTGCCCGCACCCCCAGCTCGTTCAGCCTCAACACCTCCTCGTCGCTGACCGAGGCCGGCAACTGGGTCACCCCGACAAAACCGGGGCCGAGCTTTTGCAGCGCGTCTATCAAATAGGACTGGTCCAGGGCTTGGAAGGAGCCCGAGACGATTGCCCCGCCGGTCAGGTTCACGCTTTTGGTGCGTTCCAGATAATCTTCACAGGTAAAATCATCGGGCAAGTAGCCGTTGTTTGGAACCAGGGGAAAACGCTTGTCGATAATATGGAAATGGCTGTCGAAAACCTTGAAAGTCCGCAATTTACTGTCTGTGGGCATGTCGATTTTCCTCGCGATAATAATTCTGCTGTGAACCTATTGCGGCGAGTTCGTTTTGAAGCGCTATTTTGTGAAAAATCTGATCGCATCTTTTACAATTTCAAAGAGATCAGGATCTGCATTCCTTAAGGTACTTCCGTACATATCGAAACCGGAATACTCCGTATAATCCCCGCCCGAAGCAGATTGTGCGTATTTTTTGCGTTGTTGCCGTTCTTGCTCTGCTGCTTCATCTTTTTTGAGCTGTTCCTGCCGTTCCTGCTGAAGGAGTTTTCCGCCGGCTTTCATCCATTCGAAAAGGTGCCTGAGTTCACCACCGTCGAGCCATACGCCGTGTTCTTTACAGCGATCGACAATGACACCGCTCTTTGTCCCGAAATTGACGCGGTTCATCATTTTCAAGCAAATCGGGCATTTGATGTAGGATACACCGTAGTCATGGGCTCTCATGCTGTTGATATTGTCCAGCTGGCTTCTGTTGATGGTAAATACGTTGGAGACCGTTGCTTCCAGAAGCGCTTCCAGTTCCCCCGGATCAAAAAAGAGCCCCAGGCATTCATCGCATCGTTCGATCAAAAACCTGCCGTCTATCTTCAGATCAATGGTCCTCAGCCTGATATTGCACCTTGGGCAGATGCGTTCCGATTCAGTTTCATGGGTCGTATAGTAGTGAACCCCTTTAAGGTCGGTATCATTTCGGCTTCCGCAATAATCGCATTGTATCGAGTTAGGCGGCAGGGGTGCCGAACAGTTGCAGCAATTAGCCACGTTGTCTCCTGTGGGTTCCGAATTTATGGGAAAAATACCCCAAAGATAACTTATGGTTGTGCAAATTGTGGGAGTCCATTATTCCGGCAACGGTGGAGGTGTCGACTTGAACAACGTTTCAAATTCACCGAATAATGCGGCTATCTTCCATGCGTCCATGCCTTCCTTCCACATGAGGGTTTCTTTTGTTATGGCTCCTTTTTTTATGTAACCGGTGATTGTATCTATATCAAAAGGGCCTGCCTGCTTGCCATTTTTCCCAACATAATACTTGATATCCGTTTCTTCGCGGGGCAGGGGGGGAGGCGGCGGTGCGCTGTGCGACGGTTCCTGCGGGTTGGTCACCATCTTTCCCAGCTGGCTCGCCATGGCAAAACCCATTCCCATGCCTATTCCAGCCGAGGCATCCCCGCCCGGATTATTTGCTGCGGCTTCCAAGGCATTTGCGCTCTGGAACTTCAGGAAGTTATCCAGGTTGCCGATAATTCCCATGCTGCTTTTTTTATCCAGTGCCTCTTCAACTTCCTGGGGGAGGGAAATATTCTCAACCAGAAGTTTTGTCATTTCAAGGCCGTATTCCAGAAATTCAGGGGCAATTTTTCCGGTCAGGTAAGCCGACAGTTCATTATAATTGGCGGCCAGGTCAAGGACCGGGATTTTACTTTCCCCGAGCATATCCGAGAATCTGGTTACAATCAGGTTCTTCAGCTGTTCGGATACGTCGTTAAGTGTGAAATGTCCGCCTGTTCCCACTATTTCTTTTATGAATTTTGCCGGTTCGCTGACCCTGACAACATACGTTCCGAATGATCTCAGCCGCACGGGTCCGAATTCCGGGTCGCGGAGTATGACAGGGTTTTTTGTTCCCCATTTGAGGTTGGTAAAATTCCTGGTGTTTATAAAATAAACTTCGGCTTTGAAAGGGCTTTGAAATCCGTATTTCCAGCCCAGGAGGGTGGTAAGGACAGGGAGGTTTTTGGTTGTCAGCCGATGCTGGCCGGATGTAAACACATCGGCAATCTGTCCCATGTTCACAAAAACAGCGACCTGTGATTGCCGGACGGTCAGCTGTGCGCCATACTTGATCTCATTTTCAAACCTCGGAAACCTCCAGACCATTGTATCGCTTGAATCGTCAGTCCATTCGATAACGTCGATAAATTCCGCTACGGCTTTTTCCCATAAACTCATGTTATCTCCCCTGTTTGAGAATCATTGAAACTGAACGATCAAAAAATAGCTTTAGGCAGCTTTTTTGTCTCTTTTCTTCTCCATCGCTGTGCGGAGGATCTTGTTGACGCGGGTCTGGTACCCTTTGCCCTCTTTTTTGAGCCAGTCAACCACATCGGCATCGAGGCGGATGGTGACGGTTTGTTTGACGGGACGGTAAAAACGGCCAACCACTGCAGCGTCCCAATTATCCGTCTCTGGAATGTCGGTGGTGTCGATCTCTTCATCCGGTAATGCTGCCAGCGCCGCCAGTTCAGCGGCCCGTTTCTTTGTGACCTTGCTCATAGCATTTCCTCTCTTTCCTGGTTGCCTTACGCGCTGAGATGATGCGGGCGACTTCCTCGCCATCGTCCTCGATGAAGGTATGGGCTACCAAAAGTACAACGACGTTGCCAACCATGCCCATGGTCTGCCAGCGTTCTTCGCCACCTTCGATTCTGTCCAGCATGCTGAGATGTAACGGATCGTCAAAGACCAGGGCGGCAGTTTCGAAGCTTACCCCATGCTTTGCCTTGTTGCTCATATTTTTCTGTTCATCCCAGATGGATTCCATCGAGAATTCCTATTGTATTTACTGAAATGTAAATACAAATTTCGGTAAAGTCAACGAATATAAATACCGATGGAAACAATTTATAGTCGAGGTGCTTGGTAGGCTGGTTTTGAGCTTATTGGCAAGTTTATCTGCTTAGGCGAATGATGTTCTGGTATGGGATCACTTTCAACCCCTGTTTCTTACTTCCAGAGATCATAGCCGAGGTTCAGCATCAGAGCCGATGTGCTCAGGATGACGATCTGGATTGTGGTGCGCTTGTACTTGTAGCCGACCGCAGGAACGACGCCAAGTCCGATACCGTCCAGATTCACCGGGATCTTGTTCTCGTATGGGGGAAAGTACCCGATTATCGCTCCGACGGTTAGCTTGAGGAACAGATTCTCATCCGGCGAACCGTGAATGAAGCGCTTGCCGCCGTACAAATAGCCGCAGGGCTGGTAGTAGGAATTACTGAAGACCGCGCCCCCGAGTTCCCAGCGCGATGACGACTCCCATTCCACGCCGGTGAACCAGGGGTAGGGATTACGCTTGGGATTGGAGCTGTAGTGATAGATGTATGGGCCGAAATTGACCTGCACGAGGTCGCCTTCGCTGAATACCCCGGCGTTGAGCTCGACAGCATCCATCGAAATAAAAAGGCATAATGAGCAGAGCAGCAGGATCGAGCGCATAAAGTATCCTTCCCTGTTGGGTAAGTATAACAAACTGCGCTCTATTTACTTTTCCCCCAAAAACCACCCGCAAAGTCGATGACGCACATGTTCCCGAAGCGTGGATGGGGACCGCAGGCGACGCCGGCCTTACCGAAGGCCCTGCGAAAGGTGTTCTTCCGGTGCCCCCGTCCCGGCACCCCGTCGTCGATGATGAGCTGCATCACCATAAGCCTGGCTTCTGCCGGGCCGTAGCCGATATTTTCGCCGATCTCCCCTTGCCATTCCCCTTCCCGCTCAATCCGCTCGCGCATGCCGCCGCTTTTACCCTCGTGGCCGATCGCACCGGACGCTTCCTGTTCGCCGGCGAGCTCTGCCGACGCCGCGGCCAGCCCATCCGACCAGCTGAGTGGAGGGAGCGGCTTCTGGCGGGAGAGGAAGCGGATCGCCTCGTCGACCGCCTTTACCCCTTCCGTCGTTTGTACGAGGGTAGGGGAGTTGCCGAGACGATAGTTCTTTCCCCGGAACTGCCGGCGGAATTTCCTGATAAATCCGGCATAGGCCTGCGGATTGGTGCGGGCAAGGTTGATCTCGGCGAGTACCTCTTTGGCAGGCGGCTCCGCGTGGACGGGCGCTGCACTGAAGAGGAGAAATAGTATGCAGATTGTCTTGAGTGCTTTACTGATCAAGGCCTTTTAGCTCCGTAAGAAAGAAGGCATCGATGCACTTTTCCATCGCGAACATGACTTTACCAATGTCTCCCCCATCTTGCCCCGCACTTCACGGGGCCAAATATTCCCTATATGTCAATGTTTGCTACAGTCAGCCGTGAAACACAAACGAGTTTGTCCTGTTCGTTATAAATCCTGATTTCCCATATTTGAGTCGTATTTCCCACATGGATCGGTTTCGTTACGCCTGTTACCCACCCATCGTTTACCGGTCGTCAGCGTTGTCCGGTTTGGTTTGTGCATCAAGGTTGTTAAGCCCCATTAGGGGCGTTTGAATGTAGCCGGGGGATTCATCCCCCGGATGAGATGCTATATTTCCCCACGTCACGTACGTGACGTGATGATATTTCGCCTGGATGACCGGGGAATGAATTCCCCGGCTACCAGTATTCTGTCCCTACGGGACGTAAGCAAAAACCAAACCGGACAACGCTGACCGGTCGTATGTGATTTGCGTTTATTTCGAGCCCGACAATACTCTTCTTTTCCCTGTCTACGCATAATGTTGCCGCGACACTTCCCAGGGTTTCGGCCAGGACCACCGAAGCCCCGCCATGGAGTATGCCTGCCGGCTGTTTTGTTCTGTGATCAACCGGCATCCTGGCTTTCAGATAATCGTCGCCAATCTCCAGGTATTCAATGCCGAGATGATCGATCAATGAGTTTTTGGATCTCTCTTTGATTTGATCCAATGTTGGCTGGGTTTTCCACAGTGTCATATTAATTCCTTATACAAAGGGTTATGCGTTCACAATTCCCTTTGTTCTTCCGAAGATTTTCAGTCCTGCTTTTCTCTTGGAATGCGTTTGCCACCAAAGCAATGAACTGTGCGTGTTCCCGCTAAGCCTTCGCCCGCATGGGCTATTCCTTTCGGAATAAAATATTCTTGTCCCACACCAAGAGAGAT
This sequence comes from Geotalea uraniireducens Rf4, assembly GCF_000016745.1. Taxonomy (GTDB): domain Bacteria; phylum Desulfobacterota; class Desulfuromonadia; order Geobacterales; family Geobacteraceae; genus Geotalea; species Geotalea uraniireducens. The sequence continues at coordinate 2,631,633 of NC_009483.1, read as the reverse complement.
TCGCTGCTGGTCAATAATCAGGGTGTACTGCCCTTGAAGCACAGCCAGGTATTCATCGTAATCATGAGTGTGTTCTTGCGACACACGCTGCGTGCAGCATTTCCAGAAAGCGACTTGGCTCCCGTCCGCACCATCAAAGACATATCCTTCAATCTCCTCGGTGTGTTGGGAAGCGGTTGGGATTTTGTTGAGGGGATGCTTCATGAACTCAGGGAAATCATTCATCTCTCTTCCTTCCAAGGCTTTTCTTTTGTTCAGCGGGGCCGCAGTTGACCCGTCCGTGCAGCATTACCGCGGTCGGCGTCAGCCTTTCCCTTACCTCTTCGAAGCCAGACGCAGCAGCACCATTCCCGATTCCTGGTCAAGTTCGCGGGTCGCATCGACGCCGAGTATCTCGGTAATGACGACTTCCAGCACCAGGAAGGCCTCGCTGTCGCGGCGCAGGCAACCGGCCCTGACGCAGTCGTGCTTGGCGTAGGCGCCGTGAAAATGGACCTTGGGCTGGTCCCCATGCCAGAAGATCGTGCCGAAGCCGGTCGCCTCGTGGCTTTCGGTCAGTTCGCGCCAAACCGGCACCGGCGGCATCGCCTCGGTTTCGGGGCCGACCACGTAGCCCCCTTTTCTGATTCCGCCGACCATGCTGAAACAGGCGGCCCGCAGGTTTTCCCGGCGGGCAATCGTCTCCAGGCCACCCAGCACATCATCGCCATCATTGAAGCGGGCGACGATGATCCGCCCAGGTTGTCCTACTTGATATTCCATTATCCACTCCATCTGGTCAATACTGCTGATTTAAGGCACAATGAAAGCCTAAGAGGGCAGCCCTGGAAAACCTAAGAGGGCAGCCTTTGACATGAGACAAACAGCTGCTCTTAAACACTTATTTTTACCGAAATGTCCTGTGTCAAAGGTTGATCCCTCTGCTTCCTTCTTGGTTAGCCACATTTGACAGCCCCAAAGGCCGCAAAGCACGAGTTTTTATGTAATAGCTCCACATGGTCAAACCCAACGCTTCGAAGTAAATCCAGTTGATATGTGACTGGGCGTGGTGAGTCTTCTTTGTCGATGTATGCAAATACTTTATTTTTGTACTCTTCTCCTCCAAGTGAACTCAAATATTCTCCATATCGTTCCCACATCATGCTATGGACCGGCTCAGTTTCATGGGACACCAAATCTGTTATCCAGACGCTTCCACCTGGGGCTGTCAGCCTATAAATCTTGCGAAATGCCGTTTCCCAGTCTTGATCATCTCGCAAGTGATGTAAAACGGCAGCAGCCAAGATGACGTCATATCCTTGGTCCGGTAAATCGAGTGTGCGAAAGTCGCCATGAAAGATTCTGATTTCACCTGAATTGACTGCGGCAATCCGGGCATGTGCCCTTTCGAGGGCTCTGCAACGAATCAAGTGGGTAGAGGGAATAGCGACTTTAGGTTGAGCTTGCCTGCAACCAGATAAGCCATGCAGATCAAGTTGTCAGGATTCCGATAGCCTCGTGCCCGAGTTTTGGCTGATTGAATTAGGCTGTTGATGCCCTCAATGAAGCCGCTAGTCAGGCCGCTTTCAAAATGTGCCAGAATGCCATCCCAATGCTCTTTTACAGATTCGGCCATGTTCTTGATGAGTTGGATTGAGCTTGCGGCGGCTTTCCGATGCCATTTGGTCAACAGGGTTTCTGCCTCCGTTCGGCTTGAAGCAAAATAGACGTTCTGAAGGTTCAGCTTGTGCATGTAAGCTTCCGTACTCCTTAAGCTTTGACTGGTGATAATGGCATCCAGGCGCTGTTCCTCTTCCGGTGTCAGGTTCTCTGGATTTTTGAGGAACAGGTTTCTGCTCTTTTTCAGGATTTCAGGAAATAACCTGGCTTCTTGAGCCCTTATCTTACTAAGCTTATCGTTCATAAGCTTGATGACGTGGAATTTATCGAAGGTGACCACGGCATGGGGCAACTGCTCTTTGACACCCTTTATGAATGCCTTGGACATGTCAATAGCAGCGTCTGTGATGCTATCAGGATCGCCGCCATGTGACTTAAGGTCCGCGACGAAGCTCTTGACTGTTTCGTTGTCCTTTCCCGTCGTGCCGAACAAGAGCTTATGCATGTCGAGGTCGAAGAAGAAGGTGACGAATTTCTCGTCATGACTGCGCCCGGCAAAGGTTTCATCCGCACCGACCCTCTTCACCTCGGAGAAGTCTTCTGCGGCCCTTGCCTTCTCGACATAGGATTGAATCAACCGCCATAGACGGGTATCGGTAACGGCAAACAGCCTGCTCATGACCTTCACCGGCAAATCACGAGCCATGGTCATGGCCAGGGCCTCAAACAGCAGCGTAAATCCTGAGCCTGCGCGAGCCCAGGGTACCTGGACCAACTTCACGCCGCAGTCGCTGTTAGGGCACTTTACCCGTGGAACACGCGCATGAAGGTAGGCTTCGTACTGGAAGAAATTCAGATGCCGCCACTCTTTCTCCGTGGTGTCATGGACTGGTGACAACGTTCCGCAGACCGGACAGGGAAAGGTGGCTCCCCGCTGGAAGTCGATGGTTATGTCCAAACGACTTGACTTCTTGTTGAAGTCAACAGAGGTAACCTTCCACGGGATGGCAATTCCAAGAGCAGCACCAAAAAGATCTTCAGGATTCATAGCGATTACTAACCTCCAGGCTGAGTGATGGTGGCCTATCTTACATCAACCCGGCCCAGGCTACCCACTCAATTCGTCGAGGAGCCCTTTCGAGCATGGGTTGGCTCAAGTCGATGAGGTCACAATCAAAGGGAGAAGCAGATTGAAGAAGTTTGAGAGTGTTGTTGCCAGCACCACAGCCTATATCAAGTACCCTTCGGATATTTACTGTGCCTGAAACCGCAGCTTGGGTAATCAACTCCATTGCGAGTGGAGCATCGATAGTTGCGGCCTGGCCAGTTTCGAGGTTTGAGAAACGGTCAACATCGTTGTCAAACCGCTTCTGGATGTCTTTTGAAGTTGATTTGTTTTCGAGAGGTGTACTCATGATTTTACTCCGACTATAAAGGCGCTCAAGGGGGCAAATCTCCAAATTTCTAATTTGAATTTTGGAGACGTGACCCTTATTGTTTGTCTCTCAAATTTCTAATTTGAATTTTGGAGACGTGACCCTTATTGTTTGTCTCTTATTGTTTGTCTCTGCCAAGATTTTTATACGGTTCCATTGTATGCCTCCTTTTAGTGCACGTCTTTATAGTCTCTAAATACAAGCGGCTGGCATCCATTAGAACATGTCAGTTGGAGATGCCAGCCTCGGTCAATAATCTGTTTTTGCTGAAGCGTAGATTTAATGTTTTTGTCGAAGCAGTCGCAACACAACTTATGTTTTTCTTGGAGTGGGGCCACAGGTTCGTTTTCAACATATGCGAAAACTCCATCGGCTATTTGCTGCCTGGAATATCGCTCTTTTTCTGCACTCCAATCTTTCAGGCGCATACATTCCTTTTCAAGTTCTTGTATTTTCGCCGACAGCGCAAAATGACTCTGTTGTTCGGAAATAATTGTAGTGTTGGCCTTGATAATGTGGCCGTGCAACTCGTTCAGTTGAGTGGCGTACTTAGCAAAATCTCTAAGTCCAATTAAAGACGAAATCATAGTTGAAGCGGCATTTAAACTCGCCATTGCTTGCGGTAGATGTTCAATCATTTTCAGCCTCCTTTTTCTTGGGGGTATAACGGGGCTGCGCAGTTGACCCGTTCGGGCAGCCTTTCCGCCCGACCGGTGTCGAACTGCCTGGTTGGGACTTCGCCTTTTTAGCTTTCTGCCTTTTTACTTTTGTCTCGTGTCAAGGGCTGACCCCTCTGGTTGTCTGGACCCCTCTGGTTGTCTGTTAGACGCTGGTGCCAGAGTTCTCAACGCTTACGCTCCATGGGATTCTCTCGGGAGGTCTGCTGCCCGAGCTGTTGGGCGAGACCGATGAGAATTCCTTCGGGACCCCGGATGTAGCAGAGCCGGTAGATGTTTTCGTAGTTGACAACTTCGTCGACCAACGTCGCACCGAGCTTGCTGAGCCGGGCGAGGGTGTCGTCGATGTCCTCAACGGTGAACATTACGCGCATGTATCCCAACGAGTTCACAGGGGCTGTGCGGTGATCGGACTCGACGGCGGGGGCGTCGAAGCGCGAGAGTTCGATGCGGCTGTGTCCGTCAGGGGTACGCATCATAGCGATTTCGACACGCTGGCCGCGCACTCCGGTGACGCGGCCAGCCCATTCACCATCGATGGGCATGCGGCCTTCGAGGGTAAGGCCGAGTTCGGTAAAAAACTGAATTGCAGCGTCGATGTCTTTCACCACGATGCCGACGTTGTCCATACGCTTGACTTTCATGATGTCTCCTTGGTGTTTAATTGACGGCGATGCGGCCTCCATTTTGGGGAGCGGCATTGATGCACAGCCGGAAGTGAGTAGTACAAACAGAATTGCATATACGTTCTTCACGTACCCTCCTGATTACTGGCGTCTAACGAATTATTGACCAGTTCACGCGCGCGCATGAACCGGTGATCTACCCAAACGGAACATTTATTGACCTGGATAATATTCCATTTCGCATCAGGTATGATTAACCAAGGGGACCCTTTTACTCCTTCTTTTCGGTGCTCCCCTACCTATCCACCCATTCCCCCAACACCGGCCCAATTTCCAACAACCCGCGCAGGTTTTGTAATCCACCAGTTTCTCATGGTGAAGCCGGCCAAGGATGATGCCGGGGTGCCGGCTCTGGCTTGCCGCAAAACGGACGATGGCAGTGCGGGAGAAATATGGTTTTGTCTCTTTGACGAACGCATTGAACGCTTTACTGTCCAGCAGCCACTGGCCTGCCAAATGGTTGGCGTCTCGCTCCTCACCATACTTTTCTTTGTGGGCTAGATCAATTGGTATTATACCTCCAGATTGGTCCAGAACTCGGCGGAGGTTCCGAAGGTCTCGGCAAGTTCCAGCGCGGTCTCCGGGGTAATTTGCTTGGTCCCCTTGACGATTTCGTTGATCGTCCGAGGTGGTTGTCCCATGATCTGGTCCAGGTCTTTCTGGGTCCAGCAGCGGGCTTTCAGTTCCCACATCAGAATCCTTCCCGGTGCTACCGCTCGTGCAGGTTTAAGAGCTTTTCCCATTCTGATCCCCTTAGTGGCAATTATTGGACTGCTCAGTGTGGCGCGTTGCCTGCCGCATCCATGTTCCGCGCCGGATGTTCGCTGTCATTCTCCCAACGTGCCGGGTTGTTGTAGATGTAGTCACGCAGGGCGTGTAGTTCTTCGTCGTTGCGGATGATCCGCTCGTGATAGTTTCGCTGCCATATTGGAAGCCCCGGTGTGGCGCGCATTTCGTTGGTCCGTTTCGTGCAGGCGGATTTGAACCCGGCGATCAACGCCCCGAGGGATTTCGGTGACCGGTGTAGGGGCGCACGGCCGTGCGCCCGGTTTTCGGAATCGGCGTAATCAGGGGTGCAATCAGGGTGCATGCCTCCAGGGCGCATGCCATGCGCCCCTACGTTGTCACGGATAAAAACAATGCCGTGCAAATGGTTCGGCATCACGACATATTCGTCCAACTCGATTTCCTGCCGAATTTGTCCCGACCTGAGCCATTCCTCACGAACTACCTCCCCCAACGGCGTCAGTCGCGCCGCTCCGTCGACGATCTCCGCCAGGATCGGTTCTCTCTGAAAGATACATACGGTGATGAAATACGCCCCGGACAAGCGGTAATCATATGATCGCAGGCGGATTGATTGTCGGTGGTGAACGTCTGGGTTGTATGTCATGGTCATATCCGTAGGGGCGCACGGCCGTGCGCCCGGTTTCAGAACCGGCGTAATCTGGGCTGCAATCAGGGTGTATGTCTATAGGGCTCATGCCTATAGGGCGCATGCCATGCGCCCCTACCATGTTTGGTGCCGGTTAATCCTGAATCAAGCAAGAAAAAAGGCCTGCTTCTCAGCAGGCCTTCCAATTACATCACATATCAACTTTAAGCACACTCGCTATAGCCGCACACCCGGCAAACCGCGCAGCCTCCCTCATGCTCGACCACGCCGCCGCACTCGGGACAGGCGCCCCGTTCGAAGGCGGCTTGCTCGATCCCCATGTCGATCCCCATGACCTGCATGTGGGACTGGATCGCCTTGGCGACTGCGTCGGCGCAGGAGAGGACCTTGTTCTCCCCGAAGCCTGCCGGGCAGTGGCAGGAGATGCCGAGGAGCTGTTTGATTACCTGGCGCGCCTGGATGCCGCTCCGCCATGCCAGCGACACCATCCGGCCGATGGCCTCGCTCTGGGAGGCGGCGCAGCCGCCGGCTTTGCCCATGGTGGTGAACAGTTCGAACAGGCCGCTGTTGTCTTCGTTGACCGTTACGTAGAGCGGGCCGCAGCCGGTCTGCATCTGGTAGGTCCAGCCTTTGAGAGCCTTGGGGCGTTCCCGCTTGTGCGACCGTTTCTCTTCGCCCGTCGGGTGGACCTGGGGCGTTTCCTCTTTCTTGCCGGTGGAGAGCACCTGCTCGTCCCTGGAGCCGTCGCGGTAGATGGTCACCCCTTTGCAGTTCGACTCGTAGGCGAGGCGGTAGACCTTTTCCACGTCTTCAAAGGTGGCGCTGTTGGGGAAGTTGACCGTTTTGCTGACGGCGTTGTCGGTATATTTCTGGAAGGCCGCCTGCATGGCTATGTGGACTTCCGGGGTGATGTCGTGGGCGGTGACGAATATGTTGCGGACCGCTTCTGGAATTTCCGGGATATCGTGAACCGTGCCGTGCTCGGCAATCTTCTTCATGAGCTCTTCCGAATAGAAACCCTGTGCCTTGGCGATCTCTTCGAAGATCGGGTTGACTTCCAGGAGGATGTTCTTGTCCATGACCTGGCGGACGAAGGAGACGGCGAAGAGCGGCTCCACGCCCGATGAGGCATTGGCGATGATGGATATGGTGCCGGTCGGGGCAATGGTGGTGACGGTGGCGTTCCTGATCGGTCCCTTGCCCGGCGCATCGAAGACGGAGCCCTTGAAGTTGGGGAAGGTGCCGCGGGTTTTGGCCAGCTCGACGGAGGCGGCATGCCCTTCGTCGTTGATGAACTTCATCACCTTTTCCCCCAGCTCGATGGCTTTCATTGAGTTGTAGGGGATGCCGAGCAGGATCAGCATGTCTGCCCATCCCATGACGCCGAGGCCGATCTTGCGGTTGCTGCGGGTCATGGTGTCGATCTGCTCCAGCGGGTAATTGTTGACCTCGATGACGTTATCGAGGAAATTGACTGCCAGCTGGATGACCTCTTTGAGCCGTTCCCAGTTCACTTCGCCGTTCTGCACCATCTTCCCCAGGTTGATGGAGCCGAGGTTGCAGGATTCGTAGGGGAGGAGCGGTTGCTCGCCGCAGGGGTTGGTCGATTCGATCTCGCCGATGTGCGGGGTCGGGTTGTCCTTGTTGAGGCGGTCGAGGAAGATGATGCCGGGCTCGCCGTTCTCCCACGCCTGCTTGACGATGCGGTTGAACACCTTGCGGGCGTTGAGTATGCCGGCTTTTTCTCCGCTGCGGGGGTTGACGATGTTATAATCGGTGTCTGCGTCGACTGCTTTCATGAACGCTTCCGTGATGCCGACCGAGATATTGAAGTTGTTGAGCTGCCTCTGGTCGGCCTTGCACATGATGAAGTCCATGATGTCCGGGTGATCGACGCGGAGTATCCCCATATTGGCGCCGCGCCGGGTACCCCCCTGCTTGATGGTTTCCGTTGCCACATCGAAGACCCGCATGAAGGAGAGGGGACCGCTGGAAATGCCGGTGGTGGACATGACCACGTCGTTGGCCGGGCGGAGACGGGAGAAGGAGAAGCCGGTGCCGCCGCCTGATTTGTGGATGAGGGCCGTATATTTGACCGCTTCGAAGATCTCTTCCATGGAGTCCCCGACCGGCAGGACAAAGCAGGCGGAGAGCTGACCCAGTTCTCGTCCTGCGTTCATAAGTGTAGGCGAGTTGGGGAGGAATTCAAACGCGGTCATCATGGCGTAAAACTTATCGGCAAGGGCCGCAAGATCGGCCTTTTGATCGAACCTTGCATTGGCAACGGCAATGGATTCGGCAACGCGGCGAAACATATCGACCGGAGTTTCCAGCACTTTACCTTCCTTGTCCCGCTTCAGGTAGCGCTTTTCCAGGACGGTCAGGGCGTTTTTCGACAAGCCGGGGATGGTTCCCTTGGTGGTTTTTTTCATAACGTTCTGTTCTCCTTGATAAAATTAAATTGCATGGTTGTCGCTGAATGTAATACCACATTTTGTGGCGTGCGATGAAATAAACCACAACATGTATGGCCTGTCAAGCGAATATAGATTAAAATTGTAACCAGTTGATTAGACGCCAGATGTGACGTAAGAGGTGGAAATGGTATGAGTATTAATTTACAATAGCGGCTGATTGTGATAATGGTTAACGATTATTTTTGCCGGAGTTCTTATGTCTCAAACCGATGACTGCTGCAAGGAATCCCTCGAAGCCCAGGTAAAAGCCCTCAAGGATCTCATCGAGGTTGCGAAGGCGGTTGTTTCAACACTTGACCTTGATACGGTGCTTCAGGCTATCCTGACCAGCGCCATGCGTTTTGCCTCCACACCGGCTGGAAGTGTGGCCCTCTACGACGATAAGAAAAATGAGTTTTCCCTCCATGCCCATTCGGGGTTGACGGCTGATTTTATTAAAAAGGAACGATGGGATGCCTCCCCTGGCGGCCTCACCGAGCAGGTGCTTAAGGCCGGAGAAATTTTTTTCGTTGAAGATACCGCCAAAATTCCGTACTTCAATAATCCCATCGCCATCAAGGAAGGTATCCGATCGCTGGTCTGCGTCCCTCTCCTCCTGCACAACAGAGTTATGGGCGTGCTGTACCTGGACGATTTCGTCCCGCGCAAGTTCGACCGGGAAAAGATGAACCTCCTCTCGGTGCTGGCTTCCTTTGCGGCTATGGCCATATACAACGCCAAACTGCACCAAAGGACGAAAATCCTTGCCATTACCGATGCCTTGACCGGGTTATACAATCACCGTTACTTTCATCAGCTTTTCAATCAGGAACTGGGAAGGGCAAAGCGTTATCGAAAAAATCTTTCCATAATCATGCTCGATGTGGACGATTTCAAGAAGTTCAACGACAAGTTCGGCCATTCCACCGGCGATCTGGTGTTGGCTTCCATTGGAGAAATCATAACCGGAACCCTGCGGGGCGTTGACCATGCCTTCCGCTATGGTGGTGAAGAGTTTGTCGTGCTTCTCCCCGAAACGAAGCTCGAAAGCGCCGTGCAGGTTGCTGAACGGCTTCGCGAAAGTATTACGCAGGAGACGACGGCCAAGTTGAAAGGGATCTCCGATTTCGGGGTCACGGTAAGCGTGGGGGTCGCCTGTTATCCGAATGATGCCGTCAAACGGGAAGATCTCTTCAACAAGGTTGACAGTTTGCTCTATCAGGCAAAGGTTTTCGGAAAGAATAAGGTATATTTCAACAAGGAGGATGCGGTGGATTAAGGCCGCGTTGCCCTATGTCCGTAATGATGCTGAAAAAGATTTGTGCCTTCGGGCTTGCTGTGATCAGTTTTGCTATGTCGTTTCCCGCAGGTGTTATGGCTGTCTCCGATATGTCCGGGGAAAAATCTGCACCACCGGTGCAGACGGTTCCATCAGGGGATGTTGCCGTTCGTCCTCTTGATAAGCCCGCAACTGCGCAAGGCAGCCCGAAGGATTCGCAAAAACGGGCTGTTCTGCCGGGAAGCGCCGATCGTTCCTACCGTAACCAGACCATTACCGAAGACGTCGTCTGGCGCGGCGAAATACTGATAGAGGGTGGCGTGACCATTGCCACCCAGTCTACCCTGACGATCGAACCGGGGACTGTAGTCAGGTTCAGACGCACGGATGAAGAGGGTGGCGACAATCCTCTCCTGCTCGTTCATGGACGGATACTGGCTTTTGGAGGGGCGGAAAAACCGGTGCTGTTCACCTCGAACTTTGCCGAACCACAGCCCGGTGACTGGCAGGGGATCGTCATAATGGCCAGCGAAAAGAAAAATCTCCTGGAAAACTGCCGCATAGCCGGCGCCGAAACCGGCATCGAAGCGCTCTTTTCCACAATAACCATGAAAAATGTGCTGTTTGCCACGTGCGGCACCGGTGCCCGGATTCAGGATTGCCTGGCGACCATATCGGGCGGTGGGGCGAGTAGCTGCGCGGTCGGACTGAATCTGCTGGAAAGTGAAGTCGATCTGCGCGACAGCAATTTTTCCGGCAACCGCCAGGCTGTAGTCGCGGTTAAAACTTCCCTCTACCTGGGGGGGGCAACGTTTTACGGCAATGACCAGGAAGCCTTGAAAGTTGAGAGTTCGCGGGTCAGGATCATCGGCAACAGCTTCAGTGTCAACGGTAGCGGCATCAGCCTTTCCCAGTGCGAAGGGACGGTTTCCGCCAACCGGATTCTGAAAAACACCGATTACGGTCTTTCACTGGCAAAATCGCGAGTAAAAGTGACCGGCAACGAGATTGCACAAAACGGCAAGATCGGTTTGCGGGTGGAAGACGGCAAGGGGGTTGCCTGGGGGAACACCTTTGCCGCCAATGGCGAGTACGACCTCTATAACGCCGGAACCGAAGATTTCAAGGCAATGGGCAACTGGTGGGGGGACGGAACGCCGTTCTCCTTTGCCAAGCGTATTTACGATCGGCGCAACGATGCCGGCCGCGGCAAGGTATACTATATCCCGGTTCTGCGGTCAAAGCCCCAATCCGATATCTGAAAAAGCCGTGAGTAGTAAGTAGTAAGTAGTAAGTTGTGAGTCGTGAGCAGTGAGTCGTGAGCAGTGAGCAGTGAGTCGTTAAGTCTTACAGCTCACTACTTACTGCTCACTACTCACGGATTTTCAATCCAAAAGGAGTATTATGCGTTTTGATGGCCGCGGGGCTGAGAGCCTCAGAGAAGTGAAGATAACCAGAAATTACCTCAAGCATGCGGAAGGTTCGGTGCTCATAGAATTCGGCGATACCAAGGTAATATGTACCGCATCGGTCGAGGGTTCCGTGCCGCCGTTTCTGCGCGGCAAGGGGACCGGTTGGGTGACGGCGGAATATTCCATGCTGCCGCGTGCCACTCATACCCGCTCGCATCGGGAATCTTCAAAGGGGAAGGTGGGGGGGCGCACCCATGAGATCCAGCGCCTCATCGGCCGTTCCCTGCGCGCCGTTATGGACATGAACCTGCTCGGGGAGCGGAGCGTGCTCATCGACTGCGACGTGATCCAGGCCGACGGTGGGACCCGTACCGCCTCCATCACCGGGGCGTACGTGGCGCTTTACGATGCACTGGATGGACTCGTAAAAAAAGGGGAGCTGGCGGCAATGCCTCTCAAGGAGGCCGTTGCTGCCGTCAGTGTCGGCATAGTCGATGGGACGCCGCTCCTTGACCTTAACTATGTGGAAGACTCGTCTGCAGAGGTGGACATGAACTTCGTCATGACCTCCTCGAACCGTTTCGTCGAGGTACAGGGGACCGCCGAGGCGGAGCCGTTCACCGTCGAGCAGATGGATGCCATGCGCGACCTGGCGATTTCCGGCATTAAAAGGCTGTTCCAGATCCAGAAAGAGGCCCTTTGCCAATGAAAGAGCTCGTAGTTGCCAGCGGTAACAAAGGAAAACTGCGCGAAATCGAAGAGCTGTTGCGGCAAAGCGTCGAAAGGCTTCTCTCGCCGGCCGATTTTTCCCAATTCCCGGTAGTTGTGGAGGATGGGGAGACCTTTGCCGAAAATGCCGTAAAAAAAGCACGGGCTGCGGCTGAGGCCACCGGCCTGCCGGTAATAGCGGATGATTCCGGCCTGGTGGTCGATGCCCTTGGTGGCCGCCCCGGGGTCTATTCCGCCCGGTTTGCCGGAGAAGCGGCCGACGACGGAGACAACAACGCCAAGCTTGTGCGGGAGCTGGCAGGGGTGCCGCAGGAGAAACGCACGGCAGCCTTTCACTGCGTCATAGCCCTTTGTTGGCCGGACGGCACCTGCCACACCTTTGACGGCGAACTGCGGGGGCTCATCCTCGAAACGTTGCGGGGGGAGGGTGGTTTCGGTTACGACCCGTACTTTCTCGTGCCGGAATTCGGCCAAACCCTTGCCGAGCTACCGATGGCGATCAAGAACAGGATCAGTCACAGGGGGAAGGCGTTGGCTATGTTGAAGGCATTCCTGGGACGGTCCGATAAAAAAATAAATTGATTCAAATGTAAAAAAGCTTGCGGCCGGTTTGGTCCTGTGCTATAAGAGTTATCTTTATCGGGGTGTAGCGCAGCCTGGCTAGCGCACCTGCCTTGGGAGCAGGGGGCCGGAGGTTCGAATCCTCTCACCCCGACCATTTTTGTGCGCCTGTGGCTCAGTTGGATAGAGCAACGGACTTCTAATCCGTAGGTCAGAGGTTCGAATCCTCTCAGGCGCGCCATTTCCCAAATATGGTGGCTATGGTGAAGCGGTTAACACAAACGACTGTGACTCGTTCATACGTGGGTTCGAATCCCACTAGCCACCCCAATTAAAATCAAAGCCCCGTGATAAGCGGGGTTTGTTGTTATATGCACCAAACTTGCGAGATTGGCGGAATTGGCAGACGCACCAGACTTAGGATCTGGCGGGGTAACTCGTGGGAGTTCAAGTCTCCCATCTCGCACCATCAAGTAAATCAAAGGGATAGCCTTTTTAGGCTGTCCCTTTTTGTTTACGGATGTTGCCCCACTTCTCATTTCGTCATGCTTGTCTTGCGATAAATCCGCATTCTGTCTATACACCCGGACCATCGCCCTCCTTCTGCTCACCTTGTGATCCTTGTTGGAAAAAACCGGAATAGTGGGTTGAAGTATGTACTCAACCTCGTCAAATTTACGATGCAAAATTGTAAAATAAACTTACGTTAATTATTGACAGTTAATAATGATGTGGTACGATATGTTCACTTTAGTTTGTAATTTCATAAGGAGGGTTAATTATGTTTTTACGACCATTCAAAGTAGCATTGCTTGCCGGCATTTTATCGACTTTAGTTGTTGCATGCGGTGGAGGCGGCGGGAATGCGGCCAACAACAGAATAACCGCAGCTATTGCGGGACCCGTACAAAATGTTCCAGTTGGTACTCTCGTTACATTGGATGGTAGTCGCAGTACCGGGGCTGACGGCAGATTGATCACCTATAATTGGGCATTCGTGTCAAAGCCGTCAGGCAGCAATTCAGTTCTTTCAGTTGCCACAATTGTCAATCCGACTTTTATTCCTGATCTTCCTGGTACGTACGTACTCAGCCTTGTTGTGAACGACGGCCAAATTTACAGCTCACCAGCTACAGTCACGATCACCGCATCAATAACAAATTCGGCTCCTGTTTCAAATGCGGGTCCACCACAAAACGTAGTCGTAAATAATCTTGTAACGTTGGACGGCAGTAAAAGCAGTGATGCCGACAATGATTTGATTACCTACAATTGGTCGATATCTGCAAAGCCTGCCGGCAGCAATTCCGTCTTGTCAAACGGTACCATCGTTAATCCGACCTTTACACCGGATTTAGCCGGAGAATATATCCTCAGTCTGACAGTTAATGATGACGAACTTAGTAGTATAGCTGCAACGGTCACAGTTACTGCATCACTCCCAAATGCCGTACCACTGGCAGATGCTGGAACTAATCAAAATGTGCTGACCGGCGCAGTTGTTACCCTGGATGGAAGCAAAAGTAGCGACGCAAATGGAGATTTACTTTCTTATAGTTGGTCGTTCACATCGAAACCCGAGGGAAGCAATGCAACACTGTCTAACGACAAGGTCGTCAATCCGACCTTTACTGTGGATTTGGTCGGAGCATACGTACTGAATCTGGTTGTCAATGACGGAAAAGCAAACAGTACATCTGCAACGGTTACCATCAACGCAAACGCAGCAAGGGCAAATTCAGTGCCGCTGGCGGATGCCGGAATTACGCAGAATGTAAAAATCAATACTAAAATTACTTTGGATGGCAGTAAGAGCAGCGATGCAGACGGTGACTTGATTGCTTACAGCTGGTCCTTTGCATCCAAGCCTGACGGGAGTAACGCTGTATTGTCCGATGCTACAATTGTTAATCCGACCTTTACTGCGGATTTGGCCGGAGCATACGTACTGAATCTGGTTGTCAATGATGGTATAGTCGACAGTGCAGTTGCAACAGTTACTGTCAATGCAGAAATCGCGTTGACTAATTCTGTGCCGGTTGCTGATGCCGGTATTACACAGAATGTAAGAGCTGGCATTGCAATTACTTTGGATGGCAGTAAAAGCAGCGATGCCGATGGCGATTTATTAACATACAAATGGGCGTTCGTATCCAAACCCGACGGGAGTAACGCGGTATTGTCCGATGCTACAATTGTTAATCCGACCTTTACCGCAGATATAGAAGGCGCATACGTTCTCAATCTGATCGTTAATGATGGTAAAGTAGATAGTACCGCTGCAACGGTTACTATTAATGCTGCAAAGGCAAATTCAGTTCCGGTAGCCAACGCAAGCACAACCCAGAATGTGCTCACAGGGACGATAGTTGCTTTGGATGGCAGTAAAAGCAGCGACGCAGATGGCGATTTGCTGACTTATAGCTGGTCGTTTACATCAAAACCAGCGGGCAGCACCGCCATTTTATCCGATGCCGCAATTGTTAATCCATACATTACGGCAGATGTTACGGGGACTTACGTTCTGAATCTTGTCGTTAACGATGGCAACGTAAATAGTGAACCAGTATCCGTTACAATAAATGCCAGCAGCCCGAATGTTGCGCCGGTAGCCAACGCTGGCAATACACAAAACGTGTTGACGGGCAGTCTTGTCACTCTTGATGGCAGCGGCAGCAGCGATGCCAACAATGATTTGCTGACATACAGCTGGTCGTTTGCCTCAAAGCCTGCCGGGAGCACTGCAGCTCTATCGGATGGCTCAATCGTCAACCCCGTTTTTACTGCTGATGTGACAGGAACGTATGTTCTGACTCTTGTTGTTAACGATGGCAATGAAAGTAGTAGTCCTGTCTTTGTTACAATAAATGCCAGTTATCCGAATGCCCCGCCGGTAGCCAACGCCGGCAGTATACAAAACGTATTGGTCGGCACCCTGGTAACCCTTGACGGCAGCGGCAGCAGTGACGCCAACAACGATCCGCTCACGTACAGTTGGACGTTCACATCCAAACCGACCGGCAGTACCGCTGCGTTATCAAGCTCTACGGATGTAAAACCCTCTTTTACAGCTGATATCGCAGGTGCATACGTCCTCAAGCTTGTAGTCAATGATGGTAAAGTCAATAGTACCTCTTCAACGGTTGTGATAAACGCCTCGACACCCAATGCTGCTCCTGTGGCAAAAGCAACCGCATCTGGTTCAAGTGTAAGAACTGGCACAGTCGTGTCTCTTAATGGTAGTGGCAGCAGCGATGCAAATGGTGATCCTTTGACATTCAGCTGGGCCTTCACATCAATACCGGCCGGCAGTAATGCCACATTATCAAATAGCAATGTTGTTAATCCGTCATTTACAGCCGATGTTGATGGAACATACGTGCTGAATTTGAAAGTAAATGATGGCAAAGTAGATAGCACGGCAGCAATAATATCCATAAACGCTACCACTAATGTTATTCAATTATTCAGTAAAATTGCTTCATCGAGTGGAACAAGCATTAATGGATATTTGCAACCCGGGACAAAATTCAAAATGTCGATTACCAATAAGTCAAGTGAAACCTTTTATCTCAACCGCGCAGAACTATCTGCTGCTGGTATAGTATTACGTTATACAATTGATACTTCCTTGTTGAACGGTGGTCAGTTAAGAGCCGGTGAAAGTATAAGTCTTGAATTTGCCCTGAATTCAGATAACTTGGACAAGGGTCTACGGTTTACCTATTTCTTGACCGACCCTGTAACAGGAAGTGTTTTTACAGTTTATAACGATTATGCTTCCCACGGCACTGTTTCTGTCAGTTGGACAAATTAACACCTCTTGCTGCTTGCTGATGGGCATATCCTTCAGCAGCACATAATATCTTTAGCATAGGGTGCACTTGCCGTTATCGGCTCGCTGCACCCATTTTTTTTATTGCCGCAGCATTACCATGATGTGGTTTCCGTCAGGCAGCCCAGGATAAGAAACTATGCAGTTAATGCGAGTTGGGGGTTGTTATCTGCTGAAATTAATGCTATATACATAGATGCTTAATGCTGTTTTGTTTTCCAAAAACTTTGCCCCATATTATATGGAACCGTACAACTGAATAAACCATAGGCAGCTAGGTAGTGACGTAATTACAGTGTGTTAGGGGATAGTGTCGCCTTCATATCTTCGACCCTCCTCTCTCGCAACATTTCCTTAATTAACAGGGTTTAGCCTGAAACAGGTTAAACCCTTTTTCGTTGAGCTTATTCAAAAAGAGGAATTGACCGATGATTAGAAGAGCATTAGCCGCAGGGAATGAAATCGAATCGATGTGCACCAAGTGCAAGGTTGTCCTGAACCATACAATCGTTGCCATGGTGGAAGGACGGGTTGTCCGGGTCAAATGCAACACGTGCGGCAGTGAGCATAACTATCGTCCGCAAAAAACGGAAACTGCCGCTTCCAAACGGACGGCGGCAGTAAAAACGTCTGCGTCGGCACGGCCGAAAACAAGGCGAGACCCGGAGCTCGCCGACCGTGAAGAATGGGAAATGCTCAGTAAATCCATGGACATGAACAAAGCGGTGGCCTATGACATGAACGGCAGCTTTCGTGTCAACTCCCTGGTGAATCATCCGGTATTCGGTGTCGGCAGAGTCAGTGCCCTGTCTGAGAACAAGATGGAGGTTCTCTTCGAGGCGGGGAGAAAGCTGCTGCGCTGCAACTGATACTAAGAGCTTGTCCGTAAATTAAAAAGAGCAGCCTGCCTGACGGCAGACTGCTCTTTTTCTGATAACACCTTGTTTTTTCCTACTTCCTGACCCGAAATCCCGCCTTTTCCCACGCGCTCATATCCACGCTTCCTGGTTTTTTAGCCGCCTCCGGTTTGGGAGCATGCTTTACCTGTCCGCCGTTTGCCGGTTCGGCTTCTTTGATTGAGAGGGCGATGCGCTTGCGTTGCAGGTCAACGGAAAGAACCTTCACCTTGACTATCTGTCCTACTTTAACCGCTTCATTCGGATCTTTGACAAAACGTTGCGCCAGGTGGCTGACATGTACCAGCCCATCCTGATGAACGCCGATATCGACAAAGGCGCCGAAGGCGGTGACATTGGTTACGGTCCCCTGGAGGATCATTCCTTCCTGTAAATCGCCCAGTTCGGTTACATCTTCGCGCAGGGTAGCCGTCTGGAACTGGGCCCTGGGGTCGCGACCCGGTTTTTTCAACTCTTCCAGAATGTCCCGCAGGGTGGGGAGTCCCACGCTGTCGCTGACGTAACGCTTGAGATCTATACGGCTCGCCAGTGATGGATCGCTCACCATCCGGGCCACCGTGGTTTGAAGGTCTGTGGCCATGGTCTCTACAACCGGGTAATTCTCCGGATGAACAGCGGTGTTGTCCAGGGGATTCGCGCCGTTACGGATGCGTAGGAACCCGGCCGCCTGTTCAAAGGCCTTGGGACCGAAGCGGGCGACTTTCAGCAGTGCCTGGCGTGATGGGAAGAGGCCATGCTCGTCACGAAAGCGGACGATGGCCTGCGCCTGGCTTTCGTTGAGCCCCGAAACGTAGGAAAGGAGCGCCCAGGAGGCGGTGTTGAGGTCAACCCCCACGTAGTTGACGCACGATTCGACCACAGCGTCGAGGGCCTTTTTCAGCGCGTTCTGGTTGACGTCGTGCTGGTACTGGCCTACACCGATGCTCTTGGGATCTATCTTCACCAGTTCCGCCAGCGGGTCTTGCAGTCGCCTGGCAATGGAGATGGCGCCGCGGACGGTCAGGTCCAGCTCGGGAAACTCTTCCCGGGCAATATCCGAAGCGGAGTAAATGCTCGCCCCGGCCTCGTTGACCACGACGACCGGCAATCTCAGGCCCGCCTCGGTGAGTGTCTGGCGCGCGAACAGCTCCATTTCCCGGCCGGCAGTGCCGTTGCCGACGGCGATGATCTCGCACCGGTTGCTGTCGATAATGCGCAAAAGCTCCCTCTTTGCCGGTTCGACGTTGCTGCTCCCCGTATGGGGATAGATGGTGCAGTGGGAAAGGAATCGGCCGGTTTCATCCACCGCTGCCAGCTTGGAACCGGTGCGCAGGCCCGGATCGATCCCCAGCACCCGTTTGCTTCCTGCTGGGGGGAGGAGGAGCAGGTTCTTCAGGTTTTCGGCGAAGACCGCAATGGCAGCCTCGTCTGCGCGGTTTTTTGCCTCAAGGCGGAGTTCAACCTCGATTGAAGGGGCGATGAGCCGCCTGTAGGCGTCTTCGGCAACCCCTTCGATGATGGGGCGAAAGATGCTGTCCCCCTTGATCAGCCTGGCTTTCAGCCCGGCCAGTATCTCCTCCACAGGTGCGAGAATCGAGAGGTAGAGGACCTCTTCCTTTTCTCCGCGGCGCATGGCCAGCATGCGGTGGGACGGGATGGTCTTCATCGGTTCCTGGTAGTCGTAGTACATCTCGAACTTGCTGACGGTCGCTTTCTTGTCCGGCGCCACCCTGGAAGAGAATATTCCCTGCTCGCCGGTTATCCGGCGGACGAATGCACGTGCATCGGCGTCTTCGCTGAGCCGTTCGGCGAGAATGTGGCCGGCCCCCTCCAGTGCCGCGGCGGCATCCGGCACGTCCTTTTCCGGGTCGATATAGGGTGCGGCCGCTTCTTCCGGGGCGCCTGAGGTCATCTCCTGGGCGGCAACAATGTCCGCCAGCGGCTCCAGTCCCCGTTCCCTGGCGATGGTCGCCTTGGTGCGCCGTTTCGGTTTGTAGGGGAGGTAGAGGTCCTCCAGTTCCGTTTTCTGCCTGGTTGTCTCGATGCGTGCCTGCAGCTCCGACGTGAGCTTCCCCTGATCGGCAATGGTCTTGAGAACCGTGACTTTCCGTTCTTCCAGCTCAGAGTAGTAGGTCAGCTGGTCCTCGATCTGGCGGATCTGCACCTCGTCCAGCTCATGGGTGAGTTCTTTGCGGTAACGGGCGATAAACGGGACAGTGGCTCCCTCACGGAGGAGTGTCACGGTGTTCGTCACCTGCACGGCGGAAAGTCCTGTCTCTTCGACCAGCACGCCGAGGATGCGCGAGAGTTGTTGTTCAGTCAGTGTCATTCAGTTACCATCCTTATTTTAGAAAGGCATATGGGATACACTTTTTCCTTGGAAGGGGCAAGCAAAATTTCTTTCATGATGCGCCGCTGGTTCCCGATGGCGTTCCACGGGCCGGGCAGAGTGCCGTCGTTGACTTTCCTCCCCTAATCTGTTAGAAAAACAGGCTGCATGCAATCCGTTGCTACTATTTTACACAAGGAAATACATGGAACAATTTTTTCTCAAGCTGTCGATCATGCTGGTCCCGGCACTGATGGCCATCACCTGCCA
This sequence comes from Geotalea uraniireducens Rf4, assembly GCF_000016745.1. Classification (GTDB taxonomy): domain Bacteria; phylum Desulfobacterota; class Desulfuromonadia; order Geobacterales; family Geobacteraceae; genus Geotalea; species Geotalea uraniireducens. The sequence goes on along the minus strand of NC_009483.1, from coordinate 2,612,072 downwards.
CGAGGTTTCCCACGGTTTCGTGGCCGACAAATTCGGCGACAACACCGCCCGCTACATGGGGCGGCTGACGCTGAACCCCCTCAAGCACCTGGATATATTCGGCACGCTGATGATTTTCATCGTCGGTATCGGCTGGGCAAAGCCGGTGCCGGTAAACTTCAACAATCTCCGCCACCCGAAGCGGGACATGATCTGGGTTGCCGCGGCAGGTCCCATTACCAACTTCATCCTGGCCGCCGTTTCGGCCATGGCCTTGCGCGGCATTGCCGCAGTCAGTGTGAATGGTGCTGCTGTACCGTTATTCCAGGTGTTCGTTGAACCGATCGCCCTGATGCTCGCCTTTTCGGTCTACATCAACCTGCTCCTGGCCATCTTCAACCTTATTCCGGTGCCGCCGCTGGACGGCGGGCGCGTTGCCGTCGGCCTTCTCCCATATCGCCAGTCCGTTGCCTATTCCCGGATAGAGCCGTTCGGCATGATAATCATCATAGTTCTGGTATTTTTTACCGATATTTTCAGCTATGTGATTTCGCCCATATTGAGCATGGGAGTTCATTTCCTTGCCGGCCCGCAGAGCAGCCTGGTGTTCAGCGTCACCCGGCTTATGATGCGGTAAAGGCGGTAAAGGCGGTCGATGGTCGGCGGTGGATGGTGGATGGTGGATGGTGGATGGTGGATGGTGGATGGTGGATGGTGGATGGTGGATGGTAGTGACGTACCCTGCTTTGGACAACTACTGAAAAGGAGTCTCTATTAAATGGAAAATAAGCGTATTGTCAGTGGTATGAGACCAACCGGTAAGCTGCATCTCGGGCATTTTCACGGGGTCCTTTCCAACTGGTTGAAGTTGCAGCAGGAGTTCGAGTGTTTCTTCTTCGCTGCCGACTGGCATTCCCTGACCACCGAATATGCCAATACCGAGGGTATCCGGGACAGCATCCGCGAGATGGTACTCGACTGGCTCGCATTCGGCATCGACCCGGAAAAGAGCACCATTTTCGTCCAGAGTCAGGTGCCGCAGCATGCTGAGCTCAACCTGATACTCTCCATGATTACGCCGGTTTCCTGGCTGGAGCGCAATCCCACCTACAAGGAGATGCAGGAAAACCTGACGGCTAAGGACCTGTCCACCTTCGGCTTCCTCGGCTATCCGGTGCTGATGGCCTCGGACATCATCGTCTACAAGGCGGCGCGGGTACCGGTCGGCCAGGACCAGATCCCCCATCTGGAGATTACGCGGGAGATCGCCCGCCGCTTCAATTATCTCTACGGCGAGGTGTTTCCGGAGCCGGCGGCCCTTCTGACGGAGACCCCGAAAGTGCTGGGGCTCGACGGGCGCAAGATGAGCAAATCTTACGGCAACGCCATTTTCCTCTCAGATAACGCCGAAGAGACGCGGAAAAAGGTCATGTCCATGGTTACCGACGTGCAGCGCCCGTTGCGGACCGACCCGGGTGAACCGGACCGTTGCGTGGCCTTTACCCTCCACAGCCTCTATGTTGCCGAAGAGAAGCGGGCCGAGATCGTCGCTTCCTGCCGCGGGGCACAGATAGGATGCGTGGACTGCAAGAAAATCCTTGCCCAGTCCGTTGTCGATACCCTTTCTCCGTTCCGCGCCAAGCGTGAGGAGCTTGCCGCCACGCCGTCCCTGGTGGAGGATGTTCTCGCCGAGGGGGCGCACAAGGCGACGGAAGAAGCAGGCCAAACCATGAAGGATGTCAGGGCGGCCCTCAAGGTGTGATCAAACCCAGGACGAAGGACCGAGGATAAAGGACCGAGGACAAAGGAAAACGGAGTAACCTCACACCCATGGATTCAGCCAAGCAAAACTCGTTGTTTACCGATGGTTATGATCATGCTTACCAGGTAAGTATTGAAGAGTTTGAAGGCCCGCTCGACCTCCTTCTTCATCTCATTAAGAAGAATGAGGTGGATATCTATAACATCCCCATTGCCGCCATCACCAGGCAGTATCTGGATTATATCGACCTGATGAAGGATCTCAATCTTGATATAGCCGGTGAATTCCTGGTCATGGCAGCGACCCTCATCCAGATCAAATCGAAGATGCTGCTCCCCCCCTCCGTGGAAGAAGAAGCCGAAGAAGAAGAGGAGGAGGACCCCCGCGCCGAACTGGTGCGCAGACTCCTGGAATATCAGAAGTACAAGGAGGCCGCCGTAATGCTCGGCCAGCGCGAACTTCTGGGCCGGGACATCTTTGCCCGCAAATTCCCATCTGCCGATCTTGCCACATGCGAGGCGGAAGAGGATCCGACCGAGGTCGAACTGTTTGAGCTGATAGAGGCCTTTCAGCGGGTGCTGGCCAAGGTTTCCGTCGAGAATTTTCACGAAGTGGGCGCCGACGGCGTCTCGATCGCGGACAAAATTGCCGAGGTCCTTTCCCTGCTGGAGGGGAAGGAAGCGGTCCCCTTCGAATCACTGTTTCTTTCCGAAGTTACCCGGGATGGCCTGGTGGTTACCTTTCTCGCCATCCTCGAGCTGTGCAAGCTGAAGATGATCAGGATCAGCCAGGCCAGGAGCCTCGGCACCATCTGGATCATGCCTGTCGCAGTCGAGGCTGATGATGGGACGGCCGGGGAGGAGGATGACCATGTCGCCGGCCGGTCTTAAATCCATTGTCGAAAGCCTGATCTTCGTTTCGGACCTGCCGATAACCCTCGACAGGCTCTGCTCGGTCCTGGAAGAGCACGAGCGGGGAGATATCCGCGCTGCGGTCGAAGCCCTGAAGGAGGATTACCGTCAGGCAGAGCGGGGGATATTCCTGGATGAGGTTGCCGGCGGCTATCAGTTTCGCAGTCGCCCGGAGAATGCCGATTATCTGCGGCGTCTGACCCGAAGCAAAACCGTCAAGTTCAGCCCGTCCGCCCTGGAAACGCTGGCGATCATCGCTTACCGCCAACCCATTACCCGTGCCGAAGTGGAATACCTGCGCGGTGTCGATTCGGGAGGGGTGCTGAAAACTCTGCTGGAAAAAAAGCTGCTGCGGATCCTCGGCAAAAAGGACATCCCCGGCAAGCCGCTCATCTACGGGACCAGCAGGGAGTTCCTGGAACTGTTCAATCTGAAGGACCTGTCGAGTCTGCCGACGTTGAAGGAAATTCAGGAGCTTGCGCCGGTCAACCCATACGGTGATCAGCAGGATCTGCCGCTGGAGGAATAAATCGGTCGATGGTCGATGGTCGATGGTCGATGGTAAAATCGGTCGATGGTTGATGGTCGATGGTTTATGGATTACAATGTTTATTGTATTGCCATCGACCATCGACTATCAACCATTCACCGCTTCCAAGGAGTGTGCCATGATTCGTCAACCGGCAGTGGCAGGACAGTTTTACACGAACGACCCGAAAGAACTCCGTGCCCAGTTGGAACGGATGGTTACGGTGGAAACTTTCCGGGAAAAGGTCCTGGGGGTGATTGCTCCCCATGCGGGCTACATGTACTCGGGAGCGGTTGCCGGCAGGCTCTACGGCTCTGTCGAAGTGCCGCCGACCGTTATCATCCTGGGCCCCAATCACCAGGGTGTCGGCGCCAGGGCAGCCATCTATCCCGCTGGCAAATGGCTTACCCCGCTCGGCGCCGTCTCCATAAACAGCCGCCTTTCCGCGTTAATCAAAAAACATGCCCCCCTGGTGGAGGAGGAAACCTCCGCCCATCATTTCGAGCACTCCCTCGAAGTCCAGGTCCCCTTTCTCCAGTTCGTCCGGTCCGATGTGACCATTGTCCCTCTCTGTCTCGGCTTCGGCGACTATGCGAGCTGCAAGTCGCTCGGTTCAGGTATTGCCCGGGCGATACGGGAATATGGAGAAGAGGTGCTGATAGTTGCCAGTTCGGACATGACCCATTACGAATCGGCTGTGATGGCGAAAGAGAAGGATGAACATGCCATCAACGAGATACTGGCGTTGAATCCCGAGGGACTTTTGCGGGTCTGCCGCGAAAAAGACATCACCATGTGCGGAGTGATCCCCGCAACGGTCATGCTCGTAGCGGTCAATGAACTGGGGGCAACACAGGCGAAGCTGGTGCGCTATGCCACGAGCGGCGATGTGACCGGCGATAACCGCCAGGTCGTTGCCTATGCGGCGTTTACGGTCGCCTGATGGACGTAATTACCACCCACGTTAATGCTGATTTCGACTGTCTGGGGGCCATGGTGGCCGCCAAAAAGCTCTATCCCGATGCGGCTATGGTGTTTTCCGGCGCCCAGGAAAAGAGCATGCGCGACTTTTTTCTTAAATCCACCAGCTACGTGCTCAACTTCACCCGCTTCAAAGATCTCGATCTTGACCAGGTAACGCGACTGATCCTGGTGGATTGCCAACACTCTTCCCGCATCGGCAGGTTTGCCGAGATTCTGCACCGGCCCGGTCTTGAAATCCATATTTATGACCACCACCCCGAATCATCGGGCGACATCGCTTCCACTGGCGGGGTAATCCGCGTGAGCGGCTCCTCGACCACCATCCTTACCGGCATACTACGAGAGAAGTGGATCGAGGTGAATGCCACAGAGGCGACGCTGATGATGCTCGGCATCTACGAAGATACCGGGAGCCTCACCTTTCCCTCCACGACGGTAGATGACTATCATGCTGCCGCATGGCTTTTGGAGCGGGGCGCCAATCTGAACACCGTTGCCGATTTCATCACCCAGGAGCTGACCGTAGAGCAGGTCTCCCTGCTAAACGACCTGCTGAAATCACTGAAGACGACCAATCTGAACGGTGTCGATGTCTCTATCGCCCATGCGTCAGTCGACTACTATATCGGGGACATCGCCGCTCTTGCACACATGATGCGGGACATGGAGAACCTTCAGGCCCTCTTTCTCGTGGTCGGCATGGGGAGCCGGGTCTACATCGTCGCCAGGAGCCGCGTCCCCGAGGTGAATATGAGTGAGATCCTTCACGAATTCGGTGGAGGGGGACACGCCTCGGCTGCTTCTGCTACGGTGAAGGACCTGACTCTGATCCAGGTGCTGGAAAAGCTGGAAGAGATTTTGCGGAACAGGGTAAATCCACGGCGTGTTGCAAGCGATATCATGTCGTCACCGGTGAAAATCATTTCCGCCGATGCCACCATCGAGGAGGCCCGCGAGCTCTTGACCAGGTATAACGTCAACGCCATGCCGGTGATGGACGGGGAACGGCTGGTCGGGGTCATTTCCCGGCGTATTGTTGAAAAGTCTCTCTACCACAATCTCGGCCATGTGCCAGTCAGCGACTACATGCATTCGGAGTTCATGTCGGCTGAACCGTCCACCCCGATCAGCGATATCCAAGACTATATCGTCGGCCGGAACCGGCGTCTCGTGCCGGTTTTGGCCGACGGCAACCTGGTGGGCGTCGTGACCCGTACCGATATCTTGCGTTACTTGTACAGTGGCGACTCCCTATACGACCTGGCAAGGGACGCAACGCCGCTGCGCAGCAAGGAAATATCCGGCTTGATGAACAAGCATATCTCGCCGACGGTATTGCAGGTGCTGCGTGATCTGGGTCGGGTCGGGGACCGTCTGGACCTGCCTGTTTACGCGGTCGGCGGTTTTGTCCGGGACCTCCTGTTGAATAACGAAAATTATGACATAGATGTGACTGTGGAGGGGGATGGCATCCTGTTTGCCGAGACCTTTTCCGCTGAGTTCGGCTGCCGTGTCAAGAGCCACGAGAAATTCGGCACGGCCGTGATCGTTTTTCCCGACGGATTCAAGGTCGATGTGGCCAGCACCCGGCTGGAGTATTACGTTTCGCCGGGCGCTCTTCCGACTGTCGAACGTTCCTCCCTCAAGATGGATCTCTACCGTCGCGACTTCACCATCAATACCCTTGCCATCCGCCTGAACAATTCTGAATTCGGCCTGCTCATCGACTATTTCGGCGCGCACCGCGACTTGCAGGACCGGCTTATTCGCGTGCTGCACAATCTCTCCTTTGTTGAAGATCCGACCCGGGTGTTCCGCGCCATTCGCTTTGAGCAGCGGCTTGATTTTCATATTGCCAAGCATACGGAAAACCTGATCAAGAATGCGGTAAAAATGGATTTTCTGGAGAAACTCGGCGGTAAGCGCCTTTTGACCGAACTCGTTTATATTCTGCGTGAAAAAGAACCGTTCAAAGCGGTGGAGAGGTTGTCGGCCCTCGGCCTTTTGCGCTTCATTCATCCTGAACTCCAGATGACCGCACGGACACGCACTGTTTTGGAAGACGCCCGGAAAATCATTTCCTGGTTTGATCTCCTCTTTCTCGATCGGGCCTATGAGCGTTGGGTGGTATATTTCCTTACCCTATGCGAGTCCCTGACTGACGATATGTTGTGGGGGGCTTGCACGCGGCTGGCCGTTAACGAGCATTACAAGGAGAAGCTCTTCGAGATGCGCAGGCGGGGTGAAGAGGTGCTGGAGATCATGGAAATGAAGGTGGCGCGGGGGGGGCGGGTAGCAAAAAGCGAAATATATTTCTGGTTGAAAGATCTGCCGGTGGAGATTCTTCTCTATCTGATGGCGAAAACCGGCAGTGACGATGCCAAAAAATGCATCTCACTCTATTTTACCCAATTGCAGGGTGTCCGCTGCCTGATTTCCGGTGAAGACCTTAAACGACTCGGGGTGCCAGCCGGGCCACTCTATCGGGAGCTTCTGGATGTAGTCTTAAAAGCACGACTGAACGGTCAGGTTGTAAGTCGGGATGACGAACTGGGTATGGTCAGGGAGAGGTTGAAGCATCTGTAGCGAATTTGCAACACTATGGTCAAACAACTGGCTTATGGCTAACTCATTGTTCTTCCACTCTAAATTGCTCGCATGGCTCTGATGTTTCAGCAATATCACGGTTGATTTTGTAGCAATCAAGAATGATAAGGCGGGGAATTACTTCGAATGATGGTTTTGGTCTGGGAATATATCAATGAAATAGCTGTGTTATAGTTTGATGGTTCGATCTGGTGGTTTTGGCTCGTTTGTTGCTGTTTAATGTTAAATGACTGAGCCATACTCTTTCAAAAGGAGTACCAGATGAACAGAATTAAACGGACGATGGTGATACTGACAGCCACAGTTCTGCTAACCAGCATGACTGCTCCTTGTTTTGCAGCGGAAAACGCATTTAAAGAGATTTTCGAAGATTCCTTGTATGGTGGTTTGGCGGGGACCCTGATCGGAACGGCGCTTATTGCATTCACCCGTAAGCCGGCCGATCACCTGGATCGTATAGGTTATGGTGCTGCGGCTGGTGTCCTGTTGGGCGCCGGTTACGGTCTGGTAAAAAGCACCAGGTCACTTGCCGAGATGGAAAATGGTAAAGTGAGGTTTTCCATGCCGACAATTATCCCTGACATTCAGGAACCAAATTCCAAGGGGCAGACACCGATAATCGTCATGGCTGAGTTTTTCAGGGGTAAATTCTAAGGAAGCGTTACTTCTAATTCCAATTTCAAATCAAGGATGAAATCAAGGCGGCGAGGAGTGAGGCGACGAAGGCGTACAGATAGTACGTTGAGGAGCCGAAGACGAGCCAACGAAGATAGCGCCTTGATTTGGAATTGGAATAACAGATTTAAAAAGGGTGGCTGTTTATCAGCCACCCTTTTTTTGCATTTATCTTGTTATTTCCCTGATGGACTCCTCAATGCCGTCCATGAGCTGTTCGAGCTCTGACAGCGAAATGGATAGCGGCGGAAATACCACGATCACGTTGCCTAGTGGGCGTAGGAAAAGACCGTGCTTCCTTGCCTCCTTGCAGACCTGTACCCCGATCCGTTCTTCCCAGGGATAGGGTTCCCTTGTTTCTTTGTCTCTCACCAGTTCGATGCCGCCGAGCATGCCTTCCTGGCGAATGTCTCCCACGTGATCCAGCTGTTTCAGCGACGATAGCCTTTTTTTCAGGTAATCTATCTTGGGTTGCAGGTTCGAAAGCAGCTGCTCCTTTTCGAAGAGGTCGAGGCTTGCCAGTGCGGCTGCGCAGGCGATCGGGTTCCCGGTGAAGGTGTGGCCGTGGAAAAAGGTCTTCAGCTCTTTGTATTCACCGAGAAAGGCGTCATAGACCCGTTGTGTCGTGAGCGTGGCTGCAAGAGGGAGGTAACCGGCAGTGATCCCTTTTGACAGCGCCATGATGTCCGGTGTGATCCCTTCCTTTTCACAGGCGAACATGGCTCCGGTACGACCGAAACCAACTGCTACCTCATCGGCGATCATGAGGATATCGTATTTATCACATAACTCTCGAACCTTCCTAACGAATCCGGCTGGCTGGACGATCATGCCGCCGGCGCCCTGTACCAGCGGCTCGATAACCAGGCCGGCCAGTTCGTCCGCATGGGCGGCCATCAACCGTTCCAGTTCCTTCAGGCAGAGCAAGCCGCAGGTTGACTCGTCTTTTCCAGCGCAGAGCCGGCAACGGTAGCAGTAGGGGGCCGGAGATTTGATGGTGGAGAAGAGGAGCGGGCTGTACACCTCATGATAGATGTCGATGCCGCCGACGCTCATGGCGCCGACCGTATCCCCGTGATAGGCGTTGGTGAAGGAGATGAATCTGGTTTTCCTTGCGAATCTGCCCCCCCGGTGCTGCTGGAACTGGAAGGCCATCTTTACGCCGATTTCCACGGCCGTCGAGCCGTTGTCCGAGTAAAATACCTTGTTCAGACCGGGAGGCGCTATCTCCACCAGACGCTTGGCGAGCAGCGCCGCCTTGTCATTGGTCAATCCCAACAGGGTCGAATGTTCCAGCCTGTCCACCTGGGCCTTGATTGCCTCATTTATTTCTTTTTTGCAGTGACCATGGACATTGGTCCAGATGGCGGCAACCCCATCCAGATAGCGGTTGCCGTCGCTGTCGATGATGAAGGAACCTTCACCCCGCTCAATGACGAGGGGGGCTTCCTCCTCCCATTCCTTCATCTGGGTGAAAGGGTGCCAGACGTAGCGGCGGTCATACTCCTGGAGGGTTTTGGTGTCGATACTCTTCACGGTCTGTCTCCATTTACCGGCTTTGTGTCATCAGCCAATGCCGATCTCCCGCAACAGTATGCCCGTAGCAGGGTCAGCCTCAAGCACCGACACAATAGCTTCCACCATCACGTGCAGGTCGTTTCCACCCACGTGGGGGAAGACACCCAGGAGCGGAGCACCTGAAAGAGATCCCAGCATATGGGGCGCATATGCTTCTGCCTTGTCCGGGGAGTTTGGGTAATTGTTGATGATAATCCCTGCGACTTCTATCCCCATCTGTTTTGCGCTGAAAGTGGTAAGGATGGTGTGGTTGATGGTGCCGAGGTTGGGACGCGCTACCACGATAAGGGGGATGCCCAGGTGGTTGACCAGGTCGGCAATGAGCAGTCCCCCTGCCAGGGGGACCATGAGGCCGCCGGACCCTTCGACGATGACAAAGTCGTGCTTCACGACGAGCCTGTCAAAGGCGGCCTTGATGGTGGGGAACTCGATGCGGATCTTATCCAGCGATGCTGCAACCGACGGGGCAAGCGGTTCCCTGAGCAGGTAAGGGGTGATGTCCGCATCCTCCCCGTCAGCATTGCTTGCCCATTTGAGCAGCTCCGCATCTTCTGAAACAAGCGTGCCCCCAACCTCCATACAGCCGCTCGTGATCGGTTTCATTACGCCGACGGAGACACCTTTATTCTTCAGCAATCTGGCGATGACTGCCGATACGACGGTTTTACCGACGCCGGTATCCGTACCGGTGATGAAGATAGCCTTGTTTTTTATGTCCATTACCGTTTCTTTACCTATCACCTTTCAGCTTTCACCATCAACCATCAACCGCCGACCATCAACCGCCGACTATCAACCGCTTTAATCGCAACAATTCGCCGCCGACAGGTTGAGATCTTTCAGCATCTGCCAGTCCTCCTCTGCTGCCCGGCCTGTGGTGGTCAGGTAGTTGCCGATCATGGTGCCGCTGGCGCCGGCAAAGAAAATCCACGATTGAAGGTCGCGCAGGTTTTTTTCACGCCCACCGCAAACGGAGATCTTTTTTGACGGCAGGATCATACGGAAGAGGGCGATGGTCTGCAGGCACTCCATTGGCGTTATGTTTACGGCATTTTCCAGCCTGGTTCCAGGAATCGGATTGAGAAAGTTGAGCGGCACCGAATCCACGTCCAGTTCCCGGAGGGTGAGGGCCATTTCCACCCGCTGGGGAATGCTCTCTCCCAGGCCGAAGATGCCGCCGCAGCATACCTTCATGCCGGCTTTCCTGGCGACTCTCACGGTTTCCACATCTTCTTCGTAATCATGGGTAGTGCAAACGTTGGGGAAAAAGCTTCTGGCCGTCTCCAGGTTGTGGTGGTAAGTTTCTACACCTGCATCTTTAAGGGCGAGCGCCGTCTCATAATCGATGATGCCGAGGGAGCATGAAGGTGTGATGCCGGTTTCCTGCCTGATCCGTTTCACCGCCCGGCAGATCCGCGTCAATTCTTCTCCCTTGTTGATCGATGTGCCACTGGTGATGATTCCGTAGCAAGAGGAGCCGTTTTTTTCCGCTTCATGGGCGCAGGCTACCATCTTGTCTTCGTCAACCAATGAATAGACCGGCGCATCGGTCTTATGATGGGCCGATTGGGCGCAAAATGAACAGTTTTCAGGGCAACGGCCGGATTTGGCGTTGATGATGGAGCAGAGATAGACTTTGTCTCCGACAAAATGCTCCTTGATGCGGTTTGCCACACAAAAGAGCGGGAATAGGGCTGATCCTTCCATTTGCGAAAGCTCCAGAGCTTCCGCATGGGTTATAGCTTCGCCATTTATAATGCGGCCTGTTAATGCCTCAATCGTATTTTCCATGTGGTTTCCTCCGATCCATGAATTAACATGGCGGATCGGTTGTTGTCAACCTGATTTGGAATTGTGGTTGACGAGTGGGCGAAATATTATAAATTATGCAGCATTATCGCTTGATCGAATGGCGGGAAAGGGCGGGGTGAAATGAAAAAAACCGCTCACGGGAGAGTGAGCGGCTATTCAAAAGGATGATGCAATAAAATCTATGCTCTATGCCTTTTTTGCCTTTGGTGCGGCTTTTGCCGTTACCGGTTTTGCTTTAGGCGCAGCTTTTGCTGCTGCTTTTGGAGCTGCCTTGGGAGCTGTTTTTGCTGCCTTGGCCGCTTTTTCCGGTGCGGCTGTTTTTGCCTTTATATTTGCAGCTCTTACGGCTCTGGCTTTTGCCAGATTATCGGCAAGTCCCCTGTCCTGGGCCATTTTTCTTCTGGCTTCTGAAAAATTCTTGGCGGTGAGTGCCTGGGTGCTGGGAATGCCGAACTGCTTTCTGTATGCACCCGGCTTCATATTGTGTACCTGTGCCAGGTGGCGGGCAAGGGTCTTCATGCCGGTCTTGCCGCAGATCATACAGGATACCTGGTCGGGTTGAAAGGCTTTCTTAAGGGAGATTGCCGGAGTTTTCACTTCAGCTTGTTCACCAGTTTCTACAGGGACGGTTTCAAGTTTTTGCAATGCAGAATAAACTTTTTGCAGTTCCTGAAGTAGTTCTTCACCGGACATCTCTGATACAGATGCATGTGAAGAGACGATGTTGGCAGTAAGTTCCAGTAATGTTGAGGCCATGTTTTATTCCTCCTTGTCAGATATAAAATATTATGATTCAATTTTTTATATTTAACTACATTATTGAACGAAATCAAGCAATAAATGAAAATTTGCATAAATTAAAACCGTTGACTCATCCGGTAAACATCTGTTAGTTTTGTTTAAAACGTGTAATAATCCGGGTCTCTAAGCAAATTAAGGGAAGTTATAATGGCGTTGATAAAAATAGATGAGCTGAGATGTAAAGGATGTGGAATATGCACCATAGCCTGTCCGCACAAGTTGTTGCTATTGAGCGACAAGATCAATCACCAAGGGTATACACCTGCTCAGATAACTTCTCAAGATAAATGCATCGGCTGTGCATTGTGTGCCGAAATGTGTCCGGACGTTGCTATTGTCGTCTTCAAATAATAATTCTGAAAACAACTTATTGCAGACAAGCTATTTGAACAGGGATATAGTTTCCTGCTTTTATGTAAAATTTGTAGTGTAGTATTAGTTATTGTTTCAGTTGATGTTACCGGAGGTACATTTGGCAAAGCGTTTGTTTGTTAAAGGGAACGAGGCCGTTGCAATGGCTGCCATAGAGGCCGGCTGTCGCTACTATTTCGGCTATCCGATCACTCCCCAGAGCGACATCCCGGAATACCTTTCCCGTGAATTGCCCAAGCTCGGCGGAGAATTCATTCAGGCCGAAAGCGAAATTGCGTCCATCAATATGCTTTTGGGCGCGTCCGCAACCGGCGTACGTGCCATGACATCGTCATCGAGCCCCGGGATTTCCCTTAAGCAGGAGGGAATTTCTTATATGGCAGGGTCCGAGTTGCCAGGCGTCATCGTCAATATTTCCCGTTCCGGCCCCGGACTCGGCGGCATCGATGCTTCACAGGCCGACTATTTCCAGTCAGTCAAGGGAGGCGGTCACGGTGGTTATCATATCGTTGTGCTGGCGCCTGCATCGGTTCAGGAAATGTACGACCTCACCATGCTTGCTTTTGACCTTGCCGACATTTACCGGATGCCGGCCATGGTCCTGGGTGATTCGGTCGTGGGACAGATGAAGGAAGCCCTTGTCGCCAACAGAAGGCCGGAAACAAAACTTCCTCCCAAGGATTGGGCGGTCAGGGGGAAGGGTGACGGTGAACAGCGGGTCGTCAAATCCCTCTTTCTCGGCGATGGTGAACTGGAAGCCCATAATTGGCGGCTGCATGCAAAGTATCAGGAACTGAAGGAAAGAGAGACCCGCTGGGAAGAGTTCGAGACTGCCGATGCCCAACTGCTGGTCACTGCCTTCGGCTCCACGGCGCGGATTGTCAAAACTGCCGTCCTGATGGCGAGAGATGCGGGACTCAAGGTCGGATTGCTACGACCCGTAACCCTTTTTCCATTTCCGGAAAAGGCTTTGCTGCAGGCGACGCAACAATGTAAAAAGGTGCTTGATATCGAGCTCAACACCGGCCAGATGGTTGAAGACGTCCGACTTTCCGTCGCCAGGGATGCGGAGGTTTATTTTTACGGTAGACCACCGGGAGCCGGATCGCTTCCGACTCCTGAAGAACTGTTTGAGCAGATCAGGAAATATTATTGATTGGGAACTGGGAACTGGGAACTGGGAACTGGGAACTGGGAACTGGGAACTGGCGGATTAGAGTTTGTTACTGATCCCCGATCCCAAGTCCCTGGTCCCAGTTCCCCGATCCCTGATCCCCATTTTACGAGGTTTTTCTATGCAGCAGGTTTTCAAAAAGCCGGTAAGTCTGAAGGACGTGCAGACCCATTTCTGCCCGGGTTGTCACCATGGCACGATTCACCGTCTCGTTGCCGAGGCGATGGATGAATTTGGCGTGCAGAAACGGACCATCGGCGTTGCGTCGGTCGGGTGCTCGGTCTTTCTCTACGGCTATTTCGATGTCGATGTTGTGGAGGCGCCCCATGGCCGCGCTGCAGCGGTGGCGACCGGTGTGAAACGGGCGAAGCCGGAGAGCTTCGTCTTTACCTATCAAGGTGACGGGGACCTTGCTGCCATCGGCACTGCTGAAATTATCCATGCTGCTAACCGTGGCGAAGATATTACCGTTATTTTCGTTAACAACACGACCTATGGAATGACTGGTGGGCAGATGGCGCCGACCACCCTGGTCGGTCAGAAAACTTCAACCTCCCCCTACGGCAGAAATCAGTCAAAGGACGGGGCACCCATCAGGATGGCCGAACTTCTGTCGCAACTGGAAGGTGTGGCATTCTCTGCGCGGGTGGCGGTTAATTCGCCCAAGAACCTGATGGACGCCAAAAAGCAGATCAAAAAAGCCTTTCAGTATCAGGTGGAAGGAAAAGGATTTTCCTTTATCGAGGCGCTTTCCTCTTGCCCGACCAACTGGGGGCTGAACCCGCTCATGGCAAACTCACGGGTCGGCACGGAAATGTGCGACTATTTCAGGTTGGGAGTGTTCAAGAATACGGAGAATTTGTAGGGGCGCATTGCATGCGCCCTGGGCGAACGCCGTTCGCCTACAGGAGCAATCTTCATGCGACACGATGTATTCATATCGGGATTTGGCGGGCAAGGTGTGCTGCTGGCGGGGAATCTTCTATCCTATGCGGCGATAATCGAAGGGAAAAACGTATCCTTTTTCCCTGCCTACGGTGTCGAGAAACGTGGCGGAGCTGCCATGTGCACAGTGGTAATTGCTGCTGGTGACGTGGGCTCGCCGATTATCGGTACTCCATCAGGTGTCATAATACTCAATCAGGCGTCGCTGGATAAATTCGGTGCAAAGGTCAAGCCGGGAGGCGTCTGTATTGTAAATTCTTCCCTGGTCAACACCGTCGATTTAAATCGGGATGATATGGAAATCATAGCCATTCCAATGAATGATATCGCCATGGAGCTTGGCGACGCCAGGATGGTCAACATGGTGGCTGTCGGCGCCTATGTGGCGAAGTCCGGAGCAGTGTCGCTATCATCACTGGAGGAGGGATTGAACGAGGCCCTTCCTGAAAGAAATCACAAGTTTATTCCGGCCAATGTCAGGGCAATTGCAGCGGGAGCGGCAAGCATCAAATGCAGATAAGTATGATTTTGTTAACCATGCCGGCAACTGGTTACTGAAAAATACTTGACTGGAACGGCGCACTTTGCTATATATCTCGTCTACCTGTTGGGGTGTCGCCAAGCGGTAAGGCAACGGACTCTGACTCCGTCATCCGAGGTTCGAATCCTCGCACCCCAGCCATTAAAAATGAAAAAGTGAAGCATGAAAAGTGAAGTGTGAGCGGGATATGAAAGTTTTTGGGGACCATTCACCATTCACTATTCACCATTCACCGATATTCAGGTCCCATCGTCTAGCGGTTAGGACACCGGCCTTTCACGTCGGTAACAGGGGTTCAAGTCCCCTTGGGATCACCACCATCAATAAGAACAGTAATCCTTTTCGTAAGGATTGCTGTTTTTTTGTTTAGAGCCGTTTGCAGATATCAGCGTTCATAAGGAATTTGCTGAGTGAAGGAATTACCCGGTGACCTGCTTTCTTGTCACTGGATTATCAAAAAACTATCAGGGACGGATTGATGAAAAAAATCTTGAGTAACAGTATGCTGACCTTGCTTCTGCTCCTTGTTTTCGTGCCTGCATTTGCGTTGACGGCAGATGAAATGAAAAAAATCGAAGAACAGCAGGGTATGTACACAGGGGCGGAAAAGCAGGGAATCCCTCTTGGAGAACTGAATGAATTGAAGGGGAGAAGTACATCTGATATCACTAAGGGGGTCCCTTCCGATAAGGACAAATCTTTAACGGAGCCGCCCGGTAATAAAGCCAGGATTTTTATGAAAACCGAGCCGGGCGACGGGCTCATTTCCCTTAGTTGGGACATCAAGGGACTTCAACAGAAACCTGGCGATCCGCCGTTGAAATATACCCTGTTTTACGGAACCGAGTCCGGGAGTTATGACAAAAAACTCGATGTTGGTAATGTACGGGATTATAAACTCCGGGGATTGAAAAACCACCAGGTCTATTATATCAAGATCCAGGGAAGCACCAGCATCCAGGTCAAACAGGAAACGGACGAGGCAGAACCGAAAGCTGTCGACCTGGTTCTTTTCTCCAGAGAAATGACTGCTATTCCTTTGCCGACGGAAGAGCAGGGTTCTCAGCTGGAAAAATCATTTGCCAGGAACGTAACAACCTTGCAGGACAACCTGGAGGCGGACCCGTTCAAGAGGGACCTCAAGCAGTTCGGCTATGATTTTTTCAAAAACAGTCTTTCCACCGGAATATTGACCGACAATCTTCCGGTTGGGGGAGATTATATTATTGGCCCTGGCGATTCTCTGCGCATCGACCTGTGGGGGTCAGTGCAGGCACGATATGATGCAACGGTGGACAGAAACGGTGAAATTTCTCTGCCAAAAGTCGGCACGGTAAAAGTCTGGGGGATCAGTTATGCCCAGGCTAAAGATGTCATCAACAAGGCTATTTCCCGCTACTTTAAGGGGTACGAACTGAACGTCACGCTTGGCAGATTACGCACCATTCAGGTGTTTGTAGTCGGCGAGGTGGAATCTCCCGGCACGTATTCGGTCAGCTCGCTTGCGACAGTCATAAACGCTTTGTCTCAGGCGGGCGGCCCCTCATTGAACGGAAGCCTGCGCACCATCAGACTGCTCAGGGGGGGGAAGGTCGTTCAGGAAATCGACCTTTACGATATGCTCCTCGGTGGCGACCGGAGCAAAGACCTGCGTCTGGAAAACGGCGACACCATCTTTGTTCCTGTCATAGGTCCTGTTGCGGCAGTGGCCGGTGAGGTGAAGCGACCGGGGATCTACGAATTAAAGGGGACGACGAACCTCGTTCAGATTCTGCAGCTCGCGGGCGGCATTGCCGCGTCCGGGGATACCGGCAGGCTGCAGGTAGAAAGGATTGAAGGGAATAGCGCGCGTATTGTCCTCGATTATGAGCCGAAGGCCGGCCAGATGGAGGAAACTCTTGCAAAGGTGACGATCCACGACAGGGACATGATAAAGGTCTTTCCCGTGTTCAAGGCATTACGTCATGTGGTCGGCCTCAAGGGCAATGTGGCGCGGCCGGGCGAATACCAGTACAAAGACGGGATGCGAGTAACCGATATAATCCCTTCTTACACGGCGCTCTTGCCGGATTCCTATCTGGAGTCCGCGGAAATCTCCCGCCTGGTTTCCCCGGATTTCCACAAGGAAACATTGTCGATCAATCTGCGAAAAGCCATGGAAGGCGACCAGAAGGAAAATATCCTGCTTCAGGAGCAGGATACCATCAGGGTGTTTTCCCGCGGAGAGATGGAAGAAAAGCCGGTGGTTTCAATCAATGGACAGGTGCTGAATCCAGGCACCTATGATTACTACCAGCGAATGACGGTGCGTGATCTGGTGACCGCTGCCGGCAGCCTCAAGAGAAACGCATATCTCGATAACGCCGAGTTGACACGTATTGATGTGGTGCATGGCAAAGCCAATTCAATACGCGTGGATATCAACCTGAAAAAAGCTATGTCAGGAGATCCGGAACAGAATATTCAGCTTCAGCCCGATGATGTGCTTATTGTGCGCGGCGTTGTCGAGTGGCTTGATGCAACCGATAGATTCGTTACCCTTAAGGGCGAAGTCAGGTTTCCCGGCATTTATTCCATTGCCAAGGGCGAGAAGCTTGATTCCGTGATTTCCAGGGCCGGTGGTTTTACCGACAAGGCATATCTGAAAGGGGCCAAGTTCACAAGGAAATCGGTTCAGGAAAGCCAGCAAAAGCGGATGGATGAAGTTATTTCCCGCAGCGAACAGGACATCTTGAAGAAGCAGGGTGAACTCGCTTCGCTGGCTTCTTCAAAGGAAGAGCTTGAAGCAACCAAGGCGTCGTTGGAAGGGTTGATGAAAGGGTTGGAGAAATTGAAGTTGGTAAAAGCCGAAGGTCGGGTGGTAGTGCGTCTTGTACCTTTAAACGAGCTGCAAAAGAGCCCCTATGACCTTGAAATGATGGGGGGCGATATCCTCGACATACCACAAACGCCCAATGTTATCAATGTTATGGGGCAGGTATACAATCCGACGACTTTTGTCCATATGGCCGGCGGCAGTATTGCATCCTATTTGAAAAATGCCGGCGGACCGACCAGGGATGCAGAGGAAGACGAAATGTACATCATCAAGGCGGATGGTTCCGTAGACAGTCGCCAACAGGCCACGTTCGGCATCCATTGGGACGAAGTGTCGAAGAGCTGGACCTTCGGCAGCTTCATGTCCAAGACCATGGATCCGGGTGACACCCTGGTGGTGCCGCAGAAACTGGAGCGCACGGCATGGCTGAGGGAAATCAAGGATATAACCACCATCCTGTCGCAGGTGGCGCTGACCGCAGCCACCGTCTTCATCGGACTCAAATAAAAGGATACCGGCATGGATGAACGTGTAAACGAAGTGCAGCTGGAAGAGCAGGAGATAAACCTCCTCGACCTCCTCCGGGTGGTCATCAAGCGCAAGGGAATGATAGTCAAGCTTTCTGTTTCAGTTGCCGTTATTTCCATAATATACTGCCTTTTTCTGCCGAACATCTATACGGCAACGGCGCGTCTGCTTCCGCCGCAGAAGGACGTGGGCGGCGGTGGGGTTTCGGCGCTTCTCGGCCAGATGGGCGGTCTTGCCGGGCTGGCGGGTGGGGCCCTGGGAGGGAGCGCCGACCTCTATATGGGCATTCTGAAGAGCCGCTCGGTTGCCGATGCTGTGATCAAGCGCCTCGATCTGCAGAAAGGGTTCAAGACAAATACCCTTGACGACACGAGAAATGCGTTGGCAGGGGTGGTGAAGTACCAGGCGGGAAAGGACGGGATCATTACCATTACCGCCGAGAGCAGGGACCCCAGGATGGCCGCCAGCCTGGCGAATGTCATGGTCGAGGAGCTGGGCATCCGAAGCGTGCAGTTGAACCTGACCAAGGCCGGTACTGAACGGGCTTTCCTGGAAAAGCGTCTTGCTGTGGTCAAGCAGGATCTGGCGCGGGCTGAAGACGATTTAAAGGCGTTCCAGGAAAAAAACAAGATATTCAAGGTCGATTCGCAGGCGGCGGCCAGTATCGAGGGTATCGCCAGGCTGAGGGCGGAGATCGTCGCCAAGGAGGTCCAGCTCGCCTCCCTGAAAAGCTACCAGACCGATGAAAGCCCGGAAGTCAAGCTGCTCCAGGTATCGATAGGCAAACTGCGCAACCAGTTGGGAGCTTTCTCCGGTAACGGCGCCGGCGACGTGATCCCTTCGGTCGGCAATGTCCCCAATCTGGGCCTCGAATACGCACGCAAGCTGCGGGAGTTGAAAACCCAGGAAGCGATTTTCGAGCAGTTGAAAAAGCAGTACGAGGTGGCGAAGATTTCCGAGGCCAAGGATTCGTCGTCCATCCAGGTGCTGGATGAAGCTGTAGTCCCCATGAAGAAGAGCAAGCCGAAAAGGTCGCTGATCGTCATCCTTGCCACGGTTACCGCCTTTTTTGTCTCGATCTTTACCGCCTTCGTCCTCGAATATTTCGATAAAATGTCTGATGAGGATCGGGGGCGCTGGCAGGAGATCAAGGGCTCACTGGAATTTCGTCGCCGGACGTAACTGACGTCGGGTGGTTGTTGTTCATCGCATGGGGAGTTGTTGTTTTAGTGAAACCTTGAAGGAGTTGAAGTGCGTTGTCTCTTGCCGGTCATGTTTCTGCTGTTCCTGATTGTTTCTCCTGCTTTGGCCGAAGATAATCTCTTTAACAGCACTGCTGTCATAAAGGGGGAGATCGTCCGTCTGGGGGAAGAGGCGGTTGATGTTGCCAGGACGCCGCTGGATACGGATAATCATGGCCTTGTCGGGACCCTGGCCGTAGCCGGGGCCGTGGGATTGACCTATGTTTTTGACGACGACATAAGGACAAAGCTTCAGGGGGTGAAAAGCCGCAACCTGGACAAGGCCGCCGATGCCGGGAATGTGCTGGGTAATCCGTTCCTTCATCTGGGTATTGCTGCCGCCGTCTATGGCGGAGGGGTTGTCGCCGATTCGCCCCAATACCGGTCCATCGGTGAGATGATGGGGGAAGCTGTTCTTCTCGCCGACGCGACGACGTTTCTGCTTAAAGAGGGGATCGGCAGGGGGCGGCCATTTACAGGCGCGGGTAAAGGGGATTTCAAGCCGTTCCAGTTTAAAGGGGACTATGATTCCATGCCTTCCATGCATACGTCCAGCTCTTTTGCCATGGCGTCCGTGCTGGCGGCAACTTCGGAGAGCATGACCCTCAAATTGTCCTATTATTCTGCCGCTGCCTTTGTCGGTTTCTCGCGCATGTATCAGGATAAGCACTGGGCCAGCGACGTTGTTCTCGGCGCCGCAATCGGTGAACTCTGCGGCAGGGTTGTCACAAACTACCACGCTTCGAGACGCAATGTCACTCTGGCTCCGCTGGTTTCCGGCGACGCGGCTGGTCTTGTGCTAGTCGGCAAGTTCTGACAAATTATCGAAAATTGCCGCAAGTTCAGACCCGACAGGCTCCTAGGTTTTGAAGCATCATGGTAAATTGGAGGTTTAATAATGCTTTCCGCTGTCGTCTTTGATTTTGACGGGATCATTGTCGATACTGAACCGCTGCACTATAAGGCGTTTCAGGAGGTGCTCGTGCCTCTTGGGTTCGGTTATTCCTGGGATGAATATCTCCGCCATTACATCGGCTTCGATGACCGCGATGCTTTCCGCGAGGCGTTCCGGGCCGGGAATAAAATGATTGGCGCTGAGGAGTTGAAGTCGTTGATTGAAAAGAAAGCCGCTGCCTTCAACAGGATCATTGCTTCCGGCGTAAAGCCGTACCCGGGGGTGGTCGAGCTGATTCGCTCCGTTCAGGGGGATTTGCCCCTTGGCCTGTGCAGCGGTGCCCTCTCTGGCGACATTTATCCTATCCTGAAACAACTCGGGATTACCGACGCCTTCGACACCATGGTTACTGCTGATGAGGTGGCGGCAAGCAAGCCTGATCCGGAGAGCTATCTCCTTGCTGTGGAAAGGTTGGCGGCAGTTTTTCCCGACATGGGGATAATTGCCGGGAATTGTCTTGCCATCGAAGACACCCCTGCCGGCATTGCCTCGGCAACCAGCGCCGGCCTGAAGGTCCTCGCTGTTGCCAACAGCTACCCGGAGGAGAGGCTTACGGGTGCATTTCGGGTGGTTGATTCCCTGGTCGGCATCGATTGTCAGGGGCTGAGCCGCCTGTTTTGACCCATCCCTTATTATGAACCGCCTTCCGATCGATGAAATTCTTCCCGAATTTCTGACAGCCGTAAAAACCCACTCCGCAATTGTCGTCCAGGCTCCTCCCGGCGCCGGCAAGACCACCCGGGTGCCGCTGGCCCTGCTGGCAGATTCCTCCTTCAATAATCAAAAAATCCTGATGCTCGAACCGCGCCGCCTGGCTGCCACCAATGCGGCCCGCTGGATGGCTTCCCTTTTGGGGGAAGAGGTGGGAAAGACGGTCGGCTATAGCATTCGCTTTGAGAGGAAGGTTTCTGCCGCAACGCGCATCGAAGTTGTCACGGAAGGGATTCTCAGCCGACGGCTCCAGACAGACCCTGGCCTGGCCGGTGTCGGGGTGGTGATATTCGATGAATTCCACGAACGGAGCCTGCACAGCGACCTTGCGTTAGCTCTCTGCCGGGACGCGCAGCAGGGTCTGCGTGAGGACCTGAAGATCGTCGTCATGTCGGCGACCCTTGATGCCGCCCCCATTGCGGCCCTCCTGGGCAACGCCCCGCTGATAACCAGTGCGGGGCGCACTTTCCCCGTCAACCTGCGTTATCTCCCCCGCGAGGCGGAAGGGCGGCTCCCTGAAACGGTAGCCGCTGCCGTTCATCGGGCACTTAATGAAACGGAGGGCGACATTCTCGTTTTCCTCCCCGGTGCAGGGGAAATCCGCCGTTGCCAGCGGCTCCTCGAAAACTCTGGCGATGGACAATCGCCACTTATCTGTCCACTCTTTGGCGACCTTCCCTTCGATGCCCAGGAGAAGGCGATTCTACCAGCTTCCCGCCGTAAAGTGGTGCTGGCCACCAATATTGCCGAAACGAGTTTGACCATCGAGGGAGTGCGTGTGGTGATCGACAGCGGATTCTGCCGCCAGCTCCGCTTTGATCCCGCCAGCGGACTGAACCGTCTCGTCACAGTGCGGGTGTCTGCCGCCTCCGCTACCCAGCGGGCCGGCCGGGCGGGAAGGCTGGGGCCGGGAATATGTCACCGTCTCTGGACAGAGCATATTCAGACAACTCTCATCCCCTATGCTGCGCCGGAAATTTGCACATCAGACCTTGCCGGGTTCGCCCTTGATCTGGCTCTTTGGGGGGTAGGCGATGCTGCAAGCCTGGCCTGGCTTGATCCGCCGCCAGTTGCGGCACTCGCCGAGGGGCGCGCCTTGCTGAAAAGGCTTGGCGCCCTTGATCGGCAGGGACTGATTACCGAATCGGGGCGGCGAATGGCCGGGTTGCCGGTCCATCCACGTCTTGCCCATCTCCTTGTCGAGGGGGGGAGGAGGGGGTATGGGACACAGGCCTGCGATATGGCCGCCCTGCTGACGGAACGGGACATCTTTAGATACACCTTTTCCTCTGGTCATAGGCCGGTAAGCGACAGTGACATGCTGGACAGGGTAGAGGCGCTTGGCGAATGGCGCAAAAAAGGGGGGGGCGGTGCGATGCCGGATGGTGTCGATTCAACTGCCTGCCGTGCCGTTGACCGGGTATCCCGCCAGCTTCGCTCCATCCTGGGGATCAAGGATTCTTTCCTGCCATGCTCCGTAGAGACGGCCGGCCTTCTCCTTGCCTGGGCCTATCCCGACCGGATAGCCCGGCAACGCGAACCCGGATCGGCTCGCTATCTTTTGGTCAATGGCCGTGGCGGCAAGCTGTCCGAACGGAGCGCCTTGGGCGATAACCCCTTCGTCGTGGCGGTCGCCATGGAGGGTGGTGAAAGGGGCGATGGGGTGATCCATCTGGCCAGTGCCTTGAACATCGATATGATACGGAAAGAATGCGCCGGAGATATCGCCTGGCAGCGGCTGGTTGTCTGGGACGGCAGGCAGGGACGGGTTGTCGCCCGTGAGGAGGAACGCCTCGGTGCCATTGTTTTAGACAGCCGGCAGATCACCCCGTCAGCAGATGAGACGACTGCCGCACTTTTGCAGGGCATCAGCGAGGGACAGGGGTTGGCATCCCTCAACTGGACGCAGGAGGCGGTGCAGTTTCGGTCCAGGGTTTGCTTCATCGCCCGCTGTTTCCCGGATGAAGGGTGGCCGGACCTCACGATCGAGCATCTTGGCAGAAGTCTTGAGGCGTGGCTCGGTCCGTATCTGGCGGGGATTAAAACTCTGACACAGTTGTCGAACCTCGACATCCTCTCACCTCTGAAGAATATGTTGAGTTGGGAGCAACAGCGCATGCTGGGTGGGGAGGCGCCGACCCATATTGTCGTTCCCAGCGGATCAAGGATTTCCCTCGATTATGCGCAGGACGGTCCGCCGGTGCTTGCGGTCAAGTTGCAGGAAATGTTCGGTTTGGCCGACACCCCGACGCTGGCGAGGGGTACGGTTCCCGTTGTTCTTCACCTGCTGTCGCCAGCTCGTCGGCCGATCCAGGTAACCCGTGACCTGAGAAGCTTCTGGAATTCAGTCTATCCGGAAGTAAAAAAGGAACTGAAGGGGCGCTATCCGAAACATCCCTGGCCGGATGATCCATGGAATGCCGCGCCGACGCGGCATACGAAGAAACGGTAGATGGTAGATGGTTGATGGGGACTGGCCGTTACTGGGGGAGATTGGTGAATACGAGGGTGCCGTTTTTCTCGACAAATCTCCTGATCTCATCGTGTTGAACCCGGCTGGAGGCAACGTCAGCGCCGGTAAAGTTTCCGCTGCGGCTCTGCACATACGCCTGTGTCAGGTTGTCCCCGTTTTTCCATAGTTCAAAATGAAGATGGGGACCGGTTGATCGGCCTGTCGAGCCTGATAAGGCAATGGTTTTGTGCGCATCCACGGTTTCCCCGGCGGTTACCAGAACGAGCGAATTGTGGCCGTAAAGGGAAACCATGCCGTTATCATGCTCAATGATGACGAGATTGCCGTACCCCCCACGCGTGCCGCTGAATGACACTCTTCCCGGTGCGATGGATTTAACGGGTGTTCCGGTCGGCACGGCTATGTCGACACCGTTATGGTGTCTCAGATTTCCGTCGATCGGGTCGTGCCGCCAGCCATATTGGGAGGAGATAGTCCCGGAAACGGGGAGGCGCAGCAGCGCGTCTTCCTGGTCTAGTCTGTTGTTTGCCTGATTTTGGCCGCTGTGGGCGGTTTTATTTGTCGCAGGTTTTTTTCTGGCAGGTGATGCAACCTGCCGCGGGCTATCTTCCCTGATTATTTTTACGGCATTACTGGTGGTCGGCGTATTTGTGAAGACTTCCACACCGTCTTCTGTCCGGTATTTGTAGAAATCCGCATCGGCTTCAGAGTGGGTAAGAAACAGCAGAAGTATGAAAAGAAGAAGATGCATCCTGAGTGCGGTCCTTTCCCGTTTTACGCGGCAGTTTAACAAGCAGATTCAGTCTTTAAATTTGAAAAAAGTTCGTAATTTTCGGCCTGACGTTATGAAACAGAAATGAAGTGACACTATATCGTTATCCGGCAGATATTACAAGAAATGGGGGAAAATCATGCGTATTGCAGTAGTTGGTGCAGGAGCATTGGGCCTCTATTATGGGGCTATGCTGCAAAAGGGGGGCAATGATGTCCATTTTTTGCTCCGTCGCGATTATGAGGCGATGACTGCAAAAGGGCTCGCCGTCTATTCCGTAAATGGTGATTTCCATCTGCCCCATGTGAATGGATACAGAACATCTGAGGAGATCGGGACGGTAGATCTCGTGGTGGTTGGACTCAAGACCTTTGCCAATCACCTTTACCGGCAGCTTATTGCGCCGCTTGTCGGCGAAACGACGATTATTATTACCCTTCAGAACGGACTCGGCAATGAAGAGGCTCTTGCCGGGATTTTCGGCGCCGAGCGAGTGATGGGGGGCGTGGCGTTCCTCTGCTCCAACCGTGGTGAGACTGGAGTCGTACACCATCTCGGCGCCGGGCGAATTCTGCTCGGTGAACTTTGTTATTGCGGTATGGAACGGGTAGAGCGTATAGCAGGGCTTTTTTGTGCAGCCGGTGTCGAGTGCCGGGGTGTTACTGACCTGAAGAAGGCGCGCTGGGAAAAGCTTATCTGGAACATCCCCTTTAACGGAATCTGTGCTCTTTTATTGAAGCCTGTGGATGTGCTCTTGCGTCATGACGGAATCCGGGCTCAGGTCCGCGCTATCATGGCGGAGTTGATCGAGACAGCAAATGCCCAGGGGCTCACCGTGCCTATGCAGCAATCATTTGCCGATAGCATGATACGTTTTACGGAAACACTCGGCGCCTATAAGCCTTCCATGCAGATTGACCGTGAAGAAGGGCGGCAGTTGGAGCTTGAAGCCATATTCGACAAGCCTTTGGCAGCGGCACGTGAAAATGGGCTCGCCATGCCGCGGGTCGAAGAATTGCACGCTCTGCTAGACCTGGTTTCTTCGGAAAAGAGTTGAAGCCGAGTATTTAATTTTATGCCCATCCATTGGGCATCGTCGGGGTCGGGTTGCTCAATTTATAAGCTACACTTATTTCGACTAGATATTTAATGTGATTATTATTGCTTGTAACATGTTGATATGACAGATTAATGTTGGGTTGGTGTCTCTTGGCAGATAATTTGCTATAATTATGTACGTTCATATAGCATAAATAAAATCGTTTGATTAATCTTGCATTTTGTCTGCAAGCCACTTATAATCCGCACGCTTTTTAACAAATTAACCAGGGGGTGATGATCCTTGAAGAAAGTTGAAGCAATTATCAAACCTTTCAAGCTGGATGAAGTCAAAGAAGCACTCAATGAAATAGGTATCCAGGGGATAACTATTGCTGAGGTGAAAGGATTCGGCCGGCAGAAAGGTCATACGGAACTTTACCGTGGTGCAGAATACGTGGTTGACTTTATCCCCAAGATCAAGATGGAAATCATCGTCGGTGATGACGTTGTCGGCAAGGTGGTAGAAACCATAGAGCAGGCAGCCAAGACCGGCCGCATCGGCGATGGAAAGATTTTCGTTACACCGGTGGAAGAGGTTGTTCGAATCAGGACTGGCGAACGGGGCGAAGACGCCCTTTAACCGTCTGTATTTCATATTCTCAAAGGAGATTGTAGATGACACCAAAACAAGTAGTAGAATTTGCCAAAGAAAACGGCGTACTGATGGTTGATTTCAAATTTATGGACTTTGTCGGTATCTGGCAGCATTTTACCGTGCCCATGAGTGAGTTCGGCGAAGATACCTTTGAAGAAGGTCAGGGCTTCGACGGCTCCTCCATCCGCGGTTGGCAGCCTATCCACGCATCCGACATGATCATTATACCTGATCCGACCACCGCCAAACTGGATCCATTCACTGCTATCCCTACCCTGAGCCTGATCTGCAACATTTTCGATCCGATCACCAAGGAAGACTACAGCCGCGACCCGCGTAACATCGCACGCAAGGCAGAGGCGTACCTGAAGTCCACAGCTATTGCCGATACCGCTTACTTCGGACCGGAAGCCGAATTCTTTATCTTTGACGATGTTCGCTACGATTCGACTGCCAACCAGTCTTTCTACGCCGTCGACTCCGTAGAAGGCGCCTGGAATACCGGTCGCGAAGAATTCCCCAACCTGGGTTACAAGCCGCGTCACAAGGAAGGCTACTTCCCCGTTTCTCCGACCGACTCACAGAACGACCTGAGAAACGAGATGGTCATGGAACTGCAGAAGGTCGGTATCCGTGTCGAGTGTCAGCACCATGAAGTTGCCACAGGCGGCCAGGCCGAGATCGACATGCGTTTCAACTCGCTCGTCGCCATGGCTGACGACCTGCAGTGGTTCAAATACGTCATCAAAAACGTGGCCAACAGAAACGGCAAGACCGCTACCTTCATGCCGAAGCCGCTTTACGGCGACAACGGTTCCGGTATGCATTGCCACCAGTCGCTCTGGAAAGACGGTACCAACCTCTTTGCCGGCGACGGCTACGGTGGGCTTTCCAAAATGGCCCTCTACTACATCGGCGGCATCATCAAGCATGCCCGTGCCCTGTGCGCATTCACCAACCCGACCACCAACTCCTACAAGCGTCTGGTGCCAGGTTTCGAAGCTCCGGTGAACATGGCTTATTCCAGCCGTAACCGTTCTGCGTCGCTCCGTATCCCCATGTTCTCCTCCAATCCGAAGGCGAAGCGTATCGAATACCGTACTCCGGACCCTTCCTGCAACGGATATCTGGCATTTGCCGCAATGCTGATGGCAGGTCTTGACGGCATCGAAAACAAGATCGATCCGGGCCAGCCGCTGGATAAGGATATTTACGGCCTGTCTCCTGAAGAGCTTGCCCACATTCCTTCAGCTCCGGGGAGTCTTGAAGAGGCACTCAGTGCCCTTAAGGAAGACCACGAATTCCTCCTCAAGGGAGACGTCTTTACACCTGACGTTATCGAGAAATGGATCGAGTACAAGACTGAAGCAGAGGTTAATCCGGTTCGCATGCGTCCGGTTCCCCTCGAATTCGCCCTTTACTTCGACATTTAATCAGGGCAGTGAAACATATAAAAAAAGGCGGGAGAATTCTCCCGCCTTTTTTTATTGTTCCCGGCAAATATATGGCAGCATATTTATAACAAGGTCTTAACTTTGTCCTTGACAGACGCACATATATTGACTTAAGTATCACATCGGCTGAGTTTTCATTAAATCAGAATCTGATAAAAAGGAGTTCTGCAATGTCTGAGTTCAAAAATGTGACGATTATCCGGGAAGCAAATGTATATTTTAACGGCGGGGTGACCAGTCGTACGATTATATTCGATTCAGGCTGCAAGAAAACCCTTGGTGTGATGATGCCGGGGGATTACGAGTTTAATACCGGCAGTGCCGAGCTGATGGAGATACTGTCGGGTGACCTGGATGTATTGCTCCCCGGCGCTGATTCCTGGCAGACGATAAAGGGTGGCGAATCCTTTGACGTGCCTGCCAATGCAGCTTTCAAGCTGAAAGTAAAAAGCCTGACTGATTATTGCTGTTCTTTTCTTGATTAACAATTGCTGTTCCAGATATGTTTATTTAACAGGTGAGTCACGACTGTTTTTGTAACGGACCTATGGCCGGATTAAAACAGGGTAGGAGGTAGCTGCATATATGCTATCTGCTGGAAAAGAGACAAATCAGAATATTATCGGACGATTCGCTCCGTCCCCGACGGGGCCGCTTCATCTCGGGTCGCTGGTGGCGGCGCTCGGCAGCTACCTTTTTGCCAAGCATTCAGATGGACGCTGGCTTCTGCGCATAGAGGACCTGGACCTTCCGCGCGTTGTGCCGGGGATTGCCGATGACATGCAGGATACCCTCGAAATTCTCGGATTTCAGTGGGATGGCGAGGTGCTTTTCCAGAGCCGCAGGACCGAAGTTTACCAGGCCGCCCTGGAAGAGCTCATCAATAGGGGAGTTGCCTATTCATGCGGCTGTACCCGTTCGGAAATCGCCAAAATATCTTCCGCTGAGGGGACGGAGGATGTCATCTATCCGGGTTTTTGTCGCGATGGTTTGCCGCCCGGGAAGGTCGAAAGGGCTTACCGGGTAAAGGTTTACGACGAAGTGGTCTCTTTTGCCGACGGTATCATGGGGCGTTACAGCCAGGTGCTGTCGGCATCGTGTGGCGATTTTGTCATTCAGAGGGCTGACGGCCCCTTTGCCTATCATCTTGCAGTAGTAGTGGATGATGCCGAAAGTGGCGTGAATCAGGTAGTGCGTGGCGCCGACCTGCTTTCTTCGACGCCTCGGCAGATTTATCTCCAGAGGCTGCTCGGTTATCCGACACCTTCCTATGCACACCTGCCGCTGGTAACCGCTCCGGGCGGGGCAAAGCTCAGTAAAAGGGACAATGCTGTTTCCCTGGCAGCCGGGCTTGATCTGCGTAAAGATGGGGGGGGGCTGCTTCTGGCCGCACTCCGTTTTCTCGGTCAGCAACCGCCTCCTTCACTTACGGGCGCCTCCTGTTACGAAATCCTCGACTGGGCCATTACCCGTTTCGACCCTTCACTTATCCCCCATGTTTCTGCACCTTTGATTCCATGATAATCAATCCCTGAAGATGTGAACGCCTTTTTTTGACCGGCAGGTTGAAATCAAGGTTTCAGTTTTACCGGCAAAGATGGTAAAATGTTTGCTGGTGATTATTATGGAAAATTCAGTGATTAATAAATCTGGTCGAACCGACATGAAGACGGTTCTCTTGTGGTCAGCCGTGACCGCGGGGCTTGTTCTTGCCGTCCTGTCAGCCCTGAAGATCTGCACCGCAGCCTGCAGCGAGTCGACAAAGTACGATATCTTCGGCATAGATTTCGGCTGGTTTGGCGTGGTGTTTTTCATCATCTCCATTGTGACGCTTGGTTTGCGCAACCGGGGCGCATGGTTGAGCAGCTGTTTTTCTTCTTTAGTCTTTGCTGGTTTTGGTGCTGAACTTCGGTTCCTTTGGTTGCAAAAGTTCGTCATCGGCAGATGGTGTCCGCTTTGTCTCTGGATAGCTGTTATGGTCTTCGTGGCTGCAATTGTATTGGTGTATGAAAAGTTCCTTGTTACAAGGATGTCGAGGGGAGATATGAAGAGTTCACTGAAGTTTTTGGTCATTATGCTGGTCGCGATTGCGCTCGGAGCTATGTCTGCCATGGTCGGGGTCAGAAAGGAAGCTGACGCAGCCGGGCTCAATATCTATCTCGGCAAGCAAAACAGTCCGACCACCGTGTACTTTGTCAGCGACTGGTTCTGCCCTGGTTGCCGCAGGCTTGAACCGAAGATTGAAAAGATGTACCCCGCGCTTGCCCGCCAGACGAGAATAGCATTTATTGATTATCCGATCCATCCGGAAACATCCAATTACACGCCGTACAATCTTCAATTCCTGGTGTACGAGAAGGACAAGTATATTCAGTTGCGCCGCGCATTGAGTGAGCTTTCCATGAAGGTGAAAGCGCCTAGCAATGAACAGGTGCAGGCGGCGGTAGCTCCCTATGGCGTCAAGCTGCGACAGCTCAATTTCATGGATGTCATGAACGGGGTGAAACAGAACGAGTCCATATACCGGGGATACGGGGTAAACGCGACGCCGACGGTGGTCGTGGCAAACGAAAAAACCAAGAAGCGTAAGCTGCTGGTGGGTGATGGCGAGATTACCAGTCAGGCAATCAACGCGGCGATATCGGCCGTGGAGAAATAATATAGCGCCGCTTTATTGTTTATGGAGATAAATTTGTTAAAATATCAAATAAAGCGGGCGAGGGTGTTGAGTTGAGCTGAAAAATGTCGTTATTTCCAGTTTGGAACCGGGAGGTGGTGGCGAAATAAGGTATATTGCAATTGAAATCATAACTGAAAGGAGAACGAACATGAATGTAATCGTAAGGATTATTGGTTTGCTGACGCTGGCCGTCATGTTGTCCTTGCCGCCGGTTGCCGTCGCCAAGGAAGCGAAGACAAAAGGTGAAGTGGTTATGAAGGTCGGCAGCAAGGTGCATCTATTCCATAGCGGCACTGCGGACGTAAAAAAGGAAATCTGCATCAATGATGTGATCCCGGTTTACCGTGAAACCATGGGTGGGAGCAGTGTGAAATCCAGAGAAGTCGGCCAGGTTAAAGTCATCGGTTATGCAGGAGAACATTATTTCGATGCGGAAATCGTCAAGGGTGCAGTCAAGGTCGGTGACATTGCCAAAAAAGATACCGCATCCTGCCTCATTCAGCCTGTAAAATAAAAATAACGCTTCTTTCTTCCGTTCTGGTCGGGCCAACGATGTCCCGGCCAATCTTCGTATCTTTTCAACAATCGACCACATTTTTCACCCACGATCACACATAAATCCAGTAATGGCTCATTTCAAGGAGTTGAACAGTGGCGGCCGGACCGTTGTCATGGTGACCCACAACCCGGAGAATTGCGTCTATACCGATAGGACGATAGTCCTCAGAGACGGCCTTGTTGTGGCGGAAGGAGAGGGGGAGCAGTTACGCAAAAAATGATCGCTTGAGCAAAAAAAATAAATTTTGTAAAAAAACTGTTGACTAGCAAAGCCTCTTTTGCTATAAAACAGAACTCGTTGAGCGGGAATAACTCAGTGGTAGAGTGCAACCTTGCCAAGGTTGAAGTCGCGGGTTCGAACCCCGTTTCCCGCTCCATTTTTACAAATCATTTTCATGTATTTATAAGCAAAGGGTCCCTGACTACAAAAGCCAGGGGCCTTTTGCGTTTTCTGTCCCTTCTGTCAGCAAGCCTGCTCTTCCAGAGGTGACAATTCTTTCTCGTTTAAGTGTCTGCCGCTCTCAAAGGACTGTCTGTAGTTTTTTGAGCCACCAGATCCGGCCTAACCCTCTCGCCGATAAAATCATCGCCGTACAGCCTGCGGATATCAGCATAATCCTCTTCGAGCCCCTCACACATACATAAAGTATTTGTAAAAAACGTAGTTGAATATTTCTCCAAATATTTTATTGACAATAATGCAAACGAAAACTATTATCAATTTCAACGTCTGCGTGCAGCGGGATTGTCTGAGCTGTCAGGAGCATGGCGTTTCAGTGAAATGCTGGTCAGAACTTTGGGCGGGGGAATAATGGGAACCACAAATAGAGATCGGGAAACTCCTGCCATGAAAAGCATCACCGACCGTTCCATTACCCGACACAGGCCGATGTGGCAGGATTTTTCACGACGGTTCCCCGATGACAGGGACTGTCTAGCCTCATATCTTGCCCTTGAAACGGCTGAGGTGCTGGAAGGGGTAAAGCCGGCAAACCTGGTAAATATTGTCAATAAGCGTCGTTCCTGTGGGCGCAATCTGTACGTGCTCTGGAAGAAACAGGGTGCAGCATTACTTCAGGATAGCGGGTTAGAGGTGATCGAATTCGTCGATCGTGGCGATTCAGTGCTTCTGTTCCTGTATCGCCGGAGTGAATTAACAGCGTTGCTTGCCCGAAAAAGTGTGGCGATCATCCTACGCAAAGCAGGGTACACGGAGCCGGCCAACCTGGAGAAAACCCTGGCACAGTTGCAGTCCCGGCTTACAGAGGGAAATTTCCCCCACGAAATAGGGGTGTTCCTTGGCTATCCGCTAAAGGATGTCATCGGCTTTATGGGGTGGGCGCCGCTGCCTTTTTCATCGCAGGGGCCATGGAAAATTTTCGGTGATCCGCGGGAGAGCCTGAGTCTGGCCGAAGCCCATCGGCAGTGTCGTAGCCGCAAGGCTTGCCAGTTGAATCGGTGCGACGACCCGATCAATTGCCTGAAAATAGCCGTACCCCAGGTAGCGGTCTGTAACGGCGCTTATTAACGCCCATACAGTGAAAATGAATATCAATGCCACGCCTTTGCGGATATCACAGCGGAACTCTCCTGGGGCTGGGAGGTTGACATGGGAGCTTCAGACATTATTATAGCAGCTGCAATCCTGGCAGGCGCGGCGTATCTCCTCTATCGCTCCGTCTGGAAGAAAAAGGGGCACTGCCAAGGGTGCTCCAGCGGGAGCTGCGATAAAAAGTAACGGTTCATTTAACCTTGATTTTGCCGATAAGAAAGTAAACCAACCTTACATAGTGCCAGGAGGTCGTAACAATTATGAAAAAGTTTATGGTTCTTTTCCTTTCACTTCTCTTCTCCGCGTTTCTGTGCGGCGCCGCCCTTGCCCACGAGAGTCACGACGACATCCTGGGAAAGGTGCCCAGGGAGCACTGGACCTGGAAGGAGATCGCGGAGCTTGGCGCGAAGTACGGCGCCCTGAAAAAGCTCCCAGAAGGGGAGTCAATTGAGAAAAAGGATCTGGCAGCGTCGTTGCTGGCGGTGATGGAGAAGGCGCTGGAGAGGTGCGAGAGGGAGGGGAGCGAGGCGGTCCCCGCCGAGGACCTGGAGCGGATTGCCACCCTGCACGAGGCGCTGAAGGAGGAGATGGCCCGGTATGAAGGGTACCAGCTCCGGCGGGATGCGATCGAAAAGATGCTGGCCAAGCCGGAAGTGCCGGAGTTCGCATACAAGGTCGGGGTCAACGGCTTTCTGCGCGGCGAGGGGGTCGGCAATTTCACCCTGACCGATTTCAGCTACGTCCCCGGCCACGGCGAGGGGCGCTTCCTCTACCGGGTGAAGCCGTACGCCTACTGGCACCCGACCGACTACCTGGATATCCACGCGGAGGGGCAGGGGTACGGCTTCACCGGCGGGAGCCACCAGGAGTACAATAAGTTCTCCTTGTATCAGGGGTTTGTTGAGGCGAAACTCCCCGGCAGCGAGCTGTTCGCCCTGAAGGGGGGGCGCCAGGAATTCAGCTACGGAAGCACCTTCATCCTCGGCCCCGATTCGTTCTATGACGGCCTCTCGTTCGACGCGGCCAGGCTGCGGATAAGACCGGTCGAGCCGCTCACCGTCGATCTCCTGGTGGGTGCCTACGCCACCCCCTTCTCCGGTGGCATCGAGGGTAACCTGGCCGGAGCCTACGCCACCTATGCATTTTCCGAGGGGAACGCCGTCGAGGCCTATGCGTTCCGCGACTCCGGCTCGACCGACCACCATGCCGGGGAACACCTCGCCACCTGGGGGGCCAGGTTTACGGGGAAGGCAGGCCCGGTCGCCGTCGAATTCGAGCCGGTCTACCAGTCGGGGCGGACCTTCAACAGCGCGCGGGAGGCCAATGATCGGATCGACGCCTTCGGCGGCCATCTCGATCTCTCCGCAGAGTCGGTCCTGGCCGGCTACAACAACAAGTTCTTCGCGAGCTATGCCTACGGCTCAGGGAGCAGCAACGCGGCCAATGGCGTCTCGGTCGCCAGGGAATTCAGGACTCCCAACAACGACAACGCGCTGGTGGGGGACATGAGCGTCATCGGGGACATGTCCGGCGTCACCGTCAACGGCCATCATGCCAGCGGCCTGCAGATCTATACCCTCGGCTGGGGAGTGGACCTGACAAAGGATCTGAATTTCTCCGCCACCGGCCGCTATTTCCTCGCCAACAATGTCGAGGACGGCCTGAGCCGCCGTCTCGGCCTGGAGACCGACTTTACCCTGACTTACAACCTGGCGGAGGGGCTCTCTTTCCTCGTCGGTTATGACCGATTCTTTACCGGCGGATTTTTCCGGGATGCCTCCGGGAGCGGCGAGGATATCGATTACGGTTATTTCATGGTACAGTTCGATCTCTCCAAGAGTAAACCGCGGATGAAACCTGTCAAAGGGTAGTTACTGACGGCCGTACCCGGCCGCAATCATCCGCATGCGAGAAAACAGCTTGCAACAGGCTGGAATTGCCTTTACTATTAGTAATATGCAATTCGCCTGGGATAAGAGAAAGGCTGTGAGCAACCTGAAGAACACGGCGTTTCCTTCGCTGAAGCTGCTTCTGTTTTTGGTGATCCCTTGTCGTTGACATTTCCTGATCCTGACCATTCTGAGGATGAGGAACGGTTCATTACCATCGGCATGTCGGAGGCAGGACGGGTGCTGCTCTTTGCACATGCCGACCGGGCCGGGGCTATCAGAATAATCTCTGCAAGAAAGGCGACTCGCGCCGAGAGGAACTACTATGAAGAAAACGAGTAATGATGATGTGCGTCCCGAATATGATCTCTCCGCAATGAAAACGGGGGTGAAAGGAAAATATGCGGGAGAGTATGCGAAGGGGACGAATCTGGTCCTGCTTGAAAAGGATGTCGCCGATTTTTTCCCCGATTCGAAATCGGTGAACGATGCCTTGCGGTCACTCGTCCGGATCGCTAGAGCCAAGGCGAAAAAGGCGGCGTAAGGACAAGCCGGCTGTGACAGCCTTATACCTTTAACGGAAAGTAGCAGCCTGAGGCGCTGCTTGAAGTCATTTCTAGCATTCCTCTGCGTCCTCTACGTTCTCTGCGGTGAGAGAGGTAGATTGAGAGCAATAGTTCTGCACGTGAGGCCGCGACAATGCGGCCTTTTTCGTTTGTGCCGCCTTATGGAGGTTGTCAGGGTACGCCCATACGCCGGTAAGCGGGTAAATATCCAGGGTAGAAAGGTCCGTCGTGCTGACGGGACGGCTTTTTTGTTTGGTGGGTAAGAGGAGACATGGCTTGGAAGGCTGATCTTTCGAGGCCGGCTGGAGACTTGTCCAGTGACGAGGGATGACGCCCTCTGACAGAATCCCAAATCTGACTTAACAGGGAGTGAATTTAGCTTGAGTGGTGTCATCCCGTTCATCCTGTTCATCCCTGTTAAATTAGTCTTTTATGGGGTGTAGGTTATTAATGGATTGTTAAAGAAAGCATTTGCCTCTTGTCAAGCGCAGACCCTTTTTCCCTTCTAAAGGTTGACACCGAGTGCATCCAGGGTGTAAATAGAAAGCTGATTTTATTGCGTTATGCGGAGTTTTTTTGGATGGGTGATAAAAAGTGGAATAGATGCACTGCGTGTAGATAAAAGCCGCCGGGTCAGGGATATGCTGATTGGCGGCTTTTTTGATTTCTGGGGTATTGTTGCATGTTTTCGAAATTACGAATATAGCTGAGCTGATAGCTTTGTCCTTGCTATCTGCGATGACAGAGAGTTGTAGCTCGGTGAAATCAGCAGCAAAAATCATGGAATGAGAAATTAATTGACATCAAAACACCAATTGGTATATTAATAATAACACCAATTGGTGCAGTATGTTGTCTGGGGTATGTATGACACCAATTGGAACGGAACTGGATGATCTTGTCCTCAAGAGAATTAAGGATGCCTATCTGGTGGGGAAGATACGTAAAACCAGGGATTGCATGGACGACATGGATCGCGCCAAGCTCTACGAGGCCGATGTGGAAAAGGTCATCATGGCTGCCGACACTATTGAGAAGGCCATGCCGGCAACGAGCGAGCGGGCAAGCAATCCGCACAACACCCACTATGTGATACAGGGGACCAGCACCACCGGGGTGGCGGTTTACTGCAAGGTGTGCAGCAACTACCACCCGCAGACCGGTGAATTCATCGGCTGGAAGCTGACCTCTTTCACGATCAAATAGAGGAAACGACCATGATCTGCACGAACTGTTTTGAGGCCGAATACCGCGCTGCCAAAACCGAACTTACCATAACCGTCAACGACGAGAGTCACGTCTTACACGACCTTGATTGCGAAATCTGCCCGGCCTGCGGGGAGGTGACCTTTACCCATGCCCAGAGCCTGGAGATCGACAAGAAGAGGATCGCCATGGAGTTCGGGCTGAAGCCGCTCCTGACGCCGGAGCAACTGAAAACGTTGCGCCGCGTTCTTGATATGAAGCTGGACGAGATTTGCGATCTGCTGCAGATCGGGCGCAATACCTACGGCCGCTGGGAACGGGGAGAGGTGGCGATCACGCCGTCAATGAACCTGTTGGTGCATAACCTCATCGAAAAGGTGCCCGATGCCCGCGTCAACCTGTTGCAGAATGAGCGGACCACCGCAATACAAAAGGCCAATACATCCCTGCTGGAGCAATATATCTCCTTTGGCGAATACATCAGGGAAGTGATTGCCGCCACCAGACTCTTGCCCGATGTGGTCTGCGCTTCTCTGGAAATCGAACCGGCGGACCTGGTAAAGATTGAGAATAACGACTTTCCGCCGGAAAAGATTTCTCCCGACGTTACGGCCAGAATCGTCCGGTTTTTCGGACTTACTCTCGACAACCTGAAGCGGCTGCTGAATGCAACCCTCTCCATCTTTGACATGAAAAACTCCGTTACCATGGTGCATGCCCGTTCTACCTGTTACGACGCCAAGGGAGCGGCGGTACAGTCAAGCAGTGTCAACAAGGTCCTTGAAAAACTGGCGCAGAAAAAGGGGAGCCCTCAGGAGCAGAAGCTGGTAAGCGATGACTATCTGGCAAGGGTGAAAGCTGCCCTGGAGCGCCTGGATCAGGCTGGAGGCGGACAATGATCGCGGCAAACTACACCTATGCCAGAGAGATGGCGCGAAAGATTCTGAAAAAGCACAAGATCAACGAGGTTCCCACGAACCTGCAAGTAATCTGTGAGAGCCTCGGCCTGGAATATGTCGAGCTCGACGATCCGGATGAACTTGATGGGATGATTCTGGAACTAGACGGAACTCGGGTTGCCATGTTGAACAAGGCAAAACCTTTCGTTCGTGCCCGTTTCACCCTGGCTCACGAGTTGGGTCACATCTTTCTCAACCACGACAAGCGGGAGTTTTACGATGCCGAGGTGGCGCGGGAATATGGTGAGGATATGCCGGAAAATGCCAAACCGCCTAAGGAACAGGAAGCGGATGCCTTCGCTTCGGAACTGCTTATACCGGTGGAACAGTTGAAGAAGTATCAGTCGGATTTGAAGAATCCGGACAAACTGGCGGGGATCTTTCAGGTGAGTAAACCGGCGATGACAATTGCGATAGCGAATTTTTTCGGGTCGGCGAGGAATTTCAGGTAGTTGGGTTTGTGAAATGCCGAAAAATATTGCTCAAGGAGAACATCATGACAAAGGCAAAAGTGACAGGTTCAAAGGCTGCAACAAGTGCATCAAAAACCCTGACAAGCGGCAGTACTGCTCCAAAATCGAAAACAGCGGCTGGTAGTGCATTATCTCAGACCAAGGCACCGGCGAAGGTTACATCTGCAAAGGCGGCAACAGCGGCCTCAAAGGTATTGAGTGACGGACGGACAAATAAAGATTCAAAGACCGCGGCGGGGAGTGCATTGGCGCAGAGGCAAGGAAGAGGGAAGAAGTAGATCACTTCGTTATTCAGGGAGGCAATATGGCTGATGTTCAAAAATATTTTGAGACCTTTCATGATGCAATAAAGCTCAAGAAGTTCGATGAAAACCAGATCCTGAGGGAAAAACGAGACATCGTCCTTGATAAACTGAAGTCACGTCTGAAGACTATTTTCGAGGAGAAGGACGAACCGGTTCCCACGTACCAGACTTTTGACCAGGGGAGCTATAAAATGGGTACCGGCATTATCCCGCTGGACAGCGACTACGATATCGATGTCGGGGTGTCCTTCAACGTCTCGAAAGACAACTATCTGGACCCGGTGGAGGTCAAGGAATGGGTATATGACGCCTTGAACGGACACACCAAGAAAGTCGACATGAGAAGGCCATGCGTTACCGTTTTCTACCAGAAAGGAGACGAGCCGGTTTATCATGTGGACCTGGCTGTATATTCCGACGAGTCGTGTAACTCAGACGGCAAGAAATACCTAGCGAAAGGGAAACTGAATTCGTCCGACGATAACAAATGTTGGGAAATCTCCGAACCACAAAAGTTGGCGGATACGGTCGGGGACAAACATGCGGGAGACGACAAGAAACAATTCGTCATGGTAATACGGTATTTGAAGCGGTGGAAGGATTACAACTTCTCTTCCAACGGAAACGCCGCGCCAATCGGCATAGGCCTGACCATCGCGGCATACAATTGGTTCACCCCCAACAAGACCTTAATGGACATCGTGGCGAGCACGTACAAATACAACGACCTGCAGGCAACAAGGGGTGTTGTCAATGGGATGCTGAACAATTTCGGCGACCGACTGAGAGTGTACCTCCCAGTTGAACCCTATTCCGAGTTGTTCGAGAAGATGACCGACAATCAGATGGCAACTTTGAAGGAGAAACTGGGCAGTCTGCTGGAGGCCCTCGACTCGGCCGCCAGCGAAGTGGACCCGGTAAAGGCATGTGAAACCCTGAAAAAGGTCTTTGGGGACGATTTCCCTGTTCCGGAAAAACCTGACACCGGCGAAAAAAAGAGCCGCGCCATATCCACGGCCAGTGCCTCTGCACATGCTTAATTATGATGAATCCTTGTTGAAAGAGGCACTTGAAACATGCCTACTGGTTAAATCTGTTGCGGAACTCCACCCAAAGCGCCTGGCAGAACCGTGGGCCAAGGACCGCTTTGTTTGCCGTAGCTACAAGCTGGTAATTGAGTTGAATGGGGTGCCGGTAGATTTCTATTTTGGGGTCAAGAAGTCCTTCCCGTTATCTCTTCCGTATATCTTTCTGGCGCAATGGGATTCGTTTGGCATCCTCCCTCATGTTGAAACAGACGGGTATATATGTTACGCGCAGGAGGATGGCTCTGTCCTCGATTTCGACGATGTTGCCGGAATAGCCCAGGAGGCACTTTCAAGGGCCATACAGGTTGTCGTAGATGGCATTTCTGGGAAGAACCATCAAGACTTCCTTGACGAGTTCGGAGCGTACTGGGACCGCCTCAAAAAGGTGAAGTTCTTTACCTCTATTGTCTCGCCTGGCGACCAGGTCAAAAGAATCCATCTTTATAAAGTTAAAGGTGGGGCAGGGTACCTTGCAGACGATGAGCAGAGTTACAAGAAATACCGCAAGATTAAACCCCATGTACCTTGGAAACATTATCCTGCCATCTACATTCCGTTGCCCATTGGGACAGTCATCACTCCGCCTCACCCTGACAAGTTCTGGGAACTCCTCGATATCCGCAAGATAGTCTTCGACAATCTGCGGGCAGACCAGAAATCCGAACTGCTGTCGCTCTTAACAAAACCTCATCACGAAGAGGTGATTCTTCTCAGCCTACCCAGGGCCTCCGATGGTGAAACGCTCTTTGGAATCAAGTTCAAGGGGGTCAATCATGAGCACCCATTGCACGAGGCAGGGAGGGCAAGTGAAATAATCCCTTTGGCCATAACCCGGAGAGACAAGGAGTATCTTCTCCCCCGGGGCGGAAGCAACCTGGCATTGCGCGAAAAACGTGTACTGCTGCTTGGATGCGGCTCCGTTGGTGGATTCATCGCCAACGAACTGACTCGTGCCGGCATCTTGCGATTGACCGTCCTTGACAAGGATGTGCTGACTCATGAGAATCTGTTCCGTCATGTTCTCGGGAAGAAACATGTCGGCAAGAATAAGGTCGATGGCATCAAAGACGACATCGAGGGAAGACTGCCATTTGTCGAGGTGCTTCCAATCCCCTTGTCTCTTGAGAATGCGCTGGAATCGGGAAAAATCAAAATAGGGGATTTCGACCTCATAATATCCGCCCTTGGGAATGTCACGGTAGAACTGGTCTTTAGCAAGTACATTCATGGCATCGATTCACCCCCGGTCATCTTCACCTGGCTTGAGCCATATGGCATTGGCGGGCATGCGCTTCTTACGAGGAACGGCTCCAAGAAGGGGTGCCTTAAATGTCTGTATCAGCCCGAGGATGGGGATTTACGGTGCCGAGCATCATTTGCCGAAAAAGGTCAGTCTTTCGCCAAAAACATTAATGGCTGCCGAAATGTCTTTACGCCGTTCGGGTCGCTCGACGCCATGAAGACTGCCGAACTCGCTACGAGGCTGGCTATCGCCACACTGAATGGCGACATCAAAACAAACCTGATTCGTTCATGGCGGGGCGATGCTACGGAGTTCCTGAAGAACGGCAAGAAACTGTCGTCGAGGTATTCCGCCTCGAACGACCATTTTATTGAGGAAGCTAATTACCACTTTGAAGAATGCCCTGTCTGCCATGAACCTGAAACTGTGTGATAACCTGGTATATGCCCGGCCAAACGGCGGCCGAATCAAACTTCCGGTCGAGGTGATAGCATCCATCCATGGATATATCCAAAATGACCGGCATAAACCGGAAGGCGGCGGCGTAATGTTGGGGCGCTACATTATCGACTCGCAGGATGTCGTGATTGACAAGATTTCTTTCCCGATGCCTGGAGACAGGGCCACGAGGACAACTTTCTTCCGGAAGAAGAGGGCGCATCAGCAGGTAATCGATAGGGCATGGGAGGCCAGCAATCATACCTGCACCTACCTGGGCGAGTGGCATACCCACCCGGAACCACATCCGTCGCCGTCAAGCATCGACGATACCAACTGGAAAAGGAAGTTGAAAAATGACATAGTCGACAGCGATAGTCTCTTCTTTCTGATTGTCGGCACCTCTGAGATGCGGATGTGGGAGGGGCACAGACGTTCGAGAACGATTACAATGCTGAAATTATTGTAATGGAGGGTTTATGGCAGAAGTGCCAGAAAAAAAGAAGAAAGCAGGTCGCATAAAAATTCCCGACAAAGTTGTCAATCAGCTTTGGGCACGAGCAGCCGGACGTTGCCAATTCCGCGGCTGTAATGACATTTTATATTCTGATGATTTAACCAAACTGCACGACAACCTGGCGGTCATTTCTCATATTATCGCCTATGAACCGAACGGCCCAAGAGGGAACCCCGTTGACTCTTTTCGCCTTGCAACTGATATTTCGAATCTAATGCTTACATGCAGAAAACACGGTAAAATTATTGACAGCATTGAACACGTACCGAAGTATCCAGTTGCACTGCTTCGTGAATACAAAACAGAGCACGAAAAAAGAATCAAGGTGCTTACTGGAATACAAGAAGACTCAAAGACCCATGTCCTTATTTTCCAAGCGCCAATTGCCGGAAAAACTTTCCATATCGACCAGGCGCATGCTTTTCAGGCAATTCTACCTAAGTACCCAGCTGACGAAAATGCGTACATAATCGATTTGTCAGATATACCGGAAAAAGAAACAGGTGAAGGATACTGGCCATTCTTATCTCGAATTATCAAAACAAAGTTCGATGAGATTTTTAACCAAGGCGTCAAAAGGAGAGAATTCAATCATATCTCTGTTTTTGCATTGGCACCAATTCCACTGCTGGTGTTTTTAGGTAATCTTATTGGTGATAAAAGGACTGTTGACCTCTACCAAAGACATCTTAAAACCGATGACTGGAAATGGAAGGAAAGTCCAGAAGAACTTTCTGAACAGTATTATAGTTTGTGTGGCCCGGAGGAACACGACCCTGATGCAAAGACAGCTGTAATTATCTCCATAAGCAGCAGTGTTAACAAGTCTACTGTCTCTGCGGTTATGGGAGATGAATATAATTGCTATGAATTATCGGTGGCTAATCCTAGCCGTGATTTTCTTTCTAAGCGATCAAAACTCAAGACGTTCAGCTATGAGTATAGGCGTTTGCTGGAAATTTTGCGCACAAACAATGGGCACAATAAGCCAATCCATCTGTTTTGCGCAGTGCCAGCTCCCGTTGCTATTGAATGTGGGCGTTTGCTCTTACCGAAAAGCGACCCACCAATTATGGTCTACGACTTTATCAATGACGCTGGTGGATATACTTGCGCACTCGCCATAAACAGAAGTTCTGTAGAATAGGAAGGTGACACATGGAAGCAAATCCGAAGCTTTTCACCCTTGTTAGGAAAATCGACCCCTCGGGCATCAGCGGCACCGGAAGAGTTCTCGATGGGGTAATCTTTCACACCGGACAGGTAGTAACCTGTTGGCGGACGGACCTGAATGTAAAGGACAAGGGCATTGACGCGTATAGCACAATGGGTATTTATCCTTCTTACGAGGCGTTTCTGCATGTCCATGTAAAGCCTCATCCGGAAGGGAGCAACGAAGTTATCTTTTTGGAGAATACGGAACAATAAATATTTGTTTAAACAAACCGAAGAAGATGCGTATTTCATAAATTCGTGGTGGGACGCTCTTGTCTATCTACTGCTATAATCAAGCTTACGACATGTCATAAGATCCTTGCCATTCCATAATCCCCCTGTAACATGATGATGTTATCTAAATGGTCACCCGCAGTAATCACTAACACCTTGGAGGGATTGACCATGGAATTTTCAACTATCAAGTTTGGGCTCGAGATTGCAGCTGTTTTTATCGGCGCTCTCTGTATCACTTTTTTAGCGTACATCATGCTCTTCAGTAAAAAATCAACCGGCCCCCTGTGAAATATCGGCAGGTTTTCGCACCTGTTTGAATTCCATGCTTTCATTGAATGGCCTGCACTCGCAGGCCATTTCTGTTCCATTTCTCACTTTTGGAAGGCGATCCGACTAAAATCTCCGCAAAATGCGGTACAATGTTCCATACCCATTGCATGCACGAACAGAAGGAAATCATGCATCTTATCCAGATACTGTTGCCGCTCTACGATAATGAGGGGAAGCCTTTTCCTCAGCATGAATTTGAACTGGTGCGGGACGAACTGACGGAACGTTTCGGCGGTCTTACCACCTATGTCCGCTCTCCTGCAAAGGGGTTATGGAAGGAAACCAGTACCACGACGGTACATGATGATATCGTCATCTATGAAGTGATGACGGAGCAACTGGACCAGGACTGGTGGCGGGGCTACCGGGAGGAACTGGCTGCTCGCTATCGCCAGGAGATGCTGATCGTTCGGGTCAGCGAGGTGCAACTCCTGTAGGAACCCTTGGGAGCTGCGGTTTTATCTTCCCCCGATCACGATCAGCGCGACTCCCGCAATCATCAATATTCCCCCCGCAAGACGCTCTCCCAGACCATCCTCCCGAAACAGAAAGTATCCGTACAGTATCCCCATAAGCAGGCTCAGGCGTTTTACCGCGATCATGTACGCAACGTTGGTCAGACTCAAGGCAACTACTCCGGTGATGGTTTCCACAAAACTGAAGAACGCCGGAAACAGGGCTGCCTGCATAATCCCCGTTTGTTTCATGAACCTCAATTCGTTTCGCCCTTTCCAGAGTGCCACAGGCGTCAAGCAGAGAAAAACCAGCATCGGATAAAAGCTGGCGAAAAAGAGCGGGGACGAGACGGAGATCGCCTTTTTGCTCAGGGTGGCGGTGAAGCTGTAGAGGACGGCGACCCCGATCATGCAGAGAGATCCTCGCTCCTTGAGGATCGCCCGGAAAGGAGACAGAATACCGTTGCCGTGTCTGCTCAGGTTGAGGACATAGCTTCCCGCGGCGATGAAGAGGACGCCGATCCCGCCGGTTAAGGAGATCCGCTCCCCCAGAAGAAGGTAGGGTATTACCAGTAGAAAGAGTGGTGTCAGCGCCAGGAACGGCACCGTCAACCCGAGTGGCGAGAGTTTGAGCGCCTTGATGTAGAGGATTAGAGCCACCAGTTCGAGGGGGAGGGCAATTAGAATCGTCAGCAGGAACTCCGGTCCGAGGGTTGGCTTTGGGGTCGACAGCAGAAGGACGGTGAGGGGAGGGAGCATCAGGAGGAGCCGGAGCCAGGCAACGAGATATTCGTTGTACCGGGCAGCGAGTGCCTTTTTGGTAAGGGCGTCGCTGGTGGCAAGGGAAAAGGCGCACAGCAATGTTATGGGAAGCCAGAGCATCTGCATGAAA
The DNA here is from genome assembly GCF_000016745.1 of Geotalea uraniireducens Rf4. Lineage (GTDB taxonomy): Bacteria > Desulfobacterota > Desulfuromonadia > Geobacterales > Geobacteraceae > Geotalea > Geotalea uraniireducens. The sequence continues at coordinate 2,568,151 of NC_009483.1, read as the reverse complement.
CAAGATTAGCGCATTCCATGGAAATAGGAAATGAAAGGAAAAGAGAAGTGTGAAGTGGGCGCAGACATGGAAAAGAGGGCATTACACCCGTATTGACTTACCTCTTCCGCGCGTTAGAATTTGAAGAAATCAATATCGTGCCGTCGCTCTTGTGAGTTGCGGCTTCGCTAAGGAGGCAGAGAATGGACAGACGGACATTTTTGAAAACCGCGGTCGCCGGTTCCGTGGCTGCGGGGTTTGCCGGGACGGCCTTTGCGGCCGAATATTATTTCCCTGCCCAGGTGGACCAGTCGCTTTTCGCAGGGATCAACCGGGCGAAGGACCCAGCCAAAAAGAGCGGACTGGAGAAATCGCATGCGCCGGTGCTTACCGCTCCGTCGACGGTGAAGGCCGGGGAGCCGTTCACCGTCGAGGTAGCGGTCGGCGAGACCCTCCACGTCATGGGGCCAAGCCACTGGATCGGGTCCATTGAACTGAACATCGGCAACGAGCCGGCAGGCAGGGTAGATCTGCAGCCTAAGGGGTATCTCAAGCCCAAGGTCGCCTTTACCGTGGTGGTCCCAAAGGAAGCCGTGCCGTCGGGTAAGGTGACCCTGGTGGCGAAACAGCAGTGCAACCTCCATGGCCTGTGGGAAGGGAGCCTCGATATCACAGTGAACTGATCCGCCGAGACGCGTAATCCTGACATGGCCCGTCTCCCGGGCCATGTTTTCATCCCCTTCCGCACCACATAAACCATTTACTACGATTCCCTAAGTCCGACAGACTCCTGGCAGCGAAAAAGTTCAAAACAATGGTATTATTGTTAGCGTGTTTAAATCTTTGCCGTGGAGGTGACAGATGCTGATCAACACATTTCAAACCCTGGTGCACGCCCAGCCGGCTACGATCTGGAAGATACTCATGGACCGGGTGGAGAACCCGCAGAATTATCTGCATGGCGTGGAGTCGGCGCGGATCGTGGAGCGTTCAGCCGGGGGGGTAGTCAGGGAGATGCTGTGGGAAGGGAAGCGCGTGCGGGAGAGGATTCTTCCTGAGGAAAATGAAAACCGCGTTACCCATGAGTTGCTGGAGCACCCCATTTACGAGGGGCGACTCATTACCCGGCTGGTGCCCACCTCGGTGCAGAACCCCATGGCACCGGTCGACCTGCAGATTGCCGTTGAGCTGGAGCGGAAATCGTTCAAAGTGGAAGGACTTGTGTCGACAGAAGCTGAGCTTGTCGCCGACATTGAGAATGAGTTGCAGTTTCTGAAGGCGAGGGCGGAGGAGATGGAACGGGGATAACGAAAGTGAAAGCCCGTCAGTGCGGAGAACATGGGATACGACCTGATAAGCGCAGTTCAAAACCTGATAGATGGAGGGAACGTATATGGCAAGAAACTCACTTTGGTTGGGGATGGTTCTCCTTGCTCTCCTTCTGAACGGCTGCACACTTTTCAACGTGGGATTGATGCACCCGGTCAGTCCTCTTCGGGAAACGGTCATTGAAGGGGAGGGGAAGCCAAAGCTGCTCCTGCTCGACATAAGCGGGATCATCACCGAGAAGGAGAAGGGTGGACGGCTGAAGCAAAAACCGTCAATGGTGGCAGAGGTCAAGGAGGCGTTGCAAAAGGCGGAAAAGGACGACGACATCGCCGGGGTCATCGTCAGGATTAACTCGCCCGGCGGCACGGTGACCGCCAGCGACATCATCCACCATGAGTTACTTGCCTTCAAAGCGCGCAAGAAAGTGCCGGTCTACGCCTGCATCATGGGTATCGGCGCATCGGGGGGGTACTACGTGGCGACTGCTGCCGATGAAATCAGCGCCCATCCCACTGCTGTCACGGGAAGCATCGGCGTGTTGCTGATGCGCTTCGAGGTGGAGGGGCTTCTGACCAAGATCGGCGTCAGCGAACATACCGTCAAGTCGGGCGACAAGAAGGATATGCTCTCGCCGTTCAGGCCGGCCACGCCTGAAGAGGAAAAGATCATCCAGGATGTCATCAACCGGCTCTTCGGCCGTTTTGTGGATGTGGTCCAGGCAAGGCCAGGCAATAAACTGGAGCGCAAAGAGCTGGAAATCCTGGCTGACGGGCGCATCTATACGGCAGAGCAGGCATTGCAGGCGAAGCTCATTGACCGGATCGGCTACCTGGACGATACCGTGTCCGCAGTGAAAAAGGCCGGCAACATCGAGCAGGCGAGGGTCATCAGCTATTATCGGCCCGGCAGCTACCGGGGGACCATCTATTCGGGCGAAGCGGACGCAGCCAACCAAGCCCTCAGTCTCATCAGCATCAACGGGGACGGCCTGGAAATGCTGTCGGACGCGGGTTTCATGTACCTGTGGAAACCGTGATATTCAAGAGCAAAATGTTAAAGCAAAACCGGCGGGTGTCAAGGTAGTTGTCGCCTCTGTTGAATTTTTATGCGGCGTCAAGAAGTTCGACTTCCGCCGTTGGTTCAGGGTTAAGATAAACTGTTTCCACTGGCTCCCAGTTTCGGATGTTTTTTGACCAGCGGTTTGGGTTTTGTTGCCGGGCCTTCTCGTATATCTCCCGGCGGTTTAACAGGATGGCTTTCTCCCGGCCGAAGTGGCGATCGTCCGGGGTGACGAAGCGAATGCCGCTGTGCAGATGCTCCGTGTTATACCAAGCGACGAAACCATCAACCCAAGTCTGGGCCGCTGCCAGACTTGAAAAAGGCCGACTCGGATAACCAGGTCTATATTTCATGGTTCGGAACAGCGCTTCTGAGAAAGGGTTGTCGTCACTGACCTGTGGCCTGCTGAAGGAAGGAATTACGCCCAGGCGCTGGAGAGTAGCCAGCATGGTCGCCCCTTTCATCGGGCCGCCGTTGTCGGAGTGAAGAATCAGGCCTTCCGGATTGATGCCGAGCCTGATACAGGCTTTCAGAAACAGCCTGGCGCTATAGTCATTGGATTCTTTTAAAAACACCGTGGACGCTACGATCTTGCGGCTCCAGACATCCATGATCATGTAGAGATAAAAGAACTGCCCAAGAATCGGGCTCTTCAAGTAGGTGATGTCCCATGACCAGACCTGGCAAGGACCGGTAGCCACATGTTCTTTTGGCTTGCGGCTGGTGGCGGGCCGGGAGGGTTCCCGGTGAGTCATCAGCCCATCGTCTTTGAGCACCCGGTAGAAACTCGATTCCGACGCCACGTATATTCCCTGATCGGCCAATTGCGGCACGATCTGTTTCGGCGAAATATCCCGAAACGCCGGGGAGTTTGCAATATCGATGATGTTCTGCCGCTCCGACGGAGCCAGCTTGTTCGCCGGTTCTGCGACTGGCCCATGTCGCCGATCTGCTCCGTCATCCTGGAGATTCCAACGCTGGAACGTGCGAATGCTCAGCCCGATGGCGACAACGGCCGATTCAAGTCTCGCTCCGGAATGGGTTGCCTCTTCAATAAGTTGCCCGATCATCTGCCGTTCCTCTTGTCCGTGGGCTCGTCCTCGCCCCCCCAGATCGATTGGACTTTTTTTTTGAGGATCAAAATCGCGGCGGCCTCGGCCAATGCTTTATCTTTGCGCAGTAATTCTTTTTCCAGTGCATGAATTTTGCGAGTTTCCTCTGATGTTTTTGAGGAAGGCCGAGACGGTTTTTGCAGCCCCGAAAGCATCATGGCGCGCCACTCGCGTAACTGTGCTTCATGAATTCCATTGCGACGCAGGAAGGCGCCAAGTTGATCTTCGGCAACCGTCTCGGCTTCGATGACGATTTTGAGCTTTTCTTCGGCAGACTTGTCTTGTGGGCGCTTTGGGGACATTGTTCTCCATGGTGCTTCAGAAATTGGGGAGTTACCAGATTCATTCACGACATTTGCGTCTCGAAGCCAGCGAGAGAGTGATTGTTGGGGAATTCCCACTTCTCGGGATAGAGCTGAGGCCGAGACGCCATTAGGGCAGGCCATCTTGCGAACCAGGCTGGATTTGAATCCTTGTGTGTATGTCATTATAGATCCTTGCTGCCCCCAGATGTTGAAAAAATACGGGTCGCCGGCTTTTGCCGGTCCCGGTCTTTCGAGCTGAATCGCAAGCTCGCTACGCTCGTTGCAATTCAGCTCGAAAGACCGTGGCTAAACAACCCATCTGAGGCGACAACTATTCTGACACAGGGGGAAACTTGACTCACGCGACGACGCAACGAAAGGCTTTTAAACAAATTATTGGTTCTTGGTTTTTAAACGTTGCGTCGTTGCGCCGTTGCGTGAAAATTGTTTGGTTTCGGCCTTGCCAGCTAACGTTGATATATTCCAGTCGAGCTACCTCCATGTTGTAGATTGCCCGCCTTTATCGGCGGGCTTTTTTTCGCCAAAGCATCCGGTCGCCGACAAGCCGTCAGTGATTGGTGATTAGTTGCGTATAATTATATTTTCTTGAAAATATTTCACCGCCGGGTATTATACATCGGCGTTTCATTCTTTCATCATCAGCAATACCGGTGCGATGTGTCTGGCGGTGAGCTCCATCGCTGTCGCCGGAACGGACGCCGGACAGTTCAGCGTCACTCCGGGGAGCTGCGGCAGCCTTACGCCGACCTTGGCGCCCAGTGGGAGCTGCACGGTCAACGTGGCTTTCTCCCCCACAGCGGATGGCGCCCGGAGCGCCGCCTTGCGGATAACCTTGAACTCCGCTAGTCATCCGGTCCTGGATCTCCCCCTGCGCGGTACGGGATTCAGGTATGGGTAAGACTCCTGGACCAGGCAGGGAACCTCACAACGATCGTTAGTCCTGTCATTTTCCTTGAGGAGGGGATCTATCGCATTACGCCACCCGCCAGCCTCCAGACCGCTTACAATGCCGCTGCAGACAATGGGCAGCTACTTCTTACGTCAGTCGGCAGTTTTGTCGAAAGTCTCGACTGTAATCGGCAGGTGAGTGTGACCATACAAGGTGGGTGGGATGCCGCCTACGCGAACAGGTCCGGCTTCACCACCCTGCAAGGTTCGCTGACGGTCAGCGACGGGACGCTCACTGTGGAGAACCTGGCGATCATGTAGTAACGCAGCGAAGCTGGTGAAAATTGCTAAAACGGCCGTTCCGGGAAACTGGAGCGGCCGTTTTTTTGTGTGCTTACATTTACTTTTTCTCTCGCTCCTCGTTCCCGCACCAGGTCCCGGAAAGGGGTCTCTGCTATTGGCGGGAGGTGTGGAAGGGGAAACCGTTTTACGTTTGCGCCTGCAGCTTCTGCTGCAATATGGAATTTATCAAGCATCGGTGCCTCCCTCGTTTTTAAATTGTAATACCATATTACAAAACATGGTATTTAATAAATGTAGGCCAGTCAATGGGTAGACGGTGCTGCAAGAAAAAATACTTGACAGTTGTTTGGAATAAAGGATAAATGGTAATACCAACATGTATAACCGGGTTTGATTGCAGGTATATGCACCGCATTTAACCTGGTTTCAGAAGATGCCAAATAGCATGTTGAGGCTTACGGCAAGAAATGGGAGGCCACCTGAATAAAGTTCGAAACATAAACGAAACCATACCCGTCAACCCCAACAGAGCAGAGTAAAGAGAGGAGAACTGTCATGCCCTGGATTCAGAGCTACACCCCGGTAGGAGGAAGTCTCGGTTTGTCGGCACTGGTTGCTGCCATTCCACTCGTGGTAATTTTCGTCTGTCTCGCCGTGCTGAAGATGAAGGCCCACAAGGCAGGACCACTGGCAGTTGTGTCTGCCGTTGCCATCGCCATTGCCGTATGGGGGATGCCGGCCAAGCTGGCCGGTCTCGCCTTCATGCAGGGGGCGGCCTTCGGCCTCTTCCCGGTTTTCTACATCGTCATCACCACTTTGTTCCTGTACAACATTACCGTCAAGGGGGGGCAGTTCGAAATCATCCGGGCCTCGTTGGCCGGCGTGACCGCGGACCGTCGTATTCAGGCACTTTTGATCGCCTTCTGCTTCGGCGCCTTCATCGAGGGCGCCGCAGGATTCGGCACGCCGGTAGCCATTGCCGGAGCCACCCTGGTGGGTCTCGGTTTCCGTCCGCTCTATGCCGCCGGTGTCTGCCTGATCGCCAACACCGCGCCGGTTGCCTTCGGCGCCATCGGTATCCCGGTAGTAGCCCTGGCCGGCGTCATGGGCTACGGCGACGACGGCATGATGAAACTCTCCACCATGGTCGGCCGCCAGCTCCCCTTCATCTCCGTTGTCATTCCGTTCTACGTGATCATGATCATGGTCGGCTGGAAGAAGACCATCGAAGTGCTGCCGGCCATCATTACCTGCGGCGTCACCTTTGCCGTCTGCCAGTGGGCCACCGCCAGCTACCTCGGCCCCTATCTCCCCGACATCATCTCCTCCCTGGCTGCCATGGCTGCCCTGGTACTGCTGCTGCGCGTCTGGAGCCCTAAAGAGAACTACGTCTTCGACCACGAAGCGGCCAGCAAAGGTGTCGAGCAGCATCACTATACCGCCGGCGAGGTGTTCCGCGCCTGGTCACCCTATCTGGCCCTGACCGTGATGGTGCTGTTGTGGGGCATCCCCTCCATCAAGGCCCAGCTTGACAAGAGCAAAGTGGTCATCACCGTGGCCGGCCTGGATAATATGATCGTCAAGAAGGTCTCCAAGCCCGAGGATGGTCTCAAGAAGATCGCCAAGGTGAACGAGGAGATCGACAAGCAGCTGGCCACCCTCTCCCCGACCGATCCGAAACAGGCCGAGCTGGCTGCAAAACTTAAGGAGCTGAAGGGGCTTGAGGATGCCTTCCTGCCGGTTGAAACAGGCCTTGCGGGCAAAGGCGCGGTGCTGACCGACGAGCGCCTCCAGGCCTGCGACCTGGTTTCCAAGAAGATGACCGAAACCAAGAAGCTCTGCGGCGAACTGGTGAAGATCAACGGCGCCAAGAAGGACCAGTTCAAACCCCTCGAAAAGGCGGTCGCCGACCAGCTGCCGATCAAGCTGGCAGCCAAGTACAATTTCAACTTCATGTCCGCCGCCGGCACCGCCATCCTGATTGCCGCCTTCCTCTCCGCGCTGCTCTGCGGTGTAGGTATGGGAGATACCATGAAGATCGCCGGCAAGACCCTCTACGACATGCGCTTCCCGGCACTCACCGTAGCCTCGGTGCTCGGCCTGGCCTACGTCATGAACACCTCGGGCATGACCAACTGCCTCGGCCTCGTCTTCACCAAGACCGGCCACTGGTTCCCGTTCATCGCCCCCTTCCTCGGCTGGCTGGGGGTCTTCCTGACCGGCTCCGATACATCCAGTAACGTGCTCTTCGGCGGCCTGCAAAAGGCCACCGCCGAACAGCTCGGCTTGAACCCGATCCTGACCGGCGCGGCCAACACCAGCGGCGGCGTCATGGGCAAGATGATCTCGCCCCAGTCTCTGGCCGTGGCTACCGCCGCCTGCGGCATGGTGGGCGAAGAGGGCACCCTGTTCCGCTTCACGCTGAAACACTCGATCTTCCTGACCATAGTGGTGGGTATCATCGTCTATCTGCAGGCGTATGTCCTCCAGTGGATGATCCCGTAAAGGAAATACTGTAGGGGCGGCCACCCGTGGCCGCCCGTGAAAAGGGCAACCACAGGTGGGCGCCCCCTACGTGGACGGAGAATATATGGAACCATCATTCATCAAAGAGCTGCAGACCATCGTCGGCGAACAGTACACCCTGAGCGATCGGGAATCGCTGGCGGTCTACGGCTACGACTCGACGCCGGAGATCGAGAGCCTGCCGGGAGCAGTTGTTCTGCCGGCAACGGCGGAAGACGTCAGCCGCATTCTGCGGCTCTGCCATGATGCCGGGGTGAGCGTTACTCCCCGCGGCTCGGGCACCAACCTGTCGGGTGGCTCCCTGTCGGTCAATGCCGGTGTGGTGATGCAGACCAGCCGACTGAACCGCATCATCGAGGTCGATGAGGAAAACCTGACGGCCACCGTTGAGCCGGGGGTGGTCACCAGTGCCCTGCACCGGGAGGTGGAGTCGCGGAGCCTGTTTTACCCGCCTGATCCGGGGAGCATGAACATCTCCACCATGGGGGGGAACGTTGCCGAGAACTCGGGAGGGCTTCGCGGCCTGAAATACGGGGTCACAGCCGACTATGTCATGGGGCTGGAGACGGTACTGGCCAATGGCGATCTGCTACGCACCGGCGGCAAGGTGGTCAAGGACGTGGCCGGCT